>JBJYXV010000037.1:0-63256 GCA_046260155.1 Anaerolineales bacterium
TCTGACTGCATACGCTATCGATGATAGCTGGATAGGTGTTCAGGCTGATCATATCCTTTCGCAACACCTAAACCAAGCAGTTATCGTCATGAATGATGCCGACGCAGCTGGCATTGCTGAGATGCGATTCGGGGTGGGGAAGGATATAAAAGACGTTGTGATCCTTTTGACAATTGGAACTGGATTGGGCTCTGCATTATTTTACGATGGACGCTTGATCCCAAATTTCGAGATCGGTTGGATGGAAATTGGCAATAAACATACAGGATCTTATTTCGCTGGATCCGCTATGGAGCGGGACAATTTAAATTGGGAGCAGTGGGGGGCAAGGTTTCATATAGTTCTTTCAGTGTTAGATAAGATGTTCAGACCAAGATTGTTCATTTTGGGTGGGGGATTCAGTGAGTTCATTGAAAGCTTTTCACCATATATCAAGATTTCTGCTGAAGTCAAGCCGGCAAAATTGAGAAATCATGCTGGCATCATTGGTGCTGCGATAGCAGCAAGTGAAAAGTTGGGCATAGTCAAAGATATGTAGATCATTTTGAAAGAGATAAGAGGGAGAAATATCGCTATGAAAATCTTGTTGGGGAGTGATGGATTTGGCTTCGAATTAAAAGAAAATGTGAAGGATTATCTTCAGGATCTCGGTCATACGGTGGTTGATGTGGGCGTTGAAAGCTCAGATCAACCGGACTTGTATCCGGATATTGCCAATGCTCTTGCAGTAAGGATTGCAGATGGGGAATCAGATCGGGGAATTCTAATTTGTGGTACCGGTATTGGAATGGCGATGGTTGCCAATAAGGTACCAGGTGTAAGGGCTGCTTGTGCGCATGACCCTTATTCAGCTGAGCGTGCTCGAAAAAGTAATGATGCACAGATCATCACATTTGGCGCGCAAGTGGTCGGAGCGACATTAGTTCATGTGCTACTTGATCACTGGCTCTCTTCTGAATTCGCTGGAGGTCGATCTTTACCGAAGGTGAATCGAATCAAGGAATTAGATGATCAATATCGAAGGGATACAACATCATCTTGAGTTGGATTAGCTGATCAGAATATTTGTCGGTTTTTCGATTATGCGCCGAAAGAAAAGTTTGGAGTAAGGTGTGCCAGCTACATTATAAGTACAATTAAATAAATCTGGCAACTGTATAATTCTAGGTAGGTTTTTCGATTCTATGAATACTGATTACAAACATTATTGGATGAGACAGAAACTTTCAATAAAATATGATCATTATCATCCTATTAGTAATGGACTTTTTGTCCTAAAATATTAGGACATTTAGGATCTCACGGATCACCCTTGTAGGTTCTTTGCAACCAATAACTTGAATGACACATGGTATCAATAAGTATATACACTCATCTTGAGTGAACATAGGGGGTATATTTACACCTAAATAAATCGTTCCCTGATATCGATTTCCAGTGGGTATCGGCTGAATATCAGGGAGACGAGTCAGAGTCCTCGTATCCGTGTGGCCTGTAGTTTTCATCATGGCAAAAACCCGTCTCAATTGAGACGGGTTTTTTGGTTTAAGGAGGTAAAGTTATAAATGTCTAAATCCATTCTACGTGCTCATTTTGTGTCAGTAGGATTCTATCTACTCATATAAAAAGATAAATGTGGTTGCAGTAAAGTTGCAGTAAAGGGAAAGAGCCTACCAATCAAGTAGGCTCTTAACCCCCATATCTGGGGTATTACAGAGGGTTTACCCCCACATATAGGCACCCCCGGTGCGATTCGAACGCACAACCTACTGATTCGAAGTCAGGCGCTCTGTCCATTGAGCTACGGGGGCGTAAATCTTCCTGCGGAACGCATCACCGCAATCTATAAATTTTCCTGTTGCATTATACCCTAATCAGGCTACAATAATTTTTAAACCAGGATTCACTCCCCCATTCCCCAACTAGGAGAACGATCATGCCACTTCCCAGTACGTTTCTTTACCTCCGCGAGGATGAAGTCGCGCAAACACTTGATATTCACCAGGCGATCGAGCTCGCTCGCCGTGGAATTCAGTCCGATGCTGCCGGCGAGGTGGTTGGAAACAAGTTCTACACATCCATCGGGGATCATGGTTTTGTCAAACCCTTCACCGGTTATATCAAAAACGAAGATTATTTCTTCGTCAAGACTTTCAACTTTTTCCAGGATAATCCCGGCAAGTTCAACCTTCCCGCCACATCCTCCCTCGTGCTGGTTTTTGAAGCCGAAACAGGCTACCCGGCCTGCATGATGGAAGCCGGTTGGGTCACCGGCCTAAAAACTGCCGCCTCCACTGCGGTCACTGCTGAATACCTCGCACCAGAAAATCCGCAAACAGCCGTCGTGTTTGGCGCGGGTTCGCTGGGCAGGATGCACCTGCGCGCCCTCGATTCAGTCTTCCAGCTGGAAAATGTATTTGTGATCGATCTTTTTCCCAAAATTGCAGAAGCATGCGCCAGGGAGGTTGGCACAGAGGTTGAGTTCAATCTATCAGCTGCTGACCTGTCCGATCGAGAAGAAATCACCCACCAGGCGGATATCATCATCACTGTCACCACGGGTTCCCAACCTCTGGTGGAGCGTACCTGGCTGAAGAAAGGCGCATTTATCGCCCGGCTAGGTTCTTACCAGGAAATTGCTTACGATGTGATCACAGGCGCAGATCAGGTAATCGTGGATAATTGGTACTACGTCAATCCCCGTATTCCGGAATTGGTCTATCTCAAGCAGCAAGGCCTTTTTGATTTCGAGAATGTGTCCGCCGAATGGCCAGATATCGTTGCCGGGAGAAAACCCGGTCGCAAAAGCCAGGATGAAATGATTGTTTATATCGCCCTGGGTATTTGGGGAGAGTATGCTGCTATCCTACCAGAGGTCTATCGAAAGGCGGTGGACAAGGGTTTGGGTACCCCGTTACCCTGCTCGTATTATTAATAGCATTTGGTGAAGCTGAAGCTGGATTAACCGGTCCGCTCAAATAAATGCATACCAGTGCAGGCAGTCTCTCATAAGGAACTGGAATTTTTATTCTTGTGCCTGATCTCCCGCCAAAGAATCTACCTCTTCCAATTTTGGTTCAACAGGTAATTCTATTCCACGTACTTCTTTTTCCGCAGCGATACCTGCCCCAGACTCCACCACCTCCGGGCACTTGTGATCATAGAATTTGCGCAACATCATTTCAAAAGTCATGATGGGTGCAATTTTTCCAATCATGTTCACTTCCAACCCAGATTGGTGCCGCTGCCATAAAGACTTCAAGAAATTGGGGTTGAAGTAACCTCTGGCAAGCGTCCTGTCACCAATTAAAATCTCCTCTCCCCAATCACGCAGTTCTCTCCTCAACCAATTTTCATAATCAGCGTAAAGCGTTGGGTGGTCCGGGAATATTTGCGCGATGTGCCGGTTGACATAAGTTCTCGTTACATTGCCCACCCTTGAATATATGCGAGTGAAATGATTGGTTGTAACCGGCAGGTTATCTTTATCATATGGTATTCTGCTCAACTGCTTTACCTTATCCTGGAGAATCCCCCGTCTTAACCTGCGCTTGAACAGCATCTCTGGAGGTAAAGCATATACAAATTTGAAATAATCGTAATCATAGAACGGAAATCGCTGTTCAAATGCTGCCCGGTGGAACACCGTAAAATACTGGAACAACCGGCGATCTGGATTCACCAGGGCAAAATAAGCTGCCCGCTGGTAGTACGGAAGATGATCAAAGCGGGCGATTTCTTCCATGAACGAATCGTATGCCACCCCGCTCATTTCCGCACGGTATTTCCGCGAGTATAACATTCGCTCTTCAATATCATCCATTGAAGGCCAGGTTGTTTTTTGAGAGAGCAGGTTGAATAAGCGAGCATTGAAACTATAATCATCCTTGGCATACAGCAACGGCGGATCTTCCCAATCAATCGCAGATTGGCCTCCCCCGAATCCAGTCAAGTTAATATCCATGATCGTTCGCGCCTGGTCCATAATGTTGATGCCGTGCGAGTGGATCCAGCTGTGGAAACCCTCTGTCAGGTCTAGGTGCAAATCGGCATACTGCTGTACCCAATATCCATTTCTAAGTTCAAAAAAATGATGATCGGTACCCATGATGTTCGCGATTCTCTGGGCGTAAACCGTATCCCGGCAATCTTTATTCCCGTAGGTAACCGTGGTGACCGGAAATTTGTGTCGATCGAGCAGGCCCAGGATTGCCCTTGAATCCAGCCCTGCACTCAGGTAAATCCCATTCCGGTATCCCCCCAAGCTGAGCTTATTCACAGCCACTTTCAGCAAGCGACCAGATTCTTCCACTGCATCCCCAAATGTCACAGAGTCTGGCAGTTCAGGAATTTGAGAGAAATCCCAGTACGAATTAATCTCCAGCCGGTCACCGCGCACAGAATAGGTCAGCAGGCTGGCATTCCTGAGCAACTTCAGATCTTCAAAAAAAGTTTTTTCTCCGAGCAAATGCTGAAAACGCATATATTCGCTCAATGCAACCAGGTCGACTCGCGTGTTAAATTCCGGGTCGCACAGAATACCCTTCATTTCCGAGCAGAAAATAAATCTTCCCTTGTAGTGTGCGTAATACAGCGGGTAAAGACCAAATCGATCATTTGCGATGAACAGTTTTTTCTTCAACCCATCCCAGATTGCCAGGATAAATACTCCATTTATTTTTGTGATAAATTTCTCGCTAAATTGTTTATATAATTCTAAAATTTTGTATTCATCTGGCAGTCTGGAGTCGATCGTCTCGAGTTGGTCGGTATCAAATAATTCTCCTGCCATCACCACTGCAACATTTTTCCGGGCATTCCATACCGGCTGTACAGTCCTGTTGAAGATACCTATTCCCTGACGACCAAATCCAATACCTCCAGCCTGGTTGCTGTAGGAGTCAACCACCTGCCAATCTTTATGGCGGATCTGGACACCGATCTGGCTGATCAGGGATTGTATATTAACCTTCTGCAGGCTGTCGAAAACCCCGAAAACTCCGCTCATATTATCTTTCTAACCTCACGCCCATATTGGCTCCTGGTACAGGTCTCAAGATGTTTCTTAGCTTGGTTCCAGTAGGTCAATCATGCTGCCAAGAGTTAACTCTGCATACCGGTCCAGTGCTGACTGGTGAACTAATCCATTTGTCTTTGGATATTCCCGGTGAACGCGGTAGCCAATCCTGCGTTTCATCCCGTCCCAATCCTTGTCTCTGAGTAATTTTGGAAGACCTTTCTTCAAACCAACTGGTTTGCTGCCAGGATCACAGAGCACCAGGTGGTTTTGCCAGGTTACTGAGCGAACAAAATCCCGGAAAGATTCACCGCGCTGCGCCGATTCTTGAAGTAAGGTGAAAACCAGCCCTGCGAAAGTGGTCCTGACCAGGTACCTTACATCCTCAAGATTAAAATGCTCACCTCGCATTGCCGATGAGAGGATGCCCCCACAATTTGCCACAAAATCTGGAATGTAAAGAACTTTCATCTCGTCCATTCGTGATTCGGCATCCCATGTCGCAGGAGCATTTGCAATGGGGACTATCCACTTTGCCTTAATTTGATTGACATTCATCTCATTAATCACCCTGGGTCTCGCACCTGGAATCAAGAGATCCACATCAAGTGAATAAAGATTCTCTGGTGGTTGGACATTTGTCCCCGGATAATGCTGCACCAGGTGATCACCAAAATCCTGCTTCAATTTCAACAGGTCTTGTACGTTCAGACCATGTTCAGCATCGATCACTCCCTCGATGGTCGAGACACCTATAATTTTCGCCCCGGCATCTGCCAACAATTCTCCAACCGCGCTGGCAACCTTGCCAAATCCCTCCAACCCGACCCGCACACCGCCCAGTTCCTGGTTGGAAAATTTTGCCACCTGTCGAATAGTTTCGAATACCGTCAGGGCTGTTGCATATGAACCGTCAATCTGTTCTCCAACCAGGGGTCTACCTGCACCTGACATGATGGCCTGCAAATCTTCCATGGTGGTACCTAAATCGATGCCTGGAAAATAAACCCCCTTTTGGACCAGCGATTTCATCCCTCGACCAAATGCTTCCATCAATTCCGAACGATTGCAATTAAGATGATCAGGAACTGCAAAAATCCCCGCTTTTGCTCCCCCCATGGGTACATTCAGGAAAGCCCATTTATAGGTCATCGCCATTGCAAGGCTCGATAATTCCTCGATGCTGACATCCGGTGTGAATCGAATCCCTCCCGATGCTGATCCATTCACGGTGCGATCGATCACCAGATAGCCAATCTCGCCCAGCTCGGAGTCCGAGATCGTGATCACCAAATTGGGAGGCGACTGGTACGATCTGCCTTTATATCCATTAAATGTCATCCAAATCTCCTCATTTTCTATCAAAAATGACGCGCGAATAGGTAAGGTAATCTCCCATCATAGAAGGAACAACAGGGCAAAATTAATCTGAAAAACTGTCCCGCCCATCATGAAAAACCCAAGCCAACACCCTTCTTTACTAAAACAAAAATCCGACCATACGGGCCGGTTTCGCTACTTGCTCCCCATTGGCTTTACTGTTGGATAAACAGGTAAGCGACCAAATTGAGCCAATGGATCATCGCCATCCTCTTTGTGATTACTCCTCATGCTACCAAGGGAACTGGAATGAGGCATGATTTATAATCACCCAGGTAACAACATGGTTAGTTTTCTGTAATGAATAACGTTTATTGGTGTTTGTTGTTACACTAATTACGATCAAAATCATTCCCCTCGCATCGGTTATTTTTTAACGGCTACCTGCCTGGTTCGATCATTTTCCATCCTGTGATAAAACCTGCCCGTGCGCCTGTTTTACCGGGGTTCAATCTGCCCCGGGATTTATCATGCAATACCGGTCCCTGAGAATTGTCTATTCACCGTAAATCTATCGCCAAGAATGCAAAGAGTGAAGTTCTGTACACCGGGATTGCTTCAATTATTTGTACCAAACGAATTTAGTGTGAAATTGCCACCCACATTTTCGAGATATACTCACGAACGAAATAGCCAATCAATTATCTCGCTTCCATTCACGTATCCATGTAGCCAGAATTTGGCGGTACATTAGCACCCGTACACGGTACCCTTCCATCTGCCCAAGCTTATGCTCTTTAATATCATGCGTCATTCCCGTCCAATCAATATACTGGATGCGCCAGTTCTCTCGTCTCGCGTAAAGGGTTAGACCAATCTCGACTCCATAACCACTGTTCGCCAGCGGTTTCAGTGCCCTCTCCGCGGCATAACGCGGTAAACAGCGCTGACCGTTCAAGTTCGGGGCAAAACGCTGCGACAAATCTGTACGCCAGTAGCCATCTTTGAAAATCGCAACGCTCATCTCACACTGATTCGTCTCGATTGGTTCGATCAGCAGCTGGAGATGATCTTCAGTGAGACCGGATAAATCAGCATCAAGAAACACCACCGTGTCTACATCGCTGGGGAGGGCTTGTATTCCTGCCAGCATTGCAGAAGCCTTCCCTTGGTTCTGCAGCAAACTGATCACCATCATAGCCGGAAATTTAGCCGCGTACTGCTGGGCAACCTCTAATGTATTGTCTGTTGAACCGTCATCAACAATCACGACTTGCTTCGGCCACTCGATAGGACCCAAAGCATCAAGAACCAGGTTGATATCCCTGCCTTCATTCCACGCAGGTACAACAATGCCAATATTTTCCATTAATTCTGGTTTCTTCATTCCCTAATCATATCAAGAATGATCGTTTCAGCACAGAGATAATCGGTTTTGGTAATCTTTGTTCCCTCGTTTGCAGATCCAATTCAATTTTGAAGTTTTCGATCAATCAAACAACCCGGGAAAATCCATTCTCAGGGTGGAGGGTATTTTTTTGTAATAGAAGAGAAAAAATTCTTATTTTGATTCCGCAGCAGAACGACTCGCCTTCAACAGGTCGCGAATCTCGGTCAGTAGCTGGATATCTTCAGCTTTTGCAGATTCTTCTTCAACCTGCGCCTCTTTTTCTTTGCCAAATTCTTTTTCCATCGCCACCAAAGCGCGCAGCGCAAAGAAAATAACCAGGGCAATCAGGAAAAAGTTAACCACTGCCTGAATAAATAATCCATAGTTGATGGAAGCTTCTCCAAACTGAATTGCCAGGGATTCGAAATTCGCGCCACCCAACAGGACACCAACCAGCGGCATGATGATGTCATTCACCAGAGAATTAACAATGGCTGTAAATGCAGCACCAATGATCACACCGATTGCCAAGTCGATCACACTACCCCGGGAGATAAAATCACGAAAATCCTTTAACATGGTTGCTCCTCATCTTTAATATTAAATCCCATTCCATAGTGTTGAGGCTGGGTTTGCATAACTTCGCGGTACAAAAAATATTTACAGGTGTGTAAATTTCTTCGATAAAAGCGAAAACTAAAATCATTGTTGGATTAGCCTGGTACCCGCCTGGAATCACCAGGAGTTCTTTGCTTTCTCTCCACTATCCACTTCCGGTGGAACAACCAATTAACTCCTTGTGCTGGAATTTTGGCAGTACCAACTCCTTATCCAATTCTTTCTTTTTCTCAGTAACAAATTCACGCCTCTCCTTCAGACTGTCGGTCTGCAGAAACCGGTGAACAGCTGAATTTTCAGGCAATAAATCACATTCCGGTGCACTCATCGTTACCACTGATGATTTGTGGAGTTAATCGTTCTCTCGATAATAGACATTATGCACAGTTATGATGACGAGGTATTCTTAGGCAGCTGCGGTATCAACCATGAGAGAAATGAATCCTGGCTCCGGCTCTGTAAAGTCAAGTTTCCGGGACCTTTTAACTCGATTACCAGACCTTCACCGCTGAACAGGGTGCTCTTCCAACCAGCTACTTTTTTCACATTGAAGCTTAGATGCTCATGAAAAGTAACCAGGTGACCGGTATCCACCACAAATTCCTCTCCTGCATCCAGCTGCATGTGGTGGATCGCGCCATAGGAGGAGATGATCAATGTCCCCGTACCGCTGATCCGGAGCATAATCAAACCTTCGCTTCCGAAGAAAGTCTTTGCACCGCTCCACTTGGTATCGATGTTTATGCCTTCCGAAGATGCCAGGTAAGCTCCGGATTGGACCATCAATGTTTCTCCCCGCATTTCAATTACAGCGATATCACCGGGTAATGGCGGTGCAAGAGCAATAATATCCCCGGGTTTAGAGGCAGTGTAGGTATTTAAGAAGAAGCTCTCCCCACCAAACATCGAGCGACCGAGTGATTTAAAGAAACCACCCCTGGCTTCAGTTTCCATCTCCAGGTCAGGTGACATCCCGACCATCGCCCCACTCTCTACCTGGATCTGCTCCCGGTGATCCAGATGAACGATTGCCAGTGCATAAGCTGGACCGTATCTTACATCAACTTCCATGATGACCTCCGATTTCGAATTTTAATTTGTCTCTTACCATCATTTGATCAGCTCGTGGATTTTTGGGTAAACCACTTCAACCCTTGCATTCGGGCGACCAACCGTGATTAGGTCGTGCGGCAGCTGCAGATCTTTGGGAAATTGGAATGTTCGTAAGAAACCTTCTCCATAACCCCGCCAAATTTGCTCGAACTCAGCAACCACCTCATTATTTATTGAATCATCGTTCGCATTGGTGATGGTCAGGATCGATCCAGCAGCTGGTTTCACCTTGCGTGCCCCGGCTTCAGCCACATAACCCAAGCGTAGATTCTCAAATAAGGCATGTATTGGATAACGTGTATACGAATATGGGGTTGAATTGGGATTTTTTTCTTTTTGGATCGGGTCCCACCACATGAAAAAATCAGGTAATAAAAGTATCAAATGGGTCAGAGACCGGTTGAGTTTGCGAGGGATAAATCCAACACCCAGGAATGGGGAGATAGGAACTGCCAGGTCAATATCATTCCGCTGCTGCGATAACCAGGTTGTCATTGAGCCACCCCCGGAGAGTCCAACAACGATCACTCGCCTACCCAATCCCTGGGCAATATCCACGGATTGACTGGCAAATTCTGCCATTTCCTCTGCGCACAATCCCTTTAGTTGACTACCCAATCGGTCTTTAAGGCCATGCCGGGGAGTGCGCGGCAGATAAACATTGTAACCTTTGTCGAAATACTCCTGACCCAATTGGGCAAACTGTGCCGGGCAGCTGGTAAATCCATGCAAGAAAACGATCGTTCGATCCACTTTTGCACCATGCATGAGCATCTTGGTCCCACAAGACGGATGGAGATCTGCCATCTTTCCTTCAGCGTTTTGAATCTCCTTGACCCGCCTAACCGCCTCTTCAAATGTGCCCGCTGGGTGAGAGCTGATCTCAAACTTCAATTTAAACGGTCTCATGGATAAAACAATGAAGATGACTATCAGCAATATCAGAATCGCGATAATCACATCCAACCAAGGACCGGCACTTAAAAGTGCTGGCATGGTTCTTCTCCATCAACAAAGAATCACCTCAAAGCAAATAGAAAATTAATCTATACGCAAGATTTTAACGCGCGTTGAAAAGAATTGTCTGGGCTGATTGTATTCGCTTTATTCAGGCTTCTGGCAGTTTTTACCGATCGTATTCGATCAATAATCCTACTTCCTGCCGAAGATGAGATTAACAATCGCCAGCACTACCACAGCCCCGACGACAGCGATTACCAAGCTCATCAGGTTCAATCCGGTAACCTCACCCCCACCAAAGAAGCTGAACAGCCAGCCGCCCACGATCGCACCAACCACACCCGCAGCGATATTGGTAAGGCAACCCATACGGTCATTGCGCCCGGTGATGATGCTGGCAATCCAGCCAGCTAGGCCTCCTAAAACAATCCATCCAAGTATACTCATTTCACCTACCTCCTGTTCTTTCTGCTTTGATTAAGTTAACCCTGATACAGTGAACTGGTTGTTTTATTGTATCTGAAAAAATTTTATTGGCAAATTCAATTAATATTTTCTTTCTCTCACCTTTAAGCAAAGTTAAATCTCCAGTTCTACTGTGAATCACCCGGGCATCATTGAATTTACACAGCTTCCCTCCTCGTTTTCACCATGGTTTTCAAGTAATTGGGAGCAAAACGATCGCGGAGCAAACCCCAGGTTTCACCTCCTGGTCACTAGGCAGGAAGGGCTTACCCTGTCTTACATACTCAGGGCTTTACTGATAGCTCGGCCTTGCCTCTCCCGTGTTGAATGCTTTGATGAACAGGACACTGCTAACCACCTTCGATTGGCTGAGCTTGAATCCAGAATCATCTCGAACATAAAATGCTTAAATTGATCAAGATTTAATGCTAAATTGTCCAATTCTTGTTGGTTGTGTAAGGGCTTCGCAGGGTTGAACCAGGGTCAGGATGAACATTTATTTAGATTAGAGAAATGTTGATTTGGAAAGTTATTACCACCTTGATTTCAATTTATATTTGGATATCTGCTGGTCAGAATGGACCGCGCTAACCCGGGTTTGAATATACAATTGGATCCGAATCAAGAAATTTCGCTAAAGATTTTACTGTATCGATCTGGTATCCGCCACCAACGGACTGGTAGCATCCCTGCCGGCAACTGGCGAATTAATCGAACGTATTCAAGGAGTCTCAGAAGCTGAAAAACAATAACAGCAATAAGAAATTAGAAAATTCTGAAGCTAAGCAGAAAAATAGCTGGATCATCGCGGTAATGCTCCTGGTAGGTCTCGTGCTGGTCGGGATCCTTGCCTACGCGCTGTTAACTTCTGCTGGGATCCTTTCAATAAGAGAAGCAGTCCAACCAACAGCATTTATTGAGATCAGCAGCCCAACGCAGGGAGCAAATCTTGATCTCACCTGGTCAACCAATGTCCAGGGCACTGCTGGGGGTTTATTTGAAGGCAACCTGGTTGTCCAGGCATTGGATGCTGCGGGAAATATCCTTGCTCAAAAATCGACGCTCATTGATGCCCCAGATGCAGGTTCAGGTGGATCCGAGCCCTGGACAGTGGATTTAACGATTAACGCTCAATCTGGCTCTCAAGGGGAGATCGTAGCCTTTGCTGCTTCACCACGCGATGGCAGCCTGATCGCAGAGGATCGGGTCGCGGTTGGGTATGGTGAATATCCAGCCAGGAAAGACCTGGTTAATATTGAAGATCACCTGTGGATGCTTGCCTCATTAAATCAACGCCCTCCAATACAGGAAAGCCCGGTCACCCTCCAGTTTGACCGCTTTCAGGCAGGTGGTTTTGGTGGCTGCAACAACTACAAAACCAGCTATGAACGAAACCGCGATAGGCTCAATTTTGGTTTTGTGACCTCGACTGCCAAAGAATGTGAACTTCCTCCAGGTATATTGGCTCAAGAATCTGCTTATTTCAACGCGCTCGAGCAGGTCAATGCGTATCAATTGGATGGTCCGCAACTGGCTATGACAGACAGCTCTGGAGAAGCGCGGCTGGTTTTCCATTCAATCATCATGGGCTACGTCCTCGGAGTAGGCGACCTGATCTTACCCGATGGGGTTGTGATTCGTGTTCAATTAATAGATGACATAAGGGGCGAAAGCGAACAAAGTCCGATCGCAGAGCAAATCATCAGTTCTGCTGCTGAATTTCCCAAACCCTTTCTGTTGATATACAATCCGAAACGAATCATCGCTGACCATACTTATTCAGTCATCGCGCGCATCGAGGACAGCTCGGGGAATTTATTATTCACCAGTTTGGCTTCTCATCCGGTCATCACGTCTGGAAATACAAATCAGGTTGACATCATTTTTGATCAGATTCGATAAGGCTGGAATACTTTACAACAATGAGATACACTGGCAAATAGAGATACTGGTTTTAAACCTGACTCCCACGGTTGATCCTGTTACTTAGCTTCAATCCGGGAATAAAAATACCGATTTAGGGATGGAGTTTGATTGATAGATATCTCACCTCTGCTTTCCTTCTCCAAAGTGAACCATGGAGAATAATGATCGGGGACACGTGGAATCAAATTGGTAACCAGGCACGACCTGATCGTCTAATGATCAGGATAAGTGGTCATGTCAATCAAGCTCTTTAATGAAGTAATGGACCTGTCACAATTTCCAATAAACCAGCTCGGTGCGGATAAATTAAACTGAATAATATCCATGCAATTTCATTATTTATGCAACTATGCGGAAATTGGAACGTAGATCATAATAAGACTGCCTTCGCTGATTATTCGTTGATCCAATTGAGTGGCCTATGGTTCCTCCTCTTCCAAAATCCCAATCCATCGCTGCGAGCATCACAAAAGCTGCCAGTAAACAAACTTATTACACAATCCGCATCTTCGCCGATCGGGAGCGGGTCGAACAGGCATACCAGGCTTATGGGTACTTCCGCTGGGTTGATGATATCTTGGATGAAAAGCAGGCCGACAAACCCGGGAAGATAGCTTTTATCCAGCGCCAGAAGAGCTTATTGCAGGCATGTTATCGAGGAGTCACTCCAGAAAGGATTTGCCCGGAGGAGCAAATGCTGTTGGATTTAGTGCACCATGATGATGGCAGTAACCCTGGTCTGCGTTCCTACCTGGACAACATGATGGCCGTCTTAGAATTCGATGCAACGCGCCGCGGGGAGCTGATTTCACAGGCTGAATTAGATCAATATTCCCAATCATTAGCTGTTGCGGTCTCCAATGCCTTGTTTTATTTTATCGGGCATGATGATCCTCCGCCAGGAAACAAATCCATTTACAGGGCAGTCAACGCTGCCCACATCGTGCATATGCTTAGGGACACCCTGGATGATAACCAGCTTGGTTATTTCAATATTCCCCGCGAATATTTGCAGGACCATAAACTTTCACCTTCTGATCTCAACAACCAGGCTTACCAGGCATGGGTTTGCAGCCGGGTGAAATTAGCGCGCAAGTTTTTCGAGCAGGGCTGTGAATCGTTGGCTGAAATCAAGAACGTGCGCTGCAAAATGGTCGGCTATGCTTATACTGCGCGTTTTGAGTGGATGCTGCGCGCCATCGAACGGGACAATTTCTGCCTGCGATCTGAGTATAACGAGCGCAGGGGTCTCCCAGCCAGTCTTTGGATCATCTGGAAGACTTTATCCGCTGCATTTAGCTCTTCCTGGGTCAAGGGAAGATTCGCGGCCCATAGCTCCAATCCAGTGAATCAGTGATGCCAACTAAAAAAGCGATTGTAATTGGAGCCGGAATTGGTGGCATCACTGCCGCCATTCACCTCGCAAATCAGGGTTTTCATGTCCAGGTCATTGAGAAAAACCGCCGTCCAGGAGGTCGCTGTGATCGGATCTCCCGGGAAGGGCACCAATTTGATACCGGTCCCACCCTGTTTGTCATGCCCCAGTTATACGAGAAAGAATTTTCAGCACTTGGTACAACCATAAACGAAATGCTGGAGCTGCTGCGCGTTGATCCGACTTACCATTTGGTCTTTGATGATGGCAGCCAATTAGGATTGACTTCGGACCTCAAAAAATTACAGGAACAGTTGGAGTCTTTCGAACCCGGCAGCTTCCAGGGATTATTGCGTTACCTGGAAGAAGGCCATCGCCATTACCATCTCAGTCTCGAGAAACTAGTTTACCCAGATTTTCGCAGGGCATCTGATTTCTTCAAGCTCAGCCAGGTTCCGCTCCTCTACCAGGTAAAACCTTTGGCAAAGCATTACGCGAACGTGTCAAATTATTTTAATAATCCGAGATTGAAGGCAGCTTTCACCTTCCAAGATGTATACATGGGGTTAAGTCCGTTCGAAGCGCCAGCGACCTTCTCAATGATGCCTTATACCGAACTCGCCCATGGAGTCTGGTATCCGAAGGGGGGCATGTACCAGGTGATTGAAGCCCTCATGTCTCTTGCTCGCGATGCCGGAGTCGATTTCAGCTTCAACAGTACGATCGAGCAGATTAATGTGGAAGGAGGTAGAACAACCGGGGTATCTTTGAATAATAGCAAATATTTATCAGCAGATGTGATCCTTGCGAATGCCGATCTGCCTTACGTCTACCACAATCTTCTTCCTCCAAACCAGAGGTTAAAAAGAGTGAACCGCATGCGGTTTTCGTGCTCGGTGATCAGTTTTTTCTGGGGATTGGATCGGGTATACCCTTCTCTCAAACCGCACACCTTATTCCTGGTCGATGATTATCGCCAGAATTTTGAAAGCATCAACAAAGATTTAACCCTTCCAGCCAACCCCAGCCTCTATGTTCATGCTCCCACAAGACTTGATCCGGGCATGGCTCCACCAGGCCAGGACACCCTGATCGCCATCGTGCCTGTCGGCCACAAATCAGAAAACGGGTCCCAGGATTGGGCATCGATCCGCGATCGAGCTCGGCTGAAAGTCCTTCAAAAGTTATCCACCATCGGAATCGATGACCTGGAAGAACACCTCAAGTTCGAAATCAATTTCACTCCCTTGACCTGGCAGAAGCGCTACAACCTGGAAAAAGGTTCGACCCATGGGCTGTGCCATAACCTCACTCAATTGGCTTACTTCCGCCCTGATTTCCGCCATCCCAGGATCCACAATTTATATTTTGTTGGAGCCAGCACGCGTCCGGGCACAGGCATGCCGACCGCCATGGTTTCTGGACGCCTGTCTGCTCAAAGGATCATGGATGATTTATCTTGAGACCGTCTTTTATCAGGTCAATCTTGGAGCAGCACCTCGGTCGTTGTAAATTGGTAACCGTAGCGCCAGGAATTCAAGCTGCAGTATGTTAAATGAAAGAAGAAAGGGAGAATGGAGGAATTTATCCAATGACAGGTAATAACTCATCCAGGCAGCTCCCTGTATCTGGCGGACTTACCCGGCCGACCTATCTTTCATTGATCGTAACAATTCTCATGGGAATCCTATCCCTGGGTGGATTGATTTTCCCAGAAAAATTCTACCAATCAGAAGTGTTGATCCAAAACTTTTTGACAAACGATGTCATCAACCTGGTAATCGGAGTTCCTATCCTGCTTGGCTCCCTGTGGTTTACACAGCGTTCCAATTTAACTGGCTTGCTCATCTGGCCAGGAGCGCTGCTGTTTGTGATCTACAATTACCTCGTCTATATAATCGGCCTTCCCCTGGGCGGCCTTACGCTGGCTTATGTTGCTTTGGTACTGTTGAGTGCTTACAATATTTTCGATATTCTCCAGCGAATTGACTGCCAAGCAATCCAGGACCGGCTGTCCGGCCAAGTATTCGAAAAACTTGCTGGCTGGTTTCTATTAATTTTCGGGATATTGTTTATATTAAGAGCGCTCAACATGATCATTGGCACATTCTTTAACCATACAGGCCTCCCAGCTGTCGAGATCGGGACGCTCGCTGCAGATATTGCCATCTCGATTTTATGGATTATTGGCGGGTACTTACTGCTGCGCAACCGGCCTCTCGGTTATACCAGTGGATTGGGACTGCTCTTCGCTGCCAGTATGCTCTTTATCGGGTTGATCATTTTTCTTATCATCCAACCCTTATTAACCACTGCACCTTTGAATCTGGTCGACATCGTGGTGGTGGTTGTCATGGCAATCATCCTCTCGATCCCCTTTGCCCTCTTTCTGCGAGGCACTATTCATGCCAGCTGAGACTGCAGCTACCATTGGCCTAATTTACTGTAGACTCCAATCATATCTGCGTTTGCTTGGAGTAAAAATATTTTTCGGGTTTCTGGAGGACCATTAATGCCTCAAAAAATCCTTGTGACATATGCTAGCCGGACCGGTTCCACGGCTGAGGTGGCTGAATTGGTGGTTAAGACGCTGGCTGATAGAGGCATGCAGGTTGATCTATCACCTGTGCAGGACGTTGTTGATCTCACACCGTATGGGGCAGTCGTTGCTGGTAGTGCAATTCAAAACCAGCATTGGTTGCCAGAAGCGGTTCAGTTTGTGGAGACGTACCAGGCCGAATTAACCAGGAAGCCATTTGCCGTGTTTTCTTTGTGTATGACCCTGGCAATGCGCAACGGTGAAAAATATCGTCCCCAGGTGTCCGATTGGCTTCATCCAATCCGCGACCTGGTCCCACCGTTCAGCGAAGGTCTCTTTGCTGGTATCCTTGACATTCAGAAAATCCCATCATCGAGCGATCGATTGAAATTTCGGCTGAGTGTTCTTTTTAGGGTTTGGACAGAAGGAGATCACCGGGATTGGGATGCCATCCGCACCTGGATCGACGATCTCTACCAGCAGCTGGTCGTGTTGGAGAGCAACCAGCATTAGGAGTTCAAACCATGGGACCCGCCCATCTCGCAATCGGGTTATCAGCTAAGCCTGCCGCGCCAAGAGTTTCACTGTTGGTTCTGCTGGTAGCCAGCGAGGCGCTCGACCTGTTGAGCTTCTTATTTATTACCCTCGGCCTTGAAGATGCTGGTATCAGCCAGACTGATTTCAACCAGGGTGTCCAGGTGATAGTGCCAGGCTCGATTCCATGGTCTCATGGGTTGTTCATGGCTGTGGTCTGGTCTCTGCTGTTCTCAGCAATTGCATTCTTATTTTATAAGGACCGCGGAATAAGCATCATCATTGGTCTGGTCGTCTTCAGCCATTGGCTGCTTGATTTCATCGTACACCCTGCTGATTTACCCCTCCTGTTCGAAGGCTCACCAACTGTTGGACTCGGTCTTTGGACTTCTGGTCCGGGTTTCATCTTCAGCATACTGCTTGAAATCCTTCTGCTGGCCGGCGGGATCACTGTTTACTTGCTGGCCAGGAAGCGAATGCCTGCATCGCAGCTCATATAAATACAAGAATGGTTCTCCTGGTGGTAGGGCTGCCAATAACCAATCATTCCCAATAGGCGCTGAGGATGAATCCTTAGCAGTGAGACTCAAATAACAAACTGGATATTTATTTTGTTCACCAATCTCGAAATCTTGGAACGCAACCCGATACCTGCGCTGCTCTCACAACCTGATGAAGCCCTGCAGTATTTCATCAATCGAGATTTGCTCGGGGAACCGGTCAGCTCCATCGAGACCCTCTGGGAATTATCTGGAGCCAACCTTCTTGTAAAAAAACAGCAGAAAGATGGCTCGTGGAAATATCCGGGGGTGAATTCTGGATCCGTCCCCGGTCAAAATTATTCCCTCCTCGAGACTTATCGCAACCTACGTATGCTGGTTGAGGTGTATGGATTTAACCGCGCAAATTCCACGATTCGAAAAGCAGCTGAATATGTGTTCAGCTGCCAAACCGCAGAGGGTGACATACGCGGAATCCTGGGCAACCAGTACATGCCTTACTACCACGGCGCGATCCTGGAGCTGCTGATCAAAGCCGGGTATGCGGATGACCCCCGGCTGAAAATCGGGTTGGATTGGCTGCTGTCCATGCAGCAGGAAGATAGCGGTTGGATTGTCCCTACACAGCTGGTACCCTGGAAAGAACGAACTCCGGAGTTCTGGCAATCTGACCCGGTCCAATTGGACCGGAGCAAACCTCATGCGCATATGGCAACGGGCATGGTGCTGCGTCCACTTGCAGAACATCCAGATTATCGCTCCAAGCCTGAAGTAATCGCGGCCGGGGAGGCACTGAAGGTCCGCATCCTCAAGCCCGATAAATATAATGATCGCAAGGCCAGATCTTATTGGCTGAAGTTTCAATTCCCCTTCTGGTGGAACAGCCTAGTGACAACCATGGACACCCTCGCCAAATTAGGTTTTAAGCGCCAGGACGCTGATATTTCCCGCGGCTTGGACTGGTTTATTTCCCACCAGGAAGAGGATGGGCTCTGGCCCACAGGTTACGGATCCGGGAAGAAAGCAGGAGAGAATCGCCGCTGGGTGGGATTGGCGATCTGCAGATCCCTCAGCTATTTTTATCAAGGAGATAAAGGATGAGAAAAGCGACCAAAACTGTCTCCACCTGGTTAGGAATATCGGCAGGGATCGCAGGTCTCGAGCATGGCTATTTTGAAATCCTGCAGGGCAGCACCAGCACAGAAGGGCTGATGATCACCTCTATTGGACCTCCATGTGTGCCTGAAGATATCTGGAATGCCTGCGAACCCGCGCTAACCATCCTGCCTGACTTCCTATCTGCAGGTATCCTGTCCCTGATTGTTGGATTGCTGATCCTGGTTTGGTCAACTGCCTTTATCCAGCATAAACACGGTGGTTCGATCCTCATGCTTTTATCCGTTGCATTGCTCCTGGTTGGGGGAGGCCTCTTTCCACCTCTGATCGGAATCGGCGGTGGAATTGCAGGTACGAGAATTAACAGGCCAATCTCCAGAAAACCACCAGGTCAAATCCTGGATTTCTCATCAAAGCTGTGGCCCTGGCTATTGGTCATATTCCTGGCCTGGATTTGGGGACAATGGATTGTGGGTTATTTCCTTAATGATTATCTGCAGGCTGTCATGGTTTACGGTGTGGTCTTCATCCTCATCCTGCTCCCCATGTCGGTCTTCAGTGCTTATGCCCGCGATGTTAAAGAATTGGCTGGCTGAATATTCCGTTCAAACCAGCTTAATAGAGCTCCTTGATAGCTTCTTTTTCCAGGAAATTTAAGGGAGTTCCGTTTGGTCAACGCAGGAACAGATACTGATCAAAAAATTGGATATATATAAAGTATTTAATGGCAAACGACCGGTCAACCACACATTGATTTATGAAAAACAGGCATAATAATGAAATATAGAAGCGTAACTGCCATAAAAAGAGGTGGACCTGAAGTTCTGAAGGTTGTCGAGAATGACCTGCGCGCTCCCAATTCACACGAAGTGCGCATTCAGGTCCTGTCCGCTCCGGTGAGCTTACCAGATGTCGAAGCCCGTTACGGGACATCCCCTTTTAAGGTCAAGGTACCTTTCGTGCCGGGATATGCGGTCATCGGCGAGGTAGATGCGATCGGCGAAGCAGTTGAGAAAACCAGGGTTGGGGATCGGGTTGCCGCGTTAACCGTTTCCGGGGGATATTCAGAATACTGCTACCTGACTGAGAAGCAGTTGATACCGGTTCCGGCTGATGTGGACCCGGTAGCAGCCGCGCCCCTGATCTTGAATTACATCGTCGCCTACCAGGTGATGCATCGCTCTGCCAGGATTAAGCGGCATGACCGCGTGCTGATCATCGGCGCCAGCGGCGGGATCGGGACCGCCTTCTTACAGCTGGGTGTATTGGCCCAACTGAAAATGTACGGTCTGGCTTCAAAGACCAAACACCAGGTCCTGGTCGATTACGGGGCAACGCCCATCGATTACCACACCCAGGATTTCGTGCAGGTGATCCAGGATGCAGAGCCGCAGGGTATCGAGGCTGTCTTTGATGGAATTGGAGGCGACTATATCCAGCGCAGTTTCCCGCTCCTGAAAAGAGGCGGCACCTATGTGGGATATGCAAACCCGCTTAATTTCCCGCGCATGATCAGGTTCTTGAGCCGCGTCGCGCTGTATCATCTCCTCCCCAATGGACGTTCTGCAAAATATTACGGAACCGGGTCATCCCGCCTGAACCGCCAGCCGTTTCTGGAAGATTGGGCGATCTTATTTGGCTTATTAACGGAAGGAAAAATCAACCCCATCATCGCAGGGACATACCCGTTGACTGAAGCAGCCCAGGCCAACCAGCTGCTTGAAAGCGGAAAGGTGATTGGAAATATCGTCCTGGTAGGAGATCGTTGATCTTCTCTTGCCTGCAGGGGGATCGAATTCCCGCAAAAAATCTGTGTGACAAGCCTTCATCTGCCAGGCCCTTGTATTTGGTTTTAGATTCTAAATGGGGAAAACGTGATTTGAGTTAAAAAGGTCCCCGGCACCCCGCTGGTGGAAATCCGGATTACTGTGTTCGGATGAGTCCAGCGGGATACCGGGGTGAGAATCCGGTCTATGGGGAAACTACAGGTATATTTTCAGCGTTGGTGACCGTGACATATGCTGCTGCTACCCACGCAATTCCATCCGGGCTCAATGCCGGGGCTTTGATCTGGTACCATGTGCCATCTGCCAGGACACCGGTTACCTCTCCAGTCGCCCCTTGTGGTGCGATGCCGTAGCTGGGAAATTCGGTGCCCGGACCGCTGCGGACATTAATTGCCTCCAGGGCGGTGCCTACAGGCACATCACCTTCAGCCGGTGGTAGGTCGGTAACCGGGGGCATTTCCGGTGTGGCTATTACGGGCACACCTTCCACGTTGCTGGCAAGCACATAAGCCGCGCTGACCCAACCCTGTCCCGATGGATCGACGGTGGTTGAAATTGCAACCACCCACCAGTTCCCATCCTCGCTGACTCCGATGATCTGACCCTCAGTACCAATGGGGACAACACCGTAGCTGGGATACTGTGAACCAGGCCCGCTGCGTACATTTATCGGCTCAACTGTTATCCCGGTTGCCCCTTGGGAAGGAGGTGGAGCAGGTACCTCCACAGTCGGGGGCAGGGCCGGTGCAGGCAGTACCGGCAGGTTGTCTGCATTTTCGGTAAGCACCCACGCGGAGGCAACCCAGGCCTGGCCGGTGGCGTAAAATTCTGGTGAAATTTTTACTGCGTACCAGTTTCCATCCTCGCTCCTGCCGGTCAGTTCCCCGGCAGCACCGGGAGCAACGACTCCCAGGACTGGATAAATCGTGCCGGGACCGTTGCGAACATTCAGATACTCGATGGCAATTCCCAGGGGAACACCCTCTGCTGGTGGAACGACATCGACCACCGTATCTTGAGGCGGCGTTTTTATGGTGGGCACATCATCAATGTTGCTCGCCTGGACATAAGCCTTCTCAACCCAGGCATACCCCGCCCCGATATTCGAGGGATCTACGCGCACAACCCAATACTGGCTGTCTTCGCTCTGGCCGATGATGCCAGCGGTCATACCCGCTTCAGCGATACCATATGCCGGATAAGTCAAACCCGGCCCGTTGCGGACATAGGTCTCAACCAGCGCGGTTCCCTGCGGATCTCCTGCGGCGGGCGGTTGGAAGTTGACCGTCGGCGGGACCGGTGGCGCCGCCACAACCGGTACGCTGCCCGCGTTGCTTGCAGTCACGTAGGCTGCCGGCACCCAACCCTGGCCGTTTGCCGCAACTGGTATGCTGATCACCCACCATAAGCCATCCTCGCTGCGTCCAATTGCACTTGCGCTGGCCCCACCAAGAAAGGCACCATACACCGGGTAGTTCGTCCCTGGGCCCCCCCGAACGTAGGTATTAAAGTCTGCGGTAACAGCAGGTGCACCACTTTCTGGCGTGGGCATCACTGCAACTGCGGCATTCGAAACCGGTGTAGGCCCGTAATCGCCGCTGTCTGCAGGTACGCTTGTCTCCTGCGCGGGGGCTGCTTCTGTCGCTGGTGCAGCGGTTTCACCCCCCCCGCCGCATGCAGCCAGCAGGACAGCAATAATAAAAATCAAAGGTATCAATTTGTTTTTCATGATATCTACTCTCAATATCTCCTTGTTGGTGTGATCTCTTGAGCCCTGGGCTCAAGCTAGAAAAAAAACAGGTCTATTGTACCAATTGGCAGGATACCGGTCAACAGAACCTAAAAGTTGTTGAATTTCGTCTCAGTAACAGAAAAATCGCCTGGATCATGCAGATCAACCAGCGAAAGACTCGCGCGCCATTCATCCGGCGCGCGGTGTGTAATCGAGTTCGCCTCAGTGACACACATTCTGAGAGTCGTCGAAGGGAGGGAAGAATCTCCTGATCTTTGCCCCAGAGTGGGGCTAGTTTCCGACTAGCTGGATTGTGTACACCCAACAATCTCTGAACCCACCCTCTGATTAATGTCGTTTTATCACTGATCCGCCCGTTCCTCCAAAATAGAATAAAGTCATTCTGAACGAGCAAAGCGAGGGAAAAATCTTCCAAGCTTTGGTTTGCAGGCATTCTGAGCAGGGTGCCGCGTATTTAGAGTGGCACACATTGAATGGCTAATGTACCTGCCACGAAGTTTTATCCCTTGCGCAGCCAAGGGGCGAAGAAGCCCGTCCCGTTATCCTTCCGGGGAAGCATCCTGAGAGGAGTTGGAATCCTGGTGTTCTTTCGGGGCGAAGAGCCTGCCCCGCTGTCCTTGCAGGGACCCCGCACACCTGCAGGGCTGAGAATCGTGGAAGAAGCCTGCCACTCAATATTTTCTAGGATGAATCCTCGTCAAGCAAGGTCATCCCCTGAAATAATTCCTGTATTTACCTTTATAATTGATCGCTGGGCGCAACGCCCAGCGAGCGTGCAGGTGGGATGAGAATACAAAGGAGATGATTTATGCGTCACAGTCGTGAGGAAGTGATCGAGCGCACTACCCGGGAGTTTGAACTCCTCGACCAGCTGGTCAGCAATCTTGCTGGTGAGGACTGGGACCAGTTGATCACCAGACCCGAGACCAAAGACCCCTGGACAGTGAAAGATGCCCTGGCTCATATTACTCATTGGAAAGCCGATGTTGCCAGGAGAATCAAAAAACAACCTGTACCAATCGAGGAGAAAGGATTAAATATTACCGACGGAAACCATCTCATCTATCTGCGCTGGCGGGATCGCTCCCCACAGGAAATATTAGCCTGGCACAGGCAGGTTCAGGAGCAAGTACTTATGGCACTTCGAGAGGCGCCGGAAGAATGGTTCAGCGGCAGGGAACACAAACCGGAATGGCCTTCCGATCTTGACGGTCACTCCAGCTACCACCGGGTTAAGGATATCGAGCAAGCGCTGGAATAACATACCAGGAATGCAGCACCTACCCCAGCATGCAGTGTAATGGTGGAGGCGGACGCTGAACCTGCTGACTCTGGAAGGAATACCGGTGCAGGGTTTTCCCCAGGGTGGATTATTTGCCTCCCTTCTCCCACAAGGTCTGCTATTAAATGAAGATGCTTGCTGAAAAACGAACGATCAGCCAGCAAATTTGTCTTTTTTGCCAGGAACTGGGTGGGTAAGCCCCCCTCATCCTGGCCATCTCACACGAAAATATTTCTACTGCTTACCTTTCCACGAAGAAGCCACTGATCACTGATAAATCGTTATTGATCCCTGCCTTCAAAAAAAAATGCCTAGTACCTGTCTCTCAGGGAGTTGCGACCAGCAACACAAGCAGAAAGGTGATCGCTACCGATGAAATCAATCCAATCGTTACGTTGTTCATCGATCTGCTGGGAGCATCTTCCCTTGGCAGATTGTGGGTCTTCGATTTTTGAGCTCTTCGGTCGCGCTCTTCCAGCTCTGTTCTTGCGGTGATACTCATCAATAATGTTGGATCTAACATGGTTACCTCCAGATACTTACACTGAACCTGGAAACTGATAATCAACTTGAAGACTAGTATTATACCCCATTATTGATATTTTAGATAGTTTTAGTCATATTAATATTTTTAGGTGCCTTCATGATTGGAATCCCGGTGTTCTTACGGGGAAGCTTCATTTACTCCCGCACTCCCGCGGGGCTGAGCTTAGTTGGAATCCCAGTGTTCTTACGGGACGAAGAGCCTGCCCCGCTATCCTTGCAGGACCCTTCCACCTTCGACCTCCACCTGCCCCCACTGCAAATTGCGCGCCTCCTTCGCCCTGCAGCCGGTCCGCAGCAGCAGGGAAAACAGCGCCAGGTCCCGTTTGCCGATCACCGAGGGGTCATTCCGGATCACTTCCAACAGCGCCTCTTCCGCCTCTTTGCTCAGCGTTTCAGCTTTTTCATTCCGCTTCAACCCGGGTCTGTGCGCCTTGGCCGCTGGGTTGAATCCAGGGGTCAGGGCAGGACCATCGATTCCCTGCGCGCTGCAGTATTGGTAAAAACTGCTCAGACCTGTCAGCAGTTTACAAAGATCGTCCCCGTTTTTAATCCTTTCTCCTGCAGCGCCTCGATATAGGCTTCCACCTCTGCTGTTCCCACCTCATACGGCGCTTTGTGAGTCATGGCCAGGAATTCCGCCCACGCCCTCTGCGATTCGGGCCCTATGTCGCGGCTGTATTTCGTCCTGCGTTCTTCCAGCCAGGCCTCGAAGGCCGCCGCCCACAGCCGCAGCCGCTCATCAGGTTCCACAGCCTGCTCCCCGTACAGCAGCCTGGCTAGTTCGCCGTCTTGCATGCTTACCTCCGGTCTTCTCACCCGGTTAAATAGATCTTTCTCTCCCGAATCTAGCACAAATGTTCCATTTTTGCAAGCCTATACCCCCATCTCGCCTGGCCGGCATATCAAACAGCAATCGAGATCTCCCCCAATGATCAATTTCCAAACAAACCAGCCATGATCGTCTTGTGTGTCCCTGGATTATCAACCAACAAGCAGAGCAGGGGCTGGAGATAGGTGTTGATTCTAGAAAACAATAAATTCAATTTCTTCAACTTTCATCAAAAAACCTTCATCACGTCGCACAAGGTTTCAGTACGTTGAAAAAAGACTTCACGATGTACAGGTACCTCAGTTCGGGATAAACAAGGGATCTTGGCAATTAGCTTAAATTAAATAATGACTAATATCACGAATAATTTGTACTCTTTACAACTATCCTGCCAGCATTGTTTGCCCTATACTAAAAAGGTCTTATTGGGTCTTTTCCAAACAAAGAGCCTGATTACCCCTACCGACTTCATCTATCCCCTGCGCCTTTGCTTGGTTACAGGCCAGTTTTAAACGATCGTCAATCTTGATCACATCGATTGTTGACGTCTGGGGCTTTAATTGCTTTGAAAGGAGGTGGACAGCTATTTTGCACAAATTCGTGGGAAATTTACCAGCTTGAAGTAAATTGGGAGAATGCAAAAATGACCACCAAAAGAGTTTTGTTATTTACATTTATGTGCACCGCGGTTTTGCTTTTGATTACTTTCCTGGCGACCGCTGCACAAAGCCCGGATGCTGAACCAATAGAGCAGCTGGGTGAATCCATATTCTCCGACACCAATCTTTCCGCTAAACTAAACCAATCCTGCGCAAGTTGCCACGATCCGGAAGCAGGCTTTACCGGGCCAATCTCAGATACAAACGCACACGGAGCGGTCTACGAAGGGTCAGTTCCTGGTCGTTTCGGCAACCGCAAACCGCCCAGCGCAGCCTATGCGACTTTGAGCCCGGTCTTCTATATGGACAAGAAGGGTCTCTTTATTGGCGGCAACTTCTGGGATGGAAGAGCGACTGGAGAGAAATTAGGCAACCCGGCCGCCGACCAGGCCCAGGGACCGTTCTTGAATCCACTGGAACAGGCGTTGGGTTCACCTGCTGATGTGGTTTCAAAAGTCTGCGGTGGAGATTATGGTGATCTTTTTAGAGAGGTTTGGGGAGAATCAATCTGTGATCCAGCAAACGTAGATAAGGCCTATGATGCCATCGGCCTGTCCATCGCTGCCTACGAGGATTCGCCAGAAGTAAACGCTTTTTCTTCGGAGTATGACCTGTCCTTCGACGGCAAGACGAAATTGTCAAAAGAAGAGAGAAAAGGCTATGCCCTGTTTCAAGGCAAAGGTAAGTGCAAGTTATGCCACCTCAGCGGCAAGGATGCTCTGTTTACTGACTTCACCTTTGATAATCTCGGCATTCCTAAGAACCCAGAAAATCCCTTCTACTACGCCGATCTAGCATTCAACCCGCTTGGTTATGACTGGATCGATTTGGGTCTGGGTGGCTTTTTAAGCTCAAGACCGGAGTATGCAGATTATGCCGACGAAAGCATGGGTATGCAAAAGGTCCCGACCCTGCGCAATGTTGGCAAGGGCTCCTGTGAAGCCGATCCTGGGGATCCTGGTTGCATCATCAAGGCATATGGGCACAACGGGTACTTCAAATCGTTGGCGGGCATCGTCCATTTCTACAACACGCGCGATGTGCTGCTGCAATGCCCGGGTGATTATACCGAAGAACAAGCTTTAGCCGCCAATTGTTGGCCGGCGCCGGAAGTGTCTGAGAATGTCAACACTGCCGAGTTAGGCGATCTTGACCTGACAGAAGAAGAAGAGGCTGCTATCGTAGCCTTCTTGATGACCTTGTCGGACGGCGATTAACCCTGGGACACGCCCTGAAATATACACAGCCGGGTTGGACGACCAGTTGGAGTTTAATACAAGCAGACCTCCTGGTCAGTCCAACCCGAACTCGTGTTATGTAAATAAGGGGAAGAAGTGTCGCTTATTGATTCAATGTACTATATTCATTTTTAGCAGGTCGAGTTTCCAAATTCGCCGCAATGCTTCCCTCACCGAAAGCGCGCTGTGCGGAGCAGAGATTGCCTGATTTGCGAGATTGCAAAGACTCTTCTAACTGGCTGTTTCCTGGCGGATGATTTTCCCAAAACCCTCAAAATACTGGTTCGTGATCCCCCTCACCGCCGGATGCTTGCAAATCAGAAACAGTGTATTCTGCTCCCTGCCGGTGTAAAATTTCCCATCCTCCGAGTACTGCAAATCGACTCCCGCCATTTCCCACCATTGATCCTGGTAGCTGAAGTTGTAAAACACCACCACACGGGGTTGGTGCTCCTGGATCTTGTCACGAAGATGTGCACTGTAAAAAGGTGTCCAGGATTGAGAATATCTCTGGCGAGAAATCAAGTATTCTATATGAGAGTGCTGGGAATAAAGCCATTTGCCTGTAAAGGGAGGGGGAAGCGGAAGGGGCTCAAGCAAACAGGAATCCCCATTCGGCCGGCCAGGTGAAAACTTTTTATGCTGCTTATCTTCCAGGCAAGGCGCGGCCAGGTGCAAACCGGGTTGGGCATTCTTTCACTAATTTGATGTCTTGCCTGGTTCTAAGGATAAGAACGGCCCGGGTTGAGTAATTCTAGAAGTTCGGGTTCCAGTTCTTGATATGCTTTATCGGGTATTGCACCCAAGGCGTCGACCGTCTTACTGATGAAACTGCGGGCTGTGCTAACCAAAATCACGTCGAGAATCTCATCGTCTGAAAGACCATACCTTCGTAATTCATCAAAATCGCTCTCGTTTACTTGATGTGTTCTGGTGATAACCTTCTGTGCGAAAGACATCATCGCGACTTCTTCAATAGGAAGGCCAGAGTTGCGGAAATCCTTTACAATCGCTTTCAATTCATTCACGCTGAAGAAACTCTTACAGAGTTCCGATCCGTGTGCAAGCATTCAGTATCTACATTCAAGCGCCATAGCGGACGCGAAGGTTATCAACTCGTAGCGGCGAGGTTTCATTCTGGATTGAATTGTACCGAGCAGTTTCGTCCAGGCGTCATATACTTCAGGGTGCAAACTGAAAACTTTTATGAAGTTTGGCACATATCCCAAACAATCTAGCGCCTCTTGATACTGATCTTGGACCAACCCATCTGCCTGGTTTTCCAGAATTGTTTTGATAAAGGCCATTACCTTCTTCCTGAATTCGTCTACGTTTGCCCAATTACTTTTATCCGTTGCATTCTTATTTTAACTGAATTTTACCAGGATGATATCCAGTATTTCATCCTGGCGAGACAGCTTCAACCCCGAAGTTATCAATTCTTCGACCATTTGTTGAAAGATGCCCTGGAAGCAGGTTATTGATTTAAGTGATCTTTTTTACTGCGAATGAGTTCAGCAAAATTCACAAAATCATGCGAATATATGCAGGAATATTTTCCATACTCGCCGTGATCGGATTCTCCATCCATCCCGGAAACTTCCTCCTGCACATGGCCCTTGGTTTACTTGCCTCCGCATCCCCTAGCTAAAAAATACCCTGTCATCCAGGTTTTCACTGCCGGGTTCACCGGCGCAGGCATACGCTGATTGGGTACCCTCCTCGCCACGAGACTGGCCCGCAAACCTCTCCCACCTGGACCAGTCACGAACCTTCAATATTCAATATTCAATTTTCAACCTCCCCTCCCTTTCCCGCATTCACTGCGGGGAGGCATTTTGAGCTATCATCAATGCAGGGCGAAAAAGCCTGCTACGAGGTTTTATCCCTTGCGCAGCTGAGGGACGAAAGCGCAATATCCTGAACTGAGGTTAAAGGAAAAAAGCACTTTTTCAGCACCAGGGGAATTTATTGTGGATTTGATTCTTTCCCATCAAGATCACAGTACAATCAATGGCACAATGTTCAAACTAGAAAAACACTTCGAAAAACCTGATAAAGCCATTCATGACGATTTTCAGGAAAAGGGTTTCTTGGATGAGTTGGCGCGGCTATACTTATAAGGGAAAGGCGAAATTCATATGAAAACCCTAACCAAAGTACAAATTTATGCCATCTTACTTTTCAGTGCAATTCTGATTATCTTGACAGGTTGCGGTTCTGAGCCTCTTCATACCTATTCTTATCGCCAACCTGAGCAACTGAATGATGATTTTAAAGTCGGCAGTTTACCCCGAGCCAATATGGATGTGAACTTGCTTGAATCCGCCGTCGACGACATCCAGGGCGGCATATATGGCGAAATCCATTCCCTGCTCATTTATAAGGACGGTAAATTAGTTTTTGAGGAGTATTTTCCCGGACATGACTACCAATGGGATGACCCGAACTTTCACGGCAATTGGGTGACCTGGAATGTCGATCGCCGACATAACATTCATTCTGCAGGTAAGAGCATTACCTCCGCTTGTATCGGGATTGCCATTGATCAAGGCTTTATCGAGAGCGTGGATCAATCCATTTTCGATTATTTACCTGAACATCAACATCTCAACACGTCTGGCAAAGATCAAATCACCATCGAGCATTTACTCACCATGACATCTGGATTGGAGTGGGATGAATGGGGTACATCTTATTCCGATGAAAACAATGATGTCATTGCTCTCTGGCTTGATTGCGAGGATCCGATTGCCTGTATTTTGGAAAAGCCACTGGTCAGTGAGCCTGGAACTAAGTTTAACTATAGTGGCGGCAACATGATCATTCTGGGTGAGATCATCAAGAATGCCACGGGCATGGATATTGAATCCTTTTCCTGGCAATATCTGTTCGAACACATGGGAATTGAAACGCCGCCCTGGCGCTGGATTGAAAACACCGGGGTGATTTATGCTGGCGGCGACCAACAACTGACCCCAAGGGAGATGCTGAAATTTGGGGTGACCTACCTTGATGATGGCAAATGGAATGGACAGCAAATTATCCCAGAGAGTTGGGTCGAAAACGGCGCCGTACCCTATTCTGGACCGGATAATCGTTGGTTTAATTCTCCCCTTCGACCCATCCCGCCCGGAGACAATACCTGGGGAGCGCGTGGTTATTCATATACATGGTGGACACATGATTTTTCCAATGGAGGAAAGAAAATTTCAGCATATTGGGCCTTCGGGTGGGGTGGGCAGAAAATAGTCGTCTTTCCGGATCAAAATGCAGTTGTTGTATTCACTGGAGGAAATTACACCTCTGCAGATGCAACCGCCAGGATTTTGGTGAAAAACGTGATCCCAGCGTTTAAATAGTTAATTGTTCGGCCGCCCCTACCGTCAAGAGGCTAAGTTTTTCCAGGAAGAATATAGCAAAATCTCATCAATGATGGGCCGAATTTATGCCAGTGACCTCGCGGGGAAGTTCTTAAGTAAAATGACTGGACAAGGTAACGCTGAATCTATTCGACGCGCCGCCACGGATGTTTTTGATGCACTGGTTGTCACAAAAAAAAAGTGGTCTGATTGAATATCTAAAATCTGAAGGTATGAATGATCTAATTAAGTTTTGTAAATCAGTGAGTTCATTCTTTTCCCGGCAATGAATAACGGTATGTGACAACCCTGCATCATCGCACAGGGCAAATGTGTCTATTGCATGAAATACAATGGCAAGAGCGAAATTCCTGCATCCCTCGACGAGATCATGGAACTTAAGACGCTTAATAAGGTGTTTCGGGATCAAATGATTATTCTGCTGTGCGACAAACTGGTGTTTGAGAACGAGATTTAGTAGAGATTGATGAGCGTATCGCTTTGGGAGATAACATGGCCAAGTATTTGGTCTGGAAAAAACCAATGAAATTCGAACCAGCCTGGCGGAAGAACATGGTGCACTTGACATGTAATTACAAAAAAAATGGATGATGCAAGACAAGATTAACCAAACAATAAAACCAAAAAAACGGTCGAACTCTCGCATTGGTTAATTTGGATATCCAAAGGGTCGCAGCAATCCCTCTTGCTCAACCTTATTGTACTAATCCCACCTCCGGGCGGGACGATCCCGGTATTCTCTCTGGACGAAGCGTGAAGTAAGGCGGGTTTCCATATCCGCCGCAATGTGTACTGCACAAATCTTCCACCATTTTCATTTCCCCCGCATTTCCAATCAATGATTTACCTTGTCTCCAGTACCACAGTGCCACCAGCGAGATTGGTGCCAAATTTCTAGCGGGGAGGCATCCTGAGCGGAGCCGAAGGACCCCTACTCCCATCGCCGCTCCGAACCCGCTCCGAGTATTGCACATCAATGGGGTCAGAATCAAGCCGCTCAGCGCCGTAAAATATGCCATAATGGAAGCATCTCGAGCTGGTCAGCTTCTCGATCGTGGCGTGCTGGCCGGGGAAGTTCCTCCTGCCGGCTGGGTAGTTGGTCTGAAGCACAGGTGTGCGCATGAAACGTAAACTTGCTCTTATCTTGGGAAGCCTGCTGGTTTTTTTCGGGGCGCTGATCTATCAGAACCGCAGGAGAGCGCGCGTACCCGGCTGGGAGAGCCTGGAGGATCCTTCGATTGCAGCCGCCTTTAACCGCATCGCCGCCTGGCCGCAGATGCGCCTGCTGCGCTGGTACATGGTGCGCCTCATCCTGCGCTTTGTCCAGCAGGGACAGGTCGTCGATATCGGCTGCGGGCCGGGACATCTGGTCTTTGAATTGGCCCGGCGAGCACCCGGTATGCAAATCACCGGAGTCGACCTTTCAGACCAGCTGCTACTTCAGGCAGAACAGGCTGCTGCCCGGCAGGATACCGATCACAGGGTCCAGTTTAAAAAAGGGGACGCACTGGAATTACCCTTCCCGGATGCTTCGCTGGACCTGGCGGTCACCACCCTTTCCCTGCACCACTGGAGCCAGCCTGTCGCAGTATTAAATGAAATTGCACGTGTTTTGCGTCCCGGTGGTGCATTTCTTATCTTTGATCTGCGCCGTGACATGGCCGCTCCTTTTTACCTGCTGCTGTGGTTTGCGACTCACCTGGTCGTCCCCGGGGCATTAAGGCGCGCGAATGAACCTATGGGGAGCCGCGATGCTGCCTATACCGCAGGGGAAGCTGCCAGCCTGGTGGAAGCATCCAGACTGACCGGTTGGCAAGTTGTCACGGGACCTCTGTGGCTAGTCATTGAAGGGAAAACCCGCATCGAAAGCTGATCGTCAAGGTTTCCAGAAATCCGTTCAAGATTGCGTCTCGACAACAGTTGATCCCGCAGCCCAATCACAAGGTGTGCGGTTTTGTTTCGATTGGAAACGATGCCTGGTTGATTGGAAATCCAACACAGTATCCCTCTACTTCAAATCATCAACCTGGCATTCAACATTTTTCTAAGATGAAACATCATCAAGAGTAGTCATTACCATGAATATTATTAAGTTTTACACCTATAATTCATTCATGGGTGGTACGCACAACTATCGTGCAGGCAGGATTAGAATACACAGGAGGATTCATTATGATGCGTCACAGTCGCGAGGAAGTGATCAAGCGCACTATCCGGGAATATGAACACCTTGATCAGCTGGTGGACAACCTTGCTGATCAGGATTGGGACCGGCCGCTGGCCAGGCCTGAGACCAAAGATCCCTGGAGGGTGAAAGACGCACTGGCTCATATTACTCATTGGAAAGCCGACGTGGTCAGAAGGATCAAGAGACAACCTGTACCAATCGAGGAGAAAGGGTTAAATATAACTGACGGGAACCATCTCATCTACATGCGCTGGCGGGACCGTTCCCCAGGGGAGGTACTAGCCTGGCACAGGCAGGTTCAGGAGGATGTACTGGCAGCAATTCAAGAGGCACCCGAAGCATGGTTCAGCGGTAGAGAACACAGGGAGGAATGGCCTTTCGATCTTGATGGTCACTCCAGCTACCATCGTGTAAAGGATATCGAGCAGGCGCTGAAATAACCAGCCAGGTGCTTACTGGTTCATTCCAATATTTCTATCCTTCCAATCCGAGATATAATCTGCACTCCAGAGCGAGACAGGCCAATAATTCTTGTTTGGTTGCAGGTCCATGGTCCTGGAGTCATGACAAATATCATGTTTAGTCAAACGAATATTTTGCAGCAGCGTTTCCTGACAAGGAGGCCCGTATGATCGAACCGATTACACCTGCCCAGTTCCACGAGTCCGAGGGAGTCGAGGACTGGCGTCTGACCAGTGAAGGTGCAACTGCATTCTTCCGCACTCGCTCGTTCGTCGAGAGCGCCCAGTTCGTTCAGGCGATCAGTGAGCTGCCAGGAGACAAGCCTGGAGTCGACATTCGGAACGATGGCGTTTCCGTTCATATGATCACGGTTACCAGCGATTACTTCGGACCCAGCCGGCGTGATGTCGAGTTGGCCAGGCAGGTCTCGGCTGCTGCACGCGGGCTGGGCTTGGTCGCTGACCCGTCCGCGGTCCAGAGCCTGCTCATCATTCCTGGCGCCACGAATACTGCCGAAGTGTTCCCTTTCTGGCAAGCGGTGCTTGGCTATGAGCCCCGGCCTGACAGTCCCGACGAGGACCTGGTCGACCCACACGATCGGGGGCCTGCGTTCTGGTTCGAGCAGATGAACGAGCCGCGCGGCGATGGCGGCGGTGCGATCCACGTGGCAATCTGGGTGCCGTACGAGCAGGCGGAGTCCCGCATCGCAGCGGCACTGGCCGCAGGTGGCCACATGGTGCGCGACGAGTTTGCACCTGCATGGTGGACGTTGGCTGACGCGGCGGGGAATGAGGCTGACATCGCCACCACGAAGAGTCGCGACTGAATTCCCATTGGGATGCCTTACATTCCAATGCAAGGTCACAATTCCATATCATGCTGAATCTCCGCTGGAGGTGAAACAAACCCTCAAATTCGGAGTGCGGGGGTGAGTTTAGACGCTGCCGTCAGAGATAACCCTTATAAGTAGTTCAATATTGAAGATTGAATATTCAATATTGAATATTCAATCTTCAACTTTCAACCTTCAAACTTACTGCACTCAGATTAAATAATGAAAAAAAGCACCCTTTCAGGCGCCTTTTCCAGTAGCGGGGGGTGGATTCGAACCACCGACCTTTGGGTTATGAGCCCAACGAGCTGCCACTGCTCCACCCCGCATCGTTTATGCCCCTATCGGAGCCCAAGGATTATAGCATCCCCACCTGCATTGGTCAAGGAACCATCGCCGGGATTAACGGGACTCTAAGAAAAGGGAGAGCCAGATCTCCAAATTACTCTCCGGCACAGGGGTCGCGGTGGGAATGACGGTCACTTCGGGGGTGAACCCGGGGTATTCCAGCGGGATGACCAGGTTTTCGCCCTCCCGCACCATGTGGCCTTCCTCGTAAGCCCAGGCTTCTACTGCCGCCCCGGAGGTCGCATACGCGATCTGGGTTTCCAGGTGGACTTCTGTCTTCCGCAGATCAGTAGCTTCGACCGCCACGTCCTCCCGCTTGTCGTTCAACCTGCGCAGTTCAGCCATGCGGTTGTTAAAATCCATCACCAGCATGGTTAATACCACCAGGCCGATCACGATCAGCGCATACTTCCAGCCAAGCCAGGTCCGCTTCATGCTTTCATCTTACCTCAGCCTCTGGTTTGGTGCAAGGTCCATGCCCGGGTGTGTGAATAGAAAATTCCCCGTGAATAATCCCGGGGAATGCATCCGAATCCTCATTTAATCCATGCCGAAGGTGGGAGTCGAACCCACATGAGCGTAAAGCTCACTACGCCCTGAACGTAGCGCGTCTGCCTGTTCCGCCACTTCGGCTGTCGAGGTATTTTACCCCGAAACAAGGTTTTGTCAACCTTGTTAGTCCTTCCCCCAGGGAGTCCTCAGCGTGCTATAATCGCCAATAATTATTGCCATGAACGCAACCCTTTACGAGCAAATATTCAACCTCCTGACGGTGCCGCCCGGCAATCTGGTGTACCATCTCGTGCTGGCATTCTCTATCGCCGGAGCCCTGCCAGGAGCCTTCACCCTGTGGCAGCGGTCAGGCAAGGATTCTGGACGTAGGATGGTGATCGGCTTATCCTGGCTCCTTTTTGCCCAGTTTTTACTGATCATCAACGCAGGGCTGGCACAATTTTTCACGACTCTCGAGGCCTGGTTGCCCATCCTTGACCGGGCTGTGAATGCCTTCAGCCTGGTGATTTTAATCTGGCTCTGGGTTTACCCGCGGGGATCCCGCCGGGTGAATACCGCCTGCCTTGCCTTGAGCCTTGTGATTCTGATCTACGCCGTACTGAGTGGATTATGGTGGGCAAATCTCCCCCAGGATGCAAATTTTAATGGCACTTCTGCCGATCTGATCTGGTCAGCCTTCTCCATTTTTCTCGCTCTCGCGGGCCTGGTTTTATCAATGATCCGCCGCCCAAATGGTTTTGGGTTTGGGATCGGTATGTTTGCCCTGTTATTAATTGGCCAGGTGGTGTATCTGCTGGATCCGCTGCCAGCCGGTAACTACCCCGGTTTTGTGAGATTGTCCCAGGTGATCGCTTTCCCCATCCTGCTCACCCTGCCCACCAGGTTCTCCTGGGGCAGCACGCAGGAAATGGGGTCTTCAGCTGGTCTCGAACCTGCAACTTACGCTCACATAAAGACAATTGCTATCAATTCTGACCCCTTGGAGGTCTGCCAGGCGGTCACAGCAATTGTCGCCCAGGCCTTGCAGTCCGGATTGTGTTTGATGATTTCGCCTCCTGATAACAACCAGCATATCCAGCTCTTCTGTGGCTATGACCTAGGCCGCAGGGAAATTTTGGGGGCAGCGACCTTTGACAGCCAGCTGGTACCGGTCCTGTCCGAATCACTACGCCAGGCCCGGCCTCTGCACTTACCTGGTGAAGGCATGATCCCTGATCTTGAAGGCCTCGGGAAAGTGTTAAATTTACCGCTTGAGGGCTCAATATTATCTGCCCCCATTCTCACTCGCAGTGGTGAAATGGACCGGGCGCTCGTACTCGTAGCCGCTGAAGCGGGAGAATCCTGGTCGGCTGCAGATCAGAATTACCTGGCAGATATTGCTGCTTCACTCACCGATATTTACGATTTTAAGAGTGGCTACATGACCCAGTCAGAGAAGCTCGCCCGCTCGAATGAGAATATACAAAAGATCGTCGAGGAAAACAAGCAGCTCAACCAGGAGATGGATGAAATCCGTTCTGCCAACCTCGCGGACAAGGAGCAGATCCAGCAGCTGCAGTCTGATCTTGAAAATGCTTTGAATGAATTAACCGCCATGAAAGCATCCCGTCCCCAGGAAAAGGAGGAAAGCGGGTGAACAGCGGTTTGAACAGTATACTCCTCGGTGCCCTGGCGATTGGAATTTCGATCGTCATTGTATTAGGCAGCATATTCCTCGCCCTGGCAGAAGGGCAGCAAACCAGCTCCATCGCAGCTTTCCCGACTCTGGAGAGTATTGACAGCTCAACTCCTTCCACCCAACCCACGGCTCAAAATACACCCACTGAGATTCCCACAGAGATACCCACTGTTGTGCCAAACGCGACTCCTTCTCCTTCACCGACGATGACTCCTGCAGTTGAATCGACAGGTATAGAAACGATTGAACCGACCGCCTGTCCTTACCCCGTGGATTGGATCGCATACATCGTAAAGCCTGGCGACACGCTCAATAAATTATCTGTAGCGGCAGGAATCGATCCCCAGGAGCTGGCGGATGCGAACTGCCTGGTGGAATCCCGCCTGGAACCGGGTTCAACCCTCTACCTGCCGCCTATCGAACCCACCGCACCCCCGGTGAGCTGCGGTCCTCCTGCGTATTGGGTGATCTACGTGGTTCAACCAGGGGATACACTCTTCAATATCGCCCAGCGGGTCAGCTCAACGGTGAGCCAGCTTAAGTACGCCAACTGCCTCACCTCTGATATCATCCGCAGCGGTCAAAAGCTGTATGTCCCTTACCAACCGGCTCCCCTCGCAACCCCGACAAGCCCGCCTGCAACGACACAACCACCGGTTCCAACGGACACTCCCCTGCCGACGACTACTCCGACTGAGTTCACTATTCCCACCCCTCCTTACCCGTACCCTTATCCTGTACCGTGATGCTGTCCTGTTGAGATTTCTAATGCACAAAAAGCTTTCCCTGGTCTTCCTGGCACTCCTGGTTTTAATCTCAGCTTGCAATTTCCCCATGTCATCGATCACCGCACCAGCTGCGGTGAGCATGAACCCGAACTTCCTCTACAACCCCGCAAATGCTACCGCCACTGCCACGCCTTTCCAGCCACTGGCGCCCACAGCAACCTATTTCCCAACTGCCACGCCGGTTCCACCGACTCCTGTCCCGACGCAAGCGCTTGGCTCTTTCCACAGTTCGAACTCCCTGACTGGAGGGCTCATCCCGCAGCCCAAGGGGCAGATCAATATCCTCCTGCTGGGCTCGGATCAAAGACTCGGTTCATATGGGTTCAGAACAGACACCATTCTCCTGGTAACCATCAACCCTGCCAAGAACTCGATCAACATCACCTCATTCCCGCGCGACCTGTATGTCAATATCCCCGGCGGCGCCACCAACCGCATTAACACCGCCTTTGCGCGGGGTGGCTTTGAGACGATGGCAGACACCTTCGAGGTCAACCTGGGTGTACGGCCTGATTTTTATGTTTTGATTAATTTCTGGTCGTTTGTTGATATTGTGGATAGCCTGGGCGGTATTGATGTGGTTGCTTCCCAACCGCTGAGCGAATATACTGCCCGGGGTTGGTATACAGTTCCTGCGGGTATCAACCATATGGATGGGGATATGGCTCTGTATTATTCACGCTCGCGAAAATCCACCAGCGATTTCGACCGCAACCGCCGGCAGCAGGAAGTAGTGCAGGGCATAATCGACAAGCTGGTCAGCCTGTACACGATCGCGAAAATTCCGGAGCTTTACAGGATTTACGCCGAGAACGTAGAAACTAATGTAAAGTTGAGCGACATCATTCCACTGATCCCGGTAGCTGCCCGCTTCAAAGATACCAGTAAGATCAAACATTATTATATCGGCAGGGCACAGGTAACAAACTGGGTCACGCCTGGTGGTGCCCAGGTACTCCTGCCGATTCAAAGCGCGGTAATTGATGTAATGATGCAGGCTTTGAACAGTCCGGAGTAAGGGAAGTCAATTGGCGACCTCAACTTCATCCCCCAAAACCCTCCAGGGTAAAGGATATTTCATCTGGAAGATACCCAGTTGTGAAAATGGGGATCCAAAAAGAATCGCGGACTTGGCACACCAGGCCCAGTTAACGCATGTCCTGATTAAAATCGCTGATGGGGTGAATTCCTACAATATTTACGATGGCGAGGATCTGGTACCAGCGGTTGTACGCAAATTGCGTGAACTTGGTATCCAAATCTGGGGCTGGCATTATATCCGTGGTAGTAACCCGCTGGGGGAAGCAAGTAAAGCCATCGATCGGGTGAATGCTCTCCAACTGGATGGATATGTCATCGATGCCGAAGGACCCTATAAAGAACGCGGTAAAGCTGCTGCTGCGAAGAAGTTCATGGAGCGGATCAGGCAGGGATTGCCCCATATACCCATCGCATTGAGTTCATACCGCTACCCATCCTATCACCCACAGATACCCTGGCGTGAATTTCTCGAAGGCTGCGACTTCAATATGCCACAAGTTTACTGGATGTTCTCTAAAAATGCCGGCGAACAGCTCGCTCGCTGCGTGCGAGAATTCCAGTCATTAACCCCATATCGCCCAATCATTCCGACAGGCGCAGCTTTCAAAGAACACGGCTGGTCACCTGATCCATCCGAGGTGGTCGAATTTTTCGATACAGCACGTGAGCTGAATCTGCCAGGTGCAAATCTTTATAGCTGGGATTCTTGCCGGGCGAATTTACCCGATGTATGGAAAACCAGCGCCGGATACGAGTGGTTCCCCCAGGCAAAACCCGCTGATATTACTGAACAATACATAGAAGCGCTTAACAAACACGACCTGGACCAAATCCTGAGCCTGTATAATTCAAATGCAGTCCATATCACTGCCGCCCGGTCTGTCCAGGGTCTTGATGAGATGCGTATCTGGTATGAAGCCTTATTATTCAGCCTGCTGCCGCATGCCGAGTTTCGCCACACTGGGTTTTCAGGCAGTGGGAATTCCCGCCACTTAACCTGGACAGCAACTTCCGATATGGGTAAAGTTCATAATGGCAATGATACCTTTGGACTTTACAAAGGTAAGATCACTTACCATTATTCTCACTTTTCACTTTCCCGGCCTGAAACCAATTAATCCTAACTCGATTTCGTTTTCCTCTGCGTGGTACTTTTCCGCCTGGTGCGAGATTTTGCTGGTGTTGATTTTTGGGTTGTTACGGGCCGAGCGAACTCCCGCGGCAGAATCAAACCGGTCACCCGATCTCCTTTTTTGAGATCTATGATTTGCCGACCTCGCGCAGTGCGCCCCTGCAGGGGAGCTTCATCAATCCGCATAAATTTAGAAGCCATTTTTGCAAGATCAACAGTGATCCGGCGGGTTCCTTTCCCAGCAGCTACACCTGCTACCTGCACATCTTCTGGCAATTTCCATGCGATCACACCCTGCCCATATCGCCCCTGGCGAGGGAATTGCCTTGGATTCGACCTCTTTGCAGTGCCATCTGTTGCCACCAGGAGAATATCTCCCTGCGATGGGATCAAGGTGGCACCAACAAGGTAATCTCCATCCTGAAGTTTGATACCCATCACACCAGCAGCGAACAACCCCATCGGGCGGACATTTTCCTCAGAAAACCGGATTGCCATGCCGTTAGCGGTAACCAGTAAAATATCATCCTCGCCAGTCGTCAGGTGATACCAACCCAGCTCGTCGCCTTCATTGACTTTTACCATCGCAAACAATTGGGCAGTCGCCCCGGGAATTTCACTCAATGGTGATTTCTTAACCATTCCCTGATAAGTGGTAGTTAAGAGATAGATATCATTATCTCGTTCTTCCCTCGGCGGCAGCGAGAAGGCACAAATTAATTCATGCTGGTTCGAAAATGGGGAAATGGTATTAAAAGGAACCCCGGAACTTGGTTTGTCAGCCACGGGAAGGATGTGCATCGGGATTGCAGCCGCCTCTCCATTGGTTGCTACCAAGTACAAGGTGTCACGAGTTTTTGCTTTAACCAGTATCTGGGCGATATCACGTCCACTTAACCGGGGCTGCTTGTCATCCTTGGTGCGCGAGAGCAACCCGCCTTTCGTAATGGTTACCCATACATCCTCATCAGGCACCAGGTCGCTTGCTGTGAGCATGGCGGCTTTTGTTTCCCCTTCTTCCAATTGGACTACCTGGGTTCTTCGCTGATCCCCAAAAGTTTCCTTGATCTGAATTAACTCCTCGCTCACAACCTGGCGCATTTTTCGAGGCGATTTTAGCAAGGCTACCAATCCCTTGATCAACGCGGTTACATCCCGGTACTCCTGCTCGATCTTCTTCCTCTCCAGGGCTGCCAATCGTCTCAGCTGCATATCCAGGATGGCCGTGGCCTGTATCTCAGACAGCTTGTAATTCTTCATTAAGCTCCTACGTGCTGTGTCTGCATTTTGGGACCTGCGGATCAGATCCACCACTTCATCCAGGTTCTGGAGGGCGATCCGCAATCCTTCAAGAATATGTGCCCGCCGGCGAGCTCGTTCCAGATCAAATTCACTGCGCCGCTTGACGATAGTCAAACGGTGCTCCAGATACACCCGTAATGCCTGCTTCAGCGTCAGCATACGCGGTTCACCATCCACCAAGGCCAACATGATGAAGCTGAAGGTATTCCTCATCTGGGTGCTTTTATAGAGCGTCTTCAACACCTGCTCAGGATCCGCGGTCTTGGTCAGCTCGATCACGATGCGCATCCCCTGGCGATCCGACTCGTCCCTCAGATCGGCAATCCCTTCCACCTTTTCATCGCGCGCCAGATTCGCGATGCGTTCAATCAAGGAGGATTTATTCGTCATGTAGGGTAATTCTGTGATGATGATCCGGTTTCGTCCCCGGCTCATCTCTTCCAGGTGTGCCCTTGCCTGAACTGTCACTTTTCCACGACCACTACCGTAAGCACTCTCCAGGGTTTCACCGTCTGTATCCTGGATGATCATGCCTCCCGTAGGAAAATCCGGGCCTTTAATAAAGTTCATCAAGTCATCCACCGAAATGTCGTCCAGTTTCTCCCATTTCTGCAACAGGAAGATCAGGGCATCGACCACCTCGCCCAGGTTATGAGGTGGAATGCTGGTCGCCATGCCGACTGCGATCCCCGTGGCACCATTGACCAGTAAATTAGGCGCGGCAGCTGGCAGGACGTTTGGTTCATTCAAGGTACCATCAAAATTTTCAACAAAATCCACCGTGTCTTTCTCGATATCACTGAGCATACGCGAAGCGAGTTCGGTCAAACGAGCTTCCGTGTAGCGCATCGCGGCAGGAGAGTCGCCGTCCATGCTGCCAAAGTTACCCTGCCCATCCACCAGCAAGGCGCGCATCGAGAAATCCTGCGCCATGCGAGCCATCGCATCATAAACTGCCATATCACCATGTGGGTGGTACTTTCCAAGTACCTCACCCACGATACGGGCAGATTTTTTATGCGGGGAATCTGGGTTGATGTTCATATCGTGCATCGCGTAAAGAATTCTGCGGTGGACTGGTTTCAGCCCATCCCGGGCATCCGGCAGTGCACGCGCCACGATCACGCTCATGGCGTAATCCAGGTAAGCTTGCTGCATCTCGTTATCAATATCGATCTTGTGGACCAAGCCGATTTCCATGTATCTCTCCTGCGCTAGGTGGTTGGTGATCAACCCCTTTTCAATTATAGAATATATGTGCTGAATCTTATCTTAAAGGCAAACGGCAAAAACGTCAACCGGAAAATACCTCTTTTTCCCCATTTCATTCCCACCAGACTTTTCATTAATTGCAGACCTGTTGCAGAAATTAAAAATTCCTCAGGTCATCAACCTGGGGAATAGTTGAAGGAAGTGATGCTTGGAGTTTTACTTAGAATGGTTTGAACATCATCAACCAGATGATGACTACAAATCCACCATAACCCACCAGGAGCATTAAGTGTGGTTTTGTTTTTGCGATCAGCGCATAGCTCTCTTCGACCGGAGCAGGTTCCTGCGCTGGCATCTCCTTGCTGCCTGCCTAGAAAGGCATACCCAGTGTCCTGCGCAGCTGGTGGTAAGTACTCTGGCCCATCTGGAACATCCAGATCGTGATTACCAGCAGCAAGACTATCGAGATCCAGATCCACCACTGAGACCACCAATGGAGCATGAAGCCCATCACGATGCCCGCGATCACTGCTACAAGGAGCGAGAGCATCATCGCTGCCCACATGGTGCCTGACAAATCCAGCATGGTTTTGATCTTAACTATATCTTTTTCTTGTTTCAATCGAAAAGAAATTGCAATCGAAGTACCATGAGACACCATGAAAGTAATCGCTGCCACGACATGTAAAAACTTGATCCATTCGTATAAAGAACCTATGTTCTCTCCTCTTGAACATCATCGAAACCCATCTCTGGATCAAATGGATATATATATGACATTCAGTTATTCATTGGTTATGTATCAAGAGTTCCAGGTAGTTATGAGTATTAAAGTTAATTCCATCTTTCTCCTAATGTGTCTGAATAATAATAGATTTCCAAAGGGGAGGATTTACTGTAGAGAAGATCAGATGCTTAATCCATGGTTTGATTAGCATATGGAAGCGCCCATACAGAAGGGGTATGATCGGTGCTTCCTTTATAACGATCCGATCAGCTTGCTGGTACAGGTTCATTCTCCTTGCCTGGTCTTTTACTCTACTTGCACCTTCAACTAGATGATCATAGTTCTCATTTTGCCACCCGGAGATATGTCTATAATTTGAATATTCAACTTGAAAAATGCTGTTTGGATCAGGATAATCGACAAAATATCCTGCCAGCCAAATATTCTGCGTTCTCGCAGCTATTAAATCCAGAAAGCTGCCCCATTCTGCAAATTCCCAGGTAATTTCAATCCCAAGAATCTGAGACCATTGCGCTGTCAGCTCAGCCGCTATCGTCCGTTTGAGGGGGTTGTCTGGTGCTAGACAATAGAGCTTTGGAAAACCTCGTCCTTGAGGATACCCGGCTTTTTCTAAAAGCCCTCTCGCATTTTCAGGATCATAGGGAAGAGCAATATTCGGGGAGTGCCCCGGCATTCCAGGTGGCACCAGTCCACCTGTAGCTGGAAACATGAGACCTCTCTGAACGATGCTTGCCAACCTTTCCCTTGAGATTGCCAGGGTGAGCGCCTGGCGAACACGTTTATCGTCCAGGGGAGGTGTGCTTACATTTATTCCAACATAGAGACATACAAAAGTGGGTCCAGTAACATAATCCTCTGCATACTTCTGCCGCGCTAGATCTGCTTCACGTGGTGGAAGATCATCAATGAATATAAAATCTACATCATCTGATTCGTACAATTTTATGAGGTTACTCCACTGTTGAGCTGAAAATCGGAGATCGATAAGCTCCAGGTTACCGTCGTAAACACCATGATAGGTTGGGTTGCGTTCGAAGACAGCACAATCGTTTGGTTCGTATTCTACTAATTTATAAGGTCCATTGCTCACCAGGTTTTCCAAGTCCGTCCACGCCTCTCCTTTCAATTCCACTACATGCCGGGGGACTGGGAAGGCAACCACATAAGCCATGAGTTGCATGAAATAGCTGGTCGGTTCTACAAGTTCTACAGCTAAAGTCAGATCGTCAACCACCTTCAAACCGAGATAACCCGGGTCCAAGAGCTCACCTTGTGAGTACAATTTGGCACCTTGAATGTCGGAAAGTATGCTGGCAAAATAAGGGTTTGAACCAGGCTGCAGAATACGCCGCCATGCATATTCAAAATCCCCAGCGGTTACAGGTACTCCATCACTCCAATACACATCGTCCCGCAAGTGAAAGATGTATTTACGGCCACCCTCCAGTAAATCCCAGCTGTATGCCACATCTGGGATTACACTTAAATCTGGACTCAACTCGACTAATCCGGAGAAGAGCTGGTAAATAATCGATGCTGATGAGATATCAATACAGCGTCCGGGATCGAGAGTGAGGTGTTCACCATAGACCACTTTCAAGGGATGAGGGGCAGGGGGAAGCTGACTGCGGGTTATTTCAGCGCGTTGCCAGATAATAAAACCCTGCTCGTATGCTTGTCTGGATTTCTCAAATTCGAAATTGTTGTGGTATGTCAACCCTAGTTTCATCAGCGCCCGGGCAGACCCGTCTTGATCACCGATATTCTTGAATATTTCGATCGCCAGCTCGTAGTTTTTTATCGCTTCTAGATGAGCATACAACCCACGTGCTCGATCACCAGCTTTGATTAGATAATTTACCCCTTGTTTCTCCTGCTTGGCCTCGATGAAATGAAACGCCAGGGCTTCGAAATCCTCAGGACACACCTCTTCAATCGCTATGGCAGCTTGTTTGTGCATTTTACGGCGGTCAACTGCCCGCAGACTTTCCTTGAGTGTAGAAGGGATCAAAGCATGCATAAAAGCTAAACTCACTCTGCCATTGGAACTTTTTTCTTCGATTAATTGGGAGCGCTGAGCGCTCTCAAGTGCATCGATCAAAGTGTCCTCATCAACCCCACTGGCTCTGGTCAAAATATCTAGGTCAAACTCGCGGCCAAGAACTGCAGCCTGGTACAGGATTTCCTGGTGATCTACGGGTAGCTTGTTGACCCTGGTTAAGACCGCTACCTTCACACTTTTCGGAATGCCGAGCTGCTCAATACTGGGACGATGCCACTGACCCTTTTCGTAATTGAGCTTACCGCTATCCACCAGGGCTTTGCACACTTCCTCGATGAAGAAAGGATTGCCCTCGGTTTCTCGGTAAATGCCATCCAGAAACTCTGATGTTATCTTTTCAGAAAACAGAATCGCTAGCAGCTCACCTGAATCCTTCCGACTCAAACGGTCCAATCTCAAATCGCTCGCCAAGCCTTCTCGATCAAGATCGTAAAGCACCTCGTGGAAGGTACTGGTCTCATCCAGATCAATTTCTCGATAAGTAATCACTGTCATCACTCGTTGGTGACGAGTATTTCTAGCCAGGTACCGTAGCACGGATAGCGTTCCGCTGTCCGCCCATTGTGCATCTTCAATCACTAATAACAGCGGTGATCGATCAGCCAAGGTGGTGAACAATACGATCAGGTTTTCAAACAACGATTGTTGCTCTGCTTGCGGGTCCCTAGCTTCGGGGATTTTCAGGTCTGGGTAGCGATAATGCAATTCAGGATTTAATACTAGCAGGTTCGCCAAGACCTCATCTGGAAACTCCATATCAAGAGAGAGTACATTACGCAGTATCAGCTTAATAGCCCCATAGGGAGCTCCGCCCTCACTGTAGTTAGCCCCAATCAAGGCTTTACCCCCTGAGACTTCAGCCAGGGTTACAATATCATGGCAGAAGCGTGTCTTACCAATACCCGCTTCACCTTCAATCAAAAGCAGTTGACCATCTCCAGCTGCTGTTTTTTGCCATAAATCTCCGGCAAATTTGAGTTCTTTTTCCCTACCTACAATCCTTCCCCGAACGATACGCTCCAGAACCGAGTATTCCTCTCCTGCAGTAGCATGCGCTTCCATGATTTCCGCTGATCCCAGGATATCCTTCACCTCTCCAGCCGAAACCGGGCGACGTTTAGGATCTTTACTAAGCAACCTAACGATTAATCCATCTAACAGAGGTGATATTTCACCATTCTTCGCTCTTGGTGGTACTACCGGCGCATGAATGTGCTGCGATATGACAGCAATCGGATCCTCGGCGATAAATGGCAGCTCGCCGGTGGTTAATTCGTACATCATCACACCTAAAGAATACAGGTCAGCCCTTTGGTCAATCTCCTGCCCTAATGCCTGCTCTGGCGCCAAGTAAAACACCGTCCCTTCTAAGATCCCCTCCGTCGTATAGCGGGAAGCTATCGACTTCGCCAACCCGAAATCCATCAACTTCGCTGTTCCATCCTTGGTAACGACCACATTCTCCGGCTTTAAGTCTCTGTGGATAATACCTTGTTCGTGAGCATATTCCAGCCCTGCGCACAACTGGCGCATGACCATTAGCGTTTCTTCGAGGGTCTCCGGTCTCTTTTCATGTAGCGTTTTTCCCTCCACGTACTCCATGACGATGAAAGGAAACGCATCTTCTTCGCCAACATCGAAAACTGTGACAATATTGGAGTGATTGAGCATGGCCGCGACCTGTGCTTCGCTGATCAGCTTCTCCCGCCCCTCTACACCCAAATCTGATTTAGCGAGTAACTTAATCGCTACCTGGCGTTTGAGGATGGTGTCATATCCAAGATAAACCGTACCCATTCCCCCCTGCCCGATCTCCGCATCAATCCTGTAGCGCTGGTTAAGGATCTTTCCGATCATTTCTCACCCATCATCAAATACCAGTCCAACAAGACACAATTGATGAAATTAATATCGGATATGATTAAAATACTTCTAGATTCTCATTATACAACTCAACTATCTGGACTGGATGAAAAATTCCCATTCCATTATATTTTGATATTGCGTATGATAAAGTGTATTTATATGTATATCAAACCTTATCCAGCACAATAAATTTACTGTTTCTCCACGACAGGGTAATTTGATCATCAAGGAACCTGCGTCCATTGTGGACCTTCCTTATGTGCAGGTTTTTTTCCATAAAATAAATCATCCATCCAAAGAGCTGCGCGGCGCATGAAGCCGGAGCGCTTGATGCCCCAGCGCAGGAGGTTGTGGGGTAGGGAATCGGGATGTGAATAGGGGCAGACCTTCATGCAGATACCGCAGTCGGTACCGATCATGTTCCAGTACAAGAAACAGGTTTCAGGGTTGATCCGCCAGCGCCAAGCCCCATCCACCTCCAGGCGTGCTTCAAAGGGGATCGACCCGGAGGGACAGTTTTCAGCACATTTTTTACAGGTGGTGCAGAAATCTATCACGGAGGAATCCGGGATACGTCGATCTACCACCAATTCCAAATCTGTGGTGACCACCCCCAACCTGACCCGCGGACCCTGCTTGGGAGTGATCAACAAGCTCATGCGGCCGATCTCACCCAGGCCAGCATCCCGCGCCACCAGCGGTGCGATCACACGGTAATTGCCATCAATGTGGGCGCGCGCCTGGTAGCCCATCTGGCGAATGGCTTCTGCCAGCTGCACCGCAACACGCCCCGCTTCCACATATTGCTTTGCAGTTTCCATCGCACCCGGGGGATTTGGATTCGTGGCGACCATTTCATGCGCCATTTCGACGCTAAAGGCGATCGCAAATGTGTGTTCCACAGGAATTTCAGCACCATAAACTCCCTTTCCCCGGCCTATATTAGAGTACAAATGGTAGGGATGCAAAACAGTAATCCCCACATCCAGAGCACCGTAGAATTTAGTTAACCCCTTCACATAGCCTGTCATCTTTTCGATGGGAAGGGTCAGTTTTCTATCCGCTGGATTGCCATCAACCATCTCGCCCATTACTTCGGTCAGTGTGAAACTGGCCTGCGGCGATGCGAATAAATACTCATTGGCTAATTTTGAGTCCGGCGAGAGCAAACCGGGTTTTGACCGCGTATAATCATCGACTTTCTTATGCTCAGGGCGCATTTGATAATACGATTCATAATTAAGGCTTCCGGGGACGAATCGTGCACGGGCAAACATGATGTCGCGCTCATCAAAACGACTCTCCGGAATATCATTTCCAACACCTAGCCTCCCGATGGGCAGCACGGATAAGACCAGCAAACCCAGGAAACCAACCCCGATCAAGCCCAACAAGATTAACTTCAGTTCATCACCCAGCAGGGTCGCCAACGTGAAAATTCCCACACCAATCACGGCGATCCACGTGCTGACTCGAACCGCCCTGCTCTCTTTCTCCCTGTAGGAGAAGATGCCGAATCCTCCAAACATGACCAGCGTCACCACGGCAAGCAGATAAAGTATGAAGTTCATTTTGCTGTCTGGTAGGGATATAAATCTTTTGTAACTTCGATCAGGGTGGATAATTTTACATTACCGCCGCTTACGACAACGACCACTTTCTCGCCCAATTCCCTTACCTTTCCCGCTAGGAGTGCCGCGATGCCCACCGCTCCACCACCTTCAACTACCAGGTGCTCTTTTTCTATGGCAAATGTCATCCCCATGGCGATCTCATTTTCGGATACCCGGATCGTTCTGTCAACAAATTCCTGATTGATCATAAAAGTATAGCGATTTTCCTCTCCCAAGCCCCCCAACAAGGCATCTGCCAGAGAAGGCTCTTCCACGATCTCAACCACCCTTCCCGCTTCGAGGCTATCGATCATGGCTGCACCCTTGTTCATTGATACCCCGATGGTCTGGATAGCTGGTTGAATTGACTTGAGCGTTAATGCGATCCCGCCCAGCAGACCTCCACCAGAAAGGGGCACGATCACAGTGTCGATCCCTGGGAGCTGTTCCATCAGCTCCAGGCCGATCGTTCCCTGACCAGCGATCACAAATGGATCGTCAAAAGGGTGAACCAGCGTCAATCCACGATCTTTGTGTATGCGAAGCGCTCCTTCAGTTGCCTGATCATAGGTCTTTCCAGTAACGAGGACCTCCGCTCCCAGATCCTGAATGGCATCAATTTTATTGCTGGGAACAGTCTCGGGGACACAGATCACGGCAGGTAGAGCGTGTTTTTGGGCAACATACGCGACTGCACGCCCGTGGTTCCCGGATGATACCGCAATCACACCTCGCTTTTTCTCATCTTCATTCAAGGAAAGAATCTTGTTTGTCGCCCCGCGCAGCTTGAAAGAACCGGTGGTTTGGAGACACTCTAATTTAAGGAATATCTCCCGGCCGGTAAATCTTGTTAACCAGTTTGATTTAAGCAGGGGTGTGCGCTGGACCGTTCCCCGGATGCGGAAAGCTGCCTGGTAAATATCTGCTAACATAAGTCTTGTGTGCTGCATGACTTGCCTTTCCTTCAGGTTGCGATTGATAGAACAATGGATACGCCAGTGGGACAAGCGAAGTGATTAATTGTATCCCATCAATTACCTTGCAGGCAGCTGAAGAAAATTGCTGAAGCATTACTTAATACTAGGCATCTGCTTGCTGAGGTAAAATTTTATGTGCCCAGAGTAGCAAATTGTCCCGGCATAAATATTTAAAAATTTTTCTGCAACCCCCCAACATTACAGGGTGTCTATGGCTATCGAAGCAAGCTACCAGCTGACGGATAAATTTGTAATCGAGCCTCATAGCGGGAAGGCTTTTACACTAAATCGATTTCAAATCTTGCGGATTATCGATATCAAGGGTACCCAGGTCGTGGATTTAACCAGTTTTGTGACCCAAAACACGCAAGAGTACCTGTCATCCCCCCGCTCGATTGATCTCAACAGCAAAATTTACTTCAATAAGGGCGATCAGCTGTATTCAGATCAGAGCAGTCCAATGTGGACAATACTTGAGGATACCGTCGGGAATCACTGTTTCCTGTTTGCTCCCTGTGATCAAAAGATGTTTGAGATTTCCTATGGTGTGACCGGTCCTCATCCGAACTGCTTTGATAATCTCAAGACCAGCTTATCCCCATTTGGAATTAAATCAGCACAGATTTTTGTCCCCTTCAATATCTTCATGAACTTCGAGTTGACCGATCAGGGTGAGATAAAGGTCCAACCACCCTCCTCTAAAGCCGGGGATTTCATTGACCTGAGAGCTGAGAAAGATTTGATCGTTGGCTTGTCCGCCTGTTCTGCTTACAAAGCCAATAACTACACGTTCAGCCAGATTGGGGTTGAAATATACACTCAAGAATGTGATCATCTCTGATAATTCTTTCAAAATGTTTTTGAAAAAGTTAGCAGGGAGAAGCCCGAGGCAACGATCAACATATGGAGATCAGTTCCCCGTTACAATTCTGTGACAAATGAGACAAAACTTCGAAACATGCATCTGTTATAGTTCATCCAATCAGATTTCAAAATTCTTTAAATTAAAGGTATCAAAAATACAAATGTACAAAAAATACTGGCCATTAATCGCATTAGCCATCTGGATTTCAATCTTGGTCGCGGGATGCGGCACCCTTGAAGTAGGAATCGAGACGAATACCCCTCCAACTCTGATAGCAACTCCTGGTTCGACGGAAGATATTACTACGCCAATATCAGAGAATACTCCTGTGGTCGATACCAGCACGCCAAGTGTGGAAAGCCAGCCAACCGGTACGTCAACCCCTACGGAAACAATCAGTTCGGGTTTTCCTGATTTGGTCACGATCGGCATCTTGACTCCCTATGGCTCTTCGGATACAGGTGTCTTAGTTCTGCAAGATGGAGAATTAACCGTCCAACCCAGCCCGATATATTACGAAGTTTTTTGGGATTACAGCCCGGTAAGCGGCCGGATTGCATATTCCCCTGAGTTCGTGCATGGCTCTGATCACAACAATGTTTCGGTAACCAGCCTCTGGGTTTACGATTACGAAACTGGTACTTCGGAAATGTGGTTGGAAGATAATGTGATCCGCGCTGCCTGGTCTCCAGATGGTGAAAAAGCAACCGCAGCAGTTTATAATCCACAAACGGAACAGGTCGAACTGGTGTTTGTAACTGGTCCGGATCAGGTAGAAATGATTGCAGATTGTGCTTCAAACCTCTTCTCATGGTCCCCGGATGGCAACCAGCTGGCATTTGTCAATGCTGTTTCATGGGCAGGTGTAAAGCCAAGCTGTGCCGGAACCTATCTGGTTTCATTTCCGAACGGCACCGCGGCAGCAGAGCATGAACAGCGAAGAATCTCCGACTTTGGAACAGAAGCGCTGATGAGTGGCGATTATAATGACCAACCCATTTGGGCAGTCGCACAAAATGCGCTCATCTATCCAGATCAACCCTTCTGGGTTATACCCCTGGATGGTTCGGCAGCTTTCATCCCTACTACTCCGGATGGAGAGGATCCACTGGAGCTGCCGCGGCCATTAGGCGGGTTGTGGTCTGCAGAACTTAACCAGCTGGTTGGTTATTATGATGCCAGCATGTCTGGTCAAGGGGGCGTCTGGGTTTACCAGCTTTCAGATGATTTAGGTTCCATTGAGTCTTACAACCGCATCGGTGATGCACCGTTTGAGGGAAACTCATTCATCACACTTGTCGACTGGTGGGTACCCGGGGAAAGCATCCTGGTGCTCGACGGGGATAATCCGGATACTTCGCAATACCTGAGCGAGTACTGGCGAGGTCCAGCTATCTGGTCATTAGTTCAAAAGGATTGGCTGGCATACCCCAGCAAATAACCCGAGCTAGAGAGGCGAAAATTATACAGGGTTGTCCCAAAAGACCGGGACAGCCCTGTTTTATGTCTATCAGGAATAATTTCAATCGGCGGGAGGAATAGCCTTCCCCACGCTGATTGCGCTGCACAGGATTAATAATCCTGCTCAAGTTTTTCAGAAATGGTTCCAGGTTGGCTTGAATTCTCAAGGCATAGGCGTCCTGGATTTCGATAAATATCATATAAGATATAATATTCAACAGCCCATCATCAACCTGGACAATTCGTGGAATCTAACCTGATCACCACCAAACTCTATATCCCCACACCGCGGCAGAATTTTATCCGCCGCCGTCTAATCCTGGACCACCTAGATCAAGCACTCAACCATAAACTAACCCTGATAGCTGCCCCTCCAGGCTACGGCAAAACCACGCTTCTGAGCATTTGGGCACGGGAAAACAAAATTCCAGTTGCCTGGCTATCCCTGGACAGCGATGATAACGAACTCTCCCTGATCCTTCAATATCTGATCGCGGCACTACAAACCCTCGACCCGCAATTTGGCCAGGTAGCCCTCTCACAGCTAAAATCACCCCAAGTACCGCCCCGGAAAGTAATCCTATCAAGCCTGATTAATGACCTGGCATTATTTGATAAGCACTTCGCCCTGATTTTGGATGACTACCATTGGATTGAGGATCAGCACATCCATTCCGCGCTCACCTATCTGATTGATCACCAGCCCGAACAGGTGCATCTATTGATTGCCAGCCGCTCCGACCCGCCGCTGCAGCTCAGCCGCCTGCGAGCCCGTGGTCAGCTGCTTGAAATACGCCAAACAGATCTGCGTATGAACCCGGCTGAAGCTGGTGAATTCTTTAATAAAAGCATGGGCTTGCGCTTGTCCGAAAAACAGGTTGAAACTCTGGATTCTCGCACCGAAGGTTGGATAGCGGGTCTGCAATTAGCCGCTCTCTCCCTGCGCGGCAGGCAAAACTTTGACGAATTCATTAGTACTTTCGGCGGCAGCCACCGCTATGTGATCGACTACCTGGCTGATGAAGTTTTTTCCCAGCAATCCCGTGAGATTCAATCTTTTTTAACCCAGATCGCAATCCTTGACAGATTTAATGCAGAACTCTGCGATTTTCTTACCGGACGAACGGATTCAAAAGATACCTTGCGTATTCTAGAAGAGTCCAACCTTTTCCTGATCACACTTGACGACGAGCGGCGATGGTTTCGTTTTCACCATTTATTTGTTGATTACCTGCGCACAGCATCGCAAGATCTCGACAAAGAATTACTACATAAAAAAGCCTCCCAATGGTTCCTCGATCACCAGCTTTACGTGGAGGCTATCAAGCATGCCCGCGCCACTGGCGATTTGGACAGGTTGAGCCGGGCGATCACAAAAGCTGCACCTGAGTCTTTTGAACAAGGATATGTGTCTTCGCTTTCAAATTGGTTAGATTCTATTCCACAGGATGTTCTGCTCGGAGACAGCCAGCTGGCTACCTACAAGGGATTCCTCACCTTTTTCTCCAAGTCACCAGACCAGGCACGTCCCTTCGCTGCGGCTGCCCAGCAACATTTACTCCCAAACGCAGCCGCCTCACTTCAAGGACAGCTGATGAGCCTGCAAGCTCACCTTGCATTGTGCGAATCAGATTTGGATACTACCGTTCATCTATCCAGGGAGTCATTGGAATATCTGGAGGATGATGACTTCTTTTTCCGAAATCTGACGTTAAATGTGCTCGGTCAGGTCCTGGAGATGAAGGGGGATGTCCAGTCTGCTGCTGAAATTTACCAGCAGGCCTTCACCACTGGAGAACAGGCTGGAGATCAACTGGGGCTGCTGGTGATCCTTACAAACCTGGTCATATCGCTGAACGAATTAGGACAGCGCACCCAGGCGTTGAATTACTGCAAGCAGCTGGCTGCAAATCCTAAGTGGCAAACCCGGGGCGGAATGGATTTGTTCGATGGTGTTTACCTGCCCTGGAGCCTGCTTTCATTCGAAGCCAACGAGCTTGAGGTAGCACACGAACAAGTAGAACGTGCCTTGCAGGGAGCCGAGCGGGTTTATATCGCCCAGGGAAAATTGTGGGCTCAATACATCCTGGCCCGCATCCTGCTTGCGAACCACGATTACGAGAGTCTGCAAGCAGTGACCGCCAGGGGACGCCAGCTGGCCAGGCGCATCGGTTCACAGGAAATTCACTATGCCTGGTTTGAGACACTCGAGGCACAGGCAAATCTGGAGCAGGGGGATATCCCGGCTGTTGAACGCTGGGCAGCAGAGAATCATTTCTCCCCGCAGGCACACCCTCACCACTGGCATGAGCACCAGTACCTGACCTATACACGCTTGCTGATCGCCCAGGAGCAGTGGAACGATGCAGAATTGCTGCTCAAATCCATGGAAGTCAGCACTTCCCAAGATCACCGGCTGCGGAAATTGATCACCATCTACCTGCTGCAGGCAATCCTGGAGACAAATCGCTCACACACTGAAGCAGCCCAGGAACGCCTGCAGAAAGCCCTTATCCTCGCTGAACCCCAGGGTTATCTGCGTGCCTTTTTGGACGAAGGTCCAGGGATCATTGTGCTACTCCCAGAGGTACACGAGTTCGCCCCGGATTTCGTGGGTGAATTGTTGGGAGGTACCGCAACAGATCGTCCCACTGAACAACAACCATACCAGGATTATGAACCACTCAGCGAGCGAGAGCTCGAACTCTTGCGGCTGGTAGCCAGGGGATACTCTAACCGCCAGATCGCCGAAGCGCTCTTCATCACCCTGGGAACGGTGAAGAAACATCTTAACAACATATTCGGTAAACTGCAGGTTGCCAACCGCACCCAGGCAGTTGCCAGAGCCAGAGAACTGGATTACCTCGGGTAAGCTCTTCAACCACCTGCACCCCCCAAAATCAACCCCCTGATACAACTTAAGACTACTGACAGATCAACCCTCTAGGGTTTACATTCATGTCGCAAGGATTCACATCCGAACACAGGAATTGCGAGATGAATGAAAAGATTGTGAAAACCCAAACATCAAACTGCAGAATCGAGATCGATGGTCACCTGGGTGAGCAAAGATCAAGACAATTTGAAGACTTCCGAGTAACAAACCTGACTGACGGAAGGACCCTGATCTCGGGATGCATTCAGGATCAAGCCCAGCTGTTTGGCATGCTGATCTTAATTCGAGATATGGGTTTGCCGCTGCTCTCAATTAAATTCACGCAAACAAAACGATCAAAAATTGGAGATCCGAAATGACAACAGTACACCAAAACAATAATATTTTTCAACCTGGTTGGAAGCTGCCCTTCTTCACCATCTGGACAGGCCAGGCTTTCTCTCTCCTGGGAAGCGCCCTGGTTGGTTTTGCCCTGATCTGGTGGATGACAGAGACGACTGGCAGTGCTACCATCCTGGCCACTGCCGCGATGTTTGAATTTCTACCCCGGGTCTTCGTTGGACCCATCGCTGGTACCCTGGTCGATCGCTGGAACCGGCGGCAGGTTATGCTCATCGCTGACACCACAACCGCCCTGGCAACAGCACTTCTGATCTACCTGGTCTGGGTTGGCAATCTGCAAATCTGGCAGATTTACCTGTTGATGCTGGTACGCTCCGCTGCTGGGGCCTTCCATATGCCAGCCATGCTCTCCTCAACTTCCTTAATGGTGCCAGAAGAACAGCTCACACGGGTGCAGGGCCTGAACCAGCTGCTGCAGGGATTGATTAACATCGCCGCCCCGGTGCTGGGCGCCGTGCTGATCGCCGTCCTCCCACTTTACGCGGTCCTAGCAGTCGATCTTGGAACCGCTCTTCTGGCAGTCTTGCCCCTGCTGTTCATCTTCATTCCCCAACCTAAAGTTGATCCTTCCCAGGTTGAGAAGAAAGCCACGGTTTGGGGGGATATGCGTACTGGCTTCCGCTACGTTTGGGACTGGGCAGGCCTGCGCAATATTGTACTGTTAGCAGTTTTCATCAACCTGATCTCCCTGCCAGCCATTACGCTCATGCCGCTGCTGGTCAAGAATGAATTTGCCGGAGGTGCCATGGAGATCGCTTCCATGCAATCCTCATGGGCAGTCGGTTTCCTGGTCGGGGGTGTCCTGCTCAGCGTCTGGGGTGGTTTCCACCGAAAAATTCTAACCGCCAACCTGGCGATGTTTGGCACCGCTGTTGGTTTCGTGATGGTCGGATTAGCACACAACCTGGCATTTGAGATGGCACTGGCGGGCATTTTCATCGCTGGCATGATGAATGTGCTTTTAAACGGCCCAGCTTTTGCCCTGCTGCAAACCGTCGTCGCGGATGATATGCAGGGACGGGTGCTGTCACTGGTGATCAGCCTGGCAAACGCCATGACGCCAATCGGGTTGTTGATCGCTGGTCCAGTTGCTGAAAGGACCGGTGTGAGCACCATGTTCATCTTTGCCAGTCTGATGTTCGTCGTGAGCGGAGTCTTCACCGTAATCAATGCAGATATTCAAAACCTTGAAGAAACCGGCAACAGGATTAAAGCAGAGCAGGAAAGTATCCTCCCCGCAACCCGTACAGCTATAACCGGAGATTAACCATGAAAAAACACTTTCCCGAGTCAGAACCCAATTTAGATAAAGGGGAGAATATGATGAACATCATAGAAAAGAATGAAGCATTGTCAACCAAGCCCCTGATGACTGATCAACCGCTGTTCCTGTGGCTGGAACACCAAACCAGGAAATTCCTTGGAAAACCCATGCTGCAGGAAGAGGTACTGGGCAAGGTCGTAGCCCAGGCGATCAGCGATGAAAATTTACTTGGCATCCTGCTCTTCGGGAGTCTGGCCTCAGGCACATACACCTGGAAATCAGATATCGACCTGATCTTTATCTCCCAGACCTGCCAACCTGCCTCGGGTGTAGCTAATTTAATTGTGGATGGGGTCATGGTGCAGTACTTTTTCACCAGCTTCGATACCCTGCTTGAAAATCAGGAAAATGTGCCTTATTTGCTGCACATTTTTTGCAATGCAAAAATTCTATTCGATCGCCACGGGACCTTTACACCCGTTGTAAACGAGATCGAAGCATATTTTTCCATGCATCCCGAGGTGGAAGAGGAATGGATGCAGCTGAAAGAGCTGCACCAGGTGGAGAAAAAGGGTACCGTATGTGCCCAGACCACGATTTTACAGCGCTGGGATGAATTGGAAGATAAATACTCTGGTGGCGAACGCAAACGAACTTTCTTCACAGGAATACCAGCGGATGGATTGTAGAAAAAATAAAAAAATTGGATATTGGATATTTAATAATGGAGAATAAAAAGGAAATCACAATGAAAACTACCAGCAAACTATTTTTAGTAATCATCACCATCCTGTTGATTGGTTGCTCACAAATCAAGCAGGATGGGCAGAATGATGAGCTTACCATCACTGGTTCGGGAACCCTTGTGTCACGGGAAGTGGCGTTAGCCGCCTTCGACCAGGTCGAAGCAGGTTTATATTTCGACCTGCGCATCCACCAGGGAGAGGAGTTTCATTTAGTGCTCACCTCGGATGACAACTTCATTGATTATATTCAGGTGGCCCAAGAAGGAAACGGAATCAGATTCGGTTTCAAGCCCGGCCAGGCATACGACATCTCTGGTGTGACTTTGAAAGTGGATATAACTCTACCTAAACTTACCAAATTGGAATTGAGCGGTACCAGCCATGCCCATTTCGACGGTTACCAATCGAATCAGCCCTTTGAGGCAAATTTAACTGGTTCCAGCTCCCTGACCGGAGAAATGCAAATGGAATCTGCACAGCTGGTTACTTCTGGCAGTTCCTACGTAAAGCTAGCCGGCACAGGTGCACAAGTATCGGTGGAGGCATGCGGTGCTAGTATTGTTGACCTCAGAGAATTCGAAGCCAAGGATGCCATGCTTCAGATTTCTTGTGCGAGTACGGTTGTCGTTAATGTTCCGGGTCAACTGGAAGGTGAAGCATCCCAGAATGCAAAAATTATCTTCGCCGGGTCTCCCGCGGAGAACCGGATCGAAGTAAAAGAATTTGCTTCTATCCAAACAGAATGATATCCAAGCCCGGTGAGCTGTTTCCTGTTCCTTCATGGAACAGCCCACCATTCCATTAATTAATGATCAGCTTCCAGAATATCAATTAAAAAACTAAACGATTTGGTTTTATCAAGAAAAGGAAGTAATCCTATGTCCACAAATCAGATTATCAGTACGTCTCGCAATCTCCCTGAATTCAGTTTTCTCGACCTGTGTGATTCCACCAATTGGGTGGAACTCAACATCGCATCTGGCAAGAGGGAGAAAATCACCATAACGGCACCCGCAAATCTTGTCGCGCGCATCCGGACCAAGGTAGAGAATGACACCTTGATCATCAGATTAGGAGGCACCTTGATCGATAAAATCCGGGATTCATTGACCACCAGCCTGAGCAGGAAAAAAATCACTTACCACCTGACAGTAAAGCAGCTGGAGGGAATCGAATTATGCGGAATGATCCACCTGGATACCAGTGGGCTCAAGTCCAAGAATCCAGTCATCAGGCACTTGAATCCGTGGGCTATCCCAATACGAGGTCCCATCCCATTCAGATGAGTCACCAGGTGAAGGTTGGCATGCCAAGTGGTTGATAATGTAAGCTACCACCTACATATATTTATGGGTTCAGGATTTGCCGAAAATTTCCCCTGCCCATGAACGAGCTAATCCCACCTTCGCCGAAACAGAATCTGCGGAGTCGTTAGGTTTTATCTCCCAAGGCCCACCGGCCATTGGTGGAGCCTCTATCTGGAAAAAGTGCTTGAAATTCTCTTTTTCTTTGGATGCGCCTCAATTTTTGTTCAACCGCCGATCGCGTGGTGTAAATGCTGAATAAATTCTAAAATTGAGGATTGCCTAAAATTTCCGTGCAGGAGGGTAAAACTCGCCAAATAAATCGATTGTAGCTTTTCTCTCGTAAGTTGACATGGATCGAGGCTTATGATATAAATCCCCAACCTTAACAATCGAAACGCTAAAAAGCACTCTTATCCAGAGAGGTGGAGGGACCGGCCCTATGAAACCTCGGCAACCTGGCGCATGTCAAGGTGCCAATTCCGGCAGAACTCGAATTCTGGATGATGAGAGGGCATTTTAATTTAAGATACTTTAAAAAGCCCTTCCTATTCGAAAGGGCTTTTTTCTTTTTGACTGGCCCTGAAGTATTTTATAAGGAGAGAAATAATGTTAAATTCACAGCGAAAATTTGGTTTCTCCACCCGCCAGCTTCATGCTGGTCAGGTCCCAGATCCAACCACAGGATCAAGAACGGTCCCTATTTATCAAACCTCCTCATATGTCTTTCAAGATACTGATCATGCAGCCCGGCTTTTCGCGCTGGAGGAAAGCGGCAATATCTATACGCGTATCATGAATCCCACCACTGACGTATTCGAAAAGCGAATTGCTGACCTCGAAGGCGGTGTGGGTGCGCTGGCTGCCAGCTCCGGGCACGCAGCTCAAACAATGGCGATTCTCTCACTTTGCCAGGGCGGGGATCACATCGTCTCCTCCTGTACACTTTATGGCGGTACCTACAACCAGTTCAATTACACATTCCCCCGCCTGGGGATCGAGGTAACCTTTGTCGATCCCTCAAATCCGGACAATTTCAAAGATGCAATCCAGGAGAATACCAAGCTCATCTATGGGGAAACGCTGGGTAACCCATCCATTAACGTTTTTCCCTTCGAGGAAGTAGCAAGAATTGCGCAGGAATTCAAATTGCCCCTGGTGATCGATAATACCTTTGCCACACCCTATTTGTGCCGCCCGTTCGAATGGGGAGCAAACATCGTTACCCATTCCACAACCAAGTTCCTCGGGGGTCATGGCACTTCAATCGGCGGCATCATCGTGGATGGCGGAAACTTCGACTGGGCAGGGAGTGGGCGCTTCGATAATTTCACCCATCCCGATCCCAGCTATCACGGAATCAAGTACGCTGATTTAGGTGAGGCGGCTTTCATCACGAAAACTCGCATTCAGGTTTTACGGGATATCGGAGCCTGCCAGTCTCCTTTTAACTCCTGGTTATTTCTACAGGGCATTGAGACCCTCAGCCTGCGCATGGAACGTCATGTTCAGAATGCCCAGAAGTCAGCCGAATTCTTGGAGGGCTATCCTTCCGTGGATCGAGTCACGTATCCGGGATTGAAAAGCCATCCAGATCATCAGCGAGCTCTTAAAATCCTACCCAAAGGTCCGGGAGCCATCCTCGGATTCAGCATTCAAGGTGGTCGCGAGGCAGGGGCAAGATTCATCAACCGATTAAAGCTATTCAGCCACCTGGCAAACGTGGGTGATGGAAAATCATTGGCAATCCATCCGGCCAGCACCACGCACAGCCAGCTTTCTCCCCAAGAACAAGCCAGGGCAGGTGTTTCACCCGGTTTTGTCCGCCTTAGTATCGGCATCGAGGATATAGAAGATATTCTGTGGGATCTTGACCAAGCACTGAAGAATTGAACTTCCTTTTGCAGTATTTACGATCCCCCTGCATCCAAATTCAAGCATCACATTCAGGAGGCCACATGCCAGTTAATATTCCCAATACATTACCCGCCCGTTCCGTACTTGAGAATGAAAATATTTTCGTGATGAGTGAAGAGCGCGCCACCCACCAGGATATCCGCCCACTGCAGGTCGCTATCCTGAACCTGATGCCGACCAAGGTCAAGACAGAAACACAACTTCTTCGTTTAATCGGCAATACTCCCCTGCAGGTGGAGGTGACATTACTGCATACTGCCACGCATAAAGCAAAGAATACCGATCAGGAGCACCTATTAAATCACTACCGGACCTTCGAGCAGGTATGGGAGCAAAAATTTGACGGTTTAATCATTACTGGCGCGCCAGTAGAGCACCTCCCCTTTGATAAAGTCGATTACTGGCCTGAACTGACTTCCTTCTTCAACTGGGCGCGCACGAACGTATTCTCGACAATCTACATCTGCTGGGCAGCCCAGGCTGCCCTATACCACCGTTATGGGATCCCAAAATACCCGCTCGCACAAAAAAAATTTGGGGTTTATGAGCACCGCACACTGGTTCGAAACGAAAAGTTGCTTCGCGGCTTCGACGATCAATTCCTCGCTCCCCATTCGCGGCATACGGAGATCCGCCGTAAAGACCTGGAGAAGATCCCAGATCTGCACATCCTGACCGAGTCAGACCAGGCTGGGATCCAGATCGTTGCCTCAAAGAATGGGCGCCACATTTATATCACCAGCCATTCTGAGTACGATCCAGATACACTTCAGAACGAGTATGAGCGGGATATTAAACAGGGGCTTCCTATTAAAATTCCTCAGAACTATTACCCGCAGGATGATCCCTCCCAACCACCACAGGTGCGCTGGCGCGGGCACGCCAACCTCTTGTTTTCAAACTGGTTGAATTATTACGTTTACCAGCTTACACCATACGAAATCGCTGAGGTTCCCCGCAGGTTTAATGGCTCAAAAGGTTAGACTTGCTCCTGGATTTCAACTTATTATTCTCCACACTCGTGCAGGTAGGATCTTTATTTATTTGGGGTTATTTTCTGGCATCCGCCAGCAGGGTAAATATAAAGGAAACTTGCACACAACCTGGGATCTCAATTTCACCAGTGTGCCTGGCACCTGCGCAACAGTCAGGCATAACTGGCGTTCAACCGGGAAGATCCCGGGAAACCAGCTAGTTTTTCTTTTCTGAAAGAACTACTGCCAATTCGTCTAACATATCCTCAGCGATGCGCGGCTCCGTTTGTGAAAGGTCATGCATCTCATCAGGATCGTTTACAAGATCATACAGTTCAAAAACATCCCGGTAGCTGCCGTATCCAAGATAAGAAATTAGCTTGTAGCGCTCCCCGATCATGGCTAGAGTACATTTCTCAAGCGGGCCAATCTTGGGGTTGGATTTTGCTTCAACAACATATATCCTTCGATCTGGATCGGAATGCATGTTTCCGAAAGCAGGTAAAAGCTGTCCCTCGCACCAATCTGGAATAGTTTTTCCGGCCAGGTGCAGAAATGTTGGTAGTAGATCAACACAGCTCGTTGGTGAATAAATGTCCTGGCGTGCCTTTACTCCCGGCCTGGAAATGAGCAGGGGGATATTGGTGATCGGATCGTAAAGTGTTGAAGTCAAGTGACCATGGATTCCGCGCTCAAATAACTGCCCATGATCGGAGGTGACGATGACATAGGTAGTCTCCAATACTCCCGTGCGTTCAAGATGCTGGTACAACCGGCCGAATTCTGCATCCACATAGGCGAGATACTCGTCGTAATTCCGGCGCCGTGCGATGAGCTCACCTTCGGATTTGCCTTGTGAAAACCGCAGGGCTGGCTTCTTTTCAGGCTTCCAGCCATCCATAAAAAGATTGATAAACTCTTTTCGGGGTCGGTAGGGTTCGTGAGGTGGGAGCAGGTGGTAATATCCCAAGAAAGGTTGAGGCATAATGGCAACTTGTGCCTTGATCCAATCGATGGCATCTTCCAACAAAAAGTAAAACCCGACGGTGTGAGTCGGCAGACCGTGTGGATATTGATCGCCATAGGTGCGCGCCAGATCTTGCGGGGTGTCGGGGTTGAAATCCTCAGCAACCTTGAGCAGGGAAAGGAACAACGAACTGGGCATATCAAGACCCGAACCACGTATCACCCTTTCAGCCCAAAATGATGTGGCGTAGTCTTTAGGGAAGAGTCGATCCGTAACCGCCTTTGAGCGGATTGCCAGGTCGCGCATGGGGATGATTTGGTCCAGATGTTTCTGGAACTGGTTGAACAAATTCATCACCAGGGCATTGTGGGTGTATGCGGAGATAAAGTAATCATCGGCGAAAGCCGCGAAAATATTACGGTCGGCATATTCCGGCTTGAGCGTGCCGTAGATATGGAGCCCTCTATGCGACCAGGGATAGACTCCAGTTAACAGAGAGGCTGTACCAGGCACTGTGAAATTACCACCGGCATAATGGCGATGGAACACAGTGGCACGATCGGCAAAGCTCGCCAGGTTGGGAGTTGTCTCGCGGTTGTAACCAAGAAATGGAATGTGCTTGGCAGAGAGGGTATCGAATACCAGGATCAGGATATTGGGTAATTTCTTTCCCGCGGTGTCCTGTTCATTTCTTTGCGGATTCAAGCCACCGATCCGGTGGTGAGAGTTGAGCAACATTGCTATTGCAAGCAATTTTAGAAAATCGCGCCGGCTTAATTGATCCATATTAATGAAGGTTTACTTTACAAGGTAACGACAACATTTCTCAAGATAATCAGGAAAAATCCCAGGACATCCAGGGAGATGTAAAACAGGCTTAAAACAGCCAAACTTTCAATTACGGATTGAAGGATGGCCTGGAATTTCAGGCTCCTGTTCAACCAGTATAAGGCGAAAACAAAAAAAGCTAACCCGATCAAAGTCCATAAGGCGCTCCAATACTCGAAGCTCATGGATTTTATTTCCCACTGGCTGTAGAGGTGGATGAATAAGAACGGTATTGTGGCCGCGAAGATAAAGAGTGATCCAACATAAACGAACTTAATTCCAAATATTTTTTCCGGAAGCAGGATGCTGACCAGAAAGATCAACGCAAAGACAAACAAGCTCTCAAAAAATGCAAAAACGAGCACGTAAGAAGCGACTCCTAGGATACGCCAGGTGCCCATCTCCAGCTGGATAGAGGGCATATCGTTCAACAAATTAATATAAGCCCAAACATGAACCGGGAAGGAGCATACCAGAAATAACTGGAAGTACGCAGCTTTATCTGACCATTTATTTCTAA
>JBJYXV010000038.1:0-5578 GCA_046260155.1 Anaerolineales bacterium
ACACTTGCGGACGACATACAGCAGGCGTTTGGTTTAATCACGAAACATGATTTAGGCGCATCATTCACAATTTCTGAAGAGAATTATACCCTTGAGTGCATATCCTGCCATAATGTCCATAAAATAACCGGCAAATACTGGGAAGCGGACCAGGGCAAGAGCCCTGTAACGAGATTTACGAATAGCACTTCTGTATGGGGCGCTTCATCTGGTCAGAAGATGAGCGATTATGCAGAACCTGGCATATATCAGACGCCTGCCGGAGATACCTTTACAGGAGGGCAACTTCCTGACTATCCGACCTTTTGCTCTGATTGTCACAATGACACAAACACCATCTTCAGTCCGTCACCGGCGAGAGAACGTAAGCGGTTAATGAACTGCCCCTAACGGAGCCTGGAGGTACTGGGTGCGATCGAGATATTGAGGCAACAAGGATTTGAAATCATCCGCGCTGTCGGCAAAAGGCAAGCGGTCAAAGAGGAAACGGAAATACAGATAAGGCTCCAGCCCGTTGGCCTTGGCTGTTTCGATCAGGCTGTAAAGACAGGCGCTGGCATTGGCTCCTCGTGGGTGACCGGAAAACAGCCAGTTCTTGCGACCGACCACAAAGGGTCTGATGGCATTCTCGGCCAAGTTGTTATCTGGGCGCAATTGTCCGTCTTCGAGGTAAATAATCAGCCGAGGCCATTGATGGAGGGCATAGGCGATGGCCTTGCCTAAAAGCCCTTTGGGCGGCGTCTGCACAAAACGCTTTTCCAGCCAGCCTTTAAACTCGTCCAGTATTGGTGTTGCCTGCTCCTGGCGAAGGCTTCGGATCTGGTCAGCAGATAAATTCTGTTGTTTGGCAACAGACTCTATCATGTAGAGTTTTTTGATATATTTTAAAGCCAGGTCTCCGCTGCCCGTTTTACTATTCTGACGCCTGTGCTTTTGTCGAGCCTGAACCACCTCGTGGAACTTGCGCCGTACGTGTGCCCAGCAGCCAATGTGAACAATACCTTTCTGGCCGCCCAGTGCATCGTAGGCGCTGTAACCGTCGGTTTGAATATAGCCCTTGTAACCCCTTAGGTAATCCCGTGGCACTTCGCCGCCTCGACTTGGATGATACTCATAGACCAGTGCTGGTTTATCAGGCGGGCCTCCTCGAAAAATCCACATGTATGATTGGGTTGTGTTGGCACGGCCCGGCTCTTTGAGCACCTGCACCGTGGTCTCATCAATGTTGACCAAAGGCCCTGAAAGAATCTCCGATCGAAGAAGCTCCATGAGCGGCCGACACTGTTCAACTATCTTGATCGCCCAGTTCGCCATGGTCGCCCGAGGGATCTCTATGCCCAGCCGCTCGAATATCTTTTCCTGCCGATAGAAAGGCAGCGCATCGCAAAATTTAGATACCAGTATTTGCGCCAGTAGGCCAGCAGTAGCAATACCTTTTGGAATAATTTGAACAGGAGGTGGGGCAATCTTTACCGCGCCGTCGTCACTGTCAACGCCCTGGCAGCCCTTACAAGCGTATTTGTACCGGATGTGACGGATGACTTGCAACTTTGCAGGGATGTAATCGAGTTTCTCGGCTACTTCCTCGCCAATCCTGGTCAACCGACACCCGCAGGCACAGACTTTTTCCTCTTCCGGTAAGTCGTGTACCACCTCTATGCGAGGAAGATCATCGGGAAGCGGCTTGCGACCCCGCTTCTTGCGCTTGTGGGCAGAAACAGCGATCTCCCCCGAGCCTTGGTCCTCATCCGAACATGCAGCCTGTTCCACCTCATCAAACAAGGCAATTTGCTCAGGGCCGCCCTCAATGTATTTTTCTGTCTTGCGTCCAAAAAGCTTGCTGCGAAGGTGACGGATTTGCTCGTGAAGAAGATTGATCTGTGTCTCATATTCTTGCTTCAGCGATACGATAATGTCTCTTAGATCATCTACATTATCAGGAAGGCTTGATGCATCGCAAAGCATGCGACCCTCTTAACATAACAATCTGCTTTGTCAACACTTTTTTGATCAAAATGCAGTAAAATATTACTACTCAAATCAGCGTGGAATAGCTCAATCGATTATGTGCTCCGGTCTGTCGGACCTCGAGGCCATCGAGTAGCCAATGCAACTGCCGATGGTCAATCTGCCACACATCTGCCTCTGACTCCGGCCATCGAAATACATCCTTTTCTAATCGCTTACACCACAGACAAAATCCATTCCTGTCCCAATACAGAACCTTGACGATGTTGCGCCGACGATTGCAAAATACAAACACATGACCCGAAAACGGATCCAGCTCCAGCCGACTCTCAACCAACATAGAAAGACCGTTGATCGCCTTTCGCATATCGGTATAACTCACAGCCAGGTATACCTTTGTGTTGGCTGATGCTATGATCATGACAACTGAACCAACGTCTGCACCAGTTTTGCCAAAGTGGCTGGGCTAAACTCATCGCCAATTTGCACCCTGTAATGAGTCCCTATGAGCAAGACCAGCCCAGGGGAGCCGTGCACATCGTTGCTCGCCCTGCCAGCTGCCAGCGAGACCTGGACTAAACTCACAGGCGCCGAAAGCTCCTGCAGGCGCTTTCTCCAATAATAAAATGCTGACCATTTCAGTCGGTTCTTCCTACAGTAGTCCTTCTGAGTCATTCCACTACTGTGCCATCGCTCGACATGCTCTTGCCAATACCGCCGCCGCTGTGCTCCTTGCGGCGGCTTTGCCAAAGCCTCAGCCTCCTGCGGCGAAGCTACACCTTGCCCCTCTCTCTCTGCCATGATCGCACCTCCTTGAAATTTTGGGGTGCATCATGACATGGCTCGCTGTGCCTGAGAAGATCCCTAATCCACCGGCAAGAAAAATGAAGAACCTCGTTGTGCTTGATAAATCAAGCAGATAGAATGCGTTTGAGGTTACGAGACTATCATCAACGAGGTGACACGACTATGGCACAAGGAGCGCTTCCTTTCAAGTACGAAGAGCAACAACAATCTGGAGGCATGACGGCGTTGGCGGGATTGCCGGTTTATCTGGATTTGGCTCATGTGATGGGGCTGTCGAGGTCAGTAGAAAAGCACCTGTCAGTGCGTGAGCGGGGGTGGACTGATTCTCAGGTGGTGACATCGCTTGTATTACTGAACCTTGCTGGTGGCAATTGTGTGGATGATTTGGATATTCTTGAGGCTGATGAGGGTTTTTGTCGTGTTTTGCGAAGGACGTACATGGAGGGGATGCCCCGCAAAGTCCGTCGAGCCTTGGAGCGGCGATGGGTCAAGGAGGGCCGCAGAACAGTTCCATCGGCTTCGTCGGTGTTTCGGTATTTATCGGCCTTTCATGATACTGACCAGGACGCCCTGCGCCAGCCTGGCAAGGCCTTTATTCCTCTTGCTAACAAGCATTTGCGTGGTCTTGTAAGGGTAAATACGGATTTTTTAGCTTTTTTGCAGAAAAACGATCCTCACGAGACAGCCACGCTGGATATGGACGCGACGCTGGTGGAGACACACAAATTGGATTCGCTGTTTTGCTACAAAGGCTTTAAGGCTTATCAACCACTTAACACATGGTGGGCTGAGCAGCTGGTGATTGTCCATACAGAGTTTCGCGACGGCAATGTTCCGGCGGGCTATGAGCAGTTGCGGGTTTTTATTGAGGCCCTTGCTTGTTTGCCGGAAGGTATAGACAACATCAGGCTACGCTCTGATACCGCGGGCTATCAGCACGATCTGCTCAGGTACTGTGAGATTGGAGAAAACGAGCGGTTTGGTCGCATTGAGTTTGCTGTTGGCTGTGATGTGACACTAGAATTCAAGAGGGCTGTAGCCGAGGTACCCGAGTCAGAGTGGGAGCCTGTTACCAAGATGGTCAACGGCGTTACGGTTAACACAGGTAAGCAATGGGCGGAGGTGTGTTTTGTGCCTAACGCCATAGGGCATAGCAAGAATGGCCCGGAGTACCGATATCTGGCTACGCGAGAAGTGATGGAGGAACAGCTTGATTTGGCGGGCATGGAAGAAGACAAGCAATATTGTTTTCCGACAATGCCTATGCAAGACAGTAAGTACAAGGTGTTCGGTATTGTGACCAACATGGACTGGGATGGTAATGAACTGATCCGTTGGTTTTATGGACGTTGTGGCAAGAGTGAGGAGGTCCACAGCGTAATGAAAGAGGATTTGGCAGGCGGCAAGCTGCCCTCTAATGACTTTGGTGAAAATGCTGCCTGGTGGTGGATCATGGTCCTGGCGTTAAACCTAAATGCCGCAATGAAGGGCTTGGTGTTGGGGCAATCGTGGGTCTCCAAGCGCATGAAGGCGGTTCGTTTTGCTTTGATTAACTTGCCTGCTCAAGTGGTAAAGCGCTCACGATGCCTGCTGGTGCGTTTGAGCAAGGCCCATTGCTCATTAAAATGGCTAATCGACATTCGAGCGAAGATAGCGATGCTATCTCCAGTGCCTTCGCCATGACCCACAGGAGTGCGAATCCTTCACTCGGGGGAAAAGCCACCGGACAGGTGCGCGAAAATTCAGCGTATTTCTGACGTGTTACGGCTTTGCCCTGCAACTCAGGCCCCGGGAGCCGTCAAAAACCTGCACAGGCGAACAAAATGGCTCAGAAAAACCACGGGAAGAGCCTGTTCAAGTTCAAGCGGTGGATTTGGGTTGACAGGCCCTATGGAAGGGTGCTAAACAGTATGCCAGCTGGGATCTCTGCCGAGTTAAAGCACGCAATATCGCCTGGTTATGTCCGGAGTGGCATCGCAGGGCGGTAATGCCTGTTTTGAGTGGCGATATCCTACCCCCTAGCAGCAGGGGCAGGGTTTTGGACTCAGCAAGACAAGTTTTCTTTTCACTAACAGGAGGAAAGGAAACAGCGTGAGGAAGCTGGCAATAGGTTTGTCTACAATCTTTTTGGCCCTGAGTGTGGTCGTTCCCGCTATGGCCGACTTTGCGCCCTTTTTCTCATTGACCATGGATACTAGTTGGTGGGAATACGGGCAAGAAGAGACAGGTGCCAGGGCGGACTATGACACGATTTGCCCGGACTACAGCGACCTTGGCCGGATGGAGACCAAGAAGGTCTATACGCATCTGTACGGCACCTTGAGATTTGAAGGGGGAAGTCTCATGGTGGGCCAGAACTACGATCCTTACACCTTGACGTCGTCTCAGATTGCCCCCCATCTGAGATACGATCTCGCGAACGGTAACGACGTTGGAGCAGCAGACTATTTCATCGGCTACGGCCGTCTGTGGGACACAGGGCAGAACCAGGTCAAGATGATGCTGGACAATGGATTGTACGTGACTGCGATCCAACCTCAGGCCATTGAAACGGGCTTGGCCGCCGCCACCGAGGCTGACGTGACCCTGCCCAAGATGTGTCTGGGTTGGGAGGTCCAATCTGAAGGTCTGTATCTGAACCCCGGTTTTGCTTACAATACCCTTCAAGTTTCAAGAACCGGCGCCTTTGACGATAAAGACCTTGATTCCTGGCTCCTTTACGTAAACGCTAAGCTCGGATTGGGGCCTGCCGATCTCAAGGGGAGCGTCCATTACGGCCAGAACCTCGGTAATTTCGGCCTCT
>JBJYXV010000039.1:0-24466 GCA_046260155.1 Anaerolineales bacterium
GCCACACCTGCACTGGCACTGCTGGACGAGATCGAAGCTGTTGATGACCAATACCCGGAGCTAGGTGCAACCAGGGAAGAAGCCCTGCAGCTGCAGGTCTTAGACGATAAGTACGCGGAAGCCCTGACCCTGGTGGATGCAGGTGATCTGACAGCCGCCCTGGTAATTTTTGAAGAAATAGAAGCCCAGGAGCCGTATTACCGGGATGTCAAGAACCGCATCATCAGCATCCAGGACCAGACTTTGCTCGGTGACCAGCTGCGAGAGGCAGACCAGTACTTTGCCAATGAGCAGTGGGAAGCAGCTGCGGAAGCATACTACAACATGTACTCGCTCAACCCGGATTACCAGACCGCGCATGTCGAAGACCGCTTGTTTTCGAGCTATGTAAACGCGGCAGAAACGCTGCTCAACAGCTCGGATGATATCGAATCGATCCAGAAAGTCGAGGATTACTTCCAGCGAGCGCTGGCTCTGCGTCCGCAGGAGCCGGAGGTTAAGGACAAGCAAGCCCGGGTGCGCTCGATGATCGAAGAAAGGTTGTTCAGGAGCTATGTCTACCTGGGCCAACAAGCGATCGCCAATGAACCAAATCCGCTTGAGGGATTGAAAATTGCGGACCGGTATTTCACCGAGGCACTGCGCCTGAAGCCGAATGATCCCGAGATCACCATGCAGCGCGAGCTGGCACACCAGTTTGTGCTTGGCCAGGAAAACCTGCTCAACAGTGCCTATGGGGATGCAATTGCCAACATGGAGTTTGTGCTCAGCCAGGACCCGACCTATGCAAATGGTGCTGCCCGCCAGACCCTGTATGAGGCATTTGTCGCCCGGGGAGACAGTGCCATGGCGATCGGTGATTTCGATTCGGCGCTCGAAGATTTCCAGCGTGCAGCGGTGATCGCCAACGAAGACCCATCCTCCAAGGGACGCCTCTATGAAATCCAGATGCGCATCGCTGAGGCCCAGGGTCTGTTGGGCGACTATGATTCGGCGGTCAGGCTTTACCAGTCTGCGATCGAGATGGCGAACCTGCAGGCACGCGCTAACCAGTACAGCTCTGCCATGGCGGAGGCTTTACGGGCTGCTGATGATTATGCAGCCCAGGGGAATATGAGGGAAGCATTCCGCAATTACCGCGAAGCCATCACCTGGGCGACCCAGGTATTTGATGTGGCGGTGCACGTGGTCACCTCGGATGATTATTTGTCGCAATTGGCCCTGGATTACAATTCCACGGTCAACCTGATTGCTACGGCAAATAACCTCGCCAATCCGAATATCATTATTCCCGGTCAGGAATTACTGATACCCATTCTTCCCTGACACCTGAACCGGATTTATGCAGTCGTTGAATTAGGAGAGAGTTTATGTTTTCAAACCGTCCAGCAGTGAATGGAAACAGCAAGAGCTATACCAAGCGGGAAGAAGAAGCACCTGTTTCCTCACTCCAGGCAATTGGTGGCATTTCTGGAGATGTGTTCCAGATTCGTGACCGGGTCCAGCGCAAATTGCTGGCCGAAACTGAGGGACAGATCAACCTGGAACAGCAGGCCCAGATGCGGACCCTGATCGAAAACCTGTTCAACCAGGTGCTCGCAGAAGAGAACCTGCTGTATACCCGCTCGAACCGCGCCCAGCTCCTGGATTGGGTCATCGCGGATATCCTTGGCTATGGACCCCTGGAGCCACTGCTTGCGGATTCTTCTATCACAGAAGTCATGGCGAACGGCCCAAAGAATGTCTATATCGAGCGCTATGGTCTGATCGAGAAGACCAATGTGACCTTCGAGAATGATGCGCACTTGATGCGCATTATCGATCGCATCGTCTCGCCGTTAGGCAGGCGCGTGGATGAATCCTCCCCAATGGTGGATGCCCGCCTGCCATCCGGATACCGTGTGAACGCCACCATTCCACCACTGTCGCTGGATGGACCCCTGCTGACGATCCGCAAATTTGCAACCACGCCTTACACTGCACAGGACCTGATCGCCAACGGCACCTTCACTCCCCAGCTGGTCGCTTTCTTGAAAGCCTGTGTGGAGGCCCGGGTAAACCTGGTGATCTCCGGTGGAACCGGTACTGGTAAAACCACGCTGCTGAATGTAGTCTCAGCTTTTATCCCCAACCGGGAGCGTATCTTGACCATTGAAGACACGGCCGAGCTACAGATGAAGCAGGAACACGTCGGTCGCCTGGAGAAGCGCCCACCCAATGTTGAAGGCAAGGGTGAAGTGACCATCCGCCAGCTGGTGATCAACGCCCTGCGTATGCGCCCGGACCGCATCATCGTGGGTGAGGCGCGCGGTGGCGAGGCTCTGGATATGCTCCAGGCAATGAATACCGGTCACGATGGTTCAATGACCACCATCCACTCCAACAGCCCCCGGGATACTCTGCGCCGTATTGAGACCATGGTTTTAATGGCGGGCATGGAATTGCCCCTGAAGGCGATCCGCGAGCAAGTTGCTTCAGCTATCGAATTAATTGTACATATGAACCGTATGCGGGATGGGACACGTAAGGTAACCCAGGTGTCTGAGGTCCAGGGTCTAGAAGGCGACAGCATCGTGATGCAGGATATGTTTGTTTACGAGCAGACCGCTTTTCAGAATGGGCGTGTGATCGGCCAGCTGAAATCGACGGGTCTGCGGCCGAAATTCGCGGAGAAATTTGCAGTCAACAATATTGAAATACCCGCCAATATCTTCGAGACCACCACGGTTCTTTCTTAGAGGTGGATTGCCAGATCAAAGAGTATCTTGGAAATCTAGGACATCACCAACAGAAACCTGCTCCAGGACTTCAGGTGAAGTCTCGATGACATAGGAAGCTGGTTCAGGGGAAGCATAATAGGGTCGCCAGGGCTTTGCAAGCTGAGCACTGGTGACTTTTCCTTTTCTGTCCACCCAGATAGCGGCGATGGGGAAGAACACGAAGAACATGTGGATCGACGAATTGGCAATTGAGTCTTTATCTTTGACCAAGATCAGTGCTTCGCCCTGATTTAGTCTTCTACGAAATTGCAGGCCACGTAAGCGGCACAGGCGGCTTGAACACCAGCGGGCAGACTCAAGTAAAGTTTGACCAGATTCACGTTTTACCACCCGTACAGATTTCTTTTTTGACATAATTGCTTCATCACCCTCATCGACTCAAATCAAGATATTCACCAAGTGTAACAGATATCCAGCTGGTTCGTTATTATATTTGGTGAAGATAGTACCAGGGTCATGGTTTTGGCAGAAATTCCTGTGAATGGAAAAGTGAACCACTATCAGTTGAACCTCAACCCAACCGCCAAATTTATCTCAAAACTATTTTTTATCTGTATGAATTTTCGGAGCCAACCTTAATGGAAAAATTATCCTATGGAAAAGAATCCCGGATAGATTGGCCTCTTCCGTATGTTGAGAAGTTAGGTCTATTCAATAAACTCAAATTGGGTAACCTAATCAGGAGACCAACTGTCCATTTCCGGACGTACACAGGTGTTGCAGGAATTATCAGGCGCCGGATGGTGGTTTCGATTTCAGTGGCACTATTTTCTGGTTCTTTCTCCATTATGTTAGGGTTCGTATTGTACGCAAGGCAGCTGGTCGATCTTACCGAGGCGATCACACTGATCGGCTTGTTGTTCGTGATTGGACTGCTGTTGAACGGCTGGTTGATTTTACGTATGATGAGCCATCCCCTGAAGAATATAGAATATGTGGAAGATTCTCTGGTAAAAATGGTAGAAACTGGGATCTACAAGCCAGCAAAATCAGCAGCTACAGAGATCCAGTCAACTCCCTTGATCCAGTCATATTATGCAATGCTTGAGCATCTTGATGAAATTGAAACTAACAATTTAGAGTTCCTGGCCAAGGTGTCTCACGAGATCAGGTCGCCGTTAGCATCGATCTTAGGTTATTCTGAACTACTCACGGATGCAAATCTCCGGCATGACGACCAGTTCATTGACAATTGTTACAATATTATCCGCAAGGAAGGAAATCAAGTCTGCCGCCTTGTGGAAGATGCGGTCCTGGCTTCAGGAATCAGTTCTGGGCATTATAACTTTGAATTCAAGCCTACCGAATTGGATCAGCTGCTTGAGTTAATTGTTGAAGAAGCTGCAAAGAAATCAGGACGTAAAATTGATTACAGGAATCATGCGGGAAATCCGACTGTGATTGCCGATGCAATCGGACTCAGAGAAGCGATCAATAATATCATCGATAATGGGGTAAAATTCTCACCTTCGAACAAGCCGGTCGAAGTAATTCTTCAAGAAACGAAAAATCCCAATTGGGTAGAGATTTCAGTGACCGATCATGGCATTGGGATAGCGGATAGGGACAAGCCAGTTCTTTTCCGGCGCTTCAGTCGCATCCACAATGCAAAAACGAATGATCTTCCCGGTAATGGGCTTGGGCTGTACATTGCTAATAATATCATCATGAACCATCAAGGCGAGATAAAAGTTGATTCAAAACCTGAAGTTGGTTCAACTTTCACAATTCAGCTGCCAGTGGAGTATTCACCCAATTAATTACCACCTGTCTGGGGGTATCACATGATCACAATATCCATGGTTGAGGATCACCAGATCTTGGTGGACTCATTGAGCCTGATGCTGCGCTATGAACCTGATATCGAATTTTTAGGTTCCGCTGATTCAATTGAGACAGGCCGTTCATTAATAGAAGAAACTACTCCGGATGTTCTCTTATTAGATGTAGGTCTTCCAGATGGCAGTGGGTTGGACCTGATCCCTGATGTAAAGCAGATCAGCCCGGATACAAATATCGTTGTGCTGACCAGCTTAAAAGATGAAACCACCTTAATGAGAGTTGTTGATAGTGGTATCAGTGGATTCGTATCGAAAGATAGCCAGCTGTCAGATTTATTGATCACCATCCGGAAAGCTGCAGAGGGTGAGATCGTCATGCCAACCAGCTTATTAGTTGGATTACTGATGCGCATGCCGCGCGATAAAGCAGCTGCTTACCAGGATGATAAAGGTTGGGAGAGGTTGACCACCAGGGAGCAAGAGGTTTTAGAACGTTTAGCAGCCGGTAAATCTGGTGATGAAATTGCAGAAGAACTGCATATTGCCCCCCTGACTGTGCGTACGCATATCCGTAATTTGATGGCAAAGATGGGAGTCCATTCCAGGTTAGAAGCAGTGACATTTGGCATGAAGAACGGGTTGATCAATCCTCCGGTGTAATTCTGAATGAGATTTCTACTTCAATCTACCTCATTTGTATTAGATAACATACCTCGTATGAACCTTTCTGGAATACCATTTTGTTAGTATATTGCTAACGAGGAAACCCCGAACATGGTTATTTCAAAAGTATTGATCCTTTATGAACCCCGCTTGTACTCGGATTTGATCAATGAATTGATCGACCAGTTGGGATTGTTGGACATCGTTGAAGTAACCGATAATCGAAGCGTCGTCGAGTCGGATGGTTCCGCAAAAAATAGCGATATTGACGTGGTTATCTTGCCTTTGGATGAGTCGGGGGAACCAAAAGTGAGCTTGATGCCAGAGTTTATGCCGGATGCGAAATTAGTCGCCTTTTCTCCCGATGGTTCACGCGGGCTCAGGCGCATGCCGGGGGAATTAGACTGGGTTGAGCTGCGACCTTTTGGTTTATCGCAATTAATCGTGGAAATTTTACGCGCCAACCCGGTTTATTAATTTCAGAACTATCAACCTAAAAATTTATCTCTGCAATCCCAGGTAAACTAATACATATAGCAAGGCGATTTTTAAGCTGTTGTTTATTACATGAACGATCACGGCTGTCCACAAGGATTTGCTGAATTCAAATACGAGTGCAGCCACGACTCCCAGCAGGAATCCGGTAATCCCGACTGCTATATCACCGTGAATGAGCCCAAACAGGAATGAGCTGGTAAAAACGCTTATCCAAATCCCCCACCTCTCTCGTAGAAAAGTATATAGAACTCCTCTGAAAAATAATTCTTCAGCCAGCGGTGCCACAAATCCAGCCATGAGCAGCATCAGTACTGCATTGGTGGTCGATAAACCTTCTGGCAGAAGGAAATCTAATTGAGGATTTTCTATTGGTTGACCAGTGAGAAAAAAGAAGACAATCGTGATGATCCCTACGATTGGAATAATAATCAAGGTTGCACTAATGCTGATCCCAATCCAGAGCCAACTTGTGTGGCGAAATCCCACTGATGACCAATCCAAACCTTTTCTCCGCAATCCAAATAAATAAACACCAAGCACCAGCGCAACTGATTCAAGGACAGTAAGACCCAGTGTTTGGGAAATTGTTGGATTTACCAGGTTTTCGGGTTTTTGACCCATCGCTACCATCAAGACCACAAATAAAATAGCACCAAGAAATAAGATCAATAAAATACCTAACACGATAATCAATAAATCAATCCAACTCCATGTTTTATGTTGATTGAGATCCGGAGCTGTATGTTGACTTGGTTCTTTTTCTTGTAATTCTTCGCCGGCTTGGACTTGATTCGATAACATCATCGATCTTTAATTACTCTCCAATCTCACGATTATCACTTTTTTTGCATTCGCGTCGTTTGTATTCATTCGCAGTTCGATTGCAAAAACAACTCGTATAGGCAATTTGATGGTTTAAATACGACAAAATGATACCATGAGGGAGATATTATGAGTTGGAAGTGAAAATATTCATCCAATATTCCTACCTGGGAACTAAGATCAGAATTGTAAGGTACGTATGTGTTTGGCTAGTGGGTATTCCAGGATGGGTCGATATGCGCCAACAAGGCGCAGCAATAAGGTGGAAATATTTGATTAAGAATATTATCGAGTAAAATGGAATAAAGATGGGGTAGCTCAGTGGGTTTACCCCTCTATGATCATTATTCGTATCACGTTTTATGGAATAAATCTATGTTTGATGTAATTGACCAATTAAATCATTGGCGTCAGAAGGATGAAGATTTAGCGATTACAACTGTGGTAGAAACCTGGGGTTCAGCACCTCGACCGGTTGGATCGAAAATGGTGACTACTCGAGCTGGGGGAATTGCTGGCTCAGTCAGTGCCGGATGTGTTGAAGGAGCGGTGATCGAAGAGTCAGCAGAAGTGATCAGTTCCAGGAAACCACGTTTGATTGAATTTGGAGTAGCTGATGATACCGCGTGGAGTGTTGGTTTGGCATGTGGTGGGAGAATAAAAGTTTTCATCGAACCCGGTTGTGCACTAGATAGCATATACGATAAATTAAATGAAGACATTTCACAAGGCATACCTTTCTTGACCATCACTTACCTGGATGGACCGGAAGATGCTATCAATAAGAAACTTTTAGTTGAACCGGGAGGGGGGCAGATTGGTGATCTCGAATTGCCTGCCGGTAGTGAGAAAATTATCGATCAGGCACTGGAATATCTTGAGCATGAGAAAAGTGGCATAATACAGGAACCAGGAGGTAAGAGCTTATTCGTTGATGTCCAACCGATACCACCAAAATTAATTATTATAGGTGCTGTACATCTCGCTGTTCCCCTTGTAACAATTGCCAATACGATTGGTTTTAATACCATCTTGGTTGACCCTAGAGAAGCCTTTTCATCTCGTGAACGCTTCCCAGATGTTGATCGACTGATTCAGAAATGGCCTGATGAAGCGATGAATGGGATACTCCTGGATAAATCTGCTTATATTGTTGTATTAACACATGACCCAAAACTAGATGACCCAGCTTTGATGTGTGCGTTAAAGAGTGATGCACGGTATATCGGTGCATTGGGTAGCCAGCGTACAAACCAAAAAAGACTTAAGCGTTTGAAAGCAGCTGGTTTATCAGAAGATCAACTGTCCAGATTGCATGCTCCCATTGGCCTTGACCTTGGAGGGCGCTCACCTGATGAGATTGCCATCAGCATCTTGGCGGAAATTGTCCAAATAAGGAATCAAAATCTCTAACTACTTCTTAAACGCTGAGAAGAATGCACCTATTGCAGCAAATCCAGCAGCGATCAATAAACTAGTACTGAAGGCAACATAGACTGGGTTTTGGCTTTCAGCGCTCGCCATCACTGAAGTAAAGATAGCTCCGGCGATTCCAACACCTAAAACCATGCCGGTTGACCTCGCTGTAGCTAGCAATCCCGCTGCAATTCCCTGCTCTTTTTTCGGTGCTGCCCCCATGATGGCGCTGTTATTGGGTGAGATGAAAGTGCCCGTTCCGAATCCAACAATCGCAAGAACGATTCCGATTTGAGATATAGGTGAATTAGGTCCTAACTGTGACATCATGAACATCCCTATTGCTAATATTACCAAACCGGAGGCGGTTGGAATCCTGGTTCCGATACGATCTGAGATACTGCCCGATATAGGAGCGATTATCGCCATCACGATTGGTTGGACAGTTAAAATCAATCCTGCCTGGGATGGCGAAAACTCGCGGCCCTGGAGCAAATAAAAAGGCATCAAAAATAAAATACTGAAAACTGCCATATAATTAAGAACAGCACTAATCACTGATGCTGAAAACACACGGTTATAAAATAGGCTCAGATCAAGCAGTGGGCTCGCTCTCCTTTTTTCGATAAATATAAACACAACCAGGAAAATTCCTGCAAACAGAAATAAGCCGATAATGGTCGGGGATAACCAACCCCAGGATGAACCCTGGTTTAATCCAAGCAAGAGGGCAATCAAACCAGCAAGGAATAAAAATGCTCCCAGAAAATCAAATTGTTCGCGAATTTTCTCCTGACCATCTTGCGGGATGAATACCCAGGCAAGGAGGAATGCAATTCCTCCCACAGGAATGTTGATATAAAAAACTGCTCTCCAGGAAATTAAGTCGGTCAACCAGCCTCCCAGAGATGGCGCAGCTGTCAATCCCAGGTAGGTCATTGTGGCCTGCAGTCCTAATGCCTGGCCTCGTTGTGATGACGGAAAATTCTTTGTTAGGATGGCAGGTGAATTGGCAGCCAGCATAGCTGCACCTAGAGCCTGAATACCCCTGAATATAATCAAGAACTCAATTTTTTGAGCCCATCCACAAAGTGCTGAGCTGATCAGAAAAATCGAAAAACCAGTAAGAAATATTGACTTGTGCCCCCTTATATCACCTAGACGTCCAAAGGATAATAACAAACCAGTGACGATTAAAAGATAAATGATCACAACCCATTCGACTGTGGCAATATCAGTTTTAAATGCTTTGGAGATTACCGGTAAAACTGTATTGACGACGCTCGTATCCAGTGCGGACATGAAAGTACTCATGCCGATTGCGATAAGAACTAGCCACTTCCGATCAACATTTACTAAAGAGGATTTTATCGAATTCATTTAATAATTGAAACCAATCCTTCAGAACCTGTAGTTCCGACGATATCGATCTTTCTATCGACAAACAATTTTATAACATCTGCATTCGTACGCAAATGGTCAGTTATTTTCACGGTCGTAAAATGTGAATCCACACCTGCAATCGAAAGGGGTAATAGGAGTTGATCGGAAAGGTGTTCATCCATTACTGCCTGAGTGGACAGGAAAGACTCGATCTTATCACAAACTTCTTGGGCAACGATTTCCGCAGGTTTCCCAGGCTCTCCAAGAGATGTGTAACAACATTGTGAGTGCTCGAATTGGCATACCAGGCAAATTGTAGTCCCTTTGTGATGAGATGGTAAATTTCGGATGCGGATATCATTTAGTGGATATTTCTTTCCCAATAATTGCATGATTTGATCCCGTTGTCTTACTGCTATTCTCCGATCGAGATTTGCAACCGCAGATATCCCAGATATTTGTTTCAACGAACCTCGCCGGAGAATTGTGAACCCCGAAAGCTCTTTGATCGGATTGACGATAACTTGAATTTGACCACCACCTTCGGGGTAAAAACCCGCCTGCTCGAGGTTGAGCATTAGCGGGAATCCAATTCTTTTCATGTAGGCCATCCAATGCAGCTTAAGATAATCAAATGTAGGTGCGAATGGGACGTGAGTTCCACCGGAAATACTAAGCTTCGATGGTCCTTCTCCAAAACTCAGGGGGAGATAAACTGTTTGAAGGATCAAAGAAGTTGATCCTGCAGTGCCGATATCACAGGCAAATTTCCCAGTCTCGACCGATCGCGGGGAGAATACAAGCCGGGTGGAACCAAATTCCCCACCTTCAACCCGTGCATTTCCGATTTTCTCCGCCAATCTAACGGCATTTAAATGTTGGGCGCGAAGACCAGGTTTTTTCCTTCCCTGACGTATATCCATCAATGTGAATTCTTTCCCGGTTAACAGGGATAACGCAAGGCAGGTGCGTAATATTTGCCCACCGCCTTCACCAAGCCCGCCATCAATCACCAACATATTTACCACCGTCTTGCAAAAATTATTTAGAAGATTTTGCCTATAGATGATTAGAATTCACTTAAATATCTTTTATATTTTTGTAATGTTTATATTGTATCCTTTTAGTAATTGGGATAAGATTAGTAGAATTTTATAAGGATGGAAAAATGCAACCAATCAAATCATCTGAGATAACCTCGGAGCAGCAATACTACTCCCGCAGAGATTTCTTAAAAAGCTTGGGGATTGTTAGTACCAGCGCCATGATTTTAGCAGCATGTAGAGGTCAATCCACGCAGACTAAGGTTATCTCTACACAAGTCTCTGCTGAGAATCTACCTGGAGGAACTTCAACAGTAGAATCTGATCCACTGACCTCGTTCGAAGCAATTACCAACTACAATAATTATTATGAATTTTCGATCAATAAGGAAGCGGTTGCAAGGTTAGCAGAAGATTTTCCAACATCACCCTGGCAGGTTGAAGTCGGAGGTTTGGTTAATAAACCGAATACATTTGATATTGATGATTTTAAGAAGTTTTCCATCCAGGAGAGAATCTACCGTTTACGTTGTGTTGAAGCGTGGTCGATGGTCATTCCCTGGATGGGATTTCCTCTTGCTGAATTGCTCAACGCAGTTGAACCAACATCAAACGCAAAATATGTTCGCTTTGAAACAATCTATGATCCTGATGAGATGCCCGGTCAAAGGGATCCATGGTACCAATGGCCTTACATCGAAGGATTACGCCTTGATGAAGCCATGAACGATCTTACATTGATGGCAACTGGTTTGTATGGAAAGGATTTACTTCCGCAATCTGGGGCTCCAATTCGACTTGTTGTACCCTGGAAGTATGGTTTCAAGAGCATCAAAGCCATCGTGAAAATTGATCTGGTTGAGGAGATGCCAACATCGTTATGGATGGCAGCTGCCCCTAGTGAATACGGATTTTACGCAAATGTCAATCCAGAGGTTTCCCATCCTCGCTGGTCCCAGGCATCTGAACGCCGCATCGGGGAATCAGGTCGTAGGAAAACTTTGATGTTTAATGGGTATGGAGAAGAAGTCGCTCAAATGTACAGTGATATGGATTTGTCAGTTAATTTCTAAAGGGCCATTTTCGTCGAATTTATCCGAGGTTGGTGGATGTCGATTATTTCAGTTCTAAGATTTTCGAAATTTCAACTCGCAGTTCATATTGGTGCTCTACTTCCTTTAGCTTTACTGGTCTTTGATTGGACACAGGATAATTTAACATTTAATCCAATCCAGGCCCTTGAACTGCGTACCGGTAAGTATGCATTAGTGCTGTTGATATTGTCACTTGCATGTACACCACTTAATACCGTCTTTGGATTTCGCCAGGCAATCAAGGTCCGCCGCCCATTGGGATTGTATGCCTTCTTCTATGCAGGTATACATTTTCTGATTTTTATCGGACTCGATTACCAGTTTGATTTGTTGCTTCTTCAAGAGGCAATCTTCGAGAAAAGGTATGCCCTGGTTGGATTTTTAGCCGGGTTGATTCTTTTACCCCTGGCAATCACCTCAACGCGCGGCTGGATGAAAAGAATGGGCAGGAAATGGGCTACCTTACACAAGTTCGTGTATTTGGCAGGGGTCCTGGTGATCGTGCATTACGTCTGGCTTGTGAAAACAGATATTCGCCAACCGATTTTGTTTGGTGTGATCCTATTATTGCTCTTGATTGCACGTATTCCATATGTTCGCAGGAACCTGAGTCGTGTGAGGCAGCATAATTTCATACGGAAATACCAATCCCTGCCAGATCTCCTCAAGAAAAAGAACGCATTTAAACCTTACAAGGAAGTAGTTTCCGGGGGAAAAAACACAGGTTAGAAAATTCTTTTTAATTCATCAAATTCCTTATCACCTGCGCAACTTGTTTAAATCGGGCCCATTTCCCACTCCGATCACTAGCCAGATCTTTAATTTCACGTTAAAGTGATCATTTGAATAGGAAATTGCCAATAATATCGTGAGAATGAGTGCATTTCTCAAACGATTTACGCATTTTCGAATCAGTCTTACCAATAAACCAGCAGCAATTCGTATAGATTCAGTCGATAATTGGTGGCGATGAAATATTCAGAGATTTTATTAAAAATGAAATAATATCCGTTCGCTCGTCAATTAATACCTGGGTGGGTTTTCCGAAGCCGTGTCCCGCTTTTGTTTGAATGCGGATTAAAACAGGCGCATCACCCCCTTGAGCTGCCTGCAAGGTGGATATAAATTTAAACGAATGGCTTGGAACAACGCGATCATCATGATCCGCGGTTGTAACCAATGTTGCTGGATAATGCATACCTTGCTTAATATTGTGAAGTGGTGAGTATGAATACAACACCTTAAAATGATCGGGGTCATCTGGTGATCCATAATCGCTCACCCATGCCCATCCAATGGTGAATTTATGGAAACGCAGCATATCCATTACTCCAACTGCTGGAAGCGCAGCACCAAATAGATCTGGACGCTGGGTAATACAGGCTCCAACTAACAAGCCACCATTTGAGCGTCCTTCGATCGCCAATTTTTCTTTCGAGGTGTAGTTGTTTTCAATCAAGTATTCTGCACAGGCAATCATGTCATCGAATACGTTTTGTTTTTTCACACCGCTGCCATCTGCATGCCATTGCTCCCCGTACTCCCCTCCTCCTCGTAAATTTGCTATTGCCAATGTACCCCCTAACTCAAGCCATACAATACGACTGACTAAGAATTCAGGAGTAATCGAAATATTAAATCCACCGTATCCATAAAGTAAAGCAGGATTATCTGGATTCTTTAGGATTCTCTTATCCCGGACCAAGAACATGGGAACTCGTGTGCCATCCTTGGACAGAGAAAACTTCTGTTCAACGTGGTAATTAGAAAAATTAAAAGCAATATGTGGGCGTTCAATTTCTACCGTTTTCTCTTCGATAAAATTAAATTGGGTTACCGTAGGTGGGTAGATAAACGAATTGAAAACAAAAAACATTTCATCAGCATCATGCTCACCGAAGAGAAAGGTTTCACGATCAAAGCTGAATATTGAACCAATCATCGGCAGGGGGATTTCACCAAGGAATGCTCCTGATTTGTCAAATCGTTTAATGCGGTGATATGCATCGTGAAGGTAAATGATGATGAACTGGTCAAAGACTAGTTTAATTGATTCGATCGCGTCCTGGTCCTCTGGAATGATCGTTTGCCAATCCTTCTTCTTCGGCTTGTGAATATCAATGCGAATGAGACTACTTTTCGATGATTGGTAATTTGTCTTGAAGTAGAAACGCGGTCCGTCGTTCCCGATGAATTGGTACGTTGCTTCCAGGTCTGGAATTAATTCAATAAAAGCACCATCAGAACTCAATTCCCGATAAAATAAGCGATTTCGAACATCAGTGCCCTTCCACACGTGAAGAATCAAATAAACACCATCGTCGCTGATTAATGGTTCGAATGACCATTCCGGTTTATCTGGACGCTGAAAAATCAGCTGATCCAGATTTTGCTCGCTCCCGAGTTTGTGAAACATGATCTTTTGAGATTTGTTGACCCCTTCATAGGTTTCATCGGGTTCTGGTTGATCATATGCACAATAATAAAAACCCGAATTCTCAGGATGCCAGACAACGTTTGAAAATTTGCTCCACTCAATGGTATCTGGAAGATCTTGAAGGGTAAGGATTTCTCTTACACGCCAGGTTTGCCAATCAGAACCGCCTGTGCTGGTTGCATACGCAAGGTATTTCCCATCCCTGCTGATTTTCCAACGAACAAGTGCGATTGTGCCATCCTCAGAAAATTCATTCGGATCGAGCAAGAGCGTTCTCTCACCATCAAGCGAATCCATCATGACTAATACATTTTGATTTTGCAAACCGTTATTTCGTAATTGAAAATATTTTCCATTCACATTCAACGGGGCATAAGCGCGGGGAAAATCCCAAAGATCAGTTAAGCGCTTGCGGATAAACTCCTTATTTTCTACATCAGATAAATAGGCTTGGGTGAGTTCATTTTGTTTTTCAATCCAAACCTGGGTATCCCTAGAATTCGAATCTTCTAACCAACGATAAGGGTCCGAGACAAGAATGCCATGAATGTCATCTATTTGTTCAATTTTTTTTGTTTCAGGATAGCTTAATGGTTGCATGTATCGTGTTCCTCGTCATCTAGATTTTTACTCATCTTTTGCTAAATCGTCTCCCCAGCGTACTACTTCATTTCCATATTTCTGGCGGAGATGCTTAATGACAATGTTCAACCGCGTTCGAGATTCATTTTCTTGAACCTGTGATTGGTGCTCCCATAAATTGAGCTGTTTAGGTGCCAAACCGCTGACGCCAACACCGATTAACCTGACCGGCTCACCAATTTTCCATTCTTTTTTGAAGAGGCTGACGGCAGTAGCCGTGATAGTTTCTTGATCATTTATGGGTTGTTTCAACGTGGTTTGCCGGGTCACAGTAGAAAAATCTGAGCGGCGAAGCTTGATCTTTATCGTTGTGCCTTGAATAGATTTCTTTTGCATTCGCCTGCTTATTCGATAGGATAGCTTGCTGATTGTTTCTACCAATGCACTTTCCTCACTGATATCTTTAGCAAAGGTAGTTTCCTGGCTTACAGATTTCAATATATGTTTCATGGTGATTGGGCGATCATCGATACCTCTTGCGCGTTGACCAATAGCAAAACCCCATTTCCCAAAGCGATTTAGAAGTTCCTGTTCTGGAAAACGGGTGATATCACCAATCGTCTTTATGTTTAATTCCTTCAATTTTTCAGCAGTTTTCGGCCCGACACCCCATAGTGCATCTACAGGCAACGGATCGAGAAAGGATTGCTCGGAGCCGAGTGAAACAATGAAGATCGCATTTGGTGGCTTATCCGAGATTCCTGACGCGATTTTTCCATAATCCGTTGCCATTTTCGCAACCAATTTATTCCCTGCAATGCCAATCGAACAGGGAAGACCAAATTCCGAATTTACGTGCCGTTGTAAAGTTTTTGCGATCACCTCGCTGGTTCCAGGTAAATTCGTGATATCCAGAAAAGCTTCATCGATTGAAATTTGCTCAATTTGGTCAGTTTGTTCCCTCAAGTAATCCATTACCTTTTTTGAGGCATCACCATAATCACCATATTTTCCCCTGACAATGATTAATGGTTTACAAATCTTCACTGCCTGGGACATTGGCATTGCTGATCGCACCCCAAATTTTCTGGCAGCATATGAGCATGAAGCAACAACCCCACGCTGATCCGGATGTCCACCGACAGCGAACGGTTTACCTTTCAAGGTTGGATCGCGCAGCTCTTCAACTGAGCAGAAAAAAGCATCCAGATCGATGTGCAGAATTCTTCGGTTTTCAGGCATTTAACAGGGATTATAATCAAGAAAATTCCCGATCTTCTGGAGACCTGATTCGTTTGGAATTAAAATTTTTACGTGCTTGAACTGCCTGATACGATTTCAAAAATTCTGCATAATGTTCTACAGTGAAAAAGACCTGCGATTTTTCAATATAGCTTTGCTGCAGGTCTTTATTCATCCTTACGCTTACTATCTTGCTAACTGCTATGGGCCTCCCTCCAGGCTGTTGAATCTGGAGTAAACAGAGGGCTGCCAAATTGATCTATCCCAAATTGTGAGATTTTCTCTTGGGTCGGTAATGAAACGAGCCAATCGATGAATTGATTTGCTAAATCGACCTTGATGTGATCGCCTTTGTCCGGATTGACAGCCATGACACCGTAGGGATTAAACAGGATTGGATCGCCTTCTACCAATATTACCAGGTTGGTGCCTTCCAGGGTCCGGGCTAGGTAAGTTGCCCGATCACTTAGCGTATAAGCTTTTTCTTCATCAGCCATCGTCAGCACTGCACCCATGCCCTGACCGGCAGAAATGTACCAATCTCCGGTCGGTTCGATCCCTGTTTCACTCCAGATGGCTTTCTCTTTGGTATGAGTACCAGAATCGTCACCGCGGGAAACAAATGGCGATTGAGCTTCAGCGATTTTCTTGAAAGCTTCAGCAGCATTGGTCAAACCGGCAATACCAGCAAGATCATCTTCCGGGCCAACGATTACAAAATCGTTATACATGACATCCTCGCGTCGAACGCCATGACCAGCAGCCATGAATTCGTCTTCACGCGCCCTGGCGTGTACAAGCAGGACATCCGCATTTCCATCCTCACCAAGTTGAAGTGCCTGGCCGGTACCCACTGCAACCACATTGACATCAATCTTGAACTCCTCTTCGAAATCAGGGAGGATAAACCCTAGTAAACCAGAATCTTCGGTGCTGGTGGTGGTTGCCAAGATCAGTTGTTGAGTTTCTCCGGATTGGGATCCTTTGTTATCTGGAGACTGGCTGCATGCAACGAGCAGTAGGGATATGAAAACGGTGATATAGATTGTGTGCCGGATTGCTTTCTTCATTTGTGGATCTCCTAAATCGGTTATGATTTTCGAACGATAATCGTGGTTTCTTGCTCTCCAATTTTTCTAATTCGAGATATTTGAATTTGGAATGGAAGTCTTAGCTGTGCTGATCAGTAGACCATTTCTCCGCGGATGAATGCTTCAGTGCGAGAATCCTTTGGATTCTGAAAGAATTCTTGAACCTCAGCAACTTCAACGAGTTCGCCGTTGAGCATTAAGGCCACCCGCTTTGCTAATCTCTGAGCCTGGAATATGTTGTGCGTCACGATAATAATTGTTGTCTTATTTTTATTGTTGAGTTCTTTTACTGTATCTTCAATGAGGCTCACATTGTAAGGGTCTAAATTTGTGGTTGGTTCATCCAGGAGCAGAATTTCAGGTTGAATCACCATTGCCCTGGCCAAAGCCACCCGTTGAGCCTCACCTCCTGAAAGAGTTCGGGCCCGCCTCTGGGAAAATTCTGATAAGCCGACTCTCTGTAAAACATCTTCTATCTTTTGACTTGAATCTTGTGAACTACGTATTTTCAATCCGAATTGAATGTTTGCCCATACACTACGGTTCAGTAATAAAGAAGTCTGGAAAACGGTCGTCACCCGACGTCTTAAAGCAATTGGTATATCGTGCTGGGCTGAAAAATCGTGCATGTGGTAGATGATTTTTCCCTCTGAGGGTGGTTCTAAGAAATTCATCAAGCGTAAAATCGTGCTCTTCCCTGCGCCACTTGGGCCAACTATGGCGAAGATTTCACCTGAGAAAATATCTAATGAATCGACGTGTAAAACGCAACGATTTTCATATTCTTTTTTCAAATTACGCAAACGGAATATGACCTCATCCATTATTCAGTATCTCTTCCCTGCAGGCGAAGCATAACAAGATTGGCGATAAAAGTGAGCGACATGAGCACTGCACCAAGGGCAATTGCCAGATCAAAATTCCCTTTACGGGTTTCCAGTACCACAGCTGTTGTCAGCACCCTGGTCTGGTGTTCTATATTTCCCCCAACCAGCATGACCGCTCCTACTTCGGAAATGATGCTACCAAACCCAGCGACTATTGCGACAATGACCCCTAAACGGGCTTCGCTGAGGATTGTCCAGGCAGTCTGGCGATCGCTTGCCCCCAGCGCACGGATTTGAGTATGCAATTCCGGATTTACACCCATCACAGCTGCCATCGTGAAACCTGCCACAAGGGGAAACGAAATGACGGCTTGTGCGAGGATCATTGCACCAGGGGTAAATAGGGACGGTATGAATGCCAGATCAAGGTTGCGCAGTGGTCCACTGTTGGAGAGTAAAAGATAAACAAGCAATCCGATCACCACTGGAGGAAACCCCATTCCAGTGTACAGTAAGACCATGATCAATCGCCGTCCAGGAAATCGCTTCAATCCCATCACAGCACCGACCGGTATTCCCACCAGCGCGCTGAAGAGCAGGGCGATTCCAGAAACCTTTAGTGATAATGTGACAATCTCGATTAAATCAGGAATCATGATTAATATTCTTGAAGATTAATAACCAGTTTAATTAATCAAATGTTACTGTATAGCTTGTACCAGTACAAGTATTATAACACTCAATTTTTATGTCTAAGTGAATTGAGATTGATAGAATGGTAAAAATAGAAGTACGATTTCCCCGTGAAAATTTATTGTGGGTCTATAAATTAATCCATACTAATCTGCCAGTCTGGTGAGAATCGTAGCCCATAAATTTAGCGATTTCCACTTTCGCTTTTTCCCCGGTCAGCCAATCCATCAAATTGCGAACAGGGGGATTATCAGTCGATTTCGCTGGAATTATCAGATCATATCTCTCTAAAGTCAGGGGAAGAAAGTCTAATCCATACCTATCAGCTGCAGCTTCCAGACCCAATCCTAGATCCGCTTCATGCTCGGCAATAGCAAGGGCGATTTCTAAATGAGTCCGTTTCTCGTTTCTGTAGCCGTTAATTTGATCTGCTTGAAGACCTGTTTCTTGAAGGTTCGCATCAAGCCAAACCCGTGAGCCAGACCCGGGTTGCCGGTTGATGAATCTTAATTCTGGCCGCATTAAATCCTCTAAACCCGTAACCTGATTCGGATTCCCTTTCGGGAGAATGAGGCCTAAACGCCGATGAGCGAGGGTTTGAACAGCCATCTTTTGACCAGGGAGTAAGCGGCGCACAAAAGGCAGATTATAGGTGTCACTTTCCTGGTCCCAGAGATGGCAGCCAGCTAATTCGGTTCTTCCCTCGGCCAGCGCAATTAAACCACCTAAACTTCCAACAAACTCAACCTGGAAATCGAACCCTGGAGCAACCTCGAAAAAATTGCCTGCCAGCCAGGAAATGAATAGATCATGGCTTCCAGAAAAGCGCACTTTCCTGGGTGGGGGTGTTGATTCAGTAGTTTCCAAAATTCTCCAGCGATCTAATGCCTGACTTACTGCACTCTCTGCTTCAGAAGGTGAATAGCCAGTCGCGAAGACTTCCAGGAGAAATGACTCCGCACGGTGAACCAGAGCCGCCCTGCGCAAAGGGGTTTCTGCATGATCTGGCATTGCATTGGCAACTTTTGTGCCCTGTCCGGCATGGCTGATAACCAATCCCTGCCTGGAAAGTTCCTGGTATGCTTTTTGTACTGTGCCTACTGTACAATTCCATTGTGAAGCCATATTTCGAAGAGAGGGTAACCTGTCACCAGGTTTCAAATTTCCACTGAAAATTTCTTGCCGAATATTCTCGGCGATCTGTTGGTAAAGATAATTGTCTGCCATGATCAGAAGTATAGAATCAACCCGCTGGATTTGCAAGGTAAGTGGGAGGTGAATTACAACTCGTTTCGAGATGTTCTGTTATTGTTAGCAAAATACAACCCATCCTGGAATAAGGCTACCTTGCGTGTAGCAGAATTATACGAATTATATTTATCATCCGGTTGGTACCAATTTCGGGGAATAACTGGGTGGTGTAACGATATAATTATCTATCTAAGAGCTGGAATAACCAGGTATTTGTATCGTTATGAGTCACGAACGAAAAACACACTTTTTTTGGGTTGCAGCGACAATTTTGGCGGTACTTGGCGTGGTTTTGTCCAGCCTGCTATTGTTCAGTCCATTCAATCTCCAGAAGAATTTTCTAGATACGCTGGCGTCTGATAACAACCTAGAGTCTTTCACATATAGTATTTACCAGCAGATCAAGATAATCTCGATTTTCCCGGGATTGTTTTTTCTAATCCTAACGCTTTATCTTGTCATTTTCAGGGAACATGCAGAAAAAAAGGTTGGAAGATTCCTGGAGAGGGGGCAGGTCCTTATTGAGCGTCTGAAGCATGACACTCTGATCGCATACCAGGCTTTGATTCCGAGCAGGGATGAAGTAATCCCACTGGTATTTGTATCCGGGATCACAATCCTTGGCGCTTTTTTCAGGTATGCGTACCTCTGGAGGCCAATGGGCCATGATGAATCCTATACCTTCATGGCATTTGCATACCGCGGGCTCAGGTTTGTACTTACCGACTATCATTTACCGAATAATCATGTGTTTCATACGATTCTGGTCAACCTGTTCTACCAATTATTTGGTGATTCACCAGCAGTAATCCGATTACCGGCTTTCATAGCAGGTATCATGATAATTCCCGCAACATATATTGTCGCCCGCAAGTTCTATGATTGGAAAATTGGCATACTTGCCAGCAGCATTGTGGCGTACCTGCCAGTGATGGTTGATTATTCCACTACTGCGCGCGGCTATACGATCATTACCCTGTTCTCGCTTTTGCTCATTGCGTTAGCAGTTTATGTCAAGGACCATATAAACATCATTGCTTGGTTGCTGATCGTTGGATTTTCAAGTTTGGGGCTTTACACGATTCCTACCATGATTTACCCAGTTGGGATGACATTTACCTGGTTATTCTTATCCAGGTTGATCGGTGACGTAAATCCGGATTATGGTAAGCAATTCATACGATATTTTATTCTCTCCATGATTGGGATAACCATCATAACGGGCCTGTTATATTCTCCCATTGTGCTTACATCTGGAATTGGATCGATTATTGGCAATGAGGTGGTAGAAACCTTAAGCTGGTCAGATTTTATTCAAAGTTTACTGCCCCGTATTCGCAACACATGGCAGGAATGGAATCGAAATGTATTACCATGTGTTTCATGGGTGGCATTAATCGGTTTGTTTGCTTCATTTTTTGTGCCAAAGCTTCCCAAGAATCATCGAATTCCACTGATCCTGGCGGGGCTTTTGTGGATTTCAACTGCCTTATTGATCCAGAGAGTCGCACCCTGGCCACGCATCTGGTTATTTCTGTTACCTTTTTTTGTGATATGGATTTCCGCAGGAATAGTTGGGCTTATTTTCCTCCTGGATGGTAAATCTCCTTACAGCAATATCTGGGTCAGAGTAGCTGTGGGTGTACTCGTAATCATCCCATTAACAGCTGGGCTGGTCAGGGGTTATGGTCAATATTCGGAAAAGCTCCATGCCCAAGGGGAAATTGAACAGGTGGCGGACTTTCTCCAAGATTATCTGCGTTCTGGAGATGTCGTCGTGGTTACTTCACCGGATACGGTCGTATTGCAATATTATCTCTTACGAAATGAGCTCGATAGAAATTATACTGAAGTAGATGAGGAGAAAGAAGCCTCAAGATCCATTGTGGTTGTGAACCAGGCGCTAAACCAAACCCTTGAATCTGTTCTCAAACGCAGGTCTTATTTAGAAGACGTTCAACTAGGCTCCGAAAAAGAAATTTATCATTCAAGAAGATTTATTCTTTACGAGCTTTCGAGCCAGTAATTTTCCTCCCAGGTAATTGGATTAAGATAACTGAGCTTAAAATCAAAATCCCACCCAGGACCTGCGGGATCCTCAATTCTTCGGAAAATACCCACCATCCCAATACTGTAGCGACGAAGGGTTCAAAAGTGGCTACAATACTGGCATTCACTGCTGGAATTTTCTGCAGACCGCTGTAAAAAGCCAATCCCCCTCCCAATGTGGGTAAGACACCCAGCAAGAGTAACCAGATAGAAAGGGAGGGAGTGGTGATGGTTATTCTCATCTGGGATATATCCTGAAAAAATAATAAAATCAGAGAGCCAATTCCCAGACCGTATGCGTTCACGGTCCAGGTGCTATATCCTTTTATGGTCAGCTGCTTGTTCAGGAGAATATATGCAGCATATCCAATGCCTGCGCCTAACCCAATTAGCAATCCCCAGATACTCATATGAAACTGGTTCATATTATAAATACCAGCAATTAATACACTACCTGAAATTGAGAGCACAAGGGCAAGCACCTTTTTTGAATTCAAGCGGTCTCCCTGGACAAGTATTCCATAAATCGCGACCCATATCGGTGCACTATATAACAAAACGGAAGCGATTCCCATCCCAATTTGAGTGATTGCAGATATATAAATAATATAAAATCCAGCGATGCCAATTGTCCCAATTCCTAAAAAGAGAGCGAAATCTTCCTTGTGTATTAAAAGATCCCTTCTTCGCCGAATAAGAACCACAACGAAGGTAATTACGGCAGCAATCAACGCTCTCCAAAAGACGATTTCAACTGGTGCTAAATGGCTTGTGGAATTCAGGTATTTATAAAATAACCCCAGCGTTCCCCAAAGAGTCGCTGCAATTAGTATCTGCGAGTAACCAGAGAATTGATCTTTCATTTGAACCAATTTTCTCACATCGACCCTGGATTTGAACCTCGGAACGGTAGGAGATTAACTGGATTTTATTCTAGTTGTTTAATGCTACAATGTGAATGGTTATGATTGGATTGGCTGGATCGTCGCTGTTTTTCTATTCCTATTCCGGACAATCGTCGTCGGTTTTGATTAATTTGTTAATATTGGAGTACTTTTAAGTCGGGTCAAATACTGACCTGACCGTTTTTTTATGATAAGGGATTCAGTGTATGTTGCGAAGTATATTGATTTATCTATCAAAAGCTGATTGGGCCCGCCAGCTGGTAACCCGCTGGTCTTTTGCCAGAAAAGTAGCCTCGAGATTTATTGCCGGTGAATTGCTCGACGATGCGATAAAAGTAATCAAGACCCTGAATGCCAACCAGATTAATGCTACCCTCGATCACTTGGGGGAGCATACCACAAACCCTGAGAAAGCTGTTCAAGCCACAAACGATATCATCACTATCCTTGAGCGAATTGACCGGGAAGGTGTCCGCTCCGGTGTTTCGATCAAGCTTACTCAAATTGGCTTGGCGGTCGATGAGAGCTTGTGTGCGAGTAACCTGGAAAAAATTTTGGATAAGGCAGCAGAGCTGTCAATTTTTGTGCGGATTGATATGGAAGATTCAAAATGGGTGGATACTTCGTTGGATCTATTCAAGAAATCTATGGGTAAATATAGTAACGCCACCATTGGAATAGTAATCCAGGCATATCTCTACCGCAGTGATGAGGATGTTTCGGATCTGCTAAAACTAGGCGCAAAGGTCCGATTGTGCAAGGGTGCCTATAAAGAACCCGAGAGCATTGCTTTTCCGCGAAAATCAGACGTTGATGCAAATTTTGACCATCTGGTTAACAAACTTCTGGAGGGTTCGTTAGCCAATGGAACACCCATACTCAGCGATGATGGAAGAATCCCGCCCATCCCCGCAATAGGGAGCCATGATGAAAGTCGGGTGAATTACGCAAAGATTGTTCAAGAAGAATTGGGTTTGCCGAAACAAGCTATCGAATTTCAAATGCTGCACGGTATACGCCGTGACCTGCAGGAGACCTTGGCCCAGGAGGGGTATCCGGTCCGCGTATATGTACCTTATGGAAGCGAATGGTATCCGTACTTCGTCCGTCGCCTCGCGGAACGACCCGCCAACTTGTGGTTTTTCATTTCAAATTTTTTCCGCTGAACAGGTACAGCGTCCAGAGTAGGATCTCAGTATTCCAACTTCGAAACGTATTAGTCAAGATCGATTAACGGTAATTTTTCCAGTCCAGCTTGCTGGGCATATGAAGTGACGAGACGGGTAAGCTCCTGTAATTTTTTTGCATCAAATTCTGGGTTTTGGTAATCAGCCAGTAGTTTATTAACCTGTATCTTCGCTCTGCTGAAAGTATCGAGCCTTCCTTTATCTTTCCATTCACGAAGAGAACCCCGGTCGAAAATTTCACCGGGCAGATAAAATTCTTTCCGGTAAAGATCGCGGGTTAGCTTGTTTTTTAAGAAGTTGCCAGGGAATTCGAAATCACTGTAGTAGTCCTGTGAAAAAATCTCGGACGTTTGATCGACACCACGCAGTAATCGTCTGGAGTTTGCAATAGCTTCTGCGTCGATAACCAGCTTTTCAGGGCTCTGACAAGCCAGGAAATCCAGCATGCCTGGTCCGGAGATCATGTTTATTCCGCAAAGCGTGCCTAAATTTAAGCTACTCGCAGTTTCAATACCAGCCTGCACATCGACCAGTTTTGAATCCGTGGCTCCAAGGTAAGCATGGGTCGGTAGATCCAGATGTTTACCGACTTGCGCATAGCCACATACCAGAAGAGTCGTTTCTACAGCACCGACGGATGTCGTTCCATAACGCATATCAAATTGGGCTGGTGCGCCGCCCCAGACTATCGGCGCACCGGGTTTTGCGAGCTGGTGGATGGT
>JBJYXV010000039.1:24566-48846 GCA_046260155.1 Anaerolineales bacterium
TCATGATATTCAGCAGTTCAAACATCACTCCACTAGTGTCGTTGGAAAATGCTCCCGTGATGATTGGTTTGCCTGAGAGCATCAACACCAGGTAAAGCCTGTAAAAATCGCCAATTTCCTCAGGCACATCATGGCATATGACAGCAGTTGACTGGGCTTCATACACTGGTAAGGTCTCTGTAACCTTGATGATCTTGACTAGGTCGGATGATTGTGAAGGGCGATGTTCAAGCGTTTCTGAATCCAGAATATTAACACCGCTCGAACCCGGATCAAAATGAACCTGGCTGCCCGAATAAATAACGCTTTCTTCCCCGCGAGTGTTATACAAGGAAAAACTCTTCGGGGTTGAATCCAGGGCTTCAAGAACAAGTTGTTCGGGGATACAAACCGCGCCATTTGTTGATTTAACAGTGGCTCCCGAGGATTGGAGCAGATCCAACGCCTCTTTGGAACCGACCATCACGCCTGGTTTATTCAGCAGCTCTAATGCTTGTTCGATAATCCTGGAGATAGAACCTTCGGAAAGTACCCTAAAAATTGGTTGCATTTGAGGCACCCTGTCCTAATTTGATGGTTAACCCTTTAGATACTGATCAAACCAGCGTTTAATGTGATTTAAACGGATAATCCTTCGATCTGTGCGCCCATTACGAGAGAGCCCATGGAATTCTTCTGGAAAACGTACCATTTCGCTGTCAACTCCCTGGTATTTAAGTGCCACAAAGACCTGTTCGCCTTGTTCTATAGGACAACGAAGATCGTTTTCGCTATGGATAACGAGTGTGGGGGTTTTCGCATTTCCGATATACTTCATCGGCGAATGCTGCCAGTATTTTTCCAAGTCTTCATAAGGGGGTTTATTGTCTAGGACGACCTGGAAAATCCAATTTAGATCACTCGAGCCCCACATGCTGATAAAGTTACTGACACACCGCTGGGTGACTGCTGCCTTAAAACGATCTGTGTGTCCGATCATCCAGACAGTCATATAACCCCCGTAGCTGCCTCCAGTGACTCCCATTTCATTCTTTGAGATGTATGGCAATTGTTCCATATAATCCGTCCAGGCCATCAAATCTCGATAATCTTTATCTCCCCAAGCACCCCAGATAGCTTTGGCATGATCTTCACCATAACCGCGACCACCTCGAGGGTTGCAGAAGTGGACGATGTAACCTGCGGCTGCAAGGTAATAGAATTCGTGCATGAAAAATTCACCATATTGTGTTAATGGCCCACCATGGATTTCTAAAATCGATGGATATTCTTTCTGCGGATCAAAACCGGGGGGTTTCAGAATCCAGCCCTGGATATCATTTTCATCCGGTCCCTGAATCCAAACTTCTTCAATTTCGCCAAGGTCTAATTTTCGAAACAATTTCTTATTAAAAGTCGAGATCTGCTTGGATTTTCTTGAATTATCCTTTTTGACATAAATTTGGCCCGGGTCATCAATCTTGCCCATAAAATATGCCAGGCTGGTTTGGTCAGTGTTGAAAGAATAGCTTCCTACGACTCCTTGCTCACCAGCAACAGTTTCAAGATTAGTCCCATCGATTCCGATTGAGCACAAGATTGAGCGCCCATGTTTCATGATGGGGAAATACAATTTACTGCCATCCTTCGACCAGGCTGGGGGCATGACCTCTGGAGAACCCATATCATTGATCGTCATGGGATCAACGTGCACATCGTATGATTGGGTAATATTGATCGCTGTACCACTTCCATCAGCAGGTACCACCCAAAGCCCCTGGTTGACATACCAGTTATTTTTTCCTTCCGTCCCCAAATAGGCGATCATGCTCCCATCGGGTGAATAGCTGGGCAATTTCTTTTCGCCAGAGATTGTGGACACTTTCACAGGTTCTCCGCCTGATACAGGCATCACAAACAAATCAACTTCATCCGGATCCAAATCAGGGTCGGGGGAGTGATTCGACACAAAGGAAATGGATTTTCCATCCGGCGACCAGGTTGGATCAGTCTCATCAAAGATCCGGTGATCAGTAAGCTGTTTCGCTTTTCCACTTTTCGAATCAATGATCCATATATGCCACCTTCCCTGCGGGAGGTAGCCATCCCCATCAAACTTATAGTAGACCCGTTTATAGTGACGGGATACTGTGCCGAGTTTCTTTAACTTCTCTTCTTTCAACTGTGCAACTTTATCAGCATCAAAAAGGCGAACATTGCAGAGCAGTTTTTTTCCATCAGGTGACCAGGATAGACTCCTAATTGTGCCGTCAATTTTAGTGAGAGGTTTTGGTTTTCCGCCGGTAGAAAGGACCCGGAAAATCTGAGGCGGTCGGTCTTGATCTCCCTGGTTAGATAAATAAGCGATGATTTTTCCATCCGGCGACCATCTTGGTTGGAAGTCCTTTTGATCCCCAAAAGTTAATTGAGTTGGTTTTCCACCTTTGGTTGATTGGATCCACAGGTTGCTGTATTTTTGTTCAGTCTTTGAGTCTATCCTTTGCTGGGTATAGACCACAAACTTGCCGGAAGGAGAGATGCGAGTGTCGGAAATAATCTTGATCTTGTATAAATCTTCAGCCTTAATGGGTCTTCTCTTGGGTGCCATTTTCGTTGCCTGATCTCCTTTAATTAAAAATTGGTGATAACTTTTCTTGATATGCGAGGTCGATAAGCTCAATTGTATGCATAACGGGTGTATCAATTTGTTCGTTGGATATTTGTCTATTCATTTTTGCTAGATGGTTCTGCAGCTGTACAAGGCATCCAATATTTCCCGTGGCAATAGCATCAGCGTGTGTGTTGAGAATATTTTTGGCTTTCCTGCTACCTAGCTTGCTGGCAATTTCTGGTTGTTCCAGGTTGTAGGAACCAGCCGAACCGCAACATAAATCTCCATCATTAATAGGCACTAAAGTCAGATAAGGAATTTGATTAAGTAGCCATCTTGGTTCTCGGGTAATACCCTGAGCATGGGATAGGTGACAAGCATCATGGTAAGCCACTCGCAGCGCTTTGTGGGAATTGGGTATCGGAAGGAGTTCAATACCGGCTAAGAACACACTGATGTCCATAACTTTCCGGGAAAATAATTTTGCGGTATCTTCGAACTCCGTTTCCTTGAACAGTAATGGGTATTCGTGCATCGCTGAACCACAACCTGCGGCATTGCTGATGATTGCATCAACATCTGTAGGAAATTGATCCATGTTGTGTTTTGCCAAGTCGAATGCAGTTTGATGATCACCAGTGTGAAGAGCCAGCGCACCGCAGCATCCCTGATTTTTGGGAATCACCACATCGAATCCATTCCTAGTGAGTACCCTGATTGTTGCCCAATTGATCTCCTGTGCAAGCACCTGTTGAACACATCCAGCCTGGAGCGCAACTTTTCCCCGCTTTTTACCCTGGGCCGGAACAAATTCAGGTAGAGTCTCCCTGGGTGGAATGCTCTCAGGAACCATGTCCAGCATCGGTTGGAACTGTGTGGGCAGCACCGGGGAGAGAAATCTGGATAGGTTTCCCAGTTTGGTGACAAAATAAAATCGACCAGGATAAGGAAGCGTTTTTTTGGTCACCCAGCGGGAAAAGTTTTCTTCGATCGTACGCTGGCGATAATTTTCAGCAATAACCCTGAAAGGAGAAATTAAATTCCCGTATTCAACTCCAGAAGGACACACCGACACACAACCCAGGCATCCCAGACAGTGATCGATGTAAGGCAAAGCTTCATCTATTGATATTTCCTTCTCCAGGGCTGATTTCATCAAGATGATCCTGCCACGAGGGGAATCCATCTCCTCTTGGAGGACTTTATAGGTTGGGCAGGCAGGAAGACAAAAACCACAGTGAACACATTTAGAAACCGCGTCAGCCATTTCCGCAGCAAGAGGCCCATAATCATCAAGATTGATCGCATGTTTCATCGTATTAAACCTTTACCCATACCCCAGATGGATCAAGGGCATCTTTGATTTTGTCATAGAAGACGCTGCCATTCCAGGAACCCACACGCACACGATCTGTTGATCCAAGGATCGACAAGCCCATTAAGTTCAATTCTTTCAATTTCTGGTCTAATGAATCCATCGAACCTGACCAGGCGATCCAGACTACATTCACCCCGGCAGAATAGCGACGGACAGCTTGATGTTGTGCAAGGAAATCATCCAAGGAAGATACATATTTGGGGATGAGGGGTACTTTTACAAGGTTTGCGCCTTCTGGTACCCAATTGAACTCGTTTAGGCCGTTCCAGAATTTGGTTTCCTGCTCACCTTGTAGTGTACTTTCAATATCCAGTTGTTGACCAAGATGAGTTATTCGATCCTGGAACAAATTTGCATTTCCACCCATGCGGATTTCTACCTGGTAATCATTATCGATCGGAGCCAGATCCAGGCAGAGAATCTCAAAAGGCGTGGAGGTAAGTTTTACCAAACTGTCCAGAGCGTCATGCAGATTTTCAAACCTTGATATGGCAGTGATGAATTCTCTTGGCCGTGGAAATACTTTGAAACTGAACTCAATTAGAGTGCCTAGACTCCCCAGGCTGCCAACCATCAACTTCGGAATATCAAAACCAGCTGCATTTTTCACCACCTTACCGCCAGATTTGATTAATTGACCCTGCCCATTGAGGAATTTGACACCCAGAATAAAATCTCTTACCCCGCCAAAGTGATATCTCATTGGCCCGCTCAAATTTGAGGCTACTGTTCCTCCAAGGGTTGCTCCATTTTTAACTAACGGGGGATCAAAGGGAAGAAATTGGTTATTTTCGGAGAGCATCCGGTGGATATCTTTGAGTCGAGTCCCCGCGAGGGCAGTGAATGTGTATTCACTCGGATTGTATTCTCTTATTCCTGAAATAGTGGATAGATCCAGGATATCTGTTCCTGGAGGAGTTTTGATCCCGGTTTTAGTCAAGCCTCCACGCGCTAAGAGGTTCGTTTTTGATTGAATCGCATCAACCAGCTGGTCAAGGTAACCGTTATCCATGTCAATATTTTTCTATAGAGCAGCGAACAGTAATTTGATAATAATCAATCAGAGATCATTTTGCTGGGGAGCATTTTGCCTTGATTTGATAATTCAAATGGATCAAATTTTTCACGAATAGCCTGCATCATACCGATATCGAGATCTGAAAACATGACCGGTAGATACTTCAACTTCTCGACACCAATCCCATGCTCACCCGTGATGGAGCCCCCCAGCTCAATGCACATTTGCAAGATCTCACCCGCCAAATTTTCTGCTTTCTCAAGATTTTCCATATCCCGGCCATCAAATAAGATCAATGGATGCAAATTTCCATCTCCCGCATGAAATACATTTGCCACTTTGATCCCATATTCGGAAGCTAAATCCCCAATTTCTCGGAGTGCTTTACTGAGCAAGCTGCGGGGAACCACACCATCCTGAACGAGGTAATCCTGGCTGATCCTGCCAACAGCAGAAAATGCACTTTTTCGACCTTTCCAAATGTTCGCTCGTTGCTCGCTGTCTTCTGCGACGCGAATTTCATAAGCACCGGATTCTTCAATCACATCTAACAGGGCTTCGAAATCAGATTCAACAATGGAAGTCTCCCCATCAAGCTCCACGATCAGTAATCCAACAGCATCTAATGGGTATCCTGCCTGGACCGAAGCTTCAGCAGCCTGGATGGCAAGGTTATCCATGATTTCCATAGCTGCGGGTAACAATCCCGCAGCTATGACCATTGACACTGCCTCACCTGCTGCTTCAACCGAATTAAAGGCAGCTAATACTGTCCTGAATGCCTCAGGTTTGGGTAGTAAACGGAGAGTTACTTCCAATGCGATGCCGAATAAACCCTCTGATCCAACATACATGCCCACCAGGTCTGGACCGACATTCTCGAGACTTTCTCCACCTAAATTAATCACTTCACCATCCGGAAGGACAGCCTTGATTCCTAAAATGTGGTTGCTGGTCATGCCGTATTTAAGGCAATGGGCTCCACCTGAGTTGAATGCTAAATTTCCGCCAATTGTACAGATTAATTGGCTTGATGGATCGGGGGCATAATAAAGTCCGTGAGATGCGGCAGCCAGGCTCACGTCAATATTAACAACCCCGGCTTCAACCACTGCGATTCGGTTTTCAGCATCCACATTTATGATTTTGTTCAACCGGTTCATTGCTATGACGATGCCTCCTGAGACTGGGAGGGATCCACCTGATAAACTGGTGCCGCTGCCGCGGGCAACAAAAGGGATGCGAAATTCGTGACAAACCTTTACTGTATTTATTACCTCCTCCTGGGTTTCAGGCAAGACAACAGCCAGAGGGATGACCTGATATGAGGTTGACGCATCTGATTGATAAGTAATTAGCTGCCCTTTGTTTGTCAGCAATCGATCTTGGGGGTAGATGGTATGTAACCTAGCGAAGAAATCTTTATTTGCCATCAATAGCTCCAATTACAAGTTTATCCTTCAAGGTAAACGTGCCAGGAATATTCCTGTACTCTCAATTTGATTTGCCAGTCGTTTCCATTTTAAATCTACCTATAAGAATCCCAGGACATCAATAGGCCACATCAAATATATTTTACCCCGGAAGCAGTTACGAAAATGATAACCCACTCCTCTGGTTGGATGATGGCTTTCTTTCCTAATTGCTTCAGTGCTGCCAGGGTTGCTGCTCTTTCAGGAGAAGTGAAAATTCCAGATTTCGTTGCCAACTCTTTCTGCTGAATTGATAAAAGTGGAGTGTCACTCCTCCCAGCGACGAATAGATGTTCTTTGGATGCTCAACAGGAAGGGGTTCATGCCAGCGCCACATACCATTATAGGTCGGTGGATAATTTCTTCCCGGTTGACAGTCACCCTAACTGATGGAAGTTCGTATTGCACCACAAGAGGAGAGCAGCAATTTGCCCAGAAGGTCTGCAATACTACTCTTGAGGAAGATTGCTTACATTGAAGGCATTCGAGATGGGAAAAATATGACATGAGTGGTTGACAAATTTTACACTTTCGTGATGTATTTGTCTTTCATCCTGCATAAATTCATCGGTGATTGGGTACCAAAATTCGAGAAAATCAGATATAATGTATCCAGGAAACCCAATTAAAACTCCGAAAAAATTGATCAAATGACCAATGGGGTAATAACACAATTAACAAATATAGTTAATTGACCTTGGCAGATTAAAATTCGACCAAAAAAAACCTGTGCAGGGTTATTATGGGGATCCTTCCATTTTCAATGGCGGTGATTGGGGTAAGAAAGTAAATCGATCTTTCCAATTCAGAATCACTCGTTGGGAACAAAGAAAAAAATGATACGATTATTGATGGTGTGCTCAATAATTATGTTGGACGGATGGTTGCCCTAAGGAGGTAATATGGCTGTACCAGCAATATTGATTCTTGATGATGAACCGCAAGTTCTCAATGCAGTCGAGCGAGATTTGCGACAGCATTACCGCAGTGATTACAGGATTGTGAAATCCAACGATGGCAATGAAGCGCTCGATGCAGTACAAAAATTGAAGGAAAGAAATACTCAGATCGCACTGTTCCTGGTCGATCAACGCATGCCGAATATGAGTGGAACGGAGTTTCTTGACCGTGCAAGAAAGTTCTACCCTCAAGCCCGGAAGGTGCTTCTAACGGCATATGCTGATACTCAAGCCGCAATTGAAAGCATCAACGAGATCGGTCTGGATTACTACTTGATGAAGCCCTGGGATCCACCGGAGCAGAATTTGTATCCAGTACTGGATGACCTACTGAGTGATTGGAGTGCCAGCGTTGACCTGCCCTATGATGGGATTCGTGTTGCCGGTACTTTGTGGTCGGCCAACAGCCACACTGTCAAGGATTTTCTTGCCAGGAATCAAATCCCCTACCAGTGGCTTGATATTGAACTGGATACAGACGCTTTAAACCTGGTCGAATCTGTCAATAAAGGCTCGCATCGTTTACCGGTTGTATTTTTTCCAGATGGTAATACCCTGATCGAACCTTCTATTCAGGATATCGCAGAGCGAATTGGATTACAGACGAAAGCTGATAAACCATTTTATGACCTGATCATCGTTGGTGCTGGTCCAGCAGGCCTGGCGGCTGCAGTTTATGGTGGTTCTGAAGGTTTGTCCACAGTGATGATTGAGAAGGAAGCAACTGGCGGACAAGCCGGGACGAGCTCGAGAATCGAGAATTATCTTGGCTTTCCACAAGGTCTTTCAGGGGCAGATTTAGCCAGGAGGGCAACAACCCAAGCATTAAGGTTTGGTGTTGAATTGCTGCGCCCACAGGAGGCGGTTAAAGTCCGGGTAGAAGATCCGTATCGATATGTTGTCTTATCTGACGGTAGTGAGATCAGTGGTAGAGCGATATTGATCGCTACCGGTGTGAATGTACGCCGTCTCGAAGCTCCCGGGGTTGAAGATCTCACTGGTGCGGGGATTTATTATGGTGCGGCTTTAACCGAAGCAGCTTATTATCGAGATCAAGATGTTTTTGTAGTGGGTGGTGCAAACTCTGCTGGCCAGGGGGCTATGTTCTTTTCTCGATATGCCAAAAAAGTTACCATGCTGGTTCGCAGCTCCACACTCGAAGCAGGCATGTCGCAGTATCTTGTTGATCAAATTGCAAGTACTGAAAATATCGAAGTGGTGTTGAGAACTGAAGTGATTAAGGCGGTCGGCAGCGATCGTTTGGAGCAGATCGTAATCAAGGATCTTGACAATGATACTGTGCAGACACTCCCCGCATCTGCAATGTTCATTTTCATCGGTGCTTTGCCTCCGACCGACATGGTATCAGGATTGGTGGAAAGAGATCGTGCTGGCTTCGTAATTACTGGCCCAGATTTAATGATTGATAATAAACGCCCAAAAGGTTGGAAGCCAAATCGTGATCCCCTCTTGCTGGAAACCAGCGTACCTGGGATATTCGCAGCAGGGGATGTGCGGCATCATTCAATGAAACGTGTTGCCTCAGCAGTAGGGGAAGGAGCGGTTGCTGTCGCCTTGGTTCATCAATATCTCAAAACGGTATAAGGTATGTACGAATTTCTCAAAAGAGTTCCCCTATTTGCCAGTATGCCCGAGCATGATCTCGATCGTCTTTGCGAGATGGTGCTTGAAATTAACCTCAAGGCGGGAGAGCAGTTGTTTGAAGAGGGGAGCGACGGGGACATGGCATATATCATCGAAGAAGGTGAGATTGAGATCCTCAAAGCATCTGGAGGAAAGAACGTTTTATTAGCAGTTCGAAAATCTGGCGATGTAATCGGCGAAATGTCCTTATTGGAATCCGCTCCACGATTTGCGAGTGGAAGAGCGCGTACAGACAGCAAATTGTTGGCTATAAGCCATGACCAGCTGGATGAGCTCCTGAATACCAGCCCGTCAGCTGCCCGTTCCTTATTATTTACGATCACCTCGCGTTACAAGTCGACGGAATTAATGCTGCGGCAAAGTGAAAAAATGGCTCAGCTGGGTACCTTGACAGCAGGAATTGCGCATGAATTGAATAATCCTGCAGCAGCTGCGCAAAGAGGGACTTCCCAGCTAAATTTGGAAGTTGCTAAATTATTGGATACGCAGATCGGGTTGTCCAAGCTGGCGATGTCAAGTGAAAGCTGGGATCGTCTCGATAAATTAATCAGCTTAATTCGAGAGAAAGCTACTCAGCATGACGATATAGATGCATTGGAGAGGTCGGATCGCGAGTATGAAATTGAAGATTGGTTAAATGCTCATGACATTCCTGATGCGTGGGAAATCGCACCGACCCTCGTAAACTTGGGATTTTCTGAGCAGCACCTGGATGAATTGACAGTAAATTTTCCAGCGGACCAATTTCCAAAAATAGTTGCCTGGATGGATGCGAGTTTCAATACTTTCAGTTTGCTCGAAGAGATTAATCAGGGTTCAGAACGAATTTCGGAAATTGTAAAATCTCTAAAAACTTATGTTTACCTCGACCAGGCTCCTGTCCAGGCTGTGGATATTCATGAGGGTCTTGACAATACTTTGGTTATGCTGCGCCATAAGCTCAAAGAAGGAGTGAAAGTCACGCGCAACTACGCAGAGGGTTTACCCAAAATTCAAGCGTATGGCAGCGAACTCAACCAGGTCTGGACGAACATCATCGATAATGCGATTGATGCGATGAATGGAAAGGGCGAGATCTCAATAACAACACACCAGCAAGGTGATTGGGTGATTGTGGAGATCGAGGATAACGGCCCTGGTATCCCGGATGATATCAAAGAGAAGATTTTTAGCCCCTTTTTCACCACAAAGGCGGTTGGCAAAGGAACAGGTTTAGGTTTAAATATCAGTTATAAAATAATTGAAAAACATGCCGGTGAGGTGAAAGTATTCTCTAAACCGGGAAAAACGAGGTTTCAAGTGAGTTTACCAATTGATTTCAGCAAAGCTGGTTCAAACAGCCCAGCCTCACCAAATTCCATGTCTACGAATGATGAGAAATTACGCAGGATATTAGAATCAACAAAAACTATCGCAGTCGTCGGGATCTCTGATAAAGAAGATCAACCTAATCACACGGTACCAAAATTCTTACAATCCACGGGATACAAGATATTTCCAGTCAATCCTACCCTGGAAAGTGTACTGGGTGAAAAAGCATATCCCGATTTATTATCCATACCCGAAAAAATAGATGTTGTCGAGATATTCCGCCGAAGTGAAGTGGTTCCTGAAATTGTCGATCAGGCGATTGAAATTAGCGCAAAGGTTGTTTGGATGCAGGAAGGAATCATCAATGAAGCAGCTGCTGCAACTGCTCAGGAGGCGGGCCTGGAGGTGGTGATGGATACTTGTATGCGCGCAACTTATAAACGTTTATGGCCAAATTAAAGGATCATATGATTCAACTGGGAGATTAAATCTATATCGCTGAAACCATAATTGTTGCAGTTCTCAATTCCAAATCTCTACACATCACAGATATCACCTTGATTTTCTTCTGATATCTCTGCACTTTGGGGGTAAGTGAGAATTCTCCAAGCTTAAAAGTCCTAAATCCCGGGATATTTGGTTGTTGGCTGTGAATCATGGGTGTAATAAAACCGAAGATCCAACGTTTATAAAACTGTACTCGAGGAAGTTTTCAATTTTATTTTAATTATATTCTTAGGAGTATCCTAGTGGGTAGTATTATGAGAATTGTTGTTATTGATAGCCACGTATTATTTAGGGAGGGATTGGTAAGCTTGCTGCTGCACGAACCAGATTTGGACGTGGTTGGAGAAGCAAAGGACTATGATGATGGCGTTTCATTATGCAAGGAAACGAGACCAGATTTGGTCCTTATGGATATTAAATCTACCCAGGATACCGAATTGGCCGCGATTAAACGCATTCGCAAGCATGTACCCGATACACTCGTAATTGTGCTTGCTAATCACGAATCAGATGAGATGTTGTTCGCCGCTTTACGATCAGGGGCAACTGGTTTCTTGCTCAAGAATTCTTCTTTTGTAAATGTACTAGCTTCTATAAAGGCTGTGGAAAGAGGGGAGGCGGCAATCTCTCGCAAGATGACGCGCAGTTTGGTAGACGAATTTGTTCGTATGTGCGGTGATTATTATGGGACCCAGGATGGAGAAATTGAAAAACTTACTCCGCGTGAACAGGACGTACTGAAGTTTGTATCCACTGGAGCTACGAATCGTGAGATTGCAAATCAATTGAATATCACCGAAAGTACCGTAAAGATCCATGTCAGCAATATCCTCGAAAAATTAAGCCTGAGGAACAGGCGTGAAGCTGCGAGCTATGCTAATCGGCACGATTTGGGTTTATCGATGGAGGAATTGAAGGATTACCAGTCATCAAGTCGCAAGAAAGATTAAATACTTGAAGGTTTAACTTGCCCATTTTGAGGTTTTAAAGCGGGAGAGAACTGCGTCAGCTCTCTCCCGCTTTTTGTGATCTCTCTGATTGATTTATTTGGTTCAATTGATATGGGGGGAGAATCAAGGCACCCAACCAAAAAATCGTTTTGTGTTTGAGAAAACCGCCGCGAAGTATTACTACTTTTACGGTGAAATATAGGGTGGATAATTGGATAAAAATAGTCCTAAATTAGTACTTGGGTACTAGGATCGTTTTATTGACTATAAATTTTATTAATGTAAGATAAACGACAAATAAGACAATATTTGTAAAAAATCGGTGTGGGAAGGCAATCTTGAAACGTGTCCTTATAGTTACCAGTGAATTATTACTCAGTGAAGGTATCGAGAGCCTGCTCTCACGTGAGGAAGACATTATCGTAATTGGCACTCAATTTACGGACGAGGAAACTTTAGCGAATGAAATTGACCATTACAAGCCTGATGTCGTCATTTTAGACGAGAGATTGGAATACAGTGATCTGACGAAGCTATTTGATTTGCTGATCGATTTCCCCAGGATCCGCATGATGGTGGTCAATGTGATCGACAATAAGATTAATGTCTATGATAAATCTGAATTTGAAATATCCGGTTCTAATGATCTGGTATTTGCAATCAGACAGGGGTCGGCTTATGTTGGAGATGATTTTGTAAGTTGATTGTTGCTACCATTATTGGCAGCTAAGATTGGGTGGGGATCGCAGCTCGTGAATTTCTGACGTATCACAATGTAAGTGTCTGGTTGGTTCAGGCTGAACGAACAAATCGAATCCAATTGAATTAAGTTTTATTCAAAATTGGATGAGTGTCAAATTTATTATCTGCTGACATTTCAAGATCAATGTCGGAAGGGCGGAGCGAGGCTGGAGATCAAAATCATAGATTATGCTAACTTTTTATAGGAGAAAATAACAAGAATTGCTTTCTGTTACAAAATCCCACTTAATTACTCCGTATGGTGAACAACTGGTCGATCTAAGTGCTCCGGCAGATTCTATTGATGAACTGAAAGCTCGTGCCAGTCAACTCTCATCCCTCCAAATCTCCCCGCGCTCAGCCAGTGAATTAGAAATGCTGGCGAATGGTGCTTTCTCTCCGCTCGATCGATTTATGGGTCAAAACGATTATGAGCGTGTTTTAAGCGAGATGCGGTTAGCCGATGGAACCCTCTATCCGATACCAATAACCCTACCAGTAGCGGCCGAACATGTTCTTCACCTGGATACAGACATTGCTATTCGCAACAATGAGTTCGAGTTGTTGGCGATTATGACAATTGAGGAAATTTATGAGAGGGACCAAAGCGGGTTTCCCAATCAAGTGTTTTCCTCCCAGCAAAATAATCCATTATTGGTCGATAAGATTCAAGGTAGTATGCCACAAAATATTTCCGGCAGAATCCAGGTTTTGAAATCATCCCGCCATTATGAATTTCAGGAGTTGTGGTTAACACCCGATCAAATGCGAACAAAAATAGCCTGTAAGCCGGATCATGATGTCATAGCTGCCCAGCCTATCCATATAACAAATCCTGATCTGTCGGATTTAAATTTTCAAGAAATTGAGGAAATTGACGGCATCGTTCTACTGCAGCTGGCTGTTGGTAACCCCAAATTGGGTGATCGCCATTACTTTTCCTGGATCAACAACTTTCAACAATTGGCTGCAGAGTATCTCGAACCTGATAGCTACCTGCTTTCGATCTTGCCGCTATTTCCTCGATATGGAGATCTCCGTGAGATGATTTGGCAGGCAATCATCCAACGCAATTATGGGGCAAGTCATCTGGTTATTGGTGGGAAATGGCTGAATCACAAAGACTCGATCATGCGTGGTATGTTTATGGATCAAGGTGACGCTTATAAGCAGGTAATAGAGTTGAGCCGAGAAATTGGGATGAATATATTACCATCCAATGGACTTGCCAGTAATCAGAAACAATATCTATCCAGTGGTAAATCAACCGAATCAAACAATGTTTCGCTCGATGTAAACAGCCCGGTAGCAGAGCGGAATTATGAAAAAGAATCACCCTGGAATAAATTTCAGATCGCTGTGGTCGAAAAATTATTTGAAGCTGAAAAATCTAATTACGAAAAAGGGGTGTGTATTTGGTTTACCGGGCTCAGTGGCTCCGGGAAATCTACTACCACTGAAATTTTGGCCTGGAACCTGCTCGAGTACGATCGCAAAATCACTGTGTTGGATGGTGATGTTGTCCGTACGAATCTTTCGAAGGGCTTAGGTTTCAGTAAAGCGGATCGAGATATTAACGTCAGGAGGATCGGGTTTGTGGCATCGGAGTTAGTCCGTCTGGGAGGCGTAGTGATATGTGCAGTCGTCAGCCCTTACCGAGCTGCTCGAAATGATGTTAGGAACATGATGGGTAAAGACCAATTTGTGGAAGTTTATGTGAACACGCCGTTGGAAGTTTGCGAAAAACGGGATGTGAAAGGTTTTTATGCCAAGGCACGCCGTGAAGAGATTCTTGGTTTTACCGGTATTGACGATCCCTACGAACCTCCCATACACCCGGAACTGGTATTGGATACAGTCAGCAAATCCCCGGAGAAAAATGCTCAATTGATCATTGACTACCTCATGGAGCAAGGTTTTATCCAGGTAGGAGGTTCTCGTTGATTAACCCACCTCATGGTGCAGCCCTGAAGGTTATTTACATAATGGGTGCTGGTCATATAGGTTCAACAATCCTGGACCTTGTTCTAAGTTCGGATCCCCAGATAGAAAGCCTGGGGGAGATCTCAAAATTCCACGGGTATGGATGGCTGCCCGATGAAAATCGGCATTGCGCTTGTGGTTTAACAGTTTACGATTGTCATTTTTGGGCGAATGTGAGAAAGGAATGGACAGAATTAGCCACCAACATAGATGCGGATCGATTTATGTATCTCCAACCGCGGTACGAACGGACATTGACGGCCTGGGAAAGGCTGCTGCGGAATAGAATCAACCGGACGGGTGAATTTTCTGAATATCTCCGAGGTTCCGAAGCACTTTACCGTGCCGTAGAACGAACTGGTGGCAAAAAATATCTTGTCGATTCATCCTTAACCCCAAAACGTGCATATGCACAATCCTTGAATCCGAATATCGATCTATACCTGATTCACCTGGTGCGGGATGGTCGAGGGGTCATCTGGTCTTTGATGAAACCAAACAAGAAAATACCGGCAAAGGTATATATTCCTGCGCCACCCCAACGAACAACAAAATATTGGATTTCAGCGAACCTTCAAAGTGCCTGGGTATTCCGAAATATCAATCCAGAGAAACGAAAACTCATCCGCTATGAAGATTTTGCCACCAAGCCTTCCATGGTTATAAGCCAGATAGGTGAATTAATTGGACGAGATCTATCAGGGCTGGTTAAGGACGCCCAGCTAACGAATACCAATCAAGTCCGCCATACGGTAGGTGGAAACAGAGTGCGGTTTCAGAAGGATGAAGAAATCCGGATCAGACCCGATTTTGCATGGATGGAGAACCTGCCGGAGAAAGATCGCAAATTGTTTTGGCGAAGGGCAGGCTGGTTGGCTCGACGTTTTGGATACATGCAACACCAGGTCGACTATCGCTGAGAATGCATGAAATCCCAGTCAAATTGGCTCATCATATAAAAACCCATTTATATCAAACCATCCTAAATGACAGATAATAAACCTCCTCAAAGAAAACTGGCGAAGTCAATGCTTTCAGGCATGACCTGGCGGTTTTTCTCAATTTATTCTCAAGCCTTGCTGAACATATTTGTCCTGGCAACGATGTCACGGCTGCTGTCTCCTGATGATTTTGGAGTCATGGGAGTTGCGGCAATTTTCGTGGGCTTAGCTGAACTGCTGTCTGAACTTGGCGTTGGCCCGGCGATCATCCAGATTCGGGACCTCACATCGATTCACTTAAGGGTTGGCTTTACCCTGGCGGTTCTTTTTGGGGTTGTACTGGTGGTTGCTTTGTGGCTCGCAGCGCCTCTGATCGCCAACTTCTTCGAAAATGATGCAGTCTCTCCAGTCCTGCAGGCGGTCAGTTTTGATTTTCTGATTGGGGGATTTGGGGTCGTCTCTATGTCTTTGTTGAGGCGGAAGCTGCAATTCAGGAAGCTGATGTGGGCAGACATCGGCTCCTATACCTTTGGTTATGCCCTGGTTGGGCTGGGCATGGCCTGGAGTGGATATGGTGTTTGGGCGCTGGTCGCTGCGACTCTGAGCCAAACTTTTCTCAAGAGTGTATTGCTGCTCATCATGGAACCCATCCCGGTAAAACCATCCCTCTCTCGACCAGAATTTAGAGAATTGGTTGAGTTCGGCGGCGGTATCACTTTGGCGAGATTCTTCAACTATGGTGCAAGTCAAGGTGATTATTTTGTTGTAGGACGATATCTGGGTGTTGGGCCACTTGGTATTTATACACGCGCTTATCGATTAATGAATTTACCAGCGAATTATCTTGGTAGAGTACTCGATACTGTTTTATTTCCAGTTATGTCGAAAATCCAGGATGAATTACCGAGGTTAAAAAAATCATACCTGACTGGCATAGCAATGATCAGCATAGTATGCGCCCCAGTTGGGATCCTGATGATCATAATGGCACCGGAAATTGTACATTTACTCCTCGGACCACAATGGGTAGAAGTTATCGTTCCTTTCCAAATATTAGCGATTGGTGTTCTTCCGAGGGTATCCTATAAGATTGACAATTCACTGGCAAAGGCAATGGGAGCTGTATACCAGAGGAGTTCCAGGGATGCGTTGTATGCAGCCGCAGTGGTAATTGGGTCATTAGTCGGTTTAAACTGGGGTCTGATCGGGGTCGCTCTTGGGGTATTGGTCGCATTGATTATTTATAATTTCGTCTCCCTCAGGCTGAGTATTAAATTACTGGGATGTCCACCTTCAGAATATATCAAAGCACAATTACCTGGCTTGATCATTGCATTACTGGTGGCTTGCGTCGCTTTGCCTGTACGCAGTTTGTTGCACTCCTATGGCAGTCCGGATTGGTTCAGCTTGATCGTTACTACGCTTGTTTGTGGTTTGAGCGTCCTGGGGTTTTTCTTTTGGCAACCTCAGAAAATCATGGGGGTATACGGAATGAACGCTCTAGTCATGGTTTTCCAATCTATTCCTGTTCGATTTTTTCCGAAGGTCCTCATACGATGGTTTAATACGCGGATCTTTGAAGGGGTTGTATGAACCTCGCACTAAAGATCGTTCGGGAATTCTTTGATAAAGTAGAGCAGGATAGAATCCGTTACTGTCTATGGAAAGGAAGCCAGCATCTCGGGGAGTCTTTATCTGGAGAAGGGGATCTGGATTGTCTTGTTGACCAAAGCCAAGCCGCGCGATTCGAGAGTATCCTTGGTGAGCTCGGCTACAAGCGATTTATTTCTCAGACTTGGGCAAGTTATCCCGGTATTGAAGATTGGATAGGATTTGATCGTGACACCGGAAAACTGGTTCATCTGCATCTTTATTACCAAATGATACTGGGCACCAGGTTCGTCAAGGAATACCATTTGCCATGGGAAGACCTCATCCTGGAAACTGCCATCAAGAACTCAGATTTCGAAGTGTTCGTCGCGGATCCCAACATCGAATTGATTTTATTCGGTATTCAAATGGGGCTGAATAACAAACTATCACAATTTGGTTCGTTTCTTCCAGGACAGCGGTCATTTACCAAAGGAATGAATAAAAAATATTCGTTCCTGGTAAATCAAATCAACGAAGCTTCTTTAACCGAATTTTCGCAGTATTTGTTCGGGGAAGAAGATGGGGAGCTGTTTGCCAGCATACTGCTTCAGGGTGATTTTCATCCAGTCAACATTCTAGTAAACCAATCCTTATCCCAATACCGCAGGTATGATCGAATGGGGGTGATGGCAGTTTTCGCTTCGCGAGCGCTGGGGTATTTAGGAGCAAGGGCAAAACGCAAATTGAGGGTGAACAGCCACACAGGGAAGCGGATGGAAAACCAGGGATCTATAATTGCTTTCATCGGTAGTGATGGTTCTGGAAAAACCACTTTATCCAACGAGTTACAACAATGGTTGGCTTGGAAAATTGATGCCAATAAAATTTACCTCGGCAGTGGGGATGGTTCTGTGGATGTATCTGTAAAATTATTAAAATCTCTATCTTCAAAATCACAAACCGAGAAAATTAATAGCGGATCAAAAGAAGCCAACCAGGTAAATAAAAACTTCAGGCGCAAGACTTCTCATTTGAAGGAAATTGGTTCTTGCCTGCTAGACCTGTCTATAACGAATCAAAGACATCGCAAGCTGCGAGGAGCGAATCAAGATCGGACCAGGGGCAGCATATTAATCATCGATAGATACCCTCAAAATCAATTTGTGGGAATATATGATGGACCACGGGTTGCGAGAAAGAACACTGGATCGAGAATACGTAAGTATTTTTCTGGCTTGGAAGAAAAAAAATATCAGGAGATGGCAAGTATCGCTCCGGACATTGTATTCAAACTTCACGTTCCCCTCGATGTAGCACTGCAGAGAAAACCAGATCACAACGTGGAGAATATCAGTCAAAAAGCTGAAATTACAAGCCAATTAAAATTTGCAGATTCCAGGGTTATTGATGTCGACGCATCTCAATCCGTGATAGAAGTTCTGAACTCTGTAAAGCAAGCGGTTTGGGAATCAATTTGAGTTCACAACCTCTGCTCGTTGAATTTATTGGAGTTCCAGGTGCTGGCAAAACGACTATCGCTCAAGTCGCAATAGAAAACCTCAATGCTTCCGGTTATCGCTGTTTTGGTTTAAGCACTTTGGACAAACCGGAGACCAAAGAGAAATTAAAAGGGGGGATATTGAGTAAGCTCAGGACAACATTTCAATTTGCCCTTTCTTGTATCATTTACCCTCGTATTGCAATAGATGCACTAAGGTTTGTAATGCAGGTAAAACCAGTCAATTTTAACACTATCCAGCGGTATATTCTTTTTATGGCCAGATTAAAATTTTTCAGTTCCTTGATAGAAGAAGATTTTGATTTCATCATTCTTGATCAAGGATTAATCCAATATATCTGGTCGATTGCGGTCTCTGGTGAAGAACCAACCAGCGATAGATACCTGGCACAACTAGTAAACAGTTTATTGGATGAGATGCCACTATTTGTAATTCTGGTCGATATCGAGACCGAACTGGCGATTGAACGAATTGTCAATCGCCCAACGATGCGCAGTCGATTCGACCGAATGGCGCCATCGATGGCAGAGGTATGGCTGTCAACTCACAAGGAAGTTTTTTCGAAAATCATCGAATCCACTGGCGAATTTAAATCCACAGGTTACTTGAATGTCAGTGGCGATCAACCGGTCAATACAAATATCGGCCTCATCATCCCTTTTATCCAACAAGCCAGGCAAGCATCCACCATATAACGGAAAAAATCTTGAAAAATCCCCTCCGCTTACTTGCAATCAGCAATTATCCTTCAGATACGAGACCAGTCAACCAAGTCTTTGTTCGTGCTATGCTGCTTGAGTTAGCCTCTCGCGGTGTTGATGTAACAGTGATTGCTCCGGAATCTTTTTCAAACCTGGCAAAAACAGGAACGAAATTTAGACTGGCTCCCTCATTTGAACTGAGAGATGGACTTCCGATCCACCGCCCTCGTTACCTCACTTTATCAAATATATCCTTACCTTTTGGGATTAGAACTTCCCGGTGGGGAGGTAAGGCATATATCAACGCAGCACTGCGGGTGGTTAAGGAAAAAAATAAACAATTTGATGTATGCATGGGTCACTTTTTATCTCCCCACGGTCGTGCTGCAGCAAGAATTGGACAGCAGTTAGATATCCCATCTGTGGTCTCATTGGGGGAATCGAGTTTTGAGAGGCACGATTTTGCGTATAGCCAGCAAGAAATCAGCCAGCTCTTTGACCAATTCGCAGGTGTGATTGTAAATTCGGATTTGATCAAGGAGCACTGTGTACAACGATATAGCCTTGAAGAAACCAAGACCCGGGTTTTCCCAAATGGGGTAGATGAGAAACATTTTTATCCCAGGGATCGGAAACTAGCTCGTGAACAATTAGGGCTACCATTGGAACAACCAATTCTCATTTCTGTGGGCCAGTTCATTGAGCGTAAGGGTCCTCTAAGGGTGCTCGAAGCCATCGAATCTAGACCTGATATTGGGGTGGTATTCCTGGGACATGGCCCACAAGAACCCAAAGGTCCTCAAATTCTTTTCAAGGGAGTGGTACCTCATGAAGATATCCCAACCTGGTTGAGCGCTGCGGATGCTTTTGTATTACCGACTCTGGACGAAGGTTGCAGTAATGCAATTCTTGAGGCTCTCTTTTGTGGTTTGCCGGTGGTGTCGTCAGATCTTCCGTTTAATCACAGCATTCTCAATAAAGATGTGGCTATTTTGGTGGATCCATTAAATATCGACTCAATAAGCAATGCAATCTTTGAGCTGATAGACAATCCTGAACGCATGGAGAAATTGAGGCATGCAGCACTGAAACATGCAAAAGCGTTTCGATTGGCGGATCGCGCTGAGAAAATCGAGATGTTTTTACGCCAGTGTGTTGAGGAGTACTCTCCAGACGAGAGACCTTTTTATTCGTTAGCTCAAGAATACTCTATAAGTTAACCCTCAGATCCCCAAATATATAGCTATTGGATATTGAAGAGTAAGAAGTGAACATACTTCAACTAGTAATTATTGGCATTGTAGGATTTGCAGTTTCTGTGGCGATTTTTAAGAGACCCGCGGTCGGAGCTGCGTTAATTTTGGGGTTCGTTCATTTTGAACGAGTACTTGTTTTCAATGGGATCAGCCTGGTAAAACTCTTATCGATTATTTGTATAGGCATACTTGTATTTCGAGTGCTCTCGATGGGTAAAGGTTTAAGGTTTGATCTGACCACATGGTTGATCGCACTTTTCATGGCATGGATCTCGATCACGGTTTTTTGGAGCTCAAATCAAACGAACATTTTATCCGAATTGGTGAGCCTTATCTTGCAGAGCTTGATGTATTTTTTGATCATTAATCTTGTCCGTTCAAAAGATGACTTGAAGCTGGCACTTTGGGGGCATGTGATTGGGGGAAGCGTCATGGCGGTTATCCTGTCCAGCACTATGATTAGCTTGAACTTCGTGCGAAGCACAGATTTAGAAATTGGTGGATTAGGGATCAATTTAGCAGCAAGAATGGTTGGCCTCAATCTTCTACTAGCTGTCATTTTGTTTCAAATTGATGAGAGGCGTCTAGCAAAGATCATCTTAATTGGCGTGGCGATTGTATCTGGAGTCGGCTCTCTGCTTGCCTTGAGCCGCGGGAACTGGTACGCACTAATCATGAGTGCAATTGCTTTATTCATTGTCTTGAATCTCAAAAAAGGGTATAAGTTTCCCTTCAAACAAATCTTACTGATCGCAGCTATCGGCTTAGTAACTTTGTACGTTGCCAACAGATATATATTTTCCGATTATGGTTTATCCAAGTTGCAGGAACGATCGGAATCGGCGATTACTTTTAGTGATGGTGCATCTGGTCGGTTTGGGATCTGGCAGACAGCTTTTACTCCATTCATGGAAAATCCAATTTTTGGAAATGGTTTTAATACATTCAAACGCTTAAACGAGTGGAAGCATACCGGTGCACACAATGCCTTTGTATTAATCGCTGTTGAGGATGGTTTGGTGGGGGTGCTCCTTTTCAGCTTGGTTTTAGGCAGTGTTTTTCTAAGCCTGGTGAATTTATTAAAAAAGGAGCATGGAAATCCCATTGCTCTGGGATGGGGCATGGCTTTATTCGTTTTTCTAGGAACGGTAAGCCTTGTGGACAGTGCGGTTAACAGGAAATATCTGTGGTTTGTGCTTGGAATCATCTCTCTACTCGTCTTCTACTATGGGGATACTCAATCTTCGGAAGAGTCTGCAGTTGAAATTGCATCTGCGGGGAATATCAAAGCAGTAAAACAACTCGCATATTTTGAAAAATCTGGATAGCCGTGATTAATTTATTGGAAGAAGGCCGAATATTATATATTTCGTCAACGGATGTCTCAATTGGGAACGGTCCTGGAGTTAATGAGCGGGAGTTTATCCTGGCTTTATATGGACTGATAGGAGATCGTGCTCATTTTCTAATTCCGCACCCAAAAGAAAAAATTGCTGAGTTGCCCGTTGATGCATGTACCTACTGTGCACCATACCAGCGGAATCTGTTCAACTATTGGAGCCATCTTGGATCACAGGTAAGGCAGGCGAATAAGTTATTGTCTGAGCGAGATTTTGATCTGGTAGTCGTTCGATTAACTCTCTTTCCATTATCCTCATTGGGCATTACACGCAAAGATCGCGTCCCATACGCTATTAAAACATTAGGAGTAGGTCCGATCACTGTGCTGGATGAAAAAGGAGGCTGGTTTGGCAGGGCAATCAACAATATCAACCGCAGAATTTTCAGATACCTTGTGACGAATGCGCTGGTTGCTGATTCGGATAGCGAATTGCATGTTGAAACCTTAAAGCGGGTGCTTGATGTTAATTCTGATTCTATTGTCTGGGTGGACAATACAGTTAATGTAAGCCGCTTTTTTCCATCTCCGAAAAAAGAGGCCAGGAGTGAACTTGGTTTAAATCAGTTCGATCCAATTATCGGGTATGTTGGGAGCCGGCCATGGGAACGGGGTGGCATGCAGCTGGTCGAAGCTGCCCCCCGGTTACTGGAAAAATATCCAAATCTTGGGGTAGTTATTATTGGGGGAGGTAAAGAGCTTGAGGAGATGAAAAAGCGAGCTCAGGAATTAAGGGTTGATGATAGGTGCCGGTTTGAAGGTTATGTGCCGTTTGATAAGATTCCTGGCTACATCAACAGTTTGGATTTAGGTGCATCCATCAGCATCCGGGAGGATCGTCAGGTTAACTCCGAACTAAAAGTGCGCCAATACCTAGCCTGCGGCAAACCAGTTGTGATCAGCCCTGGAGGTAATGAATTCGTAATCGGAGAACATCTTGGTTCAGTGGTCCAACCGACGGATATCGATGTGATCACGAAGGAAATTGATAACTGGCTTTCTCTTACACCGGACGAAATTGAAGAATTCTCACAAAGAGCTGTAGAGTTCATGCGCACCAATCTCTCAATGGAAGCTGGGGTGTCCAAACGAATCAATCTTTGGGGTGATCGTTTACGGGCAGCTGAATCAATTTAATTTTGATATTCCACACACGTGCAAAATGATGTCAATTAGACAAAAATCTTTGATTACCTCGCTTATTCTAGTTATTTCATCATTGATTCTGTGGGCATGTACCTCTCAAAATCTGGATCAACCACAATTTAGCCAGATGGCAGGAAAAGCTATTGAAAATGACCAGGAATCTGTCAATAGAGTGCAAGATGTCCAAGAAGCGGAGAGCTTACCTTCTGAAGCGATCTCAAAATTGACTAATCCCAGCATGGAAACAGGTACATGCTTATCATCACCAGGATCATTGATAACTTTGTCTGGAAATTATTCTGTTTATATAAATAAGCAATTGGCTAATAACACGAAAATTGATGCATCTCGAGCATCGTTTACCAATGGCGGGGAAAACCCAGTGAATATTGGTGGAGCTAAAGATGTTTGCTGGTACTCTGGAAAAATCTATGGTGGAAATCCGCCTGATGCAGATTGGGAAACGACCCATCCGACCGCGGGGATTCAAATTCAAGATGGTACATCCCGACCTGTTATCGAAGGAGTTTACGTTGATCGGATTGGTGATGGAATCAAAATCCGGTTGGGCGAAAAATTCGGCCAATCTGGTATTGCAGAACCATTTACAGTCAGAGGTGTGTGGCTGCGTGATATACGGGATGATTGTATCGAAAGTGATTGGCAGGCAGGGGCCCTTATTGAAGATAGTCTCTTAGATGGGTGTTATGTTCTCTTCGCAACGGAAAAACGACCCCAAGCTCACACGAATGGGAGCAACAACACCTGGGAGATCAGGGATACTCTTGCTTATATGCACGACCAGATCGGCGTGTATGATGGGTCAAGCCCAGGTCATGGGATGTTCTTTAAATGGGATGATACATCCCCAAATTGGAAAATGTACAACTCGATTCTGCGGGTTGATTCGAACCAGGGTGTCAGCTCTGATCAATTTAATTTCCGGTTAAATAAACTTGTTGATTGTGAAAATAACATTTTAGTTTGGCTTGGCAGCGGTCCATTTCCCGCCCCGGTACCAAGCTGTTTTACGATAACAACGGACGAGTTGGTCTGGGAACACGCGGTCAGTGAATGGAAGATCCGTCATGGATATTCTCTTGAAGCTGGTATGTTCCAGGTCTATATTCCGCTGCTTAATTCTGTGGGG
>JBJYXV010000040.1:0-2027 GCA_046260155.1 Anaerolineales bacterium
TTTTGCTATTTTTCCCGTATTTTTCATTGCCTTGCTCTTCCCAAACGGAAGACCGTTAACCCCTCGCTGGCGCTGGGCAGTTGCCTATGCTATCGGCGTGTTCATTTCTTTTTTCAGCCTCGCCGTTTTTGATAAGACGCTTGCGCCCGATGCTTCCACCTACGGGGTGGACTGGTCCATCCCCAATCCGCTTGGTTTTCTGGATGTAAGTGACACCTTTTTTACCATCTGGCTCATTGGTGTGGTCATCTTGACGCTTCTTTGTGTGGCATCCATCATTTTGCGATACCGCCGTGCTTCGGGCGTGCAGCGCAAGCAAATCAATTGGCTGCTGTATGCAATCAGTCTGTTTGGCGCTTCTTATATCCCATACCTGCTCTTCCAGGCCTGGGGGCAAAACTTCTGGGCAGTATTCGTTGATCTATTTTTTATAACCATTCCATTGGCGATTGGCATCGCCATTTTACGCTACCGCTTGTTCGATATCGACCTGATCATCCGCAAAACCCTGCAGTACGCCTTGCTGACCGGACTGCTGGCGCTGGTGTATTTCGGCAGCGTGATTGTGCTGCAAAGCCTGACTGAAAATCTTTTTGGGGAACAATCCCCGCTGGTGATCGTGCTCTCCACCCTGGCGATCGCGGCCTTGTTCAATCCGCTGCGCATGCGTGTGCAGGATTTCATCGACCGCCGTTTCTACCGCCGCAAATATGATGCCGAACAGACTTTGGCAGGATTTGCAACTACTGCGCGAGATGAAGTCGATATGGATAAACTCTCGGCTGCCCTGCTGGGTTTGATTGAAGAGACCATGCAGCCAGAACGTGCCAGCCTATGGTTAAAATCAACAAACCAGCCACTTTCAAAAGCTGTGGAACAAGAACGGGTGCTGACAGGAGTTCAATCATGAGCGAATCTCGTTTCACGCGTAGCTCGTGGGTAGTCCTAGGTATCTGCATCGTTTTACTCGGAATTATTTTGGCACTCAATGTATATCGCTTTGGCTTGCCTACCGATGGCTGGGTCTATGTGGAAGGGAACGGATTCACCGAAAATATTTTAGGATTGCCCTCCGCGCTCCAGCCGGGTGATCTGCCCGTCTCGCTGGATAGATTGCCCTTTGACGGCACCCAAGGAACTCGCCCAGAAAGCTGGCAAGCCGGTGGTACGGTGCAATATACCATCCAACGCGATGGACAAAACATGACCGTTGCCGTACCCATCGAAAATTGGAATTTACCCACGTTGGGGAGAAACATTCTCAACGATTGGCGCAATTACCTGATTGGTCTGCTCTATTCCCTAATCGGCATTTTTGTTTTCACGCGCCAGCCTGGAAATCCCGCCGCGCAGGTGCTTTTCCTGTTGGGCACTGTACGTTTATCCATGACCATTATCTTTATGGTTCCCGATACGCTGGCAGATTACCTGGATCCCTTTGCCTTGAATGCGGTTGTCATCCTGGGCTACTACATCTGGGGGTTGTTATTGTTCCCCACCCTATTTTTATTATCGCTTATCTTTCCCAAAGCCAAACGGCCTTATCGCACCTACCCTGTATTGACTGTATTCGCGATCTACCTGGTTGAACCACTGCTGATCGTGATCGTTGGCGGACCATTGGCAGATTTGGGTCCAACAATCGGCTTCGGCATGGTGGCGGTCTACGGGCTGTTGACCGTCATTAGTGTGATCCACACCCTGATCGTAGTTCGAGATGACCCGGTGGCGCGCGCCCAGATCCGTTGGGTGGGATTTGGTGTGGCTTTGGTGGCAGGGTATCAATTCTTAAGCAACGTGATCGGCTTTTTTGTATCGACACCGGTAGTACCTTGGTGGCTGAATGTGATTGATACCCTGGTTTATCTGACATTACCCATCACCATTGGGATCGCCATATTGCGCTACCGGCTGTTTGATATCGACCTGATCATCCGCAAAACATTGCAGTACGCCCTGCTGACCGGGCTGCTGGCGCTGGTCTATTTTGGCAGCGTGATCCTGCTGCAAAGCCTGACAGAAAACCT
>JBJYXV010000041.1:0-24362 GCA_046260155.1 Anaerolineales bacterium
CCGCTTCGATCGGTGTCTGGCTCTTTTATGTCCAGCACCAATTCCCGGGCGCCTATTGGGCTCGCCGGGATGAGTGGGATTACCTGTCGGCCTGCATGCAGGGCAGCTCCTTTTATCAGCTGCCAGGAGTACTGCGCTTCTTCACCGGGAATATCGGCTTTCACCATCTGCACCACTTATCTCACCTGGTGCCCAATTACCACCTGCCCCGTCTTTCTCGAAAGCATCCTGAATTTGCTGTTCAGCCGATCACTCTCCAGGATACCTGGAAATTGCTGGGGATCCGCTTGTATGATGAAGCGAAGCGTAGCTATGTTGGCTACCCTGCCTGATCCTGAAGCCTGAAAATTTAGCTGCGGGCTTATGAACGAATTGAACAGCTGCAGTAAAGAGTTAATGACTCAACCGGAAATCAATGCTGAACTCCGCAATTTAGTTATATAATACAGGCAGGAAGCTGGCAACAATGCCAGATCCTATCATCATTCAGAGCTGCACGATGATTGTCCGCCCAATTTTCTAGTAATACTCTTTCAACCTTACCAGGCAGGTGAATACTGCTCACTTCCTCGATCTTTTACGATCGCTTCAGACACTTATTCCTTTATACGACCAGCACGAGGTAGCAACCATTTAAAGATTTAATTTCCAGAACAAACGATCCTTCCCCATCGGAGCCAGGGATTTGCAACCCAAATGAATCACACCTCACCAACAGGCGAAAAAATCCAACCCCTCCAGGGTATTCGAGTTGTTGACATTTCGCGCGCCCTTGCCGGACCATTCTGCACCATGATGCTCGGCGACCTGGGCGCCGATGTGATTAAAGTGGAACGCCCAGGGCGTGGAGATGAAAGCCGCTCTTGGGGACCGCCCTTCGTCGGTGCAGCTACCGAAACTTATCCTGGTGAATCTACTTATTACCTGGCGGCGAACCGCAGCAAACGCAGCATAACCGTAAATTTAAAGGACCCGGCTGGACAAAGGATCATCAGGCAGCTGGTGAAGATTTCGGATGTCCTGGTGGAGAACTTCCTGACCGGTTCCCTGGATAAGCTGGGTTTGGGCTACGAGCAGCTGCACGAAATCAATCCACGCCTGGTTTACTGCTCCATCAGCGGTTATGGGCGTACCGGACCTTACGCCGATCGGGGTGGTTATGATTTTATCCTGCAGGCGGAAGGTGGCATCATGGGCATCACCGGGCCAGTTGAAGGACCACCTTACCGGGTGGGGGTGTCTCTGATCGATATCACAACCGGTATGTTTGCCTCAACCGCTATCCTGGCTGCGTTGCGCGCCCGGGATATCACCGACCAGGGTCAGCTGCTCGATCTGTCTCTGCTGAATTCATCCGCTGCTATCCTGGCCAACGTGGCTTCCAATTACCTGGTTGGCGGCGTTGAACCAAGGCGCATGGGCAATGCCCATTTCAATATTGCACCTTATGAGATCTTCCGGGCTCGCGATCGCTGGCTTGCCCTCGGAGCGCTGAATCAGCGCCAGTGGGAGAACCTCTGCAACCTGGTTGACCGACCGCAGATCATCGCTGATCCCCGCTTCGCCAGTAATCAAGACCGGGTCGCCAACCGGGAGGACCTGGCCGAAGTCCTGAACGAGGCATTTAGCACCCGGGACGCAGCGGATTGGGTTGAAAAGTTGTACTCGGTAGGTATTCCCAGCGGGGTGATCAACAATATTGCAGGTGTTTTCAACCACCCTCAAGCGGATGCACGCGACCTGAAGATTGAACTCGATCACCCAACAGCCGGTCGCATTGCCTTCCCAGGCTACCCGTACAAGTTCTCTGATACCCCCGCCCAATCGCACCGTCCACCCCCTTTGCTCGGTGAACACACTCAAGAGATCCTGGTTGATCTCCTGGATTACTCCCAGGCGCAGGTAGCTGAACTGCAGGAAAAGGGAACGATCTAGATTATCCATTTATAAATATATCTGTGGAGCAATTATGTCAATAACCAAAGGTGAAATTCGATCCGGCGCTTACTACGACTCGGTGATATTAATGCAGCTGCAGCGATCACTGGCAGAGTTGCCGGGTGTGATCGATGCTGGCGTGATCATGGGCACGCAAGCCAATAAGGAGCTGTTGGAGCAAAGTGAGCTCTTGGCCCCAGAAATCCAGGCTGCAGGCGCTGATGACATGGTAATTGTGATCAAAGCAGAAGATCAGGCAGCTGCCCAATCCGCCCTGGAAAGTGTCGATCGGCTGATCGCTGCCCGGCGAAGCACAGGTATCGATCAAGAATTCCTGCCCAAGAGCCTGGAAACTGCAGCCCGCATGCTCCCGGATGCGGGTTGGGTGCTGATCTCAGTTCCTGGTCGCTACGCTGCCGGTGTCACCCGCCAGGCGCTGGATTATAAAAAACATGTCTTCCTGTACAGCGACAATGTCACCTTGATGGATGAGATTGATCTCAAAAAGACTGCAGCAGAAAAGGGATTACTCGTTATGGGTCCCGATTGCGGGACCGCTATCATAAACGGAATCGGCCTGGGTTTTGCTAACAAGGTGCGCCGGGGTCCGATCGGGCTGGTAGCTGGATCAGGCACGGGCCTCCAGCAAGTCACCTCCCGCATTCACCAGTTCGGGGGCGGCATCACCCATGCCCTGGGCACCGGTGGGCGCGACCTATCCGAACCGGTTGGGGCAGTGACAGCCCACCAGGGGCTCTCCCTCCTCAGCCGCGACCCCGAAACCAAGGTCATCGTCCTGGTCTCCAAACCACCCGCCAGGAGTGTGGCAGACGAGCTGGTTATCTCCGCGCGCAAGGCAGGTAAACCGGTTGTGGTGGATTTTATCGGCTATGCGACAGCTGTCCGCCAGGTGGATAACGTTTATTTCGCCACCTCATTCGACGATGCAGCCAGCCTGGCTGTCAGACTCTCCACAGATGGAATTAAAAAGCCGGACAGCACGGCTCAGGATCTTGAACGGTTTTCAACCCAACAGCGCTACCTGCGCGGCCTGTTCTCTGGAGGCACATTAGCATATGAAGCGCTTCTGGTTCTGGAAGGTTACCTGCCCCAGGTATATTCGAATGTTCCCCTGGATAAGAAATTCAAGCTGGAAGACTCGTTGGTCAGCAAGCAGCACACCATCCTTGATTTAGGGGAAGATGAATTTACCGTGGGCCGCCTGCACCCCATGATGGATAACGATTTGCGATTGATGCGCCTGGAGATGGAAGCAGATGATCCCGAAGTGGCTGTCATCCTGCTGGATGTTGTCCTCGGATATGGCGCACACCCCGATCCGGCTTCGGAATTAGCGCCTGCCATTAAATCTGCCCGGACAAAGGCAGGTAATTCGGGTCGCTATCTCGAGGTCATTGCAGTTGTGTCTGGCACGGATCAAGATCCGCAGGACTTGAATGCCCAGATCGAGCAGCTTGAAGCAGCCGGGGCGCGTGTTTTTACCAGCAACGATGCTGCTGCCAGTTATGCGGGCCGGCTGGCAGCCTCCCTGGATACAGAAACCAGTGTTTCCAGCGCAGCCACGCCTGCTGAAGTGGATTTAGGAGCCATTAACCAGCCCATGGCAGCCATCAATTTCGGCCTGGAGACGTTTACGGAGAGCCTGGTCGAACAGGGTGCACCGGTGATCCAGGTTGATTGGCGTCCACCTGCCAGCGGGAACGAGCAGCTGATGGGAATCTTAGAGCGCATGAAAAGTAAATCATAGAGGAGGCTGCGGGTGAAAGATTTTATCGCTGCCTGTGTGCAAATTGCGATCACCCCCAATGATCCGGGTGCTAATGTCCAGAAAGGCCTTTCCTGGTTGGAGAAGGCTGTCAAGGAATACGATGCCGAATTGGTTGTCTTCCCCGAGACAGTCACCACCGGTTATGACACTGGCCTCAGTGCTGGAGAACTCTGGGACCTGGTCGATGAGGTACCCGGGCATATCACCCGCGCTGTACAGGAAAAAGCCAAGGAATTGGGAGTTTATGTCGTCTGGCCTTCCTACCGTAGGGGAGGACCGCGCGGGGCAGTCTACAACTCTGCGATCTTGATCGATGCAAATGGTGAAATCGCCGGCATCTATGACAAGACTCATCCCGCTCCGTGGGAACGTCAAGAAGGCGGTGGGTGGGTCTTGGTTGGTGAACGCGCCGATGTTTTCAAGACGCCTCTCGGGGATATCGGCATGATCATCTGCTATGATGGTGATTTCCCGGAGCTATCCCGCTTGCTGGCGGTGAAAGGTGCCGAGATCATCATCCGTGTGTCCGCCCTGCAGCGCAGTTATGACATCTGGTATATCACCAATGCAGCCCGGGCATACGATAACCACGTTTACCTCATAGCCAGCAACCTGGTTGGGCCCGATGCAGCGGGCAATTACGGATTTGGTCACAGCATGATCCTCAACCCGATCGCCTGGCGTCTGGCTCAGGCGCGCGGCACGCAGGAGATCATCGCGGCCAGGCTTGATCCGGATCCACTGCGCTATATCACCTGGGGTAGTAAGAGCCTCCAGAACTTTGACCATCTGGAAGATCGAAACCTGAAGCTCTACGAGGAAATATTAAAAGAAGCTCACTCCCGTTTTGAGCCGGGTATCCGCTTCTCCCGACGAGACGATAAATCATAATTATTGCCAACAATTATTCGAAAGGTGTGAACAATGAACATTGAAACTGCTAATACTGAAGCCACGCAGCGTATGATGGAAGCCCGTCCCGTGGTGGTTGGAATGGGAAAAGCCATCGATGTGATCCCAGGCATGCGTCCCGACCTGCTGCTGCATGCCGGTCCCCCCATCACCTGGGAGCGTGCCTCTGGGCCAATGCAAGGTGCGATCACCGGTGCCTTAATTTTTGAAGGCAAAGCGAAAAACGAAGCCGAAGCCCAGGCACTGGTCGAATCGGGTGAGATCCAGCTTGAACCTTGCCACCACCATCAATCGGTGGGTCCCATGGCAGGTGTGATCTGTCCCTCGATGTCGGTCTACATCCTGGAAAACAAAACCCACGGCAACCAATCTTTTTCCAATTTGAATGAAGGCTACGGCAAGGTTCTGAGGTATGGGGCTTACAGCGAAGAGGTCCTGGAACGCCTGCGCTGGATGGAAGAGGTGATGGCACCGGTTTTAGGAAAAGCAATTGAATTATCCGGTGGGATCGATATCCGCGTCCTGCTGGCGGAATCCCTGCACATGGGAGATGAAGGACATAACCGCAACAAGGCCGGCTCGATCTTGTTCACCAAGAACCTGGCGCCTTCCATTGTCCGGGCTGCTGAGGATGCCGAATTGGCCGCCAAGATCATCGAGACCCTGGGTGACAACGCGCTCAGCGTGCTCAACCCGGTCATGGCGGCTTGCAAAGCTATGGTCGATACCGCCAAGGAAATTGAGGGTAGCACCATCGTCAGCGTGATGGCTCGCAATGGCACCGATTTTGGCATCCGCGTCGGTGGGTTGGGTGATCGCTGGTTCACCGCTCCGGTAGCAGTCCCCCAGGGGCTTTACTTCCCTGGTTTCACTGCCGAGGATGCGAGCGGAGACATCGGCGACAGCACCATAACGGAGACTGCCGGAATCGGTGGTTTCGCCATGGCCAGTGCACCGGCCATCGTCACCTTTGTCAGCGGGACTCCCCGGGATGCACTCAATGCCACCTTGGAGATGTACGAAATTACTTATGCTGAACACAAGTATTTCACCATCCCACCGCTTGATTTTCGCGGCACGCCTACCGGCATTGACATCCGCAAGGTGGTCGAAAAGGGCATCACCCCCCGCATCAACACCGGTATTGCCCATAAGGATGCTGGCGTCGGGCAGGTTGGAGCAGGATTGGTACGTCCGCCGATGGAGATGTTTGAGCATGCATTAGTTGCTTATGCGGAGGAGTATGGGATATAAAATTTTCAATTGGTAATCTAAAATCCAATATTGAGAATAGGAGATCGTATGGACAGGGAACAGTTTATCAAAGTCATGAGCGAAGCAAAACTCTATGATCTGACTCAAGGTTGCAGCATCTTCACCCCACCCTGGCCCGGGGAGAAAGCTCTGGAGATCCACTTCTTCAAGCGCGTTACCGGCGCTTATGGGGGAGGTCAGGGGGCAAATGGTCAGCTCTTGAATTGGAGCAACTCCGTCGGCACCCACCTGGTGGGTGAGACCGCTTTTCACTCCGGTGGCAGGGCAATTTCAGATATCCCTCTGGAAGATCTGTGCGGTCCTGGTGTGGTCGCCGACATCTCGGATGCAGTTTCAGATTACAGCCTTTACACGCCTGAAATGATCACCGAAAGGGCCACGGTCAAGAAAGGTGACATCCTCATTATCAACACCGGCTATCACCGCTACTCGTGGGATCAACCCGATATCGCCAATCCCGAAGCACAGGGCGGCGTCGAATCAAAGGAATTTGGCTTCCTGGTCCGCCATCCTGGACCCGCGCCTGGATTCTTCGAATGGGCATTGGAGATGGATTTGAAGCTGATCGGTGTGGATTGTGGCTGTGCTGAACATCCCATGAACACCCCCATACGTTATATGCATGCCAACGAATTCCAGAAAGCCGAAGCCAAGCTGCAGGCTGATTACGGAAAATCCTGGGACGAGATGTTTCCCCAGGACGATTACTATCACCTGACCCACCACGCCATGCCGAAAGCGCATTTGCTGCTGGCGGAATCGATTGTGGGTGATATCGACCAGCTCAAGAACCAGCGCGCCTGGATCATGATCCAGCCTATTCCTTTCATGGAAGTAGAATCTTCCTGGTCGCGTGCGGTTGCCATGCAGGCCCCGCAGGGTATGGATGAGGACCAATTCTTCGAGCTCATGGCCTCAGCCGAAATGCTTGACCTGACCGTGCCTTTCAGCGTCCAGACTCCCCAATGGGCAAACTATGTCCCCCTGACCGTCACCTACACCAAGCGCGTTGGCGGCCAATATTTCGGCATGGGACGCAATGGATCCATTTGCAACGCCAGTATCCACCTGGCAACCCACATGGATGGCGAAAAACACTTCTGGCCTGCAGGCCGGACGATCGGGCAGGTACCCCTCGAGCATTGGGTTGGTCCCGGCGTGATTGCCGATATCTCCCACCTGGTTTCCGACTCCAGTGTTTACACACCCGAAATGATCGAGAGTGTGGTTGATGTTCGCAAGGGAGATATCTTGATCCTCAAGACTGGCTGGTATAAATATGGATGGATAAGCCCCGATTCAGATGAATTTCGGTATATGATTAAACACCCGGGGCCTTCACCGGATTTCTCCCAATGGTGTGTTGACAAGCAGATCAAGTGGCTGGCGATCGATGCCGTAAGCCAGGATCACCCCATGAACACCATCCAGCGCATCTGGCATCCAAAAACCTTTGAGGAAGCCAACCGCAAGCTGATCGAAGATTTTGGCAAAGATTGGGACGAGATGTATCCCTTGGATAAGTATTATCAGGACACTCACCTGAACCTTTTCCCCAAGGAAATCGTCCATGCAGAAAACCTGGGCAAGGATATCGCTAAAGCGGAGAGCGGGCGTTATTATCTCGGCTGCTACTTGCAGAAAGGCATGGAAATCGCCTCCATGTGGGGTCGTTTCGTAGCTTTCAAGGAAGGTGGATAAAAACCACGGATGATCCTGATCACGGGTTCTGCGGGTAAAACTGGGCGCAGTGTGCTGAAAGCACTGGTCGAGAGAGGAGTATCGGTGCGCGCCCTCGTCCACCGGCCGGACCAGGTCGCACGAGTAAAAGCCCTGGGTGCGCAGCAGGTCCTCGTCGGAGATATGCGCTCCCCACAGGTCATTCAGCAAGCCGTGCAGGGTGTGCGGGCTGTTTACCATATCTGTCCCAACATGAGTGCGGATGAACTCCCGATTGGAGTGAATATAATCAAATCTGCCCGGTCTGCAGGGGTGGAGCATTTCGGCTACCATTCTGTACTCAAGCCCCAGGTCAAGAGCATGCCGCACCACTGGAATAAGATGCTGGTCGAAGAACATCTCCTGGAATCCCACTTGCCTTATACCATCCTGCAGCCGGCTGCTTATATGCAGAACCTGGCAGCGCACTGGGATCGCCTGGTTAATGAGGGCATTTATCCTGTTCCTTACCCTGCCAGCACCCGCTTGAGCCTGGTCGACTTGGCCGATGTCGCTCAGGTTGCAGCCATCGTGCTCACCGAACCGGGTCACCAGTTTGCTACGTATGAACTCGTCAGCACGGAAGGCTTATCCCAAACCCAGGTGGCTGATATTCTCAGCCAGCAGCTGCAACGCAGCATCGACATCGTAACGATCTCAATCGAAGAATGGCAGCAGCAGGCAGTTGCTTCTGGTTTGGGAGGCTACCAGGTAGATACCCTGGTAAAAATGTTCACCTACTATGCGCAATATGGATTCGAAGGCAATTCGAACGTGATCGCCTGGCTGCTCGGGCATCCCCCGGGATCTTTGCAGGCTTTTATTCAACGCTTAATCGGAGAAAAATATATAAACCAGCAGGCTACACTGACGTGAGCAGAAAAGTATCTTCTGCTGGCAGAACAAAATATCAGCATAGGAGTATCTATGAAACCACCTCCTTTTGAGTATATTAAACCCTCCTCAATCGACGAAGCACTGGTTCACCTGGCGGAACACGGCTATGACGCAAAACCCTTAGCTGGTGGTCAGAGTTTAATCCCCATGATGAATTTCCGCTTGGCGCAGCCTGCGGTTCTGGTCGATCTCAACAACATACCCGAGCTTTCCTTTATCCGTCGAGATGAACAGGGTGGGCTGAGTATTGGCGCCATGACGCGTCACTATATGGTTGAACATGACCTGTTGGTGGCTGAACGGGCACCCCTGGTATCCGAAGCAATGCCGCACATCGCCACCACCCAGATTCGCAGTCGGGGCACCTTCGGTGGCAGTATCGCCCACGCTGATCCTTCTGCCGAACTGGTCGCCATCAGCGTTGCTCTGGATGGACGTTTTCAACTGCGTGGCCAGGCCGGAACTCGGGAGATCGATGCACGAGATTTCTTCCTGGGCATGTTCACCACGCAGGTCGAACCAGAGGAACTTCTGGTCGAAATAGCGCTCCCACCCATGCCGCCCCGAACAGGTTGGGCTCTAAAGGAAATCTCTCGCCGGCCGCACGATTTTGCCCTGGTCGGTGTTGCGGCACTGGTTACCCTCAATGGAAGAGACCAGATCGAAGCAGCTCGCATCGTCCTGTTCAGCGTTGGCGATGGACCGGTGATCGCCGAAAAAGCAGGTGATTTACTCCAGGATCAGCCAGCCACTCAAGACCTTTTCCGCGCAGCCGCTGAGATTGCTGGTACCGAGGATGTTGATCCCAGCAGCGATATCCACGCCAGTTCCGCTTACCGCCGCCAGTTAGTTAAGGTGCTTACCCGGCAGGCGCTTGAAACCGCGCTCGACCGGGCCAGGGAATCAGTCAACTAAGAGAAAATTATTGGTAAGAAAAACCCAAATCAGGAGAACAATATGAGTGATCATTACCAATTATCCATTACCGTCAATGATACCCAATACCAACGAGAAGTCGATCCGCGGCTGCTGCTGAGCGATTTCCTGCGCCACGAACTGGGCTTGACCGGTACTCACATTGGATGTGAGCACGGGGTATGTGGGGCTTGCACCGTTCTTTATGATGGTTTGCCCATCCGCTCGTGCCTGATGTTCGCTGTTCAAGCCGATGGGCACCACATCCTGACAGTGGAAAGTTTGGGAAACCCAGAAAATTTGCACGTGATCCAGCAGGCATTCTGGGATGCGCACGGCTTACAATGCGGGTTCTGCACACCCGGGATATTAATGACCCTGGTTCCTTTCCTGGAAAACAATCCCCATCCAGACGAAGATCAAATTCGGCATGCAATTTCAGGCAATCTTTGCCGCTGTACCGGATACCAGCACATTGTCGATGCAGTCAAGCTGGCAGCTGAATATATGCATTCTTGAGTCAGCTGAAGGTAGCTCAATGAATAATCCTAATTGTTTACGCACCATCATGGATGGCAATTTATGAAAAAATATATCGGCGAACGCATTAAACGCAACGAAGATCCACGCTTATTAACTGGCCAGGCCCTCTTTGTCGATGATGTCGACCTCCCGGGGATGCTTTATGCCGCATTTCTGCGCAGCGATTATGCCCATGCCCGGCTGATCAGCATCGACGTCAGTGAAGCTCTGCAGCGCCCGGGTGTTGTGGCGGTGTATACCGCAGAAATAATGGGTGACGAATGGCAGCCTGGTCCCGCCAATGTTTCACCTCCACCAACTGTTGAAAATATTACCTTTCACTCTCGAACCCAGCTGCCTTTAGCCAAGGGGAAAGTCCGCCATGTGGGTGAGCCGATTGCCGTAGTGGTTGCTGAGAGCCGGTACATTGCCGAAGATGCGCTGGAGGATATCCTGATCGAATTTGAACCGCTCGAGGTGGTCGCCGATATCGAGAAAGCTCTCGACCCTGAAGCCCCTCTGGTTCACGATGACCTGGACTCAAACCTGGCAGCCTACATGGTTCAAGATAAGGGGGATTACCAGGCTGCCAAAACAAAAGCGGATGTAATCATCAAACGCAGGATTGAAATCGATCGCGGCGCGGCTGCCGCCATGGAAAACCGGGGGATTGTTGCCAATTGGGAGGCCAGGAGTCAGCACCTGACGGTTTGGGACACCACCCAGGCTCCAATCCCGATCCGCAACGGCGTAGCCAGCCGCCTCGGCCTCAACCAGACCCAGGTCCGCGTGATCGCTCCTTATATCGGCGGCGGTTTCGGGCCTAAGATGATGATGCATTATCCCGAGGAGATCATGATCCCCTGGTTATCCGTTAAACTTGGCAGACCGGTTAAGTGGATTGAAGACCGGCGCGAGAACTTTTTTGGCACTACCCAGGAACGCAGCCAGGTTCATGATGCTGAAATACTGCTTTCCAATGAAGGTAAAATCCTCGGTATCAGCCATAAATTCCTGCATGATTCCGGCGCCTACGATCCATATGGCCTCACCATCCCGCTCAACACTGAATCCCATGCCGCAGGGGCTTATGATGTTCCCAATTACCACAGCGAACTGACGGTGGTCTTCACAAACAAAATGTACACCAGTCCGATTCGCGGTGCAGGGCGGCCTCAGGGTATCTTCTTGGTGGAACGCCTGCTGGACATCGCTGCCAGGGAGCTCGGCATAGACCCCCTTGAAATCCGCCTGCGTAATCTGATTCCACCCGAAGCCTTCCCTTATGATCGGGAAATTATCGACCAGGCCTTCGCTCTGCTCACTTTCGACAGCGGAAATTACAAACCTGCAATCGAGATGGCGGCTGAAAAGATCGGGTACGAGCAGTTCATCAAGGAAGAAGGGCCGCGCTTGCGAGCAGAAGGGCATACGGTCGGCATCGGCATCATCCCATTCGTTGAAACAACGGGTGTTGGCCCTTATGAAGGTGCCCGGGTCAACATTGAACCCAGTGGTAAGGTGACTGTCGCCACAGGGGTCGGTACCCAGGGCCAGGGACATTTCACTTCATTTGCGCAGATCGTTGCTGAACAGCTGGGTGTACCCGTAAGCGATATTGACCTGGTGACCGGAGACAGTGCTGATTTTCATTGGGGTACCGGTACCTTTGCCAGCCGGGGGGCAGTGGTGGCTGGCAATGCCATCCACGCTTCTGCCTCCATCGTCCGGGGTAAAGTGCTCAAGCTGGCCAGTAAACTCTTGAATGCGCCTGAAGAAGAACTTGAACTGGAGGACGGATTTGTGCGCGTGGCTGATCTCCCGCGTTTATCTATCAGCTTGGGAGATTTAGCTGCCGAAGCAAATCCATTACGCGGGGCTGTAGAACCGGGTACAGAGCCAGGCCTGGAAGCCACTGCTTATTTTGGGCCAAAATCTGGGGCCACCGCATTCGGCGTGCATGCCATGATTATCGAAGTTGACCAGGAGACGTTGATGGTCGAGATCAAGCGCTACGTGGTTGTCGAAGACTGCGGGACGGTACTCAATCCGTTGATCCTCGATGGCCAGGTGCACGGTGGGGTCGCCATGGGCATCGGGAATTCTTACTACGAGCAGCTTATTTTTGATGAGAATGCCCAGTTATTGAACGCTTCCTTTGCGGATTACTTGATCCCCACCGCCTGCGAAATCCCCAACATTGAAGTTGCCCACTTTGTGACACCTTCTCCGCTCAACCCACTGGGGACGAAAGGAGCGGGTGAAGCCGGTGCGATTCCTGTACCAGCCCTGTTCGCCCAGGCGCTCGAGAATGCTTTCGCAGATGTGGGCTTGGAGATACTTGAAATGCCGCTCAGTCCAAACCGCTTGTTTGAATTGCTGCAGGAGAAAGTGAGTCAACCGTGAAAATTGAAGGTGAATATTTATTTGATGGTCCCAGGGAGGTCGTCTGGGAGATCGTTCGTGATCCGGATATCCTGGCTACTGCCCTTCCCGGCACCCAGAGTCTGGAAAAAATCTCTGAGAATGAGTACCAGGGTGAAATGCAGGTCCGGATTGGTCCTGTCGGCGGTCTATTTAGCGGGCGGGTAGTCATATCCGACGAAATCCCGCCTGAGAGCTTGACCATGACAGTCGAGGGCAAAGGAAAACCTGGCTTCGTAAAAGGAACAGGATTTATAAAGCTGAGCCCCGCAGAAAATAGTAAAACCCAGATGCAGTATCAAGGTGATTTGGAAGTAGGTGGCAGGTTGGCGAGTGTCGGTCAGCGAATGATGGATTCGGTCAGCAAGAGCCTGCTTAAACAGGGCTTGGATTCGCTGAACCAGGCACTGTTGGCCCGCGTATCCTCTGCTGAGAGCGGGGAGGTTGTTGATTATGAAGCACCCTCTGAGGCCCAATTCGCTGCCTCAGTGGCGAAGGATATGGCCAGTGATGCCCTCGCATCTCGCAAGGTGTGGTGGATCGGAGCTGCAGTTGTATTGCTGATCATCATTTTGGTGATCGTGATTCTCTCCCAGGGTTGATCATTGGTGGATTTTCTTGGTACCCACGTTAGCGTCAAATTTAGCTGCAAAGGAGGTAATCTAAAAAAAGTCCATTCGATTGACAAGCAAAAAAATATTCTGTAAAATGGATTTCACTTCAAGAAATGGGGGACAAAGTGGCATCCGCATTGGGGCTCATCTGGTGAAGTAATCAACCATGGGCCGCTACAAGCAAGAGCATAAAGAGGAGAAACAGAAATGAACCATCAAACGCAATCAAGTAAAATCTTCAGTTTGATAGGCATGCTGGTCATGCTGGCATTGCTGGTTGCCGCCTGCGCGCCTGCAGCATCAACGGAAGCACCTACCGAGGTGATGGAAGAGCCTACCGAGGTGATGGAAGAACCCACAGAGGAAGCTCCACCAGAAACCACGGAAGATGTCACCCTGGCTATCGAGCATTTCAGTATCATTGAAGGTACCACCTGGTCAGGTGCCCATGACCGCGCAGGTCAGCGGTTAGCCGAAAAGTATGACAACGTCGATTATATCTTCCGGGAGGAAGTCGGTCCTGATCTCTCAGTTCCCTATGCAGAAGAAATGATTTCGGAAGGCGCTGATATCGTGATTGGCAATGCGGAATTCATGGGTTTGCCCTTGGAGGATATCGCTGATCAATACCCGGATGTTTACTTCGGATCGATCATCGCCAGTGATCTCTCCACCAAGCGAAACTTCATCCGCCTCTTCCCAAGGCAATATCAATCCCTTTACCTGGAAGGATTGGTTGCCGCCGCACTGACCGAAACCGGTAACATTGGCGTCGTCTCTGCCTTCCCCTCCGTGCAGGTGATCCGCCGCCAAAATGGCTTCAACCTGGGAGTCCAGGACGCTGCTGAGCTGTTGGGCAAAGATGTGAATATTTATGTCAAATACGTGGGTGACTGGTTCTTGCCCGCAGAAGAGCGCGATATCGCAGAAACCCTGGTGACCCAGTACGATGTGGATGTGCTCACCCAGCAGACAGATTCGGGTTCTCCATTGGATGTGGCCACCGAACAGGGTATCTGGTTTGTTGGTAAAGACATGGACATCGTTGGCTTTTACGGCTGGTCGGACACGGATACCGTGGCGATATCGTTCGATACACGCTGGGAAGTGCTCTACGACCATATGCTGAATGAGTTCATGGCCGGTGAAGAGAATCCGGAAACCGTCCTCTATTTGGGGATGGATTCTTCGATGGAGCTGGCTGATGGTACCGAAGAGTACACAGTTGATATCATGAATGATAACAAGGTGGGGGTTGATGCGATCAGTCCCGCAGCCCTGCCCCTCATCCCGGCTGAGATCGTCGACCTTGTCAAGCAGCGAAGGGAAGAGATGATCGCTGGAACCTGGGACCCGTTCACGGAGCACGCCTTCATCAGCAATGGGACAGGATTGGAGCTCGAAGGGACACCCATCCCGGCTGCTGGAACAGAAGTAAAACCCGCGGGTGAAGAACCAACCAGTGAATGGTTGTTATCCAAATTCAATTTTGACGTTCAGGGTGTAGAAATCCTGGAATGATGCTGAGCCTGGTAGTAAATTCAACCTCCATCGATGCCATACTACCTCTCTTAAACAGCTAGCAAGAGGCTCCCACATCGGGGTGTCAATCCTCAGAGGTGGGAGCCTCCCGCCTATTAGCAGCACCTGGTGATCGTTTTCTCCAGAGGCCATGTTTGTGAAATATTTGATACGAGTGCGAAAAATTTATTTTCTTTTTTGTTCAATAACAAAAGGAGCAGTGGTAACTTACAGTGCCCAAACAAGAAATAAAACGTGGTGAAACGGTCTTAGAAGCGCGCGGGATCACAAAACGATTCCCCGGCGTGCTCGCCAACGACGGCATCAATTTTGATATCAAAGCCGGGGAAATCCATGCCATTCTGGGAGAGAATGGTGCTGGGAAAACCACTTTGATGAAAATCTTATTCGGCGAATACCTGCCTGATGAAGGTGAAATCCAGATCTTCGGTCGGGCAGTAAAATTTAAATCTCCCCTGGATGCCATTGATATGGGCATCGGTATGGTCCACCAGCACCGCAAATTAATTCCTGCCCATACAGTAATCGAGAACATCCTTCTCGGCCACCCGCGGGCAGGGCGTATCCTCAACCTGCGCGATACAGAGACCGAGATCCTGGAACTATGCCAGAAATATGATTTCAACATTGATTTATATGCCAAGGTCTGGCAGATCTCTGAAGGTGAAAAGCAGGTGGTTGAAATCTTAAAAGCACTCTATCGTGGGGCGGAGATCCTGATATTGGATGAACCAACTTCTGCCCTTGCCCCCACAGACACGGAAAAACTATTGGCTTCCATTGAAGCGATGGCCGATGCTGATCTCGCCATTGTCCCCTTCATCACCCATAAACTCCCCATTGTCCTGGCGATCAGCGATCGGGTGACCGTTTTGAGGCGCGGAAAAGTCGTCGCCACCATGAACACCAATCAAGCCACCGAAAGAAGCCTGGCCATGGAGATGGTCGGCAGGGAGGTTATTTTCCGTATTGAGAAAGCCGAGGCAGAATTGGGAAGTGAAATCCTGCAGGTGAATAATCTTTCGGCGATGAATGATAAAGGCCTAAAGGCGATCGATGGGGTCTCCTTTTCCATCCGTGAAGGTGAAATTTTTGGCATCGCCGGGATTGCTGGTAACGGGCAGGATGAATTGGTCGAGGTGCTTGCGGGACTCAGGCCATCCCTTTCCGGTAGCGTTATCTTTGACGGGGTGGATATTACTCACGCCTCTAGTCTTGAGAGATGGCAGCTGGGCTTCGGGTATATACCTGCAGATCGCATCCATATTGGTTCAATCGCCGATTTTTCTCTTGTGGAGAATACAGCTTTGAATTACTTTTTTGATCAGCAGTTCCATAAGGGAGCTACATTAGATTACAACAAAATGCGCCAATTGACGCAGGACATCATCACGGAATACAATGTGCAAACCCCATCGTCTGAAATCCCAGCCAAAAGCTTATCAGGTGGCAACCTGCAGAAGATCATCCTTGCCCGGGTACTTTCACGAAATCCTCGCCTGGTGATCGCCCACCTTCCCACCCAGGGATTGGACATCGGGGCAACAGAATTTGTACGCAACAAGTTAATCGAAGCGCAAAAAAACAAAGCTGCTGTCTTGCTGATCTCAGAAGACCTGGATGAAGTTTTATCCCTTAGCGACCGGGTGGCGCCCATCTACGAAGGGAAGTTCATGGACATTATCCCGGGGAACCAGGTCAGGCGAGAAAGTGTAGGTGCCATGTGTGCCGGGATCAACCTTGAGGTAGATGGGCTATGAGGATCGCATCTCACGACTTAAAACTTGTCCGCAGAGAGACTTTGAAGGGCTGGCAGGCTGCCTCGATTTCCATCCTTGCCGTACTTGTTGCCCTGATCCTGTTCAGTTTGATCTTTATCATTGCCAGGATCAACCCCTTCGTTGCTTACCGGGAAATTTTTTCCTACTCTTTTGCGAACCCTTTCGGCTTACCGCTGACCATCAACCGCTTCACCTTTTTACTTTTGTGTACCTGTGCATTCATCATCCCATACCGTGCAGGATTGTGGAATATCGGCATGGCAGGTCAGCTCTACGCGGGAGCATTGGCAGCATTTGGTCTCCTTCACCTGCTGGGGATTGGAGCTTTAACAGATTCCCATCTACCCGCAATCATCCTGATCCCCTTGATGCTGCTCGTAGCTGCCCTCGCTGGTTCTTTTGTCGGTTCAATTGCTGGATTTTTCAAAGGCAAGTTCAACATCAACGAGATCGTGGTGACCATGATGCTGAACTTCATCATGTTCTGGTTAGTCTCATTCATGATCAAAGAGGGTGGACCCTTCATGAATCCCGGCGGTAGAGGTGAAAGCTTTGAGCTGCCGCCAACCCTCCATGCCCCCCTCGTCCTTGATACTCCCTTCACGATCCTCATCGCCCTGGGTGCCGCCTTCCTGCTCTATTTCATGTTCGCAAAAACGAATCTCGGCTACCAGATCAGGACATACGGCAAAAACCCGGCAGCTGCCAGCTATGCTGGTATCAGCAAATTAAAGATTCCCGTCCTGGTATTTATCATGGGGGGCGCGCTTGCAGGTTTATCAGGCTACCATTATTTCGCCGCTGTTCCTGGAGTCTTCAAGATCGCCAGAAACTATGGCTACTTTGGGGACCTGGCCTTCTATGGCATCATCTGCGGCTTGATCTCACAGGGCAATCCCATCGCTGCTATTCCTGTCGCCTTTCTTTTTGGGGGATTATCCTCTGGCGGAAGATTTGTTCAGGGCAAACTGGGGATGAGCTTTGGCCTGGACTATGCCTTGCTGGGTGTATTAATGATCACTCTGGTCGCATTCCAATTCTTTTATCGTTACCAGATCGTGTGGGTAAAATCAAAGCAGGAGAATACTGATGTGGGACTTCTTCATTAGGAGCTTAGACGCTTCCACGATTTTCACCATTGCAGCGCTTGGCGAGCTGATCGGTCAACGCTCCGGTGTGCTCAATGTGGGTATCGAGGGGGTCATGTTGTTTGGTGCTACCCTTGGATTCATCGCTGCACAAACCACCGGCAATTACCTGGTTGGTTTCCTGGTCGGGATAGCCATTGGAGCTCTGCTCGGACTGCTCCATGGTTTCTTTTCCATCACCTTGGGTGGAGACCAGGTCGTCAGCGGCATGGGCATCTGGATCCTGGGATTCGGCTTGACGACCTACATTGGCAATCCTTATACTGGACCACTTGGCCTGGATCGCATCCCATCTGTACTCGGATTATCGCCTTTTTTCTATCTCGGTCTTATATTGGTCTTTGTTACATGGTATGTGCTCACAAAAACCAGCCTGGGGCTGCAAATCCGCTCTGTGGGAGAAGATCCTTCCGTTGCTGAGGTCTCTGGAATCAATGTGGTCAAGACTCGTTATTTGTGTGTCGTCAGTGGAGGTATGCTGATGGGACTTGCCGGGGCAATCTATTCCTTGGATTACAACCCGGTCTGGAACTATAACTTCATCATGGGCTGGGGTTTCATCGCCTTGGCTCTTGTTTTCTTCTCTATGTGGAACCCCTTCATCTTACTCGCTGGCTCACTGCTTTTTGGAACCTTATGGCAGCTTTCTCTCAACCCCCAGCTGGTGTTACCCGGGGTATTTTCTAGGTACATTTGGAGGACCGTGCCCTTCGTGATCACGGTCGGAGTTCTGCTGTTCATGGCGACGAAATGGTTTCGCACAAGGTGGGGAGCTGCAAAGCCAGATGCCCTCGGCCAGCCTTACTTGAAGGATTGAAATACTTAAACTGGACTTTAAATCTCTAAATACTGCAGCCTATGGAAAATTCAATGCAACCAATAATGCATGGATAACATCCGGGGCTGTCCCACAAGTTGCTGTCACTCTGAACGAAGTCCTGTTATTGGTTGGACAGACCGAGGGGAAGAGTCTCCCTCGATTTGGATTAGATGCTTCGCTTCGCTCAGCATGACCATCAGCACTTTTTGAACAACCTCTTATTTGTGTTCGGATTAATCGCACTTTATTCCACTCCAACAAACAGTTTTCAATTACATCTCTTCAACAACTTAATCACCATATGCCTGTTGAGTTCTACATGTTGGTATAATCACTATTGTGCTGATGGATAAATTCCAAAATCATTTCATACTCACGAATTGCTCCAATAAAAATTCCCGGGAGGTTTACTAACCCGGATACTTACTGGAAATGCAGCAAAACACAATTATTCCTCACAGCATAATTAATAAGTTCGGTTAACGAAAGGATGAAACCTATGAATGAAGATAACAAATTCCAAGTATCGGGTGCTGGTACATCGAATCGTGACTGGTGGCCGAACCAGTTGAACCTCAGGATTCTCCATCAGCACTCTCAGCTGAGCAATCCGATGGGCGAGGAATTCAACTACGCTGAAGAATTCAAAAAACTCGACCTGGAAGCCGTTAAGCAGGATCTTTACGCACTGATGACCGATTCACAGGACTGGTGGCCCGCAGATTACGGTCATTACGGTGGCCTTTTCATCCGTATGGCGTGGCACAGCGCCGGCACCTACCGCATCGGTGATGGGCGCGGGGGCGCAGGCTCAGGCTCCCAGCGCCTGGCACCGCTCAACAGCTGGCCGGACAACGTAAACCTCGATAAGGCACGCCGGCTCCTCTGGCCGATTAAGCAGAAATACGGCAGGAAAATCTCCTGGGCAGACCTGATGGTCCTTGCCGGCAATTGTGCTCTGGAATCGATGGGACTCAAGACCTTCGGTTTTGGCGGTGGGCGTGAAGATGTCTGGGAACCAGAGGAGGACATCTATTGGGGTAGTGAGGACACCTGGCTCGGCGACAAGCGTTACAGCGGTGACCGTGATCTTGAGAATCCTCTCGCCGCTGTGCAGATGGGCCTGATTTATGTCAATCCGGAAGGTCCCAACGGTGAACCGGATCCAGTCGCCTCCGGCCGCGACGTTCGCGAAACCTTCGCCCGCATGGCCATGAACGACGAGGAAACTGTTGCGCTCACTGCCGGAGGGCACACCTTCGGTAAAACCCATGGCGCAGGCGATCCTGCCCTCGTCGGTCCTGAACCTGAAGCCGCCGGTATCGAAGAGCAGGGCCTCGGCTGGAAGAGCAGCTTCGGCAGCGGCAAGGGCTCGGATGCCATAGGCAGCGGCCTGGAAGGTGCCTGGACACCGCACCCGACCCAGTGGGACATGGGTTATTTCGATGTGCTGTTCGGATATGAGTGGGAACTGACCAAGAGCCCCGCTGGTGCTTGGCAGTGGCAGCCGAAAGACTTGGCTGATAAAGATCACGCCCCGGATGCAGAAGATCCCTCAAAACGGGTTTCAATCATGATGACCACCGCAGACATGTCAATGCGGATGGACCCGGTCTACGAGAAGATCGCGCGCCGCTACCAGAAGAATCCGGAAGAGTTTGCGGAAGCATTTGCCCGGGCGTGGTTCAAGCTGACCCATCGTGACATGGGCCCTCGCTCGCGCTACCTCGGTCCCGAGGTCCCGGAGGAGCAACTGATCTGGCAGGACCCGGTGCCTGCAGTCGATCACGAGCTGGTCAACGCGCAAGATATCGCCGACCTTAAGAGCAAGATCCTCGCCTCAGGCCTGTCGATCTCCGAACTGGTCGGGACCGCCTGGGCGTCGGCGTCCACTTTCCGTGGTTCTGATAAACGTGGCGGTGCCAACGGGGCGCGCATTCGTCTTGCTCCGCAAAAGGATTGGCAGGTAAACCAGCCAGCCCGGTTGAAGACTGTGCTGCAGACCCTTGAGGGAATCCAGGAGGATTTCAACAGCACCCAATCAGGTGGGAAGAAGGTTTCGCTCGCTGATGTGATTGTCCTGGCTGGATGTGCAGGTGTCGAGCAAGCAGCAAAGAATGCCGGTTACGATGTGACCGTCCCCTTCACCCCGGGACGCACGGATGCGTCGCAGGAACAAACTGACGTGGGGTCATTCGCCGTACTCGAACCGGCTGCAGATGGGTTCCGAAACTACCTCAAGACGAAATACGCCGTCTCAGCAGAAGAACTCCTGGTTGATCGGGCACAATTGCTGACGCTGACCGCTCCAGAGATGACGGTTCTCATTGGCGGTATGCGCGTCCTGAATGCCAATTTTGAACAATCCCAGCACGGCGTATTCACCGAGCGGCCGGAGACGCTTACCAATGACTTCTTTGTGAACTTGCTCGACATGAGCACAACTTGGAAGGCGACCTCAGAAGACGAAAACGTATTCGAGGGCCGGGATCGCGAAACGGGTGACCTCAAGTGGACCGCTACCCGTGTCGATCTCATCTTTGGTTCCAACTCCCAGCTTCGGGCCCTGGCCGAAGTCTACGGGTGTGAGGACTCCCAGGAAAAATTCCTGAACGATTTTGTCGCGGTATGGAACAAGGTGATGAACCTCGACCGCTTCGATCTCACCTGAACATCACTTGTTCAAATCTCAGGTCGCCTGGATATCTATCCTGAACCTGGAATCCGGGCTGATCGATAATAAATTCAAGCTTCAGGGGTTCGAGCAGGTGCCGCTGCACAAACAGAGCAGCAGAAAAATGAATAGCGAACCATTAGTTCAGCGGGCGGCGCTTGTAGCGCCGCCCGCTGAATATTTTCAATCGCTGGCGAACACCTGAAACTTGGTGCTGGATAATCCGCTCTACTGCGCCTTGTTGTTTGAATCCAGTTTTTTTTAGTGTTATTGGTAAACAAAACCCAAATTCTAAATACTTACCTTCAGGGAATCATTATGTTTTTGGGTTGGGGGAATTTATAAAACGCCGCAGGAGTAAAAATAAGCCGGTCACAGCGAATAACAAAGCGGCCCCAAAGATCACAAAACTCATCTTCCAGCCATTGGCGGAAAAATAAAATCCGGAAGCGATCATGACACCCCCGGATAACAGCAGGAGGTATGGTTTATCCTTCTTGATCACGAAAATAAGCAGTGAAAGCGCGCCGACCACAACATACCCGCCCAAAATGAGTTCACTTGCCCATTTCTCAAAGAAGGATGAATCAGGTATCTCGAAGCCCCCAACGGGAATCTCCTGGCTTGTGATTACAACCGAGGGCTGCAGCCAGCCCAGATCCTGGGGGCAGGGTTTGACCCAGCCGGCCATCCAGCGCCACTGTCCTGAGTGAGGATAATCTCTCATCTGGCCAGCCCTTACTCCAAAATGAAGGTGGGTGCGCAGTGGATTTTCCCGGCTGCCGCCATTCTCGTCAGAATCACCCAGGTAAGCAATCAGATCGCCTTTCTCTACCTGCCCAGATTTGAGACTCCAGCGGCTTGGGCTCAGGTGGCCATACAGTGAGTACAGGTTCGCCTGTGGGTGGTCAATGATGATCAACCATCCATACCCCTCCATGCGGCCTGAATAGCTGACTTTTCCATCAGCCATCGCGTAGACTGATGTGCCAGCTGGTTTGTGGATATCCTCAGCTGCATGGTACTCAGGCCCTCTTGTGATCATGCCATAATCTGCGAAATTTGCCGCATTGGTCACAAATTGATTTCTAAAATCATCCATGGGGAAGCGGAACGGTAAATCTTGATCCAGGGCAAATTGTTCTGCACCCGATAAATCTACTGGTGCTGCAGGTGGACAGGACTCAGCTGTTTGAGCGCAGCCCGCAGCGAAGAGAACTAAAGGTAAAAAACAGATCATCGTGGCATAGCGGGCGCGTAATCTCAAAGGTACAATCTCCCAGATCATCATTTCGCTGAACGATTTACGGCTTACCAGATTGTGATAAATAATACTAACATACTTGAATCCCCCAGTTTGCGGTCTTTTATGCTTCACCCCTGGCAGGCATCAACGTTTGTACCCGGTGCTGCCGGCTTATCTCCTGCCCCGAATGATACGCTGAAAGGTTGCAGGGGATCTTAACTGCACAATCAGCGTTCCAATCCCGGCCGCGATTAACCCCAGCAGCTCTTTCCCTGTCACCTGCTCATCGAGAAAAACAACGGCCAGAATAGGGATCCAGATGAGCATGGTCCCGTTAATGATGCTGGATTCCGTTGCCGAGAGTGTCTGCAGTGTATAATTCCATAAAGTAAAAGCCACCGCGGTGTTCACCAATGCCAGCCAGGCGATGATCACCCAGCTGGTTAATCCAATGCTGGGCAATCCCTGCATGGCTATCCCAGCGGTCAGCAGCACGAGAGCGCCAATTCCCATGCTGGCCGCGGTCACCAGAAGTGGGTGCAGTTCACGCGCGCGATTGATCTTTCTCCCAAAAATCACGGAACCTGCGTTCGCCAGGACGCCGATAACAGATACCGCTAATCCAACCTGGTAACCCTGGGGTAATGACACTGGATAAAAATAAATCAAAGCACCCAGGGTCGCAAGTACGATACCTGACCACTGGAAGCGGGTCGGGTGTTCAGCCAACCAGACCACACCGAACAGGGCGACTACCACCGTGCTGAAGCTCCACAGCAGGTTGGTGGTTACTGCCGGCAGGTAGGCCAGGGCTAAAAACACCGCTCCTTGTGTGAGTGCATACAGCAGCAGACCGAGAATAATGAGTTGCCCCCACATGTGACGGGTGAGTCTAACCGCAGATGGCCGGCGCTGTATCCGCATAGCAAAAGGTAATAGGAATAGAAATGCAAGCCCATAACGCAAACCGGCAAAGGTCAGCGCGGGGATTTCCTGCAGGCCCATCTTGATCAATACCCAGGAGGTAGCCCATAGGAAAACGACAAACAGGGCGAGTAATACCGTGGTTACGCGTGCAGGTTGTGTGTTTTCAACGTTGTTCGAGTTGGGCATGCGGCTTATGGTAATGATCTTACCGCGTTCTTCAGAAGTTTACCGCTGCAGTTTTCCCGGATGCTGTTCCGCTTCAGATGGCTTAGTCGGTGTGGGTGATCGTTGATTGGGATGCATGCTTACCAGATATCAACATTGCAAGGGTAAGTCCAGTCGCGACCACATAGATCAATACCGCTGCCATGTATGCAAGCACACCGGAACTATTGATCAGGTCTGTTTCGATCACTAGGGTGACACTCAATCCCGCCCCGAGCACACTGCTCAACAGCCAGATCGATGAATGAACAGCCTGCTGGCGAAGGAACAGCCATTGCAGCAGACCGATCATCATCCCAAGCATAAAATAGATCCCGAAGAATGCAAAGGGGGCTTCAGATTCAATCAACTGCCAAAAACTTTCCGGTATTTCTCGCGTCACCAGGATGAAGAACAAGACACTGACCGGGATCGTTAAAATCCCCCAAACCGAAACGGGTAGAAATCGGCGCAAAGCTAGCCACCCAGAGGTAGCGAGATGATCAGCAATGTAAGGAAAAAACCTGCTTAGGCTGCCAATGAAGGGAATAGAAGCGGTATCAGCGGAGGGAGGGCGAATCCCACGATATTTGCCGCAAACCAGATCAGGAATATTCTCCAGGATTCACCGGATTTTTGAGACATACCCCACCTCCCGACGTAACCTCTGTCGCTCCATGGATGATGTTCGATCACCGGTCATCATAGTTCAAACTCCTGACTAAAATGCGTCCATCGTTCAAAGCGTGATCAAGGAAAAATCGGACACGTTCAGGACCGCTGGCATTCTGAGCGGAGTTCCGACCGTAGGGAGGAACGCAGTCGAAGAACATGCCCCGCGTCTACCCAAGATCAATCATCGATTTGTCACTGGGTAAACCTGGTTATCACTGCTCCCAAATATTAAAAATCACCCCAAAAGGGTCCTGGATATAACAATCCTGCCCTTTACCTTTCCAGCGCAGCACTTTGCACCCATTTGCAGTTAAAACCTCCCTGGCAGCTTCCAGGTCAT
>JBJYXV010000041.1:24462-30585 GCA_046260155.1 Anaerolineales bacterium
CGCAGCACTTTGCACCCATTTGCAGTTAAAACCTCCCTGGCAGCTTCCAGGTCATCCACGAACAGCTCCATGACCGGCCCTTGCAGCTCGTCATCCTCATCGACGAAGAGCCTCAGCGGGCTGGCATCCAAGTCTGCAGTATTTTCAGCCTGCGAACGAATATCAAAACCGATCACCTGGTTGTAAAAGTGCACCGCTTCAGAGAAATGGTCGGTCCTGATAGAAACATTGGGGCTCATATTAAATTGCATGATTCACTCCTTTTTGCGCTCATCGACTGTTAACCCAAGCATTTCCTATCCAAATTGCTCCAGGAAATGTTCTAGCTCCTCACAGCGCATATCAATATATTCCTGCGGTGAAGAATGGATGCGGGCGACATAATTGACGAAATTGACACTCCTTGCAGCCTGCAGGGTCTCAAGCTGCCCATGCCGCTCTACCGGCCAGGCGCGTCGGCTGCAGTAGCCCTGCTGGAATGCTTCCCGCAGATCGGGATACAGATCGCGATCCATGCCGTAGTACAGGGTGATCGCCACATCCTGGACCGGGTAGCCCAGCATCACATCCTCAAAATCCATGATGTACAGTTCGCCGTGGTACAGGTTGACGTTCCAGTAGTGTAAATCTCCATGGATCAAAATCTGCTGCTCTCGGTCGGCAAACAACCTGGCAAATTCTATATCCGCATGGACGATTACCTGGTCAATAATTTCGACTTGCCGGTCACTGAACAGATCCCTGTATGCTGGATCGCTGTAAACTACTGGCTCATTCGGGTAGTAAAAAGCCCGGTTCCATTTCTTTGGCTGGATTTTTGCTGGCAGTGGTTTCAAGGACTCTGCATGATCATGCAGCTCTGCCATCGTCAATCCCAGAAGGAAATAATTCTTGGGATTCAGATTTTTCTCCAGCACCCGCCCAGGCACCCAGGTGAATAAGATGCAGCGTTTTTCTCCGGGGATTCCTGGTGCCTTGGTAATGGTTATATAGTCCCCATTCATACGCTGCACGGGTTCAGCGACCTTGAGGTCAGTGTCTCTTTTCAGAGTATTAAGCCAAAATACCTCAGCCTGGTTTTCTGTGAGCGTGGTCTCTTCATCCGAATAGATCCGCAGCGCGTAATAATTACCCCTGGATCGTACTTTGAACGTAATATTCGTATCATCAGCCAGGAATTTGATCCGCTGCACCTGGAGATCATATTCTGAGAGTGCTCTGAAAGCCAGGTTGCGCATGCGCCTTAATTTTCCCAGCCGGGTGAGTTCGTTGTATGATTTCACCATCAATCCTTCCGAAGGAATTCTCCCGATTGTACCTTTCCCGTACAGCTGGGACAAGACTAGCACTGCTCGGACCCGCAATCCACATCCATGGTCAATAGATGCATCTTATCGAATTGCCTCTTGACAAAAATAACGTTATTCGTTATATTATTATCGTTATTCATTATATTATTAATGAGTTTCAATAAATCTAAGGAGTGAAGATCATGGACATCACCCATAACACAAAGATCCTCCGCATTGTGAAAACCATCCTCAATATTCTCTTTGGCCTGCTGGTCGTCGTATCGTTTTTCCTGGTCCTTTGGATCGTCCTGTCTCCTTTTATCCTCCAGGTCACCGATATCGCTGTCACCTCCTCGGTTCCGGTTACCATCGGACAGGGAACAAATCCAAGCATAGAGGTGGTTATCGCAGGCGCGGATTTGAAAGGCATCAACTGGGCATTCGTTGATCAGGCACAGGGCACACTACGCCTGGAGACCACAGATTGGTATTTGATCTTCATTAGTAACCTCGCCAAGTTGCTGACTGCGATTGGTCTGGCATATTTAATTTACCTGTTGAGATCCGTGGTGATTGCTATCCAACAGGGAGAGATATTTTCCCTCCAGAATGTCACCCTTATTCGCCGTATTGGTTACCTGGTGCTGGTCCTCGCACTATTACAAGCTGCGCTGGAATACTTCGCTGCTTACGAATTCTTCAGGCAGCTGGCCATCGTTTCACCCCCGCTCAGCCTGCCATCTCCCTTTGAACTCGGTGTCATTCTGGCCAGTCTGCTGATCCTTGCCCTTGCACAGGTCTGGAGCTATGGCTTGGAGCTGGAACGGGAACGAGCACTGACGATTTGAGGTGAATATGGCAATCCGGGTGAATCTTGACTTAGTACTGGTAAAACGCGGCATGAAGCTCTCTGAACTGGCCGAGGCAATTGACATCGCCCTGCCAAACTTATCGATCCTGAAGACCAATAAAGCCAGAGCCATCCGCTTTTCGACGCTGGAGAACATCTGTCGTGTGCTGGACTGCCAGCCCGGTGATCTGCTCGAATATCTACCGGATGAAGAGTGAGCAAATAGAATTAGGACCGGGTGATATCAGTTGGTTCATCAGTTACCTTGGATCGCTGGTACACGCCAGTTTGGGAATAGAATTCATACCACTCGTTCCACCAGGTCTGTCGGAATAAAATCTGGTCTCTATTTGATGATTCCAATGTCACCAGCATGGAGCTGGCATCGTAACGTAGTTCTACGGGCGCATCCCCCAGTTGATCCTGGATCACTCCCTGCTGTTCCAGGATCAGCAAAGGACATGCACGGGCAGTGCCTTGATATGCCAGCCCAATAATGGGGGTGCTGTTCAATAACCGTCTATCCTGTGGGGTCAGGTCGGGAGGCACACCGGACCGGGTGGCCCGTTCTAAAACGATATTAACCACTTCGAGCGGCATCAAGCCGGTCCATTTCTCGGGCGGTAAAGCGATCAGGCTGTTGGGATGCTGCTCCCTCCAGGCTCCCAAGGTGAGCAAACTTCCGTTCAGAGTTTCGAGCTGCCGCCCATTGAAGCGTATTCACAAAGATCATCTCCAATGCGGATGTTAAATAGTTGCAATTGGCTTAATAACTGGTGATGCGGTTGTGGAACCAGATACACAATCGGTTGGAGGTACTTATCGGGGAACCAGGTGGGATTTCGTTCATCCGAACTGCTCTGCTCCGACGATTCGAGGAAGATAACTACCATACAGCGAAAAACCAGGCAGCCAGTTCGACTACCTGCCCCGAAATGTTCGCAGGCCATGAACGAAGGAGGTTATTCGTACCTTCATCAATGATTAAGGGACTCAGTTTGGATTAGCGTTACTCGATCCAAACTTTTTCCTCTTCCAGACCCCCGGAGTCCGTACTCTGGGGGTTGTTCACTTGGGTTGCCGTGGTTCCAATGCCCCCAAACAAAACTCCCCAGTCTGTGCAGCTCATTAGCAGGGGTTGCTTTCCCCAGTGGCAGGTTCAGGCTCCACGGGTGTGGAATGTGATTTATCTCCATGAATTTGGCAACATCCTGAATTCAGCGCGTTTGAGTAGACTGGAGGTGGTCCCGGTGATTATTGAAAGTCATATTTAGATGTGTTGTATGAATATAGATGCGACCGCGCCAATTTTGACCTGCATGAATGGCAGGATGATTAACCAGCTCATAGGTGTTTGTTCAGGGCTGTATGGGATTGCAGATCAACGATCACAGGCGTATAATGCGAGCGATGAAGTACTGATCATGAATGCCCGTACCACATCAGCTGTGATTCCATAACCTGATGTCTTGATAATGGAAACCTTTCCCTAGATTATCAGAGACTTCTTTGCTGAAATTATCCCCTCAAAGTGTTTTTGCTATAAACTACCATTTCCTACTGGATTCCCAAGCATGATACCTCGGCAAGCAACCACTCCCTGGAGCACAGGGTATATCTTTGCAAAAAACTATCAAAGTAACCCTTGCTCAATCACCTTACTCCCCAGCTTGATTAAGTTGTAAGCCAGCTGGGCATAGCCTCTGCTGGCCTTATCAGCTGGCCTTACCTCAGCCAGAGAAACAGGCAAACCCTGGATATATCCGCTTCCATATACAAGTACATGCCCTGTTTGTTGGCTTGTGACCGGTTTGGATACAATCCCGATATTCCCTGCCCATTCTCCGCTTTCGATCCTGACAATATAGCCAATTCCCAGATCATTTTTCGACATCATCATCTTCCTTTACACCAAGCACTAACCTGCATTTGCCAAACCTGCATATCAATGCACAAACGATCTATCATCGAGAATTTACTCTTTCACTGCTTCAAATGTAGAGGTACATCAATGATCATCCTTTGGTATCCCATGCGCCTCCGGCGGTAAAGGAGAACCAATCTTAGCGACCATGCCGTCTGGTTGTGCAGAAACCCCTGCCACCACTTTGCCGGGATGAATTCCGGGATGATCACAGCTGACAATTGTCCATCATGATATCTTCTATCGATGACATCCAATTGATCCAGGAAGGGGCTGATAAAAGAACGAAAGGGAGAGGGAACAATTTCCAGGGGTATATCGGGGAACCACTCCCGCCATTTCTTTGTTAATATTTCACCGCTGTCAGGTTCAATCTCTACATGAACCGCGATCAATTGGCTCGACAGGGTCCTGGCATACCGCGTGGCTTCAATTACACCCCTGTGAACTGTCGCAACTGGTATAACAATGCGCATCATGCTATAAGGTTTTAGTGAAGGAGGAAATCGACTCAGAGTTAGCTCGTGGGCAACATCATCATAATGCCTTTTTATCCTGCTGAAAACATAAACTAATATCAGGATTAAGAGGAAGGTAATCCATGCACCATCAATGAATTTTGTGAACCCCACAATAATCACGGTGATACCAATCAGAATCGCGCCCAAACCGTTGAGAAATGCTTTAATGCGCCATCCCTTCTCACGAGATTTTGACCAATGAAAAACCATACCTGCTTGGGACAAAAAAAATGCCAGGAAAGCGCCCACGGCAAATAAAGGCACCAGCCGGTGAGTATCTGCATTGAAGACCACGATGAACAAGCTGCAGGTGAGAGCTAAGAAAATAATTCCATTGCTGAACACAAGACGGTCACCCAAGGCTAAGAACTGCCTTGGTAAATAACCATCTCTTGCCAAAAACGATGAGACGCGCGGAAAACCTGCAAAACTCGTATTCGCTGCAACCACGAGAATACCCATCGTGGTAATCTGAATGATCAAGTAAAATACCCCATTCCCAAATATCTGGTGCGCAAGCGCAGATAAGATTGTTTCCGGTGAGTCTGGTATCACGCCCAGAAATTGTGTCAATCCAATACTTCCCAGGAAAAGCACTGCCATAATTACCGTCATGACGATCAGCGTTTTACCTGCATTCTTTGCTTCTGGAGGGCGGAAGTTTGGAACGCCGTTGCTGACGGCTTCAATTCCGGTTAGTGCTGTACACCCCGTTGAAAATGTGTGCAAGATCAGGAAAAAGGATAGCGGTACAGCTGCAGGTATGTCTGGTGGTTCGATTGCTACCACCTCCCCTCTGATAATTTGAGTGATTCCAAAAACCAGCAAGAGTAGATAGGAAATTAAAAAACTGTAGACTGGAATGGAGATTAGATTGCCAGTTTCCTGCACTCCTCTGAGATTAACCAATGTAATAAGCACCAAAAGAAATAAAGCCAGAGGCACTCGATACTCCCAAAGAGTCGGAAAAGCAGACGCGATGGCAGCTACGGCTGCAGACAAACTCACTGCAGCAGTTAACAGGTAATCCAACAACAGAGCAGCACCTGCTATCAGCCCGAAGACCGACCCCAAATTTTCACGGGCGACAACATAGGAACCGCCTCCAGTAGGATAACCCTGAATTATCTGGTAATAAGATAAGCTGAGAATAAATAACACACCAACGATTGCTAATGAAATGGGGAGCGAAAGCGCGAGTGCTGCACTACCAGCAACAATTAACCCTAGAAAAATTTCCTGATTTGCATATGCAATGGAAGACAAAGAGCCGGGGGATAAAATACCCAGTGCCCTTATTTTATCCAGACGCTCCAGATGCTCCTGATGGGTAGGGAGAGGTGAACCAACTAACAACCAACGCAAACGATTCAACATGCCATAGACCTCAGTTCGTTAATCCTATTTTCTCATACATGCTGCAATCTGCAAGCCAGATATCTCAATGATCAATTACGGATTATTATTCATTCCGGTGAATATCCAGGTTCAAATTCGTTTGACCAGTATCAGGCACGGATTGTGTTCGTCCCAAAT
>JBJYXV010000042.1:0-26945 GCA_046260155.1 Anaerolineales bacterium
TATCCTCCCGCGGTTAATCTCATCCAACCTATAAAGGGGCAATCTTAAGTGGAATTTTCTACGACATTATAGTACACACGCAAGACCAAAAACCTTACGGATTGGCAAATAACGACCATGAATTCAATTCAGACCCAGCCATTAATTTGTTTAGATAAAAAAAACCGCCATTAAATAGCGGCTTCAAGACTTCTATCCTTAATCTTTCCAGACTATGCCGGAAGCAGCACCTCGAGGTATTCCCTGGCTCCATCTGACATCAAGTCACGCTGCAATCGGGTGCAGCTGCCAAATAAATCAATGGAGGCTCGCTGATCAACCATGTGACGAGCGAGCAGATCCATGGCAGCCTTCGGCTCAGTAATATGCTCAGCATAAATCACCCGGTTTTCCTTCTCTGCGGCAAGTCCTGCTTCTTCTCCCAGCAAGCGGTGGAAATACTGGATTGTCGCTTCCTGGTAACGTCCCTGGTGTGCTGCACAGACCACCACGTGAACCCGATCCCAGTTCTCTGCTCCCATCTGCTCTTTCCACTTCATAACAGTTTCATGGAGGTTATCAATTTCCAATTGTGCAGCTATTGCGGCACCCTCCAGATACCAAGGTGAGCTCTTGCGCCCGTATTCATGGACATGACCTTCATTCACAAAACCAGATGCCAGCACGTCATTGATAATCTCTAGAGCGGTCTCCAACATTTTCCGATGTGTTGGCATATACTTCATCGGCAATGGTTCCACATCCAGAAAGCTTAGCGCTTGTTCAATCAAATTTTTCTGCTGTTCAAGATTTTCCCGGATATCCTCTCTCAATTCACCGAAGCCATTATCTGCCAGCGTAACATACACGCCAAATGAAACATGCCCAATTCCTTTCAACTGGTGGTACAGCCTTGGAATGATGTTAATCGTTTCTTGTTCACCCTTGAAAAAAAGCATGATTTCCTCATGGGCCATGATGATCACCGGCGTGGAATCTTTACCCAGTTTTTCATAAGTGCGGTGGATCATATTGTTATATGATTCATGAAAAACCTGGTTCAAGTCGGCAATCACCCCCTTATACTCGTCGTAAGTGGGTATCGCCTCGAATTTTTCCTTGGTAATCGGATTACAGTTTACTGGGATATGTATTTCCATTATTTTCTCCAAAAATCATCTAACCCCATTAACGCAAAAGTCGCCCAATGATGAGTATCTGCAATTTTGACCTGAATGTATAATGGGTTTCCTACAATGGTCTGTATGGCTGCGAAGTTGATCCAATTCTGCTTGTTGCAAAACTATATGATGGGAAGCCACTAAAGCATTATACCTCAAAATCACCCATATCTGATAAATAATATCAGTATATTTTAATGTATTGATCACCAGATCCCATAAACCTGTCAACCTGAAATAATTCGAGATTATAATCAGCATGAAAACTAAATTTATTCTTATGACCAGTAAAGGACAATGATCCATTTGTTCTTCGAGAAGTAATACTTCCAGCTCATTACTCCCTTATTGATGCGAACATTACCCCACTATGATCATCCTTCCTCTTAACTCTCCCTCGGTCAAACTCAACAACGCCGGTGGAAAAGGAGCAAACCTGAGCCGGTTAATTCAGGCTGGTTTCCAGGTTCCGGATGGATTTATTGTCACTACGGAAGCCTACCAGGCTTTTGTCACCGGAAATTTTCTATCGCAGCAGATCAAGCAGCTGATTGCAGGGATCGACCCCCAGGATGCCCGGAAACTCAACAATATTTCGCAGCAGATTCGGGAACGATTTGCAGGGGGACACATACCGCCGGGGATCGAGGAGCAAATTCAAGCAGCTTACGAACACCTGACAAATAAATCTGTGGCGGTGCGTTCATCGGCAACAGCGGAGGATCTGCCAGGACTCTCATTTGCAGGCCAACAAGATACATTCCTGAATATCATCAATTTTCCAGATTTAATGCAAGCGATCGTCTCCTGCTGGAGCAGCTTGTGGACAGCAAGGGCGATTGGCTACCGGGCGCGGATTCAAATCCCCTATGATGGGATTGCCCAGGCGGTCGTCATCCAGGAAATGATACCCAGTGAAATATCGGGGGTTATGTTTACCGCCAATCCAATAAACGGCTCGCGATTGGAAACAGTGGTTGATGCAACGCTTGGAGTCGGAGAAGCCCTCGTTTCTGGGCAAGTTGAACCAGATCACTTTCTCGTTAACGCCACCAAGATGCAGCTGATCGCTCGAAAAATCGGTTCGAAATCGATCTCCATGGTCCCGGATCAGGGTGGCGGGCTGGAGACAAAGAGAATTAATGAGTACCAGCGGCAAGCTATCTCTGACAAGACCATCCTCGAATTAGCGGCAATTGGACAAAGGGTTGCCGATGTTTTCGATTACCCGCAGGATATAGAATGGGCTATTTATAATGAACAGATCTTCCTGCTCCAGTCCCGCCCGATCACCTCACTGTATCCGCTACCTGAAGGAGTACCAACAAAACCCCTGCAAGCCTTGTTCTCATTTGGAGCAGTTCAGGGCATCCTGGAGCCGTTTACACCACTGGGCCAGGATGCTATCCGGTTGATATTCGCTGGGGGAGCCAGCCTCTTCGGTTTGAAGTTGACCCATTCAAGCCAACCAGTTATCAAATCTGCCGGTGAACGCTTGTGGGGAAACGTAACTCCAATACTCCAGAATCCGCTTGGAGCACGTCTGGTACCCAGGGTGTTTTCAGCAATTGACCCCAGCCTGCAAAATATCCTCACCACCCTCCAAAACGATCCTGACATTCAATATGGGCAAGGAAGACTAAGACTCTCGACCCTTCGCCGTCTATTAGCATTCTTTATTCCTTCATTGAGGCGTGTAATTCATTATGCCCGCAAACCACGCGGAGTTGCAGAGGAAGTCCATCGTGCGAGCGAATATGAAATTGTTCAACTTGGTGAGAAATACAAAACGATCAGCGCTCAGCCTGAAAATTTCCAGGAAACGGTAAACCTTTTTCGGGAAATTTATTTCGCCTTTCCTTTTGCCGTACCTGAAATCGCCACGGCAGTAGCAGCAGGCCTGATCCCCTTTTTCCTGCTCAACAAAATTTCTGAACAATTATCTGGTTCGAACCAATTATCCCTCGAGGTATCCCGTGGATTACCGCACAACGTGACCACAGAGATGGACCTGGAGCTATGGCAAACAGCAAGCAAGATCCGATCGGATCCGAAAACCACCCTTTACCTGACCTCCAGTGATTCACAAGCACTTGCCAGAGAGTACCTGGAAGGAGAGCTGCCTGTGACGGCTCAATCTGCTGTTGCAGGATTTCTAAGCAAATATGGTGTGCGCGGCCTGGGAGAGATCGATATTGGCAGAAAACGCTGGCGAGAAGATCCCACCTATATTTTTGATGTACTCCGCGGCTACTTGAAAATTAAAGATGCCGCGCTTGCCCCGGATGCGATCTTCGAAAAGGGGGTACAAATTGCTGGAAAGGCCAGCGTGGAATTGGTTTCGCTTGCACGCGGTTCGTTTGCTGGGCGATTAAAATCCTGGCTGGTCGGATGGCTGGTGCTACGCATCCGGGAACTTGCCGGTTTAAGGGAAACCCCCAAGTTTCACATTATCCAGATGATGGCTATCATCCGCCAGGGCTTGCTTGCGAGCGGGCAGGCCTTCGCCCAACAAGCAGTGATTAAACAGGCAGATGATCTCTTCTACCTGTACCTGGACGAGCTGCAGCTACTCGCCGAAGGAGACGATCGGGATTGGTCGACAATCATCACCCACAGGCGGGAAAAATACCAGCGAGAACTAATCCGCGCCCAAATTCCGCGGCTTATTTTAAGTGATGGACGCACCTTTTATGAAGGCTTGACGGGAGACGGTGAAGGAGAGGGAAGATTGGTCGGGAGCCCTGTGTCTCCTGGTGTGATTGAAGGGCAGGTCAGAATCGTCCTGGACCCGTTGAATGCAAATTTGCAGCCTGGTGAGATTATGGTCTGCCGCGGTACCGATCCAGCCTGGACACCGCTATTTATGACTGCTGGTGGTCTGATCATGGAGGTTGGCGGCATGATGACCCACGGTGCGATCGTTGCCCGCGAATATGGGATCCCAGCTGTGGTCGGTGTAGATCAGGCAACGAATGTCCTGCAAACCGGTCAGCGCATCCAGCTGAATGGTACTTCAGGAGAGGTTTTGCTGATCGACCCGGAGGACTAAAATCTTCCTACCTGTGTCTGTCAATTGAACCGAAAATCTCAACCAGAGACGATTTTGTCTACAGGAACTCCCTCGACAGCTGATCCAATCTTGCCAGCTCCTCATCGGATAATCTGAACCCCATCGCGCCTGCACTCTCTTCAGCCTGGTAAGTCTTGGAAGCTCCGGGAATGGCGACAACTGTCTCACCTTGGAAATTGATCACCCAATTGAGGGCTACCTGAGCAGGTGTAACTCCATATTTCTGTCCAATCCGATTCAGTTCTACCACAACACCGGCACTTTTGTTAATCTTGCCGCGCATCAGCATCTTCCGACCTAACTGCAAATTCTGATAAGTTTCAGGATTGTTGTGGAACTTTCCTGACAAAATACCGCGCGCCAATGGGGACCAGGCAACTATGGTTACCCCCAAGTCCTTGGCTGCTGCAAGCACCCCATTCGATTCGATTTTGCGGTGCAGCAAACTGTACTGGACCTGGTTGACTGCCAGTGGAAGACCCCGCTTCTCAAGGGTTTTATATGCTCTAACCATCTGTCCAGAATTGAAGTTGCTGACCCCAACTGAACGAATTTTCCCGGCTTCAACCAGATCTGCCATTGCGTTCATCTCTGCTTCTGGAGATGAGAATCCCCAGGGTTGGTGAACCATATATACATCAATCTTGTAGCCATCTAAAAAATGGAGGCGATCATCAATCGAGCGGGGGATATTGCTTGCTGTCCTGAAAATTGGGAACCACTTCGTTCCAATGATCACCTCACCATCCTGGACCCCCAATTCTTTTAATGCAGTTGCTAAACTATGCTCCGATTTCCCCTGCCCATACATCTCAGCTGTATCAAACCAATTGATACCGTTATCTAGAGCAGTTTTGACAATAGCTGTCATCTGCTGCTGAGATAGATCAGGAAAAATCATTTTAAAAACACCGCTCCCACCGGAAAATTGCATCACTCCTAATCCAATTGGTGTGACCTGGATACCAGTTCCACCTAGGGAACGCTTTTGAATCGTATTTACCACCATGCCACTCCTTATGATGTGTAGATTTTATCGATCAACTGCCTGATTGCGTACTCGATTAAAATACCAGGCCAAAAACAGCGCCATGAGAGAGAAACCTGCGAGAAGTACGCCAGCATCCAGCGATAAACCAGGTTCGAATTCCCCAACACCTAAAAGTAATATATAACCCAATAGCAAGTTGGTTAACCCCCAGACCACATTTGAAAACGGTGAAGATTCACCTACCCCAGGTGGTTTGGCAAATGGACTTTGAAATTTCCTCCCTGATACTCCATTCGTGAAATGTGGTATTCCATTCGCAAGGAATACACCTGCCGCGAAATATGCTACGTAAACCATTCCAAAACCTCCTCAGCCCTTGAAAATTGGCAATGGCCAAATATTTACCAGCGAATTATACTCTTCGTAATGTAATTTTGAGGCTGGATGCTTACTCGCTTTCTACTCCCCCATCAAATTAACGACTATACGCAGATACCTCAATAAAACTTAATCCTTAACCCATTGCAGCAAGATTGCATTCTGTGATGGATCACGGACCATGATTCCTGTATTGATTTCTTCGAACGGCCAGTTGGCTTTTTCCAGGCGCACTCTCAGTGCCCGGCGCTGATCATTGCTGACCAGATTCACAGAAAAATAGCGCAACCCGACCGCATCCGGTGGATTGGGTGATGCGCCGACCCCATTCCAGGTATTAATGCCGATATGGTGGTGGTAGCCGCCCACAGAAAGGAAAGCAGCCGAACCCATATAATTCATCAAGAAATCAAATCCCAACAGATGCTCGTAAAATTGAATCGCCGGTTCAAGATCTGCTACATGCAGATGCATATGACCCAGCCTGGTTCCCGGTTCCAAACCATGCCAATCCCCGTCTGCATCTTCCAGAATACTATGGTAGTCGAGTGGATCAGTAGCCATATTCACATGACCATCTTCGTACTGCCAAGTACTACGAGGTCGATCCCGGTATATTTCGATTCCATTGCCATCGGGATCAGCCAGGTAGAGAGCTTCGCTCACCAGGTGATCAGCCCCACCCTGAATTTCGGTCCCAGTATCGATCAGGTTGCGCAGTGATCTGCCCAGGGCTTCCCGTGATGGGGTCAATATGGCGAAATGGTATAACCCGCTGTGCCGGGGATATCTAATAGCACCCGGAATCTCGGTTAACTCCACTAAAATATCATCCCCGACACCTAGATGGACGCTGTTTCCATCCTCTTTGAGTGACTTAAGCCCAATCGCTCGCTCGTAAAAATCGACCGACCGCTGCAATCTGGTAATATTCAGGTGCACGTAGCCTAAATTTGTTTGCGTATCCAAACTGCCACCATCAACCTGCACCAGATGAGATTTTTCAGGGCGATGATTTAGATGCTGATCAACTGACATCGACTGACCTCTCAACTTAAATATTTCTTATTTCCGGTAAATCCATACCGATAAATCTTCACATAGGCCGACAAGTTTCTTTTGAAAAGACGCATCTATTATATTCAGCCGTTTAAGGTTGATATCAATTTAAAAGTGGATATCAATTATCCTAACGCTATTATTGGACAATGTCAACTATTTTTATCTTAATTACTCCCCCTAGCAAATTAGTAAGAGTGAAAGCCGCGCTGAAACCTTAATTACCTAGCTGATTGAGGGATCATTCATATTTGTTGTTTCTTCGTTACACGAAGATTTCCCAAGTGAAAACCTCTTGGGAAGCCGCATTCAAAGACGACCGCGCTGCCTGTTAAGCCACCAGCCGAGGAACATCAGCCAGAATGAGATTACCAATACCACCAGATTGGCAATGTCATTGCCCTGCGTAGCGAAGGCGGCGAGAATTGATAAAATCCACGCGATCACCGAAACCCAGATTACGTATTTATTATTCATGGAATAATTATATCAGCCAAAGGGCTCGCTTACTAAATTGAGCAAAATTGGAAATTTTTAAAATCAAGTTAATTGTAAAATAAGCGCAGAAAAGATCTTGAATACACATCATTTGTAATGGATGGAGTAGATTGTGGGAAACGATCTAAAGCACAGGCTAGCTCTCTTTGGTGGTGAACCCATCCGGTCAACAGCTTTTCCTGCGTGGCCAGATTACGGTGAAGAGGAAATTGCAGCTGCAACCACAGTGCTCAAATCCGGCAAGTTCGCTCGCCAAAGCGGATCACAGGTCAATCAATTCGAACAGGATTTTGCTAAAAAATTTGGTGCTGAATACGCGTTAGCTGTCAGCTCTGGGACAGCTGCCCTGCATGTCGCCCTGGCAGCACTGGGTATTGGACCTGGGGATGAGGTGATCAACACTCCGCATTGTTTCATAGGTACTGCCACACCAGTCGTGCACAGCGGTGCAGTACCCATTTTCGCAGACATCGATCCGAGAACATTTAATATCGATCCACAAACGATTGAATCACGGATCACTCCGCGTACGAAAGCCATCATCCCCGTTCACTTGAATGGCTGCCCTGCGGAGATGGATAGCATCCTCGAGATCGCCCGGAGGCATCACCTGTTCGTCGTTGAAGATGCTGCTCAGGCGCATGGTGGTGAATACCAGGGTCAAATGGTCGGTACCATCGGTGATATTGGCTGTTTCTCGTTCTGGGAGGATAAAATCATCACCACGGGAGGTGAAGGGGGGATGGTGATCACCAGGGATGCTGAATTAGCCAGGCGTGCAAAGAAATTTCATCACCATGGTGAAGATAGGCAGGATGGCACTTACTACCAGGGAGAACGCCTTTACCACCATGCCACCCTCGGCTACAACTACCGCATGACGGAAATCCAGGGGGCACTGGGAAGAGTTCAACTAAAAAAGCTAGATAGTTATATCGAAGCCCGGCGCAAGCTCAGTCATTACCTCACACAGTTGATATCCACCATCGAAGGAATTATCCCACCCTATGAACCACTGCACGTCAAGCATGTTTTCTACAAGTACATCATCCGCTTAGACCGGGAAATTCTTGATATTGATGCGAAACAATTTGTGAAAGCTTTATCCGCGGAAGGTATCCCCTGCTCGAGACGCTACCCGACGCCACTCCATCAACAGCCAGTATTTGTAGATCACAAAGGTTTTGGCAACACTTCTGCACCATTCAATCCCCCCTGGCACCCGGTTAACGTGGAATACGGGAGCGGTTCTCCAATTGCAGAAAAATTACCAGCGGAGTTGGTTCGCCTACTGATGCGTCCCACCTTTGCAAAACAGGATATCGAGGATATTGCCCGCGGAGTCGAGAAAGTCGCTCTTGCTTACCGGCAATAAAATAACAAACTTATATTTTGAGACTATTGTTGAAAATCTGAAATTTGGAGAAATCATCTTATGCCTGATTTAATAAAAGAGCTCTTCAAAATTGAAAAACCAGTCATCGCGATGGCTCACCTGCCTGCGTTACCTGGTACACCGCGCTTCGACGAGACAAAAGGAATGGACGGCATCCTGGAGGCTGTCAGCAGCGACCTGGAAACCCTGATCGCGGGAGGCGTTGACGGAATATTGTTCTGCAATGAGGATGACCGACCCTATTCCTTTTCTGCTGGCCTGGAATCCGTTGCCGTTATGACCCGGGTGGTAAGTGATTTGAAACCCAAACAGGTACCATTTGGTGTCGATTTCCTTTGGGATCCGGTTGCCGCTACCGCGATCGCCAAAGCTACCGGTGCTGCCTTTGTCCGCGAGGTGATCAGCGGCATCTATGAAAGTGACATGGGTTTATGGCAGCCGGATGCAGCAGCTCTATACCGCTATAGAAAGGAGATTGATGCTGAAGACATACTGATTTTCGCCAATATCACCCCCGAATTCGCTTCACCTCTCGGGACCCGGAGTGTATTTGAACGTGCCCAAAGCCTTGTCGTTTCCACAATCCCAGATGCTGTGCTTGTCTCCGGACCGATGGCAGGCAGCCATCCAGACATCAGCCTACTTGCAGAAGCTAAATCAGCCATCGGGGAGGAGATCCCCTTGTTCTTAAATACCGGTGCAAAAGCTGAGAATATTCAACAATATCTAGGCATTGCAGATGGCGTGATCGTCGGTTCGAGCTTGAAAATCGATGGTTATACCTGGAACCCAATCGATCCATCTCGTGTCGAGGAGTTTATGGAGCAGGTTTTAAAGATACGCAACCCTGATTGAAGAAGAGTAGTCAATAATTCTCACAGATCCGGACAGAGCGAAACCAAAAGTAATTGACAGCGCAGATTAAATCTGTATAATTAACAGCAGGTAAGTTGTCTGATGACCTGATGAATTTCGGTATTATTTATTTTTTCCCCTCGGTCACCAGGTCCTAATTCAGCACTCCCTCCGTTTCAGGCGGTCAAAGTTGTTTCGCGTTCCACAAGGGAAACATGACACGTAAACCACGGTCCGTGCCACTCCGCTACCAGATTAAAGACTTTATCATCGAGCTGTTGAGGCGGGAGAAATATAAACCTGGCGATAAAATCCCAACCGAATCAGAATTAACCGATATGCTCGGTATCAGCCGCTCAACACTCCGGGAGGGTCTACACCTGCTTGAAGAAGAGCGTGTGATCAGAGCCAAACATGGTTCCGGTCGTTACCTGCTTTCACTGCCCGAAGACCTGGAATTTGAGATCACCCGCTTGCAGAGTGTGACGGAGATGCTAGCTGCATTCGGCATACAGGTTTCAACCAAAGTGCTGGGGGTCAAACAAATCATTGCTGATCACGAAATTGCCTGGCAGCTCCAAATCATGGAAAACCAACCAGTAATCGCTATCGAACGTGTTCGCTACGCACATGACAAACCCGTAATTTACTCAATTGATATGATCTCTGAAGATCTGCTCCGTGATAAATGGCGGTCAGAGGATTTCAGCGGCTCACTGCTACAAATCCTGGAGGAAAATTTCAATATATTCCTCGATTATTCAGTAACTACAATTCGAGCAGTGACCAGCGACGATTTAATTCCCACCGAAATCGAGATTGATCCCAATGTACCCTGGATCGTTTTGCTCCAGACGAATTTCACCAATCTCGGAAAGCCAATTATTTATTCAAAAGATTACCACCGTGGTGATGCGGTCTCATTCAAAGTCAAACGCCTTCGTATTTGAAAAATTTTCCCCCGAAGGGAGAAATGGATGTCCCAGAGCCTCCAGATACCTGCAGAAGATTTAACTCGACAGTACCAGCAAATTCAAGTGGAGATCGCTAATGCGATCGAAACCGTGTTACCTACCGGAAAATACACCCTCGGTCCTAATCTGGAGAAATTTGAACAGCAATTTGCAGGATACTGTGGTGTCAAGCACTGCATCGGGATCAGTAATGGCACGGAAGCGCTGCACCTTGCCCTTGCAGCAATGGGCGTCGGGCCAGGTGATGAGGTGATCACCCAAGCCAATACCTATGTAGCTACCGCATTTGCCATTAATTACTTATCGGCCTCACCGGTATTTGTTGATATCGAACCGCAATATTCTAATATGGATGCCGACCAGCTCGAAGCCAAGATCACCGAGCGAACGAAAGCTATTATCCCAGTACACATGTATGGGCATCCAGCAGATATGGATTCGATTCTTAGGCTAGCTAAAAAATACAATCTCCAGGTCCTTGAGGATGCCTCCCATGCCCATGGTGCAGTTTACAAAGGGAAACACACCGGGGCATTGGGCCATGCAGCAGCATTCAGCTTCTACCCCTCCAAGGTGCTGGGAGCATATGGGGATGCTGGGGGCATCGTAACCAATGATGATGACTTAAATGCGCGCATTCGTGTCCTGCGCTACATGGGACAAGAAGTCAAGCACACTCACCAGGTGATTGGCTACCAGCAGCGTCTCGACCCGATACAGGCCGCCATTCTTGGGGTCAAGCTCCAGCACCTGGATGAATGGATCTGCAGAAGGCGTGCAATTGCAGCTCGCTATACCGAGCTGCTCAACGATCTCCCTATTCAGCTCCCCGAAGAAGCAAAATGGGCCAAGCATGTTTACTATATGTACACGATTCACTGCACGGAGAGAGAGCAGTTAAGTGAATATCTGGAAGCGCAGGGGGTTGGTACGCAAAAAATCTATGCTACGCCGGTTCCCATGCAGCCCAGCTACCGGTATTTGGAATATCGCCCTGAAGACATCCCGGTATCCGTTGAGCATGCCAGCAAATTACTCTGCTTACCGATGTTTCCAGAACTGACTGATCAAGAAGTTGAAAGCGTCTCTAATGCGATTCATGAGTTCTATAATGAGGTAAAGATTTAAATATGGCAGGTTCACGCATAAAAGTAGTTGTTTTAGGGGGCAGTGCCCTGGCAACACCGATGATTTTTGATGCCATGGGAAATTTCAAGGCAACAAAAAAATATGATTTTGTCATGCTCGGGCGGGACGAGGAGCGATTGAACCTTGTCAAACAGGTATCAGACGATATCATCAAGAACAGTCCAGGACTGGATATCAGCACCCAGGTTTCAACCGATATCGAAAGTAGTTTGTCGGGCATGGATTACTGCATCAATCAAATCCGTGTGGGCGGTTTAGAGGGACGTGCTTTTGATGAGACTTTTCCCCGCCAATTCGGTATACCCGGTGAGGAGACTGTTGGACCAGGTGGTTTCACGAATTCTATGCGCGGCATCCCTGTGACAATCGATATCTGCCGCATGATAGAAAAACATGCACCAAACGCAACCTTGCTCAACCTGACCAATCCCAGCAGCATCGTTCATTACGCTGTACGTCGATACACCGGTGTCAATGTGATAGGAACCTGCGATTCGCCGATTTCTCTCATTGGTATGGTGGCTGGATTGCTTAACCTGCCGGTTGAAGAAATCGAATTTGAACTGGGCGGTATGCACCATTTCGGCTGGATCGTTGGTGTCAAGCACAATGGAAAGGATTACCTGCCTGAGCTGCTTGAGCGGGCAGACGAGATGCCGAAACTTGGCACCGACCCGGAAGTCATCCGTGCTATCGGTGCGATACCGGCTTATTACTTCAAATACTACTTCCATCCTGACCGCATGCTGGCAGCCACGGAAGGCAGAACCATCCGCGCTCACCAGTTGATGGAGCTATCAAACCAGATACTACAAGCTTACCGGGATTGGAAACCAGGAGTTCCACCCAGCATGCTGAAGCGAAGGGGTGCTGTCTGGTATGACAAAATCGTCGTTCCAACCCTGCTTGCCCTGGCTGAAAATCAAACCACTGAACTCATACTCAGTACGGATAATAACGATTCATTCCCCTGGCTGCCTGAAGATGCGATCGTTGAAGGCAAGGTCCCGATCCGGGATGGGAAATTGGGTGCAGTATCCACCTTCGATCCTCCCCAGGATGTAAAAGCCATGATGAGCCAAAATTGCGCCTACGAGATGCTGGCTGCCCAGGCGATCGTCGAACAAGATCGAGAAAAAGCCCTGAGATCTTTGATGGCGAATCTGCTGGTCAGCAACTTTAACCAGGCGCGCGGCATATTAAACATGGTCTGGCCAGGAGAAGACAAGGTCAATTTCAAATCCATCGATCTCAAGCAGCCTGAAACCGACAGCGAGACGTTCAAAGTACCAATACTTTACTACGGTGATAATCTGGTCGAGGATTTGCACTTACCGGAAGGGGATTACGCCCTGATTACCATGGAAGAACCTTGGGAGCTGTTCAAAGATCGGGTTCATTATAAACCTGCCTGTGTATTCTTCGTAACAGAGCTGGATTGGTACCGCCTCGAAGCACTTGAGCGCCAGCTTCCAGAGGTTGAGGCTGTCGTTGCACTCGGTGGAGGTACCGTTACCGATGCTGCCAAGTACCTGGCCTGGCGGCGCCACATCCCTGTGGATGTATTCCCTTCCATTACATCCGTGGATGCTGCAGTTACCAAGAGCATTGCTGCCCGTTCTGGTGGTCATGTAACTTATATCGGATATATCGTACCCAGGAATGTTTACATCGATTACCCACTCATCCAGGGCGCGCCAAAACGATTGAACATCTCTGGTGTGGGTGACATTATTTGCTCATACACCGCGCTTTGGGATTGGCGTTTGGCTTACGAGCACAAAGGAGAATCTTACGATCCGAATGCTGTCCACCAAATGGAGGAGTGGTTGAAACGTGTTCACAATGGTGCGGGAGATATCAAGCAGGTCAATAAAAAAGGTATCCAGCTGATCATGCAGGCATTTGAGGACATCAGTCTGATCTGCCGGCGGTTTGGCAGCAGCCGCCCTCAGGAAGCATCCGACCATACATTCGCCTATAACGCCGAATTCCAAACCGGGAAGAACTTCCTACACGGTGAGCTTGTTGCACTTGGGACTTATGTCATGGCCCAACTGCAAGGAAGGGAGATGACCTACTTAGAAGAGTTCTATCAGAAAACAGGCTTGCTGTGGCAACCCAGGGATATCGGACTGACCGAGGTTGAATTTTCCAAGATCATGGCCTCCCTCAACTGGTACCAAAAGAGTTTCGGGCGCCGGTACTCAATCCTGGATGAAAAAACAATTGAACCAGATTTCATCAGAGAGCTGGTTGGACGACTCCAATTCTAGATCATGTGATTCGTTGGGTGTGCAGAACCTTGATAAGAGAGAATATATTCCAGATCAATCCCTGCGCGAGTTTGCTCCCCAAATTCCCATTCGCGTCAGGGTATTGCCGATTTTCCGCAGGAAGTTATTTGATGGCGGAGATCCCATAACCGGGTGAGGACTTAACCACAGGTTATGGACAACAATATCCATTTCAGCAATACCAGAAGGAGGTGAACGTCCGGAGTTTTGTAACAAGAGTCAATAGAAGAAACATCATTGGTTTTATAAACTTTAGAAAGGAGATCATCACGCATGGAGAAACAAGGTTTTTATAACAAGAGAAGCGGAGCAATCCTGTGGATTGTTGGGCTTGTCCTATTCATTATTGCCTTCGTCGTTATGAATCCATTGGGTGAAGGCCTGGGTGTATCCGAATCGCCCGGTCGTATCACCCTGCTGTACATTTTTGCCTTTGTGTTCTGTTTACCCTTCGCAGTGTACTTTATGTACCTGTTTGCGCAGCGACCAACCTGGTTAGCCCAGCCAGGACGTTACATTGAAGGCATGAAAGTCAGGGTATTCTCACCCTACGCGCTTGTCGCAATGGGCATCATCGGTGCCTTATTCGCTGCGGCGGGATTAGGAGACCTGGGGGGAATCGACGTACAGGCAATGGTGATCTCGGCTTCAGCATCGCTGTTTGGCGCGGTCATATCGTTCTTCGGATTGTTCGTTGGCCAGATCATCGCACGCATCTTCATTAATCCTGTCTGGTCAGGTGGCACATCTACCGCTGCGGTAACCCTGCTGCCATACACCTTGATCGATGCATCCATCTGGGCTTATGCCGGTTACATGTATTTCCACTTTGTGCATGATCGGAAGGGATCATTTATCGGCGCCTTCCTGCTCGCTTGGTTGGTAACCGAGCCCATCCACCAGCTCTGGTGGTTCGCAACATACTGGATTATGAATACCCGTGAAGCGGCCACACTGGCAGTGCTAAACGATTGGGTTGTTGGAGGGATCAACCTGGTGCCGATTCCATACTGGTGGCTGAGCGGCCTGCTCTTCGTACCGGTAGGCTATCTGGCTGGTGAAGCAGCCCGACGTGCCCTCAGCGCCGGTCGCGGCAGCGAGACTGATGAGGCAGAGGAAAGCTGAGTTTTATTAAACAAATCAAATTTCAAAATTCCAGGATGAGTGGATTGTGGGCAGGTCAACCCAACCCCCTGGCACGATCTTAATCACAGTCCACTCATCATTCTCATTAATCCAATGAACCTAATTTCAATTATTCAAGCAATTATTATTATCATCTATCACAAATCAACTACCTAGGGATTTTATACCTGTGAAAGCTATTGAGTTTAAAGATTTTAGTTTTAGATATATCCACCAGAAGGGACAGGCGCTGGAAGGAATTACCCTGGACATCGAGGGTGGCAGCGTGATCGGAATCCTGGGTCCTGCTGGGGCAGGAAAAAGCACCTGGGTAAAAGCGCTAAATGGCTTAGTACCATCAGTTGATGTTGGTTACCAGGATGGCGATGTGATCGTGGAGGGTTTGAATACACGTGAACATGAAGTTAACGAGATGGCCCACCATGTTTCGGTTGTCCTGCAGAATCCAGAAGTCCAAATCTTTCTGACACGCGTCAGGGATGATATTGCCTTCGGACCGGCAAACCTGGGTATTCCACGCGAACAGGTGTTTGCCAGGGTTGAAAAAGCACTGGTGGATACTGAGCTGGAGTCGATGGCTGATCGCAACCCAAACGAGTTATCAGGCGGTGAACAGCAAGCCTTGGCAATCGCTGGTGCACTGGCGATGCAACCATCTATCATGGCATTTGATGAACCGATCTCTATGCTGGACCCGATTGGAAAAGAACATGTTATGAAAGTCATTCGCCGGTTGACCGAGGTCCGCAAGACTACCAGTATTACCACGGAATCAGGCGCTGATATCGAATCTATCGCTGAAGTCGTGGATGAATTGCTGCTGTTGGATGAAGGAAAATTCGTCCTGCGCGGGACACCAAGCGAAGTATTGGCCAGCGATGAAGTGGAAAAAGCAGGGGTTGGACGCCCACAGGTGACAGATCTGATTTTAGCCATGATTCAGCTCGGGCACCAATTCGACTCCATCCCCATCACCCTGGAGAGTGCCCACCAGATCATCCGCAGCAAATTGCTCAGTTTGGGAATCACCACGATTAACAGACCACCCAATTACCCGCTAAAAAAGGATACCGGGTCCGGGAAAACAATTCTATCTGTCGAGAACCTGCACCACTGGTACAACGAAAATGTGCATGCCCTAAAAGGAGTTTCCTTCGAGGTCCAGCAAGGACACATCCTGGGAATCATCGGACAAAACGGATCCGGAAAAACCACGCTGGCGCGCCACCTGGTTGGCCTACTAAAACCTACCAACGAAGACGCCAAACTAATTGTCCAGGGCAAGAACATCGTTGATATGAAGATCGACAAGATCATAAAAATGGTCAACTATGTCTTCCAAAATCCTGACGACCAATTGTTTGCAGAAACAATCTGGGATGAGGTGGAATTCGCCCCTAAAATGATGGAGCTGGATGAAGAAGAATCAAAGAAATTGACCGAGGAAGCATTAGAGGTATTTGATCTCAATAAATTCCGCAAACGGTACGTGTTAGGTCTGGATGAAGATCTTAAAACATACCTAGCGATTTCCAGCATACTTCCATTGAAACCAGAAATCATTTTCATAGATGAACCCACCACGGGGCTGGATACACGCGGTGAAATTAAGATGATGGAGAGTCTAAACCATCTGCGGGATGAGCAGGGGAAAACGATCATCATCATCACCCACAATATGAAGACCATCGGGAACTATTGCGACCGGGTGCTGGTCATGTCCGACGGTGAGCTGATTCTGGATGGATCAACCCGTGAAATTTTTACACAAGATGAAAAACTGCTTGAAGCAGATATTCTGCCCCCACAGATAACCCGCCTCGGCCAGATGCTTGCTGACGAATTCCAGTGTCCGCGCGACATATTGACAGTAGAGGAATTCGTAGCTACATTGGATTACACGCTCAACAAGAAATAGGTGAATTATGTCAGAAATGATGGGATACCAAGAAAAAGGGACCTTTTTTCATGGTGGTTTGCATACCCTGACCAAGATGGTAGTTTTCCTGACTGTCACAATCCTTGCAGGCTTGTGGTTAGACGCCCGCTATCTAGCACCACTGCTGTTGTTGGGATTGGCGTTTAATTACGTAGCAAAAACCCCAAAGAAGTGGTTTCTAGTGATGCTGACAGCATTGGCATTGACTATGTTGCCTACCTTGCGTAGCACGGTCGGCCAGGCCGATCCTGAATACTACAAAGTACTTGATCCAGTATGGGCTGCGACCAATGTTGCCACGATAAACACCCGCATCCTAGGTCTCGGAACGCTCGGGTTTACTTACGGGAGTCTGATGTGGCTGGCGGGCCGTTTACTGCGTTTCGCTACTGTGGTTACCTGGGCATTGTTGTTTATCTCGACCACGCCCATGTTCGATATTGCCAATACACTTTATGCCTTGAAAGTCCCGCAACCGATCGTTTTCGTGCTGCAGATGACCTACCGTTTTATCCCCTACATGGCAACGGTGATGAACCAGATCCAGGATGCACAGAAGCTGCGCGGATGGAATCTGCGCACCTGGAATATTGCGAAATTATTCCGCCGCTCGATCCCCCTGGCAAACCCCATCATTCGCAGGGCTGCAATGGTTGTTGACCAGGTAACAATCGCGACCCAGATTCGCGGATTTGGATCGGGACAGATTACACCTTTACAGGATTTGACCCTGCAGCTGCGCGACAAGATCATCATCATCCTGACTCTGTTATTTTTTGTAACTTCGATCCTTGCATTGATCTTTTTCCGCGCTGGTATGATTTAGCTGGACGATCTATGAGAGAAGATCTTCTACTGGGTATTGATATTGGCACGCAGGGGGTTAAAGGCATCCTGGTTGATTCCTCTGGAAGGATTCATGCCCAACACCATATTGAACACGGCTGTTTCTACCCGCAACCAGACTGGTGCGAGCAGGATATGACAACCAATTGGTGGCAAAATCCTGTGCTGGTTATTCGCACACTGTTGGAGGCAGATGAAATTTCTCAAGACCAGATCAAAGCCATCAGTGTCAGCGGCCTGTACCCTGCCTTAGGCCCTACAGATGGAAACGGTAACCCGGTAAGCAGGGCGATCTTGTATTCTGACAACCGCTCCGTTGCCGAAGTTCAAGAGATAAACCGGGTTCGCAACCTGCAGCTGACCACAGAAGAACTGACCCCAAAACTAGTCTGGTTTTTACGCCACGAACCGCAGCTCGCATCGCAAATGCGCATGTTCTTCGATGCAGCCCACTACTTGGTTTACCGTTTAAGTGGTGAATATGTTACCGATACCATCACAACTGGCTTGTATGGTGCCATTTACCAATCACCCAGCGCATCCTGGCGGGAAGATGTATGTGAACAATTCGGCATACCGCTCAACATTCTACCCAAGGTTTATCCACCCGGCGTGTTTATCGGCAGTGTCACCCAATCCGCGGCAGAGATTACTGGGCTCGCGGTGGGCACTCCCGTCCTTCCGGGCATGCCTGACCTGGTGGCCTCATTATTGAGCGCTGGCGCGGTTCACACCTATGAAACTGCCGCATATTATGGTACAGCTGGCCTGGTTCCGGTCATGAAAGCGGATCTACTGACTGGAATCTTCGAACCTTACCCGATCGAAGAACGCGGATTAACCCCCCAAGATGGTTACATCTTTGATTACCCGACCTACAGCCTGACAACTGGCGATCTTGTACGTTGGTTCCGGGACGAATTTGCGCCATTGGAAATGGCCCAAGAAGCCCTTGAAAACGGTGTGAATGCCTACGTTGCCCTTGATAAATTGGCAGAAAGCGTCCCCCCCGGATCCGAAGGCTTGGTATTGCTGCCATATTTCCTCGGACAGCGCAGCCCGGAATTCAATCCCCGGGCCAGTGGTGTCTTCTTCGGATTAAGGAAGGGACATTCCCGAAACCACCTGTACCGGGCGATCCTCGAATCATTTGGCTTCAACATCCGCCATGGCTTGGAAAGTGTATATCCACAGGGACACCCGATCAAACGGCTGATTGCAACAGGCGGTGGTGCTCGGAGCCCCCTCTGGCGCCAGATTGTAAGCGACATCACCGGCCTATCCCAGGAGTATGTCCCGGAAGCTGATGCTCCTGTAGGTTGTGCATATCTGGCCGGATTGGCACTTGGCTGGTTTGAAGATTTCAAACCCCTTCAGGATGAGTGGGTTAGAGTGGACGCGATTACCCATCCTGATCCAAACAATGCTGATCGATACGAAGCAGCATACCAAATTTATTTAGAGTTGCACACTGCGCTTAGACCGGTGTTTGAGCACAGCGCTGTGCCTCAATTTGATTAGGAGATAACCAAACGTGTTTTCAAATTACACAGAATCCGACCTCGAAGCAGGACGGAAAGCTTTCGGTGGTGGCGGAGTAGGCAGCGAAATTCCGATCCTGGTAGATTACGGGAAAGGAGCACTATTATATGATAAGAGTGGCAAGGAGTATATTGACTGCACTTCTCAAGCTTGGAGTCTCAACATAGGCTACTCCCACCCCAGGGTGATCCAGGCAGTTGAAGAAGTGCTTGGTAAATACAGCCATATCCGCACCAGTTTCGAGACAGTCCCCAAGCTGCTGCTCTCTAAAAAACTGGTCGAACTAGCCCCGGATGGACTGGACCGGGTTATTTACACCATAACTGGTTCCGAAGCCAACGAAGGGGCCCTGAAAATCGCAATGCGCAACCGTCCCGGAAACACCTTCGTCAGTTTATTTGATGGTTATCACGGACGTACAATGGCTACCTTGAACTTGAGCTGGCCTCACCCCAATAATCGCTTTACTGCCTGGAGCGCGCCGGTTGTACGCATTCCTCAAGCATACTGCTACCGCTGCCCATTGAATTTGACCTACCCCACCTGCGAATTGGCTTGCGTTGACCTGGCGAGGACGATCATCTTAAAAGGTGCAACTGAACCTCCGCTGGCGCTGATCCTGGAACCCCTGCAGGGAAATGGCGGCATGATCGAATTCCCAGCGGAGTACCTCCCCGCGATTCGTAAGATGTGTGATGACCTCGGTATGCTGCTCATATTCGATGAAATCCAGACTGGTTTTGGCCGCCTGGGTACCTGGTTTGCTGCCGATCTGTACCAGACGACACCTGATATCTTGGTGATCGGGAAAGCACTCGGCGGTGGTTTACCTTTATTCGGGGTTTTATTCAATTCGAAAATGCAGGGGCTGGCTCCCGGAGATCACTCGTTCACCTTCGCTCATTTTCCACTCTCTATGGCAGCAGCCAATGCAGCTATCCAGGTTCTCGAGGAAGAACATCTGCTGGAACGAGCAACCAAAATGGGCGCGATCATCACCCGCGGTTTGAGGGAGCTCCAGGATAGGTACGAGCTGATCGGTGATATCCGCGGTCCAGGCTTAATGATTGGCGTTGAACTGGTCAAAAACCGCACCACGAAAGAGCCCGCCCGGGAAGAAACCAGCCAATTTGTTAAGGAAGGCTTGAAGCGAGGTGTCATCTTCGGCGAATCCAAGTATCTCGGATTGGGCAATATCGTTAAAATCAAACCTCCACTGGTTATTTCAGAAGACCAGGTGAACAAAACACTCGAAGTTTTTGAAGATATCCTACGCCAGGTGCGCTGATCCTTGATAGGAAGTAAGAGGATGAAATCTCTACTCGAAAAAGAAATTTACCAGCAGCCCGAAGTGATCAAAAGACTGATCACTAACCAGAGCACCGAAATCGCGAAGCTGGCTGAAACACTACGTAAAAATCCACCAAAATTTGTGCTGGTTACTGCCCGCGGAACATCCGACCATGCAGCCATATATGCGAAATACCTGCTTTCAGGGATCAACCACATCCCGTCGGGTATGGCAATGCCATCTTTATACACCCTTTACAGGTCAGTTCCTGATATGAGTGGTGGGTTGGTAATCGCAATATCACAATCAGGCCAGACTCCGGATGTACGGGCAGTCTTGGATGCCGCCCAAAATCAGGGTGTGCCAACAATATCAATCACTAATTCGAAAGATTCACCGATTGCGTTAGCAGCTGAACACAAAATCATACTTGGAGCGGATGAGGAAAAAAGCGTCGCCGCAAGTAAAACATTCACCAGTCAGCTGACTGCACTAGCCATGCTGGCAGCGCATTACAGCGGTGATCAGGAGCGCATCGCTGAAATTAATTTGCTCCCGGATATCATCCAATCTGCCCTGGAACAGAGACCGGTAACCGAAAAAATCGCTGAACGCTTCAGTCACACGGAGCATATTGCCATCGTCAGCAGGGGATTTAACTACTGCACAACCTTTGAGATTGCCTTGAAGATAAAAGAACTATCTTACATGATCGCCCAGCCATATTCAGCAGCTGACTTTCGTCACGGTCCCATTGCCATGCTCGAGACCGGTTTTCCAGTTTTGGCGATTGCCATGCGAGGCAGCGCGCTCAGCGATATGGAGGATATGATTGAAGCTATTCATTGGACGGGTGCCGATTTAACGATCATGACCAATGTTGATTGGCTAGATCAACACGCCAAGGATATCATCCGCCTGCCTGAAGATCTCCCAGATTGGTTGTCACCTATCGCGTGCATAGTGCCAGGCCAGCTGCTAGGCCTTCACCTTTCACTGGCAAGAGGTCTAGATCCGGATAAACCGCGTGGATTAAAGAAAATTACCCTTACCTATTGATGGCTAACGAGTTCCCTTGATTCAAAGGAAACCAGTATTTCTTACTGCGGAGAGTGAAATTTGAACACTGAAACTGTTTGGCTTGCACTCGAGAACAGCATCAACGCACGCCGCGACCAAGTGATCCAATTAATTCAAGACTTGGTACGCATCCCCTCCTTTGAAGGTGAAGGTGAGGTACAGGCGCTCATTTCCAAATGGTGGCGCGAAAGAGGCATTGAGCCAGATATTTGGGAACCAGATATCCAGGTATTGAGCACTCATCCTGCGTTTGTGGACATCGACTATGACTATCACGGGCGACCAAACCAGGTTGTCATGTTCAAAGGACAAGGCGGCGGTCGCTCATTGGCTTTGAACGGTCATACCGATGTGGTGCCAGTAGATCCAGCCCCCTGGACATATGGTGATCCCTGGAGTGGCAAATATATTGACGGTCGTGTGTATGGTCGCGGTTCGGTGGATATGAAAGGCGGGTTAGCGTGCGGAATGATTGTCATGGATGCACTGCTTGAAAATGACATCAAGTTGATGGGAGATCTGCATATGCAGTTCGTCGTGGATGAGGAAAACGGCGGCAATGGCACACTGGACGCGATCCTGAAGGGTTATCGCGGAGATGCAACAATTTTCCTTGAGCCAACCAGCCCTAATTACCTGGTAGTATCATCACGGGGAGCGCAGTTCTTCCGCATCAATGTACCGGGGAAGGAAGCGCCTATCGAACACACCCGCACAACAGTGAATGTGATCGAGAAAGCTTTTATATTGTTTCAAGCGATCCAGTCCTATGCATCCTGGAGAGCTGCAGGTGCTGACCACCCGTTGTATGATTGGGATCCTACCAAGATCCCTGTTGCGGTTTGTAAAATTCAGGCTGGCAGCTGGCCATCAACTTTACCTGCCCTGTGTATCATGGAAGGCAGTCTGGAGTGCCTCCCAGGTGAAGATATCGAGCTGATCAAAGAGCAGTTTAAAGCATATTTGCTAGAAGCTGCAGGGCAGGACAATTGGCTCAAGGAACACCCTCCACAGATCGAATGGTTCGGCCTGCGCTTCGAGTCTGCAGCGACCGCCAGCGATGCAGACTTGATTATAGAGTTTACCAGGTCCTACCGGCATGTGACTGGAAATCAGCCGGTAATATTAGGCGGTGGCGGCAGCGATCTACGCCTGCCGATCTTATATGCGGACAGCCCCAGCGCTCTCTTTGGCCCGGCCGGAGGCGCGATCCACTCAACGGATGAGTATGTTGACATCGATACGGTGATGGAAGCGGCACGGATTTTAGGGCGCTTTATCCTGGATTGGTGCGGCGTTGCAGATGGACTTACAAGGAGAAAATTGTGAGCCAACTCGCTCTCTTTGGTGGAAATTCCATCCTTCCCCAGGATTATCTCCTCGAAGATACCTGGCCAGAGACTTTGCCCGAAGATATGCAGGCTGTCCAAGACGTTTTTAAAACTGGCCAGTTCACAGGACTCCACAACCCGCAAGTGGAGGCTTTAGAGCAGGATTTTTCACGCTTTACTGAAGCGCAGTATGCCCTGGCACTTGGCAACGGAACGGCTTCCCTGCATGCAGCGGTGGCAGCTGCGGGCTGCGAACCGGGGGATGAAGTAATCGTGCCTGCCCTGACCTTTCTCGCATCGGCATCAGCGGTTTTGCATCACATCAGCATACCCGTTTTTGCTGATATCGACCCGCAAACATACAATATCGACCCGCAGGCTGTTGAAAATAAAATTTCTCCACGCACCAGGGCGATCATGGCTGTTGATATGCACGGTCTCCCGGCTAATTATGATGCACTGCAAAAAATTGCAGATCATCACGACCTGGTATTGATCGCTGATGCTGCCCATTCAATGGGAGCTCGTTACAAAGACCGAAAAGTAGGTAATTTAGCTGACATTACCGGAACCAGCATCATGCAGGCGAAACAACTCGCCACCTGTGGGGAAGGAGGCCTGTTCACAACCAACGAGGTGGATTATTACAACCGTGCGAGCATGGTGCGTCTGTTCGGCGAAGTGATCAGAAAAGGTGAAACACGCGCATATAATGCTTATACACTCGGGTGGAACTACCGGCTCAATCCGGTTCAAGCAGCGTATGCCCGCAGCCAGCTCACGAGGCTGCCGCTTTATACCCGCCAATTTTCCGATAATGGCAACTACCTTGCACAGAAAATTGGCCAGCTGCCCGGCATTGTCCCGCCTTTTATTCCGGCTGGTTCTACTCATGTTTATCACATGTTTCGGATAAAATTTGACCCCTCTCAGCTGGGCTTTGAGATCCATGCAGGGCGTTTTACACAGGCAGTTTCAGATGCGATGCGAGCAGAGGGTTTACCGCTGCGGTTTTACCAATTTACACCTGTACCTGGACAAACCATCTTTCGTCATAAACAAGGTTTTGGAAACGGTATCCCCTGGACACTGCCGGATGCACAACCCGTGACTTATGATATCGAAGATTACCCAATTACATTAGAAGTGCTTGAAAACACACGCTGCATTGGAAAATCCGGCACCTCGGGACCTAATTACTTCAGGAACCGTGCCACAATGAAGGCTTACATCCAGGCATTTGAAAAAATCTGGGAAAATATGGACTCCCTTGTTGGCTATGCGAAGAAGATTGATTACCAGCCCCCCTGGTCTACTTCAGCACTCTCTACGCGTGGAAATTGGGTCGTCATGGCACCTGGTCAGAACTGATCTACTCAAGCACAGGATCTCAATAATCACTTATGAATTCCATTCAGCTCGCTAGAAAAGTAATTCTATTTGAAGCCAAGGCTTTAGAACTCGTAGCGGATCAACTTGATCAAGATTTTACCTCTGCGGTTCAGATGCTTACAGCATGCAAGGGGACTGTAGTGGTATCCGGGGTTGGAACTACAGGAATCGTTGCCAGGCGTTTTGCCCACCTCTTGTGCAATGTTGGCTGCCCCGCGCTATTCCTGCACGCAGGTGACAGCCTCCACGGAAGCTCAGGTGCAGTCAAGGAAGTAGATCTACTTTTCCTGCTGTCAAAAACCGGTGAAACCAGGGAAACCTGCAGCCTGGCAAAGATCGTCCAGCCGCGAGGAACCCCCATCATTTCCCTCACAGCGGCACCAGGTTCGACCATCGCCCGGCTCAGCCAGGTTGTGATCGTGGTTAAAACTCCCTCTGAAGTCGATCCTTACAATGGCCTGATGGGTGTAGGCAGCTCCTTGGCTATGGAATCGGTTTGTGACGCCCTCGTGTTCAATGTACTTGAGACCAAGGGCACACCACAGGAGCGCTTTATTAGTGGTCATCCCGGGGGTATCATTGACACATTATCAAGGGAGAACTCTGAAAAATCGAGCGGAAAATTAGCTGAGTAAACTGCTGACTACAAAAGAAATGGAAAAACAACTCAATGGAAAAATCGCCCTGATAAGCGGTGCCTCACGGGGGATTGGACAAGCCATCGCGGAGCTGTTTGCAGCCCAGGGTGCAAAGGTGGTGATCACCAGTCGAAAACAGGAAGCTCTTGACCGGGTCGCAGCGCGAATAATTGCTAACGGCGGTCAGGCGACAGCGATTGCTGCGCATACCGGGGACACCCGGGCGGTCGAAGAACTGCTGGATAAGATCAACAACCAGCATGGTGGCCTCGACATTCTGGTCAATAATGCTGCGACCAACCCGCATTTTGGTCCGATCTTAACTGCAGATGAAGGCCAGTGGGAGAAGATCCTGGATACCAACCTGGTTGGCTACTTCCGCATGGCGAAAGCCACTGCCGGGTTAATGGTCAAGCAGGCTGGTGGGACGATGATCAACATCAGCTCTACCGCTGGTCTCGATCCACAGCCTGGAATGGGTGTATACTGCGTCAGCAAGGCCGGTATCCTGATGCTCACCCGCGTATTAGCTGCTGAGCTGGCGCAAGACAACATCCGGGTGAATTCCATTGCTCCGGGATTTGTCAAAACTCGCTTCAGCGCTGCCATCTGGGAGAATCCACAGTTGAATGAAGCCACCCTGCAGTCTATCCCCCAAAAACGGTTTGCCTACCCGGAAGAAATCGCCAACGCTGCCTTGTTTCTGGCATCTGACCAGTCAAATTATATGACCGGTGCTACACTGGTCATCGATGGTGGCCAATCTTTGCACAGCGGGCAATTTATCTGATTTCCGGGAAGTAAAGTATAATCCGCCGATACCCACTCACTTGTATAATCCTGCCAGAGGAGTCTTAAGCATGCCCAGCTCACAAATATCCGAGCTTACTGATTTATTGAGGAAATCCTATGCCGAAACCCAGGAATTACTTTCCGGGACTAATCCAAACCTAGTGGTTTTTGAAGATCCTGAATGGCGAGTGCGCGACATCATCTGGCACCTGGCTGCCTGGGATCGACAGGTCACCCAGTCCATTGAAGCCTTTGAAGTTGGGGGTCAATATTCTATCCCGGATTTCGATGAAGATGGATTCAATGAGGCTGCCATCAATGAAGGGCGAGAATTGCCCCTCGACCAGGTCCTCAAGGAATCCCATCATGCGCGAACGGAATTTCAGCGGGTCGTAGGACGCTTTCCCGGTGACCAATTGGAAACAGCATTTCTTTACCCCTGGGGTGATGAGCGCGGGGATATCGCAAAGTTAGTAAACTACATGGTTGAACACGATGCAGAACACCGTGCTGAAATCAGCGCCACCGCTGCAAAGGCAGGTTAGCAGAACAAAAGGAGTATGATGGTGCAAACAAACTTGCGCGAATTAGGCCGGGTGAAAATAACACAGGTACAACCTTCAGGATTGATCTATGAAGTCTCCGGTGGATACCGTTATGATCCTTCTTGCAGGGTCGAAGTAAACCGCCTCCTAGTATCTGCACGCGGCGTAGAAGGCATTGATTTCCAGGACCAACGCATGCTGGACATCCACCATGCAGATCATCCAGATTCGAGTAATAACGGAAATAACGGCATCTCGATCGGATTTACCTCCCATTATAGAAAGATGCGCGCTCGTTTTGGTGACCACCTGCAGGATGGAACTGCCGGCGAGAATATCATCATCGACACGGAGCAGGAAATCTGGCTTGCTGATCTTGGCCAGCAGGTTGAATTCCACAATCCCCAAACCGGGAGCATCCTTTCCCTCGAAGTGGTTAAAATCGCTGCCCCCTGTGATGAATTCAGCCACTTTGCAGCCAACAGCCCCGACGAGCGCATTGAGGCTGAAAAGCTCAAAGATATCTTGCAGTTCCTCGGTGACGGACGCAGAGGATTCCTGCTAAAAATGAGC
>JBJYXV010000042.1:27045-205947 GCA_046260155.1 Anaerolineales bacterium
AGATATCTTGCAGTTCCTCGGTGACGGACGCAGAGGATTCCTGCTAAAAATGAGCAGCGATGGAGCAACAGGGTACATCCAGCCAGGGGATATTCTATATTCAGTAAATTCCTTATAAACTGCACTTCCATCTTCAGAATCGATCAAACCACTTCACCCAGTATAATACTTTCCCGGGGATAGATCTTCATCTGCCTTTCCGCTAACTCGATAAACAATGCCTGAATTCACCTCCCAGCGCAGTAGATAAATTTAAATAAACCTGATTTGCTTGAGAACTGGCAGCAATACTCGCCATGCACCAGACAGCATTGAGAAATCGAAATCAACTCGATTATTATCTGGGCAACGTGTTGAGCCGATAGAAGCGCTCTGAGGGCAGTCGAAAGGCTCAATCCCAGGTTGGATGAAAACTTACTTGTCTACCCGATAGTATTTTATCCATGGAAGAATTTTTGGTTAATCCCTCGCATTTTATGCGATCCAGCTGACTGTATACTCTGTGTATTCGTCCAGCAGCTCGATCTGCGGATCCCGGAGTTGCCAACCTCCCAACAAACCTTTTTCAGCCGCGCTTAGCTCAAAATGACACATGGCAATGCCCATGTCCATGCGTTGTAAATCAGCTACTGTAGTCCATCGAGTCAACAAGTTATCGCGATAACCAGGTGTTCGCTGCAGATAAAAATGGTATTGGTTTTCGTCCCTGACAACCCGCCAGGGTTGCCGGTTGGAGGCAGAGGGTGCAAGGCGAACCATCTCCAACGCCAAGTGATATCCATCCAAGCCCTGAGCAGGTAGAGGATGGCTAAAGCGGTGATCGAAGAACAATTGCGACCAGGGTTTGCGGGTTTTGGTGCCCCTTCTGCTCTTCAACCAGGTTTCAATCCGCCGGGGTCTTTCAGCAATATACCCCACTGCGGATACGGCCGGGACGAGTTCACTTGACCGGGCATTAATTTTCTTGGCAAAGCTGCTTTTGGTGAATGTACCACCCAACCAGCAGGTGCCCAATCCCAGATCCGTGGCATATAAGATCAGCTTTTCCAATAGATAACCGAAATCCTCCGGACTGAAGCGGTTCCCTTCCATGGCTCCAACCAGGTAGGCGCTCGCACCTGAAATAAATCCATAGGTACCCAATGATCTCAATCTCATTGGATCCTGCTCACTGGAAGCAACCAGCTCAAAACGAGCTTCGTAACCCAATGGTCCGGTCTTTGTCGATGCCGCAAAATCGCCAAGCTTCGATCGGATTTCTCTGTCCAAATCCCGCTTTTGATAAGTCCGGCATGAAAAGCGTTGCGAGATCAGATCAATAATTGGCTTCGAAAATGGAGGATTCTTGGGTGGTAGATTATCCGATAGCCTAGAATTCATTCGGGTTCAACGCCCCGATCCCTGGTAATAATCTGGAAGATCAGGAGAATGATTCCCGCCAGCAAACCTGCAAAGCTGCCAGCGATCAAGAGCCATTTTAAAGCGGTAAATACTCCCGCCATCCAATCCAAAACAAATGTCGATAGGGGATAACGCCACATTACTAATGAAGTGGATATATTTTCCAAATAATCCCCGCACATCCCTAAAACCGGGAGCAGGTTGATCAAGCGCCAGGGGCTTTCAGCCGCGAGCACACGTTGATAAACCCAGCTGATCGTTGTCACCAGCAGAAATGTGTAAACCAGCGGCCAGACCAGATCAAAAGTAAAACGTGCCCGTATATATGCTTCCCGGCCTGCTTGCCCGAGAGCTTCAGCCATGTGGTAAAGTTCTTGAGCCGGATAATAAAAGGAGAGATCCGGGGTACCTGCCTCTGTTTGAGGCGCGCTTCTCGACTGCCCCGGCAAGACCAGTGCAGAGAAGAGGATAAATACGATCACAGCAAGGATGGTCAACCAGCCTGTAGTGATGGTGTACAACCAATCAGAAAATTGCTTCAACATTTTCAAGCTCCGTGCAACTGCGCTAGTACCTATTCACGAACCATGGTCTGTATAAGTATAACCAGCGTATTCGCATTTGTTAATAAAAAAGTGGTGTGAGAGGATGAGCATTCTCTCACACCACCTTAAAAGTAGCGTTAGATTTTATTCGTAGCCAGGAATCTGTTCGCGATTGCCGTAGAAGCCACCCGAGTATGAGGCTACATCGGCCAGGATACCCAGGATGATCCAAACCCAATCAAAGCCCACGAGGGGTGCACCTCCAATCGCAATATACACCAAAACGGTCCAGGGGAGGAATGCCCAGGCTAGCAGAGTTAGAAGCCACCTATCCCCAAATACAGAACTGACATACACAGGGCTGACCAACCACCAGACCAGTATTCCCAAGCGTGGTCCAAAAAAGACCAGGGTCGTTAACATACAGCACATAGCATTCTCCTTTATTAATAATGAAAATAATGGTTTGAAGAGCAATAGTTCAAGTTAATCTCCTATATACACCTCCTGTTAGAAATCGTCTCCCTATATCTTGATAACAATTATGATTTATCTCACATTATATTCTGCATCGAAAAAGTTTGTTTGTCAAGAATTTCTGTCACCAGCATAATATGAATAAAGGCACGAATCAATTCTCGTGGTTTCTCCAAATTGTTGGATTCACAACCCAAATCAACCTGGGAATCTAATCACCAGCATCCTCAGACTTTGAATTTTCCCATAATTGTTTCGTGAGCTGGATATGCCCTAAATGAATTGCAGTATGCTTCAGCGTATGATCCAACGCCCATGCCAAGGTAACTTCCTGCCCGTTGCGGGGATCGATCCTTGACGCTCCTAAATCATTCGTGTCCAACTTTCCGAGAACCAATTCTGCATATCCCAGGCTTTCATTTAATTTCGCCTCCAACATATCAGTTGAGAGGTTCTTCGCACGAAATTCAGCCGGGCGATCCCTGCCGGATGGTTCACCAGCGATCACATCCCCAAGCCAGTAGCGTTCTGCACCGGCTATGTGCACCATCAGGACACACAGGGAATTGGCTCCTTCGACCGGGATCCAGTCGAAAGCCTCCGCCGGCAGCTGGCGCACGGTTTTCATGATTTCTGTGTGCAGTTCTGCGAGGTTATCGAGGTAATCAGCAAAGCATGAGCTCATGGTCTAGATTCTCTCCTGTAAATTCATCGATATTCAATTCTGTTTCAGGGCTGCCCCGCTCTCAATTAATCCTGCGAAGATACTTGTAAACCTGGCAGCAGGAGCTCCATCAATTATATCGTGATCAAATGCCAGGGTGACACCCAGATATTCCCGGATCAGGATCTCCCCATTTTTCACTCCAGGTTTCTGGGAGATCCCGCCAACAGTAATCCCCAGGTTATGCGTTGGCAGGAATCCGATCCCCCAGCCTCCACTTTTACCGAACATACCAACCGAGGTAATTATTACGGTGCCCGCCATTTGTCTCAACCAATGCGGGTTCAGCTTCAGCATGCGGAAGTAAAGCAAGCGTACAATACGCGGCAGCTTGGGTGCGAACTGGACCAACCCGCCAGATTGCCCACTTGTACCTGGGTGGGTTTGGACGGACCTGATCTCATCGCTGATTTGCAGGACCGTCAGTTGATTTGCTGAACGAATTATATGGGGAATGGCTACCGCACCCGGCTGCGGCTCGATCATCGTCACCACATCCACATCACGAAAAGTAACCAAGCGCTTGCGCCAATCGAGAAACCCGTGGACCCGGGGATATTCCATGATCGCTTGAGAAAAACTGGCAATGATAAAAGCTGTGAAGGAAATCTTCCTGCCAATTTTATTTGAAAGGATTTTTAATTGTTTGAGTGGATCGGTCACATCCAATTCGATCAGCGCAAAGATAATATGCCTGCCGCTGGCCATATAACCTGCATCCACCACGATTTCCCTTTCCGCTGGAAATTTGGTGAGTTCAAAATCTTGGTTAACCATTGCTGATCAGTGACCCTCAACTTAGGATATTAAATTGTAAAATCGATTAGAGAAGATTTGAGCAAACCAGCGCGCCTGGAACCGCTGTTAATTTCGCCCACAGTGGTCTTCTATACCATTAATTGCCTGGCTTATTTATTTCCACCTACTTCAATTACCATCTTTTCTTTCCCGGGCGTGACTTTGAAACTGGGCTTCAAATCCCTGACGGTGTTCGCGATCATTCCTTCCAGCATTTCATCTGTATGAGTCGGATCGTGGTGAAAAGGAACAAATTCCTTCACCTGGGCTAATTCACCAAAGCGAAAAGCGTGATTCAAACAGCTGTGCCCAAAACCCACCCGCTGTTCATATTCTTCTTTCGTGTACTGGGAATCATGGATGAGCAGATCGGTACCTTCCGCCAGATTATACCCGGAGGTCCAGTCCTCGCCGATCGGGAAAGACTTCACACCAAGTGCTGGTTCATGATCAGGCAGATAGGTCACGCTATAGCCTCGATCTCTGATGCAGTAGCCAACCGTTGGATTGGGATGTATGATCATTTGAGCCGTTACCTGGAATTCGCGGATATCGATCATCCCGGAAGGAAGTTCATGAAAATGCAGGTCTGAAAGGATCTCACGAACGCTGATCGGGAACAAAGGAGGTGAAAGATAACGCAACAGGCGGGATCTCAAGGAGAGCTTCGTGCTGGCAGGTCCCCAGATGTGCACTTCCACTCCTTTGCGGCGTAATGGCGCAAAAAAAGGTAACCCCTGGACATGATCCATATGCAGGTGGGTCAGCAATATATACACTTTCTTGATCGTCTCAGGCAGCTGCTGTCCGAGTTTACGAATGCCGGTACCCGCATCCAGCACAATAACGGTTTCCTCTGAACCTTCAATTGATACGCAGGAGGTATTTCCACCAAATTCCAGCGTCTCTGGCCCGGGTGATGGCAGGGAGCCACGCGTACCCCAGAAGGTCACTTTCACCTGGGCACCTCCCAGAAAATTGCTATCGCACCCAGAAAGCGATTTGCCTGGCCAATGATCGGGAAAGCAGTCACTGCAATTTTCTTCAGTCCACCATTCAATGGCTCTATCCACAGGCTACCATGTGCAGGCTGGCGGCGAGTCAAGGCTTTTACGAGCGGTAAATCCTCTGATTTTAAAGGTTGACCATCCTGGTCAACTGTTCTGAAGATACCTGCTAATTGGTTAGCAGACATCGGGCCAGTTTCATCATAACGACTGCCCAAGATCGATTCGGCAGTTTCATTGTAGTAAAGCAGAGCCCCATCTGTGTCAACGATGAATATAGCCACCGCCAGGTATTCAGCCAGCTGCCGGGCTAAGATCACTTCAATTTCTTTCTGGGTCATCGTTAAATCTCCTCCGAGGACATAGCATTCAGGTAGATCCACCGCCCTCACTCATACTCGATAAATGGATTATAAGCTAATTTATTGGAATAGTCCAAATTAGCCACAGGAGGTCGGTAATCCCAGCTTCGTAAAAAACTAAACCTTTGTTACCAGTTCCTTCAGCTGATCGCAGGCAAGTGCTGGATTCGATTGGCAGACTGAAAGACCCAGCTTCTCAAACCCCCCTTCTTCCTGGGAATAGGGTAAAAATTCAAAATAGAGACCCGCTCCTGGACCATTATGGATAACCACGTTAAAGGCGATCGGGCGACGCTTGACTGGTAATATCGCCCGCAACAATTTGATCCCATCCTGCCAGCCAGCGGTGATAGAAGCGATCTCGTGACTGGATAATTCATGCAGGTATGCTTTATGGGTATCCTTTAAAATCAACAGCATATCGAATGGGCGCCTCATGAAATAAGGGACAATCAGGACAGCTTGCTCATATGCTCGAACCAATAATTGCGGCGGATTTTCCTGCAGGACGTATTCAGAAAAATACACTCCCCTGTCCAGCTTGAATTTCAAATTCTCCTGCACCCGGCGGGGCATCAGATTGCTGAAGACGACTTGCTGGTGACCATGCTCAATTGAACCGCCGACCGGGCTGCCGCTGTTCTTAATTATGGAAACAAACCCGGATCGCCCAGGATGGTCTCCGTATTTTTCCAGGCTGGGCATTGCATCCAGGCTCGTTGTGAGAAGTGTTTTTTCCAGGACAGACAGGCGTTTCATCACCACGATCAAATCATCATTGGACATATTATGCCAATCCTGCGTGTGGATCGAAGATGTCCACTGCAGAAAATGGAGGCCGAAAGCCGGATTTCCCTCCGCCGATAGTGGCCCAGCCAATGATTTTGATCGGGTTTGAAATGAAGGATTTTCAACAGGATAAACAATGGGGAATAAATTTTTATTGATAAAGGTAAATCCCTGACTTAAATCAGCAACATCTACCACCCCGGTGGTTTTACCTGCACAAATAATACAATCCTCAGGACCAGAAATCTTAACGGTCTGGTTAATATTTTGATCGACATTATCGTGGGGTCGATTCGCGCGGGAGGTGTTGAACAAAACTTGTTCACTGTTTCTGGGGTCCTGGTGTGCGATAGGGTCAGGCTGATAATCGCCAAGTCCCTTTTCCAGCAGGAAAAGGTCAACCATCTCCGGATAGGTTAATTGATCAATATTTTCAGCTTGAAGGATTACCTCCAGCTGATCACGATCCAGCTGCTGGTTGTCCACTTCAGGTCGTCGAAACTCCTGCCGCAATCAAAAATTTCTTTGTCACCTGTTCCCAGGTGAACTCCGGAATGGTGATCCGGTATGCCTTTTCCCCCATTTCATGCCGTAAATTATCATTCAATAATAGAGTCTCAAGTGCAAAAGTAAAACCCGGTACATCACCCCTGGCAACGATAATCGCCCCTTCCCCGATCTTAATAGAGCTGGCGGGATTTCCTGGCAAGACCTGCACCGCGACCTCTGTCCCCAAAAGGAATTCCGTCGCAAATGGAACCCCATCACTCGAGACAATGGGTACCTTGGTCGCGGCTGCTTCCTGGGGTGTCATACCAAAACCTTCCACATCAGAAGGGGTACAAAATATATCTGTGACTGCATAGAGAATCGGCAGCAGATCCCAAATTGAACCCACCGGGACCACCTCTCCCTTCATGTCCAGGTCTTCAATCAGGTTGAATAGTTCCTGCGCCAGCTCTTTCTCCCGCTTATCAATACTGACCACTAACAGCGCTTCGGGAAAATCAGATTTTAACCCGGCATAAGCCTTGATCAAGATATCCTTGCGTTTATTTGCCACGCTCCGGCTGACCTCGGTGATGATTTTTCTAGACCGGACCTGTTCTCCAGGTAAATCGATATGCTTTCCTAAAAATTCCCAGATCGGGTCATTTTGATCTACTTGACGGGGATAGAAATGGTTTGTATCGATGCAGGGCGGTAGCCAGAATACTTTCCCATGGTAATCATAATCTTCAGCCAGCATCTCCCGGATCATCCCCGAAGTAGCCCCAATACCATCCACCTGCTTGACAATCTGCTTCTCTGTAGCAATCCGTTCTTCTACACGCAGGTGAGGCCAGGATTCTGGCGAAACACTCCTTTTTTTGTAAACTCCGAGGGAATGGGGCACCCAGATATGGGGTATTTTCTCACTTTGATCCTCGAGGTAGGTAATCCCGAGCAGAGCAGCATCCCAGTAATGGGAGATCATCAGGTCAACCACCGAACCATCCGAAATGAGAAATTCCTCCAGCGCCACCTTAAGATCTGGGATTTGCTCTCCCATGTCCTCTTTGCGTACAAAAGATTTTACCCCGTCCTCCAGGTAAAAAATCCTCTCGTTGGCATTCTTATAATGCAACCCAGAGCGCATCTCACCCGAGATCGGGTGAGGATATCCACCCCGATTAATGATCGTTACCTTACAACCCTGGGCGGAGAGTTCATCACTGAATTGATTGACGAAAACATTCTGACCACCCGTATCCGTCAGCCCAGGGACAATTTCCCACTGGTGAATACCGTGATTGGTAATATTCAGGATATGCTTGCGCGGTGAATCCAGGAAAGTCTGGTGATATTGCTCGTAATTCGTCATAGATGAAATGTATCAGCCCTTTATGCCGGTTGAAGCGACGCTCTGCACGAACCACTTCTGGAAGATGAGGAATACGATCAGCACCGGAATGGTGATCAGCGAAGCAAATGCCAACAGGTCACCCCAGATGCGCGGATCCTGCCCGAAGAAGGTCTGCATACCAACGGTGAGCGGCCTCACTTCGACACCCCTGGTGACCATCAGCGGCCACATGAAGCGGTTCCAATTTGCCAGAGCGGTCAGGATCGCCACAGTAGCAAAAACAGGCTTGGAAAGCGGCACGATCACCTGCCAGTAAATCCGGAAACGGCTAGCACCATCTACCAGGGCTGCTTCCTCCAATTCCTTGGGGATGCCGATGAAGAACTGGTAGAAAAGGAATATTGAAAAAGCATCTGCAATAAAAGGGATGATCTGCACATGGTAGGTGTCCAACCAGGTAGTCGCTCCTCCAAACCAGGGGAGATTATTAACCACCAGCAGCAGAGGAACCGCGACCGCTTCGAAAGGAACGATAATCAACGCCACAATTATGCCTAACAGCAATCCCCGACCTTTAAAATTTAGGCGCGAAAGAGCATAGGCGATCATACTGTTCACTACCAACCCCAAAAGGACAGTCACGATCATGATAAAAGCGGAATTGAACAACATACGGCCAAAATCAAGGTTTGTAAACACAGCCCTGTAATTATCCAGCCCCAATTCTCCGCGCGGGATAAAGGCATATAAGGTGCTGATATCAGACAAGATCTGCATCTCATTCACCTTGATAGAGGTTACCAACATGAAAACGATCGGGAACAGGAAGATGATCGCCAAGATGATCATCACCAGGTATGTAAATCCCGAGCGGAGAGCTCGACGAGCTTCAAAGCCGCGACTATGAACAGCGTTTCCTGTGGTCATATTACTCCACCGTCCTTTCTTCCCGCAAAATAAATCTCTGCAGCAGTGAGATGATCAGCACGATTACAAAAAAGACTACGCTGATCGCTGAGGCATATCCCACCTTCAGCTGCCCCCAACCTTGTTGAATCACGTAGACCATGGTTGTCATCGAGGCGTTTTGCGGCCCACCCTGTGTCATCACCTGCACTTGATCAAATAATTTGAAGGCTAAGATCGTGGTAGCCAGCACGACAAAAATAATCGTGTTGCGTAGCTGCGGAATGGTGATATTAAAAAACTGCTGAACCTTGTTAGCGCCATCTACCTCGGCTGCTTCGTACAGTTCGCCTGGAATTTCCTGCAGTCCTGCTAGGAAGATGATCATCTGGAAACCGACGCCCTGCCAGATAGAGAGCGCCATTATGGCTGGAAAAACCAGCCCGGTATCCTTCAGCCAGTCGTAGGGACCCAGGTTTCCGAAAGATAGCATGGCGATAAATGCATTAATTAACCCCCGTGGATTATAAAGAAAGGTCCACACGATCGCCACCACGACCATGGCAGTGACTACCGGGGCAAAATAAATCGTCCGGAAGGTATTGGAGCCACGGATTTTCTGATTAACCAAAACCGCTAACAACAATGCCAGAGCTGTTTGGAGGGGAACAACGACAATGACAAAATAAAAGTTGTTCATCACTCCGCGAATAAAAGCATCGTCACTCAGCAACCGGATAAAATTCCTTAATCCCACAATTTGTGTGGGAAGATTGGGATTGGGGATTAAACGCTGGTCGGTAAATCCCAGGTAGACAGCCATTACAAAGGGGACCAGCAGAAATATCAGCAGGAGGATTAATGCAGGTGCGGAGAACAACCAGGCTAATAAGCTTTCATTGCGCTTCCTGCGTGATCCGCTCGAATTACTTGTAGCAACTGCCATTGCTGCACCTCCATATTAATCCCATCAGGGATGCTTGATGAATTCTGCATCCCTGATGGCTTATTGATTATCCAGCAACGAGATTACGGAAGTGGATAACCCTGGTTGTCTTCGATATCTTGGTCGATGATAGCGACTGCTTTGTCCAATTCTTCCTTGACATCCGCACCCGCGACGATGTTTTGAACCACATCTGAAAAAGCCGAAGTGATGACTGGATAAGCCGGGGTGACAGGTCGTTCAAGCGCCACGCCACCTTCCAGCTGCTGAGCGAAGAGATTCAGCGGTCCTCCCTCTGCGTAGAGATCGGACTGTGCGATCGCAGACTTGCGAGCAGGCACAGCTCCATTGGCATTGGTCATGTGCAGGATTTCTTCGGGTGTCATCAAGTAGTTGAGGAACTCCCAGGCAGCATCTGGATTTTCACAGGAGCTGGTGATACCCCAATTCCAGGAACCCATCCCAGTCACCGCCCCGTCCCCAAAGTCAGGTACCGGGATCAACACCAAATCATCCCCGAGTCCCTCACTATGCGGTCCCCACATCCAGTGACCAACCCACGCAAGTGCACAGGTCTTGGTGCCATAGAAGCAGTCATCCCCAACCTGAGAGGCTTCAGCATAGCCATCTTCGAACAGGCTCTGGAAATAGGTCATAGCTTCCACGGATTGAGGGCTGTTCAGCACCCCATCAGCAGACATGTAATCGCTGCGATCGATCAGGTCTCCACCAAAGGATTGCAATATGGGTGAAAAGCCATAGGTCATCCACTCTCCAGCACCGTAAGACATCTTGAAGTCAATTGCATAGTCAACTTCGGGCAGCGCCTGCAGTTTTTCGAGTGCATCTGAGAATTCTTCCTTGGTCCAAGGATCATCGATACTGGTTGGAATGCGAACCCCAGCTTCCTCCAGGTAAGCTTTGTTACCCCAGATCGCTAATCCAGAGTCAAAGGTCCCCAGGCTATACAGGTGACCGCCATAGGTACCCTGGTTGATGATCGATGGAAGCAAATCCGCCCTTAAATCATCAGACACATAATCATCGAGTGGAATTAGATAACCCGACCAGGCATAGTTGTACAGGAAGGGTCCATCAAAGTCAAGCAGGCAGGGAAGATCGCCTGCCAGCGCGGCAGCATTGACCTGGTCATTGTATGAACCTTCTGGCAGCTGTACTGCGTCGATCACGATCGCATCCTGCATGGCGTTGAAGTCGGTCACCTGAGCATCCAGCACATCACGCTCTTCACCTTTTCCGGAATGGAACCAGACCTCTACAGTCGTCGGTTCCGTGCCGCCCGAAGGTTGTTCTGGCTCAGCCGTGGGTTGCGCCGCTTCCGTTGGTTCTGCAGGTGCAGCAGTTTGAGTCGCTGCTGGAGCGCAGGCTACAAGCACCATGGCAGCCAAGAGTAAAATGCTCATTACTAGTAATATATTCTTCTTGATATTCATGTTCTTTCTCCTCTGTGGGTCTCAATTTATTTGATTGATCAGCAGACAACAAATGGGATCTTCTATAAGGACCTCCTTTCTTTGCAGTTCATCTATCCGGTAATTCGAGATTAGATTCTTGAGGTTGTTACTTTTCATTAACCCTCGAAATTTTGACAGATCTGGCTCGCTCCTTCAATGCATCGATTGATGGCATATCAGTAATGGGACCCATAACACCAACTTTAGCCTCGGCGACTACTTGTCCGAGAGTGGCTGCTTCGATCTGGGAACTGCCATCCAGAATAGCGGCCAGGTAACCAGCCCAGAATGCATCTCCGGCACCGGTGACATCGGCTACATCCACGTTTTCAGGTTGAATTCTGTACCGTTCACCTGAGTCGCCGATCGCCAGGAAGACGCCCTGACTACCCATGGTAATGAGCACGACTTTGGCTCCCCAATCTAAGAACCGTTCAGCACACTCCTTAGGTGGCATGTTCTTTCCAAATATGCGCTTGCAGTCATCCAGGGATGGCTTGGTTACATCAACAGATTGGTAAACAGATTTCAATTTATCCACCATTTCATCCGTATCTGGCCAGATTTTCGGGTGATAATTTGGATCAAATGTCACCAGGCAATCATTTTTATCTGCCAATCTCAAGCTATCCATTACGACTGATCGTGCAGGTTCACGGGATAGAGCAAAAGCCGAGCTGTGAACGATGCGGCTGTTTGCGACAACATCTTCATGTCCAGAATTAGCCTGTAAATATGCATCCGCACCGCGATTGATCACGAAATCAGGCGTGATTGTATGCCGGGCTATAATCGAAATGCTGGTCGGAGCGGCCTCCGTTTGCTGGATGCGGTCTGTATTAACCCGACTATCTTTGAGATATTGGATGATATAATCCCCAAATCCATCTGCACCAACGCAGGATGCAATACCTGTATTTTTCCCCAGGAGAGCCAGATCGATCGCCAGATTCGTTGGCTGTCCCCCAACATAGGCATGAAATTTTTTAGCCGAAGCGAGAGAGGCAGCCATCGCAGTTGAAATAAAATCGATAACTGCTTCCCCGATTGCGAAAAATTCGAATCCTTTGTTTTCTGCTGAAATCATATTTTCTGTTTATCTCCCGGATTCAAACGGTAGATATCATTAAATGAGTGCTAGCTATCACGAGATTCCGGTGGCGCGGTAGTTCCCCGAACCACCAATTTTGTGGGTAGGATCCGCTCGTTCTCTACGAGTGAACCTTCGAGCAGGTATGTTAAAAGCAAATCAACGCCCAATACCCCGGACTCGTACAATGGTTGGTGGATTGTGGTGATATCCATGTAATCTGAATCACGAATATCATCAAACCCGATGACTGAAAGTTCCTCTGGAATCCGGATACCTAATTCTTGAGCTGCTTTGAGCACACCTGCAGCATGAGTATCACTCGCCGCAAAGATCGCGGTCGGAGGTTCAATTCCAGAAAGCATTTTTTTTGCCAATCTGACAGACCCACCTCCCCCGAGCTCACTCTCCTGATGGTATTCTGGATTGAATGAGATACCAGCCTGCTCGATCGCCTTCCTATAGCCTTTAAAGCGCTCTCTCATTGCAACGAATCCAAATTGATTCTCCAGATGATCGCTGAGATATGCAATTTTTCGATGTCCAAGACCGATTAAATAGCGAGTTGCATCATATCCACCAGCGGAATCATCGACCACGATGCTGGTTAAATCTGGATGCTTTGCATCAATTAACACGATCGGCATATTTGTTTCCCTATATCTGGAGGCGTGATAATTATTGGGCTTTAACGAGATTGCGATCACCCCGTCCGTCCTATCCGGTCGCGATAATTGCGTAAAGTATGAATCCACTTTTTCAGGTGTCTCAGCAGAAAACAGCACCAGGTCATATTCAGTGGCTGCAAGTGTCGATTCAACGCCACGCAATCGCTCAACATAGGAGGGCAAAGTCAAGAAAGGCAATAAAACCCCAATCGTATGGGTACGCCCAATCGATAAGCGCCTTGCGGTTTGGCTGGGAGAATAGTCTAGTGCAGCAATCGTGGACAATACCTTTTGAGAAGTCTCTTCGCTCACCTGGGAGCTTTTATTGAGCACGCGAGAAACGGTTGCAACACTAACTCCCGCTTCCCTGGCGACATCCCGAATAGTTGCAGCTGCCATGACCACCTTAGATTTAATTGAAAAAGTGAATGTAACCGGTTACACGCCTATTCAAAAAAATATGTAACCGGTTACATTATATAGAAAGTCAATTGGTTTGTCAAGCACGTCCTTTATTTTGGTTATTTCCTTGCAAATCACATTTAAAATAGAATATGGGCTGTCTAACAATTTTTTGTTGTCTCAAGAGCATTAAGGGATACAATTCTTCTTTACGGATACAAGCATGCCTTGCAGCCTAGATATCGTAGGGCGGGTTTCGTCTTACCAAATAGGAAATGGGATTGTCAATCGAGTTTAGATTGTCATGCTGAGTGCAGCGAAGCATCTGAATCTTATACGGAAAGACCACTCCCCTCGGTTTGTCCCACCCAGGACAGGAATTCGTTCAGATTCATATTCACAATCAGGATGCAAGTCCTTACTAATCCCAAAAAATGTAAATCGTAGATTCAACTTCGAAGTGCAATTTTGAAAGCAGAAAAAGAGGTAAGCTGAGGCAGGATAAGTCCTTCTCGAACGGCTAAGTTAAGGGCGTCTCCTATGCTTGTTGGGGAGCACTTATAAGAACCTACACACTGATTATCCAAATACAAAGATACCAGATTTATCCGTTGAAGAAAATGGATTATCAAGAAACGGAAATCCCCAATTTCATCGGCGGAAACAAATCGACCATCGGTCGGTATTGAAAACACAATCAGGGACAGCGAGGTTATTGAACCAAACAAGCACACAAGATGGCGATTTGTATATGGAAACAAGGACAGTGATGGATCCAATGCGAAACCTGGGGACTGGTCAACTCCAAGGTTCCCATGGAATTGAGCCCAGATCAGATTTCAGGCTGGCTCCTTAGACACAACCAGATCCAGATCAGTCATGAGTTGATTTATCATGACATCCTGAGCGATCAACAAACCAGTGGTGATATGTCCAAGCACCTGCACTCCCAGAAGAAACGCCGCAAGCGCTATGGACGTCAGGTCCACCGGGAAAATTAGCCAAATCGGAGAGGGATTGAAGAGCGCCCGGAGATTGTTGATCAACATCAACGGATTGGGGATCAGAAGTTGTTCGGTAAAAGCCTTGCGAATAGATATTCATTGCGTTATCTGCGCGATAAACCTGATTTTCCTGAATTGGTCACTGCCATCGCTTCACCTCTGGAGAAATCCCATCAGGGATGCTTCATGAATTCTGCATCCCTGATGGCTTATTGATTATCCAAGAACGGTGTTACGGCAGTGGATAACCCTGGTTATCTTCAATATCTTGGTCGATCGCAGTCACCGCTTTATCCAATTCTTCCTGGACATCTGCACCAGCTACGATGTTTTGGATCACGTCTGAAAATGCAACAGTGATTACAGGGTAAGCTGGGGTGAGAGGTCGTTCGAGCGCCACGCCGTCCTCCAACTGCTGGACGAAGATATTCAGCGGTCCGCCCTCTGCATAAAGATCTGATTGTTCAACCGCAGACTTGCGCGCAGGAACAGCTCCATTAGCATTGGTCATGTGCAGGATTTCTTCCGGTGTGATCAGGTAGTTGAGGAACTCCCAGGCAGCATCTGGATTTTCACAGGAGCTGGTGATACCCCAATTAATGGGGCCTAGAGCAGTCACAGCCTTCTCCCCGAAGACCGGTATCGGGATCACAACAAGATCGTCCCCGAGGCCATCACTATTCAGTCCCCACATCCAGAGACCTACCCAAGACAAGGCGCAGGTCTTACTGCGGTAGAAGCAGTCGTCCACGGTCTGCGAGGCTTCAGCATAGCCATCTTCGAACAGGCTCTGGAAGTAGGTCATAGCTTCCACGGATTCAGGGCCGTTCAGCACTCCATCAGCAGATTCGTAATCACTGCGATCAATCAGGTCTCCACCAAAGGATTGCAATATGGGTGAAAAGCCATAGGTGAACCACTCACCAGCACCGTAGTTAATCTTGAAGTCAATTGCATAATCAACTTCGGGCAACGCCTGCAGTTTTTCGAGTGCATCTGAGAATTCTTCCTTGGTCCAAGGATCATCGATACTGGTTGGAATGCGAACCCCGGCTTCATCCAGGTAAGCTTTGTTACCCCAGATCGCTAATCCAGAGTCGAAGGTACCCAGGCCATACAGGTGTCCACCATAGGTACCCTGGTTGATGATTGATGGCAGGAAATCCGCCCGTAAATCATCAGACAAATAACCATCGAGCGGTGTTAGATAACCTGACCAGGCATAGTTGGATAGGAAGGGTCCATCAAAGTCAAGCAGGCAGGGCAGATCACCAGCCAGCGCGGCAGCATTGACCTGGTCATTGTACGAACCTTCTGGCAGCTGCACTGCATCGATGACGATCGCATCCTGCATGGCGTTGAAGTCAGCTACCTGGGCATCCAGCACATCACGCTCTTCACCGATACCAGGGAACCAGACCTCTACAGTCGTTGGCTCCATGCCTTCCACGGGTTGTTCTGGTTCCACTGTGGGCTGGTCCGCTTCCGTTGGTTGTTCTGGTTCCGCTGTGGGCTGCACCACTTCCGTCGGTTGTTCTGGCTCCACCGTGGGCTGTGCCGCTTCCGTCGGTTCTTCAGGTGCGGTAGTTGGAGCTGCCGCTGGAGAGCAGGCTGTAAAGACCATGGCAGCCAAGAGTAAAATGCTCGCTAATAGAATGATGTTCTTCTTGATATTCATGTTCTTTCGCCTCTTTGGGTCTTTGATTATTGATTGATCCGAGCAAAACAAGTAGGAATTTCAATAGGGATCTCCTTTCACTGCAATTCTTCGACCGAATTCTTCGAAATTTATAACTTGGGCATGTCTACAAAGGAAGGGAAAGTCAAGAACGGAAACACAAACCTAACCGCATCGGTGCGACAAATCTTCAATCGGTGTGCGGTTTAGCTGGGTGAATAATCGAGGGCAGCAATCGTAGCCTGCACCTTTTGAGATGTCTCTTCGCTCACCTGGGAGCTATTGTTGAGCACACATGACACTGTCGCAACACTGACCCTCGCTTCCCTGGCGACATCTCGAATAGTTGCTGCTGTCATAACCACCTTAGATTTGTTTGAAAAAGTGAATGTAACCGGTTACATTGTATAGATAGTTGATCGGTTTGTCAAGCGCATCGTTTATTTTAGTTATTCCCGTGTAAATCACATATAAAAAAGAATAGAGGCTGTCCAACAATTTTTTGTTGCCTTGAAAGCATGACGGGATACAATTCTCCATTACTGAGACAAGCATGGCTCGTAGCCTGGATATCGTAGGGCGGGTTTCGACGCACCAAATAGGAAATGGAATTGTCAATAGAGCGTAGATTTTCATGCTGAGTGCAGCGAAGCATCTGAATCTTAATTAGAATTTACCAGTTCAAATTCAGGCCTAATTTTTCAGAAAGATTCCGCTATTTCTCTTGACTTTTCCCCTCTGGCAGCTTAAGATATTCGAAATTAACAAATACATATAGAGAAAAAGCGGCTGCGCCTCGCTGGTTCGAGGCGACGAGGTAGAGGTTCCCTCCTGCGAAGGAGGAGCTAAACCAGGTAGGGTTATTTCCTGGTGAAAATCGAATTGATCAGCGGATGCCTCTGGAGCTCTGCTACGAGCTTCATTTCTCCCTTCCAAATATAAGTTCCAACTGAAAACCGCCCAGTGATGGACGGGACAGAGTTAGGACGGTGGTCCAGATGCGGTTAATTACCGCTGCCTGGTGGTGATTCAGGAAGGGTGCGAATCCAATGATAAGAACTGGGTATGCGCCTGTGATCGCATACCCAGTTCAATTTTCAGCAATATTCTGCTGAAGGTAAAAATCATGAAAGTTGGTTGGTAGCTCTGCACCCATCCAGATTTGTGGAAAAATCTTGCAGTGGGAGGAACATTTGAAAAATACAACCAATCAGGTCAATGATCCGTACCATCGCTACCACATTGAAACCCGATCTGTTCCTGACATTGTTAAATGGCCGACCCGATTCATCGTCAAGGTGGGCAAGATAGGGTTAGCGAAAGAACTGCTATCCGAAATCCTGCATCACGGAATTAAACACAAGGCAGTGGTCACCAGCCGACCCTGCCTGTATGGTGTTTTTTCAGGACCGGTGGGTGGATTTTCCCCACGTCCAGAACACTGTGTGGGCTGCCTGCGCTGCACGACAGAATATCCGGATTTCGTCTCAGTCACTCCCAATCCGGAGCGCGAAAAATTGGGTGATAGCTTCTTTACCTCGAATTACATTAATTCAATCAGCTATGAAGTTGAATCCGGAATGATACCCGTCAAGGGCGCTGGATATCGCGGAAAGTTCGGCGGCTCAGGTTGGGATGGAATGTGGACTGATATGTCTGAAATTGTTCGCCCGACGAGGGATGGAATCCACGGCCGGGAGTACATTTCAACAGATGTCGATATAGGCTACCGACCGAATTTCTTGAAATTTGATCCCAATGGATTGCCTGTGGGACCAACTCCCAGAGTGATCAGCATACATCTGCCGATGTTTTTTGATATACCGCCTGCTTCGGTCACCAGCGGTCTTTTTACCAGTATCCTTGTCCAGGCGGCTCGAGAAACAGGATCGCTGGCAGTTCTCCCCCTGGGAGTCATTCTTAAACAGGACCTTGAAAGTGACCACACCATCCCTCTGGTCAGACCTGGCGAGCAGAGTGGCCTGGATTTGCTCAGCACGACTCCCCTGCTGGTTGAAATGGACGGTTGGGATGCAGATGTACACGAGCACATAAAAAGCTTATTTCCTGAAACTTTAATCTGTTTAAGGATCCCCTTCACGGGTTCCTCCGAACTGCTTGCTTATCATAAGCGGGGCATCTACGTTTTTCACCTGCTGGCAAATTACCATGGACAAGACCCTCTGGGTAATTTCATCCTGGATGGGATCCGGCAGGCGCATAGGGCATTTGTAGATGCCGGTGTGCGGCAGGAAGTCACCTTGCTTGCCAGCGGAGGCATGATCGCAGCGGAACACATTCCCAAGGCGCTGATCTGCGGTCTAGATGCAGTCGGATTAGATACCCCCATCCTGGTTGCTCTGCAGGCAAAATTTTCCGGTGAGTGTGCAGACCGGGAAAGCAGCTACTTTGAACTTCCGGATAATTTGGAGCTCGATTGGGGAGTGCAGCGGCTGATGAATCTACTTGCCTCCTGGCGTGATCAGTTATTAGAAATCAGTGGTGCAATGGGTTTGCGCGAGATTCGCAGAATGCGGGGAGAAATGGGTCGTGCCATGTTCATGCACGAACTCGAAAAAGAAGCGTTTGCAGGGATTCTAGATTATGAAATCAACTGAAGAATTAATTGTTGAAAAACATACGCATAACTTACACGCAGGTTACCGGGACCGGGCTCTGGGGATTTACCCGCCATCGGGAGCCATGGGAGACTTCCGTTGGACTGATGACCTGATATTAGCCACCTACTACCAGGCTGAATTTGGAGAACCACCGGAAAATGGCATGGAGTACCGGATTGGAAATTCTTCCGGTGGTTTTGATCTGCTCGATTTTAACTATCTTCCAGAGGAGCAGTGGTTAACAGAGACTGATGAGATCCAGCTCTCGATCGACCTCAACAAGCGCGGCGTTGGAAAAGCGATCACAATCGATATCCCCATCTACGGGGGCGGTATGTCCTACGGATCGATCAGCGAACAGGTAATGCTCTCCCGGGTCATGGCAGCTAAAAAATGGAACACCTACATATCGACCGGTGAGGGCGGTTACCCAGGTGTCTTGATCCGATATAAAGAAAACATCATTACGCAGGTCGCAACCGGAATGTTCGGTGTCAGCGAGGAGACGATCAAGTATGCGCCAATCGTTGAATTTAAATATGCTCAAGGTGCCAAACCCGGTCTCGGCGGTCATCTGTTGGGAGATAAGGCGACTACTTCAGTCGCCCAGCTGCGGGAAAGCGTCCCCTGGATCAGCTTATTCTCTCCCTTCCCCTTCCATTCGGTTTACTCTGTTGAAGACCACCGTAAACATGTAGATTGGATCAAGACCACCAACCCAGATGCCCTGGTATCCATCAAAGTCTCAACCCCGACTGATGTGGATATGGTTGCAGTGGGCAGCTATTACGCGGGAGCAAATATCGTCCACCTGGATGGTTCATATGGAGGGACCGGAGCAGCTCCGGAGATCGCTAAGAAGAATATCGCCATGCCGATCGAGTTCGCTGTTCCGAAGGTACACAAGTACCTGTCTGAAGAAAACATCCGCGATGAAATTGTGGTCATGGCTAGCGGAGGGATCCGCAGCGCATATGATGTGGCCAAGATCATCGCCCTGGGTGCAGATGGCGCTATCCTGGGCACTGCGGAATTGGTAGCTTTAGGCTGTACCCGCTGTTCAAACTGTGAACGTGGTCGCGGCTGCCCGTTCGGTTTGACCACCACCGATCCACTGCTTTCCAAATTCGTAGATCCGCAATGGGGCGCTGAACGCATCAGCAATCTTTACCAATCCTATGCTCAGCAGCTGCGTGATATCCTGCGCAAATTAGGTCTCACCAGCATAACTCAGCTGAGGGGACGCAAAGATTTGCTGCGCTACACAGGAAACCGCGATCGCAGGGGAGGGTACCTGAGATGACAAATACCGAAATCCCACAAAAAATGATCGCTTCCCGGATCGAGCTGGTACCTGATGGCGGCTTTAAAATCCCCTTTAGTAATGAGGCCGAAGGCGGCTGTGGGGTGATTGGTATGGCTAGCAACGTGCAGATCCCTGCCAAGCATATGCTGCAGTCTCTAATCCAGATGCGGAACCGGGGTAACGGCAAAGGTGGAGGCATCGCTGCTGCCGGCTTGGTACCAGCAGAATTCGGGGTAAGCCAGAAGATTTTGGAGAATGACTATCTGATCGCCATCGCATATCTGGATATTGGAATCCGGGAGGAATTGGAAGCCGAATTTATTGATAAAGCATTCACCGTCAACCACGTCCGAATCGAAAGCCACCTCCCAGACCATACCAAAATTGAGGGGTTGGATGTTCGCCCCCCCGAAATCATCGAGTATTTTGTGCGGGTTAAACCCGAACAGGTCGAAAAATACCGTGAAAAATTCGGTGTTCAAGATGCGCCTCAAAAAATGATTGAAGATGAGATCGTCTTCCAGAATTCCTTCCACCTAAATATCGCTTACTATAAATCCACTGGCGAAAAACGGGCTTTTGTACTTTCCCATGGCAAGAATTTACTGGTATTAAAAATGGTCGGATACGGAGATGATGTGATCCACTACTACCAGATTGAAGACCTGCGAGCTCATGTCTGGATTGGGCACCATCGCTACCCAACCAAGGGCAGAGTGTGGCATCCCGGTGGTGCGCACCCCTTTATCGGTCTGAATGAGGCCCTGGTCCATAATGGAGATTTTGCAAACCATGCCTCGATCAGCGAATATCTCTCCCAGCGCAATATTTACCCTTTATTCCTGACGGATACAGAGGTTGCTGTGCAGGTATTTGACCTGCTGCACCGTACCTATGGCTACCCTCTGGAATATGTGATCGAAGCGATGGCCCCGACAACGGAGCGTGATTTTACCCTGCTACCAGTCGAGAGGCAGCGGGTGTATAAAATGCTGCAGCAATCACATATGCACTGTTCACCGGATGGACCCTGGTTTTTCTTAATCGCCCAATCCGAGGTATCCTCAGATAACCTGCCGGTGTACCGGCTGACTGGCATCACTGATACCAGCATGTTAAGACCCCAGGTCTTCGCCTGGCAGGAGAACAAATTACCGGGTGGGCAGAAAGTCGCCATCGGGTTTGCCGCATCAGAGAAGCAAGGTATCGATGCTGCACTGAAAAGCCTCGCGGATAGCGATCCACGATTCTGGAGTCGGGCTGACAGGTACTGGAATGCACGCGGCGGCAGTCATGTTGATGGAGGCGCTTTCCTTTACAGCGTTACTCCCAACAAGCATGGCGTGGACATCACCTGCACCGACAAGTTTGGTCGCCAATTGCCATTGCCAACCCATACTCCCGCTTATCATCGAAATGGAAAAGAAAGCGCACTCCCCACATTGGATCTCCCCGAATTACCCGTATCCGAAACCTTTGGCTGGTTCGTACAACAGGTGCGCCACTGGGACTACACGCAATTTAATTCTTTCCTAGCAGAACTTGAAAACAGCGCAGTCCGGACTCAAAGGTGGGCTGATCATCTGGATTTATTGACTTTGATCATCGACCGCCGCTTCAGCTCAGGAGATTTGCGGCGCAGCAGCCTGCTGGCATTAATTGACCAGGCGATAAATCGTGCAGTGCAGGCAATCAAGAAGACACCTGGGGATAATCTCATCTACCACGAAGCCGGGCTTCCGATACCGGAGTTCCATGGACAGGATCAGGTTGTAATTCTAGAGGCGAGCGGTTATACACCCCAAGATGAGACCTCCCTGGCACGCGAGATTCAGCACCTGTACGAACATGGTTTCGTGCGTTTTCGAATCTTTAACACCCAGGGACACCGTTTCATCGCAAACGGCCTGGGTTCCGGTACCAATGGAGTCAGAATCGATGTTTACGGTTCACCCGGGGATTACCTTGCTTCAGGTATAGATGGGATGGAACTGCATGTCCACAATCATGGCCAGGATCAGCTGGCACAGATCATGAAATCTGGCAAGTTGGTAGTGTATGGCGATGTGGGACAGACTTTCATGTATGCTGCGAAAGGTGGCGAGGTTTACGTGCTGGGAAACACAGCCGGACGCCCACTGATTAACGCTGTTGGAAAACCACGCGTCGTAATTAACGGTACCTGCCTGGATTACCTGGCAGAATCATTCATGGCCGGAGATCCGTTTAACGGCGGTGGATTCGTGGTGCTGAACGGATTGGATTTTGATGAGCAGTGCGAGATCGTCGAGCTGGACACCCCTTACCCGGGAGGAAATTTGTTCTCATTAGCTTCGGGAGGGGCAATATACGTGCGTGACCCCCACAGCAAGGTAGGTGCTGATCAACTTAATGGTGGTGAGTTTACACCGCTGACCTCGCAAGATTGGCATTTAATCGAACCTTACCTTATGGAAAATGAACGCCTTTTTGGGATCTCTTTAAACCAGTTGCTGACTGTGAATGGAGAACTGCGCCAACCGGTGCAGGTGTATAGAAAAATTCACCCCCGGGCTTTACGCGCACTCCAGGCGGAGGAAGCCTGGGTTACTGAATAAATTGATTAATCCTTAATTTCTGTTTTCCTTCCAATCCATGAAGCGGAAGAATAAAGAAACTGGAGGAATGAAGAGTTTGTCAAGGCTTGCGAAGAAATAGCGCGGGGTTTCCAACTCCATGATCAGGCTGCTTTGGCGTTTTCCTGCTATAACCTGCCCCATCTCATAACCCAGGTAGCTGCCGTTCGCCAGCCCGTGCCCGCAGAAGCCATTTGCAAACCAGATGCCTTCCAACTGACCGGCATGCGGCATCCTATCAAACGAGACCCCTAACTTGCCTGTCCACGCATGTGTCACCTCGTAGCCAACGACCTGGGGCCAAATTTCTATCAAGCGCCGGTACAAGTGATCAGCACTGGTTTCCAAATCCAGTTGAGTGGAGAGGCTGCGGCGACCTCCAATTAAGACCCTGCCATCCGGGGTAAGGCAAAAGTAGTTCAGGAAAGTACGCGTATCCTCAAAATTCCGTCCCGTAGGCGCCAATTCTTGCTGCAGATCAGGCGGAAGCGGTTCAGTGACGATGATATAGGAACCAGCAGGAAAGATCCCCTGCCGAATTCTCGGCACCAGATTGGTTGTATAGCCATTGGTCGCCAATAATACTTCACTCGCCTTGATCAAACCAAGCGTGGTATCCAGCTGGTAGCCCGTATCTGCCCGCTTGATTTTCCGTACCCGTGCATGTTCTACGAGTTGTGATCCATATTTTGCAGCAGCTGCAGCCAATCCGTAGATGTATTTAGCAGGATCGAGACCCGCAGAAAAATCATTTACCAAGCCGCCTGCGTAGATCGAGCTGCCGATCTCTGACTGCAGCTGTTCTGGAGTGAGTAAGCTGGTGCCCATGAATCCATATTCCCGTTCCAATTCCTGCTGGTAAACGCGAAGCCCTTCAAATTGCTTGATATTGCAGGCCAGGAAAACCGCCCCACAGCGTTTGAAATCACAGGAGATCTGCTCTTCATCGATGACTTTCTCTACATAATTAACCGCCTCTGCAGACCACTTGAACAGCTGCCTGGTTTTTTCTACACCATACTTGCGCAGCTGGTAATCAGTGGAAGCTGTGCTCCCGGCTGACATCATTCCCGCGTTGCGCGTGCTGGCCCCCCAACCGATCACCTCCTGTTCGAGTACAGCCACTGCAACACCCACCTTGGATAGCTCGATGGCAGCATTGAGTCCGGTGACTCCACTGCCAACCACAACGACATCTACCTGCCCGGGAAGTTCGCTGCCCGACAATTCAACCGGTCTCGGCGTCTGGTGAGTCCAAAATGGGGTCAGATACATAGAGTTCTCCTCCGTTGAAACCGCTGTGACAGCACGGTTCAATTTAAGATTCTAGCATCCAATCGATCATAAATACACATCTGCGATCAAGCCCATATTTTCGCCGAGTATCTTCCAGGATACCTATGCGCAAAAACGCACTACTGCCCGATATCCCAATGAAACCTCTTAAAATTATTAAGAAAACAAAAGACACCCCCGCGTTTATTATCAACCAGCGGAGGTGCATTTTCTCGAAATTTGAATGTTTTGTTCAGGCTTCTTCGATCAGTTCCAGGTTCTCCAGCTGTGGATGTCCTGTGTGGTTGGTCAACTCCCGGTATGCCAGCGTCCAGGTTGCGGAGGTAAAGGTCACGATGATGCTGCGGATAATCGCGTATATCAGCGTTCCCAGTACGCCACCCAAACACAAGGTGCCAAACAACCACCAACCCGGATCGTTCAAGGTGAATATTCCCAGCATGGGGATAAACAGGATCAGCATGATCCCGAAGGAAATAGCAAAGATTACAATCCCAAGGGCGAAGAAAATCAACCACAGGATCAGCGTCGCTCCAATATTCTCAACCAATACCTGCCAGCCGCGCTTGAAGGCATCGATCCACCCCAGGTCATCCAGAATGGCAGCCCGTTCAGCGTATATCCTGATCTGCTCGAGAACGATCACCAGGGCAAACAAACCGCAGCAAAAGCAAGTACCGCAAAAGATAGTTACCGAGATGATCGTCGTAATCCCAGCTGCTTCGTAGTTATCCAACATGCCTACACCAGCCATGATACCCAGCGTTATGATGGTCACCCCAAAAATGACCAGCAAGATGGTCGGGAGTGCGGTTAAGATTCCCAATCCAAATAAAGTCCAGAATTTCCGGGCACCTGCTGCCCAGGCTTTCCCGAAAGACGTCGATCCCTCCGCTTCTACCTGCTGCACTCCTGCGATCAAACCTCCTCTGGCGATCACCGAGATGATCCACAGGATGATCACGACTACAACCGCCAGGCAAAGTAACCCGATGACCAGGGCAGTGATTCCAGCAAATAATTCTACGAATGACTCATCCAAACGATAGGTAAAGCGCTCAAAATCCCCCTCGGAAAAGGTGTAATTAAATTGCGGACCGCTACCTCCCCCGGTCCCCTGCCCAAGTGCAGCCAGAAAACCTAGAACCCACAGCGCCTTCCAGCGCCAGGTGATTTCCCAGGCTCTGCTTAAGACTTTTCCAAAATCCATGTTCTGCCTCCTTTTCTAAGTCTAAATGCCTCCTTAATCCCCTGTTAATCTCGTTAATTATAGACCAAAAGCCACCGGTCAAGATTCCTTTTTCCACTGATGAAAATCACTACTGAACTGGTAGTTCATCGTATCGGGCAAAATTTCACGTAGCAAACTACTGGTCAGTACGGATTTAGTTTGCGGATCAATTTCAGGATCACATCGCAGGCGTATGATTGCACCCGGATCGAGCCTGGATACCGCTGCCTGGATGAATCCTACAACATCACCAGGCTGCAGCGATTTCTCCAGGGTCACATCCAGCATGGGCCTTGCTGGCAGAGGGTGAAAATTTAATTGCTGGACAAGCCATTTTTCTGAAGAACGATTCGAAAAAATGATCTCATAAAATCCCTTTTCTTCATCCCGTTCTGCAAAGGAGGTGCGCTCGATTGATCCCGGGTAAATAACTGGTGCCGGAGCAGATTTGTCCTGCAGGTTTGAGGATAATACCTGCTGGCGGTGAATGTGACCGGATAAAACCGCGGTCGCTTGCCGGGGTAAGTCTGAACGGGGAATCACATCCTCTCCCCAGCGAAAGGTAAAACCTGCTGGACCTATCCGGGCACCCTCAATCGTTTGGTGCAGGCACAGCAGCTGGCAGGTCTCCTGATATTGTGACCAGCCAGTAGCTTCGATTAAGCCAGAAAATAACCGGTGTACCTTTTTCCGCTGGCAGGGGAATCCTGAAAATGTGACCTGCGAGCCGTTAAATTCGAAGGCGAAGGTTCGAGGATGATCAAAGACATGGATATTTGGATGCCCGAGAAACAGGGAAGCTGGCAGGATCGATCGCTCATGGTTGCCGGGGACAATCAGCAATGGTATACCTTCTGCGGCGAATTCAAACAGGTCGCTGTAAACCATATCCACGATGCGTTGCGGCACACGGGCACGGAAAAACACGTCTCCACCATGCAGGAGGGCATCCGGTCTCGTTTGTCTGGCGTAATCCAGCACACGGTGAAAATTTTCAAAGAAATCCAGGCCACGGCGGCGGCGATGGAGGCGCGGTTTAACCGGGTAATCGAAACCCAGGTGTGTATCGGCAAAGAAAATGATGCGGAAATCCTGCATTTTTGTTGGAAGATTGATGACCTGAAGCCGCACTCAAGATTGAAGCTGGTTGATCAGCGATTCCCATGCTTCAGTTTGGTGCCACTTGAAAAAATGTTGGCTACTCTTGAAGATATCGACATCGTTGAATCCCAGATCAATCGCCTGGTGCAGGTACTGGAAAGCCAGGTTCTCTTGATCCAGGTAAGCGCAGACAACAGCGGCGTTCCAATAAATCCAGCCTGGTGTTGCTGGTTCATCCATTGCTTTTTGAAACCATTCTAATGCCTGCTGGTATGCCTGCTTTTCAACTGCCTGGTTGGCAATCAGGCTGAAGGCGATCGCTTTTTCATAACTCACATTTAGAGTGGGATACAGGCAAATTTTTTCGAATCCTGCAGATTGGGCAGTGGCTATCGACCCAACATTGCTGGCGTAACAGTGCCAACCCACCTCGTGATAACCTGATCTCAGCGCTTTTTCAACCAGGGCTAATGTAGCAGCCTTCGCGAGTCCTTTGCGCCTGTAGCCGGGAAGCGTGGCGATACCGATTTCACAGCGTCCCCCGCTGTTATATTCTGACAGGCACCAGGTAATGATTTGATCCCCCTTGAGCAGGCAAAACCCAAATCGATCGTGGAGAAATTGAAGAACCGATTTACATTCAGAATGAATCTCCTCAACCAACCCGACATAGTTATCAAGGTGCTCGTTCTCCAGCAGCTTTTGATCAACTTCAACCAGCCGGTATCCATCCGGTAGGAACTCTCGCCAATCATGCACCAACCGCCGGCAGCGGAAATAAGCACGCTGCTGGACTAATGGGTATCTGCCGGGAAGGAGTTGCTCAATAATTTGTGATTCCCAACCGGATGGTGAAAAGAAGAAAGTAAATCCATCGTCTGAATTTTCTAGTCCAGCTGGAAAGACCTGCTGGTCCAGATAGTGTTGAAGGGATTGGTTGAAATTTATGTTCTCATAGCTGCCAGCCAGGAAGTAGCGCCGCATCGTCCGTGCAAAGACAGTGCGAGGCTCTTCTCTATCATCCAGGTAGATTTCTCCCGCAGAATCACCCGCCAGCAAAGCTTGCACAGCCAGATGCACGGCATGCTCGCCAAGCAGGTCTTCAGCCAGGGAATATTCTTCTGAATTGAGCTTAATCATAAATTATTTACCTCACTCGCATTCAGAAGTTGTCCCAGTCGAACGACCTCGTTTACCAAAATATCAATATCCTCCCACCGTGTGCGGTGATTGGTGTGCGCCATGTGCAGCACAAATTTACCGTGGATGCGTGTCCCCGAAAGAACCGCCAGGCCACCTTCCTGTAATTCAACCAAGATCTTCTGATTCAGAACGTCCAATTCATGATCACTATAGCTGGGCTGCGTGAAGCGGAAGCAAACCACGTTCAACGTGACCGGGGCCATTAACTCAAGGGATGGATGCTGCTCCACCAGCTCTGCCAGGTAATGGGCCTGGTCGATATTCTGCTGGATCAGCCGTCCAAATTTCAAACTGCCGTGTTCCTTGATTGACATCCAGGCTTTTAGTGCATTGAATCTGCGGGATAGCTGGTAGCCGTAATCTGTCAGCCAGGGGAGATCGCCACCGGTCATACCTTTCCCACCTTCGACCCGTGCCAGGTAATCCGGTCGCAGGAAAAAGGATTCCTTGTGCTGCTCCGGATGGCGGACAAGAATACAGCCAATTTCATACTGCATGTACATCCATTTATGCAGATCCAGCGCCAGAGAATCGGCCTTTTCCAGGCCGCGCACCAAATGCCTGTAGTCAGGTGCCAGAGCTGTCCAGGCACCGAAAGCTGCATCAACATGCAGCCACAGGTGCTCCTGAGCGCATAAGTCTGCCAGGCTGTGCAGATCGTCTACAGCCCCGGTATTGACTGTTCCTGCGGCACCAACCACACAGAATGGCTGCATCCCTTGCTGGCGATCGTTTGTGATCGTCTCCTGGAGCACACCGAGATCGATCTCAAAGTTCTCATTGACCGGTACCCTCCGCAAGGCATCCTTACCCAATCCAAGGATCTCAACTGCTTTCTGGATCGAACTGTGAATCTCCTGTGAAGCATACAGTACCATCTGCCTACCACCTGCATGGATGCCCAACTCCCGCAGGTTGAATCCAGCCATGGCGTTCCTGGCGACGGTCAATCCCACCAGGTTTGCCGCCGAACAACCGCTGGTCAGCAAACCGCTTGCACCTGCCGGGTACCCGATCATCTCCTTGATCCAATTTAATACCTGTTTCTCGACGTGATTGGCACTGTGGTGGTCAATATCACCTGCGTTGGTGTTCATGATCCCCGCCAGAAATTCGGCCAGCGCTCCCATGACAGTACCCGTCCCAAATACCCAGCCCCAAAAGCGCGGGTGCAGGTTGCCAATCGGGTAAGGTTGCACAAGATCCAGAAATTCCTGGTAAATTTCCTCCCTATCCTGACCCTCCCGGGGCACGGTGGTATTGAAGTGAGCCTTTACCTGCTCTGGAGCAGGCTGCCAGGCTGGTCGCTCTGCCAATGTCTCAAGATAATCCAGCATATCATCAACCATGCGGTGTCCCAATTGGCGGACTGCACCCCAATCCTCAGGATCAAGGCTTTCACTCAATGGAAATTGAAAATCATTCATGGGCTTCTCCGTCGGCAATCGTGCTGCACTTCCACCTGTGTGCCAATTTAATAAAAGCCAATTCGTCTTATTTGTTCAGGAATCTTGAATATCCTGCAATCAAAAGAACCAGCAGGAGGACGTTGATGATCAACGTCAGCAGGTCGATTACACCAAATTCATCGGTGAAGGTAAAGAAGATATTCCCGGCCAAGAGAAGAACAGCAAAGTAGAAGTAAAGTTTGCTGCCTCTCCCGATTCCCCAACCGATCCAGGTTAACAAGGCTGCATTAATCAACATCAGGACTGCGATGATCCACAGCACCGCGTTTGGAACAGAGCTGCTTACCTGCCCGATGCGGGCTATGCTCCATACTCCCAGGACCAACCAGATCACTCCCAGCAGGACAAACAACCATCGTGTTACAGCTACAATGGTTGGGATTTTTGCAGGTGTATCCGGTGATGTGCGCTTTTTTGCTGGTTCCTTACCAACCATAAGAAATTCGTCCTTTGAGGAAGTGGTTAAGCGTGAGCCAATGTTAGTTACTGCTACTATTCTAATCCCATCCCGGTAGATCAACTGGCGGGAGGGACACGACCGGTACTTGACAGTCTGGTACTGGGAAATGTTTGCTGGTTTTCCATGCATTAGAGGACTGCATGATTAATACTGTCCAAAATCGAATTGGTAATTTACGTATTCAATAAGCGGGTAACCCTCTCCACGCTTTCCGAATAACCCTCAGCTTCTTTCTCTCCGTCAATGACCAGTACCTGTTTAGATTCCAGCTGTCCTAACCAGGCATTCAACAAGAGGTCGATCGATCCGATATCCTCAATTTGAGCAATACTCAATCTGCGGCTGCGCTTATTGAAACGGTCCGCGATTACCTCCGGCGAAGCTTTCAACCAGATAAATAAATCCGGGGGCAGCAGGAAAGTTCTGATCAGTTCATATAATCTCTGGCAAATATCGAATTCCGCATCCCCTAGGTATCCCTTCTGGAAGAAGAGCTTGGAAAAAATATGAAAATCTTGATCTAAACCGCCATCCTGAACCCCAGCGGTCATTCCCTGGCGGATTTCTATTTCCTGATCAGCCCTGCGCAGCAGGTAATCTAGCTGGTTTGGCAGTGCGTATTTTTTGTAATCCCGGGTGAAGAGCTCCTGGAAAGGTCGCCCTTCATGGTCTTCTTTCGCACAGATAAAACTCGAACCACGGCAGAGTGCCTCAACAAAAGTCGTTTTCCCCACTCCTGTATTCCCAACGACAGCCACTAACTTGCTCAAGATCGGATCCTTATTTTTGAAGTTACTGACAGCTTACCATTGATTTATGAGAGGATCAAATCTCTGCATACTGGAAATTGTCAAAGACTTTTATCGATCCAATTAATCAGTGGTTCCAGATTTATTTCGTCTGCAACCGCAATCAACTGGTCTGTTGCCTGCCATTGGTCCAGGCCAATCTGTGTACCCAGGCGCGGCTGGAGACGGTAATACTGGTCTCCCAGGATCTGCCGGCACTGGTAATCCGCCACCTCTCCACCGCCATCCATGAAAATATTGACCAGGTTCAGACCCCACTGGGCAAGACCCCAATTTTCATTCTGCACTTCTAACCAGCGTGGGTTGTTCCCGGTGCCTAATGAAAGCAGGCGTACGTCCAGGAATCCTTCGTGGAAAGCCTGTGCCAGCGCGCAGGTGGAAGGGTTGATCGCCGCCACGCCACCATCCACGTAGCCCTGGTAAACTGGAAAGTAGACGGGAGCAGCAGCAGAGCGAATCACAACATCAACCAATCTTTCATCTTTATCACCATGGGGGCCTTCGAAATTGTTGAAGAACTTCGGTTTCCAGCGAGGTGGGTTGCGTTTTTCATCTTTAAGGTCAAAAGCTGCAATTAAAACTTTTTTTGAAAGCTGCCCCAGCTTCGTCTCACCGATCACCCTCTCTAGTAAATCCTTCAGGTGATCGATGGAATAATCCGCACCCAGAATATATTTCAGGTCGCGAATATCATCCCATAAGGAATCAGCAAATACTTCCTCTCCAAAACCCTGGTACATCTGGCGCATAAAGCGCGCTGTAAGGCCGAAAGCGAAACCCCCAGCCAGAACTGCACCGGTTGAAGTTCCAGCAAACAGGTCAAACTCCTGGACGATCCCGGGGCGTTGTTTTTCCAACCTCTCCATGATGCGTACCGGTATCACCCCCCGTATGCCACCCCCATCGATCGATAATACCTTGTACATGGCACCTCCATTCTTTCTCTACGGGGTTCGGTCTTCCTTTGATGAATCATCCGATGCACATTTCATGCCTACCAATAACATACCATGCTTGGATTAATCTTCACATTACCATTTACCCTACTGGTAAACTCCTGGGAATTTAATCGAAATCGTCTATAATCATTGATTGGGAACTGGAATCCAAGTGACTGCGTCTAAAGTGAAATAGAATGCAACGATTTTCCCGCGGAGATTTGGACATGCAAAAATCAAGTTTACTGGTCGTTTTTTTGATCATCCTGATCTGCAGCGCCTGTACGACCCAGGCGGTACCTGATGCTGACACTCCGACACCATCCCCTTCGCCTGAGAATACTCCCACCGAGGCAGCGACGTCTACCACAGCTCCCTCGCAAACCGTAACTCAAACTTCCCAACCCACCGAAATCACGATCAGTAATCGATATCCAATGATCATTTCGTCCAGCGATCTGCTTAACCCGGTTGTCTCAATCGATCCTGGTGATCCCCAACGTATTGCTTATTGCGCGCCTGGCGAAATCCGGGTCAGTTACGACCTGGGCCAGACCTGGAAGAGTATCCCCACAACAGGCGCGGATACCATGGCTCAATCGCAGGGTTATACCTTGTTCTCCGGTGAATCAGGAACAGAGAACAGCTGCTTATCGGTCAGCTTTGATCCGAACCACGATAATACCTATTACGCGGTTTTTTCGGTCGCAAATGAAGAATATGGTGCGCCACCGGTTTTCTACATGGGATTTTTCACTTTTGATGGTGGGGAAACCTGGCAGCTCGTGGAGCCCCCAGCAACTGCTACGTTCGAAGATTTTGGTGGTTTTTGGAATTTAGGTGCAGGTCCCATCCAGGCGCTTTTTTTCCCCGGAGGATCCTGGAACCAAGCGCCTGATGAACTCCTGATTACAGAGACTGCTAATGGTGGTTTAGAATGGCGGGCAGGATTGCTTTCCTGTCCTTCAAACGGTCCCTGCCTGCGCTGGGGACCCGCCCCCTCCAATATTCCTGGAATGGGTTCTCCACTTCCCCAGTCAATCTATTTCTCAAGCGATGCGGGTGAAACCTGGTCAGTGATCGATCCCCCGGTCGAACTGCGTGCGCCTGCTCCCAACCAGCTGGTTGTAATCTCAGATACTGAGGTCATGATCCTTTCTGGTGGCATCACGTTATCGAGTTCGAACGATGGAACATCCCCCGTGCGTATCTCCCGAGATGCTGGTGCATCCTGGGGTTCGATCCAACTACCTCCGCTCTCAACAGAGAATGTGAACCCGGATTACTACCCCGGGCTGCAGTACCTGTCCAATGACACATACCTGACCCAAACCCCTGACCAGAATACCTGGTATTGGCTCTCCGCTGACATGCCGCTCTGGTGCCCGGTGGACACCGATCTCTTACCTGCGTATCCAGCATTACTGCAGAATGCTGGTGACCAGGTCTGGTGGGTTGACCTGGATAATCAGCAAACAAAAAGCCTCAGGATCTCCGAAATAACCTGTGCAGTGGAGTAACCATCAACATTCCACCGTGGAGATAACCCGTTTAACGGGCTGTAGGGTGGAGCCTCCAAGATTGAAATAACACTCCGTAACCCGGATGAGGGTGCGGTGTTATGAGTCAAAGTACAAAACTCGACTCAATCTAAAGGAGAATTCGATGACCTTCCAATTGCTCTGCACAGCCATTCTGGCACTGATCATCGGTGTCCTAGCGTTGGTTGCCGGGTACCGTCTTTTTCTGTTACTGCTGCCAATCTGGGGCTTCTTCGCTGGATTTGCAGTAGGTGCTCATGCCACGACATTAATTTTTGGCACCGGATTTCTATCAACCATCACCAGCTGGATTGTTGGCTTTGTTGTTGCGGTGATCTTCGCAGTGTTATCTTACCTGATATACCTTGTCGGGGTAGCGCTGCTTTCGGCAGCTTTTGGCTATTTCCTGGGCGCAGGAATCATGCTGATTTTCCTCGATCCCGGTTTGATCGTCACCCTGGTTGGTTTGGCCGGCGCAGTGGTAATGGCATTCCTGGTCCTGGCTTTCAACATCCAGAAACCAGTCCTGGAATTCATCACGTCATTTGGTGGGGCAACTGCGCTGCTCACCGGGGTCCTGCTCCTCTTCGGTCGCATCCCCTTTGATGCTCTTGGTGAGAACCCTGTCCGCGCCGTGCTGAACGATTCAACCTTGTGGTTTATCGTCTGGCTGGTGCTGGGTTTTGTGGGTTTTGCCATGCAGATCGCATCCAACCGTACTTATGTGATCGAAGCTCCTGAAAATCGGATTTAATCAACAATTGAGGTCGCACTAAATTAAGGACCGGCGCACGATTTTGGGAATGTGCCGGTCTATTTTTCTACGTATCCTGAAGACCATCGCGAAATTACGTTACCACCTCTGCGTAGACTCGAATACCGGCATCGAACGGGTTTAAGCGAGCGAGTTTTTTCGCGGTCTCCAAGTTATGCGCCTCGAGGCTCGCATATCCGCTGATGGAATCCGTTTTACACGGCAGGACCCTGGCTCTCCCTTTTCAATTTCACTCATCCACAACTGAAAGCAAGGTTCTGAATGGTTTTATCGGCGTTCGCTTTGAACCCGGCCACCCAGGTCAGCCTGATTTCTGGAGTTCGGGTTTCAAACCTGGATTGCATTAACATGACTCTCTTTATGATTCCTAGATTAGCAATTTACTTTTAAAGCGCGCATCCATCGTTAGTTTCCCCATTTCGCTCCCCGATCTAGTATAAAATTTTCAAAATCAAATCACCTGATTGCTGGCAAATCTTTACCAATATCCTCCGGTTAGGCCACTAAACAAAAATTTGATCACATCTCCCTATCCTGGTATATAATTAATTTCAAGCTTTCAAGAAATCTTACTTAGCTCAATTAAAATACTCGGAGGAGAACATGCTCACCACCATCCTGGTAGGTATCATCCTGCTCGCTTTCGGAGTCGCGTTTTGTTTTTATGGATTCCGTGCCTTCCTGGTTTTACTGCCGATCCTCGGTTTTATCGTCGGGTTTTATATAGGCGCCCAAGCCATGCAGATCGCCCTGGCGGAGGGGTTCCTGGCTTCCACCCTCAGCATCGTTGTCGGGTTATTATCCGGGGTGATTGGCGCCTTTGCGGCATATGTATTTTTCATGATCGGCATCATCCTGGTCGCAGGAACCATGGGGTTTGCCCTTGCGGCAGGCGTGCTGGATTTATTGGGCCTTGACCCGGGATGTATTGCATTTCTTGTGGGTTTGGCTACCGCCGGATTGGCAGTCTGGTTGACAATGCGCTACAAATTGGTACGCTATATACTGATTTTATTTACCGCGATTCTGGGTGCGGATGCGATCGTTTTGTCTATTTTGCTGATATTTAACCGGGTCAGCCTGCAAGAGATCGTCTCCCCAACCGGTACTTTTGCACCCATCCTCGCCGAGTCACCCCTTTATATCATTGCCTTCCTAGTTTTGCTGGGAGTTGGAATTTATGTCCAGTTCCTCGCCAGTCGGGAGTTCGATTTTGATAATATCAAGCTCCTTGGACGCTGGACTCCCACCAGGCGTTGAAAGTGGTCAAAGAAGATCTAGATCAAATCTCCGGGTTAACTCTTGTCCGGAGATTTTTGAGTGGATTCGAAATCAATCCACCCTGATCAAGCGATCATTTGAGGAACGCAAATCACAGCCAAGACGATGAGAAAAAATTCCTATTACGATGTTGATAAGATTTTCCTACGCAACCTGACCGTACGTGACATCGCAGAACCCTTACCCTCATTCGATTCCGGGACCCCTGCAGAGATCGTCCGCCCTATCCTCGAAAAGCATCACCAGCAAATCGCCGGTGTCAGAGAATATGGATTCGTTACCGGGTACTTGACCATCGAGGAGCTTGGTGAAGGTCCCTGCAGCCAATTCTGCCACCCGATAAATGAAGCAATAATCCTTTCCGGAAATGCCCATCTCTCTGAACTCGTGCTCGCCTTAGACCAGGTGCCTTTCCTATTCGTCAAATTCCTGGGTGAGATCAGCGGCATTGTCACCCGGGCGGACTTGGATGATCCCCCGGTTCGTATGTGGCTGTTCGGGTTAATTACCTTGATTGAATTACGCTTCCTGACATTAATTGAAAGCCGTTTCCCGGAATCTGGCTGGGAAGTATATCTTTCCCCCCAGCGCCTGGATAAAGCCACTGCCCTGCAGGAAGAACGCCGCCGACGCAACCAGGATCCCCGTAAACTGGAATGTTTGCAGTTCTCTGATAAGGCTCAAATTGTGCTGCGTGACGAACAATTACGCCAGCAGGTTGGTTTCCAATCCAGGCGCCGGGGAGAACAAACCATCAAGAGCCTGGAAAAATTGCGCAACAACTTGGCCCACGCCCAGGATATCGTCTCTTTGGATTGGAGCACGATCGTTAACCTATCAGAAAACCTTGAAGAGGTTATCGAAATACTCAGCCAGGAATAGAAAGTATCCATGGAAGGTAAATCCATGTTTTTCGAGTCCTTCTTTCTCTCCTTCACCTCCAAAAATATCCAGATCCTGAACATATAAACCCGCAACCCATCGTTTCTGTAAGCTATTCTCCTGCCCCATAATTTTATAATTTGCGAGATCCGATGCACAACCTGCCCTGATACAAAGATCACAGGTTGTTCAGCGATCTCGCCCATGAGATTATTAATATTTCACATTAGAGGAGTTATTCAATGAAGTTCTTTTTCAAGTTTGTCTCTTTCATCGTGATCAGCCTGGCATTGGTCGGGATGACATTGGGAGTGGCTTTTTCTGCTGGTACGCCTGTGGTTACACCGGGTACCGACCCGAGCGCAGTACTTCTTGGCGGAGTTCGCTACCGCGAGCTGGCAACCGGGAATGATGCCGAGGTATTTTTAGGTGTACCCGACCTGGGGGATGGTACCCACCGCTCGCAAACAAATCTCACCTGGGGCAGCAGCAACGACCTCACTTTTACCTATGATCCCACCCTGGATAAGTTAACCACGACAATGGATAACGGTACCACATCCTGGTCGCTTGATTACCTCGATTTCTCTGATCATGTCCGTGACCTGCTCTACGGAGGTAACCAGGGTCTAGCCGATGAAGCCTTGAACCGCCTGAACTACATGCAGATCAGCTTGCGCCTGGGAGAAAGTTCACCTGCCCAGCTCAACCTGGAGGATGTATCCCTGGATGGGTATGCCCTGGGGAATTTCACTGGTGTTAACCATGAAACAAAGGATTGGCGGGTTAATGGATACGATCTCTCTTCTGGATTCACCCTCACCGGAACACTTAATTTATCCAATGTCAACAGCCCCAGTGCAGAACTGAATAGGATTGATATTACCTTTGGTTATGTGAATACTGATACATCCGCACCTGCTGTCACAAATGTAGTTGCCACCCCGAATCCCGTAACCGGAGGTGGAAATGTCATCCTCACCGCCACCGTTGACGACAGCGGATCAGGTGGATCGATCATCCAATCCGCCGAATACAACCTGGATGGGGGAGCCTGGACCCCGATGAGCGCGATAGATGGCACGTTTGATTCCCCAACCGAAGATGTGAGTGCTTCGTTCGTTGCACCCACCAGCGAGGGGTCATATAGCCTCTGTGTGCATGGCACGGACAGTGCGGACAACATAAGTACCGATCAATGCATCACATTGCACGTGGACAGCCAGGGACCGCTAACTTCGACGGTTCAAGTTGACCCTCAGAAGGTAGGCGGTGGAGAGAATGTTGATCTGACCGCGCTGGTTGATGACAGCACGACGGGCGGTTCGAATATCCAGTCAGCAGAATACAGTTTGAATGGTGTAGTCTGGAACCCCATGAATCCTGAAGACACCACCTTTGATTCAACCGCGGAATCAGTTGCCGCTTCTTTCATCTCTCCAACCGTTAGCAGCGAAATCAACGTATGTGTCCGGGGAATTGATGCCGCCGGTAATATCGGCAGCGAAACTTGTTCGCTCCTGGTTGTGGATGCCCTAGGTCCATTATCCAGCATACAAGAAATCTCTCCCAATCCGGCGGATGCTGGCAGCCAGGTTGATCTATCAACCAGCGTGAATGATTCTTCGACCGGTAATTCCAACCTGACCTCTGCTGAATTCCAGGTCTCCGGTGGGCTATGGACCCCGATGTTAGCCCAGGATGGCACCTTCAATTCCCCAACAGAACAGGTGACAGCACAGTTTAATGTTCCTCAATCTGCCTCAACGGTTGATATCTGTGTACGAGGTACGGATATTTATGGAAACACGGGGCCAACAGATTGCAGCCAGATTGAAATTAGTGGGGTATCAGCGGATCCACCACTGCTTTACCTGCCGATCCTGGTCAGCAATTTTTCCAATCCTTAAGAACGGTGCGCCCCACAAGGGCGCGAATATTCGACTGCTCATTGGTTCTATTACAGACGCAGCCCATTGGCTGCGTTTTGTCTTCCAAGCCAGAAATTGGCAGCCAGACTAACCGGGAATCGAAAAAGCATAGAAACCTGCTTGAATATTCGCCTTTTATTATCAAAACAGGGGAATATTCCTGAAATAATGGTAAAATCCAAAAAATCAAAAGACAAAAATATTCACATCCCAACTACACTTATCTAAAAAATATATAAAGGAGAATAGAAATGTCAAATGCACCAATGCAAATCATTGTAGCTGCTTTCCAGGAAGAAGAGGCAGCGGATGAGGCCTTGAGAAACCTAAAAGAGGCGAAGAAAGAAAAACTGATCAGCATCGATAATGCAGCTGTGATCCGCAAGGATGAGGATGGCAAATTGCACATTAAGGAAACCGCTGATATGGGAGGCGGCAAGGGTGCTGGGGTAGGAGTACTCGTGGGCGGCGCAATCGGTCTCATCGGTGGACCCCTGGGTGTTGCGCTTGGTGGTGCCTTGGGCGCAGCAGTAGGAGGTGTGACAGCCAAGTTGTATGATGGTGGTTTTAAAGATGATCGACTGCGGGAGATTGGAAATTCTCTGACTCCCGGGACATCAGCAATCGTGGCAGTCATCGAGCACCGCTGGGTCGCAGATTTGGAGCGCGACCTGGCTGAGGAAGGCGCAAACGTGATGACCGCAGCCCTGGCGGATGAGATTGCTGAACAGCTCCAGAAGGGTGGAGAAGTATCCTTTACAGCGGTTTCCAGCGAAGAAGGATTTGCTGCAGGCAGGGTTTCCACCACTGGAGGTGAAGCTGATTTCAGTGGCGTAATCGCCGACGATGAAGGCGTGGTTGCTGTAGAAGGAATCGCTGAGCTCGAGGAACCTGAATCTGAAGAAGATGAGACAGAACCTAAAGAGGAATGAAACCTTCCAATCGTTGAATAACATGGCTCAATTCTCAGACCCTTTCCAAAAAGAATACGAGGAGCAATAAAAATGAGTGAAGAACCCAAAAACAAAAAGAAAGCATCGCCGAACAAAGACCAATTAACAAAAAACGCCGAGGAAATGGAAGTCGCAGCCATGGCAACAGGTATTGAAGGGGCTGTTGATATGGAAGAAGGTGTTGAAGAGCTCGAGATTGCTGCCGAAGTAGGTGCGTACGGGACGGCAGAAGTTGCAGCTGGAGCGAGCGACTTCACACGCGCAGTGGACCTGGAAATCGCCGCGGATCGTGTTGCCAGACTCAGTGATGTAGTTGCTGAGGCTGGCGTGACTGACATGGCCGAGGGTGCAGAAATTCTTGCCACATCAGAGGATGTTAATGTCCTGAGCGCCATGGTCGGATTAATGGGTGCTGAAGATCTCGAACATGGCTTGGAATTAGCTCGCTTGGCAGGCGAGATGTGGGTCGTCAGTGATGTCACCGACCTGCTGGAAATGCCGGTTCTTGCAGGTTTCCTCGAAGAACGCGGTTTACTACTGCAAGAGATGGCTGTTGAACAGATTTTACGTGCTGGCAGCACCCATTCGCTGTCCGAGATCATGGCAGCGACTGGTGACCAGATTGCTGGTTATGGTATCAGGGAAGCGGCTGAAGGCGTGGTTCGCATGGCCGTTTCGGATGGGATGGCAGAGAGAAGCGAAGACCTGGCAGAAGCTGGTGCTGTGTTGGGCACGCTGGGTGCTGTAGAAATGGCTGATGGTCTTGAGACCCGGCAGGCAGCGCAGGAAATTGCCGAACAAGGCGTCGGTGATATTGCCACTGGTGCAGCGGAGATGGGTGCTGCAGAAGTGATGAATGAAGACGCCCAGGAGCAAGCATAGATTTCTAAAAAATAGTTCCCACGTTAACTAATTGGAATCCAGGCTTATCCCAAGCCAATCACTCGCCTCTATTAATTTTGGTCATTGATCATCAGATGTAGAGGCGATGATTGTATAAAAATACAATTATCTATGAAATCAACCACGGAGTACCGCAGAAATCAACATGTGTGTTCATTACAAACAATCAGGTAGGTTCTTTCATCAATTCGAGGTCTAATGATCCTTGGAACCGCCAAGATTCTGAGGGATTCTTCGAAAAATCAAATTCAGGTGCAATACTTGATACAAATAAGATTTAATTTTCCAGCGGCTGGTAAGTGTTTTCCAGGAGATAGCGGTGAAAAAAATAAATAAATACTCTGATTCAAAAAGCATTAGCTATGATTTATTCATCCTTGCTATTTCAATTCTTGCAATCCTAAATATCATCATTATTCTTCTTACCGGCGATCTAAATATGGACCAGGTGCTGGTGATTGCAAACTTCACCCTCAGCTTGTTCTTGATGGTAGATTTTGTCTACCGTGTTTCCGTAGCTGAAAATAAAATCGATTACCTTGTGTCCGGTCTTGGCTGGTTGGATTTTCTCGGGAGTCTCCCTTTATTCTGGATGCCTATTTTCCGCATATTCCGTATCATCCGGATGATCCGCATTTTCCGTAATTTTGGATTAAGCAATATTCGGGAAGAAATACACACCGAACCAGCCTCCAGTGTGCTGGCAGGCATCAGCTTCCTCGTCATTCTTGTGCTTCAATTTGGCAGCTATTTGATGATTGGCATTGAATCCAAGGCGTCAAATCCGAATATCACTCATCCTCTGGATTCTCTCTGGTGGGCGATCGTAACAATCACCACGGTGGGATATGGGGATCGGTACCCGGTAACTGATCTCGGCCGCATCATTGGTGCCCTGGTGATCCTCCTCGGTGTGATTCTCTTCAGTGTATTAACGAGTTATTTCACTAATAAATTTTCTACGCGCGTTAAGGAGGTTGACTTGGAAAACTCAGCTGACCTCAAAAACGATATAAGCGAACTGCAGCGCATGCTGGAATACCAGCAAACTGCTCTTGCAGAGATTGAACGCCAATTGGCACGGATTGAAAAACAATTGGAGCAAAACACTGGTTGATCAGGCTGATACCAAAGAAGAATCAATAGATATACACCAGCTTATAATATTTATTTCATCTACCGGTGGTATAGTTCCCCCTATCATATCGAAATCTGCTATTAAATTCGTATCCTGATACAGGAGCAGGAGCATGTGCGCCAGAGACAGAAATTCCCAAACATCTCGCCGAGAATTCTTAAAACTGCTCTCCACGCTTGGTGGCGCAGCCGCGCTGACCTCATTCCTCCAAGCCTGTACTCAGGAATCGACTGGACTGATCACACCCGCACCTACGCTTGCTCCGCCTACACGAATCCCAACTGAAACGGCGACGGGTACGAGCACGCCAGAAGAAGAGAGCAAGGCCGAACCTTCACCCACCGCGACCCAACCGGCTTCTGCAAACCAAAATGCCGGGACCACCCAGGTGGCATTTATCAAAACCCAAAATCGCACTCTGGGTGTACGCCAGGCGGTAGAAATGTTTGGCCTGAAAGACATTTACGACCAGCGCGTTTTTATCAAACCGAATTACAATAGTTCCGACCCGACACCTGGCTCAACTCACCCGGATGTGCTGCGCACCATCATCACCATACTCCAGGAGAACAAGTCAGGCCAGATCACTGTTGGTGATCGAAGTGGCATGGAGGATACTCGCCAAACCATGCAAAGGTTGGGGGTTTTCGAAATGCAGGAAGAGTTCGGCTTTAAAACCATCATTTTCGATGATTTATCTCCCGCTGATTGGGTGATGATCAACCCACCCAGGTCACATTGGGCAGCTGGGTTCCCTTTCGCACGTCCCATCCTTGAAACAGATACCCTGATTCAAACCTGCTGCCTGAAAACCCACCAATTCGGCGGCCAGTTCACCTTATCCTTAAAGAATTCCGTCGGCATGGTCGCCAAATACAACCCGGCGGGTGAACATAATTTTATGGATGAATTGCACAGCTCCCCTCACCAGCGCCGCATGATCGCCGAGATTAATACCGCATACACACCCGATCTGGTCGTCCTGGATGGTGTGGAGTGCTTCATCGATGGTGGTCCCGCAAATGGCCGCTCTGTCTCCTCAGAAGTGATTTTGGCTGGCACTGATCGAGTGGCACTCGATGCCGTCGGAGTGGCACTGCTGCGCTACCACGGTTGTAGAACCGAGGTTGCCCGGGGAAAGATCTTCCAGCAGGAGCAGATCAAAAGGGCTGTCCAGCTCGGTCTCGGTGTGGACAAAGCAGATAAGATTGAAATCCTCACCGGGGATGCTGAGAGCGCAGCATACGCTGCACGGATCCAGGAAGTGCTCCTGGCCTAACAGGAAGCCGCTTCCGCGAACGCATTAGATTGAAAATCTGCAGCGAAATTGATCCCAAACAGTGCAACTTTTTTATAATTTGGTGTTTATATTGTTGAATCGGATACATGCAAGATGCCACAATTCCTGCCCTGGAATAGGAAAGGAGGATATTACAATTTAATCATCTCGTTGCGGTGCTACTTACATTTCGTTCATTATTTATCATCATAAGGAGAATCTAAAATGGATCGCATCATCAAAGCCTTTACGTTCAAAACAGAGGTCTATTCCGAGGTCGAACAAGACCTAACCTTCAATAATACTGCCTGGTTAATCGTGGCGGTAGTCAGCTTTCTGAACCAGCTGGGAGCACGCGCAAGTACAAATTTCGGCAATTGGCTCCTGGGTGCGGTAATTGGGACCGTGTTTGCAGTGCTTGGGTTCGCGGTCGCGACCTATGTTATCAACCTGGTGGGCAGGATTGTCTTTAAAGCAGATGTCAATTTCGGAGAGCTGCTGCGTACCCTTGGCTTAGCTTATGTCTGGCAAGTGGTTGGTTTAATAGGGATTTTAGGTGCTTTCTCAGTTGCCTTAGCCTGCATCACTGCTCCGGTGATATTTATCGGTTGGATACTGACCGTAATTGCCTGGTTCATCGCGGTGAAAGAAGCATTGGACCTGGACTGGGTACCAACCATCGTGACAGTCGTGATCGGGTGGATCGTCCTGATCGTGGTCAATCTCCTGGCGGGCGCGCTCATGCTTGCAATCGGCCTGACTGGCGCTTCCCTTTTCGGATAGATAATAATTTGGAATCAATTCTTTCAAGGCGGTGAGCAACCCCAATGGCTCACCGCTTTTTTGATTCCAGGTATTGCCTGGCAGATCAGGAACTGTACTGGCGGTCATCAACGGTAGATATGGGAAGATTCAGCCACCAACCCCCACATATTGGATTGCCCCATTCAATTTTATTGTAAAATATTATGGATAAAATTAGTCCCCTTCAGGTATTGATTTATTGGTGATATTCGGGTAAATTATGTATTGAATATCCACAGACATCCGGGGAAAATATTCCAGATAGATGTCTACTTGAATATATTATATTCCAAAGGAGCTTAGCATGGCATACAGTTATACGAATAAGAAAGGCGTCACATATTATTTACACGGCAAAGAACGCCCTACCAAGAGCGGAACCTCTTGGTTGTACTACTTCGCCAAGGAAGTAAAACCCGAAGGTGGGTTGGATGCAGTACCCGCAGGTTACCAGGTGGTTGAAAATAAGAATGGCCTGCCCTTACTCAAGAAAGCAGGCTGATTAATTCGCAAAAACAAGTCAAAGAATAAACCGCTGGAGAAATCTTCCAGCGGTTTATTGGTTTAAGGAGAAATGCTCTCCCATCAGGTTTCCGCCTCCCGGGTTCAGCAAAAAAATCAACCTGTAAGGAGTACTCCTACAAATACAAAATTGTTTTCCAGCATATCAATTTATTTCTCCGGGTGGTTTGATGCAGGGTGATCCCGGTGTGTTGACACTTGCATTCAAATTGTACAGAACAGGAAAGGGTTTTCAATAGCTGCTGTTACCCAATACACAAGCGATCTTTCTTGCCTTCCATTTCACTATCCAGCCCACAGCTGGTTTTGCTGGTTGGTGAGTCCCTCCCGGTTCTTCGATCAGGGAGGGATGATTCTAGGCACTCGTATATCGCTATCCTGTATTTTCTTTCAACCAACCTAGCATATCAGGTGTAGCCTGATTAGCGTGGCTCTAACCCGAATCCAATCACCTGGCTGGCACCGGGCAAGAACATCTGAAAGAAGATCCTTTCCATTTCTTCCGCGGTGTAAGGCATCCCCTCCTCCAACCACCATTTGATCATACCTAAGATTGCTCCTGCGAAATAATTACCAAACAGGTCTACCGGGAAATCGATGTGAATTTGTTCAGTACCATCACCCATTTTACGATCGAGATAAGATCTCACCGCTCTGGTCATCATTTCCTGCAAACGCTGGGAAGCCTGATCCACGCCTTCGCCGTGCAGCACAAGCCGGTATAATTCTTCATTTTCTGCGGCATGGGTAAATAGGATGCAGATCGGGCGCCCGGGTTGATCCTCAGCTGGTAAAACTTGGCCTTGTTGTGTCCAGGATGACAAAGGGATGCTGGCTAGCTGGCTGACCAGCTGTTCCATCAGCTCATCAAACTGCTCAAGCAGCAGGTCTTGTTTGGCGCTGTAATGCAGGTAAAAGGTGGTGCGACCAATATCCGCCCTCTCTGTCAGTTCCTCGATGGTTACCTGGTCATAGCCTTTTTCTGCCATCAAGACCTGCATTGCCTCGCGCAATGCTTTGCGAGTCCTCCTCACCCTCCGATCGAGCTTTTCCTTATCCTGAACTTCACCCATTGCTTCTCCTTATCTCCAAATCAAGATGACGCCAAAAGGTGGCACCAGTTTGACTGCTGCTTACCTTAACCCTGATATTTAATTTCAGTTTCGCGAGTAGGATGCCTGCCAGCAGTGATCCTGGCAGCTGGCAAAATTGTTGGATATCTGCTGGACGCGCAGGGTTGACAAATAAAGAACAATGGCATATAATCACGAACATTGTCTATTATAACACACTATTCGATTACTAACTATGTTGAAATTCGGACACTGTCTTATTATTCCACCCTTATTTATTGTAACCGATTTCAAGATTGGTATGCTTAGAAGATGCTTAACAATTTCGTCAAGTCAAAAAGGCGCTCGGGTAGAGAATACGAAGCGCAACAAGCAGGCAGTGAACTATCAGACCAACCTTTAATCCGCCTTTCCAACCTGGTTAAAACTTACCAATCAGCTGCTGGAGACCTTTCAGCACTGAAGAATATCGATTTAATCATCCAGCCTGGCGAGTTTGTCGCCATTCGCGGAAAATCAGGTGCTGGGAAGACAACATTGATCAATATGATTACTGGTGTGGATCGCATTACTTCAGGTCAGGTCTGGGTATCGGGGATGCCGCTTCACGAAAAACATGAAAACCAGCTGGCTCAATGGCGCGGACGCACAATGGGAATCATCTACCAGTCGTTCCATCTTATGCCGAGCCTTTCTCTGCTGGATAATGTATTGCTGCCAATAGATTTCTGTGGCCTCTACCGCAATGGGAACAGCAAGCGCAGGGCATTGGAGCTGCTCACCCAGGTAGAACTTAAGGATCACGCTCACAAGCCACCCTCTGCAATTTCTGGAGGTCAACAGCAGCGTGTGGCAATCGCGCGTGCCCTGGCAAATGATCCACCGATCCTCATCGCCGATGAACCGACAGGACGCCTCGACAGCATGACCGCGGAATCGATTTTTCAAATTTTCCTGGATCTTTCGGCGCAAGGGAAAACAATCGTGATGGTCACACATGACCGGGGTCTGGCGAAACGTGCCTCGCGCACGATTGAGATTGCTGACGGCAGAATAATTTCCGACCAGGCAAACAGCGTTAAACAATTGAATTAATATGACCAAACAAACATGTGCAGAAATGGGCGCGGCCGCGGTAGCGCGTGGAAATAGCAAGGAACCGCTGATTGAAATGCGGGAGATCACCAAGATCTTCAAGACCGGTGCCGGTGATTTCACCGCACTGAAGGATGTCGATGTCTGCTTTTTTGAAGGCGAATTTGTCAGTGTGGTCGGTAAATCCGGCAGTGGTAAATCGACTCTGGTCAATATGCTGACCGGAATCGATCATCCCACATCGGGCAGCGTGCGGGTTGGTGATCAGTACATCCATCAGCTAAGTGAGGGGCAGATGTCCACCTGGCGCGGAAGCAATCTGGGGATCATATTCCAATTCTTCCAACTTCTACCCATGCTCTCAATTCTTGAAAACGTCATGCTGCCGATGGATTTCGCAAAGCTGATCCCTTTCCAGGATCGCGAAGAACGGGCGATGCAGCTGCTCGAATTGGTTGGCCTGCAAGATTACGCCCACGATCTACCGGCTGAGGTTGCTGGTGGACAGCAGCAATCAGCCGCCATAGCACGCGCGCTGGCGAACGACCCGCCCCTGATTATCGCCGATGAACCGACAGGCAACCTGGATTCTCGCTCAGCTGATGCGGTATTCGATATATTTCATGATTTGGCAAACTTCGGGAAGACGATTATCATGGTGACCCACGACCGCAGCCTGGCTGAACGAACCAATCGCATGCTGCTGCTCAGTGATGGCGAACTGGTTAATACATGGATTGCAAATGCCTTCCCAGATTTACCGCACTCCCGCCTACTCTGGCTAACACATCTCATGGAGAGGCAGACCTTTGAAAGCGGCCAGCCGATACCCTTACCAGACAAGGATCCTTTTGCGCTATACCTATTCACTTCAGGTCCCGTAGAATTCATCACTCGGAATGGCTTCTTTGGTAAGCATAAGGTGCGGCTCGACAAGGGGGAGTACCTTGCATTGCCTGACGTCCAGAATTTCAGCCCGGATGTTCTCGGCTTACGAAGTGTGAATGACGAATCGGTGGAAGCTCTCGTTCTCAACCAGCAAGCATTCCAAAACTGGATGGCTGACGATCGATCGGTTCTGAACAACCTCTCCACAGCAGCACAAACACGGCTAACTGCCTGGCGCACCAACGGCGGGACTAATTAAGATGCGTCCTCGCTGGCAGAAAGTCCTTTCCGATTTACGCGGCAATCTGGGTAGAACTGTCTTGGTGATCGCCTCCATTTCGGTCGGCCTGTTTGCCTTTGGCGTGATCGCCACTTTGTATGTTGTCATCCGCCAGGACATGCGCGATGGATATGCAGCGGTTGAACCAGCGAATATCAGATTGCGTACCTCATTAATCGATGAGGATATGGCCGCAACGATTGCTGACCTGCCTGGTATAAAAAATGTCCAGGGGGCCAGGCTGCTCAACCTGAGATTGCAAACCAATTCGGATGATTGGGCGACCCTCGAATTACACGTCCAACCCGATTTCAAGAATTCTTCAGTCAATCAACTGTCTCTTTCAGATGGTAATTTCGAGCTTGCAAAGGGCCAGATTTTGATCGAGCGATATAAATTGGAAGAAACCGGCTCAGGATTAGGTGACCAGGTAATCATCGAAAAGCCAGATGGACAGCTGCGAGCTCTCGAAGTATCCGGCGTGGTAAGCGACCTAACCAATGGCGCATTTTCCGGTGCAGGGGGATTCTTTCTCTCTCCGATCCAGGGATATGTCAATCCAGACACTCTGGAGTGGTTGGGACTTCCACTGCCCGACTATTACGACACGCTTGACCTGACCGTTACCGGAAATTCAACGGATGAAGCTTACATCCAATCCGTTGCTGACGAGGTCAGCCAGGAGCTCGAAAACCGGAATGTTACCGTGAACAGTGTCGCTACCCGGAGTTCAGAGGACCACCCCAACAGCGCTTATGTAAATGCTATTGCAGGAGTGCTTTTACTCCTGGGTGTTTTCATCCTTTTTCTCAGCACGTTCCTGATCACCAACACCTTACAAGCTTTATTACAGCAGCAGGTAGAGCAGATCGGGATCATGAAAACGGTGGGAGCCCGGCGAACCCAGATTACCACGATTTACATGATGCTCATCCTGGCGTTTGGTATCATCGCATTCCTGCTCGCAGCACCTCTGACCAGCTGGGTTTCATTCCAGTTGATGGGTTTCCTGGTTAATTTATTGAATTTCAATTTATTGGGATTCAGGATTGTACCCAGTGTGCTCATCTCCCAGGCACTGCTTGCTGTACTCATTCCTCAATTAGCAGCCTTTATCCCCATCTGGCGTGGATCTCGCCTATCTGTGCAGGAAGCTCTCAGCGGGATCCGCCAGGGTCGCAGTAAGGTAAAAAAAGCAGGCGGTCGAAGTGTGGCACGCTTCAAGCTTTTATCTCGGCCGCTGTTAATCTCTCTGCGAAATACTTTCCGCAGCAAAGGACGGATGGCGCTGACATTGGTTACGCTTTCCCTTGGTGGAGCCCTGTTTATCTCGACCTTTAATGTGCAGCTGTCCATGGCGAATTATATTGACCAGATCAGCCAGTACTTCATAGGTGATGTCAATCTTACGCTGGCATACCCGTACCGGATCGAGAAAATCGAATCACTGCTCGCGCGGTTGGATGAAATCAACCATGTTGAAGGCTGGATGACCGCCCCCAGCGAGTTGCTGCGAGAAGATGGATCGACCGCAGATTCTATACATTTGCTGGCACCTCCAGGTGGCAGCCAGCTGGTCAACCCAAAATTAATCGCAGGTCGCTGGCTTAAACCTGGCGATCAGAATGCAATTGTGCTCAACGAGCAGTTCCGCGCGAAATTTCCGGAACTTCAGGTAGGTGATACTTTACCGATCCAGGTCAATGGTGACGAGACGGATTGGATCGTGGTGGGGTTCTTCCAATTTGCAGGGAGCAGTTCCGGGTTTATGGCATATACCAACGCTGAGTACCTGTCCAGCCTGGTAGGACTGCCAAACCAGGCGCTGATGTTTCGCATTGTTGCAACAGATCCAAATTTAACTATCAGTGAGCAAGAAGCGTTAGGCATTAAAGTCCAGAATCTTCTCGAAGAGCAGGGTATTCAAATCTCAGAAGTGGAAGCTGGGCTTTCAGTCAGCCAGACAGCTGCCGATGGGTTCAACATCCTGACATATTTCCTGCTCTTCATGGCAATCCTAGCCGCAATCGTTGGCAGCATTGGACTCGCCGGCACCATGAGCATCAATGTCATGGAGCGCACGCGCGAAATCGGTATCATGCGCGCCATTGGATCATCGAACGGCATCCTGATGATGATGGTGATTGTCGAAGGATACTTGATCGGGATCATCAGCTGGGGGTTGGGCTCCCTGTTAGCTTTTCCGATCACAAACCTGATGTCTAATGCGATCAGCCTAGCACTTTTTGATGCATCCACCTCGATTACCTACACCCCCACCGGATTCTTGATCTGGTTCGTTGTGGTTTCCCTGCTGTCTATCGGTGCCAGTGTACTGCCAGCCCAGCGTGCATCCGCCCTCACCATTCGCGAGGTGCTGGCCTATGAATGAAATTCATTTCTTCAATCTTCGGGAAGTTTATTCGAAACCCCAAATATAATTAAAAAAAGCGATTACTATAAAATTATCGGTAAAAAAGCCGGTTCACTTTCTCCTGCTGTGATAATGATTTCTTCACTGCATTGGTGCTGATTCCCTCCCTTGTCATAACTACAAACCTTGTAGCCATTCGTCGCCCCCCGGCTACCTATTGGGTCTGCGAAGCTGCCTGTTAGCGCGAGCTGACGGTATGGCTTGGAGGAATATACCCCATCTGATGCGCGGCGATATATATTGTAGCCACCCAGTACAGGATGATCATATCCTTCCCAGGTTAATAATACCCATTGAGTTGTCCCATAGCCCTGGAAGTTCCTGGGTTGGTTGGCATATTCAACAGAGATAGAATTCTGTGCAATATCTTGTTGCAGGCCATCACCAAATAGAGTCGAATAACATTCATCTTCAAAATGCAGGTAATAATTCAACCAGGCAGTCATATAACGCTGGCTTTATGCCGTACGAGCTACATCGGTTGTTCCGCCGCAAATTAAGGCGCAATAGGAGTTCGCCGGATCAAGCAAATCACAATGACTGGCACCAGTCACTTGGTAGGCTGCCTTATGCACAGATCCCAGGAAATCATAAATTTCCGCATAATTGGCCTGTGAATTACAGCTGTTGGCAGGTGAGCCAAGGACCCCGGTGGGGATCTCAATCTTTATTCCTTCCACCTCAGGGTTCCAGATTGGGTCGCCTTCACCTGAAAAACCTCCTTCGTGGTAAACAGGATCAAGTGCTATAGCGGTCTGAATACGATCATCCCTGGCACTTGCTGCCAGGGCTGTAGCTCCCCCCAAAGAATATCCAGCAGCTGCCAATCGCTGGGGGTCGATTTTTTGATCAACCGGGGAGATTGCTTGGTTGGTTGCATGCAACAAGAAATCGATAACAGAACGATAATCATCTATGCGTGTTTCGGCATCATCCGGCAAGGCAGGGATGGCTAACCAATACCCCCAGCTCGCTAAATGTTCCCCATGCCCCTCAACTTCTGCAACTCCATCTGAAAAACCCATCATGGTGAATCCATGGGCGAAAACCAAACCTGGAAAAGATGCCTTGCCCCAGGAATCGCAGGACCCATCTACCGGAATAAAAATTGCTGTCTGGTTCCCTTGAATGTTAAGGAAAATTTTTTCATATTCACATGGACCCAATTAACCTGGATCCAGGACCATGAGTTTCCCAGTCACCTTATCTGATGGCGCAATCCAAAATGCGAAGAGGGAGAACAGCATAATCCATCGAATTTTCTTTTGCCAGCCTGCCTGGAACATACCAACTCCTTGCTCCATGGAGAACCAATAAGGGTGGAAAGTAATTCAATTAATCGCGGAAAGAATTTTCTCTAAGGCAACCCGGTCACCATACCACGGTGAACCAAAGATTTGCGCATGACTTACACCGTCCAGGATAACCTGCGCTGAATCAGCGAGCAATGCGCATTCCACTGGGATCAATCCATCCCCCCAGACATTTCCCTTTCCACAGACCGATTTATAATTTCTATAAACCCAATGCTGTTTCGTTGAACCTTGAATATTTCCGTTAATGTATTTTCCGGCAATCGAAGTATAATTAACATTCGCAACATTTGTTCCGCGCGGATAACGCTTGGTTATCCAGCGGTTCAGCAATCCCCCCCGCGTAACCCCACCTTTATTGGAATGCGGTGAGCCCAGTGTAATCAATTGGGTGACCGCTTCTCGACCCTGGAAATTCTCCCCGGGAAATGGGTCTTTGAGTAAATAAATCCGCGCCAGGACTCCACCGACGCTATGGGCAAATAGTATCACCTTTCCTGACGAATTGCCATTCGCTGCCTGGATCACTGCCTGGTCGAGTTTACGCAACAGGTATATCCAACCCTGGATGGTAATCATGGGCAACCAGTCAAAGCCCTTGGTATTTACAATGGTAACTTTGTTGCCCGTGATGGATTCCAGGTCACCCTTCATGTTGTTGTAGTGGCCTGCATAGCTTAAAAAACCCCCGAAGATGACAGCTGGATGTTTGATGGATTTCTGCATGACCACCAAAATATTTTCAATCTACCTGAGTGAGAACCAGTTCCTGGATTGCCTGGATGGTAAGCGGGTGATCATTCCAGGCGCCAAGGTTAATCACCGGGATGTTATCGGGGATATCCGCCTCATGGATCAGCTCGGGGATATCGAATTGGCTGTGGATCGAATCAGCACTGATCGCTGCGGAAAAGAATAAGACCATCTCAACATTATTTTCTATGAGCTGTTCCACCAATTCTGCAGGTCTTGGTTCTTTGAAAGACATCCAGGCCAAACCCAGGTTATCCGCAAGGTAGCCATCTTCAACAAATAAATCCAGGATTTTCTGCCTAAACAACATTTCATGTTCCGTTTCTGAAGCAAATTCCTGATCCCATGCATCCGGTTGACCATGACCAACAAGGATCACGCCAACTTTTGATTTATCCATTTCGCCGATGGCAGCATTCGCTTTTTCAACAAACATGCGATGTAAGGTGCTCGAATTCCAGAGCGGCCCAGTGAATTTCAAAGGAATGCCATAATCTTCTGTCCCCACGGACTTAATTAATTCCTCTCCTTCGGCAGTGTGGTTTGATATGCTGACGAAGATCTCTGCCGCGATGATTTCATCTGCCCCTTTGTTGAGCGCGTCTACCACTGCTGCATCCGGACGAGGTTCATCATCCAGGAAGGATAAATATACTCTAAAATCCGGATAACCAGCATCGATTAGAGATTGTTGCAGTGCTTTCGCCATCTGGATATGCATCTGGCGGTGGTGGCTTTGCCCCACTTGCAAGTATGCATTCCGTAACTGGTAAATGAAGAATGGCCTGACCAATTTCGGCACAAACGGGACGCCCTGCTTGTCAAATTCGCGGAACTGATTCAACCAGCCAATGGGATCATAGGTTTCCGGTTCCCCGTGCGTAAAATAGACCACCGCGGTATGGCCATCCCCCGGCGTATCCACTTGGCGCGTGATGGGAGGTAATTCTCGTGTATCCTCCCTGCTTAATACGTAGGATGTCATGCCGTAATACCCGAGCCCAAAAAATACCAAACCAAGAAGAATTGAGAAGATTAAGTGCATTCCCTTGAACCTGGAAATTATCCAAATCAGGCAGAAGAGTCCAACCATCGTCAATATCAAATACAAGCTCATCTGCACGGGAGTTGCGGTCATAAAAAGAATCAATCCTACACCAACCAGCGATGCCAATAATGTGATTAGTATCCACCAATAAATTCGCACACCTGAGCTCCTTTAATCTTTTTTTATTAGATGCTCCGCATTAATCTTCGTGGATCTTGACTTGGCCTCGGTAGCCATCCACGGTGACTACCTTCCCAGCAAGCAGTTTGCATGCATTTGGCACGGATACTACCGCGGGTATCCCGTATTCGCGTGCCACGATCGAACTGTGAGATAACATCCCTCCAGATTCCGCCACCACTGCGCCAGCATGTACATAAATTGGGGTCCATCCAACATCCGAGTACGGCACAACCAGTACATCACCATTTTCAATCTTCTCAATATCTTCGATTCCATGAACGACTCTTGCGCGACCCTGGTAATATCCCCTTGAGGTTGGAGTACCCTCCAGAACAGTACCCGAAACCTCCTCGATCGGCAATGGTTGATCGCCGAAAATTATCGTTGGAGGGGTTATATCGTGATATTTCTCCATTTCCTGGATTCGTACGTTCACTATCTCATTATAAGAAATCGTTTGGTGTGGCTCATCAACAGCAGCTTTTATTTCATCGAAGTTCAGGTAGAAAATATCTTCCTTTGCATTGAACAAACCTCGTTGGGAGAACTTTTCTCCCAGGGCAAGAAAATATTCTCGAAACATACCATACCCATAAGTGTACAAAGAACCGATTTGTTCGCGGTAAAGAAAATATTGGCGTGCTTTATTGTAAATTGATTTCAAGAAAATACCGGAGATTAATCCTAGCCGCAGGTCTTCAAAATGGGTTTTATTAATCTCCTTATGCTCTGCTTCAGCATTGGCTTTGATCATTTTTAGTATCAAGTCCGGTGTTTCTCGCCAAGGTGTATAGGAGAAATCATTACCGTTATCACTCAAGTGACCGAATTTTTCACGAAATTCAACGATTCCCTGCTGCAAGGATTCGCAAGCAGGCATTTCCATAAATTTTTCAAAATTAGCGCATGAAAAAATCTCCCGCTGCTGCGCGTTTAATACATTAAATTGAACGGCTAGTTTGTTAAGGGAATAATTTGGATCCACTTCCCTCAATTCTTCCAAACCACGCGTAAGATCGAAAGCAGAAAAATCTACACCTTGCTTTTCCAATTGCTTTTTTAATAAAGCATTAAAAAATTGCATGGTTAATGGGGTGATAATGTTGTAATAAGCCGTGGTTTGGGTTAGTTCAAAGAGTCGCTCGATGTGATTTAACAGCTCAATCTCGTTCATGTTTGCAATTTGCGCGCTCTGCATTCTTGCGTAGGTCTCATTCATATGCAGGTAGAATCGCTCTATCTCACGCGGTTTGCGCAGCATGCCTAGTGCAAATTTCAGCATGCGAGGGAGCAAGCGGTAAGTTTTAGGAGAGGGACGAAATTTTGGTTTATCCGGACCAGCGATTTCGACCCCCGTCATTAGTTCGAGCGTTTCTCGGGGTAAGCCAAGCATTTCCATGATGTCGCCGATCACACCCATGTTAAAGTATGCCCGGTAATAGAATGATTTCGCCAGGGAGAGTGGATCGATATCATTGGAACCTATCAACTCAGAAAATATCTTAACCCAGGCTCCATTAACCAGGGGTATATTTATCGACCAGATCAGCGGTTTTATCATGCCGGGCAGCATATCCTGGGCGATTTTATTAGAATAAAAATTTATCCCCTCGATTGAGCTGATCTCCCGCAATTGCAACCAGTAAACTTTGTCACCGTCAAACACCCATTCTAAGTCCGCAGGCTTTCCATAGAACTTTGCGATGGATTTTGTTTGGTCAACAACTTGCTGGATTAAAGCCTGTTCAATATCTGCATTTTCCGGCAAAGAAACCCATTCACCCCATTTATAAATCCAGCGAGATGGTGTTACACCTTGCTGCACGATAGCTATACCATTACCTTCGACCGCTTCAATGATGATTTCATCCAATCCGGTAATGGGATTCTTGCTAAAGGAAACCCCTGATATCTTCTGATCGATCATTTCTTGGATCAAAACCCCCATCAGGATCTCTGGATTGGAGATTTTGGATTGCTCAAAATAAGATTGAACCTGCGGTGATCTAGCTGCCTCCCAAATGACCTGGATCGCACCCAGGATGTTATCTAATCCCTGCACATTCAATACGCTTGTAAATTGCCCTGCGAAGGAATGATCAACATGATCTTCAAGATTGGCAGAGGAACGTACTGCATATTTTTTTCCCGGCTTAATTATTTTAGCCAGCTCCGATCTAAGATTGTCCTGGAAGGCAGCCTCGGAAGCTAGGAAGTGGTGGTACGCCTGCCAAGTGCATACATAGGTCTCTGGAACTTCAAAGCCATTATCAACCAGTTTGCGTAAATTTAACGCTTTGCTTCCAGACGAAGTAGGGAGAGTTTTCTGATTTAGAGAATATATGTATCCGGTAGACACGATGTTTTTGCAGGTCTATTTTTCGCGAACCGATAAATTAAACTTCTCAGCCATTTTGATCATCCCGCGGCCCATCGGGTTTGACCTCAAGACGCTTTCGCCATACTCGTCCAGCCTGCCTTCCCGCCAGTATATGATGGCTTTTTTAATTTCCGGGATCATGGCTAACATAAAGAGAAGATTCAATGAGATAGCATATAGAACGTATACTGGGTCAGATGCGCGCCACCACATCCAGGGGATTAGCAGCCACAACCAGGATAAGGATGCCACCACCATGTTGCGGACAAGCATTCCCAGCAAGGTACCGGCAATAGGTAATACCAGCACTGCTAACCAATCTACAGCCAGCAAGCTTCCCATGGCTGCTGAAAATCCCATCCCACCCCTAAAGCGATAGTAGATAGGCCAATTATGTCCTGCCATGCCAGCGATGCCGGCTAGCAGTGTGTAGTACGGTAGCTCGGGGAACAATAATTTGCAAGCTAAAGATGGCAGAAAAACCTTGGATATATCCATTAACCCAACCAGCATGCCCCATTTTGCACCAAGTGTTTGGCCAACCACGTTCGCGCCAATATGGCCGACCTTCATTGTTTCATCTGCATCAACGAATTGAATTTCAGTATCTACGATATCATTTTCTGGTGATTTGATCCTTGCCACCACCCTGGTGAACGAGATCGCTCCCAGGAGATAAGAAATGATTGCGATCAGGAACACCATCCCAATTTCGTAAGTCATCGATAGGTATCCATTTTTTCTGCTCTTTAATAAGATAAATGATTTGCAGTTTTGTAAGGTGCATCTAATTACTCAACTAAACGCAGCCATTCTGAAATTGTTACGGATACCAACATTAATATTTCAATTCCGGGGTTCAGATCAGGCGGGTGTGTATTGCTGATGATCATATATAAATACCTCACCACGATTATTCTTGCGTGCTGATCTCGATGAAAAATCATTATCCTAAATTTAATGTTACCTCACTTCAGGTTTATCCATGGAGTTATTTTTTAAAAAATCCCCCTTGAACAAAGCAACTCTCCGCATGATATCGAGCCTGAAAATACGGACTCCTGGTATCCTTTACCTCGGCTGCCCAACAATATTGCCTGTTGGTATTTATGAGAAAAGTGTATACTTCTCCTAAGATCTTAATTTAGAATAAATCCACTCAAGGGCAATATGCGATCAGGTTGGGGAGGAAAAAGGAGAATTTTCCTCCCAGCAAGGGTTTGTGGCGGAGGTCCCAATGGAAGTACTAGAGACAAAGAATCTACGCAAGGTTTACCAGTTGGGTAATCATGCTGTGAATGCCTTGGACGGTGTGGATTTCCTCGTCAGGAAAGGTGAATTCGTGGCTATCATGGGACCTTCGGGCAGCGGAAAGTCAACCCTGCTTCACCTAATTGGTGGGCTCGATCAACCTACAGAAGGCGAGGTGACCTTGGCCGGAAAACCACTCTCTTTGCTCAAGGACAAGGAAATCACGCTGCTCCGCAGGCATAATGTTGGTTTTGTCTTCCAGTTCTTCAACCTGTTGCCGACCCTGACTACCGAAGAAAATATCACTTTACCCTTGATTATCGATGGCAAAAACCCCCGGCAGTACCAGGACCGAATAGATAATTTATTGAATCTTGTTGGCCTGAGTGAACGCCGCAACCACAAACCCGATCAACTTTCTGGTGGTGAACAGCAAAGGGTATCCCTGGCCCGCGCGCTAATTACTGAGCCAGAAATTTTGCTGGCTGATGAACCAACCGGAAACCTGGACTCGAAAACCGGCACTTCGATCATGGAACTTCTTCGCCTATCCAGGGATGAGCTTGGTCAGACGATTGTTGTTGTCACTCACGATGCCCGTGCAGCTGCCTATGCAGACCGGGTTGTGTTCCTTCGTGATGGGAAAATCGCCACGCACAAAGAGATCGACGCCCAGGCCAGCGTGCAGGAGAATTTAAAATCAATCATGACCGAAATCGAGAACCTTGAAGCTTGATGTCGATTGGTGATGAGGCTTGCTGCCTTTGATTATCCTATCATTTCAGATATAAATGCTGTTTAACCTTCGTTTTTCACTGCGTTCATTGCGCACCCGGCCGACCCGCATGCTGCTCAGCACTTTTGGTATTGTGCTCGGGGTAGCAACTATTTTAGCGATCAGTATTACCAATCAAACCGCATTGCAATCAGTGAAGCGCCTGTTCAGCGATACCGCTGGTAAGGCTAATTTGGAGATCGTGAATGCTGGCTCGGATTCCAGCTTACTATCAGAAAAAATCCTCAGGCAGGTCCAAGAAAATCCGCAGGTATCTTCCGCAGTGCCATCGATACATATCAACACCTTGCTTGCTGACCAGGTTACTACACCTGAAATTGGCTTGAGCTTTTTCGGCTCAGAGGTTGGGGGGCTGACCATCTATGGAATTGACCCGACCTTGGACCCGGATGTTCGAGAATATACCCTGGTTGAAGGCAGGTTCCTTGCACAGGACCCAAACAGCAGTGAAGTTGTTCTGGTGGAAAACTTTGCTGAGGATAATGATATCCAGGTTGGTAAATCGATCGAAATCGTCACAGAAAATTCGCTGGAGAAGCTGGAAGTAGTGGGGCTCATTGCCAAGGAAGGTCCGGGTCAGCTCAACAATGGTGCCTTTGGTGTGATGCAGCTTGTAACTGCGCAAAAATATTTCTTCCGCGATGATGAGCTGGATCAGATAGACATTCTCGTATCCACTGCTTACCAGGAGAAATCGAATCTTGACCAATTAAAATCAACCATCCAGCAGCAAATTGGTCAAGATTTTTCTGTTATCTACCCGGCTTCTCAGGGGGAGCGAATGACCCAAATGCTGGAAAGCTACCAAATTGGGTTGAATTTCTTAAGCGGTACTGCTTTATTTGTGGGCATTTTCCTGATTTACAATGCCTTCTCGATGACGGTTGTTGAACGTACACGGGAATTTGGTATGCTGCGCACGATTGGCATGACCCGCGCCCAGGTCACTCGCCAAGTGCTTGTTGAAGCAGCTTTGCTGGGGATCGTTGGCTCAGTTTTCGGTCTGATCCTGGGGATATTTCTAGCTCGTGGACTCAGCAGATTAATGGAATTGATGATCAATCAGGAGCTGACCGGGATTCAAGTGCCACAAGATGCGATCCTGACCGGCATCTTGGTGGGTCTCTTCGCAGCGATCCTTGCAGCCGCGATACCTGCCTTCCAGGCAGGAAGAATTTCCCCACTGGAAGCGTTGCGCATCCGGGGCAACATCAAGGAAGGCTGGCTTGTCAGGCGCGGTTGGATAATCGGCATCCTTTTGCTGGTTCTCTCAACCATCATCCTGGTTTTAAATCCTTTCCCGTATGATGTCCAATTTCGCATGGGCAGCATTGTCGTTTTTTCACTATTTATCGGTGGCACATTAATCATTCCTGGCAGCGTGAGCATTTGGGAACGAATCTTGCGCCCCTTGATCCAGCTCTTGTATCGATCCAGTGGAAGAATAGGCAGCAGCAATATCCAACGCGCCAAGCTGCGAACGACGCTAACAGTGGCAGCCTTGATGATCGGAGTAGCAATGATCATGATCGTCTGGGTGATGACAGGTTCGTTCAAGGGCGACCTCGACCAATGGCTGGAGGGTTATATTGGGGGCGATTTATATGTCACCTCATCGCTACCTATTGGCCGCGATGTATGGAAGAAGTTAGAAGCAGTACCTGGTGTAGCGGGTGCAACCCCTGTGCGGTATTTTGATATTAACTGGCAACCTAATCCATCTGTGGATGAAAGCTTGGTGTACATGGCGGTAGATCCTTACACCTACAACCAGGTGACCTCTTTTGTTTTCAGTGATTACCTGGCAGACGAAGGATCTGCCTTGCGTGACCTCGCAGCTGGTGACAGTGTGTTTATATCTAGCGTTTTGGCGGAGAAATACGATCTCCAACCAGGTGATGAGATCAATCTAACCACCAAAACAGGTCCACGGGGATTTAATATCGCAGCGATAGTGGTTGATTATTACAACCAGGGAATGGTGATCAATGGTAGTTGGGGAGATATGAATCGCTATTTCAGGCTCAAGGATGCAAATGCATTCCTGGTAAAGGTGCAAGAAGGGAGTGACGCACAAACTGTTCAAAACCTGATTGAAGACCGCTATGGAAAAATTGAACGGCTTGTGGTTGCTTCAAACCAGTCCCTGCTCTCACGCGTCACAAGATTGCTCAACCAGGCATTTGGAATGTTTGATGTCCTGGCATTAATTGCATTGTTCGTTGGCTTTCTTGGCATCATGAACACGCTGACCATGAATATCATGGAACGCACCCAGGAAATTGGTATGCTGCGCAGTGTGGGGATGACTCGTTCGCAGGTCATCTTCATGGTGCTCGCGGAATCCGCCCAAATCGGGTTGATCGGTGGCATATTTGGTGTCGCGTTTGGATTAATCCTTGCTCGCATCTTCATGCTGGCTATGACTGCCATGTCTGGCTATAAGCTGGATTTTATCCTGCCGCCTGATCGCATTCTGATTGCCCTGGTCATTGCCCTGGTCGTTTCCCAGGTTGCGGCTTTACTACCAGCGATACGTGCTGCCCGCCTGGGTATCCTGGAAGCCATTCACTATGAATAGCGATGGAATTCAAAGGGTGGTTGGTGCGAACGGTATAAATCCTGTCCAATGGAAAATGAATTTGAGAATAATCTTATATGCTAACCAGTTATTAATTGTTATCGGGTGTAGTTGAGAATATAATCACCCCTTGGAGGAGTAAGATCAAAATGAAGAGAAGAAATATTTCCCTGCTGATTGTTGTCCTTGTGACGATTGGCATCATAACGACCGCCTGTAGTACGATCATTCCAACCGAAGCTGAACCCGAAACCACCGAAATTCCTGTGATAATTTCCGAGACCAGGATTATCGCAGATGGCATGCTGGTACCGCGCGACTTCGTGGATCTGGCCTTTGTTGGTGGCGGTGAGGTTGCCGAGGTTCTGGTCGCAGAAGGGGATTCGGTTGCGATTGGCGACGTGCTTGCCCGTTTGAGTGGACAGGAGCAGCTCGAATCAGCCGTAGCTGCCGCCAGGCTGGAGCTGCAAGCCGCAGAAAGTGAGCTGCTGGCAGCCCAAATTGACCGCCGGGCGCTCGACGATGATTTATCGATAGCCCAAACCCAAGCTTTGGATTCCGTCACACAGGCCAAAGATGCGGTGCGGACAGCAGAACGCAGGGTGCGCAGCTGGAGCAATCCAGCGGACCAGGCCGACATCGACGAAGCCAAGGCTGCCGTCATCCTGGCTGAAGATGCCCTGGAAAAAGCACAGGACAGATATGAGCCTTATGCCGATAAATCTGAATCGAACCTCATGCGTGCCAACCTCTTAGGCCAGCTGGCTGTTGCCCAGCAAAGATATGATGATGCGGTAAGGCGGCTGAACAACCTGCAGGGTACCAGCGGCGACGAATTTGATCTTAACCAGGCACAGGCTGAGCTGCAGATCGCACAATCTCGTCTTGCCCGTGCTGAAGCAGACCTGGCAATGTATCAGGAAGGACCGGATCCGGATGCAGTTGCATTAGCTGATAGCCGCATCACGACTGTGGAAAACCGGATTGCCACCGCCGAAAGCACCCTGCTCGCAGCTGAATCTGCATTAACCGATCTCGACCTGGTGGCGACCATGGATGGGAACGTGGTTGATCTTGATCTCAATCCCGGTGAGCAAGTATCACCGGGCAGACCAGTGATCACGCTGGCTGATTTTTCTCAATGGTATGTTGAAACTGACAACCTGACTGAAATCGAGGTGGTGGATATCAGCCTTGACCAGGTGGTGGAAATCATCCCCGATGCGTTGCCTGAAATTACTTTCACCGGGAAGGTGGAATCGATCAGCGATACCTTCGAGGAAAAGCGGGGCGATATCACCTATACGACCCGCATCCTGGTGGATGAAATCGACCCGCGCCTGCGCTGGGGAATGACAGTATTGGTCACTTTCGAGGAATAGGCAGTCTTCTCTTCCTGAACAGCAGCCAACATGTCATTCTGAACAACAAACAACATGTCATTCTGAGCAAAGCGAAGAATCTAATAGACTCTTCACTTCGTTCAGAGTGACACCGTATTTTCCATTGGTAATTATTTCCTGAAGCTATATTCGATCGGCCATTGCCTACCTGCCGATAACGGCAGCCAGGCATATGATGCGACCGATTTCTACGACTAGGTGCTGAGTCATTATCTGTGGCACCTGGGTATGATCGCCTAATCCGCCCAGCTGGTTTACGCCAGCTGCAAATACCCCTTCGACCCTCCAACCGCCAGGCTGATCATCGAATTCCTGGCAGCTATTATTTATGGACTGACCATTTTCATCATCGCTATTAAAGGCGTGACGGTGCTTATCATGTTCCCATTTGCCATCCTGGCTGCAGTAGCTGGTCTCCTGAGTTGGTGAAAGCACCGTAAAATGCCTCTGCCGACCTTTTTCAAGATTGGCTATACGCTAGCTGCCTTATTTTTTGTTGGTCTGCGATTGGATTGGGGTGGTTATCCCCAATTCCCGTACCTTGCATGGATCTAAGCTACTTCAAACGTAGGCTGCTCCTGGATTCGAATCCCACCATCAGCAAAGATGCAGACAACAAACCGATAATTTAGTCTTTGGCCTATTGGAAAAACTTCAATATCACCATCTGGACCCCCAGCAGTGATCACATAATCGTTAATTCAAGCGCAGGTATTGGTTCGAAGCCGCGCTCAGATCGCTGTAATAGCCCCTGTTTATGGGAGGCAGCAGCAGTGCCAATTGGTACATGATCTCATCCGTGATTTGACGGCGGATATCATTGGTTATTATCCCCTGGAATTCTACTCTGAATTGTGCTCCCACTCGAATACGGAAATCTGTCCTGCGCAGCCGGCGCATATTTTGATAAAAAGCTTCGTTGCCGTAATAAACCATGGGCAGGATGGGCGCTCCTGAGCGCAGAGCAAGCGTAGCTACGCCTGGATGACCCTGCTGCAAGCGTCCATCCCCGCTGCGGGTGCCCTCTGGTGTGATCACCAGGATGCGCCCCTCTGCGAGCATTTTCAATCCCTGCTTCATAGCAGCAGTATCCGCCTGGCCACGGTGGATGGGGATCACATCCCAAAGATCGAAAATGGGACCCAGGATGGGATTATCCCAGGTCTCTGATTTGGCAAACCCGGTCACGCTGCGTGGGTGCAGTCTGGGGAAAACCACGGGCACTTCGATAGCATTGATGTGATTGCAAACCAGGATCAGGGGGCCTTTTTCAGGGATAAACTTCAACGATTGATCTTCGATCCGGCACAGCAAGCGAGTAAGGCCTCTTGCTGTCAGCATGGCTACCCAATATTCGATTTTCAAAGCTCACCTTTTTGATCAGAGCCAATCACCCGCACTGCTTTCGGAATGATGCTGATTTCTAATTCCTGCCCTCTGGTACACATTGTCTCCCCATCTCCATGCGCGGGCAAAGAACCCTCGATTGCAGTCACCATTATGCGATTGGTCTGAGCAGTAGTGATCGCAGGATGCCCTGCCTGGGTACCCATCATGAAACGTGGTATCATGGCTAGCATGGTCGGCCGGCTGACCTGCCCGGCGATGCACAGGTCCAATAATCCATCATCCATACTTCCCTGAGGTGCCATCATGAAACCCCCACCCAGGCGCCTGCCGTTCATAATTGAAACCATCAAAGCTGGCTGTGTTACAGAAAGGCCATTCATCTGGATTTTAACTTTGGGTGCCTGGTAATACAGCAGAATCGTCTTCAATGCAGCAGCGATATAGGATGGAAAACCACCTAATTTCTTTAATTTCAAAGCCTCAAAACCAACCACAGCATCAAAACCGATCCCGACGCCGTTTCCAAAATATCTTCCTTCGGGATAATCGCCGCCTTTCACCAGGCCGACATCGATCAGCCGCCATTCTCTGCTGGCCAGCAACTTGCAGACTGCTTCGATATTATGCGGGATATCGACCCCATAACAAAAATCATTTCCCCTACCAATTGGGATCACCCCCAGAGATGGGACTTTGATCCCGGCTTCACGGGCTTGCATCAAGCCATTCAAAACCTCATTCAAAGTACCATCTCCCCCGGCAGCTACCACTACACCAGACCCATCAATCGCAGCCTGTTTCGCTAATTGGATGGCATGCCCCGGGGCTTCTGTCCGGTGTATCTCATAATCCAGTCCCAATTTTCTGAGTTCTGCATCGATTTTAGGCATACTATGTTCCCCCAGCCCTCTGCCTGATGTCGGATTAGCAATAATCTGATAACGGGGCATTGATTCTCCAGCTTGCTTTTAGTCCAAGCATCTCGCGCAGTTAATTAACCCAATTGCATATCGATGGTTACGAATTTCCGGTGGTTTAAGCCAGGAAAAAGAGTATTTCACCACTGCACCAGTGAATAAATCAAGGCAAACTAAAAGAAAAATCATCTATATAGAGGCTACTATCGCTGCTAGCCTCGGATGTATATTCTAAACGAATTTCTACACTCTGGCCCCTATAAGCAGGAGCTAGGTAAATCTTGACCTGCTCCCAAATTTGAGTATCGTCAACCTGGCAAATGCTGTAATGCTGGTAAGGCTGGTTGTTTACATACACCATTAACTGGTTGCTGCCGGGACAGTTTTCCAAAGACAAAACCAATTGGAAATATTGCACCACGTAGACCTGCTGGGGCACATTAACCTGCTGTGAGATCGATGCAATGCGATTGCCGTTCCCATTACCTAACGCTGCGGAATATGACCCGGTGTGCGCGGCTGCAGCTGTCACCATGTCGTCCCCCTGGTTGGATTGCATCACCCAACCGTCGGATCCATTCTCAAACCCAGGATTACTGAATCCTTTGACGTAATCCTTAAATACAAGCGGAAGGGATGCGAATTCAATTTGAGTCTGCAGAGCTTTTGATGGTTCTGGTAATAGTGATAAGAAGAAAATGCAGGCGAGGACGAAGCCAAGCAATGAATATTTTTTCATAGTTTCCATGAGATAATCAAATTGATCCGCGTTCGATCCGATCGATTTTGTTATAGATCGCGGATATAAGCGCGGTGACGCTTATACCAGTGCACTCCAACCGCTTCCATGTCTGCCATGCTGGCTTTATTGACCTCGTTAACCTGCACCAGATCGGCGAACTCAAACCCGTAATCCTTAATCGTCTTGGCCAGCTCGGTGTATAGAAGTACATTAGCCCCCAATCCCTGGTACTCTGGCAGTAAACCAGCACCGTTGATGATCGCCCATTTTGTCCGTTTTCGCTCAGTCATCAACCAGTACCATCCTAACGGCCAAATTCGACCTTTACAGCGTTGAAGCGCAGCTGAAAGGTCATAATAGGAGATAATAAATCCAATCATTTCATCGCCCTTCATCACCGCTTTCACCAGACCTGGGTCTGTGACTTCGATGATCGGTTCGGCGATCATCTCCATCTCGCGCTCCGTTGGTGGGAAAAATGTGTGGGAATTGGTAAAAGATCTCGAGTAAACATCAAATACCCGTGGCACCCATTGGCGGATTTCATCCTTATCTTTGAAGGTTTTGACCCACAATCCACGCCTTTTTCGGATCTTCTCGGCTATACGCAAAATCCTCTCCGGCAGCTGGTAATCCCCCGGCAGGTAACCGGATAGGTGATCGGTATCCTTCTCAAATCCGGCAGACTTTACGAACGCATCATAATAGGGAAAATTGTATGGAATAGTCATCGCTGCCCGGTGTTCAAACCCCTCTACCAGCATACCAGTCGCCTCTGTCGGGTTCATCCCCCTGGGACCAATGATCGACTCCAACCCCCTCCCCCGGGCCCAATCGAATGCATTGGAGAAAAGTGCCTGGGCAACAGCCTGGTCTTCAACCACCTCCATGAATCCAAAAAAAGCTGCTTTTACCTGGCGATATTTTTGGTAGTTCTTGTTATCCATCACTGCCAACCTGCCGAGAACTTCACCATCCTTTTCTGCCAGCAGAAAAGCAGCATCAGAGTGCTCATAAAAGGGATGCTTATCCCGGTTGAGGATCTTCCTGGCGGATGAAAGCAGCGGGGGTACCCACTGCTTGCTGCCAGCATAAAGCTGGAATGGTAAATTTACAAATCGGTCTACATCCTGCTGGTTATAAGTATCGATGATGCGAACCTGCATGATTCCTCCGCGAATTCTTGGGTTTCAGCCAATGTTTATAACAGAAAATCAACCTTGCAGTTGCGATTAAACCAATTATCAGATCAACTACAGATTAAAGCAACCCTGTATATTATTCCATCTAAATCTTCAGGTTTAGAGCTAATTAGTTGTTTTCAGGGCAAGGGAGGGGGATCGACCGGTGTATATTTGGTGGTTGGTGTTACCGCCAAGGTGGAGGAACGCGTGGGACGCGGCGTTGGAGAAACTGCAGGCTGTGGTGTTGCACTGGGTTGCGGTGTCGGGCTGGGTTGCGGGACATTGGTGGGAGGCATTGTAGTTGGCTGAGGTGTATTGGTTGCCGGGATGACAGTAGCTGGTGGTTTTGTGGGCTGCGGTGTGCTGGTGGGTGGTACCGTTGGCGGATTCCCCCCAGGTTGAGAGGTGCTGGTAGGCACTTTTGTTGTGCTTGTAGCAGCCGGGAGAGGTGGGGTTACAGTTGGAGTAGGAGTTGGAGAACGAACCACTCCTGGAGTAGCAGTCTCAACGGGCCTGCTGGTTGGGTTGCTCTCTCCAGGATCAGTATTTCTTGGTGTTGGTGCCCCTGGTAAGGTCCCATCCTCGGATGACGTGGGAGTAGGTGAAGGTAAATTTGGTGTCACAAGTGCGATCCCCGCTGGTCTCCCGGTTTCTGGAGGTTGGTTCATGCCGAGTAAATCCTGGAGGATCTCTAATCCAATCGCGGGTACAGAAACAGGCATTTCGTCAACCCCGTAATTCGCAGAACTGAATGAATGCATGTCGACCATCAGTAAACCACCCCCTCTTGAAGATCGGATCCACCTGCTAAACATACCCGAGCCCATACTTATGATCCCAATGATCAAGATGCCCGCCACGATGATCTCCCCTCCACCCCATTGAAAACCCGTGCGCTGCCGGAATTCCTCTAATCTGCTGAAAAGTCCCTGTTTCACAGAATTTTATCCCGCCGATCCATTGCGTTTTTTTTGCGCAAGCAAGTCAAAGAAGGCTTCTACCACATGCGAATCGAAATGCACACCCTTGGACTCGAGTAAATATTCCCGCACTTCATCCTCCGGCAGCGCCTTGCGATATGGGCGGTTAGAGCTCATCGCATCCCAGACATCAATCACGGCGAAGATGCGTGCAGATAACGGGATTTGCTCACCAACCAACCCCTGCGGGTAACCCGTACCATTCCACCATTCGTGATGGCTGTATGGGATTGGGATGGCTGGTCGAAGGTATTCGATCGGCCACAGCAGCTGGTAAGCAAATTCAGGGTGACGACGCATCACTGCCCACTCTTCCGGAGTCAGTGCACCGGGCTTTAGCAGGATGCTATCCGGGATACCCATTTTACCGATGTCATGCAGTAAAGCCCCCCGGCGAATATGGACCAGGGCATCCTCTTCGAATCCCATCAACTCGGCAAGATCCATTGTCAGATCAACCACGCGGCGCGTGTGGCCCTCGGTTTCCTGATCGCGCAGTTCGAGTGCCATCGACCAACCTTCTAATGTGCGATCATAAGCATTCAACAGGTCAAGTTTGGATTGGTTGAGACTCGCAATCATGTTATTGAAAGAACGGGTCAGGACAGTTACCTCATCATTGCCACGCGGTTTTACCTCTACCTGGAGGTTGCCGCCAGCAACCTCCGTCGAAGCTTCCACCAGGTTGCGCAGCGGTCGCGTGATCGCACTGGCGACATACACCCCCAGAAAAATGACGAGCAGCAAGCTTAAAGAAGCGATGCCGGTGATCTGCAAGCGGGTTGCATTGCTGGCTCGCACCAGGAAGGTGCGCGGCAGGGAGATACCCATCAAACCGAGGTCCTCGTTCCCCCGTCCCTCCCAGGGTCCCAGGATCTCTTCGTAATCAATATTGCTGACTTTTAAACCTCTGCGGTTGCCGATATTTCGCCTCAGACTGCTCTGGTTCTGGTTGGCCAACACCAGTTCAGCTTCGCTGCGCTCGACTGGCAGCGGTTCAATAAAAGTGCTTGCATTGGGTGTACCATCTGCATCATAAACCGTTACCTGGGCTAGGGTTTCGTCATGAATTTGGCGCAGCATGCTGTCAAGAGTCTTACCAACCATGACCACCCCATTCAAATTTCCATCAGCATCGATCAGCGGGCCGGCGACATAGAAAATATCCTTACTGCCTTCTCTTACTAGGCCGGAAAATTTATCACCATACTCGTCCACCCGCTCTGATAACACATCCTGGATAAAAAGAACACTGGCATATGCCACATCCGAGCTGGCTGAAATTTCATAGTTTGCTGCATCCCCACCTGCCTGGTGTACCAGGCTCAGCACGAGGTTACCCTCATGATCCAGGAAGCCCACCACCTCCTCCCCCTGGTTGGCAGCGATTCCGAGGGATAATTCCTCTAATTTCTCTACATCACCAGATGCAGTCGCTTCCGGCAGACCTTCTGTATACGAAAAGAGGCGCAGAGAGCGCAGCAAACTTTCTTGCTGTCGCACCATGCTTTCAGCGGACAATTTTCCACTTTCGATCAGCTGGTTGGAAAAACGATCGTCAATCGTATCGAAAACAATTTGCGTGATCGCATAAGCAGCGCCAATAGCTAATCCGACAGCCAGGATCAGGAAGGGTGCAGTGATTTTGATGCGGATCGGAAACCTGACGCGGGGTAAATTTACCCTGCCTCGCCGATCCAATTGTGCTGAATTTGTGCCTTCTCCCATTAAATTATCTTTGATCGCGTCCATCGCTTCCACCACATTCCCAATCTTCCAGAATCTACAGGAATGGTCCAGGATATCAACCGGTTGCCTTTTTCAAAACACTCAATACCTTTCTCCCTGCAAATATGAAGGATTGATCTCATCTATCAGATCGTCCGCGTGCACGAGATCAGGTGAATAGATCCTGATCTGGTTGCGCCCCGCTCTCTTTGCTGCGTACATAGCCAGGTCTGCACAATGGATGATTTCCTGGGCAAAGGGCTGCTGCTGATCAATTCCAGCCAATCCGAAACTCATGGTTATATTCAGGGTTCTATCCACCTGGGGAGCCAGGAGAGCTGTTTCTTCGATAGCTACGCGGACCTTTTCGATACGGGGTAATGCCTGGTCGGGCGGGGTCTCAGGCAGCAGGATCGCAAATTCCTCACCACCAATTCGGGCGACAATATCATATTCCCGGAAATAACCTTTCAAGATTTCCGCGACACCGGTCAGCACAGCATCGCCAGCCAGGTGACCATATTTATTATTGATCTCTCGCAAGTAATCCAGGTCCGCGATTACGACTGTTAAAGGACGGTCATATCGCATTGAACGGCTTATTTCCTGTTCCAGCGCCTGGATGAAATACCTGTCATTCCATAAACCAGTCTTTGGATCCGATTCTGCACGGTGTTTCAGCTCCGGAATACTGAGAGAGCGATTGATCAAATAAAGTGGGGCGATCGCAGGCAGGATCAACCAGGCATTTAAACTCATCAGAACCGCCGAGACATACCCGAACATGGTCAGCACGAAATCTGTCGCCAGGTTTTCAACGTTCAACACCCCACTTTCCCGCCAGGTTACTCCCCGCGATAAGACCACAGCTACCCCTACCATAAGGTGATTAAGTGCAATATATACACAAGCCACCACACCTATTCCGATCAGTGCATTTAATGTGCCAATCAGGAAATCTGGATTAATTTCAAGGTATAAAGATCGCGCCAGGGCACCCAGAATGATATGCATTCCTGCATTAAAAGGCTGCAGGTACCAGGCCTGCACGCTTGACCGGACGTACAGCCTCTCCTTGAGCAGTTCTGCAGCATGGGCAACCAGCACCAAGATCACAAATCCAAAAGGCTGCAGGAGGAGAATCCCGGCAAAAAAGAATACCAAGCTGGGGTGATAGACCTGGAAATATGGAGCTTCCGATTTAAGCAGCTGAGTCAGCGATGCCAGGGTTGTCAGGAGTAAAAAGATCATCCAGTTGAACTGTGCTGGATCGAAAATTGTCCAGGTAAGCAAGGCGATCACCAGCCCTGCGATTAGAATACCCCCAAAATATAATTGCGTTATCCTGGAAGCTTTCATCAGCGGATCACCGGCAAGAACTCATCTCTCTACGCACATTTACCTGCAAGGCATCCTTATTGTGGGTCGGAAACAGGTTGTGCGAACATCCCCGCGGGGATGTTCCGCACCTGGGTATTCTTACCTCGAACAAGACCAATTTTGGGAATAAAATTGGGCGACCAGGCGAAAATTTAATTTCTGGGAAGCGAATACAGAGCTCCCCACCCAACCCTATCTGAATTAACGAAATCCAGTCAAATATGTTACATCTCGTAAATTCCCTGCAATTTGTATTGTTGAACCGCGTTGACTACGCACGTTGTTTCTCTTGACGAATCGGGATCATCGATTGACGAGAGAAACAGCTCCTCCTATACTTAATATTGCAGCAACACCAATCACTGTTGAATATTTTTCCGCGTAGATCAATCCAAGATGATACCAACCTCCTATTACGACCGTATCTTCAATCGTCCCCGAACGATCTGGAGCATCATCCTGGTTGGCATTGCTGTTCTGCTATTACCTTTTATTGCCGCATACCTGGACAGCACCTGGGAGGAATTTATCAACGCAGGGATTTGGCGAAGAGGATTATCCCCTCCAGTGATTGCACTCTATATCTGGATTGTGTCCCCCCTGATGACGCGTGCTGGCAATGATGTGATCGTCACCCTAGAGCCCCTGGTTGCTCTTGATCCCCGGGAATTTGAAACAGAAATTTCCAAAGTGGAACGGATCAATCCCCTGCATGAGCTGGTCGCTTTATCGCTCGGATTGCTGCTGGGTATTGCCAATACCTATTCTTCCTGGAATGATCTGGGATTTTCGTGGTTGAAAACATACTGGCTTATATCTACCTGTGCCATGTACGCCATATTGGCATGGACGATATTGATTGCCGTCTCCAGCACCAGAGTCAATGCCGCTTTGCACCGCTTTCCAATGAATATTGATATCTTAAATCCAGCACCCTTTGAATCAGTTGGTCGCCAGAGTTTACTGCTGGCATTGGTGTTTATTGGAGGAATCACGCTCAGCTTGATTTTCACTTACGAGCCATCCCAACTCACTGATCTAGGTTTCTGGATATCCAACCTGGTGCTGATTATCTTCACCTTCTCGATCTTTTTCATCAGCATGCGGCCTACCCACCAGATCCTGGCAGCTGAAAAAAAGCAAGCCCTAGAACCCCTCACGGAGCGGATCAACCAATCCTGCCGTGATTTAGTGGTGCAATTGGAAGCCGGAAAGGACCCGGGGGATTTACCCTCCCAGATTTCGGCACTCGTCGCTTACGAGCAGCGCCTGAGTGCTGCCCGGACCTGGCCATATAATGTCACTACCCTGCGTACCTTGTTTTTCTCAGTTCTCATCCCCCTGCTATCAGTCCTAGCCCGCGTAGCTGTAGATCTCTACTTCCCATAATTTCCTCCTGATTTTGGAAGAAGCAATCCCAGCAATGTATTAGAAAAAGACCGGGGTTGCTGTAGCTACCCTTGATTTCATTCTGGCAGGTTGCCCAGGACCTCCTGCATTTCATCCTTGTAGTCCCTGAAAGCCTGGCGGCCCTGATCTGTCAGCTGGATCATCGTATTCGGCTTCTTTTCCTGGAACGACTTGCTGATGCTGATATATCCAGCTTCTTCCAGCTTTGTCAGGTGAGTGGAGAGGTTGCCCCATGACATGCCAGTCACCCTCTTCAAGAAGACGAAATCGATGCTGTCGACCACGTAAAGGTATGTCATCACCTTCAACCTGGAGGGAGCATGGATTAGGGGATCCACCTCCGGCAGGTGTCCAATCTCGATGGATTCCTCTGAGCTGTCAGCCATTCTTCGCCTCCCACTGCAGCTGCTCTTCATCCAGCAGCGGGTTTTCCTTGATGAAGGTGATCAGCTTATAGATGCCGACCAGGAAAATTACCACGGTCAAGATACCAAAGACGACCGGATATCCGTGGTGGGCAAAGCCGTAATTCTGGTAAAGCCATTCACCCAGGAAGAATCCTCCCGCAAACAGCAGGCCATAGACGAAAAAGCGAGGCACATCCAGGAAATACCCGGCCAGGCTGGAAGCGATTAAGACCATGACTGCCAGCGGCAACATTCTTGTCCAGGGGGAAACAACCGGGTTGAAGAAGGCCAGCATACCCAGCACCAGGAAAAGCACATTGAGGATCAACATGATCCAAGTGAAAGCAGTTAATTTTTTCTTGCGAGCAACCCCAAACTTGACCACACCTGCCCTGGGTCTGATCCAATACTTGCGGACCAGGGCGACTGCAATAAAGACCAGTCCCCAGATTGGTAGAAATATAGCCGAACTCCAAAAATCACCAAGGGACTCGCTTAGCCAGGGCGCGACAGCCCACATCAACACGAAAGAAGAAAGTAAGATATCCACCAGTCCATCATCAAATGCCGATCGGAAAATTTCCCGGTCAGCTCTATAAATCGAAATCTTTTCTTCACTCATGGCAAACTCCTTTCTAATCGATCAACATGGATCAGGTTATCAACTTCCGGCAGCTGGCCAATATCCGGGGATTTCTCTGGGCTCTCAGCCATTATTGGCCTCCCACTCCACCTGCTCCTCGCTGGGGAGTGGGTTGTGCTGAATGAAGGTGACCAGTTTGTAAACTCCAGTGAGAAAAATCACCCCGGCTGAAAATCCAAACACGACCGGGTAGCCATGGTGGGAAAAACCAAAATTCTGGTATAGCAATTCCCCAATGAATAAACCGCTGGCCATCATCAGGCCATAGACATAAAAGCGGGTTACCTCCAGGAAATATCCTGCCAGGCTGGAGAAGACTAGCAGCATCAGGGCGAAGGAGATTGCGGGAATCCAGCCTGAAGCACCCAGGTTGAGGAAAGCGAATATGCTTAACAACAAGAACAGCACATTCAGGCTCAGCATAATCCAGGTGAATGCGGATAGCTTCTTTCTGCGCACAACGCCATACTTTACCAGACCTGCCCGAGGTCTGATCAGGTTCTTCCTGATCCAGAACAGAACCATGACAACAATCGCCCAAAAGGGCAAAAAAATGGCGGAACTCCAGAAATCGCCCAGGTACACACTCAGATATGGTCCCACGACAAACATCAGGACCCAACTGGAAATGAAGATATCCACCAAGCCATCTTTAAATGTCGATCGAAATACCTCCCGGTCAGCCTGTTCAAGCGAAATCTTTTCATTACTCATGGAAATCTCCTTCAGATTATCTAAAGAAAAGTTCTTTGTTTTTCAAAGTACTTTAGAGAAGATAGCATATTTTCCGATCTTTGTCAAGCTCCAATCTTAGTATGTCGTCATCTCCATTGACTATCTCGACCAAATTGGATCTGCGATCCCCCATCACCCTGCCCACTTTTCCCCAGTTAGACTTTTTCAAGCCTTGGTAAAAACCTGCTGTTGTGCAACTACCTCAGTTTGGCATGAAAGGAGTTTTATGTTGGCGTTCCAAGCATCTTTCCTGCGTCCAATATTTAATCCTTTGAATGTGCAGAAATCGAGGGATATCGGAATGCTTGCTAGAAGTACTCAACTTACCAAAATTGAAAAGTTATTTTCATCCTAATCCCCAATGATCAGAATATTCGCCCCCATCAGTTTCTTAATTATAAAGATCGTAATCTTCGGGTTCAGATTCTGCAGGATTAACAGCTTCATGACCATTCATCCGCTCAAATACCTGGTGTCCATCTGGGGTGAATACGCCGTGCTCCGCAGCATCTAACACGATCATTGCTTCCAGATAATCCAGATCTTCTGGTGTATTTCCCCTTGCCTTCTTTATCCCCGCAGTCTTTCGATCCCGCTCATTGGTCAATCTGAGAATTTCAGCATCATTCCCATTTCTGTATGCCTCCCTGATTTGCTGCTGAAATCGGTTTGCTTTGTTCTTTTCAATCAGCTGGCTTATACCTAGGACCGCGATTATGCCCAAAAATAGGAACAAAAAAGCAATCCATGCAGTTACCCCTCCTGTTCTAGAACCCTGATTAGGTGATGATTTAACACTTGCTACCATTTTACCAGTTCCAGCAGATCATCCTCCCCCAGGGCGTTCATTACGGGTTCCGCTTTGCATATGGTAAGCCATCCACGATCGCCTCCCCTGGGCGAGGTGCTAAAAGACGGTTAAAATGATCCCCATGATGGCGACTGCGATACCCAGACCCTGAACCCTGGTAATCTTCTCTTTCAAAAAGATTACTGCCAGAGATATGGTGACAATCGTCAGGGCTGAAGCGATCGGCGTGACAAGAATCACATCCCCGATCGTCAGACCCCAATTAAAACAGGCAACTGCTGCAGCTTCTAAAACACCGATCAACACGATCGTCAACCTCGTTTGTGATGTGGTTTTGGCAATGGAAAATCCCCGCTTGAAAAATAGAGAAAACAGGAGCAAGAATAGAATGATGCCAATCTTTACAAAAATTGTGGTCTGCAGCCAGCCGATTTCGCCTGTGATAAGATCGCTGAGATTCCAAAAAACTCCAAAAAGCACTGCTGCAGCTACGGTTTCTTTTACTCCTTTCAAGAGATGGGAATCATTCTTTTGAATATCGCTCCATTTAAAAGACACCAGGGTCACACCGGCGATAATCATGACTACACCCAGGAGCTGAAATCCGGAGAGCCGCTGTCCCAGGAAGATGAAAGCAAACAGCATCGTGAACACTGCCCACAAATTGATGGTTGCTGAAACGACTGAGATATTCCCAATCTCAAAACCTCTGTAGAATAATAAATAGGCAGCGGTATAAAAAATGACAGCAACTGGCAGCAGAATAGCTGTTTGGGTTGGGATATTGAATCTGAAAACAAAAAACAATGACAGCAGCACGGCAAACACTAACCCTGCCAGCTGCGACCAGAAGAAAGTTTTCGTATTCCCAATCCTTTTAGAAAAAAGCCCTGCTAAAAAATCGGATATCCCCCACCCGAACATACTGCCAAGTCCAGCTAGGATGCTAAAGAAAACCGGGTCCATGCCCCAATTATACGGTACAATCTTCGATAATCTTCTATTTCTTTATCATCTGGAATGGGCGGGAATAAAAACCTTCATCCGTTTTCCGTGCATACCTTCTCCAGAAAAAAGGACGCAGTACCAACTACCCGCGTCCCATCATCCAACATCCTGCTGAGGTCAACAGGTTTCTTGAAGCATGCTTCACGCTTCCATTCTGGCTTTCAGGTTTTCTAGAATCACATCACTCTCGTTCTCATTCATTTTGACAATAAATTTCTCTGCTACTTTTCCCAGCAGCGGCACTGGTATCTTGTACTCGGTCAGCGAGGTCAACTTGGTGCTGCTGCCAACAGGTTCATAGGTCCAGGTGATCGTGCTTTCAATGCCGGTTGATTTTGAGACTGTATGTTCATTTTCCACAAATTCAACATGCTCGCTCGAGCCGTTAAAGCTCATCCCTGCCATTTTGTATTTCCAATCCCAGCTGTAGCCACCATTGGGTAATTGCTTGACGTTCTTGACCTCGACCAGGCTGGGCCAGATCTGGGGCAGGTTTTCCGGTTTCGTAAATTCAAATACCTTTTCCACAGGTGCATTGATCGTGATTGATGATTTGATGCTTGCCATTCTCGGTACTCCTTTCGTTATTTCTCTTTCCGTCGACCTCACGGATGTGAATATCCTTAGTCAAAGATAGCCTGGTGAAAATAAAAAACCACCAGGAAATTTGGTGGCAAATTTGCAGGAAACGGTGTTATCCACCCTGTGCAATTTGATTATATTGGAATTACATATGATATTCAAGTTAATGAGATCGATAAAAAGACCAAATTACTGTGCATGATCCCTGGCTTCAGCAGTTTTTATTCGACAATAGTTGATCAAGCATGCAGTTGCACTCCGCTACGCGCAAGGAGCGATGGTTAACCGGTAAAAATCATTAAAAAATTCAATAAGTGTGCGATAAAATATCTTTATTATCCACTTTAGAGACACAAATGAAAAAATTCTCCTAACAATGATCATCATTTTATTAACCGCAGGTTGTGGGGCATCCGGTCAGGATTTCATCGAAACGCTGAGCCAATAATGTCACCGCTTATAGCCTACTTATTACGGTGAGAGTCCCAGGAAAAATCTGTCCCCGACCCCCAGTAAATAACATGCCGTTATCCGCCTTGAATTTGATACAGAATAAATACAGCCTTCAAATTGTAGGCTGCCATATACCTTCGACATAAGTAGCCTCCGAGTCGCCTGGCCAGGGTGGCATGGAGATGCAAATGAACTTCAAGGCTAGCTCAGACACGTTTCGGTACTGAAACGCCGTGCCCACCGGTATGTCAATTGAGGTACCGGGCAGGAGAGTCGTAACGCCGCTTTCCAAGCCATCGTCTCTCCAGATCTCACCATGTCCCTCCAACACATACCAGAATTCGCTGACGGTTGCGTGAACCGTCGCTTTATTTATTTGATGTGGTGGAACCGTACTGTGGATCATATTACCCGTCTTACCATCCATAATGTAACGAATTTCCGCACCTGCTGGCGATCTCGCATCGGGAAATTCTGGAAGCGTAGTTGCCTTCATCAAATCCTCCTGGAATATTCCATGGCTAAAACATCACGTATTTTAGGAAATCTTAACATTTAACAGGTGATTCAACAGTTGATTTCGAGTGTATGCTACCAATGTGATTGTTGAAACAGAAATAGGTACCACACCAGTGAAACATGAAATTATCGTTGCGCATCACCTGCGACCTATAATCCCATTATATAGAAAAATATTCCAAATGAACAATTTTGCCTTGGGGAGAATAATCCTTTCGGATTTCAACGCACATCTCCAACTTTGGGAAAGGCGATGTTCTCTTGGTTAAATATTACATCCAGCCAATTCTCGCCGAATCATAATACAACCACTAACCGTAGAAATGGAACGATGAGCAGTGCTAGATCCCCTTGAAAATCATCTAATACCCCTACATAAAAATATTTTCAGCGTGAAACGTCCTGGACATAAATTTGTCGAATCTAGAATAAAATAAGAATAGGGTCTACACAGAAATCTAGTTCAAATTTGAGGTAGATTAACCACCTGGGCATTGGATGAACTACCTAACCAAAAGGAGTGGCAAATAGATGGAAAAAAATATCCTTCTCGGACGAGGTCGAGAGATGCTCGAAATCCCGCAGGCAACCTGGAAAAAGGACTTGGCGCAGGCTTTGCAGCACAGCCGATCCAGATTAAATTTCATGACTGATGCTCACCACCAAATCCGCTATTTCGTCGTAAAAGAGATGGTGGTCAGGCAAAAACCCATTGAACCTGAATTCATATCCGAGAAATTGAATATCCCCCTTGAACGGGTGAATACCCTCCTGGAAGACTTGGAGAGAAAACTCTTCTTCCTGGTTCGAAATGAACAGGGTGCAGTCGTTTGGGCTTATCCAGTAACCGTAGAGAACACGCCACATAAACTGAGTTTCTCCAGTGGAGAACGCCTTTATGGTGCCTGAGCAGAGGATGTCATTGCAACGCCCTTCGTGCAAGGGCGGTTAAGAGATGAAATTGTTTCAATTGAAGTGGAAACATTATGTAAACACTGCGAGCGGGAACTGCATCTGACCATCGATAGCAGAATGCAATTCTCCGTCCATGAACCAGGCGCGAGTCCTTTAGTTTTTATGCCGGAGATCGATTGGGCAAATTTCGCTGAGCGAACCATCATTGATGCGTATTGAAGAAATTCATATTTCTTCTGGTCAGAAGAACACGCAAGGGAATATCGGACAAACACATATCAAATTGATGGTGAGTACCTCACTTTGGAACAATGTGCATATATGATTCCAATTACTCAGGGTGCTCTGTTCGCATTTAGATAGACCTTCGATAAAAAACTTACCAGTACAACAGACTCTGGTACCGACTTAATTTATTTGGTGCTTGCCCGATGGAATACCCAAAATATAACAAAAAGCGGAGCAAGACACAATAATCAAATTGTCGATAAGATGGATCGCAGTTGTTTACTCTACCAAAGCGTGTGTTGCCCACCAGGCTTTGATTGATGGAATTGAATCGGGCACAATCTGAATCCTTTTATTTGCAACTTTTACCTCCATAAACTTGAGCTGCTGATCCCGGCAGCTTGTGCATACTCTTCTACATGGATCAATTCAATCTTGCCTGGCCCACGTAAATCACCGGTCAGGACTTGCAAGATCAGGTTTCCAGCGTATAATTACGCTTTATGCAGGCAGGTAAATCAAGACTCGGAGGAGAGACCGGGATGAAGAGCAGCGAGGGCACCTTTCAGGCCGGCAGCGGCCTGGAATTGTTTTACAAATCCTGGCATCCGCAGGGAAATTCCAAAGCGGTACTGGTTGTTGTTCATGGGGTTGCAGAACATTCCAACCGCTACATGAACCTGGTGGACAACCTGGTCCCCGCAAAGATCACCATTTATACATATGACCAGCGCGGGCATGGTAATTCCCCTGGCCAGCGGGGTTATATCGACTCATGGGAGGATTACCGGGAGGATTTTAAGCGCTTCTTAGGGCTGGTCCAGCAGCAAGAACCTGATTTACCGCTTTATGCCTACGGACACAGCCAGGGAGCCCTGACGATCCTCGATTTCCTGATCCATGAAACCGACCATCTTTCCGGTGCCATCGTCAGTGGTTCACCTTTAAATTCTGACCAGGCTGCCTCCCCCCTGCTTGTGCTCTCTGCAAAATTCCTTTCTCGGGTCTGGCCCACCTTCTCCCTGGCTTCACCGATCAAACCTGCGCAGCTCTCCTGTGACGCCCGGGTAGTGCAAAAATACCAGGAAGATCCAACCGTCTTTAAAATCCTGACCGCTCGCTGGGGAACGGAATACCTCAAGACCCAAAGTGAGGTCAGGAAGAACCTCGCTGCCATCAACCTGCCAATTCTGATATTACACGGAGGCGAAGATACGCTCTGCGACCCTGAAGGAAGCCAGTACATTTACGACCAGGTTTCATCGGTGGACAAAACGATCAAAATTTATCCCTCATATTTTCACGAGATACACAATGAACCCGGGCACATCACGGTAATGCAAGATATTGATGCCTGGATCACGAGGCAGCTTTCCAAGGATAGAAAAGCGAAGACTTGATCGTCGCTTCGAAACCAGATTCCAGATTCATGCTGAATTCCAAAAAGACCTAGCAGTGAATTCAAACAGAATGCAACTAAAATTGGAGGTGTCGTAGGACTAAAACCTCATACCTGAGAGATGAAGTCGAACCAGACCATCCCGCTGATATTCTTCAAATGTTGAAGTTAACCAGGAGATCCATATGAACCATCAACAAATTAGCAGGTGTGGGGAATTGCTCTTACAGTATAAGCTCTTGCTCTTGGGGATCGAATCGTCCAGTATGAAGGCTGGGATCGATATCGACTTGGTGGCATACTCTTCACGCAACCGCAGGGCTTATACCATCCAGGTAAAAACAAACGAGAAACCAACGCCTAGTGGTGAGAATGGCCAGCTGACTCTAGGTTGGTGGGTACCGGATGATTGCTCTGCTGATTTAGTTGCCTTCGTAAACCTCTCAACAAATTCTGTTTGGTTATTTTCAACCGGTGAAATTTCGAAATATGCTCAAAAACATTATCGCGGGCGGCAGAATTTCTCCTTCAATGTCAATCCTGCCTCTGATGCCAGGGATAACCAGAAGATCCAGCTTCTGCAATTTGAAGATTTCACCGTGGAAAAACGCGCTTCCGTTTTTTTCTAGTGCCCATATCGAGACCGGAACTCCAAATCTCGGCCCCTTGTTGGTGAGAAATGATCATCCGGTAGCAGGCTGGAGCCGTTCAACTGCCTTCGCAGCGTATGCACGGACAATTTGAAAACTATCCCGCCCTGCGGTGTCCATCAGGGCTGGGATTGCGCTTGGATCGCCGATTTTTTCAAGAGCCTGGATGATTGTGCAGCGTACCATCCAAAATGGATCCAGCTCCAACGCAGTCAGCAAGCCGGGAACAGCGTTCAGACTACGCAGGTTGCCAATTTTTTTCGCAGCGTTCTGCCGGTCACCCCAAGAAACTTCAGGGGATAATTGGGTCAGCAAGCGGTCTAAATTCTCGTCGGGGAGGGTTTGAATCTCCGCTACCATGGTTGAAAAAAAACTTCTGAATTTCACATCCTGCTTTTTTTGAACTTCTGCTGCTAACATTTCCATCATTCCTTTCACCAGAAAACCATCGCTGATATCTTCACTATAGTTGTTCTACCCCCGAGAGTCATCCGCCGAATAGTAGGTAAAAAGTAGGGAAATCCGGTAGAATGGTTGCTGGGATCATATTTCCCCTTCAGTGGGCGTTTTAAGAAGTTACAGGAAAAAACCGCAATGGAAAGCGGCCTACCCGGCAGTAGTGATTTCCAAATTAATGATCTTACGTGGCGCGAGCAGGAAATCTTGCTCCTGCTCGCCGAGCATAATACGAATCGTGAGATCGGCGAACAGCTACACCTGGCAGAGAGCACGGTAAAAGATTACGTCAGCAAAATTCTGGGCAAGCTCTATGTAAAAAACCGCCGCCAGGCAGTTGTCCGAGCGAAAGAACTTGGTCTTCTTGAGGTTCAGTCCGAAAAATCAGCTGCATCGCTGGTCAACATACCGGCAGAACCAACGCCTTTTGTAGGTCGCAGGTTTGAATTAGCCGAGATTCAATCCTTGCTTGGTGAAACCAGGCTGCTCACTTTGATCGGGCCCGGGGGTATTGGAAAAACGCGCCTGGCAATTAGAGCTGCCCGTCAATCGAGCAGTGAATATACAGATGGGGTTTACTTCGTCCCATTAGCCCCGATCAGCTCACCCGACCGGCTCGTGCAGACCATTGCTGAAACGGTGAAATTCCCCCTGATGACCCAGGAAGACCCGCAGGCGCAGCTGCTGCGGTTCCTGCAGAATAAGCATATGCTGCTGGTGATGGATAATTTTGAGCACCTGCTGGATGGTTTGCAGATCGTCAGTGAAATCCTGCCCAGGGCACCCGAAGTGAAAATACTGGCAACCTCTCGAGAGAAGTTAAATTTATTCAGTGAGACGATTTTTATTGTGGGTGGTATGAACTTCACGCTTCCAGAAAGATCACCGAGCGAAAGCAGGAATGATGCCAGCGCACTGTTTATCCAGAGTGCAAACAAGGTCTATCCTGGATTTGATCCTTCCCACGAAGAATTGCAGCAAATAGAAAGTATCTGCCAGATGGTGGAAGGTACCCCGCTTGCTATCGAGCTGGCCGCTGCCTGGTTGCAGATCCTGAATTTAGACGAAATCAGCACCGAACTTAAGCAGGGTTTCGATCTGCTGAGTACGGAAGCCCGCGATGCACCCGAACGTCACCGCAGCCTGCGCGCGGTTTTCAACCATTCCTGGAACTTATTGGATACGAAAGATCGAAAGACCTTGATGCACCTTTCAATCTTTCGCGGTGGATTTACCCGCCTTGCCGCGCAACAGGTCGCCAAAGCTACAACGAAACAATTGATGAACCTGGTCAACAAGTCTTTCCTCACCCATGATCCCAATACCAGTCGCCTTAATTTTCACGAACTTCTGCGGGAATATGCAGAGCAGAGGTTGGTCGAAAGCGAGCAAGCCAGGCGGTCTATTGAGCAGTCACATGCTGTTTATTTCGCCGATTTCATGCTCGAAAGGTGGTCTCAGCTGCAGGACCATCGCCAGCCTCAAGCATTGGATGAGATTGAAGCCGATATTGAGAATGTGCGTATCGCCTGGAGCTACTGGTTGGAGCAAAATAACTCCCTCCAATTGATGAAATTCAGCAAGACGATCTGGTTGTCACATTGGATTCGCGGCTGGCACTTGGCTGGTTCGCATCTCTTCCAACAGGCTGCACGGCAACTTGGAGACAGCCACATTTCAGCTGATCTAGCCATGCGAGCCTTTGCCATGGCCTGCCAGGGTTATTTTATGACCTGGTTGGATATTTCTGAAGTGGGGTATGAATTAACCAGACAGGGTGTAAATATCCTCAGCCAGTTCGATTATCCAGAAGAACTCATCATCGCCCTCGATTCCTTGACCGTGAATGCGTATTTTCTTGGCCGCATCTCAGAAGTGGTCACTATTGCTAACCAGATGTTAGTCCTTGCCCGGCAGTTCGGGGACAAATGGATGATTCAGTTTTCCTTGTATGCAGCCAGCTTGGCAGCGATCCTCGAGGAAAATATCCCCAGAGCCCAGCAGATGGCTCAAGAACAACTGCAGATCTGTGAGCAGATCGGTGATGAGGTCAGCTCCACCTACCCGCTGATTACCTTGGGGCATACCGCTTTTATTGCAGGTGAATACGAACAGGCTGCACAATATTATCGGCGCTGCATGAAAATCTCAAGACAAATTGGTTTCAACTACTCGCTGCAGACTTCAAGCAAGTACCTGGGAAAAGCAGAAATCTTTCTTGGTCATCTCGTAGAGGCCCAGCAAGCCTTGCTCAAATGCTTGGAATTGACCCATGACATCGGTTTTGTGCGTGATATGGTCAACCTATTCTACGAGTTTGCCCGCTTGAAATTAGCTCGTGGTGAGCTACAGCAGGCAGTTGAATTACTTGCCTTCGTGGAACAACATCCCTATAGCGATAACTTCCGCTTGATGGAAGGGCGCATCCGGGACAGTGCCAGGGATCTACTGGATGAACTTGAAGGAGACGTATCAGAGACCAATTTTCAATCCGCATTAGAAGCCGGACGGAATCTGGAGTTGGATCAAATTTACAAGAGGCTGGTGAATTAATCCCTGGAGTGGATCTTTTCGCTCCTGCAAGCAATCTATGACAAAGCTCCTCCAGGTAATTTCGCCTGGAGGAGCTGGTTGATCTCTGCAAATTAAACCTTGTTACGCGACGCCGAAAAATTCGCGCAGCAATTTAACCGCCATGCGATTCTCCTCTGCACTACCGATCGTCACACGGAACCAGCCATCGCTGCCGTGCTTGGGTGTTTCACTGCGGAAGATGATGCCATGTTCCAGCGCAAAGTCCAGAATATCATGTCCCCGTTTACCAGTCGGTCCGGCATCAAACAAAATATAGTTAGCATGTGAATGGAAAATAACCAGTCCGGGGATGTCACTCAAAGATTCCTCAATGTAAGCGATTTCACGATTATTAAAATCCACCCGCTCCTTTAAACCTGCCTCATCATTCAGGGCAGCCAATCCAGCCCACATGGCGATCGTGCCGACATTCCACGGCAGGAGGGCTGCTGAAATCTGTCCAATTACATCTTTATCTCCCATGACATAGCCAAAACGAAGCCCAGCCAGGCCATACGCCTTGGATAAGGTCCGGGTGACGAGTACATTCCTATATTTTTTGGTTAATCCGACTTGGGATTTTCCTAATCCAGAATATTCAATATAGGCTTCATCGACAATAAATGGCACACCGGTCTCAGCGATGGTGACAAAATGCTGCGGGTCCATGAAATTTCCAGTGGGATTGTTGGGATTAGCAATCACGATAATCTTGGTTTTTTCGGTGATGGCTTCTAAAATCGATCCCGGATCAAATAACATTTGCTGGTCTTTATACACCATAGGTACAGAGACTAGGTCGCCGCCCAGAATATTGCAGCGCAGTTTATAGATGCCAAAACAAGGTGTGTGCTGGATGACTTGCTCTCCGGTTTCAAGGAATGAACGGAAGATATTATCAAAAACTTCGCTGGATCCATTACCCAGCATCACATTTTCCGGACCATCCAAACCATTAATCTCAGCTATCCGGGATCGCACAACCAGCCCCTGGTCCGGGTAGCGATTACCCATTTCAGCATAATGGGTGATTGCTTCCATCACCTTTTCCGAGGGTGAGTTTGGATTCTCATTCGACATCATACGGTGCAGATCAGGTTTTTTCCAGGCGAGCTCAATATGCGGTGAAATGTACATGGGTATGCCTTTCACCCACGGGCAAAAATACTCTTCAATTTGTTTCGTCATGGTTTTAATCCCTTTTGTTCAGAATTTTTTTAGCTTGCTTAGCAATTCTTTCTGCCGTTAAGCCATAATGCTCAAAAATCGTCTTGTAAGGTGCAGAAGCCCCATAGCGGTCAATGCCGATCACACTCCCGGTACTCTGGTCGACATACCGTCCCCATGCCAGGGTAACTCCGGCTTCCACCGATAATCTCGGAACATCCGGAGGCAGTACTGCGTCACGGTAGGTTTGAGATTGTTGGTCAAACAGCTCCCAGCTGGGCATCGACACCAGGCGGGCATTGATCTGGTCTCCATGCAATTTTTGCACGGCTTCAAGGCCGATACTGACCTCGGAACCACTGGCGATAATCACCAGGTCCGGCACCCCTTCTGCATCTTTCAGCACGTAGGCTCCCTGATCCAAACCATTATTAACCGGACAGATTTGCGGCAAGGACTGGCGGGTCAGCACTAAGGCTGTTGGTCCATTGTCCCTCCTCAAGGCTACTTCCCAGGCTCTGGCAGTTTCATTGCCATCTGCTGGGCGCAGGACCAGTAATTTGGGGATCGCCCGCAGGCTGGTAATCTGCTCTACAGGTTGGTGAGTCGGGCCATCCTCACCCAATCCAATGCTGTCATGCGTGAATATATACACCACGGGCAATTCCATCATGGCTGCCAGGCGGATCGTCGGGCGCAGGTAATCCGAGAAGATCAGGAAAGTACCTCCGTATGGGCGGAGCCCGTGCAGAGCCAACCCGTTCATGATCGATCCCATGCCATGCTCTCGGACACCGTAATGAACATAAGAACCGCTGAAATCTCCACGGTTGATCTCGATTGAGTCCGGGGTGCGGGTGTTATTGCTCGGTGTCAGATCTGCAGAACCGCCCACCAGAGTCGGTAGCATGGGTACTAAGGCAGCCAGAACCTTCCCCGAAGCAGATCGGGTAGCCAGCGGTTGATCAGGCTGAAATTCCGGCAGAAGCTCTTCCCATCCAGGGGTTAACTCACCCTTCACATAGCGATCCCATTCTTGTGCTAAGTCTGGGAAGGATTTTTTGTACCCTTCAACCATCGATTGCCAATCCGCTGATTTTACCGCGCCCTGCTCCTGATAAGCTGCGAAATATGCTTTTACCTGCTCGGGGATGAAAAACTTTGCGTCTTCATCCCAACCAAAATGCTGCTTGGTTTTTCTAACACCTTCTTCACCAAGCGGAGATCCGTGCACCTTGGCCGTATCCTGTCCTGGGCTACCAAATCCGATGTGAGTTTTGCAAGCGATCAATGATGGTCGCTCTTTTTCGGATTTGGCAGCTGACAGCGCGGCATCGATAGCCGCCATGTCATGACCATCCACATGTTGGACATGCCAGCCGTAAGCGCTGAAACGCCCCGGTACATCATCGCTGTAGGTTAGATCAGTCGATCCATCGATAGAGATGCTGTTATCGTCATATAACACGATCAATTTGCCCAAGCCAAGATGACCCGCAAAAGAGGCGGCTTCGTGGGAGATTCCCTCCATTAGATCTCCATCGGAAGCGATAACATATGTGTAGTGGTCAACGACCGGGAAATCGGGCTGGTTGAATTTCTCAGCCAGGATGCGTTCTGCCAATGCCATACCGACTGCGTTACCAAACCCCTGACCAAGCGGTCCAGTGGTCGTCTCTATGCCTACTTCCAGGTGATATTCCGGGTGACCCGGTGTCAGGCTACCCCATTGGCGGAAATTTTTCACCTCTTCAAGCGGCAGCGGATAGCCCGATAGGTGCAGCAAAGAATACAGCATCGCTGAACCGTGGCCTGCTGACAAAACAAATCGATCCCTATCAGGCCAGGTTGGCTGGCTGGGATCATGCTTCAGGTAACGCGTCCATAGCACGATCGCGATATCCGCAGCGCCGAGTGGCAGTCCCGGGTGACCAGAATTTGCTTCCTGGACTGCATCAATTGCCAACATTCGCAGTGTTGTTGCTGCGAGCACGTCATTTTCCGAATAAGCCATATCAGTTCACCTTATACTATCTTCCATTGAGTTATTTATTTTCATCGATTGACACAGATAGATCTTTATGCCTTGATGCGTTCTCCCATGGGGTCATATAGAGGAGATTTCACCACCGTCGCATTTACCCGCTCTCCAAAGAACTCGATCTCCATCTCCATGCCGACCTTAGTGTAATCAATGGGCAAGTAAGCATAAACGATGCTCTGCTCAATTGTGTACCCGTAGCCACCCGAGGCGACCCATCCAATGATCATATCGGCGCCAAGCGGGCGGATAGGCTCTTTACCCAACGCGACCACCCGGTCATCGACCAAACTCAAGCAGCACAGGCGTTGTTTTAGACCAGCCTGTTTTTGTTTCAGCAAAACCTCACGACCAATGAATTCCCCTTTATCAAAATCAACCGCGAATCCTAAACCCGCCTCCAGGGGTGTATAGTCCGGACTGATCTCTGCACTCCAATAACGGTAACCTTTTTCCAGACGCAGGGTTTCGATGGCTTTATACCCTGCTGCAACCACCCCCTCCGGTTTGCCTGCTTCCCATAAAGTATCCCAGAGGTGCAGTCCGTACTCCATCGGGCAGTAAAACTCCCAGCCCAATTCACCAACATAGGTGACCCGGCTTGCCAGGACAGGCACGTTGCCAACGGTCAGGTACTTGGCAGTCATATACGGAAAACCATCATTGCTGATATCAGCTTTTGTCACCTTGGATAATATCTGGCGGGATTTTGGTCCCCAAAGCCCAATGCAGGCATAGGCAGAGCTGACATCCTCCAAGGTTACAGAGCCATCCTCTGGCATGTTGATGCGCAGCCAGGAGCTATCGTGTTTCCCAAAAGCGGTGCCGGTGATGATCAGGAATTTTTGTTCTTCAAGCCTGGTGACTGTGAAATCACACTCGATTCCTCCACGTGAATTTAAGCACTGGGTATACACAACAGTACCTACCGGGCGATCGATCTGGTTGGCGCAAACATGATTCAAGAAACCCAATGCACCAGATCCGCTTACCTCGAACTTGTTGAACGAGGTCTCATCAAACATGCCCGCAGTTTTGCGGGTCATCAGGTGTTCATACCCGATCGCCCGTGACCAGTTGTGATGGGCCCAACCTTTGGGTTCATGCCCATGCCGGGCGAGGCTTTCATAACTCTTCATGTAATTTACCCGCTCCCAACCAGAGCGCTCCCCAAAGAATGCTCCCATCTCTCGCATGCGTGTATAGGTCGGTGAGAGGCGCAGGTTGCGACCTGACATACGCTCCTCGCCCGGATAATGAATATCATAATACTTAGTATAGGTCTCGATCGTGCGGTTAAGAATATAGTCCTGGCTGGTGTAATTTGTCCCAAAGCGGCGCACATCCAGGCGCCAAAGGTCCCACTCAGGATGGCCTTCGATGATCCACTCCGCCATCACTTTGCCGATCCCACCTGCGCCTGCCAGTCCGTGAGCGCAGAATGCGCAGGCAACCCAGAAACCTTTCACCTCGGTTGGACCTAATAAGAATTCTCCATCCGGGGTGAAACCTTCTGGACCGTTTAACAGCTGGATGATCTCTGCAGTTTCAACTGCGGGTACACGTTTGATGGAGTTCTCCATCAAGGGTGCAAAGCGATCCCAATCAGGTGCCAGCAGCTCGTATTTAAAATCCTTGGGAATACCATCTATGCCGAAAGGAGCCGGATCACGTTCATATCCACCCGTAACCAGCCCGCCCACTTCTTCGCGCCAATAAACCAGCAGATCAGGGTCCCGCAGAGTGGGGAAATTATGCCCGACACCCTCAATGGGCTTGGTGATGATATACAGGTGTGCCATGGGAACTACTGGCAAATTTAATCCCACCATCTTGCCGATTTCCCCTCCCCATTGACCGGCAGCATTAACCACGATTTCTGTCTTGATCGAACCGCGATTCGTCACGACTTCGCTGACATGTCCATTTTCCACGTGGATCTGCTCGACATCGGTGTCCTGGAAGAAGATTGCTCCTCGGTTCTTGGCTCCTGCTGCCAGAGCATTGGTCAGTCCAGTGGGATCGATGACACCATCATTTGGGGTGTATGCAGCGCCAACGATACCATCCATCGACATCATAGGGAAAAGCTCGTAAGCATCCTTTGGGCTGAGCAGTTCCATCGGCATATCAAATGAACGCGCCATCCCAACCATGCGTTTTATATCTTCCATCCTCTCAGGGGAAGAAGCTAACCGCAGTCCGCCTACCTCGCGCCAGCCTGTGTCCACACCCGTCTCTTCTTTGAGCTGGCGATAAAGGTCTGTGCTGTAGTACATCATGCGGGTCAGGTTGGCGTCTGAACGCAGTTGCCCAACCAATCCAGCAGAATGCCAGGTAGAGCCTGCAGTTAGCTCATGGCGCTCTACCAGTACCACATCTTTCCAGCCCATCTTCGTGAGGTGGTAAGCGATACTGCAGCCCCCAACCCCACCTCCAATAATTACTACTTGTGCCTGCGTTGGAAATTGAGCCATCTCGTACACTCCTTAATCTTGTGGGGTTTGCCCACGAATAATTGCTAACCATTCATCCCAATTTGGATCTTCAAGATTGCTTGTTAAACGTTCAAAATGCTTTTCCGCGTACCCGTGGAAATCAAAATCAAGTTCTGAAATGCCCATCTGCACCAGTCCCCACATCGATTCTCGATAATCAGAGATGATGCGCATGACCTTGAAATGAGCCCAGGAATCATCGCTTACTTCTCCGAAATAACCTTCCAGCAAAAGCCGGTCCTGCTGATCGTTAAAACCGTGGTTAACAGAAAGGTTTGCGAGATCAAAATAACGATCGCCCATGCCAGCATATTCCCAATCAAGAATATAGATGCGATCACCTTTTTTTAGAAAATTTTCGTTGAGCAGATCATTATGGCAGGGACAGTGAGCGAGGGAATCAGCCTGGAGGGCAGTTTCCGCTTTCTCCATGCATTCCATCAACCAGTTATAATTTTCTGGAAAGCTGATCGAATGCTTTACCGCGATCTCCGCGTAATCCCTGACGATTTGGGGGACCCAGAAGGTCCCTGGAATTGGTGGTAAGGCATGAAAATCCCTCAACATGCCTACAATTTTATCCAGATTTTCCGGTTTTTTTACTTCCTCTGGTGGGAGTGGTAACCCATCGATGAACCTGGAAACCAAATAACCTTCTGGTTTAATGAAATATATGACTTCTGGCGCAATTTTTAAATCACCTGCTGCCTTGCTGGCAGCATATTCAGTCTCCCGGTTGATACCTAATAATTCAGTATTCTGTCCAGCAATACGCAGTACAAATTGTTCTCCCCCGGTCTTAATCTTGTAATTCTGGTTGGTGATACCTCCCCCAAGTGGTGCATAGGAGATGTCATCTGCATCTCTCCAGAATGGCACCCTGCGGATTATTTGCTCAACATTTGCCGCCATGTGACTCCTTTCGTCCTCAGATCAGGTTTGCAGACAAAACAGCCTGGCGACTGAGCTAATTCTGCTGCCAGACCGAATCCGGACGCGCCATTTCAGAGACGATATCAAACGAGGAAATCACGCCCAGCGGTAGTGAATCGGCATGCCTAGGGTCAATAACCAGGATGCGGTGGTGATGGTTATCGATCATCATCTGGGCAGCTTCCTGGAGGCTGGCATCCATTTCGATCAACAAGGGCTTGTGCATCACTTCTGTAACCAGGACAGAATCCGGGATACGCTCCAGATCGCTGTAAGTAAGCAAGTCTAAGCCACTAAATACACCTAACGGTGTCCCATGGGCATCAACAATGACAACTGAACGCCATCCGGATTCCGTCATCGCCCGCGCAGCTGCCGTGACAGATGTTTGATCCCTGCATACCAGGTATGCATCTGACATTACATCACTGACATATTCTCGCCGCAGAGTTGTTTTTGACGCCAGGTCCGATAGGAAATCTGAGACGGATATAACACCCACAGGTTGTTGATTCTCTACCACCAGAAGACGACGTATGCCGTCCTGCATCATGCGTTTGGCAGCTTCACTGGCAGGTGTATCAGCATCAATCATTTCAACCGGTGAAGACATTAATTCCTTGGTAGTCATGGTTCGCAATACTGCCAAACTCTCCGGGTCCCCAGATAGCCATTCCCCAGCCATCACGTCAAAATCAGTGATCACTCCAATGGGAAGCTGCTCATCATTGAATATGAAAAGGCTGTGGACGTGGTGTTCGGCTAAAAGCCGCGCAACCTGACCTAAAGAATAATCCGGATCACACCTGACGACCCCCTTATGCATCAAATCTCGCACCAAAATGGTCACTGACTCACCTCCTGCTCGTGATTGGTAATTTTTTCAAAAAAATGCTCTGATCATCAGATCCTAGCAATAAGAGAACTGCAATCAGCGATCAGCTGACCTCATCCACATCCTTGTACCACTTGACTCGATCACCTACCCTTGAACGCAGTTTCCATCCCCGAGATTTCGGTTCAGCTTCTATCCGCCCAAGTGCGGCGTTAACCTGGGTCACCACAAGCGCCTGTTCTTCATCACTGAGCTGTGAATAATGGCCAGCCATTTGTTTGACTTTGTCCAGATTCATCGTCGTTGTGCGCCATAGACCCCAATCCCTGGAAAGCAGTTGTGAAATGCGCTCAATATTGATCTCCCCATCATCCTGATCACCAAGTGGGTGCTCGAGCAGGAGCATGATCGTATCGATGATATCTTTTTCATTAATCTGATAAATCTGCATCTTTTCTAAGAGCAGCTCGGCCAGTGGTATGGTGGGATTATCTACTTCCAGGCGGTCATTCCAGCTGATCACGTGGGAAAAATCCAATTTATCGTAAAAGACATCCACGTGCAGAGTCCCTTTTCTCTGGTGAAAGATGGCCCGATCTCCTTCGCTGACAATGAAGACTTCCCTTATTTCCTCGTAACCCAGATTCTCCATCATATTTCTGACATCTCTTGCCTGTTTCCCATAACCGGCAAAATCGATATCTGTATATGCGCGCCCCATCGCAGCCTGCAAGTATCCATATTTGGGGCAATGCATCTGGAAGGCGAGCGAACCGATCACCCGAAGAGTGACATCATATTCTTCACTTTCTTCCAAGATACGCTGGAGTTCGGTTTCAAACTTCTCGCGCTCCTCTTGATTTTGCTCTCCCATACCAATTGAGCCGTTAGACATGTGCAACTCCTAGATGGTCATTTATTTGCGAGACGCAAACAGGCAAATCGGATTCATCATCCGATAGTATCTGAGTAGGTTATTTAATTTAGCTGGAAATCCCGTAAATCTTTTCGGAACTGATTATAAATTAGAAAGTCAAATCATGCAAATTATTGCAAAACATTTCAATTCTCGTCAGCCCGGATCTTTGGTAAAAGTTTCAAGCATCAGTGATTGGCCGGAGGTTGAAAACCAGCGCGCGAAATTCACATTGTGCTGGAGATACATCAGGTACTCATCTACATCCACAGATTTGGCATAAAAATCTACCACCAGCCAATTCAATACATAAAGGTTACCCAAATTGACCATCACTGGCAGCAGCCCAAGCTCCTGGGGATTCAATGGTTCCAATCCGGTAAGGCGTGCTGCGGTCCGCTGGTATTTATCCAGGAATTGCCCCGCCTCGCCGCACCGCAGAATTCCATCCTGCTGTGCTTCCCAAGAGGTGAAAAAATACCATATCCCCAGGCCAATATCAAAACAACGCAAATCGATTTTTGACCAATCAAAATCAAATAACGCCACGATTTCTTCACCGCTAAATTTTAAGTTGCCGGGATGAAAATCACCGTGGACTACGAGCTGGGGTAATTCTGTAAGTGTGGTTTGAGAAAAGATCTGTTGCATTTGCAAACAATTACACAAGAACAACCCTAAATTTTCCTGCAAATGCGCGTCAAATTTGGAATTTTTCGAACGTTTTATGCAATTCTCCAGGAAATTAATCAGGACGGGAATCAGTTCAATTATTTTCGGATCATTTCGCTGCCCCGGTGGGGTGAAACCGTTAACTGCCTGGTGATAATTTGCAAGGAGTGCCGCTGAATTACCCACCTCCTTCGAGGAGCAGTGAGGATCAATCCAGGTATATTTATCATCACCTGGTAAGAATTCGAAAATCGTGTAATAAGCAATCTGCCCAGGCATATCAGGAGCTGGAAGTGATAAGTAAGTTTCCCCATCTTTCGTGTTGAAAATACTCGCCACCAGGTTGAAATCTTGCCTCAGCAGATGGTTAATCAAGCCGTGTTCAAACCGAATTTCATCCGCCTGGATACCAGATTTATAGCGCCGCAGAAAATATTTTTTCTGATCACCCCCCTTGAATACCTCGATGGCATAACTTGTATTGAGATAACCACGATCGTTTCGATCCAATCCGACCAAAGTTCCAAGATCATAATGTTTCAAGACCTCGCCGATCTCACCAGCAGCGGTGTTTTGATCTGGATTCACAGCGGTTCACCAATAGAGAGTGCTAATTTTCAGTCGTCGTTTAGCAGACAAAAGTTGATTTATCGAATGCAGAAACCTTCACAAATGCCTTCCTAATGGAGAAAATTATACATGAATTGGCAAAAACTTGCAAATTTGGTCAGTTTTCGCTATAATAAACCAGCCAAGTGGACAAAATCCGTCAATTACAAGTTTTATGATAAATATTAGCCTTTTGGAATTGCAACTGCTGAACTACTAGACATGCGATTCGATCTACCGATGATCGTTCGCAATAATGTGAAGAATCGTAAGTTCATCGTTCATTTATTGCTATCAGTCTCTGCTTACCTGGAATCCAAGCAGTAAGGATGGCAAATTCGCTGGTTGCGGTTGGAGATTACCCATGAGGCTTTGGTATTGAGCAAACAACTGATCCCTGCCCAACGTCGTGAATGGATCCAAGAGTTCCTGGCTGAGCACAAGATTGCCCCAAGTGCTGAATTAAGCAGCATGCTGGGAGTGTCCGAGGCTACAGTGCGCAGAGATTTGGAGTGGATGGAAAACGAAGGAATCTTGTTTCGCACACATGGTGGTGCGATCCTTTCCCAACATCTTCAGCAAGAACCAGAATATAAACAACGCGCGGCGCGGCAGGTCGAGGAAAAACACGCTATCGGGCGTCTGGCAGCTTCCTTGGTGGAGGAAGGCAATATAATTTTTGCCAACAGCGGTTCGACAACCACCCAGTTGATCCGCCAGATTCCAGCCAATATGAATATCACGGTGGTGACCAATAACCTGAATGCTGCGGTCGAAACCGGCGAGACTGGTCTGGAAATTATCATTATCGGGGGCGAATTTCAACCGACTTCAATCTCAGTTGCAGGACGATTCGCGATCAACAATCTGAATCAAATTTACGCTGACAAAACCTTCCTGGGCGTGGATGGCATCACCATTCGTCACGGGTACACCGTACCATCAAATGCCGAAGCGGAAGTAATGCGCCTGATGATCGAACGCACAAACGGACCGAAGTTCGTTGTTTCTGATCATACAAAATGGGGTACGGTTTCTAATTTCGAAGTCGCGCAAATCGACGAAATCCATACGCTGATCACAGATGATAAATTCAACGAAATTTCGATCGACTCGCTCAAGAAGAAGAATCTAGAAGTGCGAATCGCAGACAAAAATACCCCCGAGAGTCAAAACCGGATGGTAAATGATACATTGAGAAGGTAATTAATTGGAGGTAAATCAATGTCACTATTCTCTAGAAAATCAAAAAATAAACCCACCCGTCTTTTCTACGCCACAGATGTGCATGGCTCTGAACGAACCTATAAGAAATTTTTGAATGCTGGAAAATTCTATGAAACGAATGTGCTCGTGATGGGCGGTGATATTACAGGCAAAATGCTGATCCCGATCATCGAGCAGGGAAATAAGAATTACCGGGCAACCCTGCAGGGTGAGGTGGAGCAGATTACAACCCAGGATGAATTAGACAAGCTCCAGGAAAGGCTGAGAACATTGGGCTTTTATTACAAGGTCATGCAGGAGGACGAATTCAAGGCTTACCAAAAAGACGAGGCTGCAGTCGAGGAACTGTTCCACGAGGAAGCCCGAAAACGCCTGGTGGATTGGATTGAGCTCGCCGATACCCGCCTGGCTGGTACCGGCATCAAGTGTTTCGTCACTGGTGGAAACGATGATGACCCTGAAGTTCTCTCGGTGATGAAGCAGCAAAAGGCGGATTCATTCGTCGCATGTGAGGGTGAATCGGTCATGATTGACGATTTTCATGCCATGATCAGTGTTGGTTTCAGCACATACACTCCCTGGAATACCCCCCGTGAAGTAAGCGATGAAGAACTCGGAGAAATGATCGAAGAGATGGTTGCTAAAGTATCCGAACCAGCCAAGAGCATCTTTAATTTTCATGATCCGCCGAACGATTCAACCTTGGATACTTGCCCCAAGCTGAACTGGGACACCGATCCACCAACGCCCATCGTGGAAGCAGGACAGATCGTGATGCATGGCGCGGGAAGCAAATCTGTACGCAGGGCGATCGAAAAGTACCAACCACTACTTGGCTTGCACGGGCATATCCATGAATCCCAATCGGTTGCAAAAATCGGGAAAACCACCTGTATTAATCCAGGCAGCGAATACGGGGAAGGAGTCTTGCGCGGTTGTATCGTAATCCTGGGAGATGGAAAAATTGAAGGCTACCAGATGACACGTGGATAGAAAATCAAGTCAATCACCCACAACTAAACTGGTCCTAATGGTGTTAGTTAAAGAAGCGAAAGGAGGTGCAACCAGCGATCAAACTGAATAGAGACATCTCGACATTATCTCTTTTCCATCCACCTGCTTCCATAAGATACAGGAACCAACTGTATACAAGGTAAGCACCAGCGCCATAAAGGAGAATGAAAATGACTGTTTCATCCGAAGCTGCTAAGCCCGAGGTCTTTACACGAAAAGCTTCTGGCTTGGTACGCGTAATGTCCCCCTTATCAGCATTCATTTACAACGTGTTGACCATGGGATTGATCTTCCCATGGACCTATCTCTGGGCTCCCGGTGCTCTACCGGGAGGCAAGCTGGTGTGGGGAATTCTACTGGCTATGGTGATCGAGATCCCGATCGCATTCGTCTATGTCTGGCTCTCCACCGCGCTCCCCCGCTCTGGTGGGGATTACGTGTTCCAATCGCGCGTATTTGGTGGTGGTATCGCCTTCACTGTCGTGATGTCCGGCTATGTAATCTGGATTCTACAGTGGGTAGCGCTATCCGGATGGCTCCTATCATACCTGGGGTTTGCACCCTTATTCCTAGGTCTGGGTGCCACGACCGGAAATGCTACCCTGGCGGATATCGGTATCTGGTTCACGACATCCTGGGGTATTGTCATCACCAGCATCTTGAATGCTTTCATCGCCCTGTTGATCCTGGCAACTGGATTCAAAAATTACGTCCGCCTGCAGACTGTGATGATAGTTGCCACTCTGATCGCCTTCGCCACCATGCTGATCGTGCTTCTGACTTCATCACCTCTCGCTTCAGCCCTAAAGCTGGATGAGTTCGCCATGGCAATCAGTGGGGTGCCAAACTTTGTACAAACCGCCATCGATGCTACGGTTGCAGCAGGGATCGACCTGACACCGCCTTTCAGCCTTTTGGCTACCATCCTGGTCGCCCCTATCGCCTGGACTTCGCTGCAATGGGCTACCTACAGTGCCCAACAAAATGGTGAGATCAAGGATGCCCGCTCCTTCAAGAGCCAATCCTTCATCATCGTTGGATCGCTGATCTTCACCGGCTTGCTGCTGGCCTTCCTGGCATATGCCCTTGAAAGTGCGGTCGGCGATCAATTCCTTTACGTCGCTGGCGCAGGATATTGGTCAGGATTACCGGAAGCCACCATCTCCGGTTTCTGGCTGTGGCCGAACATCATTGCCGTGGCGCTGACTGCCAGCCCGATCGTCGTGCTGCTGATTGGTGTGGGTTATATCCTCAATTCCCACCAGATCGTGCACAACTGCTACATCGGCATGACCCGCGTTATGGTCGCCATGAGCCTCGACCGCCTGCTGCCTGAATGGGTCAGTGAAGTCAATGAACGCTACCATACACCGGTAAATGCACACATCGCTTACTTCGTAGCCAGCATCCCGGTGATCCTGGTATACAACCTGTGGGGCCAATGGGCCGCCTTAACTCTGGGGGTCACCTTTGCCTGTGGATATGTCTTCGTGATCACCTGTCTGGCAGGAGCTCTGCTTCCTTTCCGGGCGAAAGAGGTTTACGAAGCCTCACCCGGCGCCAAGTATAAAATCGGGAGCATCCCTGTGGTCACCATCCTGGGCTTGATCGGCTTCGTGTTCGGTGCGATTATGGTCATGCTCTTCATGTTGTACCCAGAATTGGGTCTGACCAGTGGCCTTGCTTACACGGTGGTTGCCGGGGTGTTAATCGTCTCTGCTGTGTGGTATTTCCTGGCCAAAGCTGCCCAGAGACGGCGCGGTATCAATGTCGATTATGCATTCAAGGAGATACCCCCCGAATAGGCTGGTCAATTATGGCGCCACATTCCAGCGTGGAGTGCTGTACTTTGATTTTTCCCCGATTATCCGGGAAAAATGAATAAATTAAATCTGATGGTGAGGAGATGTTACACTTTCCTCACCATCAGCAATTTTTATCAGCAGTATCCGGTATTATTGAGTCCGTATCATCGAAATCCGATCTAATAAGGAGAGCTACCTATGAAAGACCAGGCCAAAATCGTGATCATCGGCGGTGGAATTTACGGGGTGAACATCGCCTATCATTTAGCGAAAGCAGGATGGACTGACGTGCTCCTGCTGGAAAAGCAGGACATCTCCAGCGGTGCAACCGCACATGCGGCAGGACTAGTCACCCAATTCGCAACTTCGGAAACCCTGATGCAATTTCGCAAGTACAGCATCGAACTTTACAGTGAATTGGGTCTTTTCAACCATGTCGGCAGCATTCGTGTGGCCTCGAGCCCTGAACAGTTTCAGGAACTGCAGCGCAGTGTTAGCCGGGCAAAGGGGATCGGCATGGAGGTGGAGATAATCTCTGCTTCTGAAGCGATTGATATTATGCCCCAGTTATCGGATAAAGAACTCTATGGAGCAATTTACCTGCCCCGTGATGGTCACCTTGACCCATATACCACGACCACAAGTATGGCGCAGTTGGTGCGAGAGATGGGAGCAAGCATATCGACAAGTACGCTTGTTACCGGACTGGAAATATCTCCGAGGGGGGAGATCAAGCGTGTATTGACCAATAAAGGCGCGATCACCACTGAATTAGTCATTATCGCCGCCGGGATCTGGTCACCACGCGTGGCTGCTTTGGCTGGCGTCCCGCTGCCTTCCAGCGCCATTGACCATCAGCATATCGCCCTCAAGGCTGTACCTGGCAACGAATTCCCACACAGCACCCCTTGCCTGCGTGATCCGGATAACCTGGTATACATGCGAGAAGAAGCCGGTGGGCTGGTGATCGGAGGTTACGAGCCAAATCCAAAAGCCCGCTGGTTGGATGGGGTTCCCTGGGATCATGATGGCAGCTCGCTTCCCCCTGATTTTGACCGATTCGAACAGCTGATGGATGGTGCCATTCGTCGCCTGCCATTCCTAGATCAGGCAGAAATCATCTCATTAACCTGCCATCCCGGCGCATACTCCCCGGACTGTCAACCGATTGTTGGCCCGGTACCAGAAATCCGCGGGTTGTGGACATGTGCTGGCGTTTCATTGAATGGATTTGGTGGTGCTGGTGGCCTTGGACAGCTGCTCGCTGAGTGGATCATTGAAGGGGAACCGAGCAGGGATATCTACAGCTTCCGGTCGTCCCGCTTTGGAGATTATTATTCCCACCCAGCTTACACAATCGAACGCACTCGGGAATGTGTCAAGTACTACTACCGCTTACGATTCCCCAATGACGAATACGAATGGGCCCGCCCCTACCGGATGAGTGCCCTCCATACCCGCCTTCAGGACCTGGGGGCTGTATTTGGTGAAAAATTCGGCTGGGAACGCGTGCTCTATATACAGCCGGGAAAAGCCTGGCGCCTGGCAGGTGAAGATCAACGCAAATGGGGTTGGAAGAAACCACCCTATTTCGAGCGACTGCGACAAGAGCATGAGGCAACCCGTGAACGCGTTTGCTTATATGATTTAAGTTCGTTCGGTAAAATCGACGTCAGAGGCCCAGGTGCTTTACCCCTCTTGCAGCGGGTTACTGATAACAACATGAACCAACCACCAGGCAGTGCGATTTACACCCAATTTCTGAATTCCAAGGGTGGCATTGAGTCCGATCTCACGATTACCCGGCTGGAGGATGATTATTTCCGGGTCATCACTGGTTCTGGTTTTATCGCCAATGACCTGGGTTGGTTGCGCATGCACACCGAGATGGACGACCCACCGGTTGAGATCACGGACGTGACTATGGATTGGTCCTGCATTGCTTTATGGGGTCCTATGGCTCGCAAGGTACTTGAAAAAATCACCCCGCAGGATGTAAGCAATGCTGCTTTTCCATACCTGACAGCAGCTACGATCAGTATTCGTGGCTTTGAGGTGCTCGCTCAGCGGGTCAGTTATGTTGGCGAATTGGGTTGGGAATTGTATGTCAACCCAGACCGGTCGGTTCAAGTTTGGGATGCCATCATCGAAGCTGGTGAAGAATTTGGGATTGAAGTTGGAGGTTACAAAGTCCTTGATTCACTACGCCTGGAAAAAGGATACAAATATTTCACTGCGGATGTTACCCCCATGGAGAATCCATTCAGCGCCGGGTTGGGCTTCTGCGTCAAATTGGACAAAGGCGAATTTATCGGTCGCCAGGCGCTGCTGCAGATCAAGGAAGACGGAATAACGAAGAAATTGTGCACCTTCATCCTGGAGGGTGAGGATTTCCTGCCCATCTATGGCGGGGAGGCAATCTACCTGGATGGGAAAGTCGTTTCGCGTGTGCGGAGTGGTGGCTTTGGTTATACAGTAAATCGTAATATCATCTATGCCTACCTGCCGCTAGAAAACTCAGAGGCTGGTGCCAGATTTGAAGTCGATGTCTTTGAGAAGCGAGTCACTGCTGAAGTTACAGCTGCTGTGCTTGTCGATCCGAAAGGAGAACGACTGCGCGCTTAACCGCGTGATACCAAAAATAAACGATCATCCCTGGAGAGATTAATGCCGATCATCTTTGAAGAAGCCATCGAAGAATTGCCTGCATGGCAGGGCAAAGAAAAGAAAATCACACCTTTAAGTGGTGGGTTGACGAACACCAATTTCCAGGTCGAGGTGGATGGTGTACTCTACTTCGTTCGATTGCCAGGGGAAAGCACTGATCTGCTGGCGGTTGACCGGGAAAACGAATACTTTAATACCAGGGCAGCTGCGGAAACTGGTGTCGGCCCGCAGGTCCTGTACCACCTGCCGGAGTATAACATCATGGTCCTGGAATTCATCCAGGGCCAGACGATGTCAAACAAAACACTGCAGGCACCCGGGATGGTGATTCGGATCGCAGAATCTCTCAAAAAGCTGCATGCAGGACCTCGCTTCTTTTCCGATTTCAATATGTTCCGCCTGACCGAATACTACCTGGATATCTGTGCTGAACAGAGGGCAAAGATTCCTGATGGCTACCCGGAACGGATGCCGACGGTCAAGCGAATTGAAGAAGCTATGTCGATGCAACCCATAAAAACGGTACCCTGCAACAATGATTTGTTGGCTGAAAATTATATCGACGACGGCAACATGCTGCGCTTGATCGATTACGAATACAGCGGCAATAATGATCCGACCTTTGAACTCGGCAACACCTGCCAGGAATTAGGCTTTGATGAAACCAGGATCCAAAGATTGTGTACAGCCTACTTTGGAGAACTGAGTCAGGCCATGCTGGCCCGGATGAAATTAAATATGATCATGTCGGATGTTGGGTGGGGTTTATGGGCAGCTATCCAGGCGAAAATATCCAGCATCGATTTTGATTTCTGGGGCTGGGCTATCGAGCGTTGGGGAAGAGCAACAGAGAAGATGGATTCGGCTGATTTCGAAGGATGGCTGGCAGCCGTGGCAAAGGAAGAATAATTTCAATCTCTTGGGATACGTTCATGACCTGATGGTTAGCTCATGTTGCTCCTGGCCCTTGTCTTCCTCTACGAGGTGGAGCTAAATTATTAACTTTACCCGTGGTAATCTTGATGCTAAACTGAAGGTTGGTACCCAACAAACAAAAATGATTGCTCCAGGAATCTGGTTCTGCAATTAACCTCTGAAAGGATGAATAATGAAGCTGTTCTATGCCACCGATGTCCATGGTTCGGAAATCTGCTGGAAAAAATTTATCAGCGGGGGAAAATTCTACGAAGTAGACACGCTGATCCTGGGAGGTGATATGACCGGCAAAGCGATCGTACCCATCATTGCCCAGGGAAATAACAAGTACAAGGTTACCCTGCTGGAACAGGAGACAATCCTGGAAGGAGATGAATCCGTAAAGGAGATGGCGGCAACCATCCAGAACCGCGGATATTATCCCTATGTCACCAATCCAGATGAAGTGGCTGAGATCACGAATACCCCTGGGCGATCGGACGAGTTGTTCCTGAAAGAGGTCACAAAAACATTGGAACGCTGGATGGCATACGCTGATCAAAAGCTGGCTGGTACCGGCATCCGCTGTTATGTCTGCCCGGGGAATGATGACATCTTCGAGGTGGATGATGTAATCGCCAGCTCAAAATCCGTGCAGCATGCTGAAGGCAAGGTGCTCCAGGTCTCCGAGCACCACGAGATGATCAGCTCGGGTTGGTCGAATCCCACTCCCTGGGACACCCACCGCGAGGAACCTGACGAGCAGCTGGAAGTCCGCATCGAAGCGATCATTGCTAAGGCGGAACATCCCGAGAAAGCCATATTCAACCTCCACCCGCCCCCATATGGCAGCGGCTTGGATGATGCACCGGAATTGACCGAAGATTTACGCCCGACACATGCTGGACGGGCATTGATTCCCGTGGGAAGCCATGCGGTCCTACATGTGATTGAAAAATACCATCCCCTGCTCGGGCTCCACGGTCACATTCATGAGGGGAAAGGCACACGCAAATATAAACGCACCTTGTGCATTAATCCTGGAAGCATGTACGAGCAGGGCATCCTGCACGGCGCAGTCGTCGATTTGAAACCAAACAAAGTCGGAACTTATATCCTGACCACGGGTTAACCATATTGGCGGGATTGGTTAAATCTCAGCCAGGTATTTTGTCGATTATCTTTGTGGCGTATTACCTTGAGAGTATTATTAGAAGGAGAGCATTTTAGCGTAATCTCAAGCGCTGGAAGGAGGTTTCGTATTCAAGTTTTGTGGCAAATCGAATCCTAACTCATCATCATTGAATATTTTTATCCAATAGTCTACTTTCTATGCGAAATAGGTAGATCGTGGACGCCAATCTTTGTAGGAGGATTTCCATGAGTGAGGTGACCTTATTCGTTCGTAAAGCGAGCGGTCTGGTACGCTCCTGGTCCATGTTTGATGCATTCATATACGCCACTTTCTCCATCAATCTGATCACCCTCGGTCTTTACATTTTCTCATACTGCTATTACTTCGATGGCAACCTGGCAACAGCTGTCGTTGTCGGTGGCATCTTCACCATATTTGAAGTAATTGTTTATGCCAGCCTGATCTCTGCCATGCCACGCGCAGGTGGCGATTATGTCTGGCAGAGCCGCATCCTTGGACGCGGGATTGGCTTCGTGCTGGCGATCACCGGGTGGTGGTTCATCCTCTGGTTGTGGGTACCGCTGTACGCAGATATGCTGCGCTACGAAGTGCTCACACCCTTGCTTGCCATTGCAGGTGCACAGGAGGCTGCTCTCTGGTTCACTGCGGGTGGGAACGGTATCCTGGTAGCTGCCTTATTCCTGTGCGTGCTGGTTGGAATCTATATCGCCATCGGGATGAAGTGGTATGCACGGGTCCAGCGCTTCTGCTTTTGGGGTGGCGTAGTCGGCCTGGTAGGGGTCGTTATCCTGCTCCTGATCGGCAGCCAGGAGACATTTGCTGCGAACCTGAATGCCATCGTCCCCGAGATGTTCGGCACTGAAAGCACAGATCTCTATGCAGAGACCCTAGCCGCAGGGCAGGAAGCTGGCACAGTAGCCGGTCCCTTAAACGAGATTGCATTAGGGGCTAGCCTGGCGTTGATACCCATGATGGTATTCTTCAACCTGTGGCCGAACTGGGGTTCCACCCTATACGGTGAGGTCCGTGGTGCTACCGATTACAAGCGCAACTTCTGGGGCATGACCTCGGCTGTCATTGTCACTGCCCTCGGTGCTCTGCTGCTGTTCTTTTTGTTCTCCAAATCACTCGGTTGGGATTGGTATAACAGCGCCAACGGAGCTTTTTGGAACTATACCTGGGGCTACACAGAAACACCGCCCCCACTGCCCTTCTGGCCTTACCCGGCTCTCTTTGCAGCTTTCATGATCAAGAGCAAAGTGGTCATGTTCCTGGTCATCCTCCTGATGAGCCTGTGGTGGTTCGGATGGTCCGGAACGGTTTTCCTGAGCTCTACCCGCGTGATTTTCGCCGCAGCATTCGATCGCATGCTGCCGGAAGGAGCTTCCTATGTTGAACCAAGAACGAGAACACCTATTGTCGCCCTGCTCTTGATGGTGATTCCCGGCATGATCGTTGCCTTCCTGTTCGCTTACAACTATCTGGGCTTCCAAACCCTGGTGCTGGATGCCACGCTCGTCATCGCGATGACCTTCCTGGGTACCACGGTGGCAGGTATGATCCTGCCCTGGCGCTCAAAGGACGTTTATGAAGGATCACCGATCGCCAATTTCAAAGTACCTTCCTGGCTAGGCTATCTGGGTTTGCTGCTCTTCGTCGTCGGTGGCTTATACATGATTTACCAATCCTTCGCCTATGGCTATAACGCGCTCACGAACCTCGCTGGGCTGGATAGCCTCACCGTGTTGATGGGTATCGTGGTCGGAATTTTGACCGTGGTCAACGCAGTAGTAATTTTGTGGCTGATCTATTACATCGGTAAGCGTGTCCTAGCCGGTGACCATGTACCCCTGATCACCTTTGCAGGGTTCATCTTCTTCCTTTTCCTGGATTGGCTGCTGATCGAATGGTTCTGGGATCCCAATTTCCTTTACGGTATCGGTTGGCAGAACTCCAGCTCGATGCTCTTTATGATCTTCAACTATGTCCTTGCACTGGCAATTTACCTCGGCTTCAGCTGGTACCGCCGCAGCCAGGGTATTGATGTCGACAAGGTTTACAAGGAGATCCCCGTCGAATAGGCAATCCACCTATATATAAAACCTGGTAGGGTTCACATCCTGCCAGGTTTTTTAATTTCTGAATTTACCGCAATTGAATAAATCTTGTAAGGTTTGCCAGCGATTCGAGGAACGAAACTGGTCCATCCCAATTCTATCTTGATTTTTTCATTTATTGTGTAAACTACGTGCTATCATGTTTGACTCTCAAAAATATAGATGCTACAATTTTTCCAGAAGCATACCAAATCTGATTCAATATTTTCCAATGCAACCTATTTAAGTACACCATTTTGATGGATGGAAAGATCAACCAGGTAAACTCGCAACGAAGGATCAACGCGACTCATACTCGCTAATTCTCTTATTCATAAGGGTTTCAATTGGATAACCTTCAATTACGAACCTGATACTGATTTATCCCAGGAGGTGAACAGGCCAAAATTATATAAATATATGGCTGACAGCTGATCGGATTTGGTTAAGATCCAATCTTCAGCTGTCTCAAGTTATTGAAGTAGATCTAAGGAGATTACGAGATGTTTAAAGACAGGAAGATTTATGTCATCTTCGCACTCGCGATGATATTGACGCTTGTGCTTGGTGCGTGTGGGGGCGGACAGGCTGAGAAAGAAGAGATCGTCATCTATACCGCAAAAGAGAATGAGGAAATCGAGGAGTATCTGCCAGTCGCTGAAGCGGCTTTGCCTGACCTGCAACTGGAAGTCCTAAGGCTCTCGACCGGGGATTTGACTGCGCGCTTATTAGCCGAGAAGGATAACCCTCAGGCAGATGTGATCTGGGGTGTGGCTGCAACCAGCATGATGATCTTTGACGAAGAAGGCATGCTGGTGCCATATAAACCGGAAGGTGCAGATGAGATCCTGCCGCAGTTCAAGGACTCCGCAGATCCCCCCACCTGGGTAGGGGACGATGCCTATGTGACTGCATTTTGCGTCAATACTGCCCTGGCTGAAGAATATGGACTGCCAATTCCAGAATCCTGGGAAGATTTGCTCGATCCGGTCTATGAAGGCTATCTGGTGATGCCCAACCCCGCATCCTCCGGTACAGGTTTCATGTTCGTTTCGAGTGTCCTGCAGGGTCTTGGTGAGGACGCTGGCTGGGATTACCTGGCTGAACTTGACAAGAATATGGCGATTTATACAAAATCTGGTTCCAAGCCCTGCAAGATGGCTGGTGCAGGAGAGTACCCGATTGGCATTTCTTTCGAATTCGTTGCAGCCAATCAGATCGAAGCCGGCGCCCCCCTCGTGCTCGTATTGCCAAAGGAAGGTTCAGGATACGAAATGGAGGTCAACGGCCTTGTGAAGGGAACCGACAATGAAGAAGGTGCCAAGCAGTTCCTGGATTGGGCGATCAGCAATGAGGCCATGGAGATGTATGCGTCATACTTCGGTGTGCTTGCTAAGCCGGGTTTCCCCGTGCCAGAAGGCATTCCAGCTGACATCGCTGACCGGCTCTTCCCCATGGATTTCCAATGGTCGTCTGAGAACCGGGATGCGATCTTGGAACAGTGGACGAACAACTTCGCAGCAAAGACTGAGCAAGAATAATTTACCCGGTTTTCAATAAATATTTAACATTACTTGGGGCTCCCGGCGATCCAGGCAAGGTTTAGCTGGAGCCCCAAGATTCATATAAAAGATCATGCCACCGTCGAACGAAAATTATAGGGATCCCTATCTGGTGATCAAGAATATCACCAAGACATTTGGTGAGTTGGTTGCCTTGAACGATATCTCCCTGTCCGTGGATGAAGGTGAATTTGTCTGTCTCCTGGGCCCAAGCGGGTGTGGTAAGACCACATTGCTGCGCATCATCGCCGGGTTGGAACAGCAGAATGTCGGGCAGGTATACCAGGCCGGGGTGGATATATCCCAGAGGCCCCCCCGCGAACGCGACTTTGGCATCGTTTTCCAATCCTATGCCCTGTTCCCAAACCTGACCGCTGAGGAAAATATCGCCTATGGCCTGGAAAACCGCAAGATGCCCAAAACTGAGATCAAGTCACGCGTTGCGGAGCTGTTGGAATTGATCGGCCTGCCGGATGTTGGCAAGAAATACCCTGCCCAGCTCTCAGGAGGCCAGCAGCAGCGCGTCGCCCTTGCACGCGCCCTTGCCCCTTCACCAGGTTTGCTCCTGCTGGATGAACCGCTATCCGCGCTGGATGCCCGGGTACGCATTTCCCTCAGGATTGAGATCAAGCAGCTCCAGCATCGTCTGGGAATAACAACGGTCTTCGTCACGCACGACCAGGAAGAAGCACTCGTGATGGCTGATCGCATTGTTGTGATGGACCAAGGCACCATTGAGCAGGTTGGAAATGCAGAACAGATTTACCACTCACCAGCTTCACCTTTCGTAGCTAATTTTGTCGGCATGATGAACTTCATACCTGCAGTAATCAGCGAGCGCTCAGAGCAGCTAAAATTGGGATCAATATCTCTTGACGGGGATATCCCGGAAGGCTTGAACCCGGGTGATACGGTAACCCTGGCTATTCGTCCTGAAGAGATACAGATCACAGATCAATCTGCTGAAGCGAAAAACGTGTGCCAGGCAACTGTAATCGAATCTGAATTCCTGGGTGGGATCAACCGTCTTGTCTGCAACCTGGATGAGGATCAGGAAACTCATCTGCTGGTTGAAGTCTCCAGCAACCTGATGAAAGAACTGCTCATTGAGAATGGCTCGCAGTTATCCCTTCATTTTCCACCCGAGATCATCCGCGTCTATCCGGGTACACTTGCTCAGCAAAGTTGATGAAATCGATCATGGAATATCCTGGTGATCCTCCCAGCAACCTGAAGAGCATTCAAAACAAAATAGTCCGCCAACGCCTCGGTTATGAAGATTACCTGCGGCGGTTATTGTTCATCCTGATCGCCGTCGGACTTTTTATTTTCCTGATTTATCCCATCTTTGTGAGTCTACGCCGCAGCTTCGAAAACGAGTTTGGCCAATTTATCGGGCTGGAAAATTATATCGATTATTTTTCATCCAGCACCACTTCTGCTTCCCTATCGCACAGTCTCTATATCTCTGCCATGAGCATGATCATCACGGTCGTGCTGGCTTTCATCTATGCATACGGTTTATCCCGCATCACCATCCCCGGTAAGAAAGCCCTGAGAGCCATCGCGCTGATGCCGATCTTCATGCCATCCCTGGTCCAGGCATTGGGTTTGATATATTTTTTCGGAAACAATGGTGTTTTCACCCGGCTAACAGGCATCAATATCCACATCTATGGTCCGACCGGAATCATCTTATCCGAGGTTTATTACTCCTTTCCACATGCATTCATCATTATCGCGGCAGCCTTAGCCCTGGCGGACGCCCGGCTGTATGAAGCAGCGGAATCACTGCGCACCAGGGGCTCACGCATGTTCAGCACCATTACCCTGCCCGGTGCCAGGTACGGCTTGCTGAGTGCCTGTTTTGTGGTTTTTACACTGGCCATCACGGATTTCGGAGCACCCAAAGTTATCGGCGGCAATTACGATGTTCTGGCAACGGATATTTACAACCAGGTCATTGGGCAGCAAAATTTCGAGATGGGTGCGACGATCAGCACCTTGCTGCTGGTACCGGCATTAATCGCCTTCGTCCTGGATCGCCTGGTGCAACGCAAGCAGGTCGCAATGGTATCTACGGGCATCAAACCAATGGAAGCGAAAGCCCACCAGCCATTGGTACAATGGGGAGTCTTTGGTTTTATGTCTTTCATGGCGGTTTTTATCATCAGCATTTACGCCATTGTCATCGTGGGTGCCTTCACCCAGTACTGGCCCTACGATTTATCCTTGACGCTGAAAAATTTCACTTTCTACGTAGCTGGCACCCAGCACAAGGGCGGCGCATTCGTCGTGCTTTGGAATAGCGTCCAGATGGCTTTCTGGACTGCCCTGCTGGGTACGATCATCATTTTCTTCAGTGCTTACTTGATCGACAAAACACGTGGGTTGACCACCTCCCGCTCAATACTCTACCTTCTTTCGATCACCTCCCTGGCGATCCCCGGTATGGTGCTTGGCTTAGCTTATATCTTCACCTTCAACAACCCCAGCAACCCGTTGAATTTCCTGTACGGTACGATGGCTATCCTGGTGATATCTACTATCATCCATTATTACACCGTACCGTTCCTGACTGCCAGCACGGCGTTAAAGCAGATCGACCCTGAGTTTGAATCGATCAGCGAGTCATTAAACGCGCCTTTCTATAAGACTTTCTTGCGCGTGATCGTCCCGGTATCTCTGCCTGCCATCATCTCGATCGCATCCTACCTGTTCCTGAACGCCATGGTAACCTTATCCGTGGTGGTTTTCCTGTTCGTGCCGGGAAATGAGCTGGCTTCATTATCCGTGATGCTGCTGGATGATGCCGGGGAGACAGCCCAGGCGATGGCTATGTCGCTACTGATCATCGTGACGGGTTTAATAGCCAGGGGAGTGTTCACCTTGTTAACCCGAGGAATCGAAAGACGTTCTCAAGCCTGGACAGAACGATAAGAACAAGATTTTTTAATACCACGTCTGCGATAATCATCACCAATAAAAGAATCCACAAACAGAAATTTAATCTTAAGGTTGGATGAATGGTCCGAATCACAAGATTTTTCTGATAATTAATCTGAATTAATTTGCAATCTTCATTTGACTTCCAACCGTGATGGTGCTAAAATCCTTTTTATTTTCTGTTAATCTACGCAAACTCATAAAATCTTCGCAGAAGGAAAGTCGGAGTCGAACATTCTTTGATTGCTCTTGTCATTAATTGGCTTGTGAATTGGAGTACCAACTGCGACCCGATGACATTTCTAGAGAATTTCAATCTATATATCTTCAAAATCGAATATATTCCAGCTTCTGGTATGCAGCTCAGAATGCATTCCGACTTGCACAGTTACGCATTTAATCATAATATGGAATGAATTGTTATTTTCGGCATAATGAAAGGAGAGAATATTTGGAGGATTGATTTCAAATGATATCAAGCATGCGCATGTAATATCCATATTTCAAATATTGGAGGAAAAAATGTCTACAAATGACCGCCCTTTGAGAAATTTGTCCCGCCGTGATTTCCTTAAGTTAAGCATGATGACAGGTTTTTCTGCCTTCCTGGCTTCCTGCGGCGGCTCGGCTACACCCACCGAAGAAGCTGGTATGGACTACCTAGCCAGCGGAGAAAGCATTCCAATGGATGTCTTGCTGAGCAAGGCTCAGGAAGAAGGATCGCTGACCACAATCGCCTTGCCGCACGACTGGGCAAACTACGGGGAAATCATCGAAACCTACAAGTCAAAATTTGATATGGAGGTAAACGAGCTGAACCCGGATGCCGGGTCATCCGATGAGTTGGAGGCTATCCGTGCTAATAAAGACAGCAAGGGTCCCCAGGCGCCAGACGTGATTGACATCGGTGTTGGACATACCGAGACCGCGATGAATGATGCTCTGCTCGCAAAATACAAGGTGGCAGACTGGGCCACCATCCCTGATTCTGCCAAGAGTCCAGACGGTTATTGGTGGGCAGAGTATTATGGCGTGCTGGCGTTTGAAGTCATTGCAGATGAATTCAGTGAAATACCCGAGGACTGGGAAGATTTGCTCAAGCCAGAGTATAAGGGTAAAGTCGCCATGGCCGGTGACGTGCTCAAATCCAACCAGTCGGTTCAGACGGTATTTGCTTCCGGGCTCTCGCGCTATGGCAAGACCCCAACAACTGTTGATGAAGCGGTTGAAGCAGCAAACCTTGGTCTGCAATTCTGGAAGGAAATGAATGATGCTGGAAACTTCATTCCCGTTATCGCTGACCAAGGCAAGATCGCCCAGGGTGAGACACCGATCGTCATGGAATGGGATTACCTGGCGCTTGCCAACCGAGATGCCCTGGCTGGAAACCCAGCCCTTGACATTCGCGTGCCCAAATCAGGCGTGCTTGCAGGACCATACGCGGGTGGGATCAGCGCTTACGGGCCTCACCCATACGCGGCTCGCTTGTGGTGGGAATTCGTCATGTCGGATGAAGGCCAGAACCTATATCTGAAGGGTTATGCACACCCGATTCGCTTTAATGATATGGCTTCGCGTGGCGTGATCCCGCAAGAAATGCTGGATAAGCTACCACCTGCAGACGCATACGAAGCAGCCTTCTTCCCTTCTGTGCCAATGCTAACCGCAGTATTCAATGAGATCACAGAGAATTGGCGCAATGTTGTTTACGGAGAAGGATAGTATTCTGAGGAGGCGCATATCGTGAGTGTGCCTGAGATCGACAATCGTATAAATGGGGGCGCGCCGCTGGCGCGCCCCTCTGGAAAAAGGTTTAATTGGGACTGGGTTGGTGTGGCACCTTTCTTCTTGTTTGCGCTGCTCTTCCTCATTTTGCCTTCAATCTCCATCTTCATCCGCAGTTTTGAAGCGGTTGGCGGTGGGTTTACATTCGATAATATCATCGCCCTGTTCACCGAACAGGACATCATCAATGCTTATAAGACCAGCTTAGGCATCAGCCTGATCACCGCATTCGCAGGCGGTATTTTCGGTTTTTTCCTGGCGTATGCCGTCATCCTGGGTGGTTTGCCAAGATTATTACGGGTATTCCTGGTGACTTTCTCCGGAGTGGCTTCAAATTTTGCTGGTGTACCACTGGCATTCGCCTTCATCGCGACCCTGGGAAATGCCGGCCTGGTCACCCGTGGCCTGGAAAATTTGTTTGGATTTGACATCCACCAGACCGGATTTACCATTTACAACATGTGGGGATTAAGCATTGTTTACATGTACTTCCAATTCCCATTGATGGTGCTGATCATGGCCCCTGCCCTGGACGGTCTACGGCGTGAATGGGTCGAAGCCTGTGAGAACCTAGGGGGCTCAAATTTCCAATATTGGCGTTACGTGGCCTTGCCGATCCTGCTGCCTTCTATTCTGGGTACGATGGTATTGCTTTTCGGAAATGCTTTCGGCGCTTATGCCACAGCTTATGCTTTCTCGGGAAGTTTCATCAACCTGGTGACGATTTTAATAGGCGCTCAAATTCAAGGGGATGTTCTCTATAATCCTGGACTGGGAAATGCATTAGCCCTGGGAATGATCGTTATCATGACCATTTCAATGCTTGGTTACACCATACTGCAGAGACGATCCGCGAGGTGGGTACGATGAGCAGCGAATCATCACGTTCTCTTTCCTCTTCGATATTTTTACGGGGTAGGAGGAGGGGCTCGAATAACTCGGGGAGGCGGAGAATTAATATTTGGGCTTGGATAATTTTTCTGATCGGTATCCTGTATTTCTTCGTCCCCCTGTTTGCCACTTTCGAATTCAGTTTGCGGATGGTCAAGGATCAGTACAGCTTCGAAGCATACCGGGTGGCATTTGAGGATCCGAGGTTCTACACCAATTTTGGTTACTCGATAATGTGGGCGGTGATAACGATCATTATCAGCTCCCTATTGGTAGTCACAACTGCCTATTGGGTGCACTGGCGCACTCCACGCTTACGGCCTGTTGTTGAATTCATCACCTTGATGCCATTCGTCGTACCAGCGGTTGTATTGACCTTCGGCTTAATCCGCATGTATGGAAGCCCTCCGATCGTCTTAATTGGTAGTCCTGTCTTGCTAATCGCGGGATATGTCATTCTCTCCTTACCTTACATGTACAGGGCGGTCGATACTGGTTTGAGATCGATTGATGTCCGCACCTTGACTGAAGCTGCCCTTTCACTCGGCGCAGGCTGGCGAACGATCCTCTTCCAGGTGATCTTCCCCAACCTACGGGTGGCAATCCTGAGTGGGGTCTTCCTCACCTTCGCGATCGTAATGGGTGAATTTACCTTCGCTTCGCTGCTTTCCTGGCCAGCCTTCGGACCCTACATGGAAGAGATTGGGGCGATGCGAGCTTATACACCACAGGCCCTGGCTGTCGTCAGCTTCCTTTTAACCTGGGCTTCAATTGGTCTGCTCCAGTGGATCGGTCGTGGTGCAGGTCAGGAACAAATCGCTGGCGCACACTAGAAATTATAAAGGTCAGATTATGGCATTTTTAGAAATCAGGAACGTTAGTAAAGCCTTTGGAGAGAATTGGGCGGTAAGTGATTTTAATCTGCAGGTAGAAAAAGGCGAGTTAATTTCCTTCCTCGGACCCAGCGGGTGTGGTAAGACGACCACGCTGCGTATCGTGGCGGGTTTTGAACAACCTTCCAGCGGATCGATTATTGTGGACGGTGAAGATATCACCTTTAAAGCCCCCAACCAGCGCAAGATTGGTATGGTATTCCAATCCTATGCGCTTTTCCCGAACATGACCGTGGCAGGCAATATTGGCTTCGGATTAAAAGTTAACAAATGGGCAAAGGAAGATATTGACAAAAGGGTGGCTGATCTTCTGGAACTGATCCACATGCCTGAACTGGGCCCGCGCTACCCGTACCAGCTTTCAGGTGGACAGCAGCAGCGCGTCGCCCTGGCGCGTGCTCTGGCATTGGAACCAGCCCTGCTGCTGCTTGATGAACCATTATCAGCTTTAGATGCGAAGATTCGTGTTTCGCTGCGGGCAGAGATACGCGATATCCAGCAGAATCTAGGTATTACTGCAATCTATGTAACTCACGATCAGGAAGAAGCCCTGTCCCTCTCCGACCGGGTAGTCGTGATGAATGTAGGGCGCATGGACCAGGTTGGTCCACCATTTGAAATTTACAACTTCCCGAAAACTGAATTTGTTGCCCAGTTTGTTGGCACCCTCAACGCGGTACAGGTTGAGGTTGTTAATCCAGAGAACCAAACCTTACTCCTCGACGGTCAGCAGATTCAAGCCCAGAGTGGAATTGAAGGGATGCGCGCTGGTGAAAAGGTGATGATTGCCATTCGCCCTGAGCGCTTTAGTTTTGTATCCGAAGGTAAAAAAGCCAACGTGCTGGATGGCACCATCGAGAATATCACCTTCCTGGGTTCCATCGTCCGCATCCTGGTCAATATCGGTTCTTTCAGCTTCAACATGGACACATTCAACAATCCTTACCTGGAGCTGCCCAAAATCGGCGATAAACATCAGATCACCTTTTCCAGACAAGCTGTACTTGTCTTAAACAACGGCTCACAAAGTTAAAACGGAGGCAGTACTTGAATAAAGTCATCTTGGTTCTCTCAGATGCACTGCGTTATGACGCGGCAGTTAAAGGTATGGGTTTCCTTGGACACCTGGTGGAGATTAAGCAGGCTAGCCTTTATAAGGTGATCGGTGAACTGCCCAGCATGTCTCGCCCGATGTACGAAACCGTTCACACCGGTTTGCCTGTATCAGAACACGGCATCATCTCAAACTACATTGTCCGCCGCTCAGACCAGCCAAATATCTTTCAGCTGGCTGTGGAGGCCGGGAAAACAACAGCCGCAGCCGCATATTATTGGTTTTCCGAGCTCTATAATCGCGCCCCTTTCGATCGGCTTGATGATCGCGAGGTGGACGATGAAAGCCTGCTGATCCAACACGGGCGTTTTTATACCGAGGATGAATTTCCTGACATCGAGCTCTTTGTAACCGCTGGCATGCTGGTCCGCAAATTCAATCCCGATTACCTGCTGGTCCACCCGATGGGAATGGATTACCAGGGGGAAACATACGGTTCCGATTCGCCCCAATACCGCAATCAGGCAATCCTCCAGGATATGTACTTGAGTGCCCTGATCGCTGAATGGATGCAGCTAGGATACAATATACTGGTTACCGGTGACCACGGGATGAATGCTGATCGGCTGCATGGAGGCACCACACCCGATGTGCGTGAGGTACCTCTGTTCTTAATTCGCCCTGGAACCCCCGGTCTTGGCGACACACAAGAGATTTTCTCCCAACTCCAGATCGCACCCACCATCTGCAATATACTCGGTCTGCCCATACCTGGTTCAATGAAGCATCCATCGATCGTTTAATTCATGGAACCACTCCTGGTTATATTTATCGCGCTGGCACTCATATTTGATTTTATAAACGGTTTCCACGACAGTGCCAATGTGGTTGCTACCGTGATTGCCTCAAAGGCAATGTCTGCGCGCATAGCGCTTGGAATTTCTGCCGTTACTAATTTTATGGGTCCATTCTTGTTCGGTGTGGCAGTCGCGACGACTATCGGTACAGAAGTCGTCAGCGAAGAAGCCATGACCGTTCCCACTGCGATGGCAGCCCTGCTCTCGGCGATTATTTGGAACCTGGTCACCTGGTGGTTCGGTATTCCGTCCAGCTCATCTCACGCATTAATTGGTGGATTTGTTGGTGCCGCGGTTGTCGGGTTCGGCATCGAATCGCTCCAAATCGAAGGGCTGACCAAGGTCTTATTAGCACTGTTCCTCTCACCGATTTTGGGATTTGTTATTGGTTATTTCGTGATGGGATTCTTCCTCCTGATTGGGCATATGCTTTCTCCGAAAGTCAATGAGTTCTTCAGGCGCGGTCAATGGATCACCACCGTCACACTCGGGTTAAGCCACGGCACAAATGATGCGCAAAAAACAATGGGCATCATGACTTTCGGGTTGGTAGCGTTTGGAATCCTGGCGGAATTCGAGGTACCAACCTGGGTCATCATTGCTAGCGCAACCGCAATTTCGCTGGGTACTGTTTTTGGCGGTTGGCGGCTGATCAGGACCATGGGAGCTGGCTTCTACCGCATTCGCCCGGTGCATGCATTTTCATCCCAAATCTCCAGCACAATTGTCATCCTCGGAGCTGCCTTATTGGGAGGACCGGTCAGCACCACCCAGGTAATCAGTTCAACTATCGTGGGTGCTGGATCAGCGGAACGGGCAAATATGGTGCGCTGGGGTCTAGCCAGGCAAATCGCAACAGCCTGGTTGATCACGATACCTACGACAATGATCCTGGGGGGAGTTATTTACCTGATACTTGACCTTGTGATTTAAGTACCCCAGAGCGCGATCAAGATTAAGCCGCTGGTGATGCATAAGGCGCCACTGATACGCACTGCAAAACCTTTCTCCTTGAATAGAATGAAGGCTAACACTGCGCCAATGATGATGCTGAACTGCCGGAAAGCCACAATATAGCTGGCAACTGGGCTGAGCTGGTAGGCCCATAAAATCAACCAGTAAGCGCTGAATCCGAAGATCGCCCCCAAACCAGCCAATAACCATGGGTGATTAACACCCCTTTTTTGCACTGGTTTATTGGAACGCAGCAAAAGCATATAGGGGAAGAATGAGATTGTAAAATAGAAATAACCATAGCGCGCGGCAGTAGCTGGGCCAGACTGGACGACTTCTGCGGCGAGCTTATCCAGGAATGTATAACCCACAGTTCCCAGGGCAGCGATGATCATCCAGATCACAGCTGTGTCGAGGTAGTTCTTGAGCCGGAAATCACCAAATTGCTGCTGTGGGACGAACACGCTGCCGGTGACCACCAACCCTATCCCAACCCAACCTAAAGGTGTCAGGTATCTGCCCCGCAGAACATCAATAATAGCGATGAAAATAACCGGTAGTGCGCGTGCGATTGGATATACGATTGTGAAATCAGAGGTTGCATAGGCTCGTGCTAAACCGTACAGGTAAATCGCTGCACAGCACCCTGAACCAAGCACGCATAACCAGGCAAATTGAGTCATGGAGGCGGTCAAGATTTCAGAGATCACCGCTGGTAAGAACCCCACAATCATCGTGATAACCAACATGCGCCGGTAAAAGATGCTTTCTGAACCAGAATAACGAGCGAGCAAATTCCACCCAGCATGAAAAAAAGTGGAGACAAGGACGATCACAATGACGAAGGCGCTCACGGGCTAATTATAAATCCAAGTTGTTAACGGTGATATACTGGACGAAAACAGAATCTCGAGAGTCTTATCAGACTCCGCATTTGATTATTGATTCCAAAATCGCATACCTGAATAAGTGGAGGGCGCAATGTCCGAAGAGTCTATTTCCCAGCCAACCCCAGCAAAATCTCTGGAACAGGTGCAGGAGGCGCTCAGCGACCTTCAAATACAGCTTCAATTCCAGAAAGATGAACTGGAAGCCCTCAAGGAACGCATTCCTGATTCGAATATTATCAGCCCTAATTTTCTGAAACGTGCCTTCACCGTTTGGGGACATTATGTCGTGGCTGGCTTCCTGGTAGCTATTCCATTCATTTGCCTGTCGATGATATTTGCTGTCCTGGTGGCAATATTCTCGCAGCAATAAAGTCTGACTGCAATTTCAATTATCTTTTGTCGATCAAAATTTTTCACTAAAATTTACTCAGATCGTTCAGCTTTAAATTTGATGAACTGAGAAGCGGGGGAAAAATGGATGCTGGTCAATTCAGTATGGATCCTGGTACCTTGCTGTTACTTATTCAACAGATTTGCCAAAAATTGAGGCGGAATTACATATTCCCAGAGATAGCCGAAAAAATATGCGCCAACCTGGAAAATCAATTCGAAGGTGAAGTATATAAGGATATAAACGAGGCGGAATTTCTGGCCTTTGCCCTGACAACCCACCTCCAGGAAATCAATCACGACCGCCATTTATGGCTTCGATGGCATCCTGAACCTATCCCCGGTGCCGAGGATGTCCTCCACCAGAATGTTGAATGGCTGGCAGATCAAAAACAGAAGGCTCAATCGGAAAACTACGGTTTTCGGAAAATCGAGATTCTCCCGGGAAACATTGGTTACCTGGTGATTGAAAGGTTTCAGCGATTGGAATGGGCCAAACAAAGGGCTGTCGCGACCTTGAATTATCTTGCCGAAGTTGGTGCCTTAATCATTGATCTACAGCACTGCGAAGGTGGTCACCCGGACATGGTAACCTTCTTCTGCAGCCATTTTTTCTCTAAAGAGCCAGTCCAGCTGCACAGTATCTACTGGCGGGATGTGGATCAATTGCAGGAGTACTGGACCAGCCCGGAAATACCTGGTCCGCGCCTGGAAAGAGTGCCCCTCTTCCTGTTAATTGGTCACGACACATTTTCTGCAGCAGAAGGCTTTGCGAGTGATCTAAAAACCCACCAGCGAGCCACTCTGATTGGGGAGACAACGTATGGAGGTGCACATCCAGGGACTTCATTTCGTGTAAATTCGCATTTTGAGCTCTTTATCCCCATCGGGAAGGCGCTCGATCCGCTCACCGGGCAGAATTGGGAAGGAACAGGCATTACCCCCCACATAACCGTTCCAGGTGAAGAAGCCCTGCAGGTGGCCCATCAGCTCGCACTGGAAACCGCCATACACGATCCTCACGGTCCGTTGCCATCCACCCGGGCATAAATTGCAAACATCAATAAATCAAATCTGTTTACCTGATCCAGATTTAATTTCAGGCCCAACGAATTTCTAAGGTACTATTGCACCTTGCAGGTTATCCCCTATAATTAAACTTGTATCCAACTTCAAATCTGCCAGCTCTTAGAAAGGACAATCGCATGCAAATCCTGCTAATTTTTTCCTTTATTATCGCTTTTTTAGCCATTATTTTCGCTATCCAGAACACCGGCGTCACTTCAATTCGTTTCCTGATCTGGGAATCTGAAGGATCGCTGGCTTTGATATTGTTTATCGCCATGGCAGCAGGAGCATTAATCAGCTATCTTGTCACAGCCCCCAACCAGATCAAAGGACGCATGACCATTTCCAACCAACGCAAACGCATCGCGGAGGTCGAAAGCCAGCTCAGCAGCACACAGGAAGAACTCCAAAAAACCCAGGCTCAGCTGCACGATATGGAAATGCCGCAAACAGACAAGGAACCTCCGGTGGAACCTGGTGATGTTCCCACCGCTGGTCCAGATGAAGAACCTGCTGTCTGAATTGATCCAGAGTACTCCCAGTTTTTATTCCTCGTTAATGACTGGCTAAGAACGTTCTGATCCAGTAGCTGGCTGACTGGTTTCCAGATAGCAAAGATGGAAACAATCCACAAGATTGACTCACGTGGAACCCATATGGACAGCAGTTGCTATCACTATTCGATGAGAATGCTCTTGAATTTCACAGGAATCGCATCCTGACCCACCCCTCATCCCCGCCCATTGACTGGTCAAAGGATAAAGGAATGCAACCAGACAAAAATTTTCACATGACACCCCAAGAATTTCGGAAGTATGGTTACCAGGTGATCGATTGGATCGCGGATTATTACCTGCATGTTGAAGAATACCCAGTGCTTTCACAGGTTAAACCTGGAGAAATACGCGCTGGATTACCCCCGGATCCTCCTGAGATAGGCGAAGCTTTTGAAGATATCCTGGCTGACATGGAAAAGTTGATCCTGCCGGGGATCACCCACTGGCAATCCCCAAATTTTTTCGCCTTCTTCCCCGCCAACACTTCAGGGCCTTCCATCCTGGCAGATTTGTTCTCCTCAGGCTTGGGCGTCCAGGGCATGTGCTGGATCACCAGCCCGGCCTGCACCGAATTAGAGACTCATGTCCTGGACTGGATTGCAGGTATGCTGGAACTGCCTGAAAAGTTTACCTCCCACACTGCTGGGGGAGGAGTCATCCAGGACACAGCCTCCACCGCGGCATTGTCCGCGCTGCTTGCCGCCCGCGAACGTGCCACCAACTACACCAGCAATGAAAAAGGCTGTGACGGCAGCCTTGTGGCATACGCTTCAACCCAGACCCATTCTTCGATCGAGAAAGCAGTGAAAATCGCTGGATTGGGAAAGAATAACCTGCGCCTGGTGGCAGTCGATCAGGATTACGCCATGGATCCAGTTGAACTTGCAGCTCAAATCGATGGTGATCTGGCCGCGGGATTAGTGCCTTGTTTCGTGTGCGCTACGGTAGGTACCACCTCCTCCAATGCATTGGACCCCCTGCGCCAAATCGGTGAAATTTGTACGGAAAAAGGTATTTGGCTGCATGTTGACGCCGCCATGTCAGGAACGGCTGCCCTATGCCCGGAGTATCGCTATATACTGGAGGGGATTGAGCTGGCTGATTCCTTCTGCTTCAACCCCCATAAATGGATGTTCACTAATTTTGACTGTGATTGTTTCTTTGTCGCCGACCGGGATTCATTAATCAACACGTTTAGCATTCTGCCGGAATATCTGCGCAACAAAGAAACAGAAGCTGGCACAGTGATCGACTATCGCGATTGGCATGTCCAGCTCGGTCGCCGATTCCGAGCCTTGAAATTATGGTTTGTAATCCGTCACTATGGAATCGCAGGCCTGCAGTACCATATCCGCCGGCATATCCAGCTCGCCCAGCAGTTCGCATCCTGGATCGAGGCTGATCCTGACTTCGAGTTAGCCAGCCCTGCCCCTCTCAACCTGGTGTGCTTCCGCCATCTCGCTGGGGATGGGTTAAATCAGCAGATCATGGAGGCAATTAATCAGAGCGGCAAGGCTTACCTGACCCATACCAAGCTTGATGATCGCTTCACCTTGCGCCTGTGTGTTGGTCAAACCAGCACAGAAGCGGAGAATGTATCTCATGTTTGGAACCTGATCCAGCAAGAAGCTGGCCGGTACCATCGAGAATAATTGCAGATGGTGTATTGTCTGCCATTCGTCATAATAGATTATGACTCCTTCCTATAAGCTAAGCCCTTCCGATTTAACTTTTCTGTGGGATGAATGTCCACGTTGTTTTTATTTAAAAATAGTGCACAAATTCAACCGCCCTGCCATGGCTTTCCCGAAAATATTCACCCGCATCGACCGCTTGATGAAGGACTATTTCTACCAGCTACCAACTGAAGAGATTTCCCCCTCATTGCCGGCAGGTCAGGTAGCATATTCAGATAAATGGGTTGAATCCGCACCGATAACCTTCCCTCACCATAACACGAGCTGTTATATTCGCGGGATATTTGACACGGTTTTAAAATTTGAGGATCAATCTTTTGCTGTGGTCGATTTCAAGACCACCCAACCTAAAGACGAACATATTTCTTTTTACTCACGCCAGCTGCATGCTTATGCCTATGCACTTGAAAATCCCGGAAGCGGAAAATTTTCACTGAGTCCGGTGAATACCCTGGGGTTGCTGTGCGTTGAGCCGTTCCAGATGAGCCGCACTGCCCAGGGAAACCTGGCATATGAAGGTCAGGTGACCTGGATGGATTGCCCAAAAGACGATCTGGTATTCCTGGATTTCATTGACCTGGTCCTGGGTGTACTTGAGGCTCCGCAACCACCCGCTGCTCACCCTAGGTGCAGTTTCTGTGCATACCGGGATCATGCCCGCCAAACGGGGTACTAGTCCCTACACGCATTACACAGGAGGCTTGATGGTTGATTTCACCACAGATTTTGGAGAACGTGCTGCCAGGCATTTAGCTGAGGATCAAATCATTTGGTTGATAACTACCGACAGCCAGGGTGCTCCACAGCCCCGACCGGTATGGTTTTACTGGAATGGTGATACGGTCCTGATCTTTTCCCGAGACAGCGGTTTCAAAATTACCCATATAAAGAATAATCCCCAGGTCGCATTGAACTTTAATTGTACGAGCAGCGGTGGGGATGTTGTGGTGCTGGTGGGGAAAGCAGAAATCGACCATTCACCTGTCCCGGTCGAGGAGCTGCAAGCTTACTTTGAGAAGTACAGGCAGGGATTGGTGGAGATCAATATGACCGCCAGTGAATTCGTGGACTCCTACCATGTTGCCATCCGGATCAAACCTACCCAACTGCGCGGCCATTAATTTCAAAAATCCAATAGAAGGGCTTCAAGAAGCGTACGAAAATATATAAAGAAACAGTATTTGTCCCAACTGCTCCATTTTCCCAGGAGTGTCTAAAACACGATTAGCGGAGTCTCAGAAAAGCTACCAAGTTATAATATTTTCAGCAGCAAACATCATGAATCGCACTTATCACGCCATCCGCCAACCCGTCCGCCGCCCCTATGGTGATACTTATTTGCTGCTTGCTTTACTCAGCTTTGCTTTCTCGGTTTCCATAACCAGGCTGTTCCTGGCTCTGACAGGATACCCCCAGATCGGAGGAGGAGACCTGCATATTTCGCATGTCTTGTGGGGTGGATTGCTGCTTTTTATTGCCGCTTTGCTGCCGCTAATGGTCGCAAATCGCTGGGTTTACCGTGTGACTGCCATCCTGGCAGGTGTGGGAATCGGATTATTCATCGATGAGGTGGGGAAATTCATGACCTCCAGTTATGATTATTTTTTCACCCCCGCAGCTCCAATCATTTACGCATTTTTCTTGATCTGTGTGCTGATCTACCTGCAGGTCTCAAAACCGCGCCCCAGAAATGCCCGCAGTGAACTGTATGCCACCCTGGAATTGATGGAGGAAGTCCTCGACCATGATCTGGATGAAAATGAGCAGAAGGAGATCAAAAAACGATTGGCTTATGTGGTCGATCAGGAGCTAAACCCTGATCTCAATTACCTTGCCCGAGATTTGCTAAATTACTTCGAAAATAACCAGCTCATGCTGACGCCAGCCAAACCCGGTTGGTTGCAGCAGTTCTTATCTCGAGCTCGGGAATTAGAAACCAAACGCCTGGACCAGGCCCAGCTGAAAAGATTCTTGGTCGCAGGGATTTTAATCCTGGGAATAGGTTCGATGATCCTGCCCTGTATTTCAATTTTTTTCTACTTCATAAATTTCAGCACGGGACCAACATCCGATATATTTTGGTACATCTCTTCTCATCTAATTCTATTAGCAGCAGGAATTTTATTGGTGTACAGCGCGATCCTATTGAGAGCAGACGATGAATCACGCGCTTTGAGGATCAGCTACATCACCCTGCTGATGTACCTGACCATCATTAACCTGTTTTTATTCTATTATTACCAGTTTGGAACTATTCTCGCCGCACTATTCCAGTTTATACTGCTCATGGGAGTTATACATTACCAGAGAAGGTATACCCATACAGCAACGAACCAGGAATGAAAACTTCGCCTGAGGTACATGTTTCTTAACATTTAAGGGGCTATGCGCAATAAAGGAAACTTTTTAAGATTTCTGTTTCTCCCCATCCCACCCTAATGGGTTCTTACATCCTTCATCCTGCGCCTGGTCTGTAAGACCACCCTGGTAAATTCCAGAATATGCTGCAGGGGATGGATGTGACTGCTCTCATCGCGATAAATCGTCCGGATCGGCACCCACACAAGACGGTAATCAGATTGGATACAAATCACGATCATCTCAACTTCAAATTCAAAGCCGCTCTCCTGGCTGCTTAACACCGATTCCATCATCCGCCGGTTCAGTAGCCGGTATCCGGATTGGTTGTCGTCGATTTGCTGCCCTACCGCCCAGGAAAAACTCAACCTACCAAGGGAATTCGCTAGTCTTCGAATCGCTGGGATCTCCCTAAAGTTACGCCTCCCGATGATTAAATCCGGGTCACCAGCCTGGTAAGCCTCCAGGAAGGTGGGGATCTCCGCAGGATCGTGCTGCCCATCCGCATCAAGCGTGACTACAGCCTGGTAGCCGGAACCCAGTGCATACGCGAAACCCCTGCGCAGGGCAATCCCTTTACCCTGGTTCGGGGTTTGCCGGATAACCTGCGCACCTGCCTGCTCTGCAACCTGGTGTGTTTTATCCCGAGACCCATCATCGATCACCAGCACGGGTAAGTGTTCCAACGTTTCCCGGACGACCTTGTCAATGCGTTGACCTTCGTTGAAAGCCGGGATAATCCCGAGAACCTCACCAGGTTGCATTTATAATATCCATATCCGTTGGTGATGCTGGAAATCATGTGATCCAATAATTTAGATCCCAGTAACATAATTATATCTTTAGAAAATCTTTTCCGACATTAATCAACGCTAGCACAGTCCAGAAGCGATCAAGGAGCCCACAGTGCGAGTTAAATTATTGACCCTGGTTATGGTTGCCTGCCTCTTATTTCCCATTTTGACCACGCTAGCCATGTTTTTCTACCCGGGTGGTACACATACGAACCCCGGGGCTCAAGGCTACAGCTTCTTCGAAAATTTCTTCAGTGAATTGGGACTATCCCAGAGTTATACCGGGGGTCCCCAAACCGCTTCCTTCTTGCTCTTCACCACAGCCCTCACCCTGGCTGGTGCTGCACTGATCCTGTATTACTGCCTGGCTCCCTCCATGTTTTGGGTAACGACCAGACTAAAGATTCTGAGCATTCTTGGCTCTATCTTTGGGATCATTTCGGGGATTTCTTTCATCGGTGTGGCTTTCACACCTGCGGATTTACATCTTGCCCTGCACGCCATTTTTGTCCAGCTGGCTTTCCTGGCTATATTCATCGCAGTTGTTTTTTATGCTGTAGCCATTTTTCTCCAACCTGGTTTTCCCAATCGATATGGTTGGGTCAACCTGTCATTCGGATTCTTACTGGGAATTTACATCTGGTTGCTCTTCAACGGTCCCAGTTCAGGATCACATTCAGGTTTGGTGATCCAGGTTACAGGACAAAAAATCATCGCATATGCGGCTGTGATCAGCATGTTTATTACCGCCTATGGTTCCCGGCGTGTGTTAGAGCAGGAGACATCCTCATCCAGTCCCGCAAAACTTCAAGAAAACCAGGTTCCCAGCAGCTAAATGGTCTGATCTCCTGGCGCCGTTATCTTTCGATATTTATGATTTATATTAACCTCCACCCAGGCGCTGAAATCCCATTCACTGAGATTCTGGCGAAGTTCATTCTTGCTGTGCAAATTAAATTTAGCCAGCACATTGCGGATATGGGTTTTTACTGTCTCAGGTGAGATCATCAGCCGGTCAGCGATCTCGATATTGGTGAACTTTAAGCAGGTTAGCGCACTGACTTCCTGCTCACGCGGTGTGAGCGTTCGCCAGCGGTGTAGATTTGCTTCAGCAGTCTGCTGCCGGGTAATGGCATTCGCAAGCAGATCTTTCGCAATTTCGTGTTCAGGGCGCAGCTCAGCTCGAGAAAGCTCCTGCAAAGCATGCCCGATTTCACCTCCTGGATCCAACATCTGGCTGGCAAAGATCAACATGCGTAGCGCACGACGCAGGTTCACCCAAATTGCCAGCCGGGATGTCATTTTCCCAAAAGTTGTCTTATTCATGATGAGAACATTTGTTCTATTATTCGTGATTGTACATCAACCTGCACCAACTGTCAATGAATATCGGTTCACTACCCCGGTATTGTCAGTAAGCTCCTGGAAACGAAGCAGAGTATAATTAGAAATTCAAGCAGGATTCATTGCGCTTCAACCGGTGCAGAGAAAGGAATAGGCAGATGTCCAATAAAATCAAATGGTTTCTCGCATTTCTATTGGTTTTAGGTATGGTCGCTGTCGTCCAAGCAGGCACCCAGAATGATATCTATTTGCCGCTAATCTCTTCATCTTCCACGCCCACCCCAAAGGCATCCGAGTGCATTAACCAGGATTTCTCTATCAGTGGGTTGAAACTATGCTTCACCGGTATTGATTACCAACCGACCACCAGCGAACTTGACGAGTGGGTAACGATCAAGAATTTGGGTAGTCAAGCTGTGGACATGGAAGGTTTCCGGATCGCCAGTGATTCTTCAACCGATTTCAAGTACGAATTCCCTAAATTCACGCTTAACGCAGGGCAAACAGTGAAAGTGTGGACGAAATGGGGTACCAACAGCTCCACCACATTATTCATGAACCGCACCACCCAATTCTGGCAGGTTAACAGTGATTGCGGCTACCTGAAGGATGATGAACGCAGGACGATCAATTCCTTTTGCTATGGTTTATCAGGCTTCACCGCAGCACCACTGGACAAATAGGCCTGGCCTCTGAATTCTTTGCTTACGAAGGATCTCCGGCAAACAGGCTGGCAAATCAGTAAATAGTACACACGCGCTAAAACTCGATGAGACAACCACTGCCAAAAAGCATTTCACTGCTGCTGAAATTAGTACTCGTTTGCTTGCTGGGATCAGGCATGGTGCTCATCGCCCGGGCTTCGTTGCTATCGACGATCTACCTGCCGTTGGTCCCCCTGAAGGATAATACGGACACACCCACCCCATCCTCTACCCCGACACAAACCTCAACAGGCACGATCACCATCACTGCCACAGCCACCCGCACGCCCACCATCACGGGCACCCTGCCGACAGCGACACAGACCAGCACCCCAACCCGGACTGCTACCTTGGTGCCGGGGGTATTCATTATCGACATCGAATATGCCCCGGAAACGAACCCAATGGACGAATACGTACTGATCCGCAACCAGACCAGCAGTATCATTCCTATGGAGGGTTGGACGCTGCGCGATGAGAGCAAAAATATCTTCACCTTCCCACGCTACAGCCTGATTTCCTATGCGTATGTCAAGATCTGGACCAAGGCGGGTTTTATTGATCCAGATAACGTGTATTGGGGTAGGACAGAACCCGTATGGAATGATTTTGGGGATTGCGCTTATTTGCGGGATGATAAGCTCACGTTGATGGATAGCGAATGCTACGGTTCAATGTTATCCAGCAATAATTAACTTCAATCCAGGTTGATTTTAACCAGAAAATTTACGAAACCAGATCAATGATCTGCAGGTGGTCAATTTAAACGCCTGCCGCCTGGTAAAGGAGAGAAATCCAGGCGGCGGCGTGCAGGAGGGAGAAGTAGGAATGAAGGAGCCAGTTACCAATAAGTACCCACAAGGACGATGTCAATCTTACAAATATTCAGCTGGATTATTTCCAGTTTCGTTGCTTGTGTGGCATCATCCACTTCCACCCTAAATAACGAATTCTGATCCGGATTGTTACACTTTCGGGCTTCATGGCACCTTACAAGAATGCAAGTTCAGGTCAGATCTGGGGGGATCGTCAAGCTGAATTAAAAATCACCAGGATTTCATTGAATTACTTGGAACCATACGGGCCTATTTCCCATACTAGAAAGAAGATTTTCACATCTCACCTGAAGCTTATAGTGAATCAGGCATACCTGGGTGAAAAAGTGGTTAAAAACATGTCTGGACGCCTCTTCCACGCTGGAAGCGTCCAGACACTCACACCCCCCACCCCAGTGAGATGATGGCTTTCACCTCACACCCCATAGGCCCCCATGACCCAATAATGAGACGACAATGTCTATTGGCAAAACCCCCGCTCACGTGGGCTAGAATTAAAAACGCATCAGTGATGTTTTTGTTACACATTCAATATTTATTTAACCCTTTTTGCCCTTGAATCAATAAAAAATAACCCCTCTGTCTGGTTGGGGGGGGCAACCAGGACAGAGGGGGCCTAGTGGGGCATCGCCTATTATCACACCATTTTTACAAAAATGCAAGTCAATTCAGTTATGAACAGGTAGGAGTAAGGCACTTTTCGTTGCATCACGTTTTCTTGGCTTATCCGTCTTAACAGAAAACTGGTTTGTTGGATATTTTCGAGATCGGATGGACCAGAGATGCCCCAGAAAATTGGATAACGACGAACCGCCAAACTGGTTTTCTGGTTCAATCCACCCGGAACACCTCCCACCCCTTCCGGGTACCTCAACCAAGAGACCCCCAAGGTAAACCATCCTTGGAGGTCTCGATTTTAATCAAACATTCCTAGCCAATCAACTCTTCGCCGCTAACATTCTCCATTTTCTTCGACGTAGATAATTTTACTGCCTTGTGGTTCAAATTTGATCGATACCGGCTTCAATCCTGGCAGAGCACGCATAATATCTGGAAAACTCTCCGGGTGGGCATACAGTAACAGGAAACCACCTCCCCCAGCACCCAGTACCTTGCCACCGATCGCCCCGTTCTGACGAGCGACTTCATACCATTCATCGATCTTGTGGTTGCTGATACCTGAAGCTAATTTCCTTTTTTCCATCCAACCCTGGTGCAGAATCTCACCAAAACCATCCAGATCGTTGTCCACAAGCGCGTCTCTTAATTCCGCAGCGTAATCTGTCATTTTGCGCAAGCTGGCCCGTTTCGCGTGGTCATTTTCAGTATTTAAACTTTGTTCTTTAAGTATGTTGTCCGCTGAACGGGTCATACCAGTATAGAGCATCAGCAAGCTCTGCTGCAGCCTGTGTTTTGTCTCCGGCGCACAGATCACTGGATCGACAAATACGCTTTCATCAGAATTAAAACGGATATACTGCAATCCACCATATGCAGCGATGTATTGATCCTGTTTACCGATCGGTTTTCTGCAGCGTTCGATTTCTATTTCACAGGCACCTTGCGCCAATCGTTCAGCACTCACATGCTGCCCGATATGGGCATAGAGGGAGTTCAACAAGCCAACCGTGTAGGTACTCGAGGAGCCAAGACCTGTACCCTGCGAAGGAATATCAGAAATCGAAGTAATTTCGATTCCACAGGATGGCAGCACCATTTTCAATGCCTCACGGATTAATTCATGTTTGAGTTGATCAACATGGTCTACGATTTCGGTGATCGAATAACTGGCGCGAATTTGATCGTCAAATTTCTTATTTACATTAATATAAATATATTTATTGATCGCCGTACTGAGAACAGCACCAGGTTCGTGCCTGTAATAAGCAGGTAAATCACTGCCCCCACCTGCAAAGCTGATCCGCAATGGCGTGCGAGAGATAATCAAGCCGAGCTCCTCTAAAAATTCAACGATATTCAAGGATGCAGGAAAAACAATAAGATTAATACGATAAATATCCCACACCCTTATCATGATTAACGAAGGAACGTTGCTGCCTGTTACACCTGCCTCCATACCAATTACAACGACTCATGATAATAGAGAAGTGGTGGATAAAATTCTTTTGTGTTTGGGCAAATTGATATAATATAAGTCTATTTAATGAAGGTAATTCACGGTAAATATGGTTGTTCATCATATTGATCAATACCAATTTGGCGAGGTGATCATTGATGGAGTCAGTTATACGCGTGACTTGATCATCCTGCCTTCTGGCATCATTCCCAACTGGTGGCGGGACGAAGGTCATCTACTAAAATTGGATGATCTGAAGCAGGTTCTGGAGGTGAACCCGAAATTCCTAGTGATCGGAATAGGTGAATCCGGGAGGATGAAGGTATCCAGAAAGGTTAAACAGGCCCTCCAGGCAGCAGGAATTGGATGGACAGCGCTGCCTACAGGTGAAGCCTGCCAAGAATTTAACCTGCGAGCTGCGGAACAAGGACTTACCGCTGTATTGCACCTGACTTGTTGACCCCAAATCACATGCTCATAAATCAAAAAATTATGCTAAACTATCTTCATTGGTTTGAGCAATATATTTTGAACAATCACCATATGCACAGCAAGAAAATCTTCTGCAATTCTTGGAGACAGTGACATGAATAAAGAACCAAGACCCCATTACGCGTTCTGGTTTGGTTTGATCGGTTTCCTGCTAGGACTGGTATTTGTTGTCCTAGCCACACTGATCGCTCTTTTTGCCCTCGAAGAACCGGTAACAATTGAGAATGTTCTCGCAATCCACATGCAAACGGGTGCGCTCTTCTGGCTGATTGATAGCGTCCCATTCCTGGCTGCAATTCTGATGGCGTTCATTGGCAACCGTCAGAATGTGATCATCCATAATCGCTACCAGTATGCAAAAGCACTCCATCACCGGGACTCGGAAATTCGCCATTTGAATTCTGTGTTAGCCAAACAGGACGAAGCCCACCACCAGCTGGATGAAGTGATCGGCCGTGGGAAACGTGATTGGGAAACGACATTTGACGCAGTTGACGACATGATTATCATCACCGATGTCAGTGGAAAAATCCTGCGCTGCAACCGGTCCACCAGCCATGCATTCCGCACGAACTTCGAAAACATCATCGGGCAGCCGATTGATAGCTTATTCTTTGGAGAGAGTTCCAATGGGAATGCCAGGTTGCCAGCCCATAAAACTGAAATTCGTTTCCCCAAGCTTGAAGGTTGGTATGAAGTAGCGAGCAGTGCTACCAAGTTGGAACAGGACCGCGCAGCGACCATTTACTTGATTCGCAATGTCACGGAGCGTAAACAAGCCTCGCTCGATCTGTCGCGCCAGAAGGAATATTATGAATCCCTGGTACGCAACAGCCCCTTTGCGATCGTCACCCTGAGCCTTGACCAGCGCATCGTCGCCAGCAACCCGGCATTTGAAAGTATCTTTGGCTATTCCCAGCAGGAAGTAATTGGCCATGAAATTGACACGCTGATCGCACCACAGGAATTGCTTGAAGAGTCTCAATCACTAACAGATTCAGTACTGTCTGGAGAGGTCGTACATCAATTAACCAGGCGACAGCGCAAAGATGGCAATCTGGTTGAAGTTGAAGTCTACGGGATCCCGGTCATCCTGTGGGGAAAACAGATTGGCATCCTGGCGCTCTACCATGATGTCTCCCAGCTGATGCAAAGAGAACCCGCAGTTACGCCGGAAACGATGTTTGAAGATTACACCACAGATGAAGATCAAGTGCTTGAAATAATCGAAGAACCAGCTGAAGAAGTTGAAGAAAAGCCTGAATTTGACCAACAGCTAGAGGATGATGCCATGGCCAAGCTGGGCACAAAACCCATGGAAGAGATTGAGGGTATTGGTCCAGCATATTCCGAAAAATTAGCTGCCATCGATATCCACACTGTTGACCAGTATCTGGTATTGGCTGCAAACCGCGAAGGGCGTAAAGAGCTCTCAGAAAAAACAGGGATATCGCCAAAGTTGATTTTAGAATGGGCGAACCGGGCTGACCTGATGCGGGTACCAGGTGTTGGTGAAGAATTCAGCGACCTGTTGGAACAAGCCGGGGTAGATACAGTGAACGAACTCAAGTTTCGCAATCCGGAGAACCTCTACAATACCCTGCTGCAGATTAATGAGGAAAAGAATTTGGTGCGGCGTGTGCCATCCCAATCTGATGTTGAAGCGTGGATTGATTCTGCAAAACAACTGCCAGTTATGCTGACATATTAAACAGCCGCTTATTAGTACTAAAGCTCTATTGAATTTATGTTACAAACCGGTAAACTAGTAATACAGTAGAGGAGAAGAAACCTCACTTCCCACCCAACACCCCCCAAGTCCCTCCTTTCTACCAAGGTGAGGAGGGACCCGAGAATTCCCCGCAAGCCGAGTCGGTTTGCGGTTTTTTTTATCCCAGCAGCCGCGGGATATATTCTAGATCAGTTTTCCTGCTCAAACCTGGGTTTCCACATATAATAGAATGACCGCAATGGATTAAAGACGTTGTTTCAAGGATAACAGGATGCATGCACCAACTCTCGGTAGAAATTTGTTACTCTTGCGCTGGCTTGCCCTCCTGCTCCCTATACTGCTGGGGGTCACGCCAACCCAATCTGCTCCTGATGCATTAGAAATTTCCATTGCCTTCATCGATGTCGGCCAGGGTGATGCAACCCTGATCCGGAATGGGGCAGGATTTGACATCCTGATCGATGGTGGTCGAAAATCAGCAGGTGAAGAAATTATCGATTATCTGCATCGCGTGGGGGTTGACGACCTGGAAATTGTCATAGCCACGCATGCCGATAGCGACCATATTGGAGGATTAATCGCCGTGCTTGAATCCGACCTGATCCCGGTTGAAAGCGTTTATTTCAATGGTTATCCAGGTGATACTTTGACATGGCAGGAATTTGCAGCAGCGGTCATTGCGGAAGGGCTTGTGCTTGTCCCCATACATTACCCTCAAAATTATAACTGGGGTGGTTTTGAAGTCGAGGTGTTGAATCCGGTTGAAAACCTGGTAGATCCTGAACAAAACGACGTTTCGATCGTACTGGTATTCGACTATGCGCAGATGACGTTTTTACTACCAGCTGATATCGACTCCGCTATCGAACAGCTGCTGCCCGGCCGGACTATCGACCTGCAGGCGCACATTCTCAAGGTCGCCCACCACGGTAGTAAGTTCAGCAGCTCGCAAGCATTCCTGGAAGCAGTCCAACCCAGTGAAGCGGTCATATCTGTTGGGGAGAATCCCTACGGCCACCCAGCGCCAGAAACACTTGAAAGACTGAGTTCCATTGAGACCCGAGTCTGGCGCACCGATCTTGTAGGAACGATCCTGATATCCAGCGATGGCAGCAGCTACGATATCCTGCCTAAGATCATTTTCCTGCCCATACTGTTCGATTTTACAGGTCACGATTCGACCAATTATTGATCCTAGATGTACCTTGGTTCCACCTATCCTCCAGCGATCAGGAATAGAATCACAACTGTGGCAATGATTGATCCTCCCAGAATAAGTCAGGACAAAATTGAAAAACATCGCTCAGTCACCCTGGTGGGTTAAAACCACAATTTACCAGATTTATCCCCGCTCCTTTAAAGATTCGAACCAGGATGGAATTGGTGATTTGAAAGGGATCATTTCCAAGCTCGACTACATCAAAGATTTAGGTTTTGAAACGATCTGGCTTTCACCATTCTTCACCAGCCCACAACGGGATGGGGGTTACGACATCAGTCATTTCCTGGAAATCGCTCCAGAGTATGGTCAAATGGCAGATGTAGATCAGCTGATCGATCAGGTCCATCAAAAAGGCATGCGCATCATTTTCGACCTGGTCCTGAACCATACGTCAGATCAACACCCCTGGTTTCGTGAATCTCGGAGCAGCAAAGACAACTCGAAAAGAGATTGGTATATTTGGAGAGATGGACGGGGAAAGCGACCTCCCAACAACTGGCGATCCATCGTTGGGGGTTCCGGGTGGCACTACGATCCACCGACTGGACAGTGGTATTACGCAAGCTTCCTGCCTTTTCAACCCGATCTGAACTACCGTAATCCTGAAGTGATCAAGACAATGTTGGGAATCGCAAAGTACTGGCTGGATAAGGGAGTCGATGGTTTCCGATTGGATATATTTCACACGCTGTTCAAAGATGCACAATTTCGAGATAACCCCTGCTCGACCACCCTGTTTTCAACCGACTTCCAGGCCGGGTATTTCCAAAATTATGTATACAATCACAACCAACCAGAAACCATCCAATTTGCTCTCCAGTTGAGACGATTGGCTGATTCCTACCTGAATCCCAGGCTGCTACTTGGGGAGGTTTTCGCAAAGGATGTAACCCTGAAGAAATATCTGGGAACAGATATGGATGGTTTAAACCTGGTTTTCTTGTGGAATTTAATCCACGGAAAGGCAGATGCAACCCATCTGCGTGAAGTTCTCCACCACTTCGAAACACACTATACTCTTCCCTACACACCGGTGCTTGTTTTCGGCAACCATGACGTACAGCGGTTGATCACCAGGATTGGTTCTGATCCGAAGCTGGCAGCCCTCCTAGCAGTCTTCCAACTAACCGCGCGAGGCGTTCCGGTGGTTTACTATGGCGATGAAATTGGCATGGAGGAGATGAATCTATCGAAAAAGGATTGGAAAGATCCGGTTGGGCAGCGCTTCAGGTGGGTTCCCGGTATGGTCTTTAAAGCACTTAAATTAAGTGCCACCCGCGATGGCTGCCGGACGCCGATGCAATGGGGACCAGAGGTAAATGCAGGTTTTACTATCCCTGGCATCCATCCCTGGATGCCGGTTAATGCGCATTCCAGCATTGTCAATGTTTCTAGCCAGGCCGATAGACCTCTCTCTCTCTTGAATACCTACCGGAAACTGCTAAAAATTCGGCGCGAGCATGCTGCTCTCCACCTCGGTCGCCTGGAGTTGATTGAGTTCGACCAGGCAAATCCCCAGCTGTTAGCATATCGCCGGCAGGCTGGGGATGAGATCCTGTTGGTATTGATTAATTTTGGTCCTGCGAGGTGTACCTTCGGTTTGGAGAATGAGCATCCGCACATCATTTTCCAGATTGGGAAGGTTACCCTTGAAGGATCGAAAACCCTTCACCTGGAACCACAATCTGCTGCGATTCTGGCAAAATAATAACAGCGGTATCCCACGAGAGTCGAATGGGGAGAAATCAAACTAACCGAGTTTGCGAACACCAGGTAAATTCCGGAAACATTTCAACAGCTCTGGGTCAGATATGTGTGCGCTGATGTAGGAAACAATCTGGCGAGCCTCTGCGCGCATTTCATCTGCCAGCTTTTTATCCTTTTCAAGTTCCGCTAAATCTAACAGAATTGCCCACAAAATTCTGCGTGAACCTTGTTTAGAAGCCATTAAGCGACCTTCTAATAAAAACTGGTAAGCACGGTCATGCTCCCCAAGTCCGATCAATGCCCTGGCTTTTTGGTTTAATAAATCTGGAACAAGGATCTTGACAGCATTTCTATCCTGATAATCGAGATAATGATCTCCAATTTGCAAGGCTGATTCATAATCTCTATTCCGCAAGAGTATCTCTACATGCAAGGTAAAAATAAAAGGATGGAAAAATAGCTCGCTGTGGATGCTATAATCACTACCAACTTGATTGAATATCTCGAGAGCTTTTTCTGGGTGTCCAGCATACATTTCGTACTGGGCCTGATTCACAAATAGCAGAGGTTCGAAGCTCTGGTATTGTTTCACAAAATCACCGATCTGGGATTCCAGCTTCTTTGCAGGACCGAGATCCCCCAGCATAGAATATAGCCAGGAACTAAACATTTGGCTAGCGATGATCCCCGCTGCAAAATTCGCCTGCAATGATAACTCCAGCGTGCGCTCCAAAGCCTGCATGCCTTCACCAAATTCGCCGTGCTCCAGGCAGATCGGACCGATCACATAACTATTATATGCCCTGCCCCAAACATTGCTGATTTCTTCGCTGATCAGCCTCCCCTCTTCAGCATAAGATAAAGATTTTTCAAATTCTCCAGCTTTGTAATAACTCTCAGCTAAAGAAGCCAGGTTGTCAGCCAGCATGGGCAGGTTATCAACTTCCCGCCAGTACGCCTGTGAATTTTCATATGCAGCCCAGGCCTCATTTATACGCCCCGAGCGCATATACGGTCTCGCTAAATCATGCTCGATGAAAGCTTTTACCTCCCTTAAATCATGTTCCTTCGCAATGCGCAAACCCTGCTCACCGTATGTAACAGCCTGTTCCAGATCGCCTCCAGAGTAGGTCAGAATTAGCATCATGCTCCACAGTGCTTTTGCTTCAGCCTCGTATTCTCTCAAATCTATAGCTAGGTTTAATGCACGCCGGGATAATTCTGTACCCATCTGTGGATTAAACTTCACATTTGGCGTGGAGTAAATCGTTGCCTGAGGGATCAAAGCAGCCAATTCTAACGACCGATCACGGCGGGTATGGGCTAATTCTTCCAGCTCTTCATAATTATCCAGTGCCTGATCGAAATCATTGATCAACTCGAGTGCCCTGCCTCGCTGCACATACAGCTCGGTCAATTGGACATTGGTGACATTGAGTTTCAAAGCGAGCTGGATCGCCAGCAGGAAATAGTGGCTGGCTTCTTGATTCGCGAACAGCTTCATGGATTGCCTGCCGGCGATCTGGTAGTACTTCAGTGCACCCTGGAAATCGCGCGCGCTGTCATAATGGTAAGCCAGGCGATAAGCTTCTTCTGCCAGGTTGCCAGCATACAGTTTTTCAATAGCTTCGCCAACCTGGCGGTGGTAATCCCGGCGCTGGCGTTTGAGGATCGATTGGTAAGCAGCTTCTCGGGTCAGCTCATGTCTGAACATATACTCCAATTCAGGTGTTTGAGGTACAACTTGAATTAAACCGGATTGTTGCAGAGTCGCCAACTGCCCTTCGAGATCAGTGATATTTTTGCCAATTTCAAGAATGATCTGGTATGAAAATATTCGCCCGATAACCGATGCCATCTGCAGTGTTAGGCGTGCCTGCTCATCCAAGCGATCAATTCTGGCAAGAAGTAATGCATGCAAATTATCTGGAATGTCAAATTCTTCATAATTGGGAGCTAATTGCCATTGCGATTCATAATCGCTCAGCTTGATGATCCCTTTCTCGATTAAAGTACGTACAACCTCTTCAAGGAAAAATGGGTTGCCTTCAGATTTTTCCAAAATCGATTCGCGCAGTTCACCAGGCAGGTTGGAAATTTTCAGCAGGTTATCAATCAATTGGTTGCTGTCCTTCTCAACCAGCGGTTCGAGATAGAATTCCTCGAAAGCAGCTGCAGATTGTCTGGCGAATTCACGTAATTGCCAGGCTGGTGAATCAAGATGCGGGCGCATGGCACATACAAACAATATTGGTACATCCGTTGCCAGCTGAAAAAGGTGCATAGTCAGCTCAACCGAAGCTTCATCCGCCCAGTGCAGATCATCAAGCACCAAAACTACAGGCTGCTCATGAGCTTTCGTGGTCCAGATGTCCAGCATGCTGGAAAAAATGGCCCGTTTGACCGCTTCACCCTGGATTGGAGTGGTACTCTCTTCAGATTTATGATCCACCGTAAGCAAGATATCCAGAGCATTAACGATCCCCGATTGCTGATCAAGGCTTAGTGCCGAGAAACTATTTCTTACTTTACTTTGCAGAATATCGATTGGCTCATCATCACCGATCTGGCAAACTTGTCTTAAAGCCTGGACATACATTCCATATGGCCTGGAGATTTCATATGAAATTCCACGTGTAGCGATCCAGAGATATTCTCCCGAGTGTTCCACTTCCAATTCAGAATGTAGCTCTTCGATCAAGCGGCTTTTACCCAAGCCCGCCTCCCCAACCAGAGTAAAAATCTGACCATTCCCTGCGAATAGCTGGCCAATTACGGATTTTAGGGAGCGAATTTCACGCTCCCGGCCAACCAGGGTTGACCGTATTCCGGCGATCCCGCGCGCCTGGGTGGGTATCTCTTTGCGTCCCATAACGCGATAAACCGGAACTGGATCATGCTTTCCTTTGACATCCAGGCTTCCGAGGGAATCAACCTCGATCCAGGGTGCCACCTGGCGGTAGGTCTCATCCGTGATCAGGATCGCACCTGGATCAGCGCTTTCTTCCATGCGGGCTGCCAGGTTAACCGCATCCCCCATGGCAGTATATTCGCCAGCCAGTGCTGATCCCATTTCACCGACTACAGCGACCCCGGTATTGATCCCAACCCTGATGTTGAAATCCAGGTTGAAACCATCCAGTAAGCGCTTTCTGAAAGCTTGGATACCATCAATCATCTCTAAACCCGCCAAGACTGCGCGCAGCGGGTCGTCTTCGTGGGCAACAGGTGCGCCAAAAAAAGCCAGCACCGAATCCCCCATCAGGCGAGCTACTGTGCCCCCGTAATGGATCACCGGTTTGGTTAAATAATCAAATGCCTCGTTCATGATCTCGGCCCAATCCTCCGGGTCGAGATTTTCCGCCATGGCAGTTGATCCTTTCACATCAGTGAACAGGATCGTGACAACGCGCCTCTCAGCTGTTAACCTGCGGATCGCTGGAGAGTCTTTTCCTTCGCTATTGATTTGCATTGACCTGCAGTTTTTTTACTTGAATCCCACCTTGTCTACATAGCACCACATCCAATCCTCGCCAGGTTCAAACGACTTGATGATCGGGTGTTGGGTGGCATTAAAATGCTTGGTGGCGTGCTTATTCTTGGAATTATCGCAGCAGCCCACATGTCCACAGGTCATACATATTCGCAGATGAACCCACGTATCTCCCATTTCTAAGCATTCCTGGCAGCCCTCCCCGCTGGGAACTACTTCCTGGATGGTATGTAAATGCGTGCACTTGGTGTCAGAAATCTCGGACATAAACACTCCTTTTTGAGCAATTATAACTTCTTATGCACATCTCGTGAATATCAATTCACAGAGAATTAATCCATTTTGGGGTCTTTTTAGGATTTCACAAAGAAATTTCATTAACAAACCTCAATTTATCTTGTACAATAATGGTAAGAGGACAGAGCAATTACAATTTTATAAGCGTTCATTAGGATTGTTCACGATATTCTCTGCCAATTTCGCTCTCAAAAAGCGGTGGTTTTTTAAATGCCAAAAAATCGATATCTGAACAATGGATTAAGCACGCCTGAAAGGAGGTGATACACGCTTAATAAGTATCCACGCCTTATCCACGAAAATCTGCTTTAACTTGTCAAAACCCCTTAATTCTATTTCATTGCAGGAGGAAGATCAATGGGACCTATTCAAGAATTTTTTACACAGCCTGTGGGCAGTACGATCTATAATCTGCTGATTGCCCTGGTAATCCTGATCGTTGGCTACATCGTAGCCAGAATCTTAGGAAGCCTTACCCGTCGACTGCTCAAACGCCTCAGCCTTGACAACCGCCTGGTTGAATGGTTGAGTGAACCCGATAACCCGCGGGAATTCAATATAGAAAATATCATCGCTTCGGTCGTTTTCTGGTTAGCAATGCTATTTGTGCTTGTGGCATTTTTTAATCGCTTGAACCTGACCGCGCTGGCAAGTCCAATCCAGTCATTTCTCAATAATTTCACAACAGATTATCTACCCCGTTTAGTCGGTGCAGGAGTGCTGCTATTCATAGCTTGGCTGGTTGCGGTTGCTTTACGCTTCCTTGTGATAAAGGGTGGTGCACTTTTGAAGGTTGACGAACGCCTGACAAAGTATGCAGCTCTCAAGGATGAAGAACAAGTTTCCTTTATCAAAACCCTGGGAGTGGCTGTTTACTGGTTCACATTGTTGCTGTTCCTGCCCTCGGTCTTGGCTGCTCTGGGGATCCAGCAGATCGCAACTTCAATACAGGTTGTTTTCGCTCAGATCTTCGAATACGTCCCCAACGTACTGGCAGCTGGTGTGATCGTTCTCGTCGGCTGGTTCATCGCCCGGGTCGTGCGCCAGGTCGTCGAAGGTTTGTTGAAAGCAATCGGCACAGATCAAGCCGGACAGCGGGTTGGAATTTCCGAGGAACGTTCTCTGTCCGAGATCGTCGGGCTGATCCTGTACATTTCAATCTTCGTGGTGGCGATCATCGCGGCATTGGATGCACTGAACATTCCTGCCATCACAGTTCCCGCCACCCAGATGCTGAGCACGTTCATCAATGTGATTCCAAGTCTGATTGGCGCAGCGCTGATCCTAGTAGTAGCGTACTATGTTGGCCGTCTGGTTGCTAATCTGGTGCGTGACCTGCTGGGCGGAATTGGTGTGGATACGTTACCTGAGAAACTGGGAATCACCTGGAGTGCAACAACCACTCTCTCACAGTGGATCGGTTATCTGATCCTGGTTGCTATCATGCTCTTCGCAGTGGTTTCAGCCACCGAAATGCTCGGTTCCGCTGCCTTGACAGAAATCATGAACGTCTTTATCGCCTTCTTCTGGAAGGTAGTCCTGGCAATAGTGATCCTGGCCATCGGGCTTTACTTTGCGAACCTGGTTTACAATGCGGTGATGAAAACTGGTATGGGTAATGCCAATTTCATTGGTAGATTAGCGCAGGTGGCGATCGTCATCTTCGCGGCTGCGATAGCCCTGCGCCAGATCGGAGTCGCAAACGAGATCATCAACCTGGCATTCGGCATCACGCTTGCTGCCATCGGTTTAGCAGCTGCACTATCATTTGGACTGGGTACACAGAAAATCGCGGAACGCGAATTGGACAATTTCCTGACTAAGATGCGCAAACCCGATGACAAATAAAAGCCTTAGTTAGCAACAATCAAAATCAATGCCCTGGATGATTACCAGATCCAGGGCATTTTTGATCACGAATATCCATATTAACGGGAGAATTACCAGCCTCAGGCATGCCTCCCGCTGACAAGCAGCCCCTTGAATATGTTCACCTCCATGGAGATCGCAGGCACCGAAAACCCAATATATCTACCCACATGATCCGAAACCGAACTGATCGATAGCGGGTACTTTTCTCCAGCATAAATCAATCCAACCGAAAACGGTAGCCATAATCCTTTAACCACTCCCTGCGGTGCTTGTAATCTGGCATGATTTGAGCAAGCGAGCTCCAGAAATCCTTTGAATGGTTCCTGATGCGCAGGTGGATTAACTCGTGGATGATAACGTAATCGATCACTTCGCAAGGAGCCATAACCAAACGCCAGGGAAAATTCAGAGAACCTTTCGGACCGCAGGAACCCCAGCGCGTTTTGGCGCTGTTGATGCGGATCTTTGAGTATGAAAACCCATATCTCTGTGCCAGGTCAGCGGTGCGATCTTTGATTACTCTGTTAGCCTGTTTTCGGTACCATCTCGTGAAAACCACCAGCGCAGACTCTTGGAAATCAGCAGCCAGGTAAAACCTATCTGTAAGCACCAGCCGGGGATCATCACGATCCACGATCTCCAATGGATATGAAGTGCCTAAAAAAAGGAATTCTTCACCAAGGACAAATTGTTTTGGAGGCGTCTCCTTTGCCCGTTTAAAAGCCAGCTTTTGTTTTTTTACGATCCAAGATTTTTTATCTTCCAGCAAGTGGAAAATTTCAACCTTTGAAGCGTGAAAAGGTGCCCGGACAATTACACCTCCATCCTGATCAATCTCGATCCCAATGGATTTTCTATTCGAGCGGATTAGCTGATCGATGCGAACCCCTGAATTGGTTTCCCTCATTCGAAGGTGATCTCAAAGACATGCACGTTCCAGGCTGGCATATCCAGGTATAAACCACACTGGTCCAAATCGTCCCCACTGCGCAGGTAATTGGATTCAGTTAGCAGGTCCTCCAATCTGACCTGCTTACCGGAAAGGTTCGTCCAGGGTAAACGGATATAACACTGGCTTTGATGTGACGAATAATTGACAGCAACCAGGATCCGACCGTGCTTTTCATCCCCCCAGGAGAAAGCCACAAAACTATCCCAGGTCCAATTGCTCTGCCAGGCAGGTAAACACTCCAGGAGCTGCCAGCTTCCGTTGCGCAGGACCGGAGAGCGAACAATTTCTAATAATCGAGCATAGAAAGCCCAGATCTTCGGATCTGGGTGTTCTTCTATCGTCCGGCAAAGCTGCATCGGGATGTGGATATGACTGCCAACCAGCTGGCCCTGGTGGAAGAATCTCATCCCAGGAGTCAAATAAGTGATCGCAGCAGCAGCCGGAAGGACCTGGGGCGGGAAAACTTCCGCGGCCCGGTTTTCATCGTGATTCTCCAGGAAGCGGACCGACTTCGATTGAAAATCCAAATCGGCGAGCAGGTGCTCCCGCGCTGGGCGCGCTTCTTGAGCAAGCAGACGATCATACAGGCGTTTATCATAGGTGTAATCAAAACCCTGTTCCTGGAGAGACCACTCCAAATCCCAATAGACCTCGGCAATAAATTTGAACTCCGGATTGACAGCCCGGGTTTCCTGAATGGCTTGTGTCCAAAAAGGCCGTATTTCAATCCCCCAGGTGTTCTTAAATACCTCTGGCAACACCAACATCGCCATGTCACACCGTACACCATCACAAAGTCCAGCGATTTTGATCAGCTCCGCACGCATGGCTGCCTGAAGTCCGGGATTCCCGTAATTCAATTGGAAGGTATCTGACCAACCTTTGAAGTATGGATCGCGACCAAAAGCATAGACTCTCTCACCATCCTGGGTCTTACCGAAATTGAAGGGCTGGCTGCGTAATTGTTCTTCTCTGCCGGGAAGGTAGTAATCAGGGTGCAGGGTCAGCCAGGGATGATCACGGGCGGTATGGTTAGGGATGAAATCAAGCAACAGGTGCATTCCGCGGCTTTTCAGTTTCTCGCGCAGGAGTGCCAGGCCATGTTCGCCACCCAGATCCAAGCTGACCACGTAACCTGTATTCGCAAAGGGTGAGCTGCAAACATCTTCGGGACTGAAATCCGGGAGCGTCTCCTGGTAAACCTGACGCAGCTCGGGATCTTCAAGTGCGATTTGGCGCCCGAACTCACTCGTGCGCCAGACACCCAGGAGCCAGATCCAATCGAAACCGAGCATGGAGATGCGCTCCAGTTCTTCCTGCGGAACATTGGCAAGCGTAATCTGGCGACCATATTTCGCAGATAGGCTTCGCAGCCAAACTCGCGTGTTGATCTGGTACATGGAAGGGTAAAGCGGTTTCATCGTCTTCTCTTTCACTCTGTCCAGGTTCGAGAATCTGGATCTATTTTATACCCGGAAATATGGCTGCGACCATCGAATCTCGATCATTTCCTTCCCCATTAGCTTGTGGGTTTATATTGCGATCAAGATCACCGATAATAACACAAGAACCACTCCGATCCATTGGCGCTGGTTTAGACGTTCCTGTAGCAAAATCCAAGCTAAAAACACCGTCGCTGCCGGATATAAAGAAGACAATACAGCTGCGATATCCAATCGACCGTAGCGGGTAGCTAAAATATAGAACAGGTTACCACCAGTATCAAATATGCCTGCTATTACGATCAGCGGTAGTTGAACGAATGTGGGTCTACCCAATTTGTGAAGCAACAATCCAACCAGCAAGATAAAGAGGACTGATGAGCCACGGGCAAATACGAGAGGCCAGATTGTCGCCTGATCGCTTGCATGGGCGATTACTATGAAGAACAACCCAAAACCTAAACCAGCGATTAATGGGGTGACCAGGTCATGAAGCACCAGGTTGCTTTGTCCATTCCCGCGCGAGATGATCCAGACCGCCCCCAGGGCGAGGATAATACCAACGGAATCAGCTACAGATGGCAGACCACTATCAAATGCACTGAAGACCACAGGGACAATGGCGGCAGTCACTGCAGTCAGTGGTGCAACGATTCCCATCGGGCCTCGCGCCAATCCTGTGTACAGGGCTACAAGCCCAGCTGCACCGCAGACACCAGCCACGGCCCCCAGGATTGCAGCTTCCGAAGAATAGGGCTCGCGGTATAACAGGGAAACCCCCAGAGCCAGGATTACCAAGCTGGCAAATTGCGAAAGGACGACAACAGTGTAAGCGCTGGTACGCTTGGAAGCCAATCCACCACTGAAGTCGCCTGCTCCCCAAGCAAAGGCTGACAATAAACCAAAAAAGACTACCAATAATTCAGTGCCAGGCATTTTGAACTCCAACCAATTTTATCCTGAATTTGTCGACCAGCAGGGTTAGCTCGAAATTCTTGCTAACGGCTCGCCTCTTGATGGATAAAAGAGTCCATAATTACTTGACTTTATGTAACTTATATGTTACTATATGTATATAATATGTTACCTTTTGGTAAATACAGGTTACTACCTACTCGTAAATTATTGAAGCAGGAGTCAAACATGACCACTCAAATCGAACTTTATGACCAGGAGCGCAAGCGGTACCGCAGTGGCTTGCTTGCCGGGTCGATCATATTCCTAATAGCCTGGTTTGGATACATCCTAGTGAGAGTATCCTCCCAGTCGATGGATCTGATGTATCCCATCGTGATGATCGTGCTGGTTCTCTCTCTGGTCGTCCAGGCATATTTTGCGTTAAGAATAACATTACTTGAAAGGCAGATCCGCAAAGATGTGGAATTCAACGAGGCTTTGAATAATGAATTAATCCAATACAACGAACTGAAAGCCTGGCGGGCTGCTTTTTTCGCCGTGATTGGCTTCACCGCAATAACCGCTGCGTTCTCATTCTTCGTAGAATTTAATGACCTGATGCTGATCTTACTGACCTTGCTCCTGATCGGGTTTGGCGCGCACAACCTGGCAGTTTACCTGCTGTACAGGTAATCTCATGGGCGAGAAATCACTCACCAACACGCTGAAAGTGCACAGAGCGATGAAAGATCTGACCCAGGAAGAGCTGGCTGAAATGGTAGCCGTAACTCGTAAAACGATCAACACCATTGAGAACAGGAAATACATCCCCTCCACCTACCTGGCATTGAAGCTGGCCAGGGCATTAGACACCTCGGTGGAGGATTTATTTCAAATCGATTCCCTGGAGTAAACCTGGACCTGCATCGTCCCATGCTAACCGTTCAAAGCCTGCAGGATGAAATATTGGAGTAACATCACCATTAAAGGCAAAGCGATTGCTGTGAGCACCAGCCTGGCAGTTTCCACCCTCCAGGGCCATGTTTGGACGGCACTCAACCTGCTTTGTTGTACCTGTAAGCTGAGGATTGTTCCATTCACACTTTCATTCGCTGCAAAATCACCACGATCAACAGAATCGTTGAACTGGTTAAAAATAACTTCGAAGCGAAGATCTAGCTCGTGGAGCGCCTTCTTCTTCTCCGCCTCGATCATCCTGTGAATTCCCCACAAGGGCCAAACGAATACAAAAACTGCGATCAACGTGAAGATTACCAGGTATCCGATGAGCACTGGATCAGTAAATAATTCGGGATTGATCAGCATCCAGACATAAACGAAAACCAGGAGACTCAAAGCCGTTGAGCCAGTCAGTCTGGAGAAAGATTGTACTGGCTCTAATTGGTAAAGATTGATGCGAAGATAGTGTGAGTTGATCGTGCTTACCAGGCGCAACTGCCGGATCGTGTGATAAATCAACACACCCAATAAAAATGCAGAACATTTATCAATAATGTGGAATACAGCTGAGTATATTGGCAGCTGCTGGAGCGCTGAGTATCGCACAGGTTCAATCGAAACCAGAGGAGTCAGGATCGTCAGGACCGTTAATACAAATCCTGCAATCAGCGGACCAAGGGTAGGCATGTTCACCAACCTGTATGCGTATTGGTCAAAATCCCGATCTGAGAAGTCGAGCACGGATCTCATCAATCCGAATGCCCTTCCAGCCTGGCTGTCAAGCAGGAGGAGCAGCACCAGCAGGTAAGGAATCGCAAAACTGTTAAAGAAGATTATTGGCAGCAGCTCAGTGGAAACCGAACCAGCCTCCAACCAGAGCAGTACCACTTGAAGAATCACTAGTGAAATCCCCAGAATGAGATGGAACACCCACATATTTAACGCCAGTGTTTCGATCCAGTTATTGAGTTGATCGAACCAGCTCGGTTTGTAAAATTGAGATCCCTGTTCCCGGGTTTGAGGTCCAGCTGATTGAATATCCATTGAATTTTGTGCTGATTTCGTTTGCGTGTGGGTTAACCTTCGATGGTATCCTGTTGTTTCCCCATCGAGTAGTTTGCTGCTTAAGCCACTTTGATGACCAGATTGCCAATTTTTTGACCTGTTTCGACATACTTGTGAGCATCAACGATTTGATCCAGACAATAAACCCTGTCAATCACTGCTTTTAATTTTCCTTCTTCAATCAGGCTCCTGAGAAAATTCAAATCTGATGTACTACCGCTCGCGGTTTCCATGATTACTCTCTTGCTGCTGGTCATCCTGGTCAGCGGTCCCCGAATCAGCTGTCCTTTGACCGGATTGGCCAAGAGATAGGTCCCATCTTTTTTGATCGATCTTGCACTTTGTGAAAACGAAACCGTTCCCACCACATCAAAGATCACATCGTATACCTCACCCCGCTTGGTGAAATCTTCTTTAGTGTAATCAACCACCTGGTCCGCACCGATTGAACGCAGCATATCCAATTTATCCGTGCTGTCCACGGCAGTCACTTCGACCCCAAAATGCTTGGCCAATTGGACTGCGAATGTACCAATACTTCCGCCTGCACCATTAATCAAGATTTTTTGTCCTTCCTGAAGATTCCCTTTGCGGAGAAAATGCAATGCATCCCGACCTCCAAAAGGAACCGCGGCAGCCTGCTCGTAAGTCATATTGGTTGGTTTGATCGCCACTCCCCCTTCCATCTCTCCGGGTTGTTCTGGTAAACAGATATACTCAGCGTTAGCACCAAATCCCATCCCTGCGGATCCATAAACCTGATCACCTGGTTTGAACAATCTTACATCCGCGCCAACTGCTTCAATTTCTCCTGCCAATTCAGTCCCAGGGATTGTATTCTCTTTTGGTTTGCTGAACCCAATCCACATGCGCATGGGTAGATTGATGTAGAAGGGGAGTTTCAGACTGCGTAGTTCACAATCTCCCGCAGTGACTGTCGTTGCATGAATCTTTACCAGGACTTCATTCCGCTTTGGAGAAGGTTTATCTATCTCCTTGAGCTGCAGGACATCAGGTGGTCCATACCTTGTCCAAATAATCGCTTTCATTAGTTCACTCCTAACTATTTTCATCTAGTTTCCTAGAGGTTAGTTTACATCAAGATACCTGGCAAAACAACCTCGAGATACCAGATGAAGCTTTTCCGACACAACCTCAGAAACAAGGGTCATATTTGGAGATGGATTTAGAATTCTCTTCCTTCATAGTAAAATCAATGGGATAATTTAAAGATGATTGATCCCGACCAGTTTGCACGTGTAACCCGTTCAATTTCCTTCCTGAAGGATGCAGAACCAGAGCTGCTGCAGGAGTTCAAGCAACACGCTTACCTGGCGCGCATTCCTACCGGTAAGGACATTTTCCTCGAGGGAGATCAGGTCGAGGCAATCGCCTTACTCATCTCCGGTGTCGTCAGAGTATACAATATCGGAGTAACCGGTCGCGAGATCACTCTCTACCGTTTTGGCCTGGGTGATTCCTGTATCCTGAGCGCCAATGCGATTTTTAACCAGGCAACCTTTCCCGCAATCGCCACAGTAGAAGAGGAAGCTGAGGCTGTGATGATCCCGGCAGATAATTTTCGGGACTGGGTCAATCGATATGAATTATGGCGTAATTTCATAATCAACCTTTTATCCCAGCGTTTAACCAGCCTGATGGCAGTGATCGATGAGGTCGCTTTTCAACGCATGGACACCCGCATAGCCGCGCTGCTGCTCCAGCGTTCCCAGATTGAAAACCCGATCAACATCACCCACCAGGAGATCGCTGCCGAGTTGGGCAGCTCGCGGGAGGTAATCAGCCGTATCCTTGAAGAATTTACCAGGCAGGGAATCATCCGCACTATGCGGGGGACGATAGAAATAATTGATCCCGTTGCACTGCGAAACCTGGCAGTTTTGTGACATTGTCACAGACAAAACCCCCAAGATTTTATATAATCATCACAATTAAAAGCATAAATCGCTAAGGAGAAATTGAAATGAATCCATTAATAAAATTTTTGGCCTCCCCCGCCGGTCGAATCGTGCGTGTTGTCGCTGGTATCGCTCTGGTTTTATGGGGTATCCTCGGATTAAGTGGGACAGCAGGTATTGTTGTTGCCGTCATCGGAGCGGTTCCCCTATTGGCAGGTATATTTGACTTCTGCGTTTTTGCACCCCTGTTCGGCGCGCCATTCAGTGGACCAAAAATCCGGGCAGAAAAATAAGTAATTGTTGGAATATCTATTGGCACCTCATCAAATTAAACTGAGGTGCCATTTTTTCTCCGATAGACACTTCACAAATTAGTTGACAAAGATCCAACCACCTGGCGTAACCTTTACCGCACAATCAGCGGGAGGATGATCAGGAGATACGTTTATTTAATGACTTTGATAGTGTAAAATCTGTGATCTATCAGCTTGGGCCAGATATTCTTTGACGCCAAGTACTCAGGAGGTATTTCAAATTGAGGAGAGAATTTCAATTATCAGTCCTTGTGATCCTTCTCAGCCTGCTATTGCTCATTTTCACAGGTTGCAGTACCAAAGATTCAATCGGGGAATTCCAGTCAGTTACAGGGTTGTATGAGAGCTGCCCAGGTGAGTGTGGCAGTCCTTCAACCTGTGAAGGCAAGCCCGCGAAAGTCTGGGGTTACCTGGATGTGCATAATGTCTTCGAAGATCCTCAGGGAGGAAACGAAAAGGCGCGTTTTGTGATTGCAGGAGAATTAGATGATCAAGGCTTTGGCACGGGCAAAGTGATCGAAGTGATCCCAAACCAGGAAAGTGATCAATCTGCTCTATTTGACAAACTGGAGACCATAGATGCAACCTCAAAAGTCTTCATTACCGGAACAGTAACCGGTTATGATGCACCGACCAACCTCAGCTGTGAAAGGTTGATCAGCCTGGAAATCGATGGGGAAAATAGTGTAGAAATTAGATAACCAATTTCGAAGCGAAAGAATTTCCTGGATTTGGAGATTTTCGGGGAAAGTTAACGCTTTGCATGATTAAATCTAACAGGACGAAAAGGATGATTACCAGGCCCTGACCACCTGCAGGAAATCGGACGGCACCCACCAAATCCAGCCCGTTTGAGAGTACACGGAGGAAATAAGCACTTGATCATAATCCACCAGTATTGCCAACACTACCAAACAAGTTGGAGCTGTTTGACTTGCAGCTGCGATGGTATTTGATTCTCAATCCGGCTTCCGTCTTGGATGGCGCAGACCACAGGCGGGTAGCGAGCAGTTCGCCCTTTATAATGCAAAATAAAGCTTAGGAATCCATCTATACCTGTCCCAATATTGATCTAAGCCAAGATTGGAACTGCAATGGAAAATCCGGTTTAGATGGACAATAAGCACCTTATCTAGGAGAGTACCGTGAGTGAATTGATAGAATTTCGAGCCTCAAAAGATGAATTCTTCGCAACAGATCATCACAGCCCTCTGACCGACGATCAACAGCAGGGTTTTACTGGTTTGGAATATTTCCCGGAAAATCCAGACCTGCGGTTAAAGCTGGAGGTAGGAGAATTTGCGGAAAAGGACAGTATCGAAATGCAGACCTCGACCGGGGACATCCAGACACACCTCCGCTACGGTAAGATCCATTTCCAGGTTAACCATCAGGAAGTGGAACTAACCCTCTATAAAGATGCTCACGGTTTCTTCCTACCCTTCGTGGATGACCTGGCAGGGAGAGAGACCTACGGAGCCGGGCGCTACCTAGAACCGGAATTGCTGCCAGATGGGAAGGTGCTGGTTGATTTCAACTACGCCTATAATCCATACTGTGCCTATAATGACCTGTATTCCTGTCCCCTGACACCCTGGGAGAACCATCTGAAGGTTCCGATCAGAGCAGGCGAGAAATTACCCTCCGGAAAGTGGGCAAATCACGAGACTTTTCAAAACAAGTAGGAGGAGTTAATTTTAGATCAGCTTGTAAATGGAATTTACATCGAATGTTTTATTTTGGAGCTATTCCTTGAACCCGGATCAGCTCCTTGTTGTATAATGTAAAAATCAATAGAATACCTTCTTAATGGGGAAAAAACTCTCTTGAAACCCTTGGTAAATTCGTGATTGGAGATTCACCCAGAAGTATAATTTTATTCAGTTCATGATAAAAATAACAGATAGAGATCCAGGAAAAAGCTTTTTGCAAGAATAGACTCTGGTATCAGGTATCTCACTACTGAAGTATAGAACACTTCCCTGGATTTCAACCTCACTTAAATTCTCGATAATCCCAGATAGATCTTCAACTTGAGAACGAAACAGATCAAATTGTAAGAGCCAAAATTTCCCAAGATCCGAAATAAAGTTTCTCTATTACTCGATCAGCATGAGATATTAAATATTTGAATTTTTGCCACAGTGGGATGCCAGGAGAATCTAATGAAAACATTTAAAGGGCTGATCGTATTGTTCGTTTTCTCGAGTATCATAGTCTCTTGTTCCCAACCTGGTACCAAAGAACAAGCATTCACCGCTCAAAATATATTGGCTGAAACAGGACAAAAAGAGTGGGACCTTATCGTTTGGGGTGATTCCGATATGGACCCGGCTTATATGTTTTATTCTGATTATTTCGAAGAAGATCTGGGCATTAAAATTGTCACCCACATTGAAACCGATGACATTGATTTTATCGAGATCCCAGATGCCCTGGAGGATCAGGATTTGAGAGATCTGATAAAAGATGGGGATATCATCGCATTTAACATCCCGATTGTCCGTCCATCTACAGGTGGGGCATGTTTTGATATTAGGAAGGACCTGATCAATGACGGGTGTTTCGATGTATCACTGGATGAATTCACAGAAACAACTCAACGCACAATCCAGGAGATTAAAAGCCTGGTGGGAGAGAAAGGAGCGATGATCCGCCTCCAAAACTCTTATGTTCCGTTAAAACTTTTTGAGGGGACTCAAGGATCGGAGGATCGATCGCAAGGTTGCTTTGAATGTTTTGCAGAATATTTTTCGGCCCAGGCGGAAATTGCAACTGAAGAAGGGATACCATTAGTAGACGTGTTTACTTTATTTCACGGAGAGAACCACCAACAGGATCCATATGAAAAGGGTTACATAAGTGCTGATAATATTCATGTAAATCGCCCTGGGGCAGAAGAAATAGCGAAACTATATCGCCAGGTTGGTTATGAATACTGGAAACCTTGAAGTATCTAATACCAATTTAATAAGTCCAGAAATTGATTAACCGGTTAATTCCGATTAGTCCACGAATCAAGCCTGCACCAATGATTTTTCCATTAATAACATCAAAAGATACTCACGGCTTATTCTTGCTTAATATGGATGCCCTTGCTGGTAAAGGAACGCACGAAGAGGTATTATACGGAACTGGAATCACTTCCTGACGGGTTGTTGCTGGATGATTTCAACTATCCCTATAACATAATAAACGAAAATACATGGCCTGTATTCCCACCTCAGGAGGATCACCGCAAGGTCCCAATCAGAGGAGATGAGTATCTACCCACCTAAGTGCAAGTTAAATCAGCAGCGATATAAAAAACTTTTCTGAAGCAAACTGAACTTTTTTAGTTTATATTTTTTGATCTTCGAACAAGTCATACATCCAGACGCATGATAAATTCCGCGAATTCATTGCCACTCGCGTGGGCATATCCTCTCTCAGTACCAACCAACCGAAACCTAATCTTCTCCAGTACGTGGATTGACCCGTTGTTGTCCTTAGCTGCCCAGGCATATAGCGGACGAAATCACATCATTTCTAATAATAAAATAAGCGCCTGGGTGGCAATACCCTTACCCAAGAATTCACTACCCAGCCAATAGCTGACTTCACGCTCCCCCTCCATGACATAACTCAGGATGGGACCAGCCACCTGCCAATCATACAGGATGGTCTGGATGGGGATAACCCCATCGGCGAGAATTTTCTGCAAGTGGGTGTCAAATGATTGCAGGTCGGAGGGGTCTATTCTGGTAAAGGCAGCCATTTGATTGGCTTCCGTGTCCAGCTGGAATTTGAAGAAAAACGCTAAATCCACTGCTTCAACTTCTCGCAGCTTCACAACCTGTTTTGAATTCTTATCTTCAAACACATCAACCACTATAATTCAAAATTCGGCCATCCTGGAACAAGATTCGTCAATTATCGAAACAGTTTTATACTACAATATTTACCGCAGAAGTGAGCTCAAGAATTCAAAGGTTACAGAATTTCCTCATTACCCAACACTTATGGATTTCATTATACAGGAAACCAGAAATCATAAGATAGCAGTCATTGACTCGCCTGATCATGAAATCAAGAATGAACAGGAGGCCCTTGATGTTATTGCCGAAGCAGGATACTTAGGAGCTGAGGCAATCATCCTGCCCGCGGAAAACCTGATTAGTGATTTCTTTGATCTCAAAACGGGTGTTGCAGGCACCATCCTGCAGAAATTTTCTAATTACCGCATGAAATTAGCGATCCTCGGTGCATTCGAGCAGTATCAAAGCCGCAGTTTAGCTGCTTTTATCCGCGAATCCAACCGCGGGAACCTGGTTTTCTTCGTACCCGATATCCATACCGCATTGGACCATCTATTTCCGGAAACTAAATCCAATGTTAGCCATCCCGAGGAGAAACCATGAAAGATGAGCAGACGATTGCAAAGGTCGCTGTGGTGCAGGCTGCACCGGTATTATTTAACCGGGAATCTACCGTAGAGAAATGCGTGCAGCTGATTGGTCAAGCCGCGAACCAAGATGCGCAGCTGGTTTTATTCCCCGAAGCCTTCATCCCCGCCTACCCGCGCGGCCTGAGCTTTGGCATGCTGGTCGGGAGCCGCAGTGCAGAGGGTCGCCTCCTCTGGCAGCGCTACTGGGAGAATTCAGTGACGATCCCTGGTCCTGCGACCGGGGCACTTGGCGAGGCAGCGCGCGAGGCGGGCATTTATCTGGCGGTGGGTGTGATCGAGCGTGATGACCAGTACAGCGGTGGGACGCTTTTCTGCACCCTGGTTTACTTTGGACCCAACGGGCAGATACTCGGCAAACACCGCAAGCTGAAACCCACCGCCGCAGAACGATTGATCTGGGGTGAAGGAGATGGCAGCACACTAACCGTTATTCCCACACCGCTGGGGAAAGTCGGTGGGCTGATTTGTTGGGAAAACTATATGCCTCTGGCGCGCATGGCAATGTATGGGAAAGGTGTGGAAATTTACCTGGCACCCACTGCGGACCAGCGCGACACATGGCAGGCGAGCTTGCAGCACATCGCACAGGAGGGCCGCTGCTTCGTGTTGGGTTGCAACCAGTATGTCACTCGGGACATGTATCCTTCCGATCTACACAATCACCCAGAAATAGAAAATATGCCGGAGGTGTTGTGCCGGGGAGGCAGTGTGATCATCTCCCCGATGGGTAAAAATATCGCAGGACCGTTATATGGCGAAGAAGGTATTCTCTATGCTGACCTGGACCTGGGCGAGGTCGTCCGCTCGAAGGTTGATTTTGACGTGGTGGGGCATTACGCCCGGCCGGATGTCTTCCAGCTGCTGGTTAACGAGCAGCCAGCTGAAGCGGTCAAGTACAAAGGATTCCAGGAATGACTTGGTTTTGTCAACAAACCGCGCTTATGCGGGCTGAGGAGTCAGTCCATGCCAATCTCACTTGATGCTTCAAATACAGCCCTATTGGTGATCGATGTCCAGAATGGTTTATTCTCGAAGACAACACCTATTTATAAGGCAGAAGATTTATTGGGAAATATAAACACGCTCAGTAAGCAGTTTTCACAAGCTGGAAAACCTGTCTTCTTCATCCAACACTCAAACCAAAATCTACTGCTCAGGGAATCTGAAAATTGGCAGATTCATCCCAAATTGAACATCACCCATAAGGATATAGTCATCCACAAAACTCATGGAAATGCCTTTGAGGGAACCAATCTCAAGGCTGAACTTGATCAGCGCGGTATTGAGTGCTTGCTTGTGACTGGACTTGTGACAAATGGCTGTGTGCGGGCAACCTGTATTGGTGCCTGTGAATTGGGATACCGGGTTGTACTCGTAGAAGACGGTCACAGCACATATATCAGGAATGCCTCCAAAGTGATCAATGAATGGAATCGCAAGCTGGGTGATGGAATTGTTGAGCTTTACCCAACTGCAAGCATCATGATCAATTAATGAACGCTGCTGTCACCAGCCGCAATTTAACCATACTACCCGCTGATCAAATTGAATGGATCACCAACCGCATTATTCCGTTCATCTTCAATTCATAGCAGTTTTCTCCAATCGTGTTTTGACCAAATCCAGCCTTAGATTCTCCCAGCTGAACAATTAACCCACCGAATAATCCTTTTGGGGTATGACACTAATACCACCTTGCATGTATGCTGAAGGTGGAAATATTGCGAACCAATGGTCGTTGCCCGGTCTCGGTAATCTGGCGATCCATCCAGGCTTCCTGATCCCCAATTTACCAGATCCCAGAAAAGGAGGAACTCTTGATGCTCGCTGAAGAAAAGCAAGCAGTTGTACAAACGGAAGAAAGCAGAAAGGATGGTAATTTACTGGATACTCCACCAGGAGTCCAAAACGAGATCGTGATCAAAGACCTGGTGAAGAAATTTGACGATATTACCGCAGTCGATGGGCTGAACCTAGGCCCTCGAGCTACCCGGTTCTCGTCCAGGAAAGTCATCAGCGGTCAGGGAAAAATTTAATAATACATCTTGGAGGCAAATGAGATGGCTGAAAATACCCAAGAACGCAGTAGAAAAGGGGCAAGTGGTCTGGTTTTCGTAGGATTCCTGATACTTGGTATAGCTATCGGTTTTTTTGTAGGTAATTTTGTTGGTGGTTTTTTTGTTGGATTGGGTGTTGGTTTTATCGCGATGGGCTTGATGCGCGCTATCACAGGTGAATGGTGACTCGGCCATGCATGTGAAGATTCCTAGTTGGTTTCATTCAAGAAACCTATGAGCTCGGAGCAGCCAAAAAACACATCAACTTCGTGAGGCAAAATATAAATGTGCCTCTGAAAGAAAACTTTTAGCCTGACAGGAATACCAGCTGAGGATTGCGAGCGAGGCAATCAAAAAAGATGAGCAGGAACCAAAACAAGCTAACACTTGATCTTCTGGCAACCTACCAGATCAAAGTGCCTGGTGAACTCGACCAGAGTTGGGCAGATTGGTCAAGCAACATGCAGATCAAGGTTGAAACGGGTGAAACCGGTCGGCCGGTAACCGTATTTACCACGATGGTTGACCAGGCTGCCCTGCAGGGCTTGCTGCGGCGGCTCTACGCAGTGGGGTTGCCGTTGATTTCGGTTACCTACATAGGGGATACGTAGAAGGATAAAGAATCCAGAAGCGATAGGATATAATCCGGTAAGGATTGAAACCCTTGTCAGAAATTTCAGATGCCATGAATTTTGAAAGAAAGGTAACCGCACCAGAGCGATTTTTTTCGCGCTCACCCTTTTCAATTGTCACCATGGTCGCCCGAATTCGGGGTTATGTTACCGGTGAGATGCTCGAGCAGGCAGTTGGAAAAGTCCAACAGCAGCATGCGCTGCTCAGGGCTTGCATCAAAGAAGATACCGAACATAACTTGTGGTTTTCATCGGGCGGAGTCCAGGGTATCCCTATTGAGATCGCAACCCGAAATGATGAGCAAGATTGGATCGCGATCCATTCGGAAGCCATGAAAATACCTTTTGATTTCGAATCGCGACCCGCAATCCGTTTTATCCTGGTCCAATCTCCGCATGTATCTGAGTTGATCATCCTGTGTCACCATATCATCTGCGATGGCATGTCGCTGGCTTACCTGGCGAGGGACTTGATGCTGCATCTCGGCGACCCGGGAATTATGGTGGATGTGGTTGAAGCGCCTCCTGCAATTGACCTGGAGAACCTGCCGGAAGATGTGTCCCAATCCTTCCTGGTTAAATCGCTCATCCGGCGCATGAACCGGAAATGGTTGGAAGATAGTGAATACTTCGATTTTCAGGATTACAGGGAACTTTGCAAAGCCTATTGGGACTCCTACAGCCATGGAGTGTTCTCCATTGAGCTGGCTGAAGAGGAGACATCAAGTCTGGTTGAACGCTGCAGATTGGAGCAAACCACTGTGAATTCTTCCCTAGCGACCGCGTTCTGCGGTGCCCAGAGCTTCCTGGAATGGGAAAAATTCCACCAACCAAAGATCATGGTGGCTGCAGACTTGCGGGATCGAATCCCGTACTCCCCGGGAGAAGGGATGGGGATGTACGCAGGGGGTACTGAGCTGGAATTCAAATACAATCATAAGCAAAGCTTCTGGGAAAATGCACGCAGGTTTAATCAGCAAGTCCAGCGCAAATACACCAACAAGAACCTGTTCAGCGATATGCTCAATTGGCTCTACCTGGAGCCGACCATCCTGGACGCCATCCCTTTCAAGGAAGTCGGCGGTCTGGTCACCCCAGAATCCAACCGTTTCGAAAAGTTATCTGCCTTCAGAAAGAAACAGGATGTTGTTTTGAGGATATTGAAACAGGATAACCTGGATTCACTGGACACGAAACTTTGGGGGACCGCAGTTACCAATCTCGGTCGACTTGATTTCCCAAGGAAATATGGCTCCCTCGAACTGGATCGCTTGATCCTGCAGCCCGGGGGTGGCGTCCCCTTGGCAAAGGTTAACCTGGTGATTGGAGCTGTGACTTGCTCTGGTAAGCTGAGCCTGATCATCGAATTTGCTGAACAGGCTGTAGAACCCAATGATGTGGAAAAAATTAAAGTGAAAGCCCTGGAATTCTTACTCAGCCAGTAAATGAGGAAACAAGGTCCAGGTTTTTTTTTGTTAAATTCCCAAATCATTTGCATTTCATCAATCTGTAACAGCTCCCGGACTGGATTGCTGGTATGGAACAGGTGGACGAGTGCCGGGTTTTGGGGTGGAATTCCATAGATTACGGAAATGGTAACATTTTGAAATCAGATTGAATTGTTTCCTTGCTGGACGATCTGGAAATCCTTGGTTTGGCGGTAAACAGTTTACGGTAAGATATACAACAATGCGGATCAATACTTACCTGGAGAATTTTATTATTAGCAGCGGGATAAATAGAAGCCATGGATGATCAAAGTACAATCTTAAGCCAGATCATTGATGTGGAACGAGCCTGGGCAGCAGCACATCTCAATCTAGATCTCGATCAGATTGAAGAAATCTTATCGGAGGATTACCGGCAGATTCAACCAGATGGCAGTCTACTTGGGAAGGACGAGCTGCTGGCCTCTTACAAGTCTGGATTACGCAGTTGGGAAATTGCAGAGAGCGATGAGCTTGAAATCCGATTGCTTGGAAATACTGCGCTCTTGATCGGCCGTTGGAGAGGCAAAGGCGATAATAACGGGCATGTATTTGACTACCAGGCCCGGTTTCTTGCGGTATACCAGCTGGAAGATGGACGGTGGAAGCTGATCTCGGATGTCTCAGTTCCCCTTGCGGAATCAAACTGAAACCACCAGCAATAAACCTACTTTGAAACTGACTCCCCAGATAAATTCTTCCCCGTGGGAAGTTTCCATTTTTTCGTTAGAACGACGGCATTACCAGCTAAAATAAGTCCAACACCCAGCAGCTGGTAGATCCCCCATTCCAAATTTTCAAAAATTGTTGAAAGCAACAAGGCGATCACGGGAAAAAGTATGGTCACGTAGGCTGCCCGGTCGAGCCCGATCCGGCCGAGTAATGTCAGGTAACTGCCAAATGCGACCACCGAGCCAAATATCGCCAGGTAGAACAAAGACACAATATATCCTGGCGAGGTATCAAATTGAAGCGGAACTCCCCTGTATAAGGCCAGGACGACCATAAATATCGCACCATACAACATGCCGTAAGCGTTTGTCTGGATGACCGGCAGCTTGTGGCGCTGGTTTCTGGCGGAGATGACATTACCCAGCGATGCTGAAACCGTGGCGACTAACGCGAGGAGCATGCCAATCATTTTTTGGCCGGAAAGGTTCAAGCTGGAAAGTTCCGGCAAGAAAACGAGGGACAGCCCGAGTAATCCTAATACTGCCCCGATAACGACCTGAACCCGGACCGGATTTGACAAGAATATCGCCCCAAAAAGTACATTAAAAACGATAATCAGAGAAAATATAATCGCCACCAATCCGCTGGTTAAATATCCTTCAGCCAGGTAGACCAATATATAGTTCAACGAAAAAAGCAACAATCCTTGCAGAGCAAAAAAGCAGTGCGTTTTGAATGAAAAGCGCATCGGTAAACGGCGGGTCAGGGAAAAAAGGATTAAAATCAGTGCTGCTAATCCGAAGCGATAGGCAATGGAAAGTTCGGGAGCGACTTCACCGAGCTGGAATTTTATCGCTAACCAGGTCGATCCCCAGATCAGCACTGTGACAATATACAGAGTGGCATTGTACATAATTTTTTCCCAAAAAGAGCAGTCGAGGTCCTCTAAAAATTATACATTCAAACTGTGATCAACAGGCTGATCCTGGTTAGGTTGGATGTCCGCTGCAAATCGAATCTCAAGCCGGCTACCCCACCTGTGCAAATTTCCCCCCAGCCAATAAAGAAGTCTGGCACCTGGTTTAGACGATGATGCTCGATGAGTTTTCAGTATGTTGAGTGCACGGCTGCGCTCAGCTTCTCTCAGTAATTCTTCCTGACGGATCTTCACCAGGTAATCATAAGTAATCATCGCTAAATTCCTCCATCTTGACAGGTCTTCTATAACCTACTATAATCAATATGATGGTTAGAGTTTATCACAGCCGCTATAACCTGTCAAGCTAATTTTGATGGTTAGATTAGGACATTGGAGATATCCGCGACATGGAGCACAGAAATTGGGATTTTGATTCAGGGAACCTGGTTCTAGATTTCGCCAATACGGCAGAATTTCACGCCAGCGAACACCCAAATGAGTATCTAAAAACGTACCTTGACCTAGTGACCTGGTCACAGGAGGCAGGACTGCTGACCAGGGGCGAGGGAAAAGAACTCAGTCTCCTGGCTAAGGAGCACCCTCAGGAAGCCGATCGGGTGTTAACCAGGGCAATCACCTTGCGTGAAACAATTTACGGCCTGCTTTCTGCTGTTGCTCATCAAGAACCACACAATGAGGCGGATTTATCCGCATTTAACCGCTTCTTGGCTGAAAGCCTGCGCTACACAAAAATCTCCCATACCAGCGAAGGATTTTCCTGGGCGTGGAAAGTGAAAGAACCCGGCTTTGATCGGGTGTTATGGTCTCTTGCCCGCGAAACTGCCAAGCTGATTACATCCAAGGAGATCAAACGCGTGGGAGAGTGCGCGGATGACCGTGGCTGCGGATATTTATTTATCGACACCAGCCGCAACCACAGCCGGCGCTGGTGCAGCATGGAGGGATGCGGGAACCGCGCGAAGGCCCAGCGACACTACCATAGGGTTTCTAAAAATTAAAACCAGCTCTTTGGTCGGTAAGCAGATTACAGCTTCTCAAAATCAAAATCAATAAAAGGCACGCTGTTTTCGATGCGTTGTTTACGGTCCTTCATATACATCGCCACCCAGGGATGATCGAGGTTTTCCAGATCAAAACTGCGGTGGATCACAGCATACAGGTCTATTTCCCTCAGTTTCAGGAAGTATGGCATTTCTTTCAACAACTGGCTCTCCAATTGGGTCTCAGAGCGGTAGCCATCCAGGAAATGTGCCATGAAATCCTGTGTAAATTGAGATTGATCTTTTTGACCTAAAGTAATATAGAACAAAACGATCGCAATATCATTGATAAACCAGCTGTAGCAGCAGTCATCAAAATCAAAGAGCGTGATCTGCCCCATTTCGTCAAGAAATAGGTTGCCCAGATGGGCGTCCTGGTGAATTAACCCGTAAGTGTCCCCGGATTTGGGAAGTGCTTCGAGGTGTTTCTTGAGCTGGCGGTATAAATCAATAATCAAAGATTCGGATTCTTCAGGCAAGGCCTGAATTTCAGATAATTCGGAGCCGTCCCATTCCATTCTTTTCCACTCCGGATCTGCAGGCAAATAAGATTTCGTCAGGGCATGCAATTTCCCCAACAAGTGTCCGTAGCTTTCATAGAATCCAGCACCCATATCCTCCTTCCCTGGAGGTCTGCCTCGGGCTTTCTCAAATGCTGTCGCCAGGAAATAATCGCCGGATCCATCTTCAATTACGGTTACCAATTCTCCATTATCTGCCGCTACCGGCCGCGACACCCCTGCACCCCCCTGGTGCAGGTAATTGATCCAGTCAATCTCTCCCCGGACCAGCTTTTCAGATCTGCGCACACTGTGGCCTATGCGCAAGATGCAGGATTGTGCACCTCTTGAAAATTCATAGATGAAGCTCTCGAAACCATCCAGAACCTGGATTTGAGCGGCCCTGATCCCGAATGCCTGCATGGCATCGCTTAGTATTTGATCGTTGAATCTTGCTTTTATTCTCTTTTCCAATCTAGATACCTCGGTGAAGATAAGAATATTCGAGCGTTACCGACCTTCTGTGGGTGGTTAAAGAAGATCATGGTTTTTTTTGTTCATTAATGAAGCTCTCAATATCCTGCATAAATTTCAAAGTACCTATCTCTATTTGATTTGTCAATCGATCCAGATCGCTAAAATCCGGGTTATCGACGATGATATGCTCTACAATGGAATCTATGCCTTTCGTGGTAGGGACAAGGTGGTATTCTTGCCAACCGGACTCCTTAATCAATTCCCAGTATTTGGATTGAACCTGCTTATTGTTTCCTGCTAGCCAGATTTCAAATCTAAATGCTTCATGATTAAAGACTATCGCGATCTTCAATTTGCGATCTTTCAGGGATTTTGGTGAGCAAGCAAAATATGTCATATCCATATAACCATAATAGATACCGGACACGAAATATTGCGGATATTCCTTCATAAATTGGGTTCGTAAAGCCATGATATATGCCATTAAACCCTTGTATGCGGCTTGAATAGCACCGTTTTTCAATTGATTTCGATATTCTTGCATATTTTCCTGAAATGATCTCATTTTCTGCTCTCATGTTCTGATGAAAATAATCGAATTATTCCGCTTGAAACACCTCTTCACCCTGAAGATAAGTATTTAGGATTTTTGTAGTGGAAATCTCTGATGCTTCAATTTCAAATAAATTCTGGTCCAAAACAATGAAATCAGCCTGCTTGCCGACTTCCAGCGTACCAGTTTCATTTTCCAGGAAATTTGCATAAGCGCCATTGATCGTGAAACTGGTAATCATCTGCTCTAGGCTGGCTTTTTCTTCCGGCCACAAAATTTCATCAGTAACGGTTCCAACGGGTGAACGGGTGACACCCAATTCGATACCAATTAACGGATCAAAAGGGATGGTTACGGGAAAATCACTGGCGGATGCCATGCAGACGCCAGCATCTAGAAAACTGCGCATTGGATACTGCTGGTTCGCACGTTCTGCCCCCAGGTAAGGAAGTGCCAGGGTCGAATAATATTCATCGACCTTGAACCAGAATGGGTTGGGGACTCCAACAATCCCCAGCTGTTTGAACCTTTTGATATCCTGCGGGGTCACCAGCTGCAGGTGAGTGAGCAGATGCCGCGCGTCCCGCTTCCCATTCTGCTGCTGGGCGTGTTCCAGCGCATCCAGTGCGATGCGGGCTGCGCCATCACCGATGACATGCATGTGCACCTGGATCTGCTCTTTATCCAATGCGGTACAAACCTCCTTCAACACTCCTGGTTCCCAGATCAGCTCACCATAATAAGCGCTTTGGTTTGAGTAAGGCTCAAGTAGATAGGCAGTTCCCCCTTCCACCACGCCGTCCACAAATAATTTCGCGGTGTTGGTTTGAAATTTTGGATTCTTGTTATTTGCCCGTTCGTCTAGCAACATTTCAATTTGTTCACCTATGGGTTTGTCAGGCTCGATCGCGATTGACCCCCGAAAAATCATCTCCAATGCGCCAGCAGCAGCGAGCGCTTTGTACCCGGCGAGGGTATCTTCGTCCAACATGGCATCGTGACACATCGTCACGCCGGATGCAAATGCCATCTTCTGGTAAGAAATAAGGGTGTTGACCTTATCTTCCAAAGAAAAATCAGGCAGGACCGCCTCCACCAATTTCATAGCAGTCTCGCGGAGGGTTCCACTCGGCTCACCGGTCTGCGAATCCCTCTCGATAATCCCGCCATCCGGGTTGGGAGTATCTCTGGTGATCCCGGAAAATGCGAGCATGGCGGTATTGACCCACATTGAATGATAATCATAAGATATTAACACCAGCGGTTTATCGGGTACGATTGCATCCAGGATCTCTTTCCCCGGACCATGGAGGGGAAACAAGGTATTATCCCAGCCGTTTCCCCGGTAAACCAGCTGGTCTGGATGGTCAGCAGTATACTCAAGGATTTTTTCTCGGTACTGGTCAACCGAAGTCAGCTGGTATAAACTGATGTTTTCAAAAAAATCCACAGCATGCGAAGGATGCGCATGGGCTTCCACAAAACTGGGTAGGACCAACCTGCCTTCCAAATCGATCACCTCCCCCCCGGCATCTATCCAGGATTCAGCACCCTCATTCGAGCCAACATAAATCAACCTGTCCGCAGCAACGATCATCGCCTGCGCCCAGGAATTCTTGTTATCCAGCGTGTAAATCATTCCATTCTTGAAAATCTTGTTAACTCTAGTCTCGTTCACTATACTCTCCTATGGTGTTGGTTCTTAACGTATTTCTATAAGTGATCGATTCCTGCAGCTACACGATGAATGCTCCGTAAATTCGAAACATTTTCAATTATATCGATTTAACGCTAGAAAACAGGCTGGAAACAAAAGCGGGTGAAGTTCAGCCGGTGAATCAAGTAGAGAACAGCGCGCTTCCTGAGGTCCACATGAAGTAAATCGTATAATATAGCAAGATTATATACGAATATAGTTATTTTAACTTGATTTTTATACGAATTTCGGTAAAATAAGTGTATGCTGGACGAAACCGACCGCGCCATCATCTCTTATTTGCAATATGACGGACGCATGCCCTTCACCAAGATCGCAGATGAATTAGGTGTAACCGAAGGGGGAATTAGACGCCGGGTTAAGAAAATGACCGATGAAGGGGTACTCCAGGTCGTGGGCATCGTCAAACCTAATGAAATTGGTTTAGATGAAGCCAGCATGATCGGTATCACAGTCGAAAACCGGCCAATTGACGATGTGGCAGATGAAATTGCCAGGTATCCAGAAGTTACCTATTTATTCCAAGCAGCGGGTGAATTTGATTTATTTGTTGAAGTTTATTGCCAGAATAGAGAACACTTCGTAGATTTTCTCAATAATAAGCTGCAACGTATTCCAGGTGTTCGCAATACGCAATCGTTCTTGATCCTTAAGATGTACAAGCTATCCTATCGCTGGGGTGAAGCTCCCCCTCTGAATATGCCGGAGGGAGAAGCCACCATTCCTGTTCTCAGAGATAAATAATCCCTGAACCAGATGCTTGTGGAGCTTAATGACCTGAAATGATGTTCACGAATCAAGTTACGGAAATTGCACCACTCGTTCACCAGAAATCAACTGAAATTCTCCTTGAGACAGGTTTTTGTGTCCCTGAGAGTAATGTTCTAGATCGACTTGAACAAGCTGGGTTTATCGTTGATCAGGAATCTCAGATGGTGCGCCTCACCACGGAAATCCTGGATGAAGCCCTGGCCAAATTACCCAAAAATACCCGCTTATTTGACCGTAGCGGATTAAACACGGCACCTTTTCCCCAGCGTAGTTGCTTCATGGGAGCTGGCACGCCTGTAAACGTGCTTGATCTGGAAACTGGAAAACGCCGCTCTGCGGTAAGGACTGACGTTCGCCAGCTGGTTACGCTCCAGGATGCACTACCCAATGTGGACATCGTGCGCCCCACAGTGACCGCCACTGACCAGGGTGAGTGCTCCGACCTTGTGGAAATCGCAGACCTGCTCTGCCGCACCAGTAAACCGGTTGTACACCGGGTACTGGCAGCCGAACGTGTGGAGCCGGCCTTTGAGATGTTGGCAGCGGTTGCGGGCGGACCGGATGCATTCCGGGATCACCCGAACTTTGCCACCCTGTACTGCCCGATCAGTCCAGGTTATTTCACCCCAGAAAACGTGAATTGCATGCTGCGTTGGGCAGAATTTGGTGTCCCCATCACGCTGTTGAGCATGGCCATGGGAGGCGCTTCTGCACCAGTTACCCTGCTGGGCGAACTGGTCGTGATCAACACCGATATCCTAGCCTGGATCGCAGTATTACAAATTCTGTATCCGGGAACACCTCTGTTATACGGGAGCGTCTCCGCAGTGTTGGATATGCGCACAGGTTTATTAGCCCTGGGTGCACCTGAAAGAGGAATGGTAAACAGCGGGGCTGCACTGATGGGAAATTATTACGGCATTCCCTCCATGTGTGGGGGGCTTTCTTCGGATGCAAAGCAGCTGGATGCCCAGGCAGGTTCAGAGAAAGTACTCACCGCACTACCATTACTCAAAGAACATGCCAGCATCATCTATGGTGTCGGCGCCACGGATGCAGGATCTTCGATCTCATATACCCAGATGATCCTGGATGATGAGATTATCGGGGGATTAATTCGTATGATCGAGGGAATCAGCCTCCACGATTTGGATGAGGAAATAGAGCTGATCAAAAGGAACACACCCAAGGGAAATTTTCTCAAAGCAGCCCACACTCGGGCAAACTACCACCAGCACTGGCAACCCCAGATTTTCAGCCGCGATACATATGAGACCTGGCAAGACAAGCACAGCAATATCGAAGACAAATGCAAACAAAAAGCTGGGCAAATTCTTTCCCAGCACCATCCTCAGCAGCTGCCGGCATCGGTTGAAGCTGATATTGAACGCATCTTGCGACGTTACATGGGAAATGAATTCAGTATTGAATCATAATCAATTAAGTTGGTCGAAGGACAGGCAAGGACTTATTGGATAACATTGAACCCAAAATGGAAGATTAAAGGAAATTATGGCCAACATCGAACCAATAAAATCTGCTCTCGATTTTCAAGTGCTCACCCCTGAAGAACGCCAGCAAATTAAGTCTGCGACTCTCCACATACTGGAAAATGTCGGTGTACGCTTCCCTTCGGAGAAAGCCCTGGGGATTTTCGCCCAACATGGTGCTCTCATTGACCAGGAAACCCAAATCGTGAAGCTCCCTGCAGACCTTGTGCTAGAAGCGATGTCGAAAGCTCCCCGTAAATATTTACTTTCAGGAAGGGCTGAGGGCACCGAGCTGCAGGTCGGCAGCGGAGTATCATATTTCGCTACCGATGGCTGCGGGGTTGAAACGATCGATTTTGAAACTGGAGAACAGCGGCCATCCTGCAAGGATGATGTTGCCAAAATGGCACGGGTTGCAGATTACCTGGCTTCAATCTCTTTTTACTGGCCGATGGTCAGCGCTCAGGATTATGGAAATTTGGCACCGCTGCATGAACTGGACGCCGCTTATAACAATACCGGTAAGCACGTCCAAACAGAGACCTTGATGGGGGAAGAATTAGCAAAATATGGAGTTGAAATCGCCCAGGTAATTGCAGGAAATAAAGAGAGCCTGCGTACTCACCCCCCCTTATCCAGCCTGATTTGCACCATCGCTCCTTTGGCACAGGACAAAGAAGGTATTGAATCAGCCATGGTTTTCGCTGAGGCAGGATTGCCAGTCGGTTTCATGGGAATGCCAACCATGGGCTCCACCGCACCTGCAGTTCCTGGAGCCGCTTTGACGATTGGCAATGCAGAAGCGGTCAGCGCCATGGTGCTGATGCAGCTCGTCGCACCTGGGGCTCCTGTTTTCCAATCACTGCTTGTATCTGCCATGGACCCGCAGTCTGCAGAATACCTGGTTACCCTCCCGGAAAAATACCTCTGCAATGTAGCAGCCATCCAGATGGCTCATGATTGGGGGGTCCCATCCCTTGCAGGCACTTTTGGTCTGGAGCATGCCGAACCTGCTACCTGGCCGCTGGGACGGGATAGCGTTTACACGGCCTTGATGTGTGCATTAGCCGGCACGGATTTAACCATTGGTTTGGGTTTGCTGGATGCCTCCACCGTACTGGTGCCGGAACAAATCATCTTTGATGACGAAATCTACCACACCCATCGCAGGCTCGCACAGGGTCTGGATATAACCCCAGATCGCATTGCGCTAGATGTGATCGAGGCGGTTGGACCTGGTGGACATTTTTTATCCCAAAAACACACGCGTACTCACATGCGCAATATCTGGATTCCAACACTGACCCATCCTCGCCAATATAAAGGTGAAGAAAATACCCAGGGAATTCAAAGTAGAGCTCGAGCGAAATTGGACCAGATACTATCTGAACATGAACCCATCCCATTGGAGCAGGCAGCCCAAAATGAAATTAATTTGATCCTGCAAAAAGCCGGGCATCAGTTAGGATATTGAGGAGGTACATTCAGAAAATATGCAGGAAAATTTTTAAAGTACGTAATAGGTTTTCTTATTCGAATTCAGCCATTTTTCCACCGATTCCAAGGGAGCACAATATAGGAGGCATATATGTCAGATGAAATGTTCGCAAAATTAGCCCAGGCAGTGATCGATGGTGAACCTGAAGATGCAGAAGAGCTGGCAAAGGAGGCGCTTGCTCAAGGTCTCGATCCGCTGGAATGCGTTAACCAGGGCTTGACCAAAGGCATCCAGAAAGTCGGAGAATTGTTTGCCAATGGTGAGTATTTTCTGCCTGAGTTGATCATTGGTGCAGAAGCCATGAAAATGGCATTAGCTGTTCTAGAGCCAGCAATGGTTGGTGACCAATCACGGGAAGTTGTCGGGCGGGTTGTGCTCGGCACCGTGCAAGGTGATATGCATGAAATTGGTAAAACTCTGGTTGGCACCATGCTGATTGCAAATGGATTCCAGGTGTTTGACATCGGTGTGGACAAGAGTGCTGCAGACTTCATCACCACAATTAAGGAAAACAATGCTGACATCGTCGGTGCTTCCGCTTTGCTGACCACAACCATGCTGCAGCAGAAGAAACTCATCGAAGCCCTGGAAGAAGCAGGGTTAAGAGACAAAGTCAAGGTGATGGTGGGTGGAGCACCCGTCACTCAAAGCTACGCCTCAGAAATCGGAGCAGATGGGTATGCGGAGGATGCCATCTCAGCTGTTGACCTGGCCTTTAGGTTGATCGATGCTCCAATTTAAACTCAAGATACAAAGAAACTGGTTGAATCCATTTATTCCAATAGGAGGATGAAATGATTAAGAAAAGAAAGTTCTGGTTGCTGTTAGCAGTGCTCATCTTGGCGGCTTTTGCACTCGATGCTTGTGCACCTGCTGCAACAGAAGCACCTGCAGAGCCAACCACCCCTCAAGAACCGGCTGCAACCGAAGAAGAAGCTCCACCGCCCGAGGTTGAACCGACCGAGGCTCCACTACCAGAAGTTGAACCCACTGAATCACCCCCGTCAGGAGAACCAACTACCGCGATCATCCTCATCCCGGAGGATCCGGTAGCGTTCAATGGTCTCATTACCGATACCGGTTATGAACAAATGGTCGGTGAGCTGGTCATGCTCTCCTTAGCCGAAGCGGATCCCATGGGCAACATTTTCCCAGAACTAGCCGCGGAGCTACCCACTTTGGAGAACGGAGGTGTGGAATTTGACGAGGATACCTGGACGATGGCCGTCACCTGGAAGCTGCGCGATGATGTTTATTGGGCGGATGGAGAACAGGTCACAGCAGACGATGTGATCTTCACCTGGAATACGATCGCCGAACAAGCCTGGACGGATGGTGTGGATTACACAGAATCACTGGAGAAGATCGACGATTTCACCTTCAAGGTCAATTACTATGAAGGCTATGTTTTCCCCAACTACCTGCTGCAGTTCGGTGGGGAAAACTTCTTTGTCTACCCGGAACACTACTGCGATGCTGAGCAGGGTTTCTATGAATGGGATTGTGACAAACAACCATTAAGCGATGGGCCTTACATGCTCGATGAATGGGTCACCAATGACCATTTGACATTTGTCCGCAACCCGAACTATTTTGAGGAAGGAAAGCCAGCTATAGACCGGATCATCGTGCAGATCGTTCCCGAACAATCCGTGCGAGAAACGATCATGCTGGAAGGTGATGCTGACATTCACTACTGGCCGGGTGACGAATCTGGAGAAGTGTACAAAGTCTCAGACAATGTAGATTTCATGGTCTCCCCAACCGAGCGCTGGGTGATGAGGTTGATCCCGAACCTGGCTGCCTATGGCGAAATGGACCCAGAAGCTGCTCCGCACCCATTCCTCTCTGATGTCCGTGTGAGGCAGGCAATCCGCATGGCGATCGATGTCGACACCATCGTTAATGAGATTCACTATGGAAACGGTGAACCCATGTGGACCGAGTTCTTCCGCCCACCATACGAATGCGATATACCCAGGCCAGCCTATGATCCTGAGGCTGCAGCAGCATTGCTGGAAGAAGCCGGCTGGGTGGATACGGATGGAGATGGCATCCGTGAATGTCAGGGCTGCCCGAACGCTGAAGATGGCACACCTATGACCATGGAATTTGCCATCTACTCCGAGTACGGTGAAGCCTTGGTCCTTGCGCAGCAGTACATTGCTGAAAATCTGGCAGATATCGGCATCGGAACCGAGCTGCTATCGATCGAAGGCGCTGTCATGTGGGCACCTTCGGAGGATGGTGGCACCGAGCAAAGCAGCAATTTCGAACTCGACATGTGGGACGATGGTTATCCTGGCGTGGACCCGACAGACTACCAGCTCTGGGCGTATTATTACTCAGAAGCAACCGAAGAGAACGGCGGCTTCAACGTTGGTCATTATGCCAATCCAGATTTCGACGCCTTGTTGGACGAAGCTTACACCTTGGACGAAGATTACCGCAAGGAAATATTCTGCGAGATCGCACAGATCCTGGATGAGGATTTGCCCCAGATTCTTCTCTATACCACCCTGGAAGTGCATGGGGTCAACACGCGTCTGGACGGGGTACAGCCATCGGTCAACGATCCACTCACCTGGAACGTGGCTGATTGGACTATCTCGGAATAGCATACGTCTGACCATACAAGCGACACAGGAGGCTGTCAATTTAGAACACTCGTTGAAGGGACCTGATCTCCCATTCAATTGGATGCTTCTTGTGAGATGACAGCCTCCTGATCTAAGTTTCTAACCACACCAGGTGATCTATGGGTGCTTATATCATCCGTCGACTTCTACAATCCATCCCTCTGCTGTTGCTGATCAGCATCGTACTCTTCGGCCTGGTCAACATCGCTCCCGGTGGACCTTTATCCACCCAGAGTAGATCCAAACGCATGGATCCCGAGAAAAAAGAGGCCATGAAACGGTTATTTGGCCTCGACAAACCTCTCCCGGTTCAATATATCATTTGGTTGGCCGGCAATGATTGGATGCAGGTGGATGAGGATGGGGATGGAATCGCTGACAGCTACGGCACACGCAAAGGTATCCTGCGCGGCGATTTCGGTTTTTCCTACCGCAACCGCAATCCGGTGATCGAAGAAATCCGCGACCGGGTTTTCAACACCATGTACCTGATGTCCGTCACTCTTGTGGTGGTTGCTATCATAGCAATTCCGGTCGGAATTCTATCAGCTATCAAGCAGTACTCCGTCTTCGATATCACCGCTACCACGCTGTCCTTCATGGGACAGGCTATCCCCGAATTCTGGCTCGGACTCATATTAATTCTCATATTTTATTCCTGGTTGAATAATCCCTTTACCGGTGAACCATTACTACCCGCGGGCGGTATGTCCACTCTTGGCGAGGGATTCTCCATCTCAGATCGCATCCAGCACCTGATCCTGCCGGTCACAATGGGAATGGTAGGTTGGGTGGCCTGGTATTCCCGCTTTCTGCGCTCCAGCATGCTGGAGGTCAAGAACCAGGATTACATCCGTACAGCCCGGGCGAAAGGACAGCAGGAACGGATCATCTACATGCGGCATGCCTTGAAAAATGCCCTGATCCCGCTGGTTACGATGTTCGCCCTCGATTTTCCCTACATCTTTGCAGGGTCGCTATACGTGGAACTGCTTTTTTCCTGGCCAGGCATGGGACGTCTTTATTATGACGCGGCAACTGCCCGCGACTATCCCGTCTTAATGGCGGTACTAATCATTGGTGCTGGCATCATCATTATTGCAAACTTGATGGCAGATATCGCTTACGCATACCTCGATCCCCGCGTGCGCTACGATTAAATACTTTATGGAATCAATCGAACCTAGTGGAAAAGCAATTGATCAAACCTTAGCCGAGGGCCTCGCACTGCGGGACCACGAGAGCATGTCACGCCTGGTCTGGCGGCGCTTCCGGCGTCATCCAGGAGCCACTGTTGGGGCAGTGATTTTAACTGTGATCATTCTTGCCTCAATCTTCGCATTCCTCTCACCCTACAACCCGGAAGAATCTGATATTAAGAGCAGGCTTGAGCCACCCTCTTTACAGCATCCCTTTGGTACAGATGCCCTGGGACGCGATTTACTCACCCGCTGCCTGTATGGCGGGCGCATATCTCTCTTCGTCGGTTTCATGGTGATGATTATCACGCTGGTGATCGGCATCCCGATCGGCATGATCGCTGGGTATTTTGGCGGCTGGATCGACGATATCCTGATGCGCATCATCGATTCCTTCTTATCCCTACCCTCCCTGCTGGTGTTGATCTTGTTAAGTGCCATCTTGCGCGAGGTAGATTTTCCCTTGCTGAAAGCAAACAGTGTGATCACTATCGCACTGGTGATTGGTATCCTTTCCTGGATGACCATCGCCCGCCTGGTGAGAGCCGTCTTCCTCGGGGGGCGGGAGATGGATTACGTCACCGCCGCGCGCGCGCTGGGCGCGAGCAGTTCACTGATCATGCTCAGCGAAATTCTGCCGAATGGCTTCGGTCCGATCATCGTCGATTCTACGCTTGAGATTGGCTATGCAATCATGGAAGAATCGGGGCTCTCTTTCCTGGGTTTCGGGATTATGCCGCCTACTGCCAGCTGGGGCAGCCTGCTCAGCGATGCCCAGCAGCACCTCACCAAGGATCCCTGGTTGGCAATCTTCCCCGGTTTAATGATCTTCTTCACGATCATCTCCATCAATTACATTGGGGATGGCTTGAGAGACGCACTCGATCCTTATAAGGTGCTTACCCGAACCGAGGAATAAACCTGCCACCCAAAGCGTTTTTCAAACTCCAGACTCATTCCTGGACCTGCTCAAGTATAAAAATATCTATGGAGAATTAATTCAATGCCTTCTGAAACCCCTGCCCTAGAACCGATCAAAAGCGATTACCGAATGAATTTCTTGTCTGACCAGCAGCTGGATGATTTACAGGAAGCCACTCTGCAGGTGCTGGAAGAAACCGGCGTCCAGTTTCCTTCCGAGAAAGCCCTCGACATCTTCAGTGCGCATGGTGCACAGGTCGACCACGATAAGCAGGTTGTCAAGATCCCGCGCCAGATGGTGATAGATGCCATGGATTTGGTTCCACGGACCTTTCTCATGGCTGCTAGGGATGCGGCTTTTGATATTCAACTGGAAGAAGGAGTATCTTACTTCACCACGGATGGCTGTGGTTATGAGACCATCGATATCAAGACCGGTGAGCGACGCGCTTCGACCAAGGCAGACGTGGGCATGATGGCACGCATCACCGATTACTTATCATCCATCGCCTTCTATTGGCCAATGGTCTCCGCCCAGGATTTCGGCGTTGCAGCTCCCTTGCATGAATTGGATACCACCTGGAACAACAGTGTCAAGCACATCCAGAGTGAAACCCTGATGGGTGCCAAGCCTGCTGAATTCGCAATTGAAATGGCGACTGTTTTGCGAGGCAGCCGTGAGGAGGTACGCCATCGCCCACCGTTCTCTGTGCTCGTTTGTACGATCGCTCCACTCATGCAGGATAAAGAAGGCATTGAAGGTGCCCTGGTTCTGGCTGAGGCAGGCATCCCGGTAGGATTTTTAGCCATGCCAACGCTTGGCACCACAGCCCCGGCTACCTTCGCCGGAGCGATGGTGGTAGGTGATGCGGAAGTGATCAGCGCTACAGTGCTCATGCAGCTGGCATTTCCTGGGGCACCTGTCTTTCATTCCATCATGCACGCTTGGGCGGACCCCCGCAATGCAGCTTATGTTGGATATCCATTGGATACCCGCGGCCGGTATGCTGGGGTTGAGATGGCACATCATTGGAATATGCCAGCATTTGGTGGTGCTTTTGGAACCGACAGCTCCGAAGCCGGCAGCTGGCAGTCTGCCACGGAGGTCGCGATCGATCCATTCCTGATCGGGTTATCCGGTTGCGAGATTGTCACCGGCATGGGATTGAGAGAAACTTACACCTTGTTGTACCCGGAGGCGATCATCCTGGATGATGATATTTACCACCGGGCGCGCTATGCCTTGATGGAGCTGGAGGTAAATCCCGAAACCCTGGCGATCGATGTGATTGAAAAGGTAGGGCCTCGCGGCCACTTCCTGGCCCAAAAACATACCCGCAACCATATGCGCCATGCGATGCAGCGTTCCATCGCACAACAGCTCGACCAGGAGGGAAACTACCTGCCGGTGATCGATGCTGCTCGCGAAAAATTTAATTGGATTTATGAGAATCACCATCCAGAACCACTGGATGCAGCTATCCAAAAAGAGCTCGCCCATATCCTTGACCATGCAGGTCGCGAACTGGGATGACCAGCCAACCGAGGAGCCAATCATGAGCCTTTCCATTTCCCCCGTCCTGACGAGGATGGATATTGACCGCATCCACCAGCACAGCCTTGATCTGCTGGAAGAAGTTGGCATCGATTACAAGACTCCCAGGGCTTTGCAGGTCCTGGAAACCTTTGGCTGTAGTGTAGATTATGAACGCAATTGGGCAAGCATTCCCAGAGAGGTTGTCGAATGGGCTCTCCAGCAAGCCCCACGCGTGGTGAAGCTGGCGGCCAGAGACCCCGAACGGAGTGTGATCCTTGACGGTCGCCGCCCTCACCACACCACCGACAGCCAGGGGACGCGGGTGATTGACCTGGAATCAGGAGACCTGCATGATTCCACAGCCAAGGATCTCGAAATGGGTTTTCGATTTGCTGATGCCCTGGATATGGTGGAGATCGTCAATGTAATGATCTCAGCCAGCGATAAACCAGGCAAGTTACGCAACCTGCATCATTTCGCACTGGCGTTCAGCCAGACCTCAAAACATGTGCGCAGCGGAGTCCACCATGCAGGTGAGGTGCCATTCCTGGTTGAACTGGTAAAAGCTGCCACCGGGCAGGATTACTTCACGCCGATTTTCTCCGCGGTGGACTGTACGATCTCTCCCCTGATGCATGATGGACCCATGACAGAAGCCTGCATTGAATTGGCCAAGCTGGAAGTCCCGATCATGGTCTACCCTATGCCGCTGGCAGGTGGTACCTCGCCAGTGACTCCGGGAGGTACGATCCTCCTGCATAATATCGAATTTCTGAGCGGGTTGGTACTGTTCCAGCTGGTAAACCCAGGTACACCGATCATCTATGGAACGGGAGCTTCCCAGCTAGACATGCACACCGGTCGCTATGGCGGCAGCGCAGACGGGCACTCCCTGCGCCTGGGATTGACCGAATTAGCAAAATTTTATCATTTGCCCTGCAACATTGGCGGCTTATCAACCCGGTCGCACGACCTGGATGCGCAGTATGGCAGTGAAGCCATGCTGCAGGGATTGATTGCCTACCTGTCTGGTGCCGATGAAATTTACAGCATCGGGCTCCTGGGAGACGCACAAATTCTTTCCTATGAAAAGATGGTTGCGGATAACGATTTCGCCCATCAGCTGGAAACGACTGTTAAACCGCTCAACCTTGATGATACCCACCTGCAAGCCGATTTGATCAAAAAAGTAGGCATCGGTGGTCATTATCTGAAAGAAGCAGAAACTCGCAACTTTACCCGCAAGGAATATATCCCGATTTGGCCGCCAGCAAATAAAACGATCAATGGCCTTGCCCGGGAGCGAGCTCTTGAAATCTACCACCAACACCAGCCACCTGCCCTTCCGGAAGGTGCAGAGCAGCAGTTCGCCTCCATAATTGAACAGGCAAATTTAGAATTTCCGTGAGGTAATGCTCATGAGCTCAGACACACCTGACATCATTTCCTTTGACACCAAGCACCAACTGCGAATCTTATCCGATTTTCAACTTTCCCAGCTGCGTTCGGCAACTTTGCAGCTGTTAATAGAAGTGGGAGTCCTTCTCCCATCCACACGTGGGATGGAGATCTTTGCGGAACATGGTGCACTCGTGGATTGGGAAAAACAAATCGTGCGCATACCACCTGATCTTGTAGAAAAGGCTCTTTCCGATGCGCCGCGTTCTTTCGTTTTAGGAGGTCGTGAACCACGTTTTGATTTGATCCTGGATGGGAATCGATCCTACTTGACAACAGATGGCTGTGGTGTGCGGGTGATGGATCTTGAAACCCGTACCGAAAGACCTTCGCGAAAAGCCGACGTCGCCCAGATGGCAAGAGTGTGTGATGCGCTGCCCTTGATCAGCTTCTTCTGGCCACTGGTAAGCGCACAAGATCACGGGCTGACTGCTCCACTCCATGAGTGTCATGCCGGTTTGACCAATACTTTCAAGCATGTTCGTGGCGGCACCACGGTATTCCACGAACTGGCTCAATACATCGTTGAAATGGCAACTGTCGCTGCAGGCAGTGAAAGTGAACGCCGCAGACGTCCCCCGATTTGTGCAAATATCTGCACGATTGCTCCCCTGGCGCATGATGAAGACGGCATTGAATCAGCATTAACTTACGCTGAAGCTGGAATTCCAACCAGTTTCATGGCTATGCCAACCATGGGTTCGACTGCACCAGCAACAGCGATGGGTGCCCTGGTCTGCGGGGATGCCGAGGTGGTCAGCGCTATGGTGTTGATGCAGCTTGCGTTTCCAGGCAGCCCTGTTTTCCATTCGAACCTTATTTCCCTCATGGATCCACGCACTGGTGGGTATATCAGCGATACATCCATACCGCTTATCATCATGGCCGCACAGATGGCACATGCCTGGAATGTACCCAGCCTGGGGGGCGGCAGCGTGAGCAGCGATGGTAATTATATCGGCTGGCAATCAGGCAGTAAAAGTGGTCTTGGTTCAGCAATGGTCCCATTAGGTGGGGGAGAAATCTGCGGATACCTGGGCATGTTGGATGGATCCATGCTGCTTTACCCGGAACAGGTGATCCTCGACCATGAGGTCTGCTGGGAAGCGTACCAGTATTTTCGAGGGTATGAATTTGAACTTCAAGATTTGGCACTGGATGTCATTGCTGACGTTGGCCCGGGGTCCCATTTTCTTAAACAAAAACATACCCGGGATCACATCCGAGATTTCCGTTTATCTCCAATTTCGCAGCAAACCGCTCCGGATGGTAGGAAACTGGACCCGCTCGAAGCAGCTCTCGCGGAATTCAAGCGCATTGATGAAACTCACCATCCAGAACCCCTTCCCAGAGAAAAATTGCTTGAAATGGATCGTATTCTCGCAGCTGCCGACAGAGAGGCTGAGAGATTGCGAGGATAAAGGAGCAGACCAGGGAAATGGAAACATGTTTTTATTTTTGACCAGAGGAAAACGCACCATCATGGAAACGAAACAACGACAATTTTGGATAAATGAGGCCTCCAGATGAGCGAAACCCCCACTTTGCAGCCTATCACGCCTGAGTACAGGACGCAGATTCTCGACCAGCTGCAACTGAGTTCATTTCAGACAGCAACCTTGGAAATTCTGGCTGAAGTAGGAATCCACTGTCCCTCAAAAAAAGCAATGGATATTTATGCCCGGAATGGTGCGCTTGTCGACCGGGAAGCCGAACTGGTAAAAATCCCTGCTGACCTGGTTAAAGAAGCAATAGCCAATGCTCCGCGCCACTACACCCTGGGTGCCCGGTATCCTGAGTATGACCTCAAATTAGATGGGAAGCATTTTTATTGTGCAACCGATGGCTGCGGGACTGAGACCATCGATTTTGATACTCGCAACCGGCGAAAATCAACCAAAGACGATGTTGCAAAAATGGCCCGCATCTCTGACTACCTTTCCTCGATTGGCTTCTACTGGCCCGTAGTCAGCGCCCAAGATTTCCCCACTTTAGCGCCGCTGCATGAAGTGGAGGCATCTTTCAACAATACGCTCAAACATGTGCAAACCGAAACGGTGATGGACGAACGTATGGCACACTATGCAGTGGAAATGGCGATGGTGATTGCTGGCAATGAAGATAATATGCGCTCCCGGCCTCCGCTCTCCAGTTTAATTTGCACCATCGCCCCATTAGCCCAGGACGTTGGAGGCATGGAATCCGCGCTGGTATTTGCTGAAGCCGGTCTACCTGTCGGGTTCATGTCCATGGCAAACGTCGGGTCGACTGGTCCAGCAACAATTGCTGGAACGCTTGCTGCTGCAGATGCTGAGATCGTAGCAGCAATGGTCTTGATCCAGCTGGCTTACCCGGGTGCACCAACTTTCCACTCAATGATGCCGGGCATCATGCACCCACGCACAGGCGCCTATCTGGGCACTGCACCGCAAGGAGAGCTGCCATACGTCGTTGGTGTGGAGCTGGCCCATATGTGGGGGGTGCCAACACTGGCTGGGATTTTCGGAACGGATGGAATCCAACCAGGCTGGCAATCAGCTGCAGAGGCCGTGGGTCCATTATTACTATGCGCACTCTGTGGGGCAGATACCGGCTCAGGACTGGGTCTGCTTGAGAGCTGCACCTTGCTCTACCCTGAAGCGATCCTCCTGGACTCAGAGATCTATCACCGGGTAAGGATAAATCTGGCAGGAATCGACACCAGCCCCAGCGCTTTCGCCCTGGAGGTGATTAAAGATGTTGGTCCGCGTGGGCATTATCTCAGCCACCGCCACACCCGCGAAAACTTGCGTAAAATCGAATTTTCGCAGATCTCCACCATCACTGATGACCAGGGTTCCTACCAGGATCCTGGTGAAGTCGCCATCCGAAAAATAAAATGGATTCTTGATAACCACCACCCACAGCCTCTGGAAGAAATTAAACAGCGGGAATTAAAACACATCCTCGCTTCTGCAGAAAGAGAGCTGGCATAATTGGAGCTGCTTGCATGAAAACTTCTTTGCAGGTTCTATCCGCCGAAGAGAAGCACCAGGTACACGCCAGGACCCTGGAAATCCTGGCAGCTACGGGGGTCAGGGTAGATACCCAGCTGGGGCGAAATCTGCTCCAGGATGCAGGTGCACAGGTCAATGAAGAATCCCACATAGTACGGTTTCCTAAATCCATGGTCGAAGAATCGCTGCGCCTGACAACCAAGGATTTTTCCCTTGGAGCCAGGAGACCCGGTTGGGATCTGAAAATGAACGCGGGGAACTGCACCCTGCTGGCTGATGGAGAAGGCACTTTCGTCACCAATGCGGAGACTGGCGAACGGCGAAACAGCACGACCAAGGATTGGCTGGAGGCTACCCGCTTGATTGATGCACTGGACGAGATCGGTGTTTACTGGTCAATGGTGGAACGGAGTGTCGAGCCAGCCAACACAACTGCAGCTCAACAGGTGATCTACCTCAGCAATGTTTTCAGCAATTTCTCCAAACATGTCCAGGACGGTTTGTCAGATGCGTATCTGGCACCCTGGTTATTGGAGGTGCTGCAGGTTGTATTCGGTGATAAGGAAACCATCCGCCGGAACCATCCCTACTCGTTCTTACTTTGCCCGCAATCTCCGCTGGTGATCGACCGGCAATACACAGAAGCTTACCTGGCACTTTTAGGCTGGGATATACCGGTTGCAATCATGCCCATGCCATTGATGGGTGGAACTGCCCCTGGGAGTCTGATCTCAACAATTATCCTTGGAAATTGTGAGGTCCTGGCAACCATCTGCCTGATCCAGGCTGGAGCTCCAGGAACGCCGATCTTGTATGCTCCTGTCCTAGCAATCTCGAATCTACGCAACGGGACTTATGCAGCTGGTGCAGTGGAAAGTGGGCTGACTGGCGCAGCCAGCACCGAGATGGCACGCTATTATGGCTTGCCGGTGGAAGCGAGCGGTGGCGGTACCAGCCAATTCATACCCGGCATCCAGGCCAGCTATGAGCGATCGATCAATGTCTTGTTACCGATCCTATCTGCACCGGATATTCTCGTTGGGCCGGGTTTAATGGGCGGTTCAACCCACCTGTGTCTTGAACAACTGCTGATCGATATCGAGGTGTATAAATTGGGCCGGCGCGCGCTGCAGGGCATCGCGACAGATCAGGGAAGCTGGCTGGATGATGTAATCCAGAAGGTTGGCCCGGCAGGGCATTTTATGGCACAGCACTCCACGGTGAAAAACATGCGCGCCGGAGAATGGTATCTCAGTGATTTTGGCTGGCACGGAAGTTATGAAGAATGGCACGCTTCCGGCAAACCAAGACTGGTCGATGAAGCCAGGCTTAGAATCCAGGAAATATTATCCAACCACAACCCACTCCCCCTGAGTGAGGATAGGAAGGCAGAATTAGACAAAATTGTACAACGAGCAATGGCAACCTGATGGATCAATGATCAGGATCTATCGTTTAAGTTTTTCAAGATTTAATCTAAGGAGCGAACCATGCGTGCATTAGTTCTTGGCGGAGCTGGAGCGGTCTGCAAGGAAACCACCCGCGACTTGGCTCAATATAGTAAGTATGATGAGATCGTGGTTGCAGATTACAATATTAAAGCAGCTGATGATCTGGTCAAAGATATCGGAAATAAACGATTGACCACGCTTTTTTTCGATGCTGAAGACTACGGTTCGATGCTCAAACTATTCCCCGCTTTCGATGTGGTTATCAATGGACTGCCGTGGAAATATGATTTGCCAGTCACGAAAGCCTGCGTCGAGGTGGGAGTCAACGGGCTGGATGTCTCCACCGAGCAAGACCAGTGGAGCTTTGATGGAGTGGCAAGGGATAAGGATATCGTGTTCATTCCTGGAGTCGGTGCAACTCCAGGAATCACCAATGCAATGGCAAAACAGGCTGCCAATCGCATGGATGAAGTGGATGAGATCCAGATCAACTTCGCTGCTTTCCGCTCACCAGCACCTGCACCTGGTCTGCTGATCACATTTCTGTGGGAATTTCACCCCAAGACTGAATCCCGTGTTTATTACGAGAATGGAGAATTCATCTGGGTGGGCCCTTTTGAAGGGTTGAAGATGGTCAAATTTCCTGGACAAATCGGAGAGCAGGAAGTCTGCTATATCCCTCACCCGGAGACACGCACCATGCCGAAAAGTTTGGGAGCTAAGAAAGTATCCGTTAGGGGCTGTTTCCCTCCCCAGGCGATGCGAATTGGGCGAGTGATGTTGGATTGGGGGCTATACTCTGACGAAATGGTGACGATCAAAGGCATTGAAGCATCACCCTTTGATATTATGTTCGACTTGCTGCTGGAAATGCCGGAAACGAAACAAACCACGATCTGGGCATATGGCCTGGTAGTGGATGTTTTCGGAAAGGTCGCTGGAAAACCTGTCAAAGACAGGTTATGGAGTGAGCATCCCCCACAGGAGGTTTGGGGTGGCTCCGCGGCGTATTATAAGAACATTGCCATACCGCTCAGCATCGGCGCACAAATGATCACGGATGGAGAGGTATCAGCCAGAGGAGTCGTACCACCAGAATCCGCCTACGATCCGGGACGCTTCTTTGAGGAATTAGCAAAACGGGGGATTCAAGTCAAAGAGAAGTTTGAAGAATTGTAATCTTTAAGATGAAGAAATTAAAATAGATTGGAGGCAGGGATGAAACTACAGGGAGAGAAAACCAGTTCGTTATTTGAACGGAGTAAAAAATTTATTCCGTATGGGGTTAATTCAAACTTTCGCTACTGGGGCGACCAGGATACATTGATCATCGAAAAAGGCGAAGGTGCATATATATGGGATATGGATGGCAAACGGTATATTGATTACCGGCTTGGTTTTGGTCCTGTGATCCTGGGGCATGCGTACCCGCCGGTTGTAGAACGAGTCCAGGAGGCTGTGCAAGGTGGAAATATATTCGCCTGGACGACACCCTACGAAATTAAAGTTGCGGAGCGCATCACCCGCATGTGCAAGGTGGATAAGGTACGTTTGACCAACACTGGAACCGAAGCAACCATGCATGCCTTACGAATTGCACGTGCTTATAGCGGGCGGGAGAAGTTCATTAAATTCGAAGGGCAGTATCACGGCATGGCTGATTACTTCATGTTCAGCACGGCTTCATCGAACCCTGGGACCCTGGGATCCTCACGCAGCCCGATACCTATCCCCAATACTTCTGGGATCCCAAAGGCCATTAACCAATATGTCTTCACCGTTGGTTTCAATGACTTTGAGGGGTTGGAAAAAACGGTCAAAAACAATTGGGGGGACCTGGCAGCGATCATCATCGAACCCATGTTGGGCAACGCTGCCAGCGTCATGCCGCAACCAGGCTTTCTGGAGAAAATCCGTGAGCTGTGCGATGAGTACGGAATCGTCATGCTGTTTGACGAGGTTAAAACTGGATTCCGGGTCGCCAGGGGTGGTGCACAGGAATTCTTTGGGATTCAAGCCGATCTGGTTACCTATGCCAAGGCAATGGGTAATGGTTTCCCGATTGCAGCGATTGCGGGTAAAGAAGAGGTGATGATGACCATTGAGCCGGGCAGCATGGCCCATGGTGGAACCTACTCAGGCAATGTCGCTGGAGCTGCTGCTGCTGATAAAACCCTGGAAATCCTGGAAGAGCAACCCATCCTCGAAACGATTAACCAGCGCGGCAATGCATTAATGTCCGGGATCGGTGACATCCTTGCTGAATCTGGAATTCCGCACTTCATCACGGGTGTACCAAGCATGTTCGGTATCTACCTCGGGAAAGATGAAGAACCAAAAGATTTCAGGGGTTATCTGGCAGGAGATGGCGAATTATATGAAGCGATCAGTATGGAATTGAGCCGCCGTGGTGTGCAGCCTGATGCTGACGGTAGAGAACCCTGGTTCTTGTGTTACGCATTGAGTGAAGCGGATGTTGATGAAACCCTTAATGCGTTTAATGATGCCGTAAAGATCGCCAAGGAAAAGTGAACCCATTTCATTTGATGAAGCAAACAAAATGACGGATAGCGCGCCGAAAAATCCGGATTTCAACGGGTCAACCGAACTGCTTCAGGTCCATGACCTGGTCAAATATTATCCAGTTCGGGGTGGTGTTTTGAGACGTGTGGTAGCGTGGGTTAAGGCTGTCGATGGGGTCTCATTCTCTGTCCGGAAAGGAGAGACTCTGGGATTGGTGGGTGAATCGGGTTGTGGAAAAAGCACGGTTGGCAATTGCATCCTGCGTTTATTGAAACCGACCAGCGGGAAGATCGAATTGAATGGAGAGAATATCCAAGAAATGGGCTCCCGTGAGCTTAAATCCATTCGCCGAAACATGCAGGTCATTTTTCAAGATCCATACTCATCACTCAATCCCCGCAAGCCAATTGGTGATTCGATCCTAGCTGGTTTGAAAATCCACAAGATAGGAAAAAGACAAGAGCAGATCGATACCATGCACAGCATGCTTCAGAAAGTTGGTCTCGATCCATACTACGCGCATCGCTACCCACATGAATTTTCAGGGGGGCAGCGCCAGAGGATTGGCATTGCACGCGCACTGGTCCTGCGACCCAGCTTTATCGTCTGCGATGAACCTGTTTCTGCCCTGGATGTATCCATCCAATCCCAGGTCCTCAATCTTTTACGGGACCTGCAGCAGGAATTCAACCTGACCTACCTGTTTATTGCACATAACCTGTCCGTGGTCGAGCATATCTCAGACCGGGTTGCGGTCATGTACCTGGGGAAAATCGTCGAGATGGCGCCCAGGGAAGCTCTATTTACTGAACCGCTGCACATGTATACCAAGGCATTGATCTCAGCTATTCCCATTCCTGACCCAACCTTGGAGCGGGAACGGATGCTTTTAGAAGGCGAGGTTCCCAGCCCGTTGAATCCACCTGCAGGATGTCATTTCCACCCGCGCTGCCCAATAGCGACAGAGCATTGTTCGCAATCAGAACCACCCTTCGAAGAAGTTGCCCCGCAGCACTGGGTAGCTTGTTTCAATTTAGAAGAGGCGAACAAGATTAAAGTTTGAGAATTTAACCCTCACCGAACAACATATCGTAGAATCGAACGCTAAAACCTGCGGCTGTTTCAAACCGCAGGTTTTTTTCACTGAAATTGAATTGGTTGATCGAGATATTAATCTGATTTAGAGTCCCAACAAATCCTTCTTCTTGGCTTCAAACTCATCCTCGGTGAGGATGCCTTTATCTCGCAGCTCAGCAAGCTTTTCGAGCTCATCCAGATAAGAAGAATCGCTCGCAGGAGGATTCTTAGGTGCGGGAGGCGCACTTCCTAGTGTAGCTTGGTCTTCCGCGGTAAGTGGTTGAGATTGGATATTCAATTCCTGCATCGCCTGCTCTAAATCTTGATCTTCCAGCTGATCGGGCGGAAGTCCGGTATGTTCTTCAATGCGCTGTGCATCTTTCTGGCTGAGCTTAACTGCGGCATAGGTACCGCCCGCAGCGAGAAGCATGAAACCCCCGACCATAATAGTTCTCCGCCTAATCCTGCGCCTTGTACGCCGCATTACCCTGTGGGTGGTGCGGCGTGATGTTCGCCGTGCTGT
>JBJYXV010000043.1:0-2720 GCA_046260155.1 Anaerolineales bacterium
CTGGAAGAACGTTTGGGGAAACTTCACTGATCGAAAATCCAACCACTTGAAGATCAAAAATCTTTAGCATCGTGCGTTTGTCACGGGGGAATAATAGAAGCTAGTGGAACAATAAGTGAGTATGGGGAATAATAATTGAATTACTATCTCTCCTGTTGTTGGTGATACTTTAGTGCAGCGCTCGGATAGGACGGGTACAGGCTGATAATTCACTCAGTGTTCAACTTGATTTCATTTTTTCTGTTTTACCTATCTAGCTCTCATATCTTGTTTATTTGCAGGACACCAGCTGCGCAATTGAGAATCGATTATGAGGATTAATTAACAAATCTGATCGCATCTATCAGGGAAAATGCGATCAGAGTTATGCTATTTCTGCATGCCCAAATTCACCACCAGGCTTGCCATTATGAAGCCAAGCGATTTTTCGACTGGTTCCTCTTGATCGCCACGAATATCACAATACATAACGATATCACGCTCATGAAAAAGAAAACAATCAACCCGGCTGCTATCGCTGCAACAGGTTTTACCGCCAGGTTGAAGAATTCCCAGATCATGTTCGGCCCTATTGCTAGGACAATTTGCGGATTTGATCTACCATCCTGGTAGCGGCATGAGAACTCGTGGACCCCTGGCTGATTAATGCTGATATTATTCATCAACACCCCCGCACGTTCCTTATTCTGGGTGGTGTAAATCTCTCCTTCAACGAACGTGGACTCCAGTTCGATCTCTTCACCGGAAGCTTTTGAGGTCAGCTGGCAAATAATCCTGGGTAGATTTTGCGCGCGTACATATCTCACCCCGTATATATCGCTGCGATATTCATAGTAAATAGAATATGCGCCCGACCTTGGAAAATTAATTTCCGCAGAACCTGGCACAATAACCGGGGTAAGTTGCTTTACATTAAAAGCATCCAGAGCTCCAGGAAGTTTGGGTACATTTCTAAAAACAAGAAATCCGGTCAATCCACAGGCAAATACCGGTAATAAAAATGCCAATAAGTAATACCAACGGGATGGTCTTATCTTGTTTCCAGACATCGCTTGCCTCCTTGTTCTGTCCGATATCAACCTGGATGAGTGTGCATTTATCAGCTGAGTTCGACGCACACAGCACCCAATTAAATTCACAGACAAGATAACACCGTTAGGGACACAACACACGGGTCTGTTTAGCTATTTTGAGCTACACTCCAGTCGGGTCTTTTTACCAATACTCAAGAGGGGGAAAATAGATTGAATTAATCCAAATTTATGATTAGCGATATGCCCTAAGATACTAATTTATTTTCAATGACGAATTAAGATTTTCCCAGCAGGATGGAATAGTTCATTGGCATGAGATTTCTGCAAATACATCGTTATCACTCAATAATCACTGGCAAGGGAAGATTTTGTCATGCTTTTCTGATTCGATGATTAGAAACCAGGCAACTGAAAAAGTGACCCCGGGATATTGATATAATCTACTCTTGTGAAGTATTCTTTGACAAACTTGAGTGAATCACAAGTGCTGTTGTACAAGATTTGTGGATATTCTTCTGGAGGTATTATCCAAATCATCCACTGGTATTTATTCGCATTAGTTATACGTGTTTGATTTTGCACTTACCTTTATTGGTGAACCAACCTAGTAGGTGATCTATACCTAAAAACATTAATCTGATTGCTGGACAGGAGAAAACTAATGAACAAAAAGATAAAAAGGCTGGGGATACTCATCGCAGTTTTCATGGTTGTGGTTTCAGTTATGGCGTGCAGCCCTGCGTCAGGAAGCAGTCCTACCCCAACTCCTACACCGACGGCCTTGGTGGTGGAAATCACCACTCCGACCCCGGTTCCAGATCGGTGCGATGGGTTGAGTGGAGAATTAGAACTGCAGGTTTTGGTCGGGCCAGCTGACGCAGTAGGATTGGAGCCCGTTGCTGTAGGAAATATTCCCTTCACCGTAACCTCTGATGGAGCAGGAAATATCGTTGAGGGAAGTGGACCCGTATCTTATCAAGATGTGCTCGAAAAAGAATGGGGCACCTATTCAGTTGAGATGGACCTTGAGGTAGTGGTAAGTGGCGAATGCGTGGGAGAAGCAGCTGGCGGGGAGTTGAATCTGGTAATCGAAATGAGTGGAGAGCAAATGGTCGAGGTAAGGGCAGAAGGTTTTCAAGGTGATTACCCCTGGGCAGGATCACACGAGCTCAACCTGAACTTTCCGATTGAAGAAGGAGCTTCAGCCCAGGGTGAAGGGTGGGCCGTCATCCTGCATGTGAACGAATAATAAACTCGATTGTTGTCCATTTTTAGCGATTCGTCACCGGAGAGACATCATCCAGGAAAAATTGATGGAGTCTTCTGAGCCTTATTCCCAGATAGGATGAGGAAAATGAGTCCACTAATATTGGTTCAGTTTCAGACCATACTGCAGGGCTTCTGCCAGGTGCTGGGGTGATATATTTACTTCCCTTGCTAAATCCGTGATGGTACGCGAGAGCTTAAGCACCCGATGATTCACTCATGCAGTAAGCTGACTCTAGCTCATCGCCGAGCGCATCAGGCTGCTGGAAGTATCCTTGTAAAGAGCCCAAATTTAGTACCATTTGAAAGTGGACAAATCACGGTTGTTTTAAGGCATACTGGTAGGGTGGCACATGACCTAATGCCTCATGTGGCCGGATCGCATTGTATTCCTCCAGCCAATCTTCTGTAATCGCCTGG
>JBJYXV010000044.1:0-22050 GCA_046260155.1 Anaerolineales bacterium
TATTGTTTGCCATCCATCATCCCTTCTTTAATTCCCGATTGGGGAAGGGTTGCAGGGTGAATTAAAATCCTGTATAGTTATAAATGAGTTATTGGTGGGAATATATTCTTAGAAAGTTTTTCAACCGTCCATTTATTGTGATTGACAGATAACTATATTGATTGAGCAGATTTCGTGGCTCAACGAATGTAAAACGCAGGATTACTTTCAGGCAGGACTTTGGTGCCAGGGTTCTCCAGTTGAAGATTGCCGAAACTCCATTCTTGCAGGAGGTGAACAATGAAGAGCAGACAACTTTCAAAAATAGCCAAAATTCTATTCCTATTCATCATCCTGGGTTTAGCGTTATTACTCAGCAACCAACCAGTTCAGTCCGCACCTTCAATAACTGTGACGAACACCAACGATAGTGGTGCTGGCTCTTTACGGGCAGCTATCGAAGCGGCTAACCTTTCATCCGGTCCTCAAATCATTGAGTTCAATATCCCTGGCTGTAGTGCAACATGCGTGATCCAACCAGATTCAAGTCTCCCGGCTTTAACAAGTGGAGATACCACCATCGATGGTTATTCCCAAACTGGAGCTGCTCCAGCTACTGCCAGCTCAAATGCGATCATCAAAATAGAGCTGGATGGACGCTATATTGTTGCCTGGAATGGTCTGGATATCAGCTCGTCAAATAATGTGATTCGTGGCTTGAGTATTCACCGCTTTCAAGGCAACGGTATCTGGATCAATGGAAGCAGTGCGACCGGGAATGTGATCGAAGGAAACTACATTGGTTTCAATCCGGACCTTTCATCCATCTTGGGAAACGGATTGGATGGAGTCTTAATTAACCTGGGCGCCCAGAATAATACCATTGGTGGGATTGGTCCAGCCACACGCAATGTCATCGCAGCCAATGGATTGTCGGGATTGGAGATCCATGGTGCTCTTACTACAAGCAATATAGTAACTGGGAATTACATCGGTTCTCATCCGGATGGTGCCGGCGGTCTTGGGAATGCCCAACACGGCGCACGTATTTATGGAGGTGCCCACGACAACACGATCGGTGGAGACACTGCGGGTGAAAGAAACCTGCTTTCTGGAAATACCATGGATGGTGTTCGCATTGAAGGCTCTGGAAGTGATAATAACCTGATCAAGGGAAATTACATCGGTGTTGATGTAAGTGGTATTAGCACGGTAGAAAATGGGGAAAATGGCGTTCATATCATGAATGGTGCCAAGAACAACACCATCGGGGGAGCGACCTCCGCTGAAGGGAATGTTATTTCTGGTAACATGATTTCTGGAGTGAGGATTAATGGTGCAGGGACTCAAGGGAACGTAATCAGCAAAAATTTTATTGGCCTGGGAGCCGATGGCTTATACGATCTCGGTAATGCCGGGATTGGTATTTACCTCTATGGGGCTTCTGCGGATACAGTCATTGGTCCAGGAAATGTCATATCCGGCAATCAACTCAACGGTATCTGGATCGATGGTGTCGATAACACGCAATTATCTGGTAATTATATCGGCACGAATGCGAGTGGAGATGCTGCCCGAAAAAATGATTCTTACGGCATAATGGTCAGCTCGGGTGCTGCCAATACGCAGATTGGTGGTGATACCCCTGGAGCTCGCAACATTATCTCTGGAAATGATGGATATGGCATATTTCTGGCAGGAGATGATACGCACAATATCACGATTGAGGGGAATTTTATTGGCCTCGGAGTGAATGGAAAAACTGGTTTGAGCAACGATGGGGGTGGAATTCGGATTGAAAATGGTGTTCAGGATGTCACTATTGGCGGAGACACTCCCGCTGAACGCAACTTGATCTCTGGTAATCTTGATTATGGTATTGCTATTTTAGGAGAAGATACCCAGAATATCATAATCACCGGAAACTATATCGGTACAGATGTCGGTGGATTGCTGGATCGAGGCAATAAATACTCAGGTATACACATATACAATGGTCCTCACAATGTATTTATCGGAGGAATCCAACTAAATAAAAGAAATGTAATTTCCGGGAATGATGAATCCGGAATTGATTTATGGGGAGGATCCTACCCCGTCACCGACATAACCATTATCGGAAATTTCATCGGTCTTGGAGCAGATGGTGCAACCTCGTTGGGGAATTTAGAACAAGGGATCATCCTTGGTGAGGATGTCTCCCAAGTGATGATTGGTGGTGACAGCCCAGGAGATAGAAATATTATTTCTGGAAACGGCAACAACGGCATTTATCTCCAGGGTTCTGATGTCACTCAGAACACAATCATTGGGAATTATATCGGCACGGACAGCAGCGGTTTGATTCCTGTAGGAAATACCCATGATGGCGTTCTCATATCCTTCTACGCTCATGACAATACGATCGGACCAGACAATTTGATCGCCAATAACCGGGAAGGTGTCAGATTGGACACACCATTAGCTATTGGCAACAAGATTACCAGAAACACTATCTTCAATAATAACTTGGAGGGTATCCATCTGACAAATGGTGCCAACAATGCTATCCAACCGCCAGTGATAGACACAACAACCCATGACCCTTACCTGGTAAGTGGCACTGCTTGCCCAGGTTGCCTGGTAGAGATCTTCCAGAATATTGACGATGATGGTGAAGGGCGACTCTTCCTTGGCGATACAGCTGCCCATATCGTGAGTGGTGATTTCAGCCTGGCTCTTCCTTTCGTCTTCCCCTACCTGACAGCCACAGCAACTGATTCCAGCGATGACACCTCAGAATTCTCAGCTGTATTCGAAGTCACTTTTAAGACGATCTTAATTCCACTGGCATACCGTTAACCACCTTCCGTATTTCACTCACTGGCACCGATCAAAGGTAAACGCAGGGCTTGATAAATAGCCTATCCAAGCCCTGTGCATATGCCATATTCATCCCCAGGTGATATTAAATTCCTGGTGGTTTAAGGTGTATAGGTATTTACGATTTCTCCTTGATCAACCACGATAAACTCAACCCCGGTCTTACCGCCGATCTCGTCAACCAGCTCTTCAATGTATTGCTTAGTCACCAAGCCAGTACCACCAGCTGAGCTGCCCAGGACCACAGTAGCAATTGGGAATTCTTCGATTACCTCGATCAGCGCTTCCCGAAAATGGCCATGTTTCAAGAGAGTTGAAACCTCGACATTGGCTGCCTCGGCTCGTTCTTGGGCCATGGCAAGTAAGAACTCACCCATTTCGTCCATTCTATCTTCGATATCGATCAGTTTCGGAGATGCAGTTAGATCCAAAAACTCGACGTTCGTGATGTACAAAAACAGCACTGCTGCACCACGCTCTTTTGCCAGCGCGATTGCCCGATCTTGATTCGGGTAGCTGTCCTTTCCTCCACGGGTTGGGCACAAAATCATCTTTGACATCAGGGGAACCTCCCTCTTGCTTCCTTCCTAAAAATGAAAAACAAGCCACAGGAATCCAATGGTCAGAGTTAAATACGTCACAGGTAGACCCACCTTGAGAAATTCCTTGAATGATATTGGGCTATTCGCCTGTTCGGTGATTCCTGCGGTCACCAGGTTGGCTTCACCACCGATCAGGGTACCATTTCCACCCATCGCAGCACCCATCGAAAGTGCGTAATAAAGCACCATGCTTTGCGCACCTGGGATGGAGGCTGTCAGGAACCGTATAATTGGCAACATTGCCGCGGCAAGCGGAATATTGGCGATCACCGTTGATAATGTCCCGACTCCAAAAACAATCACAAAGATCCCCAGCACCAGGTTCTCCCCAATTAGCTGGCTCATCCCATCAGCAGCGAGGCTGATCAACCCAACCTCTTGGATAGCACCTACAATCATGAACAATGCCATAAAGAATACAAGGGTTGTCCAATCCACAGCCTTTATCATGTGCTGAACATCAGGTTTCAACCAGATCAATAACAGAGTAGCTCCGGCAATTGCAGTCACCGCCAGGGTCAGGTGGATCCGTTCACCCAGAACAAATCCGATCAGCACCAGGAAAAAAACTAGTCCGGCTTTCCATAAATCTCCTGGATTTTCAATGCGCGCATTCTCCTCCAATTTCTGGTACAGCGTTGGTGAAATACCACTACTTTGCTGGCTGTATTCTTTGCGGTAAAACAGAAGTATAAACCCAGCCATCACCACCAATGCCAGCACCACGCCTATCGTTTGGTTCACCAGGAAATCAGTAAAACTGATCCCGGCATATGCGCCGATCAAGATATTCGTCGGCGTGCCAACCAGGGTGCTGATGCCGCCCACATTAGAAGCCAGCACCTGCGGAATGATCAATGCAAGGGGATTGATGCCCAATGCAAGGCCAATCTGGAGACTGATCGGGGTCATTAACAGCATCGTAGTGAAATTATCAAGCAAAGCCGATGCGACTGCAGTTATCAGCATCAGGAACAAAACAAGCAGCCAGGTCCTTCCCCGGCTGATACGGTAAGCTTGGAAAGCCAGCCATTGGAAAATTCCTGTCCCTTCAACGACAGCAATGATGATCATCATACCCATCACAAGAAAAACCACTTCCCAGTCGATATAGCTCAGGCCGCGTTCGTAGCTCAGAATAAATAGATCGGGATGGATTGCCCCACCAATATATGAGGTTAAGAAAATGATTGACACACCTGCCAGGGCGGCTGTCGTGCTGTGCAACAGTTCAAATGCGATCAATAATAGTACACCAATAAACACGAAAGTTGCCACCCAAAATCCTGCACTGAGCCGCCGTTCAAGTATCACATCCGCTAATTGGTAGATATTGTCCTGATTCAGCGAGCTTACCTCCGCGTATTGAAGATGAATAATTTGAGTATCAAAATGCGGGTGTGCAACCTCGATCATCAAATCATTTAGCGGTCTCTCCGGAAATTCAAGCACCCAGGAACCATCTTCCTGGCTTAATCCTTCTGCCAGAGGTTCTGTATGATCAGTGGTAGAAGCACGCACCTCAGCTTCACCGATGGGTACACCTTGCGTGTCAAGAACATTCCCAATGATTACCACTTCAACCAATTCCTGTTGAACGCCTGAGACAGCAGATGTCTTACCGGGAATTAGCAGAACCAATCCGACCAGGACGATGATTACCAGATACCACGGCAACCTTGTGGCTGATAGAATGCCAGTCATCGAATTGGTTGTCTTCTTCAAATTTGCCTTCAGGTTTATGATGAATTCCATTGTCACCAATCCACTCACATCTATTGCCTGAATACTCGATTTTTGAAATATCGCGCCGTCCGCAAGCAAGTGGTTATTATAGCGCAGGTGTAAATTTTATCAATGGATAATATCCATTCGGGTCATACCACCAAAGGTAACCCCCATTTTTTTTATATACCCGAATATGAAATAAGATCTAATACCGCCCCTTTACTTCAGGAAATGCCTTTTACATAAGCAAATCTGCTTTCAGCAACCAGGTTGGACGTTGATTACTTCGAGTGGTGGAATTGACACCGATCGTCCTGCCCGTGTTTCGAGGGGTAGCCTAGAGTTTATCCAAACCCTTCAAAACCACAGTTTTTTTGGATCGCCGCTGAGGGTCGCAAGTCACCACTCATCACCTTGGAGATAGTCCACCTGCTCACCTGCACCTGTTCTAGGGCTGTTGCTATTCAGAAAGCTCACTTTTTCTGGAGGCTGCTCGGACAATGAGTAATTCAATTGATCATGATCAGGTTCCCGGTCTCCGGAAAAATCATCTGTTCGCTGCTCATTCCTGGTTTCCCACTCACCTTCGACAGTACCAGGCATCTGGTCAGATTTGGAAAGAGACATCTGCGTATCAAAACCCCATAACTCAACCCCAATCCCATTGGGGGTTTGGAAGCAACCGATGAGAAAAGAAGAGTTATCAACAATGCGGGCCGGCATCTGGTCAAATTTCACTCCCCTGCGTTCCAACTCAAGGGCGGTATCCATAATGTCCTGCACCATGAACTGTAAACGGATAGCCCCTTGTGGTGTTGGGGATTCATTTTCCCTGGCTGGAACGACGGAAAAATAAAAATCACCTGTCGGGCTGGTGAACATCGCATAATCCGGATCGAAAGCATTCACCGGAAATCCAAGTACGTCGATGAAGAAGCCAACTTCTGCAGGGAAATCAGCTACCTTATACTCAATACATTGCCTCCAGCTGCTGCCCCACGAAAACGGGAATGAATGCGTAGGTTTTTTCCATAAATGGTCCCAATCCTCGCGTGTATTTGCACGTTTAGCAATATCAATCCGCGCTTTACCGTAAGCGCGGAATCTTGGATTAATCATGGGTCTGGTTTCTGGTTTCCGAAATATTGACAACATTGCCACCTTCCTTATAAGTTAGTTCGCCTTCCTACTCACCCAAGCGATCAGTCGATGGGCCATCCCAGAGATACACAGACAGATCGACCCGTTCTCTCTCATCAAAATTAACGCCTTCTTTCTCCAGCAGATCCCGCTGGTGCTCGCCCGCACCACCTTCTCGCAGACTCACCTTACCTTGAGAATTGATCACCCGTTGCCAGGGTACGCCAGCAGGGCAGGCTGCCATGGCACCGCCCACCAGACGTGCCCCCCGCACCTGGTATGCTCGTTCACTCATACCTTCCGGTGGCGGGAGGTATGATGCGATGCGCCCATAAGTACTGACTTTGCCGGCTGGTATCCGGCGGACAAGGGCCCAGACCTGTTCATAATAGGCTGTTCGATTGGCTGCTGAACTATATTGAGCTGACATCGGTTCACCTCTCCATCAAGGAAAATAACTCGCCAATTACCCGTTAATATAGCACGAACATATGTTCTATGTCAAGTGATATTAGACTATAATACCAACCTTGTGAAATAGTTCACACAATTCAGTTTACATAAACCATAAACAGATAGAAATCTGGATTACTGACACCAGCAACCCAATTAGATAAGATGGATACACAGTACAGACGAGACCAATTTATAAACAAGAGAAGGAGTTTAACATGAGTAATTTAAATCTAGATCCCGGTCTCCGACAGGCTTTCACACAACAGACTCGCCAGAGATTACTCACTGAATCAACGAATGCCCGATTAGCCAAGTGCGTAATCAAGGATAACCCTGACCTAAATGGTTTACAACGGTATTCTTTACAAATGAAAGTAAAAATCATTGCTCAAATCGTACAAGAAGCTGGTTCAACCATCATCACGGTTTTGAAGACAAACAGCAGCTCTGCTAATGCATAGTCCCAGGGAATCAGGAATAAAAATTTAGAATAAACAAAAGCATAGGTTCGATAGGGTTCAGCACCAATTCAGAGGGTTGGTGCTGGATACCTGTGTTGTTCGTATTCTATCCAGAAGGTGGCTTGAGCGAGTAGCAGTAAATCCAGATCCTAATTTGGATTATAATTATAGGAAATTGAAACCCTTCCTTCGATTCACTAGTGAGGGTGCCTGCGAAGGATTTGCTGATCACATAGGATTGATAACCAGATCAGGATGCTCATCATGATTTCATGTCATTTTGAGTTGGGGACATCAATCGGGTTGAATTTGAGTATTCCGTACGATATTGCACTTTTCAACCCCGCCCGGCATTTCCATTCACCCTAATAAAAATCTGGACCCTGGTCAAAAGACAACCTGCGCAACTACTGTAGGAATGAGTGAAGGTTGAAGAGGAACCTTATCCAATTAGATTGTTCAATTATTCCGATGTTCTCAAACTCGAGCACCCTGATGATATTCACTCTTCAACTCAATGAAAACCGCTATCTTTTCATCCGCTTGCAAGGTTATGCCAGAGAAAAACATTCAGCAAATTGACGAACTAAAGACCGCCATCGCCACCCTTGAAGCACAACGTGCCGTGTTGGGTGATGCTGTTGTTGAAGCTTCCATAGCTGCTTTGCAAAAACAGCTGGCAGAGATTAATCAAGGATCAGGCGCACCAGAAAGGCACAAAAAACTAGTCAGCCTGTTGTTCGTGGATGTTGTCGGTTCGACATTGATCAGCCAGGGGCTTGAACCTGATGAAATTCTGGAGTTCATGGATAGCGGTTTACAGCGCTTAGCCAAGCCGGTTGAGGCTCACGGCGGTCGTGTGACACGCTTCACTGGAGATGGTTTTAAAGCCGTCTTCGGCGAACCCACAACGAAGGAAAATGATGCCGAGATGGCCGTCCGTGCAGGTCTGGAAATTCAACAAGTCGCCAGGGCTTATGCTGCCGAGCTGGAAGAGAAATGGCAATTGAGTGGATTCAATGTTCGGGTTGGAATCAATACAGGAATGGTTGCAGTAGGGGGGATCACCGAATCTGACGACACTGTCATGGGCTTGACGGTGAATTTAGGATCCCGATTAGAAAATGCAGCCCCCCCCGGAAGTGTTTTAATCTCACAAACTACCTACCGGCATGTAAGAGGGATCTTCGAATTAAAACCCTTGCCTCCCATAAAAGCCAAGGGATTTTCTGATCCAGTGCAGGTCTACCTGGTGGTGGGTTTAAAACCCAAGGAGTTTCACACCAAGACCCGCGGCGTGGAGGGGGTCACCACCCGCATGATCGGTCGAGATGCGGAGCTGAAGCGCCTGCAGGATGCCTACTGTGAGGTGCTCGAAGACCACAAATGCCAAGTTATTACTATCATCGGTGAAGCAGGCATAGGAAAATCTCGGCTGTTGGAGGAATTTGAAGCCTGGCTTGAGAACCAAGCGGAGCTTACCTATTTCCTTAAAGGCCGCAGCAGCTCCGAATTTCAAGATTCCCCTTACGCGCTCCTGAGGGATATGTTTTCTGATCGATTCCAGATGCAAGCCAATGACCGGGTGGAACAAGTTCAGAAAAAAATGGAGACCGGCATCCGCGCCAGTTCATCACAGAATGAGAGAGCCGACATGTGGGCTCACTTCATCGGGCAGCTGCTTGGATTTGACTTCAGCGATAGCCCTTATTTGCAAGGCGTGCAGAACGATGCCATGCAGCTGCGCGATCGGGCCTGGATTTACCTGGGAGAGTTTATCAAGGCAGCTGCCAAGCGCACCCCCGTCATCATCTTCCTGGACGATATTCATTGGGCAGATGACAATTCTTTGGATGTGGTCAATTATCTGACACAAAGTTTATCCAACCAACGTTTATTAATCATTTGTTTGGGCAGGTCTCTGCTTCTCGAACGCCGGCCTTTATGGGGTGAAGGACAAAGTGCTCACACCAAGCTTAATTTGTATGCTCTATCAACCCGCGATTGCCGCCGCCTGGTTGAGGACATTCTCCAGAACATGGGACCGGTTCCCCTGGCGCTGCGTGAATTGGTCGTCAGCGGGGCGGAAGGAAACCCCTTCTATATAGAAGAATTGGTCAAGATGCTAATCGACTCCGACACCATCCAAACTGGAGATAATGTTTGGAGGATTGAACCTTCGAGCCTGGCAAAGATACTAGCAGACATGGACATTCCCAGCACATTGACTGCTCTTCTACAGGCTCGTTTAGATCAACTGCCCGCGGATGAGAGAACTATATTGCAGCAGGCTTCTGTGGTCGGCCGGGTATTCTGGGATGACATCCTTCATTACCTGTCTGCCAGTTCCGGTTCCCATCAGATGGAGCAGCTTGAAATCACCTCCCTACTGGGCAATCTCCGCCAAAAGAGCATGATTTACCACCGTGAAACTTCTGCATTGGACCGTGCCCAAGAGTATTCTTTCAACCATGCCATTCTACGTGAAGTCACCTACGACACGGTCCTAAAAAGAGTTCGCCGGGCTTACCACGCCCAAATCGCTGAGTGGATGATGGAAGAAAATCTCGAACGGGCCGGGGATTTTACTGCCATGATTGGAGAACACCTCGAATTGGCTGGAGATCATCAGCGCGCTGCTTCCTTCTACCGCCGGGCAGGAGAACAAGCTGCTCGTCAATATGCGAACCAGTCTGCTTTAAAATACCTGGGACATGCCCTGGAGTTAGCACCCGAAGCCGATCTAGATGAACGCTACGCATGCCTGTACGCCAGGGAACAGGTCTACAGCCTGCTAGGTTCGAGAAACGAACAGCGGCAAGACCTTGAGCAGCTGGATGCTATCGCTACCCAACTTGCTGATCAGCGCAAACAGGGTGAGGTATCCCTCCTGCAAGCTACCGCTGCATCGGAGACAAGCAATTATCCCCAGATCATCAGCTACACCGGGGAAGTGATTCGCATATCCCAGTCTCTGGCGATCCCCGTATTGGAAGTCAAAGCCAACCTAATTAGAGGAAGGGCGCTGCTCTCAAAGGGTGATTACCCGGGCGCTACTGAGTGCTTCAATCGGGCCTTCCAAATAGCAGAAGCCTCCCAATTGCCCAATCTGAAAGCGGACAGCGTCCGCTATTCAGGTATCGTGGCTGAAAGACTTGGGGATTTATCCACTGCAATCGAGTACTTCGAAAAGTCACTTGACCTTTATCGAGAGATTGGAGACAGGCGAGGTGAGGGTAAAACTCTAAACCATCTGGGCAATACCCTGCTTTTACAGGGAGACTACACCGGCGGTATGCGCTATTATGATCAATTTCTAGCCATCAGCCGGGAAATTGGTGATCGCTGGGGTGAAGGCCAGGTCATCCGGAATATTGCCGATACCTACCTACACCAGTATGATTACAGCGGAGCCAGCAAATATTTCGAGCAAGCCTTAGAGATCACCCGCGAGATCGGCAACCGCACCATCGAATCAAGTGCCCTTGTCGGCCTTGGCAATGTTTATTTGGAACAGGCTGAATTTACTAAAGCTAAAAATGTTTTCGAACAATCTTTAAACATTGCCCGTGAGATCGGCAACAAACCCTGGGAAGCCAAAACATTAAGCCAGATTGGGCGTTATTTCCACCGCCAGGGCGATTTTCTTAGGGCGAAAAGTTATTATCAAGGGGCGCTAGATATTTTCCAGCTGCTCGGTAACCAATTGAGCCGGAGTCGAGTGTGTGTGGATCTCAGCTTACTGCACCACCATCTCGGGGATGATGAAACAGCGCTTCAGATCTGTGAATCCGCACTGATTATTTTTGAAGAGTTTGATCAACCCAAGTACCTCGGACACGCATTCACCCAAGCCGGGCGTGCCTCTGCCGGATTAAACAATTTCGATGATGCTAAAAGATATTACCAATACGCCATCGAAAAATTCACACAGATCGACCAGACCAACCTCTTAAGAGAGCCTGAAACGGGTATGGCTGCTGTTTTCCTGGCAACAAGTGAATTAAACTCTGCATTGGGCTATGTGAACAAAATTCTAAATCACATGGAAACAGCTCAAACTTCTGCAGCTGAGCAGCAGGATCAGTCAGGGGTTATACCTGGCCTGGAAGGCACCCGCGATCCAATGTGGATTTATTCGGTCAGCTGCCAGGTTTTGTCAGCAGCCCAGGATTCACGGATGGCCCATATCTTGGAAACCGCTCACCATCTCATCCATATGCAAGCTGCAAAGATCTCCGATCCGGACTTACAATTTTCATTCTTGAATAACGTAAAATCTAATAAGGAAATTCAGGACCTATTTCAACAGGGAAAACCTTGGTGAAAGAAAAATTACTAGCGCGTGCCCCGCTTTTCCAAGGTTTGCCTGAGGATGAAATCAGCAAGCTGACCGAATCCTTGCGCGTCCTGGAAATACCTCCGAATCAAGTATTATTCCGGGAGGGGGAAATTGGCGATCGTTTCTATATCATTATTCAGGGTCAAATCGAGGTGATAAAAGCACTTGGCACTCCTGAAGAGCGCTTCATTGGCTTGCGCGGTCCTGGCGAATTTATCGGTGAACTGAGTTTAATAAACCGCGCTGGATTGAGAACCGCCAGCGTTCGTTCCTCAGGTCCTGCACACTTATGGGAGATGTCTCACCAGGAATTCGATGAATTGCTCCACCGCCAGCCTATGATGGCCTTTGAACTGATCAACGTGCTCAGTGAACGGCTTACCAATGCGCACGACTCAACCATCAAGGATCTCCAGGAGAAAAACCTCGAACTTACCAAAGCCTACGAAGATCTGAAGACTGCCCAGGCTCAAATCATCGAGAAAGAGAGATTAGAAAAAGAGCTGCAGGTTGCTTTTGAAATCCAGACCAGCATTCTGCCCCAAACACTACCCAGGCTGGACGGGTATGATTTCGGTGCTTTAATGGTTCCAGCCCGTGCAGTCGGTGGCGATTTTTACGATATTGTGCCCTTGAGCGCTAACAAAGTCGGTGTCATCATTGGCGACGTGGCTGATAAGGGAGTGCCCTCGGCCATCTTCATGGCACAAACTCACGCTCTTTTATATGCTATGGCAAAACGGGAATCCACACCATCCCAGGTATTGCACCATGTAAACGAGTTGCTTCTAAAAATCGGTGAATCGAGCCTTTTCGTAACAGTGCTCTATGGCATTTTGGATAAAAGGACCAACCAATTCTCATATGCCCGGGCGGGACACGAACTACCTATCATCGTAAACGCAGAGGGGAACACACAAATCGCACCCTATGAACAGGGTCAGCTGATGGGCGTCCTGGACGATCTTATACTTGACGAACAATCTGTCAGCGTTCCCCAAGGAGGTTTGATTCTGCTCTACACGGATGGCGTGATTGATGCCCGGCATATCAATGGTGAGTCATTTGGTTTAGAGCGCCTGCTTAAGGCGCTCAAGCAGTCAAACGCAGGATCAGCTCAGCAGCATTGCGATCAGCTCTGGCAAACGATCTGCGAATTTCAAAACAAGGATGCTCAGGAAGATGACGTCACCATTGTCGCATTAAAATCGAGCAGTTAAGTGTGCCTGTGAATATCTCAGGGAGGAACTCAATGGCTTTCACCAGATCGAAACATTTTTTTGCGGCATTAATATTTGCTATCACAATTACTCCGCTTGCTGCCTGCTCTTCACCAGCAGAAACTGAGACTGCAGAAAGCCCGGCTGAAGCCATAAAAGAATCAGCGACTTCAATACCCGATGAGCCGACACCCTTGCCGACCCGGGCAGCGGTCCCGGAAGGGTTGATCCGGATCCCGGTTCCAGATTCGGCGGTGCAGACTGCTACCGAGCTGGCAAACGTAGAACGTACACCAGTGGATCGCATACGGCTGGCAAGAGAATTTAAGGGTTTGCCAGATGAAGAGCTGGTCATCCAAATCCCTCAGCCTGTAAATTTCTCAGTCAACGATCGGATTGAGTTTATCATTAATAAAAACCTCGGTGGTACAACACCTGATTACCAAGCGGTACCAGCACGCCTACGTCACATCAGCGAGAATGCCTACTGGTGGACAAGCGTCGATGTTAATTTGGCTACTGATCAAGATATAAGAGCAGCTGCGAAGAATTTCGAAGAAGAGGTAATGCCAATTAACCGGTATATTTTTGGTAAGGAATGGTCGCCAGGTATCGATGGCGATCCCCGCATTCATATTTTGATGGTCCAGGAAGAAGGATGGGGGACCACATACGGATACTTCAGTCCCATCAATGAGTATCCTAAGAGTATCGTCCCTGCTTCAAATGAAAAGGAGATGTTCGTCATTAATTTTTGGAGGCCGGAGGCGCTCGATTCGGTGGAATTTGCCGGTGAACTCTCCCACGAACTCCACCACCTGATCCATTGGAACCATGATCATCACGAGGATTATTGGGTTCAGGAAACGATGTCTGAATTAGCGAAATTCCTGGTAGGAGCAAAACCGAAATTCGAAGCTATTAGCATAAATAAGTTAGAATTATTCGCTGAGGATCCAACCATCCAATTGACAGCCTGGCCAGAACGCTCAGCTTCAATCGCTCATTACGGCGCAGTCTGGCTCTTCTCCATCTACCTGCTGGAGCAATTTGGTCCCGATCTCATAAAGGACATCCTGCAGAACCCTGCGCCAGGTGTGAATGCCATCCGGGAAGAGCTAGCGAAATTGCCCGAAGCGCCTGGCTTTGAAGATGTGTATGCAAATTGGATCGTCGCCAACCTGCTCAACATGTCCAATATATACGAAGGCCAGTTCGGCTACCAGGAAACCACCCCGGTAGATATCATTTACCAACCCGTACAGCTTTTCAACGGAGAACCAATCGGTGGAAGCTTGCCTCCTTATGGCGCACAGTACTACCTGGTCAGCAGGGATCAACCAGTACAGGTCAGCTTTACAGGCTCTACCCTGGCTCGCCTCACACCCGTTGATCCCTTCGCAGGTGAATATGTGTGGTACTCCAATCGCGGTGATGAAACCGAGTTTACTCTGACCCATTCTTTTGATTTTAGCGATGTAGACTCCGCAACCTTGAGCTACGCAACCTGGTACGAATTGGAAAATTTTTTCGATTTCGCTTACCTGGAGGTTTCAACAGATGAAGGAATGACTTGGGAAACAATTGAAACAACGCATGGCACCGAGCAAAATCCTACCGGTAATTCTCTCGGGTATGGCTACACCGGTTCATCTCTAAAATGGTTATCCGAAACCACCGATCTGACACCTTATGCAGGACAGGAGGTCCAGATACGTTTCCACGTAATCACCGATTTAAGTACCACACGTGATGGATTCCAAATCGATGAAATATCAATCCCTGAAATAGGGTATTATGATGGTGCTGAAGACAATACGGGCGGCTGGGAGGTACGTGGATTTGTACGCAGCAGCAATTTTGTGCCTGCTGAATGGATCTTGTGGTTGATCACCGCCGGTAATCCCCCCCAGGTCCATCGCATTGAGATCGATCCCGATCAGACTGCAAATTTTGATATCCCAGGCCTCGGGACAAATTATCCGCGTGCCGCTTTGATCCTCTCACCTACAGCACCCACCACCACGATAGAGTTAGACTATGAGCTTGCATTCCAACAGCCCTGATATCCCCCTGGTGTGAATGATCTGCGAATTTCAAGGCAAGGAAGCTCAGGAAGATGACGTCACCATTGCGGCATTAAAATCGAGAAGTTAAGCGTGCTAACGCATATCTCACGGAGGAACTCTATGGCTTTCACCAGATCAAAATATTTAATGGCAGTGATATTTGCTGTCACCATTCTGCTGCTTGCTGCTTGCTCTTCACCAGCGGAAACCGAGACAGCTGAAAGCCCCACCAAAGCCGTCGAAGAAACAGCGACTTCAATACCTGCCGAACCAACACTCCTACCGACCAGGGAAGCGGTCCCGGAAGGATTAATCCAAATCCCGGTGCCGGACTCAGCAGTCCAGACCGCGGCAGACCTGCAGAAAGCCGAACATTTACCTGTGGACCGCATCCAGCTGGCGAAAGAATTTAAAGGGCTTACAGACGCAGAACTTACCGTTCAAATACCGGAGGATGCCGGCTACCAGGTTAATGATCGCACCGAATTTATTTATAAGAAGAATATTGCGGGAACAACCTCGGGAGCATACCAATCAATTCCTGCACGCTTACGCCATGTCAGCGAAAACGCATACTGGTGGACCAGTGTCGGTGTCACCCTGACCAGCGATGAAGAGATCATCGCTGCAGCAGACAATTTCGAAGAAGAAATTCTTCCCATCAACCGGCTTATCTTCGGGAAAGAGTGGTCGCCGGGCATCGATGAAGATCCTCGAATACACATCTTAATCGTCCAGGAAGAATCCTGGGGGAGCACCTTTGGGTATTTCAGCAATATCAATGAGTATCCGAAGAGTGTAGAACCCAACTCGAATGAAAAGGAAATGTTTTTCATCAATCTTGGACCCGTCGCGGCTGATTCCGTTGGTTTTGCTGGTGAACTATCCCACGAACTTCACCACCTGATCCATTGGAACAAAGATAAGAACGAGGAAATCTGGATCCAGGAGGCGATGTCTGAATTAGCGAAATTCCTGGTTGGGGCGGGACCGAGCACAGCCCGCGGCAGCAACAATGCAGAACTATTCGCAGAAGATCCAACCATCCAACTGACAGCCTGGCCGGAGCGCTCAGATCAGGCCTCCCGCCCTCACTACGGAGCAGTATGGCTCTATTCGGTTTACCTGCTGGAACAATACGGGCCCGATCTGATCAAGGACATCGTTGACAATCCAGCACCCGGCGTGATCGGCGTGCAGGAAGAGCTGGCCAAACTTCCCGGATCCCCCAGCTTCGAGGAAGTATATGCAAATTGGATTGTCGCCAACCTGCTCAACCGCCCAGAAATGGCCGATGGTCAATTTGGTTACCAGGAGATCACCCCCGCAGACATTATTTATGAACCAGTCCAGCTGTTTAACGGTGAACCGATCAATGATCGGTTACCCCCATATGGCACCAAATATTACCTAGTGAGCAGGGATCAGCCGGTCCAGGTCAGTTTTACTGGCTCCACGCTGGCTCGCCTTACCCCGGTTGATCCTTTTGAGGGAGAATTCGTATGGTATTCCAATCGCGGGGATGAGTCCGATTTCACCCTGACCCGCACCTTCGACCTGAGCGACCTTGACTCAGCGACCTTGAACTACATGACCTGGTTCGAACTAGATAACTATTTCGATTTCGCTTACCTGGAAGTTTCGACCGATGGAGGAGCCACTTGGGAGGTTATCGAGACCGAGCACGGGACTGATCTCGATCCTAATGAAAATTCGCTGGGATTTGGCTATACCGGTTCATCCGTGGAGTGGTTATCCGAATCGATCGATCTGACACAATACACGGGCCAGGAAATTCTGCTACGCTTCCACGTAATTTCTGATCTCACCACTACGCGGGACGGTTTTCAGATCGACGAGATCAGCATACCTGAATTGGATTATTATGATGGTGCTGAAGACAATTCTGGAGGTTGGGAAGCGAGTGGTTTTATTCGCAGCAGCAATTTCGTACCAGCAGATTGGATCGTGTGGTTGATCACCGCCGGGAATCCTCCCAATGTGGAGCGGATAGAATTGAGCAATGAACAGATGGCGGAATTCGACATTCCAGGCCTGGGAGTGGATTATCCCCGTGCCGCAGTAATCGTATCACCAACAGCACCTACAACGACATTGGAGCTAGATTATGAGCTTATATTCCAACAACCCTAGCGCTCCGCCCGGCGCGCCAGAATTCTTAAGCAGCCTGCCCCTTTTCGCTGGCTTAACCCAGGAACAGCTCGAACAGGTTGCACAAAGGGTCTCGCGCCGCACTTTTGCCCTGGGAGTCACATTATTTCACCAGGATATGCCTGGAACAATGATGTACATGATCGAATCTGGCAGCGTGCGAGTGATCAGCATCGGCCGGACCGGTCAGGAACTAACCCTAAACGTATGCGGGCCTGGTGATCTGTTCGGCGAGTTGTCTATTTTAGATGGCCAGCACCGCTCCGCGACTGCCATCACCTTAACACCAACAGTCACATTGTTGTTAGCACAAGCAGACCTGAAGGAATTTATGACGAAATTTCCTCCTGTAAACCAGGCTATGATCCAGATCCTTGTAGAAAGAGTGCGCTCAACCGCACGGCGCTTGGAGGCTATGACATTTCAAGATGTGCTTGGAAGATTGGCCTTCGAGCTGCTCAGCCTGGCTGAACGCAGTGGAAAACCCTGTGAGCAAGGGATGGAGATAACCATTCCCCTGACTCAGGTCGACCTGGCAACCATGGTCGGTGCCACTCGCGAAAGCGTGAATAAATCGGTATCTGTACTGCGCACCAGGAATTTGATCGAATTTGATGGCACCAGCTGGTATTTGCAGGATCCCGCGGGACTGCAAAAGATTTTATACGAGAGAGGTCGTTAAATGGCATCTGATTGGTATTCCGATTTAGAGAGCAGGATTTCCCAGCTTGAAGATGAGCCTTTGCCTGGATCAGATTCCCCAGCAGGGATATGGAAAACCCTGCAGAAGCGCGTTCAAATTGCTGATTACAGCCCAGAAAGAAACCCAGCCGTTATCGAACAAGAGTTGATCGATCGATCGGGTTCATACTTTGTGCTCAAAAACACCCAAGAAAACACATATCTGCGCCTCTCGGCGACAGAACATAACCTCTGGCAGAGCATGGATGGCAAGACAAGCATCCAAGAGCTGATCGTTGAGCACTTCATGGCAACCGGCGAATTTGCGCACACAACTGTCGTGCGACTGGTTGACATGTTATATCAAAAACACATGTTCACCGACCCGCCAATCTCGATTTGGAGCGAGGTTAAAAAGGAAATTGGTCACCGCAGCTGGAGATATCGTCTCAGCCTGCCCGCACAGAAAGTGATGAGCCAGCCAATCGGTTATAAAGGCCTGGATAAGTACATTACGATTTTATACAAATATGGGGGTTTTTTATTTTTCACCCGTCCGGTCCAGGTTTTGCTGGTAATAATTTCCGCTATCGGTCTGCTGGCATTCTCACAGGTAATCCGCGATCCAAGCTACCGTTTATTCGACGATAGATTTCTCAAAAGTGTTGCCCTGCTCTGGTTGGCCGCCCTTTTACCAATATTTATCCACGAGTTAGGTCATGCACTAACCGTTAAGCACTTTGGGAGGGAAGTACCCAGCGGGGGGTTCATGTTGTATTTTGGGATGCCGGCTGCCTTTGTGGAAACCACAGACATCTGGATGGAACCGAAACGCGCTCGTTTGGCGGTCACCTGGAATGGCCCGTATACTGGGCTGATCGTCGGTGGGTTGGCAGCGATCTATATTTTTCTTTACCCGTCTGCTTCGATCAACTCCATCCTGTTCAAGGTGCTGGCAATTGCTTATGGTACCGTGCTGTTGAACTTGAACCCGCTGCTGAAATATGATGGTTATTATTTGCTTTCGGATTGGTTGGAAATCCCCTCTCTGAGAGAAAGGTCTTCCGCATTCATCAGGCGCAAGCTCTCAAAAAAAATTCTCAACAGAGCAAAGTTTACACGCGAGGAGATAATTTATACAGTCTTCGGTATACTCTCCACGTTGTGGATGGCATATGCCCTTTACCTGGCCAGCTCCATCTACCGCTCCCGCCTTCAAACTGGGATAGCAACCTTGTTGGGCAGCAACTACTCACTTGCCCAACGTGGCTTCAGTATTTTGTTAATCGCCGGAGTGTTATCATTCATCTTTCTTTTAGGATTAAGGTTGGCTGGATTGGTTCAATCCACAATCGCCAGATACAGCCAGACCGGGGGCCTCCAGCGCCATGGCCAATCCGCTTTAATTGGCTCGTTGATCATGTCAATTTGCGGGATGGTGCTCTTACTCTCACTCCCTGCGCAGGCCTCTTGGATCAGCCCGGTTATCAGCTGCTTAGCTGCCTCATTCGCAGCGTATCGTTTATTTAAAGCTACCCCGCCATACCTGGGTTCCACCCGTGGAATTTCTTTCATCCTGGTGGCCAGCTCCCTGGCATTCGTCTCAATATCGTCAGTCCTGCAATTAATCACTCCAGATCACAACGTTGTCTTTTGGGTCCAATGGCTGGCTGTGATCCTGGTGAGTTTGGGAATGCTCTTGATCATCATCCCTTTTAAAGGAAGACTGTCAACAAAACCATTAGCCCTGGGTATTGTCAGCGCAATTGTCTGCAGCGCGGGGCTCTTCCTGCTGACTGACCTGCAACTTTCAGCAGCATCTCTGCTGCCCGGCCTGATCGTCATGTTGAGTATTTGGTCAGCCTCCAGTCTCTGGGGCGGTGCGCGCGCACCTGCCTTCATACTGCTGGGCGTCGGCAGCATGGTGCTCAATATCTCCTGGTTGGTTGATTTCCCTTATTTTGATCTCGGTACCATCGGTATATTAATCCTGGCGACAGCAGGATACCACCTGGTGTTTGCCCAGCTTCCCCAGCTCTCTTCGTCCAAATTGGAAGATATACCCAGCGAAACTCAAAAAGCGATCGGTACCTCCGTTGCAATCCTGGTTCGCCGGCTGATTGCCCAGGTATTCTTCGAAGCAGGTTTCCTGGGGGTTGAGCGCTTGGGTTCACAATTTACCCAATCTATGCACCAGTTGGGTGTAGATATCCAGATTTCCGGAAACCAATTCCAGGATAACGAACTTCCTAAAAGGAGTGCCAACGAGTTATCCGAAGTCTACCAACTGGTATTTGATGAGCTGCACAAACTCTTACAAGATGACCTGGGGCAGGGAATGGGAGATATGGCTTTCAGCTATGGGATCGACCTGCTGCCATGGCAAACCCGCGAAGTTGTTTCCGAGCTGATCATCTCGCGGCTGGATTGGGGCTACAGCCTGGGCGAACAGGTGTCGGACACGCGAGATCGCACACGCAAGGTGCTCCGCCGGGTGCCATTATTTGTCACGGTAACTGATGAAGAGCTGGATAATATCGCCAACCATCTCAAGGGGGAGAAGTTTCCCGCTGGCGAAGTCATCATCCGGGAAGGGGAAATCGGCGACAAATTCTACATACTTGAACGGGGCAAAGCCACAGTGTGGAGATTGGACGAAAACCAGGTGGAACAAAAAATCGACGAGAAAGGTCCCGGACAATTTTTTGGCGAGGTTGCCCTGGTTTCGAGTGCACCCCGCAACGCCACGATACGAGCCGAGACGCCGGTCTCAACCCTGACCCTGGATTACAGCGATTTCAATCAATGCGTGCGCCAGTATATTAATCTCGCCAGCCAGGTAGATGAAAACGTCAAGTACAGCTGGCTGCTGAGGGGGATGCCAATCTTCGATGAATTATCCAGCCAAAAGCTGGACCAGTTAGCCACCTGGCTCCAGCCCGAATCACTTGAAGCAGGCGAGGTCCTCTTCCACGAAGGTGACCAGGCAGATAAGTTCTATATTGTAGAATCTGGCGAGGTGATCATCAGCCGCCTGGTGGAAGGTAACCAGGTTGAGATTTCTCGCCGGGCACCGGGAGAATATTTCGGTGAAATCGCTCTATTGCAGGACCGCCCGCGCACAGCTACCATCACAGCTGCCATGGACACCCATTTGCTCAGCCTTGAAGCGGACCAGTTCATGGAACTGACCTCCCAATTTATGCAGCTGGGTTCGACCATCTCACGGGCCAGCACACGGCGTTTATCCTTTGTAAAAGCTGCTGAGCAAAAAATCCCTCAATCCGTATAGGAGCATAGAACACAGATGAATTGTATCCATTGTGACCGCACTGCGCACGCCAACTGCCGTTTCTGTGGGCGAGCAGTATGCAAAGAACACCTGCAGACGATGCCATATATCATTGATCTTTACACCGGGGAAAGTGGAGATCAAATGGCGATCGTCGTACCGGATGCCGTCTATTGTGGTATCTGCAAGCCGCGCGAGCGGCCTGTCCCAATGCCTGAACTAAAATAATGTTCAATAACTAATACTGGCTTATTACCTGGAAAGCGTAGTTTATTCACAGATCCACTCATTTTCATCAAAAAAATATAATTCCGACCGATCAGGTGTGATTTAGATCACACCTGATCCGTTTGCCAGGTCACAGTAAATCAGTGGACGACATCACTGCTTCAAACTATCTTATTTCACTGACATTTCATACCTAAACGGTTATATTTAGGCACGAAAGAAACAATAAAACAATATTTATCCCAAGGAGATAAAAATGAGCGCAGAGGAATCAAGAAAAGTTGTTAGCCGAGCAGTAATGGAAGAAGATTTCCGCAACCAATTATTCAGTGATCCTGATACAGCCCTTGTTGGCTACGATTTAACCCCGGAAGAAATTAACGCCCTGCGTTCGATCCCTGCTGAAACAATCGACGAATTCGCAAACAATTTAGATGAGCGAATTTCGATGTCCTTGCTCTATTTTGGAGCCGATTTGATGGGTGGTGAGGCGATGGGTAGCGAAGCCCGCGGTTCTGAAGCCATGGGCAGCGAAGCCCGCGGCCATGAGGCCATGGGTGGCGAAGCAATGGGCCACGAAGCCCGTGGTTATGAGGCGATGGGCGGGGAAGCGATGGGCAGCGAAGCTCGAGGCCATGAGGCTATGGGTGGCGAAGCGATGGGCAGCGAAGCCCGCGGTTATGAGGCTATGGGTGGGGAAGCGATGGGCAGCGAAGCCCGGGGACACGAGGCCATGGGTAGCGAGGCGATGGGCGGAGAAGCTCGCGGTTCTGAAGCCATGGGCGGGGAAGCAATGGGCAGCGAAGCCCGCGGTTCTG
>JBJYXV010000045.1:0-66852 GCA_046260155.1 Anaerolineales bacterium
ACCGCAGGATATTTTTTCTATTCATCCTCGGCGTGTTGATCCTTTCCACCGCCTGTGCGCACCAGGAGAGCGTTCCATTGACTGGCGAGATCAACCATTCTGAATCTGCAGCAGCTCCAACTGGTGACATCCAGCTCCAACAAGAAGGAATTGGACCATTGGAGATCACGCCTCCGCCTCCTGGGGAAGAGTCCAGCTTTGCCCCACCTGCTAGAGGGGATGGTGGCAATATCGGCTCACAAGGAGAGCGCACCACGGCTGAAGTTCCAGGTGGCCAACCCGGTATGGTCGACTCCAAATCTCCAGGCGAGCCGAATCTCGAGCAGGAAACCTCACCAGCTGTTGGGTGGTTAACCTACCGCGATCCGGATTTCCATTTCTCGATCCAATACCCGGAGAACCTCGTAATACTGCCTGATCAGAATCCACCAGCTGATACCAAACCAGGCCTCCTCCGCGAAGTTCGTTTTCTCGACGAGCAGTTAACCGGAAGTGACACGGCCGGGCTGGAGATTCCCCAATTCTCGATCGCGGTATTCAACCAGGGAGACCTGACCCTTGAAGCCTTCCTGGATGCGAACCAGGTACGTGGAGAGCGAGAGAACTACACGCAGGGCAATTTAAACGGGCTGAGGGTGACCATCAACCAGATGATCGCCCCAAATAGTTTTTATTACTTCACAGAACACGGTTATGTTTACAGGCTGACTCCATTGGGCCCATTAAGCCAGGAAATGTTGGAAAGCTTCCAGGTACAATAACCCCGGACCGGCTTAATAGAAAAAGGGTTGCCCTATCGAGATGGGCAACCCTTTTTGTTTCGCTATTGAACTAACGATTTACCCTTGCTGGAATTTGGCAGCTTTGACGGTGTTGCTCAGAAGCATAGCGATCGTCATCGGTCCCACACCTCCTGGAACCGGTGTGATTGCACCTGCAACCTCTTTAACCTCATCAAAATTCACATCGCCAGCCAGGCGGTAGCCTTTTTCCTTGGTAGGATCGTCGACCCGGTTGACACCCACATCAATCACAACCGCGCCAGGTTTTACCCAATCCCCGCGCACCATTTCCGGACGTCCAACGGCTGCGATCAGCACATCTGCCCTGCGGACGGTTCCGGGAAGATCCTTGGTGCGTGAGTGGCAGATCGTGACGGTTGCGTTGCGCTTCACCAGGAGTAAAGCCACCGGCATGCCGACAATGTTCGAGCGTCCCAGGACAACCGCCTCAGCGCCCTCAAGCGGGACTCCGGTAGTACCCAGCAAGTACATGATCCCTGCCGGTGTGCAGGGTACGAACAAAGATTCACGCCCCTTCTGGGCCAGACGACCGATATTTACCGGGTGAAAACCATCTACATCTTTTTCCAGGTTGATCAGCTGCAATACTTTTTCCTCATCGAGTCCATCGGGAAGAGGCAGCTGCACCAGGATACCACTGACCCTGGGATCAGCATTTAATTCCTTAACCAGTCCTTCAACTTCCTCCTGTGACGCAGTTGCCGGCAATTTGTGACCAAATGATTCGATGCCAGCTTGTTCACAGGCTCGTATCTTTGATCGCACATAGACCTGGGAAGCGGGATCCTCTCCTACCAAAACTGTCGCCAGTCCTGGATTTGGTTTTCCAGCTGCAACCATTTCGGCAACGTCGTCGGCCACTTTTTGGCGAACTTGAAGGGCTGTTTCTTTGCCATCAATTATTTTTGCGGTCATATTTTGCTCCTTGTATGATTGGTTTGTAATTTTCTCATCAGCTTAATTCAGGAGTTGCAGCCTCACCGCGAATTGTACCTGGTCACTCCACAATTACTGCATATTCGAATTCCGTGATCAAATCAACCGGTTCCACCTCGGGATCATCCCCATAAACCATGCGAAACCCGTACATGTAATTTCCACCCAGGGTTTGCCCGTGGTATGTCACCCGCACTTCGAATTCTTCTTCCGGGTCAATAATCACCTGCGAACCCTCAGGCACGGATCCATCTCCCTCTAAGATCACCTCCTGATCATCCTGGATGATGGCAACTTGGACCACGTCGACGTGCAGGATTTGACCTCCCAGCATCACCTGCAACGAATTCAGTTGAGTCGGTTTTCTACCATCGAACCGGACCTGGTAATGCCCATCCTGATCATTCCTCAAAAGCACCATCAGCTGCTCATCTCCTCCCACCACGGTAAATGAGTCTGGATTGATGACCGAACAGGACACCAGCAGGATGCCCAGCAGCAGACCAGCAGTAATGACCAATCTAGCTGCCCTTTGGGTCAAGCGTTCAAACCTTGGCTTGCAAGTTTGCATACCGATTACGATCAAGATTTACGACCTCCATCATTGAATTATCTCCTGGTTGAATTAGGTGCACCAGAAGATAACCTTGTGTCTCGACTTATTATCCATGAAAGTGATAGATTTTACAAGCGCGCAACCACGAGATCAGGTTCCAGGCCGCCAGGCAGGATCAAACTCAAAACCTTCCGCATCAGTCAGGCGTTGACGTCCCGACCCGTTGGGGGTCATGATATAAATATCATGATTGCTGCCCTCTGGCCAGCTCTCAAAGGCGATCCAGGCCCCATCAGGTGAATAATCCGCCTCCCTCATAGGGATTACTTCCCCGACGATACGTTTCTCAAACAGGTTGCCTTCCTCAACCCGCATCGCAACCAGGCGCGGTACACCACCTAATAACTCCGTCTGGGTGAACATGACTATCGTTCCATCAGGGGACCAATCTGGTTTGGTATCCTTCAAACTGCCGCTGCGTGAATGCAAGACTGCTTCAGTATTCTCTGCATCCATGATCCAGATTTGATACGGTCCTCGTCTGGTGGTGACAAAAGCAATTTCCTGCCCATCCGGAGACCATGCAGGCTGGCTGTCGCGCACCGTGTTTGCAGAAATCGAGCGAACGGTATTCTCATCCAGGTTAAACTCGTAGATTTGTGCCCGGTTGTAATCCCTCAAAGATGTAAAAAGGATCCGGCTGCCGTCCGGTGACCAGGCGGGATCAAAATCACCGCCAGGCACAGACGGCAGGGGGATCGTTCCAATCCCATCCGCGTTAATAATGAAAATACCAGCACCGGGATAGGTTTCTTGATTCCCACCACACGGTGAGATGAAAGCTAATCGCTGCCCATCTGGAGACCATGCAGGCTGGCAGGCTCCTTCCTGCATATCCGTGATCTGGTGCGCGGCAGTCCCATCAGAATTCATCAACCAGATTTGGGGTAATCCTGTCACATCACTGGCATAGGCAATCTGCCCTGCCCCACCACCCAATGGCACCGGGGAAGGTGTAAAAGTTGCGCTTGGGGTGGGTTGTTGGGTAGGTTCAGGAGTTGCAGTGCTCGTATTGGTCAGGTGTACTGATCTGGGGGTCGGGGAAGAAGTGATCTGCGTCGCCGTTCCGGATTGCTCAACCAGGAGCCTTGTTTGCTCAGGACTTGGTGTTGGGCTGCTCTCACTTGTTGGTGGGAGAGTTGGATCACCAATTGAGATTGGGATCGAAAAGAATTGATCGGGGATGACAGCGATAACCTGGTTCACCCAATCTGGTCGGAAGATGGAAGCACCCCCGATCACAGCTGTCAGCATCACGATCACGAAAGCTGCCACCAGCCAGCAGCCAATCCCACGCTTTCCCCTTCCCATCGCAGCCTGCCCGACCCCGTTTGCCGTCCCGGAGAATTCACCAGCTCCAGGCCGCGCACTCTCAGAAAACATGGCTGCAGCTGAAGGCGCTGCATTTGCATAGTCTGTTTGTACGGCAGGTACCAGGGTGGCTTCCTTGGCGAGCCTGCGACCGGTGATAACTCGTGTATTTTCCAATCCCTGCTTAAATTCAACTGCGGTCTGATAACGCTGCTCTGGACGCACAGCCATCGATTTTTCGATCACTGCCGCAAGACGCCTTGAAACATTGGGATTGTGTTTTCTAACCGGGGTGAGGTCAACTTGGCCCATCGCGCGGGCCAGGGCATCCTCAGGCAGTTCTCCTGTTACTGCCATATATAATGAAGCACCCAAGGAATAAATATCCGAACGGGGATCCGTTCGGGCAGTCCCGTATTGTTCGGGGGGTGAATAACCTGGCGTCATCGCACGCGCGCCCGTGGTGGTCATCTGGCTTTCTTGAGTTACTTTCGCCAGGCCAAAATCCACCAATATTACCGTACCCGCAGATGTGATCTTGATATTGCCAGGTTTTATATCACGGTGAACGACCTGCGGTTGCCTGGAATGAAGGTAAGCTAACGCCTCACAGAGCGCAGTTCCCAGGAGCACAGCATCCACATCTGAAAGCAAACCCTGAACATCAATACGTTCTCGCAGATCCTGACCCTCAATGTAATCCATGACCAGGTATTGACCTTGCCCGTCGATTACAAAGTGATCGGTCACCCGGGGAAGATTCGGATGGCGCAGGTTGGCGAGGATTACCGCTTCGCGACGAAATTGGCGTGCATACTCTTCCGAGGTAAACAGATTTTCTTTAACCGCAACCAGCACACCAAGATTCTCATCCTCTGCCCGGTAGATGGATCCCATACCACCTTGACCGAGGATCTCAAGGATTTTGTAGCGATTTATTAAAAGTGAACCGCGTTCAATCGTCATCGCCAGATGATGGAATCCCAATCATGTTTGATAATTCTTCCAACCCACGCAGCTTTTAGATTAGGACACTGATATGGAATAACCCAAATTATTAGATATCCAGGTTGCGAACTTCCCGTGCATGGGTCTGGATAAAGCGACGTCTGGGAGGGACTGCCGAACCCATCAGCATATCAAATGTACGGTCTGCTTCGGTGGCATCTTCGATAGATACAAGCAGAAGTGTTCTCTGCTGGGGGTCCATCGTGGTATCCCAGAGCTGCTGCGGGTTCATTTCTCCAAGCCCCTTATACCGGGAAAGAGAAATTTTATCAGGGGCGACGCCCAGCTTTGAAAAAATCTGTTCCCTGTCCTGTTCGGTATACGCATATTGGATCTGTTTTTTATATCCAATCCGATACAAGGGAGGTTGGGCGATGAACAAATGGCCTTCGTCAATCAAAGGCTGCATGTAACGAAAGAAAAAGGTTAACAGCAGCGTCCGAATGTGACTGCCGTCTACATCGGCATCTGTCATAATGATCACCCGTCCATACCGCAGGCCCGTGATATCAAATCCTTCCCCAATGCCCGTCCCCAAAGCAGAGATCAAAGCTTTAACTTCATTACTGGTCAAGATTTTATCTAAGCGCGCTCGCTCAGTATTTAATATCTTTCCGCGCAGAGGCAATATTGCCTGGAAATGCCGGTCTCGACCCTGTTTTGCTGAACCACCTGCGCTGTCTCCCTCAACGATAAACAGCTCTGTTTGGCTTGGGTCTCGTTCAGAACAATCCGCCAGCTTCCCCGGAAGAGTGAGACTCTCCAGGGCAGATTTCCGGATCACCAGGTCGCGCGCCTTGCGGGCTGCATCACGTGCCCTAGCAGAAGTCAAGCATTTCTGCACGATGGATTTCGCTTCCGATGGATTTTCCTCGAGGAAGCTGCTGAAAGCATTCGCCACGACCTGCTGGGCGATGGTTTGCACCTCTGGATTCATCAGCTTGACTTTGGTTTGGCTCTCAAATTGTGGGTCGGGATGTTTGATACTGATGATGGCTGTCAAACCTTCACGAGTGTCGTCTCCAGTGAAGTTAGGATCTGCATCCTTAAGCAAACCGCCGCGGCGAGCATAATCGTTGATCGTACGCGTGATTGCAGCTCGTAAGCCTGTCAGGTGGGTGCCTCCATCGATGGTATTGATCGTGTTGGCAAAAGCATACACGGACTCGGCATAAGCATCCGTATACTGGATTGCCGCATCAATGGTGATATTTTCAACTTCTTTTTCAACATGGACAACAGGATGCAAAGTTTTCCTGTTGCGATTGAGATACCTTACAAAAGACGTGATCCCACCTTCAAAGTAGAAAGTTATCTCCCGATTTTGACGTTGATCGACAAAATATATTGTCACTCCACGGGTTACAAAAGCCATTTCCCGCAGGCGCTGCACAAGGGTATCGAAACGATAATCGACATCCTCGGTAAAAATGTTGGGGTCAAATTTAAACCAGGTGCTGGTGCCGGTTTCGCCTTTAGCCACTTTACCGGTTTTCTCCACCTGGCCAATCGGGTAGCCTCTCTCAAAACGTTGAAAATAAATCCCGCCATTCCGTTTCACGGTCACCTCGCACCATTCCGATAGCGCATTTACAGCAGACACACCAACGCCATGAAGACCACCGGAAACTTTATAGCTGCCGCCCCCAAATTTTCCACCGGCATGCAGGGTAGTCATGACAACTTCTAGAGCAGATTTTTTTTCTTGTGGGTGAATGTCCACCGGAATACCGCGTCCATTATCAGTGACGCGTACACTGCTATCCGGTAAGATGGTGATCTCGATCCGATCACATTCACCTGCCAGGGCTTCATCGATAGAATTGTCGACAACTTCATAAATCAAGTGATGGAGCGCCTTGATATCTGTTCCACCGACATACATACCGGGTCGCCGGCGGACAGCTTCTAAACCCTCTAAGACTTGAATGTCTTTTGCATCATATGAAACCTTGATATTGTTTGCCATTTACTATAAACCTCCAATGATTTCAATTCTTCACCGTCAAAATTCGACTGGAATTCCCCGATGTTGATATCTGATATTTCACTCAAACCGTCTTTATTTCGCGAATTTTCACCATCTCGTACATCCAGCGTAACGCATCCCGGTAATAAACAAAACTTGAGGCTAGCAAACCCGTGGTCACAAATGCATGACCCAGGATACCAACAAGCAGCAACCAGGAAGTTTCTGGGGCTTCGCTTGGGAACAGCCAGAGGATGTCCAATCCCTTGCTGAGTAGGAAAACAGCCAGAACGAAAAGCACCGTTGAGGGCAGGGTTCTTCTGGTCAGGAGTACGCTGATTTTCACCGATTCAAAAAAATTATTTCCGTTCAACACGATGCCGTGCGGGGAAAAAACCAGGGGCAGGATCAGCCAGAAGATAACTCCACCAAAGATAAAGAGTGCACATTCAGCGTATGAAACACCGCTGAGGATGATCGTGGAAAGCAGGAAGCTGCCCGGTATGGTTATCACCAGGAAGACAAATGTCCAAAGAAACGCTAATAAAACCATTTGCAGTGAAGCCCAGGGCCATTCCGAGAAAGCTTGCCGCCAGCTGATATCTCCGATGATCGACGCCTGCGCTACCACCAGGAAATAGAAAGTCCCTGCTGCGATCCCAATCAGTGAAATCACTATAAAAGCCAGGAACACACCTCCCATCGATTTAATTTCCCACGAACTCAACATCCCCAGGGGAGATGTGAGTTCTGCTTGCGAAACCAGGAGGCTGCTGATTCCTACAGGATAAGACCTTAAAAAAGTCAGCATGTTGAATTGTTCTGCAATTCCTGTCCAAACTTCTTGGAGTGGCTGGAGAAGCTCTAAGAGGCTTGCATCTTGGCTGGTGGAAAGCAAATAAAACTGATCCCAGGTCGAATTAATCAAACCAGTAAGCTTGATTCGTGGTCCAAACCAGAGGATTAGATCCAGAAAAATCGGGAACAGGATCAATAAAATATGATTGGTTATAGCATCAAAACCCGACCGGATCGCTCCGATCAGGTTAGGTGCCGGTGGCAGCATCAGTTGGCTATCCTTATTCATTTTTCAGTACCATCATGTATGCTTAATTTTATCATAGGCGCACTTTAAACTGGAGAACTCGACCCGCTGTCCGCACACCATGCGCCTAAATTTCTCTTCCCGGATCACCAGGATTGATTAGAATTAGAGAATATCCCCTTGACCGTTTCTCTACATATCGGTAAAATCAATAAATTAATTATCAGCCTTGGTAAGTAAACAACTTTAGCGGTTACGTAACGATCTGACCTGCACGGTTTTAATCTTGGTCAAGTGCATCCAAGGCATTTAAAGGAGGTGAAGCCTGCCCATATTACTTCTTTAATGTATTGTATTGCTTCTACAAATTGTCCGTAAAGCCCGCATAAGCGGGAGCCACCATAATTCTTTCTGGAGGAGGAAAGAGGAATGAATAAAAAGATCTTTACCCTTTTATCATTGCTGGTGTTAGCCAGCATGATCCTGGCAGCCTGTGCTCCTGCTGCAACAGAAGCACCTGCCGAACCCGCTGCAACAGAAGCACCTGCCGAACCTGAAGAATCTGCTGCAACGGAAGCACCTGCCCCAACGGAAGCACCTGCTGAACCAGAAGCACCATCAGGTGACATGGCTTATGAATGCAGCGATGAAATTGGATGTGTTGATATAGCTCCCGGTGACCCGGTCCACATTGCCTATGCACTGGTATTATCAACTGCCGATGAGACCCTGGGCGTTGACTCCCGCAACGGTATCGAAATTGCCGTCGAAGATCGAGGGCAGATTGCGGGTCATGCGATTCTCCTCGATGGCGAGGATGAACAATGCTCCGCCGAGGGTGGCCAGGCAGCTGCCGCTAAATTAGCAGCAGATCCATCCATCGTCGCCGTCATCGGTACTTCTTGCTCCAGCGCAGCTCGAGTAGCTGTACCTTTACTTTCGCAAGCTGGATTCACGATCATTTCCCCATCTAACACTGCCCTTGACCTGACCATCGCTGGAAATGAGAATCAGCACCCTGGTTATGCCCGTACCGCGCACAGCGACAGCGTGCAGGGTAAAGCTGCAGCAGAATTCGTCTATAACGAACTGGGGCTTCGCAAAGCTGCCACCATTCATGACGGTAGCCTGTATGCCGAGCAGCTGCAGGGTGTCTTTGCTGAAGAATTCCAAGCTTTGGGTGGTGAGATCACTGGCCAGGAAGCAGTCGATCCCAACCAGACCGACTTCATCTCAGTGCTGACCAGCATTGCCGCCGGAGAGCCGGAGATCATTTACTACCCGATCTTCATTGCAGCCGGCAGTTTGATCACCCGCCAGGCGAAAGATACAACCGGTCTTGAAGATGTTGTGCTGATGGGTGCTGATGGCATGTTCTCACCAGATGTCATGGAAGGTGCCGGTGATGCCGTAGAAGGTCTCTATGTGTCCAGCCCGGATTTCACTGTCTTTGGCGATGCTTACGAAACAGACTTCGTGCCCAAATACGAAGAGATGTTTGGAACAGGACCACTCAGCATATTCCACGCGCATGCATATGATGCCTTCATGATTGCTGCAGATGCAATCGAGAAGGTCGCTGTCCAGGATGCGGATGGAACCCTTCACATTCCACGCCAGGCCCTGCGCGATGCAGTTTACGCGACGGAAAACCACGTGGGCATGACCGGAAACTTGACATGCACACCAACTGGTGACTGTGCCGATCCGCACATTGCAGTCTATGAGTACCATGCTGGTGAATTCCCGCCGGAGAAGGTTTGGCCGTAGTAATCCTGTCGGAAACCATATTCCCTGAATGGAGGGGCGAGGATCCCTCGCCCCTCTTTTGTTGAAAACGAAATAAAACAGGAGTGAGGATATGCTTCGCAATTGGCGTCAGCGGGTTTCTCTCACAGATGTCATAGTCTGGGCGATTGGGGTAGTTCTTGCAGCAGGTGTGATTTACGGCACTATTGTCACCCTGCGGGCAGAGATTTATGCCGGCAGGACCTGGATCGATTTAACCATCACGGGGTTGGCACTGGGGGGCGTATATGCACTCATCGCTCTAGGTTACACCCTGGTATATGGAATTCTAAAAATGATCAATTTTGCTCATGGTGAAGTCTTCATGAGCGGCCCTTTTACCGCCGTATTCCTGGCGATTTATCTTGATAATATCGGCTTTCTCAATACCCATCCGATCATCAGCCTGCTTATGATTACTATCCTGTCAGCTACCGTTGCAACAACGATCGCTGTCCTTCTCGAGCGCATTGCATATAAACCACTGCGCGGTGCACCAAGGCTTGTCCCGCTGATCACTGCAATAGGCGCGTCTTTCTTCTTGCAGTACACTTTCCGTGGTTTATATGGCTCTGGGATCAAGGCGTACCCGGAGATCGATGTCCTGCAGGGATCCTGGGAAATTGCTGGAATCTCGATCGTCAAAACACAGGCGGTAAGCATTGTTGGTGCTGTATTGATGATGCTGGTCATCTGGGGCATCTCTCGCTTCACGCGGGTTGGAAAAGCGATGCGGGCTGTATCCGAGGACCAGGAGGTATCTGCCTTGATGGGGATCGATGTCGATCGCACTATCATGAATACCTTTGCACTGGGAGGCGCAGCTGCCGGAGTTGCTGGAATCCTCTACGTGCTATTATTTCCAATTGTTAATTTCTTCATGGGTTTCATACCCGGTTTAAAAGCCTTTACTGCCGCAGTATTGGGAGGCATCGGTAATCCCATCGGTGCTTTCCTCGGTGCCATGGTGCTTGGCTTGATCGAAGCCATCGGTCCTAGTTTGTTCCTGACCGGCTTGGGAATCCCAGCCCCATACCAGCTCAAGGATGCCCTCGCCTTTGTGATCCTGGTCTTGATCCTGATCTTCCGCCCGACCGGTATCCTGGGTGAGCGCATTTCCCGCACGAAGGCTTAAAGGAGATTACCATGACCGAAAAACAAAGTAGTTTATGGAAGACAGCCATATCAGTCGGTTTGGTAGTCGGGGGAATCTCATTACTGCTGTCCTTGGTTGGCATGGTCGCAGCCTTTAACGAACGCGACATCATCACCGGTGCCTTCACCATGGGCCAGTTATTATTGTTTTCTCCGCTGATCGTAGGTGGATATGCGGCACTTTTACGGTCCCAAGAAAAGTCACTGGTCAGGGGTTTGTTCGGCGGCGTCCTGACCGGATTTTTTGGCGGGTTGGTATTAACCGCCTTGTTGGTGATTGGGCAGCAGGCAGACCTGCGCCTCATGTTTCCCAATGCCTCGCCTGAGCTCTACAGCATCATTTCATTTGGTGTCGAACCCCCGCTAAGTTACGTAGTACCGTTGATTTACGGCGCGATCTTTGGCATTATCGGCGCTGGTCTGGAACTCTTACCAACCCGGGTCCGTTCAGCTGTCCTAACCGCCTCACTCTGGGTCATCGTGCTGGGATTGTTTCGCGATATGTTCTTCCTGATTCCAGTTTTAACTCGTCCGGGGCCCATCACGACAATCTTCCGCTGGATTTTCGGCCCCAGCGGCTTATCCGTGCCTGCAGCTATCATACTGTTCGTAACGGTCTTCGGCATTAATTTCTGGCGGTTTGGTAGACCTAAACCCGCTACTCCCCGACGCGGTTTTTCCGAACAGAATAGAACTGTACGCTGGATTGTGATCGCAATCGCGAGCGTGATTTTGCTGCTTCTTCCTCAGGTCTTAGGTATCTTCTTTACGGAAGTGCTGGATAATGTTGGAATTTACCTCATCATGGCCCTGGGTTTAAACATCGTCGTAGGTTACGCAGGCCTGCTTGACCTGGGTTATGTGGCTTTCTTTGCCATCGGTGCCTACACCATGGGAGTACTGACCTCACCTGAGCTGGGTTTCTTCAACCTGAATTTTTGGGCTGCCCTGCCTTTTGCTCTCTTAGCTACAACATTATCAGGCGTTATATTGGGATTACCCGTTCTGCGTATGCGTGGCGACTACTTAGCCATCGTCACCCTGGGCTTCGGTGAGATCGTACGCATCTTGGCCCTTTCAGAATGGTTGCGTCCTTATATCGGTGGTACCCAGGGTATCCAGCAGATCGCCATTCCTGTCTCAGATTATATTTTAGAGATTCTAAATACCCAAGCATTATTTTATTACCTGATTCTGGCTGGCTGTTTGGTGGTTGGTTTCATCGCCTGGCGTTTGAAAGATTCACGCCTCGGGCGCTCCTGGATCGCCTTGCGCGAGGATGAAGATGTTGCCCAGGCGATGGGTTTAAACACGGTAACGACCAAGCTGCTGGCTTTCGCAACCGGTGCGACCTTCGCAGGATTAAGCGGCGCTATCTTTGCCTCCAAGCTCAACTCCGCTTATCCCCATAGTTTCGATCTGATGGTTTCGATTTTCGTGTTGTGCATCATCATCATCGGAGGCATGGGCAGCATCCCCGGCGCCATACTGGGTTCATTCTTCCTGATTGGCTTACCCGAGCTGCTGCGCGGATTCTCAGAATTTCGCCTGCTGGTTGTGGGCGCCGTGATGGTCGCCATGATGCTCATCAAGCCAGAAGGGCTCTGGCCCGAGGAAAGACGCAGGCTTGAACTTCACGAGGGGGAATCAGAACCAGCTGAAGTCGTTGAGGAAGAATTCGCTCCCGTTGGCAGTTCACCGGACTAGGAGAAAGAAAATGTCCCTTCTTACAGCGAATAAAGTCACGAAAAGGTTCGGTGGATTAGAGGCCTTAAGCAAGGTAGATATTGAACTCAAAGACCAGGCGATACAGAGTATTATTGGTCCAAATGGGGCTGGAAAAACCACTTTTTTCAATTGCGTAACAGGCTTTTACAATCCAGATGAGGGGGACCTTATTTTGGATGGCCAATTGATAAACGGCCTTTCACCTGACAAAGTTACCCGGATGGGTGTTGCGCGTACTTATCAAAACATCCGCCTCTTTAAGAACATGACCGCCGTGGAAAATATCCTCATGGGGATGACTCCGCATCTCAAGTCTGGTTTCTTAGGTGGCATTTTTCGAACGCCGGCGACGATGCGCGAAGAGCAAGCCGCATTAGAAGAAGCCCGCAGGCTGCTTCAATATGTTGGGTTAGCGGGCCGCGGTGATCTTATGGCAAAAAACCTGGCTTACGGCGACCAGCGCCGGCTTGAGATCGCCCGGGCCCTGGCCAGCAAACCAAAGGTGCTTCTGCTGGATGAGCCTACGGCGGGCATGAATCCAAGTGAAACCCAGGCTACAACGGTCCTGATCGGCCGCCTGCGTGACGAGCTCGGTATCACGATATTACTGATCGAACACCAGATGCGCGTCGTGATGGGTATCTCCGAACTGATCACAGTTCTGGATTATGGGGCCAAGATCGCCGAAGGGCCGCCATCTGAGATCCAAAAGAATCCAAGGGTGATCGAAGCTTACCTGGGACGCGGCAGTGAAAACGGTGGGGAGGCAGCCTCCCAGGCAGCTGGCCAACCAAGTTCAGCTGCTTAAAGGAGAAAACAAATATGGCGCTCCTTGAATTAGAGAACGTTCATACCTATTACGGCAATATCCACGCCCTCAAGGGAATATCCCTTGTAGTTGAGCAAGCAGAAATAGTATCCCTGATTGGCGGCAATGGCGCAGGCAAGTCGACCACCCTCAAGACCATCTCCGGAACTTTGCGCCCTCGTGAAGGAACGATTCGACTGGCTGGTGAAGATCTAACCCAATTCAAACCACATGAGATTGTCAGCCAGGGTGTGGTGCACGTACCCGAAGGTCGCCGTGTATTCGCTGAAATGTCAGTGGGAGAAAACCTGCAGATGGGAGCATTTTCACTGCCTGACAACAAGAATAATGCTGAGAATTTAGAGCGAGTATTCACCTTATTTCCCCGTCTGAAAGAGCGCCGCCGTCAGCTGGGTGGCACCCTGAGTGGTGGAGAACAGCAGATGCTCGCCATGGGACGTGCCATGATGGCCAATCCTAAGATCATGTTGCTCGACGAACCCTCCATGGGTCTGGCTCCCGTGTTGGTAGACAGTATTTTTGAGACCATCCAGGAGCTTAATAAAGAAGGCACCACCATCCTTTTGGTTGAACAAAACGCACGGGTTGCCTTACAGATTGCTAACCGGGGATATGTGCTTGAAACCGGAGAAATTGTCTTGAGCGGATCGGCGGAGCAGTTGCGCACCGACGAAATGATCCAAAAAGCCTATTTAGGTATTACCTGACCAATGCAAATCACCATTATTGAAGCGCAGTGAGGGATTGATTCCTACCACTGCGCTTTTTGCTTACCACTCGATGAGAAAAGGTCCAAAACAAATGTTGATCTTAACCAAAGAAGAGATACGAAAAGCACTCCCCATGAACGAAATGATCGCGGTGACGAAAGACGCCTTTTCAGCCCTTTCTGCTGGTGATGCAGTCGTTCCCCAGCGCATCCACTTATCGATCCCTGCCCACCAGGGCATGAGCCTGTTTATGCCAGCTTATTTAAGTCGCGCATCAATTGAAGCCCTCGTAGTGAAGACAGCTTCAGTTTTTGCAAATAACACTGAGCGTGATCTCCCACTGATTCATGCTGTTGTACTGGTGCTCGAAGCAGATACCGGGCGTCCGCTCGCCCTGCTGGAAGGGAGCAGCCTGACTGCCATTCGTACAGGAGCTGCCTCGGGTGCAGCCACTGATCTGCTGGCACGCAAAAACAGCAAAGTGGCTGCTATTTTCGGGGCTGGGGTACAGAGCCGCACCCAGCTGGAAGCAGTCTGCACTGTCCGCCACATCGAGAAAGTTTTTGTATTCGATCCACAACCCGAAGCGGTTAGAAATTTTATTAATGAGATGGCCGGGCAAGGATCGGTCCCAAAGGACATCCAACCAGCCGCAGATCCCCGGGAGGCAGTCTCGCAGGCAGATGTGATCTGCTGCGCCACCACTTCGAAGACTTCGGTTTTCCAGGACCATGACCTCCAACCCGGTGTACACTTGAATGGTGTCGGGGCTTACACACCTGACATGCAGGAGATTCCCCCGGAAACCGTGCAGCGGGCATTTGTAGTCGTTGATTCACGTGCATCCGTACTGCACGAAGCCGGGGATATCATCCAACCCATCCAGGCTGGACTCTTCGATGAAAATCACATCCAGGCAGAAATCGGCGAGATAGCTTTGGGTGAGAAAGCTGGCCGCACGAATGAGCACCAGATCACATTCTTCAAATCGGTGGGCATTGCCGTTCAAGATGCAGCAGCCTCACACCTGGCATTGGACAATGCCCGCAAGATGGGATTGGGACAGGAAGTTCAGCTCTGAGTTCAGCTGATTATTTAGCTGATGCAATGCACCGGGTTGCATAATCACATCCAGGCGAACAAAGTGAAGTTACCAGACACTGCAGAGATAGTCATCATTGGGGGAGGAGTGATGGGAGCCAGCACGGCTTACCATCTCGCCACCCGGGGTATTAAGAAAATCGTATTGCTGGAAAAAGAACACTTCTTTGGACAGGGAGCCACCGGCCGTTGCGCGGGCGGCGTTCGCTACCAATTCTCTACCGCGATTAATATCCTTTTGTCAAAAATCAGCCTGCCGGCGCTGGAAAATTTCGAGCAAGAAATGGGGCAATCCATCGATTACCGGCAGTGTGGTTACCTGATCTTGCTTTCCAATGAGCGTGATCTGGCTGTATATCAAAAGAACGTCCAGCTGCAGAACCAATTAGGCGTGGGCAGCATGATCCTGGAGGGAGACCAAATCAGGCATTGGTTGCCTTTCATGAATCTGGAGGATATCCTGGCTGGCACGTTTCACGCCCGGGATGGACTGGTCGATCCCAACAGCGTCGTGATGGGCTATATTAACGCCGCAGCCCGTCTGGGCGTAAACGCCCTCACCGGCACGGAAGTGATCGGAATCGAACTCCAGGGCGGCAGGGTCGCGGGTGTTGAAACCTCACGAGGCAGCATTTCAACACCGGTTGTGATCAACACGGCAGGACCATGGGCTGGGGAAATCGGCAAGCTGGCAGGTGTAAAAATCCCCATCACACCTCTGCGCAGGCAGATTTTAACCACCACACCGCTGCCTGAAATCCCGGAAGATTTTCCATTCGTGATCGACTTCGCCCAATCGCTGTATTTTCACCGCGAGGGGCAGGGTCTATTGACTGGTATGTCAAACCCGCATGAATCAAGTGGCTTCAACCAGCAAGTCGATCCTGGTTGGGAAATCAAACACCTTGAAGCGGCCGTAAAACGCATGCCCCTGTTAGAATCTGCGGGATTGCAATCACATTGGGCTGGCCTGTACGAAAACACACCGGATGCCCATCCTATCCTGGGTGCGACACCGGTGCCCGGGTTTTATATCTGTGCTGGTTTCTCCGGACATGGCTTTATGCATGGTCCCGCGGCTGGTCTCATCATGAGCGAGATCATCCTGGATGGGGTTGGGACCAGCCTGGATGTTTCTTCACTCGATTTGGAGCGCTTTGAGAGCGGCAGGCTGATCAGGGAATATAATGTCGTTTAAAATTGCCCCACCTGAATATGCCTCCAATAGATACGGAAATAATCCATATGCCTTCTGCTGAGATCATCACCATCGGTACGGAAATCCTGCTCGGAGAAATCATCGATACAAACACGCACTACTTATCGCTGAAATTGCGCGAACAGGGCATTGATTTATACCGCCAGACAACAGTCGGCGATAACATCCAGCGCATCGCTCTCGCCATCCAGGCCAGCTTGCCCAACACGGATGTGATCATCACCACCGGTGGTTTGGGTCCAACGATCGATGATCCCACCCGCCAGGCGGTTGCTGCCGCTCTGGATATCGAAACCGAATTTCGCCCTGATTTGTGGGAGCAGATCAAGGAACGACACTTGCGTTTTGGACGAACGCCTACGGAGAATAATAAGCGCCAGGCTTATGTCCCACAGGGTGCTGTCGCAGTTGAAAACCAGGTTGGGACAGCACCAGCATTCATCGCAGAAACCAGCAGCTGTGCGATTATCGCCCTGCCAGGTGTGCCGCGCGAGATGGAGCACATCATGGAGACCAGCATCATACCCTATCTACAGCAGCACCTGGATTTGCACGAAGTGATTAAGACCAGAGTTATCCATACAGCTGGGGCAGGCGAATCTCAGATCGATAATCTCATCGGGGACCTGGAACAGCTCACCAACCCAACGGTTGGCTTGGCTGCTCATGCCGGGCGGGTGGACGTACGCATCACAGCAAAAGCAAATAGCGAGGTTCAGGCCCTGTCATTAATCACGGGTGTCGAGGAAAAAATCAGGCAAAGTTTAGGAACCTGGATATTTGGTGCTGATCAAGAAACCCTGGAGCAGGTTGCTCTGGCAAATCTGAATTCGAAAGGTTGGAAATTGGCGGTCCTGGAATTCGGGCTGAGAGGAGAGCTGATCTATAAACTGGCAGCGATTGGAGAACCATTTATCGGGGCCCAAATGTCAACCACGCCCCTTTCTTCCGAGGAACTGGCAGAGACGATTGCTCAGCATCCCCTGCACTTGAAGGCGGATGTCATCCTGGGGGTCAGCCTCCAACCTGGCCCGGTACGCCAGGAGATTTTCCTGGCATACAATTCACCTGGCGGAAAACAGCTGCAGCAACTATCATATGGTGGTCCTCCCGCATATGCCGCCACCTGGGCTACCAACCAGGGATTGGATTTATTGCGTAAATTATGAAAACAGCTGGGTTCCATCCAGAAATGATTAGCAATCTTATAGTTATTCATGATGAACTTATACGAAAGGGAAGATAATGGCTGATAAGGCAGATTTATTACTGACCAACGCCATCGTGCTGACGATGGACGAGGAATTGCACCAGTATGATCCGGGCGCAGTGGCTGTCACCGGGGATGCGATTCTCGCAGTAGGTCCGGAGCGTGAGATACGGGGTGCCTATCCTGCCCAGCAGGTGATCGATTGTGGGGGGAAAGTGGTTATGCCAGGTTTGATCAACGCCCATACACATGTCCCCATGACCCTCTTGCGCGGTCTGGCTGATGACCTGCGGCTGGATGTCTGGTTGATGGGTTATATGATGCCAGTCGAGAGGGAATTCGTTTCCCCTGAGTTTGTTCGTCTGGGAACGCAGCTGGCCTGCGTGGAATTAATTCGCAACGGGATCACCTGCTTTGCAGATATGTATTATTTCGAAGAGCAGGTCGCCCGGGCGACCTCGGAGATAGGCTTGCGTGCCCTGTGTTCGCAGACTGTGTTGAAATTTCCCACCCCCGATGCCCAATCCTACGAGGAATCGCTGGCTGAAGCCCGAGAGTTTATCCAGCGCTGGAAAGACCACTCCCTGATCGTACCCTCCGTAGCCCCCCACTCTCCTTATACCTGCACAGAAGAGATCCTACGCGCGACCTCTGAACTGGCGGTTGAATTTGACGTTCCTCTGCACACCCACCTCGCGGAAACGGAAACCGAGGTCGAAAATTCGCGCGCCGAGAACGGGATGCCGGTTATCCCCTACGCCAAAAAGAATAATATATTTGATGCAAAAGTCCTAGCTGCCCACTGTGTGCACATTGATGAGGGTGAAATCCGCACCCTGCACCACCACTCAGCGGGTGTTGCACACTGCCCTTCATCCAATTTAAAACTCGCCTCCGGCGCAGCCCCGGTTAGCGAGATGCTCGCCGTTGGGCTGGATGTGGGTATCGGTACGGATGGACCCGCTTCTAACAATGACCTGGATATGTTTGAAGAGATCCGCCTAGCGGCTTTCCTGGCCAAAGGCATCACTGGCGATCCCACCACGGTACCTGCCTCCACGGCCCTTACCATGGCTACCCGCTTGGGGGCGAGGGCGATGCACATGGACCACCTGGTCGGTTCTTTGGAAGCCGGGAAGCGGGCTGACTTGATCATCGTGGATGTCGCCACCCTGCATAATGCACCCCGCTTTCACCGGGATAAGGTTAACATTTATTCCCAATTGGCTTATGCAACTCAATCAACCGATGTCCAATCGGTAATGGTCAACGGTCAGTGGCTGATGCGCGACCGGGAGCTGCTGACCCTCGATCATGAAGAACTGATCACCCAGGCCGGAGAATATGCCCGCCGTATCGATTCTTTCCTCATTGAACGAGAAAAATCCGTGATTTCCAAACTTGTCGCCATCGGTGGTGCGATGGAAGGTGAAAGTTTCGAAGTTCAGGTCAAGATGCGCACCACTGACCCAGATTTAATTCTGGAAGCCATCAAGGGACCTGGTTTAGAAGTGTTGTATTCACGCCATTACCATGAATATGATGTCTACTTCATGTTTTCCGATCCGGACCAGGGAATCTTACGCTACCGAGAAGATGAATACATCGATGAAAACGACCAGATCACCAATATTCGCTACCGTTTGACCATGATTGGGCCAACCCGGGAAGCTCAATATGATAGCGATGTACTTCTATCCCGCAGTCGCTATATTGCTCCCGCTACTCACAGCCTGCGCTTCTACCGCGAGTATTTCAATCCCACCAAGGAGGTGGTGATTGAAAAACATCGCCTGCGCTGGCGAGTTTTATTCCAGGGCACAGAATTCTATATCAACCTCGACCGGGTGGACGATCCCAATCTGGGTCATTTCCTGGAAGTCAAGAGCCGCACCTGGAGCCGCAGGGACGCCGAGCACAAGGCACTTGTCGCTGGAGAATTAATGGCTTTTCTGAGTGCTTCCACGGCAGATACACTTACCGAGGATTACGTCCAGATTGTCACCGGATCCTGATTGGAATTGTATTTTTCTGCTATGTAGATTACTTGGGATGTTATACTCACGAAATGAATTCAAATTTGCAATTTGCAATCCAGTTAGCCAGGGATACTGGCAAGCTCCTGTTTGATTTTTTCAATCCTGATGGATCATTCACCAGCCTTAAAGAAGACTTCAGCGTCGTCACTGAAGCCGACTTGTCAGCTGACCAGATGATCACCGAATCGATCCATAAAAGTTATCCACAAGATGCTCTAATCAGTGAAGAACTGCAGCCAAAGATAGGGAAGGCAGGTTCAGCTGTCTGGATAGTCGACCCCTTGGATGGCACAACGAATTTCAGCCTGGGTTTACCGATCTGGGGGGTATCCATCGCGCGTTTGGTGGACGGATGGCCTGAAATTGGTGTGGTTTATTTTCCATTCTTCGATGAATTATTTTCTGCTGCCCGAGGTGCTGGGGCTTATCTGAATGGCGGGCAGATTCACTCGCAGCCGCCTCTCCCGGGGCAAACCACCTCGTTCTTCTCCTGCTGCACTCGTACGTACCAGCAGTACGAGGTTAAAATCCGCTATAAAACCCGTATCCTTGGGTCAGCCTGCTTCTCCCTATGCGCTGTCGCACGTGGTATGGCTGTTGTCGCATTTGAGGCCACACCAAAAATCTGGGATATTGCCGCCGGCTGGTTAATCGCCACCGAAGCGGGGGCACCCATCGATACCCTGGATGGACCCAAACCATTCCCATTAGAAGGCAACTTCGATTACCGCTCACGAAGTTTCCCTGTTATCTGCGCGGCAAACCAGGACTTGCTCTCAAAATCAAAGACACAAATCAAACCAAAAACGCTTTTATCCTGAATTCAGCAGAGGAGCCTATGGAATATCGATACCTTGGAAAATCCGGCCTGCAGGTTTCAGCACTCTCCCTGGGTGCCTGGGTCACATACGGCGGTCAGGTTGGCGAGCAGGTCGCTCAAGAATGCATGCAAGCAGCGGTTGATGCGGGAGTCAATTTCTTTGACAACGCTGAAGTCTATGCTCATGGCAAAGCTGAAACTGTGATGGGCAGCGTGATCAAAAAGTCAGGCTGGAAGCGGTCGGACCTGGTCATCAGTACCAAGATCTTTTGGGGTGGGTCCGGTCCCAACCAGCGTGGTTTATCCCGTAAACATGTTATCGAAGGGACGCAAGCTGCTTTGGACCGCCTGCAGTTGGATTATGTTGATCTGATCTTCTGCCACCGCCCAGATATCCATACACCCATCGAAGAGACGGTGCGCGCCATGACCTTTTTGATCGATCAGGGAAAGGCATTTTATTGGGGAACAAGCGAATGGTCTGCCGAGAGGATCATGGAAGCCTATGCTGTTGCCCGAAAAGAGCACCTGATACCCCCATTAATGGAGCAGCCTGAGTACAACATGTTCGACCGCCAGAAAGTGGAAGGCGATTATGCACACCTGTACAAGGAAATCGGCCTGGGCACGACCATCTGGAGTCCGCTGGACAGCGGTATATTAACTGGCAAGTACAACCAGGGCATCCCCGAGGATAGCCGTCTGAACCTGGAAGGCTATGATTGGCTGCGCGAGGGTTATGAAAGCCCCGAGGGAAAAGAGAAAATCGAAAAAGTAGGTCGCTTGATGCCGGTCGCCGAGCAATTGGGCTGCACGATGGCGCAGCTGGCTCTAGCCTGGTGCCTGGTAAACCCCAATGTCAGTACCGTGATCACCGGAGCATCCCGTCCAGAACAAGTTGAAGAGAATATGTCCGCTCTCGAAGTGGTGCCGAAACTGACCAGCGAAGTACTGGAAAAGATCGAAGTTATCCTGGATAACAAACCCAAACCAGAAGCAGATTTTCGATAAACTATATCGGTTGATCCGCTGATTGCCTGCTCCGTGGAACTATACAAGATTCTTCTAGGATTGATTGCTAGACCGTATTTCCCTCTCGAATATGAAGCATGATCTGGCAGGGATAAATACGCAAAAAATTTATCCGGCAGATTTTTGAAATTGTTCGCGGATGGTTTTTGCAAGGTTCCGCGCCCGTTTGGGTGCATCTCCGACATACCGGCTGATATCCAGCAGCTGCAGGAGCTGGTCAGCGCTGAGATATTCCAGGAACAGTGCTTCACTGGTGACCAGCCGCGTGAAAGCTCCTGGTTCGCCTTTCTCTTCATCCGCCCTTGCCTGCATCGCTAATTCCCTCAGTCGTTCGTGCATCACCTGTCGATCCGCACCGGATTTACTAAGAGCCATCAAAATCCTTTCACTGCCGGTGATATGACCATATCGGGAAAGGTTGCGCTGTATCGCGGCTTCATCGATCACCAGTCCCTCAATAATTTGCTGGGAGGTAAGCAGCAGCTCGTCAGCGATCAGGAATCCTTCTGCCAGGATCGAACGCCGGTTAGCCGAATCATCCAGGGTTCTCTCCAGCAGGGACCCGGCCGCGTTATCCCATGCCTGGCGGGGCAGCTGGGCCAGCGAGCGAGCCAGGGCATCGATCTTCTCTGCTTTGATCGGGTTGCGCTTGAATGGCATGGCTGACGAGCCAACCTGCAGCTTTCCGAACGGCTCCGCCAGCTCCCCAAAACCAGGTGACTGCAAGATCCGCAGGTCGAAAGCAAATTTATTCAGAGAACTTGCCAGGCCAGCCAGATTGCTGAGCACGCGGTACTCCTGCTTGCGGGGATACACCTGGGAGGTAACCGGGTAAAACGGCAGGTTGAGCTTGGCTGACATCCCGGTCTCAAAATCAACTAGATTTTCAAGCCCAATCAATTCTGCATAGGAAGCCCCGCTGCCCACAGCACCCTTGAAGCCCTTACCGCGCAGTCCCTGCTGGCTGCGCCGCAGCTCGTCCCAATCATTGAACAGGTCCTGCACATAAAAAGCCATGCGGTAGCCCAACGTGGTCGGTTCCGCTGGCTGCAGGTGCGTATACCCCATCAGGCTATAATCCGACCACTCCTCCACCAGGTCCGTCATTGCGAGAATCAATTTAATGAGTTTTTCTATCACCAGGTTTAAAGCCTGCCGCATGCGCAGCACATCGGCGTTATCTTCAATATCTGCCGAAGTCGCCCCCAGGTGCAAAATACCTCCACCCACTGGAGCAAGTTCTGCAAATGCTTTCAGCTCTGCCATCAAATCGTGGTGTATCTGGCGCTCAATTTCAAAAGAACGGTCGATATTCACCTGCTGTGCTTGAGATCTGAGGTCTGCCAGCTGCTCTGCTGTAACCAGGCCAAACTCGGATTGCACCTCCGCCAGGGCAACCCAGATCATCCGCCATAAGCGCCGCTTATTCACCTCGCCCCACACCTGGCGCATATCCTCTGAACCGTATCTCCAGGTATAGGGGGAGAGATAATCTTCATGGTTATACATTTGCGTCAATCCTTTCCAAAACACCATGTATATTATACTGATCGTAAGATTAACCGTGTAGCTCTGCGCGTCACAACCTGCTGATTTGTAATTTGCACAAACCAGGTTTGCTGGCTATAATCAAACCAGCCAAATTCTGGGTATGGTTTTACACTTTCTGCTGTCTGTGAATACCCTTGATTGATACACAAATCGGGCTCCTGGCTTGTTTTTGCCTGATTGACAAGTGAAATGGACCAATATCAGAACAACAGCTCGGCAAACCTCTTATTGAAAAAAGGCACCCGCCTGGCGAATCGCTATTTAATCCAGAATCCGGTCAGCGAAGGCAGCAACAGTGCCGTTTACCAGGCGCGCGACCTTCGCTTTCCGAATGTCACCAAGCAGGTGATGGTGAAAGAGTTCTATAATCCATCTCCCGATCTACCAACTCGCGAGCAGAACCTGAAAAACTTTGAGCGGCAGGTCAATCTCCTGGCTACCTTGTCACATCCTGCGATACCCAGCATCCTGGATTATTTTATCCAGGATAGGCACGCTTACCTGGTCCTTGAATTTATCCATGGCCAGACCCTGGCAGCCTGGCTGGAGGCATCACCAGGTTCCTTATCCCCCAATCAAGTTATCCCATGGGGAGTCGCTCTCTGCGAAGTACTGCAGTATCTACACGATCACGAACCTGAACCGATTTTCGTGTGCAATCTCAATCCAAACAATATCATGCTGGATCAGCACAATCAGGTCATGCTGGTTGATTATGGACTTGCTGCTTCTTTTCACGCAGATCTAATGGTCGCCTTCAGCGGGTCGGAGAGCTATCTGGCGCCCGAGAGCTCCCAGAACCAGGTCAATGCACTTTCTGACATCTATTCACTGGGTGCCTGTCTTTACCATTTGCTTGGTGGTCATGCCCCGCAAAATAAAGATTCCCTGATTTCAGACCAGGTATCACTCCCACAGGTAAACCCCCTTGTTTCCACAGACCTGGACCAAACGATCAATAAAGCAATGCAATACGAGCCTGCTTCACGTTACCAGAGTGCAGCCGAATTGAAATTGGACCTGCTGGCGATCATCGGGCGAGATGATTCCAGGCAGCGAGCACCACAATTTGATGTGGTAGCTCCGCTTGCCGACACCAGCATTCAACCCACCTGGACATTTACCAGCACGGATGAAATCCGTGGGACCGCACTATTTATTCGGGGAGTCGTATATGTTGGTTCCTACGATCACAATCTGTATGCGATCAACACTGACACGGGTAAATTAATTTGGAAATACCAGACTGATGGCGGTATTGTCAGCCGTCCTGCAGCGGCTGAAGACTTCATCTTCATTGGGTCAGAAGACAATCGCCTGCACGTCGTTTCTGCCCGGACTGGTGCCTTAGCCTGGGCTTACTACACGAAAGGCCCTATCCGCTCATCACCTTTCGTCGCCCATGGTCATGTTTTTATTGGCTCAGATGATATGTCACTGCATGCTGTAAATATCCATAGCGGCCGGGGGATTTGGCAGGTCGAAACCATCGGGGAAGTGCGATCGACCCCATTTGTTACTCAGGAAGAAGTTTATGCAGGCAATGAAGCCGGTGAGTTTTATTGTATGGATTTCAGGGGAGGTATTCGATGGCGTTATAAAGCCAAACGGGCGATCACCTCGTCAGCAGTCGTAGTTGAAGGCCAGGTGTTTTTCTGTTCGCTGGACAAATATATTTATGCCCTGGATGCCAAATCAGGTTATTTAATCTGGCGTTTTAAAATGGATAAAGGCTCGATATCTTCACCTTGTATTGCCGAGAATCTGCTTTATTCGGGGGCTATCGATGGTAATATATACTGCGTGAATCGGAACACCACAAAGGAAGTTTGGAGATTCAAGACTGAAAATCAGGTAACCGGGTCTCCCATTGTCCTGGGAGAGGAACTGTACTGTGGTTCAGTTGACGGAAACCTCTACTGTCTGGACAGACAAACCGGAAAATTGCGCTGGAAATTCAAGACCAACCAACCCATCACCGGGACCCCAACCGCTGGGAATGGTCAGGTCTTTATCGGTTCAATCGATCACCAGTTGTACGCCTTACCGGTGAAACCAAGTGGTTAATTACACGATGTTTGATTAAGTAAAACAGACTTTTTCGGGAATCAGGTTGGTTAATGAAGATCTTTAGAGTTCAAGATCGAGCTGATGGAGACCATGCATAATCCCCCGGTCCTGTGGTTCCAAACAAGCAGCCCGCCCAACCCAGTGATAGGAAAATGTGGTTATCGAATATGAATTCAAAACCATTTCAGGTTGGAATTGGCAGTTCAGTTGGCATGCAGCGTGAAAAAAACGAGGATGCCTTATTTGCAATGTCCATGAACCTGGTGACCAACAGCGCCAGTATTCCCATGGGATTGTTCATCGTTGCAGATGGAATGGGCGGGCATGTCTCTGGAGAAAAAGCCAGTGAATTGGCTGCTCAAGCCATGATTCAGCAAATTTTGCCAGAATTAATTCCTCCTTTCCTGGGTTTGGTCGAAAATCGTGAAGCGGATGAATTGAAGGAGATCATGGCCGCAGGAATCCGCGCAGCCCACCTTTCCATCCAGGCAAATGCACCCGGTGGTGGTTCTACGCTGACTGGATTGCTGCTGTTCGAAGATTGGATGACGATCGCCCATATCGGTGATAGTCGGGCTTACCTGTTTGACGTAGACCAGGATCCCAGGGTTTTAACCACTGATCACTCTCTTGTCAAGCGGCTGGAGGATCTTGGGCAAATTACAGCTGATGAAGCAGCCATCCACCCCCAACGCAATGTGCTCTACCGGGCCCTGGGGCAGGTTGAACCGGTTGAGGCTGAACTTATTTCAACTCGCATACCACCAAGTGGGCAGATAACCATTTGTTCTGACGGGTTGTGGGGAGCAGTTCCGGATCAAGAAATCTGGCGGATCATCCAGGGTGCTTCAGACCCCCAGGTAGCCTGTGATTTACTCTTAGCAGCTGCGAATGCAGCTGGTGGTCCAGATAATATATCTGTTATTATCATTAAATTAACCAATTAGCCTTAGATGTTGAATATTGCGGGCGTGTAAAGGTTTAAAATAGGTAACAATCCATGTCCAGACTAGTTATTCTGCACATCCTGAATTCTGAGCCAATCCTTGGCGAAATCGACGAGTTGCCAGCACCCACAGACAATGTGGTCACCGTGCACAACCCGCGGCATATCGATGGTAAAGATTTAAATTTCATTCAGGAACAGGTCGTCTCCGTCATCTGGCCAATCGAGAAAATAAACTTCATTGAAATCATGCCAGGTGAAGACGACGAAGAAGATATCATTGGATTTGTGAGAGAGTAATCTATGCAAGATAGTTATAAGGACCGACGGATTTTAGTTGTGGATGATGAGGAGCGCATGGTCCGCTTCATTCGCTTGAATTTGGAACATGATGGATTTCAGGTGTTCGAAGCCTTTAATGGAAAACAGGCCATTGACAAGATTCGCAGTAATCTGCCAGACCTTGTACTGCTTGATGTGATGATGCCGGATATTGATGGTTTTGAAGTCCTCGAAATGATCCGCGAGTCAAACACTGTCCCTGTCATCATGCTCACAGCAAAAGGAGAAGAGGAAGATCGTGTGCATGGCCTTGAGTTAGGTGCAGATGACTACATCACCAAGCCTTTCAGCCCCCGGGAACTGGTCAGCCGCGTAAAGGCAGTTCTACGCCGGACGGAAATGACAGGTGCCAGCACACATGGGTTGATTGAAGTTGATGATCGATTAAAATTAGATTTTGACCGGCACGAAGTTTGGGTTGATGGCGAACTGGTGAAGCTGCGGCCAACTGAATATCGCTTGCTTTACCACCTGGTCCAGAACGCTGGTTGGGTGCTCACCCATGATCAAATCTTGACCAAAGTTTGGGGCTACGAATACCGGGATGAACCTCACTATGTCAGGCTGTATATCAATTACTTGCGCCAGAAGATTGAGAAAGACCCCGCTAATCCAAAATATATACTTACTGAACGCGGCGTGGGTTACAGGTTCATCGATTTTAAACGCGACAGCGAGCAGCTCGAAGCATAAACTTTTACCTCAAAGCGCTCACAAAAAGTATGCCTTAAAATATCCCCGTGGTACAACTCCTGCAAGGCAAATCAGACCTTGCCAGTCGTATAACTCTGGACTATACTCACATGCGAAGAGGTTCCTCAATCTATGTCAAAACAGCGTATTTTACTGGTGGATGATCACGAAGTCGTCCGTTTGGGTCTTAAAGCCTTGCTTGAACGCCATCCAGAATTCGAGGTGGTAGCAGAAGCAAGCAACGCTCGCGAGGCGATCGAACGAGTTGCCACCTATGCACCAGATGTGGTTGTGATGGACATCCGCCTCCCGGGTGGCTCTGGGATTGAAGCCTGCGATGAAATTTCAAGCAATTATCCCGACACCAAAGTGATCATGCTCACTTCATATGCTGAGGACGAAATGCTCTTCTCTGCAATCCGGGCTGGAGCTTCCGGTTATGTATTGAAGCAAATCGGCGGGGAAGACCTGGTACGAGCGATCGAAGCCGTTGGAAGAGGTGAAGCACTCCTGGATCCGGCTGTCACCCAGCGTATTTTTCAGGAAGTACGTAAAGCCGCCAAAGAAGAGGAGGCTTCGGCATTTTCTGCGCTCACCCAACAGGAGAGACATGTCCTGTTGCTGGTGTCGGAGGGGAAAACCAATCGTGAGATCGCAAAAGCGCTCTTTTTAGGGGAGGGTACAGTCCGCAATTATGTAAGCAGTATTCTCTCGAAATTGGGCGTTAGCAACCGTGCAGAAGCGGCTGCCTATGCCGTGGAACATAACCTGAAAGATTATCTCTAATCCCCAACTGTTCGATAACAATCGAAACTTACCTGGCATCCTCCCGGCACTCTGGGCAGGGGCATAATTTGCGTAGATAATTCCAATTGTAAATTCCATAGTGGTGGCCATCTTCCCACTCAGGAGTGATCCCATAGGTGCCAACCGATTCAATAGTTACTAGACGTGTCTCCGGGCTATCTTCATCTTTGGCGGCGAACATCTCTGGTGTCGGATCTGCCCCCATATTTGCATGCCCGCCGCGGCATTCCGCACAGGGACAAGCCACCCGCAATAATGTGAATGAGTATTGGCTGGTATGCCCATCATTCCAGTTGATGGTGAGGATTCGCTTCCGTCGATCGGCAGTGATGCCAGTGGGTTTCAGTGTATTCATAAAATATATTTCCTTATGCAGATCAGAATCGGATCAAGATAGATGTTTTTCATCATGGATTTTGTATCACCCTCAGAAAATTCGCTGCAGCCCATCCATAGCGAGCTTCTTCCAATGGATTTACTAAATACCACCAGGTATAATTATCCGCCTGCTGGGGACCATCCTGGACTAAAAAAATCTCGTTTTCTTCACCCAGCAAACGCACATCGCGGTCCAAACCCGGACCCTCCCGCAATCGCAAACCCCCACCACCTGTACCCGTAACCTGTACATAGGCATCGAGGACGATATCCCCTTCAGGAGGAATTGGGAGGCCAGTTGCTGTGGGAGTTTCTGTTGGATTTGGCGTGGGTGTTGGGGCGATCTGGGTGGGAGTAGGCACTGCAATGATGGTGATCACCGCAGTTGATCCAGCAGCCGGGGGATGGGGCGACCGGGTCCAGGATAATAACAGCAGGGTAGCCGCCAGCAGGGCAATTCCAAATCCAATGGCGCCGAAGACTAACCAGGGATCAGTGAAAAAGTTAAAAACCTTGCGAGGTTCCACGAAATCATGCCTTTAAGCAACTAATCAATTAAGAAAAACCCCAGCGCCAGGATGAGATAGATGGTCAGCAGCACAGCACCTTCCAACCAGTTAGATTCACCATCTTCCGATACAAATGCCATGATGATCACACCTGCGATCAAAGCGATCAACTCTAAATCGTTAAAGATTAACTGCAGAGGGTTTCCGAAAAGTAAACTGATAAATACCAGGACAGGAGCGACGAACAAGGCGATCTGTAAACTGGACGAAACGGCGATCTCAACGCTCAAATTCATCTGGTTGCGAGCTGCGACTTGGACTGCCACGAAGTGTTCAGCCACATTTCCGATCAGCGGGATGAGAATGATGCCGATGAAAAATTCCGAAATCCCAAGCCCGACCATCACTGGTTCAACAGCTTCCACTAATAATTCGCTCGCGATCACGACGCCAATCGTCGCCAGGACCAGGATGATTGCTGCGGAACGGATAGACCAGGAGGTTGTGTGAATTATCTCTTCTGTGGGTTTGCGTGATACAGGTGTATCCTCAAATTTCAAACTGTAAAGCAGGCTCAAGCCATACAATATCATCATGACAATCGCGGTGCCCACACTGAGCGCTTCCACTCGTATCGACTGTGGATTGTTAATATAACCGCTGAATAAAGAAGGGATGATCAGGGCGATCACTGCCAGGACCAGTAAGATTGCGTTCCGGCTGGCCTGCCGGCGATCGAAGGTTTGAACACCGTTACGCAGGCCGCCTACCACCATTGAGAATCCCATCACCAGGAGTACATTTCCTAATATCGAGCCAGTGATAGAGGCCTTGACCAATTCCAGCAAGCCCGCCCGGATTGCAACAACCGTAATGATTAGTTCAGCAGCATTCCCGAGAGTTGCATTCAGCAGCCCACCAACTCGGGGATTGGTGTATGCTGCCAGGGCTTCAGTACCCTCTCCGATATAGGCTGCCAGGGGTATCACGGCTAAGGCTGAGAGTGTAAACACCCACACAGCACCCCAATGAAATACTTCGGCCATCAAGGCCAGCGGGAGTGTCGTTAATAACAAAGAGAGCGGTTTATGCCTGATGTAATTGATCATTAATTGATTTTTCTTCTCCCATGCCTGGTTTAGTGGAATAAAGAACTGGGTACCCCTTCCGGCATCATCACTTTCAATTGCCGGGGAAGCACAGAGATAGCAACCCGCATATCTCCAACTTCGGGTTCGCCATCCATCTGCAGGTAGATTTGGGTATCAGATTCTAATACAATCTGGTTGAACTGAACCAGTTGTACCCTTTCCGAATCGACATGTCTTCCTGACCAGAGCAGCCAGGCTTGCTGAAGGAGTTCCTCGATACTCTCACCATCAAACAACCAGAGCTCCATCAATCCATCATCCAGGGTTGCCTGGGGTGACAGTGTCGCCAATCCACCAGCATACAGCCGGATATTGCTGACCTCCACCAGCATAAATTTCCCCTCGATCTGTGAGCTATCGGTCATAACCCGGATATTCACGCCATGCCACCGGCTGGCACTCCACACCGCGCTGGCCGCATAGCGTACCAGGGTGAAATTCTTCTCCCATTGCTTCCTTGGCTCGATGCGGTGAACGATAAAAGCGTCTATTCCAATCCCAGACCACAATAGGAAGTATTTTTCATTGCACTTTCCAATATCCACCCGGCGTATCCCCCCCCGGGCCAGGCGGTGGGCACTTTCTTCCAAAGCCTTCCAACGTGTCCAACTCAACCCGGGCAAACCCAGCTCCTGTGCCCAAACATTTGCCGTGCCTGCCGGGAGAACACCCAGGGCAGTTTCAGTCCCCACAAGGCTGGGAAGAGCTTTATTCAATGACCCATCACCACCCACAATAATCAGCGAATCTTTTCTCTCCTGAACTGCCTGTTGAGCAAGCCGGGAAATTTGGCTCCCATCAATTGTCGTCTTGATATCCACCTGCCACCCATATGCTTCCAGGACATCTGCCGCCCGTTCGGTCAGCAGCCGGGAAGGATAGCGACCAGCTACCGGGTTATAAACTAGGAGTGCACTTGGCATAATTTTCCCGGAACCTTAAATAATTGGATCGTCAAGTATTTGCCACAAATCAGTGGAAATTTGAATTGGCACCGCTGATAATGAAATTATTCTACTCTATAACCCGCAGGTCTTGGATGGTACAATTCCGGAACCCAGAGGATAAAATAACTCCATGTCTGAGGCCAGCTTAAATCTAATCAATGAGCGCTACCAGATCGAAGACACCTTGGGAAAAGGCGGTATGGCTGTTGTATACAAAGCCCACGACCTGACCTTAGACCGCAAGGTGGCGATTAAAGTGCTGCTTCAAAAATATTCAACAGACCCTGCCTTTCGAGATCACTTCCAGCAAGAAGCTAAAGCTGCCGCAAATCTATCTCATCCGAATATTGTTACAGTATATGATTTTGGGTTTGATTCTGAGCGCCTTTTTATCATCATGGAGTTTGTCCCGGGGTCGGATATCAAGCAGCTGAAAGCAGCTAAGGGTCGATTTACCCTTCAAGAAACTCTCTACCTGATGGAACAAGCCTGTGCAGGGGTAGGCTATGCTCATCGGGTGGGTCTGGTCCATTGCGACATTAAACCGCAAAACCTGCTGGTCACACCCGACCGACGAGTAAAGATCGTCGATTTTGGTATCGCCCGCGCACTGGCCTCCATCCAGCCGGGTGAAAAATCTGATATCGTTTGGGGTTCTCCATCTTATTTCTCCCCTGAACAAGCTGCCGGTCTTGCTCCAACCCTGGCCTCGGATGTTTACTCACTGGGTGTGATAATGTACGAAATGCTCACCGGTGAACTACCCTTCACGGCTGGAACACCAACAGAATTAGCAAAGAAACATCGCGAAGATTTACCCCCATCACCGCGCCAGTTGAACCCAAATATTCCTGTCAGTATGGAGCAAATCTTACTAAAAACCTTGGCCAAAGAACCCGCAGCTCGCTACCGGACTGCTGACCAATTAGGACAGGTATTACAATCTTTGGAACAAAATTCATTCGTTATGAACCAACCTCAGCCCCACACGGCAGACTATTCTGGGATGGGCACTGCAGAAACCCAACCTTTTGATACTCCAGTAATCCCAGAAGTGATACAAAATAGTAAAAATCCACTGGAGATGGATTGGATCACAATACTATTGGCGCTGTTCGCATTGCTTGCCGTTGGTGGGCTGATCCCGCTTTACTTATGGGTATATTTTTCCTACAATCCCCCGCTCCGCTGACTCAAATCATATTTTAATACCCTTGTCATAAAGCTTACCCCCGGGTATGATTCGTTCGCGGTGTAATAAGTGGATTTCATAGCAAAAAAAAATCGCGGCCTGGCCGCGATTTGAAATGAGTCATCACTCGGATCGGTTACAGAATTTTTCTGTACTTTACTAGCTTAATTTACTTTCACCAATGTTCGAATGCACTTGGTGCAAAGAACTTTGCGTATTTTCTTTCCATCTTCATAGACAGTGATCTTCTGAAGATTTGGACGGAAAGTACGTGGCGTAGATTTCTTGGACCAGGGACGATTCCGACCAAAAGTCGTCTTCTTCCCGCAATTTTGACAAGTAGCCATCGTTCATAGACCTTTCAAGACAATTTTGGTTCTGCGAACCATAAAATGAGGAGTAACAAACTCACGATTCATATGCAGATTCGCAAGGTGTTCTGCCCAGACCCTACATGAGCCGAGCAATATTACCACAAATCGTATCTCCTTACAAGTTAAGTTGTTAAAACTATTGAGGAAAATTATGACTGGAGAAACTACACCGATCGGAAGCATCCACGTTTCACCCCGCGCTGTTGCCAGGATTGCCCACCAGGCAGCATTGGAGTCTTATGGCGTGGTAGGTTTGGCACCAAAGAATCTGATGACGAATCTCACCAATGTCCTGGTGAAAGATCCAATGCAGGGTGTTGAAGTTAACTATGATGGAGAAAATATCAATATCGACATGTATATTGTCATAGAATATGGCACCCGCATCAAGTCTGTCGCCAGTAGCGTGGCGAACACGGTCCGGTATCACGTCGAAAAAGCACTGGGAATGCCAGTCAACCAGGTAAATATTCACGTGAATGGTTTACGCATTAGCAACCTGGATTAACGAAGGTTTTTAATTTCCTCCAGGTGGATGAGTCAATGGAAATAGATTCGCAGCAGACATACATCAAGAGGCGTCAAGATCGTTTTCGCACAGCACCCATTGATGGACAGGCGCTAAAATCTCTGATCGCTGCTGGTTTAACCTGGTTGAGGACCAACCAGGAAATTGTTAACTCGCTGAACGTTTACCCTGTGCCAGATGGAGATACCGGCATCAATATGGTCCTCACCATGCAGGCTGCGTATGACGAAATCGCTGAATCCCCGGAACACAACTTTGGGGAAATGATCCGCCTGGTCGCCCATGGTGCTTTGATGGGAGCACGCGGCAACTCTGGAGTAATCCTCTCACAAATCTGGCGTGGTTTGGCCCGCGGGACAGATGGAATCGAATCGCTAGACGGTCCTGCCCTGGCTCATGCCTTTAGTATTGCACGTGACACAGCCTACAAAGGTGTTGTACGCCCCGTCGAGGGTACCATCTTGACTGTCGCCAAGGATATCGCCAGGGTCGCGGAAGCTGCGCTGGCTGAAACCGAAGATCCTATCACCATCCTGGAAAGGGTTGTCCAGGAAGCCAACCAATCCGTCGAGAGGACCCCTGATTTGCTGGATGTATTAAAAAAGGCAGGAGTTGTTGATGCTGGAGGGAAAGGTCTCTACTTTATTTTGGAAGGCATGCTGCGATACATCAATGGTCAGCCATTAGACAGCCCAGCAGCATCCATCCAGCCGTTATCAAAGATGATGCTGGATGACACACTGCAAACAATCGAGGAAGGGCAAGATTACGAAGTCGTGGTCGACTTCCGACCCCATCATCCTCTCAACCTCGAGGATTTCTACAGCCATCTGGAAAAGATCGGTACCTCCATTCAAGTTGGTGAAGGGGAAGGTCTCTACCGCATGCACATCCATGTGGAGACAGGCAAGCGCTACGAACCAATCGATTACACAATGAGCCTGGGTACGATCACTAAGGTTCACATTGAGAATTTATTGGCGCAGATGGAGGAGATCGAAAGAAAGACCAATGGAATTCCCGTAAAAATTTCACCAATAGAACCGGGTCAAATTGCGGTTATCGCCGTATCACCCGGCAGGGGAATCTCCCAGGTCTTCGCTAGCCTAGGTGTGGCAGGCATAGTTGAAGGTGGACAAACGATGAATCCCAGCACTGAGGACTTGCTGGAATCCTTTGAAGGTTTACCTACCGATAAAGTGATTCTCTTACCAAACAATAAAAATATCATCATGGCAGCCAATAATGCTGCTGAATTAACGGTCAAAGATGTGGCAGTCATTCCTTCCCAAACCATACCTCAGGGCCTGGCAGCCATGTTCAGACTTGTTCCTCACGGGGATCTCGATCAGGTAGCTGCAGAGATGAATGCCGCCCTGGATGATGTGGATACTGCTGAAATCACCACTGCAATTCGCAGCGTGGAAATTGATGGAGTCAGCGTACAGGAAGGTGAAACAATCCTCCTATTCAATGGTAAATTAATGGCCTCCGCCAATACGCTGGAAGAGACTTGTGCCTCTATGATGGAGAAGCTGGATTTCGAAAAATACGAATTGATCACGTTGTTCTTTGGTGATGAGGTAGATAATCATGTGGCCAACCAGATCGCTGACTGCATCCGTGTATCTCAACCACATCTTGAAGTGGAAGTGCAAGATGGTGGTCAACCTCACTACCAGTTCATCATCTCATTTGAATAACATCAATCTGCTGGGGGTAAAATATTCCTTAGCCGGACCTTGATCTCCATTAAATCACCCTTCAAGGGTATCATTCTACGAGCAGTTTCCTCATGAGAATAGCTCTTGTCACTGACAGCACCTGCGATATACCCCACGAGCTGGTTTCGGCATACAACATCCATGTCGTTCCAAATATCCTCATCATCGATGGTAAGAGTATTGAAGATGATGAACATTTCTCACGCCAGGATTTCTACAAGCAGCTCCCTCAATTGCATTCCTTTCCGACAACGTCAACTGCTTCGGTGGGCACATACCAGAAATTGTATGAACAAATTCTCATCAGCGGGTATGACCAGATATTATCCATTCACTGCTCCAGCAAATTGAGTGCCATTTATAGTGCCGCAACGACGGCCGCAAATTCGGTTCAAGGACAAATCGAAATTGTGGACAGCAGGCAAATTTCACTGGGATTGGGATTTCAGGTCCTCGAAGCTGCAGATGCCATCTTGAAAGGTTTGCCGCTCGATGCGATTTTGGGTTTGCTTGGCAAGATGCGCAAAGAACTGCATGTAATCGCCATGCTGGATACCCTTGAATACGTTCGGCGTAGTGGGCGTGTATCCTGGGCACGTGCCAGGCTTGGTGCAATATTAAATTACAAACCATTCCTGGAAGTCATCGATGGAGATGTATTAAGCCTGGGTGAGGTGCGCACACGTAAAAAAGGTATCGCGCGGCTGATGGAAATGGTACGCTCAGAACCTTCCCTGATCCGGTTTGGAGTACTGCACACAGATGCTGAAGATGACGCTCGCCTGATGCTTGACAATTTAGGACTTGAATTGCCCACGGAACCCCTGGTGGTAAACGTGACAACCGCAATTGGTGCTCATGTTGGGCCCAATGGGCTTGGTTTTGCATCTTATTATCAGGCTGAGCTAGAACCATAATCTTCTTCTGTTACTGGTAAAATACCCTTAATGAAGCCATCACTTATCAAACTCCAAAAATTTTTTAATTTAGAAGCCGAACGTGGCTATGATAACCGGGCTGTTTTAGGCGGTTTATCACGCATGCTGGAACCATGGGAGGCGGAAGCGCGGCAGGAAGGATTACCTGAAGATTTGATCTCAGCTGTTATCTCCCGCTTGAGAGATTACAACCGGCTTTCCCCCACCTCCCGGCAGGAAGCACTGCAGGGATTATGGGGGCGCATCCAAAGCGAGGTCAGCCCTTCACCTGCTGATCTTGTATCGGATCAGAAAATTCCTGAGGGGAATGAGCCACGAGAGACTGTGGGTGATCAGACAGCTGCAAGCGTTGACTTGGAGCAGGAAGAACCGCCGCATCAGAAACACCTTGAACAATCTGCTGCTGTGCAGGAAACTAAACCTGAAACAGAATCAGAAAAAAAACCGGCTCAAAGAACCTCATTGGAGGCTTTGACCGCCCCTGTAACCGTTCTGCCAGGTGTTGGACCAAAGCACGGTCAAACGCTGGAACGTCTCGGTTTGAAAACCCTAGAAGATATGCTTTACTTCTTCCCGCGCCGGTATGATGATTATTCCCAGTTGAAAACGATCAACCGCTTGGAATATGGAGAACAGGTAACCATCATCGGCAATGTAAAAAGTGCCAATACCCGAAAAGTTCGTAATGGAAAGGTGAATATCACTGAGGGAATTATCAGCGACGGGACCGGCAGTATACGGGCAACCTGGTTCAACCAACCCTGGATGGTCAAGAAACTCAGACCAGGCGTACAAGTTGTGCTTTCTGGAAAAACTGACCAATACCTCGGTCGCATCTCGATGAACAATCCAGAGGTCGAGCAAATCGAGCAGCAAAACTTGCACACCAATCGCATCGTTCCTGTATACCCTTTGACTGCAAATATCACCCAGCGCTGGTTGAGAAGGTTAATGCACCGCGTGATCACATATTGGGCTCCAAAGCTGGACGATCCATTGCCCAATGATCTCCGCAAAAATGAGGACCTGATCGATCTCTCGGATGCGATTCTCCAGGTGCATTTCCCGGATTCTAAGGAAAAGTTGCATGATTCTCGCTATCGGTTGGCCTTTGAAGAGATCCTTTATCTGCAGCTGGGCATGCTGGAACAAAAGCGGACCTGGCAGGAACGAACTGCTAAGACGTTCATGGTCTCTCAGGAATGGTTAAATGAGAGGGTTTCCCAGCTGCCATTCAATTTAACCTCTGCCCAGCAAAGATCCCTATCTGAGATGCGCTCCGACCTGGCTAGCGGACACCCGATGAACCGTTTGCTGCAGGGTGATGTGGGTTCAGGAAAAACTGTCATCGCAGCCCTGGCGATTGCTATGATCACGAGAGATGGCTCCCAGGCCGCGCTGATGGCACCTACCAGCATCCTGGCAGAACAGCATTACACCAGCATGAAGGATTTCCTGACCGGTCCGGAGGGTGTGCTCAAAGATCACCAGATCAGGTTAATCCTCGGTGCCACCCCTGAGCCTGAGAAAGCGGATATCCGCCAGGGATTATCAAATGGCGACGTCAAATTGGTCATTGGCACCCATGCACTGATAGAAGATCCCATCATTTTTTCAGATTTGCAGCTGGCGATTATTGATGAACAGCACCGCTTCGGCGTCGAGCAGCGTGCTGCACTGCGTGCCAAGGGAGAGAACCCCCATCTCATGGTGATGAGCGCCACACCCATCCCCCGCTCACTTGCCCTGACGGTTTATGGCGACCTGGACCTGCTCATCATGGACGAGATGCCGCCTGGTCGTCAGGTAGTGGAAACCCATATCCTGCTGCCTCGCGAGCGAGAACGGGCTTACACCTTGATCAGCAAGCAGGTATCACTGGGTAACCAGGTATTCATCATCTACCCTTTAATCGGCCAGGAAGATCAGTCTGAATTAATTTTCGCCGAAGAAGAAAGTAAAACTGCCATTGAAGAACACAATCGCCTGCAGAGAGATGTTTTTCCCGATCTAAAATTGGGACTCTTGCATGGTCGTTTAAAACCTGAAGAAAAAGAACTGGTAATGGAACAATTCCGATCCGGTGAGTACCAGATCCTCGTTTCCACTTCGGTAGTTGAGGTTGGTGTGGATATCCCAAATGCCACCGTAATGTTGGTCGAAGGCGCGAACCGGTTTGGCCTTGCCCAGCTGCACCAGTTCCGCGGACGTGTAGGGAGAGGATCCGCAAAATCTTACTGCCTGCTGGTCCCTGATACTGATGATGCTGCGGAAAATGAACGTTTGGCAGCCATGGTGGAGACGAATGACGGCTTTGCTTTGGCAGAAATCGATCTAAACCAGCGTGGTCCTGGTGATTTCTTGGGGACTCGCCAGTCAGGATATACCAAACAATTACAAATGGCCTCCCTCACCGATCTGCAGCTGATTGAAAAAGCCCAGCATACAGCCAAAAAATTGCACGACCAGGATCCAAACCTGAAACTGCCGGAGCACGAGCAACTGGCAGAGACATTAGCCCATTTCTGGGGTCAGAATGAGTTGGAACCGCAAGCGGATATCAGTTGATCAGCAAAAAGTATGGCCTATTATTTGCAACTTGATTCTTGAGAGGTGACATGATCAGAGCAGTAGTACCCGGGACCTTTGATCCCATTCATAAGGGACATGTGGACATAATTCTGCGTGCCACCCACCTGTTTGATGAAATTATTGTGGCTGTTTATGATCGCCCCCTGAAATCACTCCTCTTTTCTCCCGAAGAGAGGATCGATCTGGTGAAGCAGACTTTTCCAGACAACCCGCAGGTGGCAGTTAGGGGATTCAGTGGTTTAACAGTTGAATTTTGCCAGAGTGTCGGCGCGCAGGTGCTGGTACGCGGGCTGCGTGTCTTTTCAGATTTCGAATATGAATTCCGCATGGCGTTGGCAAACCACCGCCTGGCTCCAGAGATCGAAACTATATCGTTGATCACGAATGAGGATCATACTTTTTTATCCAGCTCTACTGTGAGGGAGATCGCTTCCCTAGGTGGAAACATAAGCAGCATGGTTCCCCCACATGTCGAAGACGCCTTGAAAAAACGCTTTCGCGAGCTGGGTGATGGGCAGCAAATCGTACCTACTACTTCGATGAGGGATTAACCGGATTCACTTGATTGTGCTGGTGCATTTTACTGATATTTTTGGGGTGTTGACGAACTGGCAATTTGTGAGTAACCTTAACCCGGAGACTCCCCAAACGAGAATCTGCTGAACGCGGAGGAACCTGATGGACATTTTGCACTTGATTGATCGCCTGGAAGAGTTATTCAACGAGAGCCGCGCGATTCCGTTCACACATAATGTTGTCGTCGATGAGGAAAAGATGCTCGATCTCATCGATCAGATGCGAGTTGCTATCCCTGAAGAGATGAAGAATGCGCAGCAGCTCATCGCCCAGCGTGACCGGATACTCGCCCAGGCACAGGAAGAAGCCAACCGCACCCTTGTCCTGGCTCGTGAAAAAGGTGAGCAGCTGCTGGAGAGAGATTCGATCGTTCAGAATGCCCAGACCTATGCCGAACAGCGTGCAACGGACATCATTGCCGATGCGGATCAAACCCGGCGCGATGCCGATCATTACGTGATCGAAACTTTAACCCACCTGGAATTAGAGCTCGAAAGGTATCTCAACCAGGTTCGAAATGGAATTCGCACTGTTCAGGAAACCGTTCAAGAACAGGATGTCGAGATCGAAAGCCAATAAGAATCATCCACCCGGCCCTCCCTGTTGGGAGGGTTTTTTAATACATGGTTGCTGCCAATGAAAATCAACCAGATTAAATTCATAAACCGTTCCACCCTCTCTTTCATTCATGAAGCACGCCAGGTACCAGGTTACCGCCTGTTTGATCTCCTCCATGGATACGTTTATGCGCGTTGGCCATACCTGTATATCAGCATTGGGAAAGGTGAACACCGATACACACCGGTTTTTTTGAAAATCTCCGCTGTGTTTACCAGGTTATTCATCTCTTTATTGAACCGCAATCCACCGGAACAAAAAACTAACGGCTCAACCTTTGCTGATTCGTATCATGGCAAGGTAGTACCGCTGGATGCAGCCACCCAGCTGGTCACAGTCCAGGAAGAAATCCGCCTGGAAAATCTCGAACAAATCATCCCTTACCGTCAAGCACGCGATATTGTGCTTAAAAACCCAACCCACATCGTCGCGCTTGAATGCCCCTGCCGGTCTGCTAAAGAGAATCCATGTACACCGCTGGATGTTTGCTTGATCATCGGTGAGCCCTTCACCAGCCTTGTGAGTGATCACCACCCTAACCGGTCCAGGTGGATTGATTCAACCGAAGCGATCGAAATCCTGCGCGCAGAAGATGAGCGTGGTCATGTCCACCATGCATTTTTCAAAGATGCTATGTTGGGACGTTTCTATGCCATTTGCAATTGTTGTGCTTGTTGCTGTGGTGCGATGCAAGCCCACCAGAGAGGCACACCGATGCTGGCCTCCTCCAGCTATATTAGCTCAGTGGACCCGGAGCTGTGTATCGGCTGCGGCGACTGCAGTGAAGTTTGCCAGTTCTCAGCCATCCATGTTGATCAGGGATTCGCTGTCGTTGATGAAGCAGCTTGCATGGGATGCGGTGTATGCGCCAGTCACTGTGAGCAGGATGCGATCATCCTCTTCCATGAACCTCGCCGTGGTGAGCCACTCGAAATCCAAAATTTGATTAATTTACTCCATTGAGATAACCGAATACTCGACACGCTTTAATTTTATTCCCTTTAATTCAGACAATCTGAGGGAAATTTTACTCAATTCTTTGCCGCTTTCTTCTATTTGCGTTACAATTTATGCTTGTATCGCAATTCCCATAAGTACGGAGGCTGTATGGTTTACTTATACAACAAAGTGGATAACCAGCTGATCGGAGAAATAGGAGAGGACGAACTCCAATTTCTGATCGATCAAATGGAGGAAGAATCGACCAGGGACCAGGATTACTCAATCACCAGGATGGAAATTGCTTATTTCTCTGAGCATGGTGCCCCTCCCCATCTGACTAAACTGCTGAACCAGGCGCTGGGGAACAAACCGGAAGTGATCGTCCTGTGGTCACGAGAACCGAAATAATCCCCCATTTCGAGTAATAAATTAATCCAACCCTGATAGAGCTAATCAATCTAAATGGACCCTTTGCTGTCGTTGATGGAATCCAAAGAACAAGCCGAAAATTTTCTTAATGGTGGGTACCTGTGCTCCCAATCCATTCTCATGGCTTATGCCCCCCAGTTTAACCTTGAACGCGATCTGGCTTCCAGATTGGCAGCTTCCTTCGGAGCTGGTCTTGCCCGTCGCGGAGAGACGTGCGGGGCTGTGATTGCAGCCTGTATGGTTCTTGGAATGAATTTCGGACACACTGCTGCGGATGATCAGGATTCAAAGAAGCGCACTTACCAGGCAGTTCATGGATTCATTTCACAGTTCGAGGATTGCCATGGAACAATAAAGTGCAGTCAATTGCTGGATATCGACATCAGTATTCCCGCGAATTTTGAAACAGCGCGCGAACAACAGCTCTTTTCGACTCGCTGCCCGGCATACATCACCACTTCAGCAGAAATACTCAATCTGCTACTTGCAGAACATTAATCTCGTCAGACAGCCCCGCACAGATAAAAAATCCCCCCGATGGATCAACAACACTCGATGCAAATCCCAGACCCAGGTGAAACTCCCAAACTTTACACTGAGTTAGCCGGATGGTTTCACCTGCTCACAGCACCCGCAGATTACGCCGAGGAGGCAGAATTTTATCGCCAGGCGATCCTCTCCGCCAGCGATCAGGTTCCGCAAACCATACTCGAACTGGGAAGTGGCGGTGGCAATAATGCTTCCCATCTGAAAGCCCATTTCCAGCTCACTCTGGTTGATCTTGCTCCCCAAATGGTGCAGATCAGCCAGGGTTTAAACCCGGAATGCGAGCATTTTCAGGGCGATATGCGCTCTATCCGCCTTGATCGCCTCTTCGACGTTGTCTTTGTACATGATGCGATCGGGTACATGAGATCGGAGGAGGATTTAAATCGCGCCATCGAGACTGCCAATGTGCACTGCCGTCCGGGTGGATTAATCTTGCTCGCTCCAGATCACGTAAAGGAAAACTTTCGACCTTCAACCTCCCACGGTGGACACGATGGGCAACAGCGCAGCATCCGCTTTTTAGATTGGACCTGGGATCCCGATCCCGGTGATTCCACCTATATTTCAGACATGATCTACGTGATGAAGACTCAGGGTGGCAGCCTCCAGGTTGAGCATGACCGCCACATTCTTGGATTATTCCCACGTCAGACTTGGTTGAACATGCTGATAAATCTTGGCCTGCAACCACAAGTAATACCATTCGAGCATAGTGAAATCGAACCTGGTACTTCCGAATTCTTTTTAGCCAGAAAAATCAGCAGCAATAAAAATTAAAGACAAAGGAAACTATGATGACCAAAATGAAGTGGAACGAACCCCCAAAAATGCAGATCGATACAGAAAAGATTTATCGTGTGAAGATGGATACCTCAAAAGGCATGATCGAACTTGACCTTTATCCTGAATATGCTCCTAAGACGGTGAATAATTTCGTTTTTCTGACCCGGCAGGGATATTACGATGGGGTCAGTTTTCACCGGGTGATCCCAAATTTTGTCATCCAGGGAGGCGATCCCACCGGAACTGGTTCTGGTGGACCGGGATACAAATTCGAGGACGAACTGGGGCAAAATCCACTGACGCATGAAACAAATTCCCTCTCCATGGCGAATGCCGGGCCAAATACCAATGGCAGCCAGTTCTTTATTACCCATTCCCCACAACCACACCTGGATGGCAAGCACACCGTCTTCGGAAAAGTGGTCAGTGGTGCTGAGGTAGTTGATGCTATCCGCCAGGGAGATAAGATGGTAAAAGTCGAAGTTAGCGAGCTGGAGAGTTAATCACCAATCGAATAATTCAATCATCCACCCTAAATATCCCGCTCCAGGCGCGTGAAGCGGCGCTCGATAATTCGATCCACAATACCCGGAAAGAAGATATTCATCCAAACCGAAAAGCGCATTTGCCAGGGGAGTATCACCGCTCTGCGGGGATGATTGACAACTTTCAACACACTCTGGGCGACCTCTGCTGGTTCTAACTGCAGTGAATCAGGAGTGGTTTGCCCGGTTTTACGTTGGATTCCAGCATGCTGTTTGAATTCTGTCTTGACACTCCCCGGGTAAATCCCTGAGACATGAATTCCATAAATCCCGACCTCTCGCCGGAGAGCTTCGGTAAAGCCGCGCACACCAAATTTGCTGGCTGAATAGATTGTATAGGTTGGAGTTGCAACGAAGCCTCCCAGGGAGGCCATGTTGATGATATGCCCTGTTCTCCGTTCAAGCATGTGGGGTAATATTTCGCGCGTCACCAGGATCGTTGCTAGCAAATTGATCTGCAGCTGGGCTTGAATATCTCTGATTGGGTCCAGGTCTTCAAGCCACTTTAAACGACCAAAACCCGCATTATTTACCAGTACATCCACCTGGTGGAAATTTGCCAGTGTGGTTGAAACCATATTTTTTATATCTTCATACACAGAGAGATCCGCCCTGATCGCCAGTGCCTGGCCTCCATCCGCGTTGATCCGGTCCGCAATATTCTCAAGGCGTTCGAGACGCCGTGCGGCTAAAGATACCCGGTAACCCTGGTGACCGAATAGCTCGGCGACAGCTGCCCCGATGCCAGAAGAGGCACCCGTAACTAATAAAACAGGTTGGTCAGTCATCAATTTTTCCTTGGATTGGTCGGCACTCGCTGGAGATCCAACTTATCTATATACTGCAATATCGGATTAACCTGCATATGCTCGATTATAACCCTGGTGAAGCGTAAAAAGCTTGACAAACCGGAAGAATATTGCTATAATTTACACAAATCGGTTTGCTATACAAACTAGTCTGCAGAGAGAATGCTATGCATGATGATATTGATCAAGTAATCCAGCGTACCCGCCAGTACTGGTTTTCTGATGGCATCGTGGAAATTTCAATTGGATTGTTATTTCTAATTTTGGGTTTGTACTTTTACCTGCAATCTTTGCTGGCACCCGGCTCGTTGATCCTCATGCTATTACAGGTCGGGTTTGTTTTCCTGCTCATCGGGTCAATCTTTGTGAGCAGATACATCGTGACAAAACTGAAGTCAAGGTTTATTACTCCCCGGACCGGATATGTGAGCTATAAACGCGCCAGCAAGAAACAACGCACTTTGAGCATCGCAATTGTGTGCGTAATTGCAGTGATCAACGCCGTACTATTCCTTTCCACACCTCTATCCATTAATTGGGTCCCGGCAGTATCGGGATTGATCGTTGGGAGTCTCTGGTTGATCTCCGCTGTCCGAGTTGGCTTGCTGCGCTTCTACCTTCAAGCGATTCTTGCCTACCTGCTGGGTGCGTTGTTATCTTTCACACACCTCGATCTCACCCAGAACCTGGCGTTATTTTATGGAGTTTTAGGTGGAGTCCTGATCCTTTCCGGCGGCTTCACCTTGTCAAAATATCTGCGCAGTTCCCCACCCCTCAAGGAAGAACCTCAAACATGATTAGTGGTCTGGCCGGAGATTATTATCACGCTGTTTTAGAATCCTGTTTCACAGGCCCGGGCAAACAACATGGGCTTTAATCCGCAGAAGGTTATCGATGTCGACCGCTTGATTCACGAACCTGCGCGTTTGTCGATCATGACCATCTTATCAGCAGTCGAAAGTGCTGACTTCTTGTACCTGCAGCGGGAAATTGGATTAACGAAGGGAAATCTTTCCTCACATCTGGCAAAACTCGAAGCAGCGGATTATATCGAGATCACTAAAACGTACCGGGGAAAAATCCCTCTCACAGTCTGTAAATTAAGTGAAAAGGGTCAAGAGGCATTTTCAAATTACCGCAAACAATTAAAACATATCGTTGAAAACACCAAGGACCTGATGAAATGACGGGTTTAGCCATCGAAACCAAAAATTTAAGCCGTGAATTTGGCCTCATCAAGGCTTTGGAAAATCTTTCCATCCAGGTACCAGGTGGAAGTGTATTCGGTTTCTTAGGGCCAAATGGAGCTGGAAAAACCACCACTATCCGCTTGCTGCTGGGTTTACTGGAACCTACCGGCGGAAGTGCACAGGTGCTTGGCTATGACATCAAGGATAACCCTGATGAAATTCGAAGCAATTGTGGTGCTTTACTCGAGCATAGCGGGATATACGAGCGCCTGAGTGCTGAGAACAACCTAGAATTTTATGGCAGGGTTTGGCAGATTCCTGCTCCAGAAAGGCGTGACCGCATTCGTGAGCTGCTCGATAACCTGAATTTGTGGGATCGAAGGAAGGAAGCGGTCAGCACGTGGAGCAGGGGGATGAAACAGAAATTGGCCATGGCGCGGGCGTTATTCCACCGTCCAAAATTACTCTTCCTCGATGAACCCACTGCAGGTCTTGATCCAGCGTCAGCTGCCAGACTGCGGGACGATCTGGAAAAGCTTGTCGAGGTCGAAGGAGTAACAGTTTTCCTCAACACCCACAATCTGGCTGAGGCTGAACGGCTCTGCCAGCAGATCGGGATCATCTCACGCGGTAAATTGGTCGGCCTGGGCTCCCCGGGCGACTTACGGGCAAAGGCTGGAAAACCACACCTGGAAATCTCAGGAAGTAATTTTTCACCCCAGATGATCGCGGAACTGGAAGCTCGACCAGGAGTGATTTCGGTTGAGTTGCATAACAGCCGCCTGACGATACACCTGCAGGAGGCTGTTGAAACAGCACCTCTGGTCAGCATGCTGGTTTCTGCTGGTGGCCAGGTTGAGGAAGTGCTCAAGACCCAATCCAGCCTGGAAGAAGTCTTCTTAACTTTAATCAATGAGAACGAAGGTGCTGTGGAGTAGTGTGATGCTTGCAGATATATCAACCATTATTTGGAAAGAATCCCGGGAATTATTCATTCAACGTCCCGGTTTTCGCGGGGGTTGGATGGGTCTGCTGATCATTGTCGGTGTTTTCGGTATCTTATTTCCGTACCAATCCGGAATCGAATGGCTCTCTGCACCAACGACGGTCTTAATGTGGGCCTGGTTGCCTTTCATCCTGGTAAATGGCGTGGTTGCAGACTCCTTTGCCGGTGAACGTGAGCGGCACACCCTGGAGACCCTGTTAGCTTCTCGCCTTTCTGACAGGTCGATCCTGATCGGGAAAATCTGTTCAGCTATCGCTTACGGGTGGGGAATTGCATTAATCGGTATGATCGTTGGTTTGGTGACCATTAATGTCTCTAATTGGGCTGGAAAAATTCTTTTCTTTCCACCATTTATCGGGGTGACCATGCTGTCTTCTTCTTTTCTTATCGCCTGGTTAGCCGCGGATTTGGGGATCATTGTCTCCCTGAAGGCTGACTCGGTCCGCCAGGCCCAGCAAACGCTTAGCGTTGCATTCCTGCTCTTCTTTATTCCATTGCTGCTCCTGCCGGTGCTACCAGATAATCTGCGCATCTCACTTCAGAATGCGCTGGGTAATCTTGACTTTCAGTCCGTGATCGTTGCCTTGACACTAATTCTCCTGGTATTCGATATTGGACTGTTGGTAGTTGCTTTTCGCCGCTTCATACGACCTCGTCTGGTGCTCACTGAACAATAACGATGTTATTACGCCAGGCTTCCCATCAAACAATCGATGAGTGATCATTCATCTCGCTGCGGCTTGATATTTACCCGGTTGTCCAGCGGTAGCTGTAATCAGGACCTGTTCCAGGACTGCCAATGCCCGCTTGAAGCCACCCTCAATCAACAAAATGAACACCTAAGTAGAGGGATAATTTTGGTGTGGCTGGACACCCCGGGCAGGAGGACGAAGCCGCTTAACTCTCGGATATGCCAATTTCTGGTGACATACGTTCGATAGATTATTAAATTGAAAAGGTCTTTTGATGATTAATTCCTTTATTACAGCTGCCCCGTAAACAGGGAGCATCGATAACCAATGTTCCCGGTGAAGACATGCCCTCAACTTGGCCACCAGCAGCTCTTTGAAAACAAGAATTATGGATTGGATTGATCGCCGGTTAGATTCCAGATTGGTTGCCATGAGTATATCTTGACCATTTGAAGCATCTGGAGTATAGTTAATGACGCATTGCGTCAAATTTCGATAGTTTCAGGAGGTTAACCGATGGCAGCCGAAAAAGAATCAAAAACAGTCGAAGTAAGTGAAGAACAATTAGAGGTCGAGGAAGCCTCAATCCTGGAAAGTCTTCGCCGGGTGCTGCTTGCCAGCATTGGCGCAATCGCCTTGACCGTTGACGAGATTGGCGATTTGGTTGACAAGTTAGTCGAGCGTGGTGAAATTGCAGAACAAGAAGGTAAAAAACTGGTCACCGAAATTAAGGAAAAGCGTAAGAAGACAACTGATCAGGCAGAGGATACTGCTTCGACCCGCATGCGTGAGGTGATGGACCGCATGGATATCCCCACCAAGTCCGATATCGATGCATTAAGCGCAAAGATTACTACCTTATCCAAGAAAGTAGACGAGCTCAAGAAGGCTCAGAGCTGATTCTTTTTCTTGATTTAATGAATTAAGCACCAGGAAAACACGAATGGTTTTCCTGGTGTTTGTTGATTAAGATGGGATGAATACCTGTTTATTTCAAATGATCTGAACGGAACACGGACCAGGCTAATCTAATCGCCAGGAAGAATAAAACAAAGGAACCCGCCATGATCACCCATGTCACCAATCCCCAGGGCCAGGAATAATCTAGACGTGGAATGAGCAGTGCCAGTGCAACCAGCAATGCAGCTACGAGAACACTGAAAATGACGCGGTTTATTATGCGGTCAATCCTGTTGATCGTTGGTTCAAGCTGTGGTAGTTCAGCCTGGACAGTCAGCTGGCCTCGCTCAACCTGGTCCAGGATGCGTGTGGTCTTTCGTGGCAGGATGGTAACAAAATCTTTCCAATCCATCGCCATCCGGATCACATCTGGTCCCCATGCAGAAGGTAGCCACATGCGGCGGAACAACTTCCCAATGTATGGTTGGGCAGCTTCGAAGATATCGAAATCCGGGTCTAATCTCAAGCCAACACCCTGCATCATGACCACGGTTTTCATCAGCAGGTAATAATCAGTGGGGATATGAAGTTTATATTCGTATAATATCGGTTGGATATCTTTGGATATCTCCTGGGCATCAATTTCATATATGGGCAGGCCATAATACCTGGTCAGGATGCGCTTCAGGTCACGTTCCAATCCAGCCCGGTCAACCCGGTAATCAGCGACACCCATCCGCTGGAGCTGGTCTACAATCGCCTCCGAATCCAGCTGGACTGCTGCAATGAATAAGCGCGCCAGGTTTGCCCGGTCCTTGTCGTCTAACCTACCAACGGTGCCAAAATCAAGCACTCCAATAACCTCGCCGGGTAAAATCAGCAAATTTCCCGGATGCGGATCAGCATGGAAAAAACCATCAATCAGAACTTCCTTAAGCGCAAAGTCAGCTGCGTAGCCAGATAGACGTTGTGGACTGTATCCGGCAGCTTTGATCGCCTCCAAATTATCGATCTTTATCCCCTGTAAGCGCTCCATCACCAGCAATCGCTTGGTGGAGTACTCCCAGTAAATTTTGGGGACATACAGGTGGGTTTCGTCTTCAAAATTTTTTCGAAAGCGGTCTGCATTCCAGGCCTCCCGCCTGAAATCCATCTCGGTGCGGAGAGCCGATGCAAATTCTTCTGCCAGGTCACCGACTTCATATCTTGAAGCGGTAGCGATGCGCTGTTCGGCTGTGTGCGCCAGGTCGTAAATAATGTCCAGGTCTAAATTAACTGTCTTTTCAATATTCGGTCTCTGGATCTTTACTACTACCTCTTGACCACCAACCAGCTGGGCAACATGAACCTGTGCCAGCGAAGCAGAAGCGATGGGAATTGGATCAACCTGTGCAAACAAATCCTCTATTGGGGCACCCAGCTCAGTCTCAACGACTTCTCGCGCTTCGTCCCAGGAAACCGGTGGTACTTCATCCTGGAGATAGCTCAATTCCTCTAGGTAATCAGGGGGCATGATATCAGAACGTGTGCTTAAGATCTGCCCGAACTTGATGAAAGTAGGTCCCAGGTCCTCCAATGCTCTCCGTAGGCGGCGCGCATTCGTCTGTTCATCCCCGGGAGCAATCTGGCGCCGCCGCCATCTGCGAGGGATATTAAATCGATCGCTTATTCCCATCTGTGCCAAAATGGCGCCAAATCCATAGTCGGCTAAGATTTCAACGATCCGGCGGTAGCGGCGCAGGTAACGTGGTCTAATTAACATTGGGGAGTTTAATAATCATGCAGTAAATTATTTTCTCACAAACATTAGGAGGAATTGGTATTTCCTATGCTTGTCCAAGTCAAACAAATCGATTTTATCACAGTAAACTTATATCTCCTCTATACAAGAAATGATCCTGCGTTCAGGAGTAAATCTCCTCAAGAACTCATACTGATGCTTTATAATCATTTATTCAAGTTGAAATCAGAGATACCATGCAGATGCTGACGATTAAACGCTATCCGAACAGGAAATTTTATGATACCGAGCAGAAACGGTATATCACGCTGGAGGATATCAGCGAACAGATCCGCCTTGGACGCGAGGTCCATGTTGTCGATCAAAATTCAGGAGAGGATATCACCTCGATTGTCCTGACCCAGATTATTTTTGAACAAGAGAAGAAAAATTCGGGTTTTGTACCACGCGCCATACTTACCGGTTTGGTCCAGGCAGGTGGTTATACCATGGGGCGCATGCGCAGCGCGCTTGCCAACCCCCTCGAGCTGCTCAAACAAATTGATCTGGAGATCGAAAACAGGATCGACCGCTTGATCAAGCAGGGTGAATTGGCGGAAGACGAAGCTCGCCGCTGGCGGGACAAGCTGCTTTCTGATCAGGAGGATAGTAATCCAGTATCTGGCGTGGATGAAGAAGAAATCCAGCGCCTTTTAGACGAAAGAGGTGTTCCAACCAGATCGGAAATTGAATCATTAACCGCGCAGATTGATCTCCTGACGAAAAAACTGGAAACACTAGACGAGCAGTAAAACCTTGAAAAGTAACCTTTTACAGTTAAAGACATCTAATGATTAAGGATCAAGATCAAAAAATCGTTTCCCTGGATGCACTACGTGAAGGCGACCGGCCGGAGTTTGCCAAGCTTGTTGAGGAATACTCACCGATGATATATCGTCTGGGGTTAAAAATGCTCAACAATCCCCAGGATGCAGAAGACATCCTCCAGGAGACCTTCATCAAGGCGTATAAGCACATTGGAAAATTTGACGGACGTTCAAGTATTTCTACATGGCTATACCGTATCGCCACCAATGAAGCCTTGATGTCACTGCGTAAAAAGCGCCCGGATATGATCTCTTTTGATGTACCCTCCATCAACGAGAGTGAACCTCAAGAACCAATGCAGATCGTGGATTGGTGCTGCCTCCCCGAAGAAGAATTTTTGTCCTCCGAAGGTCGACTGCGGTTAGATGAAGCTGCTGAGAGACTCCCTGAAAGCTTGCGGATAGTATTTGTGCTGCGCGATATTGAAGGCTTATCCACCCGGGAAACAGCAGACGTTCTTGACATCAGTGAAATGGCTGTCAAAACTCGTCTCTCTCGGGCTCGATTGAGACTCCGGGAAGACCTTTCGACATATTTTGGAAAGCTTGTAGAAAAGGGATAAAGAATGCACAAGCATGAAGACTGCCGAAAATTATTAGATTCGCTCTCCGGCTACCATGATGGAGAAATCCCGCAAGAATTATGCGACGAGATCGAACAGCACATGAAGGATTGTGATAATTGCCGTATAGTTGTGGACACTTTAGGCAAAACAATTTCCCTGTACCAAACAACCTCTGAAGAAATCACTGTCCCCGATGACGTCCGCCAGAGACTTTTCCATCGTCTGGATTTGGACGAATTCCTGAATTTGTAACCATCTCCCTATTCCTGCATCTAAGCAATTGATGAATAGCATCAGGACAAACCCTGCAGACCTGCCATTTGCTGTGTTGAACGACAATCGCGATCCCTTGTATGTAGAGCACAAAGGGACTTCAGCTGATCTCAAGTCAGGTGATCCATGTCCCAATTGCCGCTCCGGCAAAGTTGAATACAATGGGATGCTCAATTTGGAATGCAGCAGTTGCGGGTATACAGTTGCGGGATGTTTTACCTGATAAAAATATGCAGATCCCTCGGGAAGGGATCCTGGTAAACAAAAATAATTTAGGAGAAAAATTGACAGTGGAAGCATTACTTAATGAAGATCTTAGGAACCAGGTAAAAGAGGCTTTTGCCCAATTAGAACAACCCGTTGAGGTGATCTTCTTCGGACGGCAGGACGATTGTGATTACTGCGCTCAAACCTTGCAGCTGGTTGAAGAAGTCACCGCATTGTCAGATCAATTGCATCTCAGCCGGTATGACGTGGAGAAGAATGCTGATCTGGCTGAGCAGTATAATGTTGATAAAGCACCTGGCTTGGTGATCGCCAGCCGGGAAGACGGAAAACTGGTTGATTATGGGGTTCGTTTTGCAGGAGTTCCTTCAGGTCATGAGTTTACATCCCTGATCCAGGACATCATCCTTGTTTCTGGACGCGATTCAAAATTGAGCCAGTCAACTCGTGATATGCTGACCAATCTCAAAGAACCGGTCTCACTGCAGGTATTCGTCACCCCAACCTGTCCTTACTGCCCCCAGGCAGTGATCCTCGCCCACCAAATGGCAATGGAAAGTGCCTGGGTACAGGCAGAAATGGTGGAAGCAATGGAATTCCCCGAGCTTTCCAACAGACATGGCGTAAGCGGCGTCCCGCAGACAACCATAAATGATGGTGCTGGAAAAGTAGTCGGGGCAGTTCCAGAACAGAATTTATTTGCAGAAATATTGCGCTCGATCAATGCCAATTAAAAAGCGTAAATCTGGCCAGGCAACCAAATACGGTATTCTGGCCATGGTCTTGGTTGGGGGCGGTTTAGTAGCAATAGGGATTGCTGCCTTGCTGCTGCTGCCGGGTAATGCCTCAACTGGTTCTGAAACCACGGTCGATGCCAACCGTCCCGCAAAAGTTAATTTCCCCGCTCCAGATCTCAACCTGCATGATCTCCACGGGCAGCCGGTATCGCTGGCTGATCATCTCGGTCAGGTGGTGCTGGTAAACAATTGGGCAACTTGGTGCCCTCCATGCCGCCAGGAAATGCCCATCCTGGAGGCATACTTCCGAGATCACAACCACCAGGGTTTTATGATTGTGGCAATCGAGGCTGGAGACGCGGTTGAAACCGTGAGTGAATTTATCAGTCAACACGAGATGTCATTTCCAGTTTGGGTTGATCCCAGCAGCTCCGCACTGAATAAATTTCGCAATAATTACCTGCCCAGCTCGTACCTGATCAACGAAGATGGTCAGGTGATCATGGTGTGGAGCGGAGCGGTCACCCGCGCCTCCCTGGAGCAAAACATTACCCCACTATTATTGGAGTGAGCATGAATGCCAATGTCGTCTGGCAAGAAGGATTGAAATTTAACGGGACAGCTGACTCTGGTTTCACTGTCCCGTTAGATTCGGGTTTTCTCTCAGGAGGAGAAAGCGAAGGTTTCAAACCAATGGAGCTCATCGCCACGGGCTTGGCCGGCTGCACTGCCATGGACACGATCTCCATCCTGCAGAAAAAACGCCAGGAAATCACAGCGTTTGAAGTCAATGTTGACGCCGAACAGGCCAAGCAGCACCCCCACGTATTCACACATATCAGGATTGAGTACTTGATTACGGGTCATGCGGTTGATGAAAAAGCCGTTTTACGCGCCATCCAGCTCTCTGCGGAACGCTACTGCCCTGCTCAAGGTATGCTTTCACAGGTTGTCCCAATGAAGCTTGAATACCAGATCTTCGAAGACCATGGTGATCTCGAGCGCGAATTAATCACAATTGGAGCATACACAAGAGAAGAGATTTAATTTCAGCTCGCAGGGGGTTATTTTGATCATGCTATAATCAGCCTAAATCGATTTATTTCGCGTCCCGCCCAATTCAACAACATTAAACCGAACAGAGCAGCTGAACTATCTTGACCACCGGTCTTTCACAGGTCTAATCTTGGTCGGCTCTCTATCCTCCTTCTTGAAATGATTGACCAGCGGCTTGAGAGAAATAAAATATTCACATACAATAATTAAACCAACAACCTGAGAACCTTTGAACTCCATCACCCAATCTAGAATAATAGTGGCAATCCTGTTAGCTCTCCGGCCTGGTATTTCTCGTGTGCAATCACATTTTGATGCACCTCCTGAGCTGAAAACCGCAGCATATTCACGAATTATGGAATCAGGAACACGACTTGAAATCTGGCTCCTGCAATTTTGCCAAGTTTCAATAAATGTTTCTTTACCCTAAACCCAAAGTTTACAATTTAATCGAAGGGAGTGATCGCATGAATACCCAAACCAAGAAATCCGGCATAGTCATTGGTGGGTCGTTAATCTTATTCGGTGTACTCGCCCTGATAGAGACTGTTATTGATCTCAATCCCTGGGTATGGGTTGCTGTCCTTGTTGTGGGTGGATTTGTTGTTTATGCGATATATGCCACAGATCGCACGGCGAAATGGATGCTGGTCATTTCCTATGCCATGTTAGCAGTCGCTGGTTTGGTTACATTGCTCGCCCTTGGGGTATTATCGGACCCTTATGTAGCCACCTATGTCCTGCTGGCTATCGCACTGCCGTTCTTTGCTGCATTCCTTTTCGATCGAACCAGATGGGGTTTGTTGATCCCTGCCTACGTGTTGACTGCGGTAGGGGTGATGGTTCCCCTGATTGAGCTTGGTGTGCTTGATGATCTTATGATTCCAGCTTACATCCTATTTGCGATTGCGATTCCATTCTTCGTGGTTTACCTGCGCAATAACAAGAATTGGTGGGCTTTGATTCCAGCAGGAATTTTGGCCGTTGTCGCCATCGGGTTTTTAATCGCCGAAGCAGCAGTGGAGTACATTTTTGGTGCCGTATTAATCCTGGCCGGAGTAGTGATTATCGTTCGCCAATTCACTAGAAAAGGGGAAATTGAAGATCCAAGCCAGGTGACTGAAGAATGATGCCGCTCTAAAGGACTGGCTGCCACCAAGTTCAATTACTTCGTGCTGTAAGTCCTGCGGCCCAGGTCGCGCAGCTCCAGGCTGATCTCTTTTAAAGCTTGATCTCGTTCTGGGAGAGAGGGCTCGGTGATAAGCGTTTGCCGCTGGGCCAGTAACTCTTGAAGCCTCTGCTGAATATCAGCACCTGGTCCCACCACAATCTTGTGATCCGGCAGGATCGTTTCTGCATCTCTGATTACTCGCACCCCGTAGCCTGCCAAACCAACACATGCGCTGGCTAATCCAGAGAAGACCATGATTAACGCCATTCCAGCCCCGGGTCCATAACCTACCAGCCACTCAAAATTAACCGAGAGGAAGCTCGGCTCACTCATTGCGGGTTCAAAAATCAAATCCGCCAGCGGTCCAACCAACAGGGTAGCCAGGGGAGTAACGAACCATGCAATTAAACGCCGGGTGGCAAAAACGCGACCCTGCAAATCAGCAGCCACTTTTGCCTGCCAGATGGCCTGGTTTGAACTGTTGATTAATGGTACTGTGGCGGCCCCTATAAAAGAGCCCACTGCCCAGACAGGTAATGTCTGTCCGATACCCATTACGGTCATACCGAACAAACCGGAAATAAACCAACCTGAAAGTACTCCATGAACTTTCTTCTTTGTGCCGCCCCAGGCACTCATGGCTAACCCTCCAATGACACCACCAATTGCCCCGGCAGTTTCAACACTGCCAAAAATCAGCGCATTGCTGTCGGTACGCGCCAGGATCATAGGCGCCAGCAGCGTGTAACCCATGGTGGCAAAAAAATTACCGATTAAAAAGATGGTTTGCAATCCTAATAAACTCGGGCGTTTGAAAATATAACGGAAACCGTACGCGGATTCCTTCCAAATACTCCCCCGGCTTTCAAGTCCTTCATCGGACGCCTCTGGCTGTGGGATCACCACGAGCAGCAATGCTCCAATGGCGACCAGGAAGGTGATGATATCAATGGTTAAAATACCACCCAATCCGATGATTGGCAGCAATGCGCCTGCCAGGAGTGGGGCAAATATCCCGGAGGTGTTGCCTGCCAGATCGTTCATCGCGTGCGCCCGGGCATAATGTTTCTTAGGTACGATCATCGTAATCGCTGCTGAATAGGCCGGCCACTGGAAGGTTTGGAAGATACCCGTGATTGCATTCGCCACAAATAGATGCCAGAGCTGCAGCTGCCCGGTCAGGAATAGCACCAAGACAGCGATGGTTGCCATGCCTGATCCCAGGTCGCTGAGCATCATCATCAATTTTCGGTTGGAGCGATCCACGATCGCACCTGCGATGGGGCTGAATATCAGTAGGGGGGTGATATGGAAGAAACCAGTTAAAGCTAGAGCGGTGGCCTTCCCCGTCAGCTCATATGCCCAGATGGTCAAAGCAAAGGCAGACATGCTTGTACCAAGCAGTGATACCGCCTGGCCAATCCAGACGATTGTGAAGGCAAACATACCTGCTGGACGTCTATTGGTCATAAGTGTATTTCCGAATTAAACCTGTATGTTGGAAGAACAGGGGGTAATTTTACTTGATCCACCCGATTTAAGGACTCAATTAACAATGCAAGCATACTTAAAATATCAGTATGACTGGATTTTATTTTCCCTTTTTTGCACTATCTGCTTGAATTATTGTTCTTCTGAGAAAGATAATTTGCACGCGCAAGCTAATTACTGTTGGTTATATTAGCCGGACAGAGTTCCATATTATTCAAATACGTCTTAAATTGATCCGTTGTATCAATATGCAGTGAACCACCCGTGGGGATACCATTTGCCTGTCCAAAAACGGCATTGGTTTGCGAATGGCGCCCTTCAAGAGGAATCACAAAATTATCTACATACGAATAATATTTATAGCTGCTGTGCACTCGCACCGGTTGCGGGTAGAAAAACTCTAAAACAACCATCTGGTCATTCGTCTGGTACTCCTGGTAAGTTTCTTTCGACATGGATAACGGGTCCCAGCGCTTTCGACCCGACATGCTTTCGTTCATGATCTGCTTAAACTTTGAAAAATGATAAGAACCCGGATCTATATCAACCGTTTTCCCGTAGCAGTGAAGCACGATCGCTTTGGGAGTTTCTCTGAAATTAGATGAAAACCAGAGCCAATCTCCGGTTGCGAATGAGATAATAGCATACACAACGACCACAACTGCTAACACAACAATGATGGATAAACTGATTAAAGAGGGCTGGTTTCTTGAACCTACCTGCTGCATTTCAGATTCCTTTCCAATATTCTCATCGATCTTAATCTCACTTCCTGTTGTGAACCGCTCTCAAAATTCAATAAGAATACTAGAATTAGCGCAGCCGGGTTCAACCTGGAGAATACGAAACCTTCCAGGTTAACCAACTGGTGAATGATGACCTCTTTCAATCAATCCCACAGCTTCTTGAACACTTATCTCCCCTCGTTCAATCCCTGCAAGGATCTCTTCATTAGAGAACAGTTCTGTTTGTGGTTTCCCCAGCACTGTCATTTCCTGAAGATCAACCACGTGATCATTCTTGCTCAGGAGGAAATCACCGGAGACACTTTTATGGTGAATTTCAACACCCCCACCCATAATTTCGTAAAAGCGATGGCTGTGAGAGTGTTTGGAAAAAGTGATTGGCAGTGAGGTCTGTACTTTCCCGCTCAAACTCAATGAAGTGATCGTTGCCCCGGAATTTGGCCCAATCTTCCACTCGATATCCCCGGAGACTGCATCAAAATCATATGGGCCTGCACCAATGGGTGCATCCAAAATCAGGTCTCCACTCACGGTTTTGCATCTCAAACTGGGAAGAATACTATTCTTGAAATGGACATCCCCTGATACCGTTTTCAGCTTGACCGCTGCATTGACATCTTCACAAGCTACATCACCACTCACAGACTCGATTTTTAAATCACCATTTAAAGTTTGAAGGACGAGGTTTCCGCTGACAGTATAGATATCAATCTCCCCTGATATTCCCTCAATCTGGGCAGGATTGCATACCCCGCGCACCTTCAATTGACATTTTTCAGGCACAGAAACTTGGTAATTGACTTTACAGGGCTTTTTCCTGTGAAATATTTGAAAACCAGGATCGCCAGAGCGTGTTCGAGCGAAAACCCTGCCTCCACTATCCTGGGATAACTCGACGAGTGTATTCTCCCCATCCCCTGTATCGAGTAATTTCTCTGCCCGAATCGTGATCACATGCTCCTTCCCCGGGAGGATATTCACCTTTCCCCGGATATTTGACAGGGAAAAATACGCTTCTGGCCCGCAGTCGAAACTCTGGTTGATCGTTTCCGACCTCATTTTTCAGCTCCTGGGACTATTCAATGAAGATCTCGACGTGTTCTCCATCTTCCTCATCAATCACATCGACGACTTTACCCTCGACACCCGATTGCAGCATCTCCTTGAGCTGCTCAAAGTCAAGGTTTTCAACCTCTGGCGCAAAGTGAGCACCGATCTGCATACCCCATTCCATCAATCCAAAGGGGATGTTTACACTCACCTTTGTTTTTCCATTGACCAAATCCGTAACCCGGACCCGGAACCAGCGCGGTTCACCACTCCCCCTGGTGGAGGGAACCCGAGCAGTTTGAGTGGTGTCTCCCAAGGCTGATAAGAGTTTTGCACCTTCTTCAGCGCTGATCTTTCCTTCCTTGATCATGTTGAGAATTTTCATTCTTTCTTCTGTGGTTGCCATTTCTTTACCTCCTCAGATTATCCAATGTAGATCTGGACTATTTCACCATTTTCACCTTCATCCACTTCGATATAAAACGGAGTATCAGGTGTTGTGCTGTCTTCAAAGCTTCGAATTAACTGGTCAAAATCAATTCCCATCTCATTCACCTTGGGAATGAATTGTCCAAATGTGCGCATGCACCAGGCAGCGAAGTGCAGTGGCAGTGGGAAGCTGAACGCGATTGTCTGCGGCCACTCTCCAGGTTCTTGCTGCACCCTTAAATGAAGCCACCGGGCAGAACGGCTGCCCCATGCCATCGCGATCAATGCCACACCAAATAAGAATGGCAGCCAGGAGCAGCCGAACCAGAAACTAAATCCTGTTGATTGGTATGCCCAGAGCATCATCAAACTGCCAGCGATGGTAATACCTACACCGATCCAAAGCGGGAGAACCCACCAACGCTTCCACATCTTGATATTGGGTTCAAAGACATTCTCAACCACATCACCACTCAATGGATCAAATTCATCTGTTTGTGGCTTTGATGCAGGTTCTGGATCACCCTGCCTGCGATTTTCATCATGCTGCCCTCGGTTTTCAATTGTTTCTTCCAGGCGGTCATCAGTGTCGATTGCCTGCAGCAAGCGCGCCCCTTCAGCAGCAGTAATCACGCCGCTTTCGATCATTTCCAGTATTTGGATGCGTTCATTTTTTTCAGTCATTTGATCATCCTCGCGAACTCTTACCTTCTAATGCAGCCAGCAGCTGTTCAGCTTCCTCAAGCGAGATGCTTCCCTGTTCAAGCATTTGCAAGATCATCAACCTCTCCCCTTCAGAAACCGGTTCAGAAACACCTTTAGATGGCATTGGTTTTTTCGTGGGTGATTCCGGTCGACGGCGGCGATCTTGCGCTGCCCTTTCAGCTGCCCAGGCTTTTCTTTCAGCTCGCCGGCGAGCTGCGTCCAGTTTGCGTTGCATCTTCTCCTGGGATAGGCGGATCTTCTCCTGGGCACGTCGATTCGCCCTCTCGCTGGCTTCACGTGCCCGTTGTGCGATCCGCTCAGCTTGCTCAGCGCTCATCGCTGTCTTCTCCAGTGAAAAAGATAGACTATCCAGCTGGTGTTCAAGCTCTTCTTCCATCATCTCCATTTGAGCTTCGATCTGGGCAGTAATTTGCTCATTAAGTGATTCGGTAAGCACATCAAAATCTTCACCTACCTCAAAATCGAACTCCCCCATATCCCAGTCTGCAGGGCGATTGACCACGTTCACGTTTCCTGTTGCACTGATCAATAGGCTTGCATCCCCATCTCCCAGGGTGAAATCGAACGGTGCGCTTATTTGAGATGGCAGGTCAACTCCTGGCATTTTTACATGGATCGTCGAGGCTTGCGGTATCTCTATCTTTACGCTTGCATCAGTTGGCAGGCGGCAGCTCAGATTTCCTTTTGCATGAAATTCGTAGCTGCTCTCAGGTGATGGATCCAGTTCAACGCTCACATTTCCCCGCGCCCGGGCTTTCGCATCTCCATCAATCTCCTTCAACGACAAATTACCGGTTACATTCTCTTCGATCATCAGGTCTCCCTGGATATCACGAACGGAGACATTCCCATTACAGGTATTTACATTCAGGTTTCCATCAATATTCTTGGCACTCAAATTCCCACTAAGCCTGCCAATCTTGGTATCCGCTGTACTGCGCAGAGAACAATTGCCGGACACTTGGGAAATATTAATTGACCCCTCAATCGATTTGATGCTCACATCACCCGAGATATACCCATCCTGGATGTATGCCCCATAAGGCACCCGCAAACTGGTATTGCTGCGGCAGTTGATGCTGATCTCGTCGCCCTGGACATCCATCACCAGGTCATCCGGGGATGAGCACTTCGCCACGACCTCATCCTTGTTCCAGCCCTTGATTGAGAGGTTTGAGGAAACGTGTAATTCTATTCTGGGAGCTTCACTCGTTTGGACAGATCTCTTATCCATCACCTCACTCCTCCCCCTCTCTTAACATGCTCATCGCATCTTCATAAGTGATCTTGCCTTGTTCTAAATCTTCCAGGATCTGCCGCCGTTCCTGATCGCTCATCCCGGGTTCTTCCCCGCCAGGTTCGTAGCCCAGGGCGCGGATGATCTCATGCAGTCGATTGCGGATCGTTGGGTAGGAGAGACCGATTTCATCTTCCATGCGATTGATTTTGCCCTCGCAGCGGATAAATGTCTCTACAAAACCCAGCTGCTCCGGGCTGAGCGCATCGAAGGTGCCATGAACAAAGCGCCCCTCGATGGTGCTGTCACAATCCTGGCACTGCAGGCGGGTAATAATAATCTCGCCATTACAAATCGGGCATTTATTGGGTAAAGTTTGCATATTCTCATTCCTTCAAATTTAATTCTGGGAGAAGATACCCATAGAATTTTTATCCACCGGAGGTCTGGAGGCTTTTTTCAACCAGGATCCACTGGTGATCAGTATATCTCCGCAGTGGTCGATCAATCTTCCCCATGCAGAAAATTTTCGCACTTGGAAGCTGCGTAAGAGGGACAACCGCTGAGATTGGGCCATTAATTGACCTTGTCGTCTGTTGATGAATTCATAATTGGGATTCATGCCTGCCTCCATTTCGAAAGCCAACAGTTCTATAAAAATTTAAAATTATTATAGCAATATTTTGCAATTTGTCAAGCTATATCTTTAATATTATTAAGATTATACTTGATATTATCAAGTTTACCCCCATTGGCTTCGAAATAATCGCGGATTTTACAGATTTAGGGAGTTGGAGCAGGTTCTCTTTCTTCCGCAGTAATGAAACTGGCGCTGTCAGAACACTCACAGGCTGTCACTGTATTTGAAAAACGGGTTAGTGTACCTGCATATGGTTGGGATCCGTTATGGGCGATCCAACCTTCCAAATTAAAAGCCAGCGGTCCGTCGGCCAGGATCCATTCTCCATTGTATTTCCGGGCGATATGCACATGGGTTCCGGTACTGGTGCCGCCCTCGCAGGAAGGGTGACCGATCTTATCTCCAGCATTGAGCCTCGCACCTGCCGGAGCCCGGCCTTCAGTAGCAATGTGCAGATAGAATAGATTCCAGCCCGTTCTCTCATCCCCATCTCCGTCCAGGTCAAGGACCACAATGCCAGGTTCAGAACGCACCACCACCCCTGCTGCTACAGCTGTATTCCATTCGCTGGTCGGGACACAGCCGCCGACAACAGAAGGAGGTGCAAAATCGATGGCTGCAAATGGAGGGCCGGTCCCCCACCCGGTATGCGGGCCACCGGTTAATGCCCACGTTTCCCCTGGCTCAAAGGGCAACCAAAACTCGGGTTGTGTCAGGCTTCCCGGGATATGGGGTTGGTCATCTGGCCAGGGGTTCCCGAATAGGGCAGTGTAAGTGGCTGCTAGGCCATCAGCATTCACCGCGGTATGATACTGATCTGGTGAATATAGTTTTGAAAAATAGATCTGCAGAGCCACTGTAGCCGCGTTCTGCCACGGGTCGGGACGCTCCAGTGTCCCATCTTGATGGGTAAAAGACTTCAAATCACCAGACCGCCAGGGATAGAAGTAATTATTGAGTGTATTCGCCGCCCAGACAAGCTGCAGGTAGAGACCCCGATATTTTCGATCCCGGTTCCCTAAGATGTACGGATCACCCTCATCTGGTGCTTGCGGAGAAGTTACCCCTCCTGTCTGGTACTCGAGCAGTGCCAGAAGCAGGCGAGGGCTGACACTGAAATTCGTCGCAACCAGATCTACAATTGCAGCAGCCGTTCGATTGTCACCAGCGGCATATTCGATATACCCATTCAGCCAGCCTGGTTTATCCTCCAGGAAACTTTGACTGTCAAACGAGGTCTGGTGGGGACCGTTCACGTAATGGCTATCCGGAAGGATTTGGAATGACGTACCCCACAGCGGGAGATAATAGATCGGGATCTTCATCGGCATCCCCGGAGGCAGGCTAGTCGCATCTTCAGGGATAATTGGATTCGCTTCACGGATCTCGGCAATACTTGTATTAAAATGCTGCGCCAGTGCAGGCATTGTATCTCCACTCTGGACAACGTAATCAACCAGTTCACCAGGTGTATATGCCGGGCGAGTTGGCAAGGGGGTAGCAGAAGACTCGATGACCGGTGTTTGCTCCAGGCCGCTTTCCGGCCCTTCTTCTACGCCAGCCAGGGCGGAAGAACCCGCCTGGGCCTGGCAGGCGGTTAAAAACCCGCAGATCAGGATCAATCCCAGTACCCAAGGAATGCCGTATTTCTTCATTTTTTCCGCTGCTTGTGCTTGTAAGAGCATTTGAACCCATTAAACCATAACCCGCCTGTTATGCAAGGTAAAGATAAGAAGATATTAAAGTTTGTGATTTTGTCTACGCGCAGGGTTGATTCCTGGTTATTCTTCCCACCATAAATCGCGTGATTGCCTTGAATCACGCAGCAAATCCTCCCCCGAACGGAAAATAAATGCTGCTCCTGGAGAAAGAGGGCTGGCCAGTACAATTTCACCCTCCCGGACCAAGCTGCCATCAAAAGGCCTGTAACCGGATTGGGCTACCCATCCATCCATCGTGAAGGGTATGGGACCCGCAGCAGCTATCCATTCTCCATTGTATTTCCTGGCGATATGGACATGCGTTCCATCCGCCGGCCCACCTTCGCAGGAAGGGTGTCCAATTGGATCTCCCTGCTGGACGATGGTGCCCACCGGTGCCTGCTGGAAATCCGCCAGGTGCATGTAGAGCAATGCCCAACCCGTGCCTTCGAAACCATCCCCGTCAAGATCCAGGACCAGGGCATTATTCTCCGAGCGCACCACCAAACCATCGGCTGCCGCGAGGACCCAGGCATTGGACGGTTCACAACCAAATCGGTCACTGGCTGGGGCAAAATCAAGCGCAGCGAGTGCACCTTCCGTTTCCCAGGCTGGGTGTGGCCCGCTGGTGAAGCTCCATTCATGGTCCAGTTCAAATGGCAGGATCATATCTGGTTGGGACAACCCGGGCGAAAATATCTCCTGGCTCAAATTCTCGGCTGCCCAGGCCTCGCTAAACAAATCCCTGTGCAGCCTTATAAATCCATTTTCAGGATCCATCGCCTGGTACCAACCCTCCCGGTTTGTTAGCTGTGAAAAGAGGTAAGCCAGCGCTGCACTCCCCGCATTCCAGTCAGGTGGCAGCTCGATCAGTGAGCCATCTGCCAGCAGTAAATTGTGCAGCAAACCCTGCCGCCATCCGTAATAACCCAAGGAAAGCTGGTTGACCGTCCAACCCAACTGGCGGTAGAGCCCCCTGCGCTGTGGGTCGAGAACACCCATCAAGTAATTTTCATCGCTGCTTTCTTCAAGAGTGCCTGTCAAACAGCCACACTGGTATTCCAAAAGAGCGAGCAGCAAGCGCGGGTGAATCGAATTTTCTACTGCTGCTCGCTCAATGATCTCCGCAGCATCGGTCAATCCTGTGCTGCGCATGTATTCCTGGTGGCTGCTCAGGAACCCGCCCAATGCGTTGACGCTTTCCCGGGTGTCAAAATGATAGGCACTGGGCGAATAAACCACTTCAGAGTCAGGCAGCAGCCTGGTGGTTGTTTGAGATTCGAACCCCGGTCTCTGGATCACCAGGATTTGGCCTGGATCGAGCAGCTGGTCAGTTGGCACAGGTTGATTGGTGTTTATTTCGCTGGTTCGAACCTGAAAACGGGCTGCAATGACCTCCAGGGTGTCCCCTGATTGCGTCTGGTATTCCCAGGCATCCGTTTGAGATTCAACACGGTACCCTGGATTTCCCGGTACCTGATCTTCATTGTGAAGTATGGATTCAAAGGAGGATTCTTGATCAATCGCCTGGACAGCCTGGGTGTGGAATCCGAGCGTAAAGACCAAAATTAATGTGGGCAAAATACCTCGCCCGATCTGCTCAACTGCACGCGGCAGGCGATTATGGAGCAAATTTCTCCTTGGATTTTGAAACATCACCTTACGGATCTGTGCTCCTGCGAATAATCTGGGATTCAAATGGGCTGAGCGGGTTCGCAGGAATGGATTGATTCCCACGGGTCATTGTGCCATCATAAGCTTTCTCCCCTGCATGTACAGTCCAACCGCTCATCACGAATGGTAGTGGGCCATCCGCTACGATCCATTCGCCGTTATACTTGCGTGCCATGTGCAGGTGTGTACCCGTCGAAAATCCACCCTCGCAGGAGGGGTGACCGATAAAATCCCCTCTTTCCACCCAGGTCCCGGGAGCTACTCTCCCCCGGTCTGCAATATGCAGGTAAATTAACACCCATCCAGTTTGCTCTCGTCCATCGCCATCCAGATCAATGGATACAACACCGTTTTCCGAACGCACCACCAGTCCCGATGCGGCAGCCACGGTATACACATCCGTGTCGAAGCAGCCAGGGACGAGGCTTCCAGGGGCGAAATCCACCGCAGCCCAGGCACCGTCACGCTCCCAGGCGCCGTGGGGACCTCCAGAATAGCTCCAAATCTGGTTGAGCATGAAGGGTAAAATCAAGCGTGGTTGCTCCAGGTCAGGCGGGTAGAGCGGTTCAACACTCATCGCCCTCACCCAGGGACTGCCAAACATGTTTTCATACAACGCTGGAAATCCATTATCAAGATCCAAAGCTGCTACCCATTGCTCACTATCATACAATTGGGCAAAATAGTACTGCAGCGCAGCAGTACCGGCATTTAAATCTGGCGCCAGCCGGGCAGTGACACCATCTTTGAATTTGATCTCGGTCAAGCGTCCTTCCCGCCAACCATAATAGCCGATTGAAAGCTGGTTGACTGCCCACGCCAGCTGCTTGTACAGGCCTTGATCTCTGGGTCTGGTCTGCCCTAGCGGGAAATCTAATGATCCAGCTGGTTCCGGGTTGTATACCCAACCACTCTGGTATTCCAAAAGTGCCAGCAGCAAGCGTGGGTTGATTGAATTCTCCGTGGCGATACGCTGCACGACATCCGGTCCGGTGGTGACCCCAGTTGTAGCCAGGTATTGGCTGTAATCTTTCAAATAACCCCCAGCCTGGACAGCATATTCAGTGACGTCGAAATCCAGAGCAGACGGGGAATAGACCACTTCACTGTCCGGCATAAAATGCTGGGACGAGGTTGTATTTGCCAGGCGATGCGGGATAATCAGCACCTGTCCAGGGTTGAACAGGGCTCGTTCAGGGATATCATCCGGGGACATGACCTCCTCTGGTTGTACCCCAAATCTGGTGGCAACCACTGGTAGCGTATCACCAGCCTGTGTGTAGTAAATAATCGGCGTGGTGTTAATAATCGGTTCAGTGGCGGTCTGTGTGGGAGTGAGCGTTGGTGGAGACTCGGATGTCACCTCGATCTCAGCAACTTCTGTAAAATCAGGTTCTGGGAGCTCAAGTTCTACGGTGGCTACAACGCCACCGCCAATTGAAGCGCCACCTGCAGCCGTTGAAGTTGGCTTGTTTTCCCCACCCGGAGCGATAAAAGTTGGCTCTGAGGCCGAGCGTGGGGAAAGTGAGCAAGCCAGGCTGACACCCGCAAAGAATAAACTGCCTAGCAGAGCGAATTTAATCCAGGATCTGCGCATCATACTATCTTTTTATCTCGTTAATCTCGTCACGACCATCCCAGGCTTCAATCGTTTGCCCATCCTTGACCAGATAGCCATCATACTCATACCCTGCTCCAATGCTCGTCCATCCATCCAGGATGAAAGGCAGATCCTGATCAGCAGGAATCCATTCTCCATTATACCGGCGAGCCAGGTGAAGGTGGGTTCCTGACGAGACACCCCCTTCACACGATGGATGTCCAATCTGGCCGCCTGCGGGTACATAAGTGCCCGCCCGGACCCGCTGGTTTGAATCGACATGCATATACAGCACTGTCCATCCGGTTTGTTCCAGCCCATCGTTATCCAAATCTTGGACCACCGCACCATTCTCCGCGCGCAGGATCACGCCATCCGCGACTGCCACGATCCATGCATCGCTGTCTACACAACCTAACACATCCCCTGGTGGAGCGAAATCAAGCGCTGCCCAGGCCGATCCACTCCCCCAACCACCATGAGGCCCACCGGTAAATGACCAGGATATCCCCTGCTCAAATGGCAGCTGCATGGTCGGCTGTGTCAATCCAGCCGGAACCAAAGGATCGATGCTTTGCAGGAAGGGGTAGCCAAAAAGTTCATTGTACGTGGCAAACAGCCCACCGGGGCTGACCGCCTGCTCCCATTCTGCCCCGTCATACAGCTGGGAGAAGAAATGCTGCACTCCCGCAGTGCCTGCATTAATCGAGGGATCGATGCTCAACAATGTTCCATCAGACAGGATCCAGACTGGTACACCATTCACCCGCCAGAGATAATACCCCCGGTTGAGGTTGTCCGCAGCCCAGGCCAGCTGGTTGTAGAGGCCTTTCCGCCATTCAACCAGGATCCCAATTGGATAGTCCAGGGTTTCCTCAGCAGGCTCCGATTTCGTTACCCATCCACTCTGGTATTCCAAAACTGCCAGCAGCAAGCGGGGGTTAACAGAAAATTCTTCAGCCACCCGCTGCACGATCTTCACCCCGCTGAGTTTGCGTTCATTGACCTCTTCATTATAGCTGGATAAGTACCCCCCTTGCTGGTGGACAAATTCTGCCAGGTGGAAATCCGCGCTGGCCGGACTGTAGACCAATTCGGAATTGGGGATGATTTTGAATCCAGGTGCAACCCCTTGCGGTTGGGGTGCGGGGATGGTGAGTTTCTGGCCGATTTCCAGGTAATCCGGCTGGCTGATATCATTGGCTGCCAGCAGCGCTTCCACACTTACGGAATAGTTCCTGGCGATATTATGCAAAGAATCATTGGGCTGGACGATATATTGTTCCACTTCTTGCCGCAGGGGAGGCAGTGTGCGAGGTAAATCCGGGGTTGGCGTCACGATGGGTACAAATTGAGTTTGGGTTGCACTTACCAGGTTAATCGCTTGTTCCTGGGATGCCGGGTTACCACTTTGCTTGGAATCTCCCCCCGGGGGGATCCAAATTTCATCATCCATCGCCAGCACCAGAATTGCGGTGAAGAGTAAACCGATCAGGAGCATTCCTGAGATAATAACCTTCCCCGGCGTGATCAAATTGCGCATCATTCAGGTTATTCTATCCTTAAATAAATCCTTTCGGGGAGCTTTCTCATTTCCTTAATAGGCACTGCTTTGTATATAATCCTCTTCAGCTAGTGCAAATTAGATGCCAAAAAATCTTCAGCAAGGTGTGTAATCCTGATATCCTGATAAAGAAGCGCACAATTAAACGGTTTATTGATTCCGCTCTCGGTGCCTATAGCATAATCTGCACTCTCGGGGTACAATAGGAAAATATTAATTTGATCTCATCCAGATTTAACCTATAATTAAACTACCGTTT
>JBJYXV010000045.1:66952-132553 GCA_046260155.1 Anaerolineales bacterium
AGGAAAATATTAATTTGATCTCATCCAGATTTAACCTATAATTAAACTACCGTTTAAAAGGGCAAGCTATAGATTCGTAAGAGGTACATTCTCGGCTCCGCCAGGTTCAACCAATACTTACTTTTATGCACAAGCGGAACCCACCCATCACTCTAACTACCAGGGGGTTTTTCACCGCGAATATTTCTCAACGAATATCGAATCAGCATATTCCGAACTCTTGTGTCCATCGACGGATAAAGATCGTTCAATTCTCCTCACTCAATCTATGAGGGAGGAGAATAGTAACCACTAAATCATTAGTTCCACGCTAATTTTTCATCACCAGACCCTATGGAGGTTTATCAATGAAGAAAAGCACAATTCTTAGCAACGTATTTATTGTCCTTGTACTTATCCTGACCGCAGCCGGATTATCAGGACAGGATTCTGTCCTGGCCCAATCCGGTGATGACGTCGAACTTCAGGCAGCAGATGCTTCTATGCCGCCTCCAACCGATGTTTTCCCCGGGCTTCAAAGGGCTCTTTTCCCGCCCAATCCAGCCCAAAATAATGATCGCTGGGCAGCTGGATCAGTACCCGATGTATCCGGTGCCCCGGGAACCTACTGGTATGTACAGGCTGTTAACGATTGGATTGCGGTCTACATCAAAGATGGCACCCAGGTTTACAGCAATACACTGAATGGCTTCTGGGGTACTTATGGCAACACCGGAACTCTCTGTGATGGTGCTGGTTCGCGTGGTCAGCCGAACGTGCTCTTCGATGAAGGCTCGGGGCGCTTCGTGATCGCGGATGTCGCTTACGACGATATCGATAATGGACCTTATTACATCTGCATCATCACCTCCGATGAGGAAGGTGTTGCACTGAATTCCTACGCCCTGGATACCGATACGGGTCAGAACAATTACTACCCGGATTCGGTCAAACTCGGCATCTGGCAGGACAGCTACTACCTGGCAGCCAATATGGTCGACATCGATAACAACGGCTTGGTGCGCACACCCTATGGTGCAAAGGTCTGGGCTCTGAAAGGTGCTGATATGACCACCTGCAAAGACCTGAACAACGACACCTTTTGCGAATTCGACTTCATGAGCCATTACCTGAACGAAACCTTCGATTATCACTACCTTGTCCCCAGCACCTATAGTGGTTTAGCACCCACAGCGGACACACCTAACTATTTCGCAACCATCAAGCCAGGTAAATTCTATATCTGGGAGTTCGAGGTCGACTGGAATTCCTTTACTTCCTCATTCGGGAACAATCTCAATCCATCCTATACCATCAATACCGATACTTCTGGTATCTGGGCTACCGGCAGCATAGTACCTCAGTGGGATGTCCCTGAAAAAGTGGATGTTCATGGCGAACGCCTGGGAACTCCCCTGCAGTACCGCATCGTGGATGGGGTTCCAGCTCTCTGGGTCACGCATGCTGTTGAATCCGGTCAGGGCACTGGCCAGCGCTGGTACGAAATCCGCTTTGACGAACAGGATAAACCGCTCTTCTTCCAGGATGGCACCTTTGCCCCCGATGATGATTACCGCTGGAACGGCAGCCTGGCCGTGGATGGTGCGGGAAACATGGCACTGGGATACAACGTCTCCACCGATGAGACCGCTGCTAGCCTGCGGTTTTACCCGGAGATCCGCTACGCAGGTCGTCTGAGAACAGACCTGAACGGTACCCTGCCCCGCACGGAGGTGCTGTTCGAAGAAGGCGGCTACCCGGTTTATGATGGTTTTCAATATGACAATGACGGTGTACCTGATGGACCCTGGGGACGCCAGAGCCATATGTCGGTTGATCCCCTTGACGACTGCATCTTCTGGTATACCAACATGTACTATGATGCAAATTCCAACGGCACCGATTGGCGCACTGCCATCGGCTGGTTCAGCTTCCCGCAGTGCGGAGCTGGTCAAACCAAGCGCGTCTCGCTCAGCACTCAGGATGCCCAGGGGAATGGCACCTCCGGCCTGGACTTCGAGATGTACAGTGTCGGTATCTCTGCATCCGGACGCTATGTGGCGTTCTCCTCGGAAGCCAGTACGCTGGTCAGTGGCGACAACGCCGGACACCGGGATGTCTTCCTGCGTGATCGAGACTATGACGAGGATGGCATTTACGACGAACCAGGAGAAGTCCTGACCACTCGCATCTCTACCGGGTGGGATGGCTCGGAAGCCAATGACGATTCCTGGGAGGTTTCTGTCTCCGGTTTCGGCCTCTATGACCTCAATGACAATGGCAGCCTGGCAGATGAGGTCGAAATTGATGGGCGCTACGTTACTTTCAGCTCCGATGCAGACAACCTTGTCGAACCGGAAGGTTTCCCGGACAGCAACCACGCCCGCGATATCTTCGTCTACGACCGCATCACCGGCGAGACCATCCGTGCTTCGGTGCGAGATCTCACCGAAAAATCGGTCGGCAACAATACTTCGGACCAGCCCTTTATTTCACAAACCGGTGATTACGTTGTTTTCCGGTCCAAAGCCACCAATTTAATCCTGCCAACCGCTGATATCAACAATTCGATTGCCGATATCTATCTCCGCGATCTGACCATGGATCGCACTTACCTGGTTTCGGTTGACGCTGGTGGAGTCCAGCACGCAGAAGAATCCGCCTACCCCACGATTTCAGATGATGGTCTGCTTGTCGCTTTCCAATCCCGGGCTGACCTGGCGGGTGGGGATGGCAATGGTACCGGATGGGACGTCTTCGTGCGTGACCTGGTTACACCAACCACAGTGCGCGTTTCGGGAGGCAATGGGGATTCCTACACACCCTATATCTCAGGAGGTGGGCAGTACGTGGTCTTCGCCTCTCGTGCAGATAACCTGCCGATACCAAATCCCGACACCAATGGATACGCGGATATCTTCATTTATGACTTGTTGCCCCCAAATGACACGGATCGCGTATCTGTCAACTTCTACGGCGGAGAGGCATTAAATGGAGATTCTTACTCGCCGTCGGTCACCTCGGATGGGCGCTATATCTCCTTCGCCTCAGATGCGAACAACCTCGATGTCCATCTGCAGGACACCAACAACCAGCGGGATATTTACCTGCATGATCGCACCATCGGTCTCACCCTGCCCTTCGCTACTTTCGGATTGACCAAGCGTGTTTCGCTGGATTATCAAGGCGGCCAAACCAATGGTGGTTCTTTTGCACCGGTGATTGCTCCAAATGGCAGGCATATCGCCTACGTCTCCGCCGCGACGGATCTGGTGAACAACGATACCAATAATGCCTGGGATGTCTTCGCTTATGATAGTCACCGGGTTATCCCCACTTTCCTGACCATTCCCACCAATGTCAGCGGTGGAGTTGGTGATATCGTCTCGGTGCCTGTGAAATTCAAGAACGGGTACGCCATCGATTCAACCGTGTTCTCGATCGATTTTGATGAAGTGTGCCTGTCGTTCAATCCATCCTTAGCCGGCGCGGTAACCTTCAATTTGCCTTCCGACTTTATCAAAACCTGGACTTACAACGCAGCAGACAAGGATGGGGAGATCGATATCTCGATTTACGATCATATCGCCCCCCGGACACTGATCCCGGAGGGCACGATAGTCCGCATTAAGTTTAAGATCAAGTCCGCCTGCCTACCCGCTCCTGGATCGATCAACAATGCCCGTGTCGGATTTTCCTCCGACCCGCATGCATCCTTCGGCAGCAATGGACAGAGCATCCTGGGTTATGCCTCGGATGGATTTGTACGCATCCTGGCCGGAAAATTGGGTGACTGCAACGGTGATGATACGGTCGACGCGGGCGATTTGAGCGCTCTGGTGCTTGAATTCTTCGACGGTGATGGGGTTTTACCGGCAAACACGCCTTCCGGCAGCTACCCCGGTAACCCGATCGGTTGTAATCCCAACCAGGATATGGTAGTTGATGCAGGCGACCTCTCCTGTACTGTGCTGATCATCTGGGGAGGTGGCAGTGCAGCCTGCACGGGAACACTCTCCGCCGCCAGCAATCTGTCCAGTCAATTTGTCGATAAAGTCTCGCTGACATTGCCTGAATCTTACCCCGCTATCCCCAGGCAGCAGGTTTCCCTACCTGTTTCACTGGACCCCAAAGGAAAACTGCTGACCAGCTTGGTCTTCTCAATCGACCTCGACCAATCCTGGTTATCGTTCGACTCCAGCGATGGGAACCATGATGGTGTACCCGACTCGATCAGCCTAAATCTCCCACCAGGTTATGTGGCTTCGACTGCATATGACCCGGGGGACACGGATGGCGAACTTGATGTCGTCATTTACTATCCAGGGGTGGCTTCGACCCCCCTGCCTGCCGGTAATCTAATGACCTTTAAACTCAAAGCGGGAGCACCACAGGGCAATTTCGTCGCTGAGGTGAAATCGTCGCTGGATCCCCAGGCTTCCTTTGGCAGCACCACGGGGACCAGTGTTCCAGGAACACTGGTAGATGGCTCGGTGTGGATTTTCAACACCCTGCTCAACCAGATTTATCTTCCTTTCTCGATTGACACCCGGTAATTGAAGAAGGTAATAAAGAAGCAGCAGCAATCGGAGTGGACAGGTTTTTATGGCCTGTCCACTCCAACCAACTGAATACTTGTAGATTTACCTGGTTACCTACATCTCTTTTGGCTGATCAACCCGGTAGATCAACATCAGGCGGTGATTGGTCACCAACCCGCATCAACAGGTACTACTTCAGTTCCTAAAACTGCACAAGGGAGCTAACATGCGAACAAATCCAGTAAGATTGAGCATTTTGATCGGTTTATCATTATTAATCGTCTTCCTTTCCATTGGATTGGCTGAAATAAACTCCTGGTTGGCACCCACCTCGGCAGCAGCCCTGGTAGGTCCGCAGCTGTCCATCAGCACCAACATCCCGGCCAATGCAAACAGCACCGTCGTCGTTCCAATCCAGTTTACATCGAATGGTTTTAATATTGCCAGCACGGTCTTCTCGATCGATTACGATCAAACCTTGTTGAGCTTTGATGATACCATCCCTGATGCAATTGACTTCAACCTGCCCAGCGATTTTTCAGGCGCCTGCTCCCCCGATCTGGCAGATACGGATGGGGAGATCGACTGCTTCATCCTCGATCCGTTGGTCCCATTGGAAAGCCTGCCGGACGGCGTTGTGCTTAACCTGACATTAAGGACCAAAAACCCGCTGTCACCTGCTTTGGCAGATGTGGGATTTTCCACCACCAGCCCACCCGCTTCCTTCGGAGACACTACTGGTGCGAGCGTCCCAGGTTCAACACTGGATGGCTCGGTGCAAATTGGCGAGGGATTTCCATCCTGGGCTTACTTACCGCTCATCTGGAAAAACATCATCACGCCTCCGACACCTCAACCAACGGTCACTGTAACACCAACTGGCTCGCCCACACCGACCAGTACACCCACCCCCTCTGTAACCCCACCGCCGACCTGTTCTAACCTGATCATCAACAGCGGTTTTGAAGACAGCACCGGTTGGGAGAGACCAATCACGAACTACACTGCGGTTTACTCAACTGCTAATCCCCGCAATGGCCTCCGCTCGATGCGTACCGGGATCATCTCGCCCAGTGCAAATATATACAGCTACTCTTCTGCCAGGCAGCAGGTGCAAATCTCCAGCAACAAAGCCAGCGCCACGCTTTCGATGTGGATTTATCCCTCCAGTGGCGAAGACAACCTCACCCTGGCAATGCCTGAGCTCACCATCGGGGAACCTTTCGAAACCCAGGTCTTCTCAGGGGATTTCCAGTACATCCTGATCCTCGATCAATACAACAATCTGATCGAAACCCTTGATATCGGTTTGAGCAACAGCCAGACCTGGACCCACAAGAGCTTCGACCTGTCAGATTACATCGGTTGGTATCCGTTCAAAATTCATTTTGGCACCTACAATAACGGTTATGGTGGTGTTACTTCAATGTACGTCGATGATGTAACCCTGCAGGTTTGTTCAAAATAATTTCAGCGAAGCACCTTAACTGATCGAAAGACCCCAAGATTAACAACGCTTGGGGTCTTTCTTCGCGTAAGATATGAAAAAATACATTCAAGAGTATAATTGACCCGACCTGGCGAATTTACCGGTCAACTAACGAAAATTTGGAAAATCACATGCCATTACCAATGATCGAATGCGTCCCAAATTTCTCCGAAGCCCGTCGCCCTGAAGTGGTACAGGCCATTCAGGATGCAATCGCCTCAGTGAGTGGAGTCCTGATCCTCGATCGTCACTCCGACCTGGACCACAACCGCACCGTAATTACCTTTGCCGGTCCACCCCCGGTTGTTGAAGAAGCTGCATTCCTCGGCATCGCCCGTGCAGCCGAGCTGATCGACCTGGAGCTCCACTCCGGCGAACACCCGCGCATTGGTGCCGCCGACGTGGTTCCCTTCATCCCGCTCTCCGGGGCAAGCATGCAGGATTGCATCGAAATTGCAAAACGCCTGGGGCAGCGCGTGGGGGCCGAATTGAATATCCCGGTCTACCTTTACGAGGCAGCAGCAACCCGGCCAGAACGCAAGAACCTTGAGACGATCCGGCGCGGGGAATACGAAACCCTGAAAGAGGAAATCACCAGCGACCCGCAGCGGGAACCGGATTTCGGACCGAGGAGCATCGGGCCTGCCGGGGCCACGGTGATCGGCGCCCGACCATTCTTGATTGCTTTCAATGTTTATTTGGGCACAGATGATGTCGCCGTTGCGGATAAAATCGCACGTGCAGTGCGCCACTCCTCTGGAGGCTTGCGCTATGTCAAAGCGCTGGGTATGCTGGTAGATGGACGCGCTCAGGTCTCAATGAACCTGACCAATTTTCACAAAACGCCGGTGGCACGTGTCGTGGAGCTGATCCGGGGTGAAGCAGCCCGTCATGGTGTCAGCGTACATCACAGTGAGCTGGTGGGTTTAATCCCCCAGGAAGCCCTTGAAGATGCTGCAGTCTGGCATTTGCAGCTGGACCAGTTCCTCCCGGACCAGGTTTTAGAAAAACGCCTCTATACCGCCCTCCAGGATGTTCCTGCACCCACGGCTGAGCCAGCAGCAGATTTCCCGATCGACGTTCAATTCCTCGAAGCCTTGTCCGCAGCAACCCCCACGCCCGGGGGTGGATCCGCTGCAGCGTATGCCGCGAACATGGCAGCCGCCCTGGTATTGATGGTAAGCCGGTTGACCATTGGCAAGCCGAAATACGCTGAAGTAGAGGCTGAGATGCGTTCCATCGAAAAACAGGCATCTCAATTATCCTCCCAACTTTCACTGGCAGTTTCAGAAGATGCTGCCGCCTTTCAGGCAGTGATGGCAGCCTTCCGGTTACCGAAGGGTAACCAGGCAGAAAAAACAAAGCGCTCCCAGAGCATTCAAGAAGCCACCCTGCTGGCTGCCCAGGTACCATTGGAGGTAGCTCGCAAATCGCTCGAACTGCTAAAACTGATCCAGAAGCTCGTCCTGCATGGCAATATAAACGCCATCAGTGACGCCGGCTCTGCAGCCGCCCTGGCAGGGGCAGCACTCACCGGTGCAGGGCTTAACGTGCGCATTAATGCCCCTGGTTTGAAGGACCAGGAAATAGCTGCTGAGCTGATTGGAGCGATCGGTGAGATCGAAACCCAGGGAGCGGATTTGCAGGATCAAATCCGGGTGGAGCTCTTCCAAAGGGGAGGTTTCTCCCCGGGATGATGCACCCACCAAAGCAGCGTTCTGTCACAGTTTGGCTTGGTCTGTTGATCATCACCCTGCTCCCGCTGCTGAACGCCTGCCGCGCAGCACAGCTGCCGGTTGCGAGCAGTCCAGCCAGCGATCAAAATATTATCCCGGGAACCTCAACGCTGACACCTTTCCAACCGCTCCCGGATGCGCAAACCGCTGCCCCGGGGACAGAGCCGCTCCCTGCGACCCCAACCCGCGTCTCAACCCCTTTTAACACTCCGCAACCAACTCAACCACCCCAGGATTCATCTCAATCCATCTGGTTCGCACCATTTTTACCTTCAGATCTGGGTGATCAGGTTAGCCTGCCTCCAGAGATCAGCCGGACCCAGGATCGGGCAAATGCCGCGGTGCACCTATCAGTGGGTGAAGAGGCACCGGTCTCGCATTGGATCTATGCGCTGGTTGCGCCCTATCCAACCCTCGTGGATCAGGTCTCGATTCGCGAGCTGAAACAATCATGGAAGGGTAATCCATCCGGACCCTTTGCGGGACTGCCGCTCATGATGGATGATTCCACATTGGGTGTTTTTTCAGCCTGGTGGGGAGAACCGGGGCCATCGGCAGTAAAAATCGTTCCAAAAGCGGAATTGCTCGACGCTGCCTGGGCTCAACGCCCCTCCTGGGGCATCATCCCTTTTGAATCCTTAGAGCCCGGCTGGAAGGTGATCGCGGTTGATAGCCAATCACCGTTGAGAAAAACCTTCACACCCGACCAATATGCCCTCTCGATCCCATTTTCACTTCAGGGGGATGCACAGCTCATTGAATTGCTGGGGGAAAGTGCCAGCTTCCCTGCCACAAACCGGGATCCAGGTTTGCTCACCAGCGTGGCTGTGACCGGGGTTACCGCCCTGGTTCGAGCAACTGCTTTTACCATGGAGCGTAACGGTATTACCTATCCTGCGCGTGATATTGGCGAAGTACTGCGCAGTGCGGATATCACCCATATCAGCAACGAGATTCCTTTCACCCCTGATTGCGGGTTCCCAAATCCCGTCCAGGAGGAGCTGCGATTCTGCAGCCGCCCTGAGTATATTGAGTTGCTGGAGGATGTCGGGACAGATGTGGTCGAATTAACCGGCGATCACTTCGGGGATTGGGGACCGGATGCCATGCGCTATACCTTGGACATGTATGAACAGCGCGATTGGATTTATTATGGGGGTGGTTACGATCGCCAGGATGCCCGCAAGGCGCGCTTGATCGAGCACAATGGCAACAAAATCGCCTTCATCGGGTGCAATGGAAAAGGTGGTGGTTACGCAACTGCCAGTGAGAATCAACCTGGTGCGGTGGCCTGTGATTTTGATTGGATGCAGGCTGAGATCAGCCGCTTGGTTTCGGACGGCTACCAGGTGATCGCTACCTTTCAACATTTCGAGTACTATACATATTTCCCTCAACCCGACCAGGTTAGGGATTTCCGGGCCCTGGCCGGTTCAGGTGCAGCCGTGGTCAGTGGCAGCCAGGCCCACCAACCCCAGGGGCTTGAATTTTACAAAAACGCTTTCATCCATTACGGCCTGGGAAACCTGTTTTTCGACCAGTACCATTATTGCACTGACAACGCCTGTGATGATGGTTTCATCGATATGCACTACTTCTATGATGGCAAATATCTGGGAAATGAACTGATCACCATCGTTTTTGAGGATTACGCCCGTCCTCGCCTGATGACCCCCGAGGAACGGGAAGCTCTGCTCAACAAAGTCTTTACAGCCAGCAATTGGCAGTAATTTTATATTCTTTATATGGAGGTATTCGTGGGACTTAAACCTGATCATTGGATTCGAAGGATGGCAAAAGAAAAAGGTATGATCGAACCATTCGCTGACAGCCAGGTGCGGGATGGAGTCATCTCGTATGGTGTGTCTTCGTATGGGTATGATATCCGGGTTGCGGACGAATTTAAAATCTTCACCAACGTTTACTCAGCGGTGGTTGATCCAAAACACTTTGACCGGAGCTCGATGGTCGATTTCAAGGGAGAAATCTGTGTTATCCCTCCAAATTCATTTGCTTTGGCTCGCACTGTTGAATACTTCCGCATTCCACGTGATGTACTAACGATTTGTCTGGGGAAATCGACCTACGCTCGCTGCGGCATCATTGTCAACGTCACACCTTTTGAACCCGAATGGGAAGGTTATGTGACCCTGGAGATTTCCAATACCACGCCCCTCCCTGCGCGGATTTACGCGCAGGAAGGTATTGCCCAGGTGCTTTTCTTCCAGGCAGATGAAGAATGTGAAGTTTCCTATGCTGACAAGAAAGGCAAATACCAGAAACAAGAAGCGATCGTCCTGCCCAAACTATGAACCCGTTTGCCAGCCGCCTGGATAACCTGAAGCCGGAAGGGGCATATGTCGTCATGACCCAGGCCCAGGCTTTGGAAGCACAGGGCGCGGAAATTATCCACCTGGAGATCGGGCAGCCCGATCGCGATACCTTCGCGCATATCAGCCAGGCCGGGATAGATGCCATCCAGGCTGGACACACGCGCTACAATCCACCATCGGGGCTCAAAGAATTTCGCAGTGTGATCGCAAAAACAGCTGGCGAGCAGCGCGGGATGCTGATCTCGCCCAACCAGGTGGTCGTAGGACCAGGTGCAAAACCAGGCTTATTTTTCCCAACGCTGGCTCTTGTCGAAGCGGGTGATGAAGTTCTTTACCCGGATCCAGGATTCCCTACTTACCGGGCTATGATCGAGGTCGCTGGAGGGAAACCAGTACCGGTGCCGCTGCTTGAGCAACATCATTTTTCATTTAATTTGGAGGCATTTGATAGACTGGTCAGCGATCGCACAAAGCTGATCATCCTCAACTCTCCCGGCAATCCCACCGGCGGTGTGATGCCGGTCGAGGACCTCAAGCACATCGCGCGGGCAGCCCTGGATCACGGTATCTGGATCATCTCGGATGAAATATATTCGCGCCTCGATCTAAACCAGGAGGGTGTGCCGAGCATCGCCGCGCTTCCCGGCCTGCAGGACCAGACGATCATCGTGGATGGTTTTTCAAAGACTTATGCCATGACAGGTTGGCGTCTCGGTTACGGCATCATGCCGGAGGTCCTGGCCCAGCGGGTGGATTTGCTGCTGACCCACTCTATCGGCTGCACGGCGACTTTCACCCAGATTGCTGGTATCCACGCCCTGACCTCGCCGCAGGATAAGGTTGCAGAAATGGTTGCCGATTACCGGAAACGCAGGGATCGCTTGGTGTCTGGACTCAATAGCATTCCTGGCATCTCCTGCCAGCTGCCTCAAGGTGCAATCTATGCCTTTCCAAATGTCAGTTCTTTCGGTGTGCCAGTGGTTGAGCTGGCAAAGCGATTACTATTCGAAGCAGGTGTCGCTGTCCTGCCAGGAACTGATTTTGGGGAATTTGGTGAAGGTTATCTCAGATTATGCTTCGCCGCCTCTCTCCAGGAAATCGACAAGGCCCTCGAACGGATCTCAAATTTCATCCAGAAAGTATATTAATCACCGCTCGCTCCCCCAGTAGTGATGAACGGTTTGATCTTTTCAAACACCACCGGACCAATCCCGGACACTGCCTGGATATCATCGATTCGCTCGAATGCACCATGTTCCTGGCGGAATTGGATGATTGCAGTCGCGATCACAGGACCGATCCCCGATAGCGTTTCTAATTCTTCCTGGGCGGCGGTATTGATATTGATCTGTTTTTCAGGATGATTTTGAACCGGGATTTGATTTGCAATATCTGGTTTATCATTGCCGGATGGATTTTCCTGGACGAAAGGTACCCAGATTTGCATACCATCTTTAACCTGCATGGCAAGATTAATCAGGTTTGAATCCGCATCCTCTGCCAGGCCTCCTGCCTGGTCAACAGCATCCTTAACCCGTGAGCCTTGCGGCAGGATATGCACTCCCGGATTTTTGACCGCGCCAGCAACATGGATGACCAGCGGTGCCGGGGATGGAGGTGGCATTAATTCGATCGCTTCCCCGCCTGGTCTTCCGGTAATGAGAAGCAGTAATCCAGCCCCCAGGAAACCACACACAATTCCAAATGCTATCCCCCATAGTTTCTTCATTTTCTTGCTTCAGATCAACTTTCAGATCGCTGGTGACTCCAACTGTTCCAGGTTGATCATGACTGGAATGAACTAAACCTCCGAAAATTGGGAATCGGTGATCAAACTTAATCCCAGGCGCTGCTTCTCAGCATCCACGTGCAGCACACGAACATGAACTCGCTGGCCTTCAAAAACGATGTCAGCGGGTTTTGACTTCTCAGCCTCGATATTCATTTCGGAAACGTGGATCAATCCATCGAGTCCTTCTTCCAGGCGGGCAAAAGCCCCGAAAGGCATTACACTGGTGATGACTGCTTCGACCTCTTGTCCCGTGTAGTAACGAATTTCAGCTGTTTCCCAGGGATTGGAATGCAGGCGTTTTAAGGATAGCGCGACCCGCTGCCGGTCTTGATCGACGCTGATCACATATACGCACAGATCTTGACCCACCTCGACAACCTCAGACGGATGGCGGACTCGCCCCCATGAAAGTTCTGAGACATGGATCAGTCCTTCCAACCCACCCAGGTCCACAAAAACGCCAAAATCAGTTATGTTCGTCACCGTACCGGTGATCCTTGCTGTGGGTTCGAGGCTTTCGAGCAATTCCATGCGCCTTCCAGCACCAAATAGAGCTGCCCTTTCTGAAAGGACCACGCGACCCCTTGCAGGATCGCATTCGATCACCTTGAGAGTTAATTCGGATGCAATGTATTCGCTTAAAAGCTTTTCACGTTCTTCATCCCCTTGATTTGCAGCGACACATTCGACCTTCACCAGGTGTGAAATTGGAACGAATCCTTGCAAATCATGACCTTCAACAAGCAGTCCCCCGCGGTTGAAATCAACCACTTCGAGCATCACCGTTTCATCGGCATCATAGATTTTTCGAGCCTGCTCCCAGTTAACTTTTGATTGATGTGAGCTGATGCCAGCCTGCGGCACCGGTGTTTCCTCAGCAGGCCCTCCGGTTTTCTCATCTTCCGCCAATACTGCTGCCCACCAGGCTTCATCTATAGGTTGAGGCCCGTTAATTAATTCCCCTGATTCAGTTATGTTTACCATTAATCGTTACCTCTTTGATTGATAGTGCCTGATCCTACCCTCCGTTACGACGAAATATCAATTTTCTCTACTATCTTTTCTGATTCCACCTCCTTTCTGGCGGTTTGCTCCATTTCCACGATCGCACCTACCACCGCTTCAATCGCCACCCGCTGTTTGCGATACAAATCTGCTTCTGACATCGCCAGGCGCATCGCAATTTCTCGCACCTTGCGGCCTTCCAAAAATTTTAAGTCCAATATATTATATAGTATCCAGTCTGCAGTGAAGCGCCTTTCTCCACCAGGTTTCACATTATCAATTCCTTTGAGCAAAATCGAGCGCAGTGCATTCGTCGGGTTACCATCATGCTGCTCAACCGCCTGCTGGACGACTGTTAAATTGATCAGGGGGCTTTGGGAAAGCTTTGGGCCACCCCAATAATGGCTCAATGCATCCTTGACCCATTTGGACATCTTGCGATCATCCAGTGCGACATCTGAAGTGATCAGCACATCTGTACCATCATAGCGTGCTGCTGCCCGCAATCGCTGGATCAATTCCACCTGGGGTGTCAGCTCCTCTACTGTGGTGAACACTTGCTGCTGTTTTCGCACATCTAGAAGTGCCATCTCTGCTCTGCGCGACAGGATTGTGATTGCTTCAATTTCCTCCAGGTCGAGTGATTCGCTCGGGCTGCGTTCCACACCGATGATGCCGTAAAGTTGCTCATCACTGTCATTCTCTTCGAACAATGGAGCCAACCAATATTTTCGCCAGATGAACAATGAACCAGTTTCTGAACGTTCAACATCCATCTTTCCATTTCTGGCAACAACGTTGAAAAGATCAGCCTGGGTCTCAATCTCCTCAAAGGGTTGTTCCTCACCAAGGGTCAATAACATCTCCGGACCATCTGTATCTAAGACAACGATAAATGCATTCGTCACTTGGAGCCGGTCACAGAGTGCAGCTAGTACCGATTCAAGAAAATCCTTGAGATCTCCCGTGGTTAAGAGTCTTTCCTCGAGAGACTGGATCAATTGCAGTTTATCTGGATTGCCGCCATGAAATAGCCATCTCTCCCAATAGGGTGCTACCAGGGTGATCAGGTGCTCCATGATTAATAAGCTGACCACGGTTACGATCGGTACAACAATCGGATTTTGCATACCGATTCGCTCCCCATAACGCGTGAGCATCGTAACCAGAGCGAGAATGACCGAAGCAGTGACCGGTCCGCGCATTAACCATTTGAACAAACGCCTCTTGACCACCCGGTCAGGCCAGGACACCCCAAAAAAAGCAACCGCATAAGCCATTAACACCAACAAGATGGTTACCAGCAAGTTGCTCAAAGTGGATGCTGTCCAGAAGATCAACGGGTGATTCTTGACCAGGTTGGATCCGAAAAGCAGGAAGGGATAGGAACCCAGGATTGGTGCCAGGGCGCCGATCAGCAGGTAGCGCATCCGGCGGCGGCTGGTTCGAGTGACAGTACGCCGGTAAGCTCTCCATAAATTAATCCCGGAAACCGTGATCACAGCCAGGTAATAAAAAGCAAAAACCCAGGTAAGGGTGGTCCTCTGGAGATGCGGGGCGGGACCAATATCCAGGATTACTGGACCGACCAGCCAATCTGTAGGTAAGAGTAGTACGAAGGCCGAAGAGATCAGGTACAGCAGCCAGACCAGGCGTCTTCGCCTCCCGCGGGAAGGCCTGCCGGTCGTTTCCAGCAGAGCATCAGAGAAATGGAGATATGCCGGAGGCAGGAAGATGATCCCGATCCATTGTATGCGCATCCAAAATTCTAGCTGTGTGATTGAATTTGCATCGCTGGAGATCGCATCCCCTACGGATACCAGAACCAGGCACATCAGAATGATGGCAAAGGATCTGGCAACTCGATCACGCAAGTTAAAGGAGAGTGCATAGAGTAACAGCGAAAATGCCGTGATTGCAATTCCTGCCGTCAACAAATCATTCATCCCCCTGAGCACATCAAGGATACCCTGGAGCATAATACAGTTATCTCAGAAAAATCATACCTCTAAATGACCCATTTTGTGAAGAAGATCGCAATATCCCTGTTGGGATAATAATGGTCGATATATCCACAATAATCAAAACCGAGCCGTTGAGCCAGGTTGATCGCGGGAAAATTCTTGGTTTGCATGCCGAGCACAAGCCGTTGGCTTTTTGTTTTCATCTTGATCCAATCTAGTGCCGCGAGCGTCAAAGCCGTTCCGATCCCCTGCCGGCGCATATTTGGCTCAACCACCAGGTCCAGCATTAAGGTGGAAACGGGGATCATATTTTCTACCAGGCTGGTATATCCCACCGGTTTCTGGGAATAAATTGCCACCAGCACTCCAGAATAACTATCCCAATTGCTCTTGAATGCCTTTAATGGGCGCGGGTAATCCACTTTAGCCATTCTGGGTAATCGCACTTCCCGAAATGCTGCGCCGATATTTCCGGATACAAATTGAGGATCCATCTGCCAGACATGATCGCTGGTGTAGCTGGGGTCGATTTTTATCAGTAGTTCGATATCTTCTTCTTGTGCCGGCCGTATTTCAATCTCAGGCATTAATTATTGACTTCCTTTTCAAAGAAAAATCTATGGTTCCGAGGGATTATTGACATTTACTTGGATTACGCACGGCTCAAGATTTTCTCCCTGGTTGTCCACAATTACTAATCTTAACATATATTCGCCGGGAGCCATTGTGCGTGTATCCCACTGACCTAATTCACCATCCTGCACGATTTCTCTCCCTGCTTGTATGGTTTGCCAAACCGTTTCTCCAGGCCTCGCGGCTTCATATTTATAAAAACCAAAATTCTGTACATCAGCTGTCCCCTTGATTACCACCAGACCGCTAATTTCAGCACCGTCAACCGGTTCTGTTAACATGATCTGGCCTGGGATACATCCTTCTCCGGCTACCTCGCTGGCAGCTGTCGAGGGAATGCCAATATCAGTTGGCAAATCGGTTTCCTCCTGGAGAACCTCTCCTTCCAAAGTGGATCCCGGCGAGCTTGTAAGATCAATCACCGGGGACTGCTGGGGAAGCGCAGCAGGAAATGCGGGTTCAATAAATGTCACGACAATAAATATCGCAACTGCTATCACAAACAGTAAAACCAGCATTCCTGCCGCCTGGTTGAGGTGAGATTGGGCACTTTCCCGTTCCAGGCCGAAAGCTGCGCGGCGCAGTTCTTCCCATGCCAGGATAAACTTGCGGATATAGATTAATCCCGCCAGTATCAGGATCACATACATCCACATTTCATAGGTTCTGAAAAAACTGAGTGCTTCTTGCATGGGTTTAGCGCATATTTTATTTTTAAGCGGGTTCGAAGGATAATCCCCCCCTTGGGATCACAGTCGTTTTAGTACATATCGGATGATATGAGTCAGGCGAGGTACTACGATCTTGCCTGCTTCTAATACTTCTTCATGAGTTGTCAGCGTATTTCCGTCCAGGTTTGCCTTGTTGCTGATCGTCGAGAGTCCTAAAACCCGCATTCCCCCATGGCGAGCTACAGTGACTTCTGGAACTGTTGACATCCCGACCGCATCGACACCAATCGCTTTCAAAAAGCGTAAATCAGCAGGTGTTTCAAATGAGGGACCCGCGAGACAGATGTACACACCCTCCCGCAGTGGAAAATCTTGACCTGCTGCCGCTTCTCGTGCCAGGGCACCTAAATCCTCGTCGTAAGCCCTGCTCATATCAGGGAAACGAGGACCTATCGAATCCAAATTCGGTCCACGTAATGGACTTTCTCCCGCCATACCCAATAAATTTATATGGTCACTAATCAGCATTACATCACCTGGCTCATACTCCGGGTTGATGCCTCCCGCGGCATTGGTAACAATCAGGATTTCAAGGCCTAAACGTTGCATGACGCGTACCGGGAAACCGATTTGAGACATGCTGTAACCCTCGTAAAAGTGTGTCCGCCCTTGCATGATGAGTACGTTCTGGTGCTCTAAATTGCCGACCACCAGTCGACCCTGGTGCCCTTCAACTGTTGAGACTGGCCAGTGTGGAATCTCTGCATAGGGAATATACACCGCTTTTTCAACTGCCTCTGCCAGGCCTCCTAAACCTGATCCAAGGATCATACCCACATGAGGTTGGAGTCCAATCCGCTCTCGGATTGTATTGGTTGCTTCATCAATTTGGTTCAGCCCGATAAATTCACTCATCTTAGCTTCCCTTTTTATAATTCCGGTTATTCTTCCTTGTCGCAGTTTGCTTCCAGCCGGCGGATCAGGGCTTGGGTGGAGAGATGGTTGCGGTGACCCAAGCGCATTTGAATCTCTCTAATCGGTAAGCCAGCCTTTTTCATGCGTAGAACCGCAGTATGCCTCACGATCCGTGGTGATAATTCTACTGTGGGATTCACCTGTTGTCCCCAAAATTTTAAGATCTGCCAGATCCCCTGGCGGCTCAGGCGACCGTCCATTTGGCTGATGAACAAAGCTGGCTCACCTGGTTTGTGCAGCAAATTTAGCCGCCCTTCCCGGACATATTCCTCGATAACTTCATGGGCTTCCCCCAAACCCAACCAAACATCTCCCGCCGAATCAAGGGAAACATGAAATCTCTTCGCGTTAAGGTCCAGGTCGGTCATATCCAAATCGGTCAGCTGGCCGACAGAAAGGCCTGTCTCTAAAAGAATCATGAAAATCGCCTGGTCTCTCAATGCCCTCGGCCTGGGTGATGAACTCATGATCAGCAGTAAAGATTGAATCTGCTCCCGGTTTAGACAGGCTGAAGAATCTCTCTCCGGTATCTTGCTGATTATGCTGAGTATTTCGTTGTCACTCGCGGAAAAATACTCCGCTTCCAATATTCTTTCCTGGACCAGGTAATCCTGAAAATACTTTAAGGTTGCCAGTCTCCTCACCAGCGTATTCCTGCTCCTTCCCTGCTGGCGTTCTGACTCAAGAAATTTCGTGATCTGTTCGTTGTTCAAATCTGTGATGCGAGCGGGGCGAGAATTATGGCTCTTGACAAAGAGCAAAAAAACACGCAAATCATTGGCATAAGCCAGCTGCGTGCTTTCAGAATAGGCTGGATCTGTCTCCAATTTTCTCAGAAAGGCGTTTACTTCGATCTCCATCGGCCACCTGTGAGTCTTGAAGATTCCCCAAGTTGAAAATTGATCGCCAAGGATAACAGGGCCTTTTTATTGGTGCCCGTCCTCCTTCGGCGCAATATTATATCATACTGCTTTCGATGACCTCCCTGAAAACGATGATCGCCCGATCAATATCCTCGTCTTCGATCATATAATGAGTCACAAGCCGGAACCGCCGTTTCCCAGTCACACCAACCAGGACACCGCTGCTTTTTAATCTCGCGGCCGCTTCTGTAGCAGATATTGGGACTTGGTTTTCCAAAGAGATAAAGACCATATTTGTATATGGCGTTCCCGGATCCAGGAGCACGCCCGGGACCTGTGCAAGACCTTCTGCCAGATCGGATGCCCGCCTGTGATCTTCCGGAAGGCGGGAGATCATCGTTTCGAGCGACACGACCCCAGCAGCCGCTAATACCCCTGCCTGCCTCATCCCGCCTCCCAGTTGTTTCCTCATCCGCCTCGCCTGGTGGATAAAGGCAGTGGAGCCACAGAGAACAGAACCCACTGGCGCAGCCAACCCTTTACTCAAACAAAAAGTCACTGAATCAGCCGGGCCAGCCAGGTCGACCGCTTTCACATTCAGTGCGGTCGCCGCGTTGAATATTCTAGCCCCGTCCAGGTGCAATTGAAGATCGTGTTGATGAGCGGTATCAGCAGCTTGCTGCATATAGTCCGGGGTGAGAGCAACACCACCACAGCGATTGTGGGTGTTTTCCAGGACTACCAGACGGGAAATGGGAAAATGGACATCATCAGGACGGACCGCACCCTCAATATCATCTATCAGCAGGGTGCCATCTAGCTGGTTGCTGATCGTGTGGGGATGCACTCCCCCCAATGCTGCTGCACCACCGGCTTCGAATAAAAAAGTATGCGATAGATGACCTAAGATAAATTCATCCCCGCGAGTGCAGTGCGACAGGATCGCCGCCAGATTTCCCATCGTCCCGCTCGGCACAAACACGGCAGCTTCTTTGCCCATCAAGGTGGCCGACATTTCTTCGAGCTGGTTGATAGTAGGATCTTCTCCATAAACATCATCCCCAACTTTCGCTTCTGCCATTGCTGCTCGCATCTGTGGAGTGGGAAGGGTTACCGTATCAGAACGCAAGTCAATCCAATCCATTATCTTCTCTCCTATTCTTTCAGGGTGCTTCACAATGATTAATCCCGGGCCTGCGGGAGGTTCAATCTGCCGCCAGTGAATCGAGAATCACGGATAAATCATGGGGTAGCGGGGCCTCAAATTCAACTGGTTCCGATTCTCCTGGCAGCCGGATGCGTAACCGTGCAGCATGTAAGAACTGGCGATTTATTTTCAGGCTGGGGCGGCGCCTGCCATAAATCCGATCTCCAACTACCGGGCAGTCAAGGAAAGCCAAGTGTAGTCGAATTTGATGTGTTCTTCCGGTGATTGGGTGTACTTCCAGCAAAGTATGCTTTTCATATTCCGAAATCGTCGAGTATTCGCTGATCGCCGATCGTCCTTTGCCAGGTGGCACAACAGCCATCCGCTTGCGATCCCCTGGATCCCTTCCTATGGCTGCTTCAACCCGGCCGCGTGCTGTCGGTGGAGCACCATCAACGAGAGCCAGGTACGTTTTATAAACGCGCCGGGCGCGAAACTCCTCCTGTAGCCACTGGTGAGCTACGTCATTCTTAGCCAGCAGAATCAACCCGGAAGTGTCTTTATCTAACCGGTGGACAATCCCGGGACGCTGAATTCCCCCCACCCCTTCGATGTCACCGGCATGCGCTAAGGCTGCATGCACCAGCGTCCCCGATGTATGACCCGCTGCCGGGTGGACCACCATCCCTGCTGGCTTGTTGATGGCGATTAAATCTCCATTTTCAAACACGATCTCTAATGGAATCGCTTCCGGGATCAAACTGGTTGCCTGGGGACTGGGAATTCTGATGCTGATCTGGGCTGCCTTCTCAACGGTCGTGCCGCTCTTCGTGACCATGACACCATCCACCTCAACACAACCTGTTTTGATCAGGGATTGCAATCGCGAACGGGAAAATTCCGGGAGCTGTGTTACCAGAAATTTATCGAGTCTTTGGGCTTCATCTTGCTCACAGGTAAACTGAACAAGCCGATCAGTCACCAAGGTGCTCCCCACCGATCTGGTTGCTGCTGCTATCGGAGGAAATCTCCTCTTCTGGCAGCTCCGGGGCTTTATCCTTATGGCGCTCCTGCGTCCATACCCCATACAGTAAAACGATTACACCCAATGTGATGGATAGATCAGCCACGTTGAATACTGGAAACCTCCAGATCGAGACATAATCTGTTACCCACCCAATCGTTATGCGGTCAATCAAGTTGCCTAGTGCACCACCAAATTCCAATGCCATCGCCAGCCTCAGCGTCCAATCATCCCTCGGTACGCGGGGGAAATAGTAAACGATCGCGATGGCGACAACCACGGCTAAAATCGCAATAAAATCTCCCAGCGCAGGCAGCACCCCGAATGCTGCTCCTGTATTTTTCCAATTAACGATGCGCGCATACGGTTCAAGCCATGCCCACGGCACCCACCATTCTCCCAAAGGGATATTTGTCCTGACCAGAGCTTTTGTAACTTGATCCAGTAAGATGATCGCGCCGCCAACCCCGAAAAGGGTTAAATAATCTCGCAAGTAGTTTGGTGAAGATTTTGTCGTTGGTTTCATGGGGTAGATTTTACTCGATGTTGCAGGGATCATGTCTGATCACGGGTGACATTTTCTGGTATTCCACCCGTGCTTCCCCGTAAACTGGAAGTTTTCGATGTAGTTCGTCCATCTCTTCGACGGATTTAAACCATACCAAGTGGGCTGCACAATGTGATCCCTTGTTCCTGCAATCACTCGCTCCAAAACCAGGTACTGGGATTTCCGCACCAGGCAGCTGACGTATACATCGGGCCCATTCGCACTCCAGGTGCTCTCTCGAAATCAGATAAAAATACCCGCTCACTGCAGTTATCCATCTCAACCAATCGATGTGCCAATGCAATCGCTCACTTCTTCTCATGTGGCGACCCAAACGGCCTCGCAAACCACCCGCTCCTTGAGCACTGCCAATATATAAATATTCACCCTGAGGAAGAGTAAATTCCCCCAGCTTTCCAACCCGAATGTTTTGTTGGGAATTCAAATGCAGATGCAGTATATAAGTTCCAGGTGACGTGGGTAAAGTGCCAGTTGGTTGATCTGAGCTCGTCTGGTAGCTATCGGCCATTAGGTTAGCGAGTAAATTGCTGATGACTTCAGCGATTCCATGATAGGTATATTCACTTATTTACATTGAATTGTACGCTGATTTTTTTACTTGTAGACCGTTTCGACTATCATGTCGTGGAAATTAGAAACCCAATTAACTTCAGTGGTATTGGTTGAAGGTGCCGCCCGATGCGCAGACAGTTAAATCCCGGCCGCGAATTGCACTAACTCTGGAAACCATAGGCCACGGTAATTACAGATCTCTTCTGCTGAATAATCTGACGGCCAGCAGTAGAGCCAGGATGGCATAGATCATTCCATAGATAACCATCAGCAGGCTGGGCATGGAGGCAGCAGTAAAAGGAGAAATACCCAACGCACTCACTATCGGGGATTGCATCTCATAAGCCGCTCGTTTCCAGAGAGCTTCACTGGGGATCAGCAAGCTCGATACAATCCCCACATTGACCGCAGTTTGATTTTGGACATACGATCCGAATTGCTCAATCCAACCCCCGACAAAAGCGATCCCAAACATTCCAAAAACCATCACACCATTCGCCAGAGTTGATAATACCGCCCCCCCGGCGAGCGAAACCCCGAGCAGTAGAACAGCATTCATCCACATGAGCCCCAAACCGCGCAGCACATTTGGTGCAAGGTAATCCGAAATGAAATAGACCAATACGATCGTACCACCTGCCATTAGCAGTAGGTAGAGGGATAACATGCCCACAAATCCTAACCATTTCCCTAATACGATTTCCCATCGCTGCACTGGTTTGGATACCAGGGTATGAATCGTTCCAGAAGCGATCTCTCCGGAAAGCGTATCCACCGAAGTCAAGACCACCATCGTGGATGTAAGGAAATTGACGACATACAAACCTGCCATGAAGAGAAAACTGCGTATCTGGTTGAGCTCCAGCAAACCCGGTCCGAACTGCGATCGGGTGGTCTCCTGGTCAACATAATAAAAACCCAATGCATAAATCACCAGGTAGATCAATCCCAATACGAGTGCAGCGAGCAGGATCCTGCGCCGTGCTGCTTCCCGGAAAGTGAGCCGCGCCATCACAAGTATCGTCATAAGCCGCCCTCGGTTCCTACTACCTGGATAAAAAGGTCTTCCAGCGAGAGCTGCTTCGGACGAATTGCGTAAACATCAACTCCTTGTTCAACCAGGAAGCGGTTGATATTCGGCATATCTGCTTCTGAAGAGAGAGTCATAGAGAGATGATCGCCATCTGAACGCACATTCTCTCCCCAGCGGGCAAGGCCATCAATCACGGCTTGGTTGATATTACGCGCCCGTATTTCGACAGTGAATTCACCTTCCACCAGGGATTGCAGAGAATTCGTGGTCAGCACCTCACCCTGGCGGATGAACGCCACTCTGTCACAGGTGATCTCCACTTCGCTCAGCAGGTGAGAATTGAGGAAAACGGTCGTCCCGCGGTCGCTCAGCTCCCGGATAATATCGCGCACCAGCCGCCGCCCTACCGGGTCTAGGCCGGAGGTGGGTTCGTCAAGAAAAACTAAGTCGGGTTCATTAAGCAGTGCCTGAGCAAGACCAATACGCTGCAGCATACCCTTTGAAAAAGTGCGCAGCTTCTTCCCAGAGTGGTTGCCCAATCCAACCTGTTCCAGGAGTTCAGGTACCCGCACATTGAGTACAGGAGCTGGTAACTGGTAAAGATTCCCATGCAGTCTCAGGAATTCTTCAGCAGTCAGCCACTCATGGAAACGGAAGTGTTCAGGCAGAAAACCAACTTTTTCCCTCGAGTGATGGTCACCAATCGGAGCACCAAGGACCTGGCCGCTTCCCGAAGTGGGAGAGATCAAGCCCAAAAGCATCTTAACGGCGGTTGTTTTACCGGCTCCGTTCGGACCCAAGAATCCAAACACCTCACCCGGCTCCACATCCAGAGTTAAATTTACGACGGCTAGTTTATCCCCGAATGCTTTGGTTAATGCCTGGGTGCTGATTGCTGCGGTCATCACAGGGATTGCTCACATTCCAAGTTCGAAAATAACAAAGACGTGAAACGCGATGCGTTTCACGTTTCACGCCTTTCGTTTACTGATTATGATTTTACCTTACTCCAGGGAGTTACCAAGGTCCAGTCCTGACTCGGCATTTCCGGGACCACCGAGCGCATAGACGATGCCATCCTTGATCCAGATTATCAGGAAGTGTGGAAAATATGTGCCCTCGGAATCCATAATCAAGGTTCCATTCACCCCATCCACATAGATTTCTTGATATTCCGTATTGTATTTGGGTATCGGGACCACGAGCGTGGTTGTCCAATCCACATTCTGGCTGAATTGAGCTGCTTCTTCAGGGGACATGCCCAGGACCTGCAGGTATATCTCGCCAAGACTGCCGATGTCGAGTCCAGGTGGGGCACTGATCTCCGGACTGGGAAACTGGGTCAGGGTAACACATTCGCTTAAATCTGGAATTGGACTATCCGGATCAACTCCAGCTTCACGAATTCTTTCCGGAGAGACATCACAGGATCCGAAAGTTAATTCAACGACAGCAGGCACTTCAAACGATACTTCAGAACCGTCCAGCTCGGCCGGCAGCTCCAGGTCTGAGAAACCAATTTCATCGATCACTGCCTGCACTTTCGGCAGGTCAACCAGCATTGAAACCCGGGCTCCTGGTTGAACGATGAGCGGTGGATCTTCTCCGGCAACCGATGGCAATCGCACTGAGAAGCCAGCCAAATCGCTGGCTTCCGCTTTTCCCGTTACCTCCTGCATCTCACCATATTCTTCGAATTCAATATCTTCAGCGACCAGGTATTCGAAACCGGATGCCGTACTCAACTGGTCTTCGATTTGATCCGGATCGACCCGGATGATGGTGAACTGCTCGACGCGGAACAAGCCCAAGAAGCTGCTGCCAATAGCTCTTACCTGGGGGAAGAGCAGCGCAATTGCCAGCACCGTAACAGTAACAGCTGCCGTCCACGCAAATCGGTGCTTCCGGTTGAACAGTCGCTTGAAGATACTTGGAGATCCCTTCACAGGGTAACGCTGTTCAAGGAGGGTATACGCCTGGCGGGAAGATCGCCCAGCCTCATCATCCCGGGGATCAAGAACTGATAGCTGCTTCCTCGTATACTCCCCTGATGGGAATAGCTGATCAAGCTTTTCCTGGCAGGTCAGGCATTCAGCTAGATGTTCTGCAATCCGTGATAAGTCTGGATTGACAGCATCACCGGTGCAATAAGATCTGATTTCTTCTGCTGATAAATGCATCATCCTCCTCCTTCAAATTGGTCAAAGAGCGCTTTAAACTCATCTTGAGCCCGGGCAAGAGATTTGCCTACCGATGATGGTTTCATCTTCAGCACCGCAGCCAGCTCAGCATAGTTCAATCCCGAATAACGTAGAACCAGTAATTTGGCTGAACGGGGTTTCATTTGGGCGAGTACGGATTGAACTGCTCTCCGCCGTTCAGCAATCATGAGCTCCTGCTCCGGTCCAGGTGGAATTTTCACCTCATTAAGCTGCATACCGGCCTCAACCTCGTAATGCGAGCGCCTCTTCCTGGCTCGCAGGGCGTTATATCCCAGGTTAACCGCCACCCGGTAAAGCCACCCGCTCAGGTTATCTTCTTTCGCAGGAGGTTTACGGTAATACTGCCAGAAGGTCTCCAAAGCCAGGTCCTGCGCCTGGTCCCCATCACCCACCAGTCGGAATATCACATTGTAGACCCGGGACCAGTGCTCTGCAAAAAGGTCCTCGAATTCAAACTCAAGGCTTTGTGCTTTGATATTGATATTTCTTGATGTCACATTCATCAGTGTAACCTAAGAGCCTTAGCTTGCGCGCTCATTAACATAAACACCGCTCAAAATGAATATGTGACAGTTTGCTCGATTTTCCGCCCTGAAGGCTCTATCGATATTCGTGACCCAGAATTTGAAAAAATATTTCCTATTATATAATTAGGTCATATTAAACACAATTTGTATCATTCCATATATTTCACCCAAAGTTTTCGGAATGGAAAAAATACCACAGTTTCCAACTCCATTAGAACCAGCAAACTGGATCGGAAAAACAATTAATGGACGCTACCTGATCGCTGAGCAGCTGGGCCAGGGGGGTATGGGGACAGTTTATCTTGCCCATGATTCAATATTGGACCGGGAAGTGGCATTGAAAGTAATCACATCTGTAAGGCTTGGAGCTGAAAGCCGTTCTCGCTTGCTGACCGAAGCCCGGACCGTAGCGAAATTAGCTCACCCCAACATTGTCATCGTCTTTGATGCCGGAGAGGTTGATCACCAAGCTTACGTGGTCATGGAATACATTCAGGGCAAAACACTTGGAGAGACCTCCATTGACGGGTTTAAAGCGATCGTTGATATCGCCAAACAAATCTGTACTGCGCTCCAATATGCTCATGACCAGGGCATCATCCACCGGGACCTGAAGCCCGAAAATGTGATCATTCAGCCTGATGGCGTACTGCGCCTGATGGACTTTGGCCTCGCGATTTCTACTACTTCACGCTTGACTGATAGCGGCTTGATCATGGGAACGGTAGCATATATGTCCCCAGAACAAGCTTTTGGTTATCAGCTCACCCCGGCATCAGATTTATATTCTCTGGGGGTAATGCTCTATGAATTGACAACCCGAAAACTGCCCTTTGAGGCAGAAGATGCTTTAGCTGTCATCACCCAACACATCCATGCGCCGGCCGTTCCCCCCCGGGCGATAAACGAACTTATCCCATCAAATCTCAACGCCCTGATCCTTTCCCTGATGGAAAAAGACCCCCTTGCGCGCCCTGGGTCAGCAGGTGAAGTCCTAGAATTATTAGCACAGCATGATTTCCTTGCCCAGGAGAGGCCTGTGGAGCAGGATTTCACGGTTCTAGATCGGATCGTGCGCGGTCGGATGATCGGCAGGCAGGCAGAACTCGAGGAAGCCAAGCTCCTCTGGCGCAGGGTAATCGCGGGCCAGGGACAGGTACTGCTGATCAGCGGGGAGCCGGGGATCGGTAAGACACGCATGATGCGCGAGGTCATCACCAATGCTGAAGTAACCGGCGGGACCTCGCTTCTTGGGGAATGCTATGCAGAAACCAGTACCCCATATGGTGCATTTTCGCAGATCACGCGCCAGGCATTAAATACCCTGTCAAAGGATGGCTTGGATATACCAGAGGCAGTTCTTGATGACCTCTTGTCATTAACTCCAGATCTACGCTACAGATTCCCTCATATCCAACTCAATCCCAAATTAGACCCAGAATCCGAACAGCAGCGCTTATTTGAAAATATGGTTTTCCTTTATAGTATGCTCGCAAGAAAATCACCGCTTTTGTTGGTTGTTGACGACGCGCACTGGGCTGACAGCGGTTCAGTAGCCATGTTGCATCATCTGGTCCGTCGCACTCACAATCTACCCGTGATGATCCTGGCAACTTACCGGGAGGTGGAACTAAAAGGATCTCGCCCCTTTAATGAAATGCTGATTGATCTCAACCGCCAGCGCCTCGGATATCGCATTAAACTCGACCGCTTGGATCGGGAGGCAACTGGTGAATTACTCAAAGCGATCTTTGCTGAAGAGATCAGTAACGAATTCCTGGATGGCATCTATCGTGAGACAAATGGCAATCCATTCTTCATCGAAGAAATCTGCCGGGCATTGATTGACACCGGGGCAGTTTACTTTGAGGACAGGGCATGGCAACGACTCGACATGCAGGAATTGGAGATCCCGCAAGGTGTGCAGGTAGCGGTTGAAAGCCGCCTTATCAAATTACCAAAAGAACACCAGGATGTGCTGCGCATGGCATCCATCATTGGCCGCGAGTTCAGCTTTGATGTACTCTCTGCTGCCCTCGATCTTGATGAGGATATCATCATCGATGGACTCGAAGCGGCGGAATCCGCACAAATGATCGAAGAGATTAACGGATTTGGGGATGTGACCTTCAGATTTGTGCATGCCCTGGTTCCCAATGCAATCGCGGATTCAGTACGCACCCTGCGCCGTCGCAAGCTTCACAGGCGGGTAGCTAATGCAGTTGCTGCCATAAATCCGCAAGATTATGAAAACCTGGCCTACCATTTCAGCGAAGCTGGTGAAGATTCGCAAGCGATAAAGTATTACTCATTGGCTGGTGAACGAGCAGCAGAAGCTTATACCAACCAGGATGCAGAAAAATACCTTCAGTCCGCCCTGGATCTGGTTGAAGATGATCGCCAACGAGCTTCATTGTTGGCCAGGCTGGGTCTCGCCCAAGCTCACCAGAACAAATATCAAGCTGCCCTGGAAACCTGGCACACGGCAATCGAAATCTATTCCAGTTTAGATGAATTGGACCAGGTGGCGGAATTATTTGCCCGCTCAATCAGGACTACATGGGATAACGGCGAGACAAAAGCCAGCCTGGCTCTGGCTCAAAATAGTTTATCCACACTCCAGGGCGCATCAGAAGGTCCAGGTTTAGCAAACTTGTTGGCAGAATATTCAAGAGCCTGCTACTTCAACGGTTTAATAGACGAAAGTAAAGAGTTTGGGCAACGCAGCTTGGAGATGGCAGAAAAACTCCACCTGACCGATATCCAGGTTGATTCATTGACTACTTTGGGGACGATCGCCTGGAATTCAAAAGACCTTTCCGCACAATTGCTGGAAAAAGCTGCCCAGATGGCCGATACGGCGAACCTGCCCCGCCGGGCTACCCGGGCTCACAACAATTTGGCGATCCTGTATCTGCGGCAATTTTCAGATTACAACCGGGCTATGGACCATATGCAGCAAGCCGCTCAAATCGCTCACCAAATCGGCGATCGCGATGGTGAATTATTCTTCAGGTCAAACCTGGGAATGTGGATGCTCTTAAAAGGACGCATCAGGGAAATCGAGGATATGCTTCCAGAACTAGAGGAATTAAAAGAATCTTTACCGGATGTAGGTGCTGGAAACCTGGGCTTTGAACAACTTTATAATACCTGGCTTGCCTGCAGAGGTGAATTTAATCAAGCACTTGAATTTGCTCAAAGTAGCAGGGGGAAAGTACGCCAATTGGGTGACCTGCAGAGATTGGAATCAATCCTTGTAATCATCACACTGGTTTCGATCATCACGGGTGATTTTGATCCTGCGAATTCTGCTGCAGAGGAGTTAGTTCAACTTGCCGAAAAGGAGGCAGCTTCCAAAGCGCAGGCTTTTGGCATTTCGTCCATAATATTCAGCCGAATTGGAGAACTTACTCTGGCTCGAACCCGGTATCAACAAGCATCTGAGAACTTTGAGAATCCCGAAAAAGGTGTATTTGATCGACAGTATATCTATTGGGCTGAGGCGGAATTATTTCTTGCTGAACATAAATGGGGACAAGCCTGGGAAGTATTCGAGTATCTGCATGCTTTTCTCGAACACGAAGATTTTCCCTGGCACGCAAATCTCTACCTTACTATGTGGGGGTTCGCACTCCTGGAGCACGGCACACTGCATCAGAAAGCCAGAGCAAAGAGACTGCTAACTGAAGCTTGTGAGAATTTTCAAGCCATGGGGGCTGAAGGATTTGTTGACCTGATCGCATCCAGGCTGGTTGATGATGCTTGAATACCAAGATTGAGGTCACTGAATCTTCGGCGATGAGTTTCCCCTTTTCTTATTGTCCCCTTCCACCAATTTCACCTTCTACGCAGAAAATTAATTTTTCGAATTTAATGGATGTTCTTTAACCAATAAGTCCAGCCAGCTAGCGACCCAGGATATTTACTAATGCCAGAGCATCATCAACCATCAAACAATCTGCTCCTAATGCAGGGATGAAGCGCATCACCAGCGGATTTTCAATGGCACCGAACAAAACAAACACTTCTCGCTCATCAGTATGAGCCTATCGAATCACCCATGGATTCAGGATAACCATCTCCACCATCGGGCAAAGAGCTCGGGCTTCGCTGGGTTGAGGAAACCTCAGATCAAACCCCCATAATCCATACAATGGACTAACCTGAGGGTCCGGGTTGATAATTTGTATCTTTTTCAGCACACCTGGATCAAAAGATTGGACCAGTGTTTCCTGGATAGAATCCCCCTCCGTGATTGTTTCTGCCATCCGTGATCCGATTCCCGGATACAGGTGCGGTGATTTCGCTTCGGGTAAGATGCCGATACCGACTTCACTTGCTTAAGTTATCACCTCATCAAAAGTAGGCACCTGTTCACCATTTTCGGCATCTAAGGCGCGGATTTCTTAAAAAGTCAAATCGTCCCTGACATCATGATTTTGCTCAACAGGAGCGTTGATCACCAACTCTATCAGATTATGCTTTGGACAAGCCGACCTTTGCATTTTGGTTGTCAAATTCGAAGTCGCCAATCGCCATTTCACCCACGGGATCACCAAACTTCAGCTGGACGGTCAACGTTTCACCCATGATGTAATCCTGGTGTTCCCGGATGGCCTGTTCCAAATCCGGTGAAGCGCTGACCTGCATATGGATGCGGTCGGCGATATCAAAATCCACCTGTTTGCGCAGGTCCTGCACCCGGCGCACGAATTCCCGCGCCAGGCCTTCCCTCACCAGACCGGGGGTTAAATTGGTCTGCAGTGCAGCCAGGTAGGCTCCGTCGGAAGCGACTACCAGGCCTGAATGCGCCTCCGCTCGCACCTCAACTTCTTCTGGAAAGATCTCAAACGTCTCCTCACCAACCTTCACCGGTACAGGATCCCCGCTCAGCAACCGCTCTGCTGCCTCCTCCGGATTCAATGCCAGGATGGCTTTCCTGACCCGGGGGAAATCGGATTGGTATTTCTGGCCCAATTGTTTTGGTAAGGGGTTCAAGGTATAAGAAACCGCCTCACCAGCAGATGCCAGAGCGCTCACCTTCTTAACGTTCAGCTCATCGGCAATAATCGCCGCATATTCCTCCAGGGCCTGCGTCTCTTTCAAGCTGCCAACAGAGAAGGATGCTTCCGCCAGGGGCTGGCGGACTTTTATCGCTGCCTGGTTGCGTGCTGAGTGTCCCAGGGACGCCAGGCGCATCACCAGGCGCATATCTGTGTTCAGTTTTTCATCGATCAGTTGCTCGTTATAAGCCGGCCAATCAGCCAAATGGACAGATTCGGGAGCCTCCCGATCCACAGAGCACACCAGGTTCTGGTATAGCTCCTCCGCCAGGAAGGGCATGCTCGGGGCGAGTAATTTACTCAGCGTCGTCAGTGCTAGGTAAAGGGTTGCATAGGCGGTCTCCTTATCACTATCCGACTCGCTTTTCCAGAACCGCCGGCGGGAACGCCGCAGATACCATTTTGAGAGTGTATCCACGAAATTTTGTATGGGGCGCGTTGCACCCAGGACGTCATAGCTTTCCATTGAGTAGGTCACATCACGGGTCAGCGTGTTCAGCTCGGATAGCAGCCAGCGGTCAAGGTCATTCTCGATTTCATCAGGCTTCATAGCCCCGCTTTCCCCAGGCTGCCACTCGTCCAGCAGAGCATAAGTTACAAAGAAGGAATATACATTCCATAAAGTCAATGTGAAGCTGCGCATCACCTCACCCACCAGGTCCACCGAAAAACGCCGTTCCTGCCCTGGAGGGCTGGCTGTATAGAGATACCAGCGAAATGCATCCGCACCATGTTCATTGATCACTTCCCAGGGATCGACCACCGTGCCGCGCGATTTGGACATCTTCAAACCGTCTGCATCCAGGATCAATCCCAGGCAGAGCACATTTCGGAAGCTGACCTGCTCAAACAGCAGTGTGCTGATGGCATGCAGTGAATAAAACCAGCCCCGGGTCTGGTCAACAGCCTCACAAATATAATCTGCTGGAAACTGACTCTTAAATTGTTCTTGATTCTCGAAGGGGTAATGCCACTGGGCAACCGGCATAGACCCAGAATCAAACCACACGTCGATTAATTCCAGAACGCGAGCCATTTTGCCCCCGCATTCAGGGCAATCAAACTGCACCTCATCGACAAAAGGACGGTGAAGATCGAGATCGGAAAGATCCCTTCCGGCCATTTCGCTCATCTCTGCAACTGAACCCACCGCCAGCTGGTGGTGGCAATCGTTGCACTCCCAGATCGGCAGCGGGGTGCCCCAATACCGTTCACGGCCCAATGCCCAATCCACGTTGTTTTCCAACCAGTTGCCGAAACGCCCATTCTTGATGTGTTCCGGGTACCAGTTTATTTCCTGGTTGAGGCCTGTTAATTTATCTTTATAAGCTGTTGTGCGGACATACCATGTGCCCCGCGCATAGTAAATCAGTGGAGTGTCGCAGCGCCAACAGAACGGGTAGGTATGCGTGTAAGTTTCAACCCGGTAGAGCAAGCCGCGTGACTCTAGGTCTTCAGTGATTAGAGGATCAGCCTCTTTCACGAATCTACCGCTCCAGGGCCTCACCTCGGGGATGAATGTCCCGTCCTCGGCAACCGTCTGCAGGATCGGCAGGTCGTATTCCAGGGCTGCATCCATGTCCTCCGCTCCAAAAGCTGGAGCGATGTGCACCAGCCCAGTGCCGTCTTCGGTGGTCACGAAATCACCCAGGATTACATAGTGAGCAGGTTTATCCAGAGTCATGAAGGTGAAAAGCGGGTGATATTTTATGCCCTTCAATTTCTTCCCTTTGAAGGTCTCAAACACCTCCACTTTTTCATCACGAAACACCTTTTCCACCAGGTCCTTGGCTAAAATCAGCTTCTCTTTGCGACCATCCGATAAATCCCGTTCCACGATCACATAATCCACATCCGGATGGGCCGCGACAGCTACGTTACCAGGCAGTGTCCAGGGAGTAGTCGTCCACACCAGCAGGGACGTTCCTGGATCGTCAATTAGAGGCAGACGCACAAACACGGATGGATCGACCGCATCTCTATAACCCTGGGCGACCTCGTGATCCGACAGGGGTGTCCCACAGCGAGGGCAGTAAGGGACTACCTTGAATCCCTGGTATAGTAAATCCTTATCCCAGAAGCTTTTTAAGATCCACCACACCGATTCGATATAATCATTCGTGTAGGTGACATAAGCCTCATCCAGATCGACCCAAAATGCAATCCGGTCCGTCAAGCGCTCCCATTCCTGGATATAATCGAATGCCGATTGGCGGCACAATTCATTAAACGGGCCAATGCCATACTCTTCGATCTGACTCTTACTGTTAAATCCTAATCGTTTCTCAACCTCAATCTCAACTGGTAACCCGTGGGTATCCCACCCACCTCGCCGGATGACATGCTTACCCCGCATGGTTTGGTAACGCGGGAATATATCTTTGAAGGCTCGGGCAAGCACATGGTGCACGCCTGGAAGACCATTGGCAGTTGGTGGGCCTTCATAAAACACATATTCTGGGTTCCCACGCCGCTGCTCTTCACTTTTTTTGAAGATATGGTGTATCTTCCATTTCCTCAAAACCGCCTCTTCCATCTGGTTGACATTAAGTTTGGGTGAAACTGGTTTAAACATATCGACCTCACAAGTGATGAATGATTTCCAGGTTTATTCCAGTAAATACTGGTCAGCAAATCAACCGGTTCTATACCTCTTAATAAAAAAACTCGTCCCGACTCAGGGACGAGAGAGAAAGCGATCCAAATCTCCCGCGATACCACCCTGGTTCCTGCTGGTAGCAGACACCTCGGCCGGGCACGATCCGTGGTAATTATTGCACATCCTGGATTTATACCCGCATCATCGATAACGAGAGATGAACCCGGCTCACTTACTTGTGGGGGATACCACGTTCAGATTGCAGCTCCGGAAGGATTTTCTGCTCGCTGGTCTGCCCTGGCTCGCACCAATCCCAGGGTCGCTGGCAGCTGAAGCAAGCATACTCGTTTCCATCATAGCTAATTTTGGGACAGTTGGTCAGATTATGCCACAACTGCATCCTGCGGTCAACTGCTCATCCAATCCCGGTTAAGCATATATTTGGCGACAAATAAGGCTAAAAAAGATAGCAGGATCAGGATCACGGAAAGGGTCAGGGCAATATCCAGGTCCATCTCAAAGCCGATATAGATCGCCAGAGGCATGGTCTGTGTCCTGCCGGGAAAATTTCCCGCAAAGATGATCGTTGCACCAAACTCGCCCAGGGCTCTCGCCCAACTCATCACACTCCCCCCCAGCAATGCCGACCAGGACAAGGGAATGGTGAGAAAGCGGAAGATTTGCGGAGTATTTGCACCATCCAGGGCAGCCGACATTTCTAATTCCTGGTCAATACCGGAGAAGCCTAACGAGGCTGATTTGATGTAAAAAGGGGCAGCGACAAAAACCTGCACAATAATCACCGCAGTGGTGGTAAAGGCGATATGGAATCCGAGATCAGCCAGGACACCTCCCAAAATGCCTCGCCGGCCAAAAGTCATCAAGAGTGCCACACCGGCAACTGCAGGTGGCAGGACCAGCGGCAGATCAATCAATGTATCCATCAAACGGCTGAACCGGAATTGACCTCGTGCATGAGCGTATGCCAGGGGTGTTCCCGCAAGGATAATGATTAATGTCGAAATCATCGTGGTGCCTAAACTCAACCCGATTGCCTGTAAAACCTCCGGTTGGCGTAAATTCTCCACCAGGTTTGCAGGTGATATCCGCAGAAACAAGGCCAGGATCGGCAGGCTTAAAAAAATGAGCATCGGCATGCTTAGTGCGCCCCAGATGCCGTTTATCCTGATTTGTGGAGTGGGTGGTGGCGGTGATTGGCGGGTTGTCCTGTTATTCATGCTGGCTCAATTCTGCAAAACCATATTCGCTCAAGATTTCCTGCCCTTGAGGTGAAAGCACCAGGGATATAAAATCCTGTGCAAGCTGATCATTTGGGCTGTCAGCAATCGGAGCAATGAAGTAGCTGGCGATGATGTTGATCTCATCAGGGATGGGAATCACTTGCAGGTCCGTCCCTGGAACTCCAGCTGCATCACTGGCGTATACGATACCTACATCTGCTTCACCCAGTATGATTTTCGTCAACACTGCCCTGACATTCTCTTCGTAGGACACCACGTTCCGCAGCACAATCGACTTGAAATCCGTGCCAAATCGTGGGTCTTGTGCTGCTCGCTGGAGCATCTCCTGAGCGTATGCTCCAACCGGTACAGATTGATCTGCAAGGATCAAATCGAGACCGGACCTGGTCAGGTCTCCAAACCCATTAATCCTTCCTGGATTATCCGCGGGAAGGATCAAGACAAGTTTATTATGGACAAATTCCTGGTCGCTGCCTTGCAGTACTCTGCCGGAATTAATCACATTAAACATCTGTTTTTCATTCGCACTGGCAAAGAGATCCCCCGGCGCACCCTGTGAAAGTTGTTGTGCGATCTGTTGGGAGCCAGCAAAACTGATCACAACCTCGACGTCTGGCTGTTCAGTTTCAAATTGCTGTCCAAGTTGTTGGAATGCCTCAGTTAGAGATGCCGCAGCATAAATTGTCAGCTGCTTTTGATTCGAATTACTCACCTCTTCCGCATTCGCGCCATCCCCACAGGCGGTCCCCAGCAGCAGCCCGATAACGACGAGACATTGCAGCCTGGTGATAAGAAGCCTCATCTTAGCGTAATCCCCGGTACAGCTGTAGAAACGAGCCCCAGACAGGAATCTAGCCACTCAAGGATCGATTTCAACTGCCGGATCCTCAAGTCTAAACCCAACCGGTTGAAAAGTTGATCCTCAGGGATTGTAGATTGCAGTAGCAATAATTTCTGCAACCCTGAGTGGGTTTCTGCGATCTGCGCGGAAACAATCTCCCCAGCTAATTTCAAATCCACAGCCAGGGCAAAATATAATCGTGTGGTAAACTCAACCCGGATGGCGCGCACGCTTGTATGGGTTGGGGTAAACAGCCATTCTTCGAAGTGCGCTTTCCCAGAGTCAGTAATTTCAAATGACCGTTTCGCAGGTAGTTTCTCCTGTTCCAGGATCGATCCATGAATATAGTCCTGACTTTCCAGGCGGTTGAGGATATTGTAGATCTGGCTCTGGCTCAGATGCCAGACCTGGTTGAGGTCGCGAGATAATTTCTGGTGCAGCTCGTAGCCATGAGCTGGACTTCGAGCTAGCAAACCAAGCAGGGCATACTCGGGAGAAAGCGAACCAACGGATGCGGATTTCATTTCAGGATATACTCACTGAGTGAGTATATCCTTTTTGCGCAGACTGTCAAGGATTAAGCGCGAACCAGGTAGCACAATGCTCTGCGGGGTCCGGGACCTGGCAGGTTGGTCAATTGTGAACGTTTATCGATAAAGCCGTGATCAACGCTTTAATGACTCGACTGTAGACATCACATGCGAGAGTTTTTCGGCCATAATATGAACAATAAATTTATGAAATTCAGCAGCAGCCTCGGGATCATTCGCTTCCATTTTTCCCAGGGCTTCTGTGGTCAATCTGAATACCTTGATGGGTGTGTCAGATACAACGGAAGCATTGCGCTTTGAACCAAGGTAAAAACCAAGCTCACCAACTAGGTTCTCACTGCTCAAGGTATTCAAGCGGAGAGGGTCCTGGCCAGGTATCTCAAGCTGAGCTGTCACGAAGCCTTCTTCCAGGAAATACACGTCTCCCGGAGAATCTCCCTGCTGAATAATGTGGACTCCAGCGGGTAATTCCTGTAATTCCAGGTAATTCATAATGCGGCTGACTATTTTTGAATCAGCGATCACCGCTTTAAGCTGGTCAGGAAGGGATTTTCTCGTATCCTTGGCAAGCACCCCAGTTGATTCCAACAAGGTATTTTCACACCACTCCACACCGTGATCCAGGTCGGGTAATACGATCAAAGCTTCCTCATCACTGCTCAAAATTCCCGACCTCCTTAAGAATGCCTCGATGTCTTTGGATAATCCAGTCAGGACGATGCTGGAGCTGTTTTCATTGATTAATTGAATCATCTTTTGAAAACTGATCAATACCGATGAGTCTACACCAGTTACATGAACAAAATCGAATACCATAAAACACAAACGAGTTCTTGCATGAAGATTAATATGGGCTCGAATTTTTTCAAGCAACTGGTTCGCGGTTCCAAAAAAAATGAAACCTTGCAGTTCAATAATCAATATCTGGTTCCCGTAACGCTGCAACAATCTGCGTTGTAATTTTGGTCGTGAGATCGTACTCTGGTATGTCGCTGCCGTTAGAGAATGTTTGATTACATCAATTCGGCTGTAGTTGACCGCAAATAGGATCACAGCAGCAAGAATGCCAATCGCCACGCCTTCCAGAAAACCCACTGAAGCGATCACAAAAAGTATCAGGAGGATAACCAGGTAATCACTTTTAGGAAGCCTGAACCAGGTTTCATATAACCATTCATGAAGAAATGCGAGCCCGAGGTAGAGCAGTAAGCCGCCCAGGATAAACTTGGGGAAGAGCGAGATCAAACTTGTACCGGTGACCAGTGCTGCCACGCATACTGCGGCGGCAAACAAACCGGTCAGTCGAGTTTTCGAGCCCAGTTTTTGATTCATTACTGATAAACCGAGCTGGTGGTAGCCAATAAAACCCGCAAATAGTCCCCCAAGCAGGTTTGCTATGCCAGCACTTCGTAGTTCATGATTGAGATCTAAATCCGCTCTAACCTCAAGTTCAAGTCCACTGGCATTCAGCAGCAGCGAAATCGCGCTGATAACAAGAATGATCACCATACTGCCAACCTGTCTCACAATCAAACCCCAGTTCACTTGCAGCAGTGATGATAAAGGTAAGGATCCGATCAGGCTGCCTTCTGGGAAAGGTCCAAGCAACCACCCGTTAGCACTCGCATCCGAAATAGAGAACCCAGCCAGCCGTGTGATGAGAAAAAAGGACAGAATGGCGCCAAATATAAGACCAGGCAGCAACAAATAATGATTATAGCGATTCATGATCACCAGCAAAATCAGAGCAAATATTAATCCCGGGATCCAAAGCAGTAATATTTCAGGTTGGAATAATGATGATAATTTATGAAGGCTGGGGGTGATATCGGTCATCATGTGAATCGACCCGGTCACCAGCAACCAGCCGGTACCGGCAAGAAAGCCTCCCACCACCGGATAAGGTAAAAATCGAACTAAACTTCCCAGGTTGAAATAACCCATTGCCAGAAAGAACACGCCGCAAAGAATTGTGGTTATGGAAATTGCCATGATGACTGTAACAAAGACCTCTTGCTCGGGAGCACCAGGCGGCATCGAGGCCACAAGGGCAGCAGACAGGGTTGCTAAGATTGCCGAAGGCGCATCCTGAATACCAGAGATCGTCCCTGGTAAGGATGTCAAAAGAGTAATCACAATTCCATTGATCGTGGTAGCAATGAGAGCCAACCCGATTCCAGTTGCAATAGAAATGGAAATCTCACCCGTGAAAATTAAGGCCGCGAAGGAAATTGCAATGATCACTTCTACCAGGCCAACCACCAGCCCAGAAGTAAACCCGGGTAGAATTTGTACGGATTTGATATCCCTGGATAACTCACCTGCCATATCTCTAATGGAGAATTTATGGGGCGTCAACATAACCGGTTAAACCTCTCATCATTTCCGCCAGATACATTCACCTTAGGGGGATCTTTAAATTCGATAAACGCCTGAATTCTTGATGAATGATATCTGTTTAAGATCAGCTGATCTAATTGCGAAATTCTATGGACATGTTCAAGAGTTTTCAATTGGATCCGCTGGTCACCTTCGTATTAACCGCCGTTTTCCATCTGCGCCAAGGAATTGAACAGACCAATCGATTTTTGAACTGGCTGCAGCCAAAAGTGTTGCATTGGATTCAAGTGAAAACCGATTTTTTCGAGACCTGTGCAGAGGATAAAATACCTGGGTGTCATCAATAGAATTCACACATAATCAGCTGGTTCTCGTCTGATCAGCCTGACCCAAGCTTTATAATTATGTCTCATAACTAGGATCGTGCATTATTCTTCAGGAGGTCAGCGATGAAGGTGCTTGGCATTGATATTGGTGGTTCGGGTATTAAAGGTGCACCGGTGGATACGGGTACCGGCATTCTGCTCAAATCTCGCTTTCGATTACCAACTCCCTCCCCGGCAAAGCCTGAACCAGTTGCCAAGTCTGTTGAAAAAATCGCCGATCACTTTAATTGGAAAGGTAGCCTGGGAATTGGATTCCCGGGTGTCGTTCGTAAAGGCACCACTTTGACAGCCGCGAATATCCACGAAGATTGGATTGGTCTTGACGCTGCTAAGTATTTAAAGAAGAGAACCGGACGCAAGTGCTGCATGATCAATGATGCTGATGCTGCCGGACTGGCCGAAATGGCCTTCGGCGCTGGTAAAAATCGCCAGGGAGTGGTTTTAATTGTTACTATCGGTACCGGTCTGGGTACTGCATTATTCACGGATGGTCACCTGCTCCCTAATTGCGAGTTGGGCCACTTGGAAATGCGTGGTGCTGATGCAGAATGGTATGCCTCTGATGCCGCCCGAAAACGGGATAAACTTTCCTGGAAGAAATGGGGGCAGCGCTTCGATCAATATCTGCAAACCATGGAAAAATTAATCTGGCCTGATTTGATTATTCTGGGTGGTGGAGTGAGTAAGAAATTTCAAATGTACAAACCTTATCTCACCGTAAAAGCTGAAGTGGTTCCTGCCCAGATGCGGAATGAAGCGGGTATTGTGGGAGCAGCAGTTGGCGCCTGCAAATATGGGAATTAAATCCTCCTTTGAGCTGCAGTTGATCCAGCCAGTTCTCGCCTGAAGATTCCTTCATCCAGTGCCTCTCCAGGTTGGTTGATCAACTTTAATTCACAATACCGCCTTCGGTTAATTTTCTGATATCACTCAAGGCAGCTTCGATCTCCTCGGGATTAAGTGGTCGACCATCGTGAATACGGAACAATTTCCCCTTTCCAGCCAAATCGACAGCCAACTCGCGCACTGTAACCCCTCTCCCGGTAGCTGCCTTGACCAACTTTGCCCCCTCAGCATAACCAATCAGGGGATTTAATGCGGTCACCAGGATCGGGTTTTTTTCCAACCAGGCAGCGGCTTTCTCGGGGTTCGCCCGCAAATCCAGAACGCATTTCGTGGTAAATGCCTGCACCGCACCAATCATGATCTGCATCATTTCAAAGATATTGTGTGCGATGATCGGCATCATAACATTCAGCTCCAGCTGGCCTGCCTGGGAGGCCAGGGCAACGGTCTGATCGCAGCCCTGGACATGGTACATGGCCATGTTCAGCATTTCAGCCATCACCGGGTTAACTTTCCCTGGCATGATGCTTGAACCCGGCTGGACCGCAGGTAGACTGATTTCATTTAATCCGGTTGTAGGGCCGGAGGAGAGCAGGCGGAAATCGTTTGCTATTCGGGTCAACGTGATCGCCAAGGTACGCAGTGAGGCTGAGAAATCGGCGATGTCAGCCATCGATTGCATGCTTTCGAACAAATTGTCTGAAGCAAATAATTCAAAACTAGTCAGCTCCGAAAGTTTGTTTACCATGCGCGATTGGTATTCCCTATGCGCATTCAATCCGGTCCCCGCAGCAGTTCCTCCAATCCCTAATCTGCGCAGCCCGTCGGCAGCTTTCTGGATGCGCATTGCATCCCGGTCCACAGCTCTTGCGTAAGCGCTAAATTCCTGTCCAAGACGTAACGGAACAGCATCCTGGAGATGAGTCCGCCCAGATTTTAGCACTGGATCGAATTCAATCGCCTTCTCACCTAGCGCTTGTGCCAATTCGGTTACAGTCTCCAACAGCTCTTCCAACCTCCATAAACAGCCTAATCTGATCGCCGTTGGAATCGTGTCATTCGTTGACTGGGCCATGTTAACGTGATCATTTGGATGCACCCGGTACTCACCCAATTCCCCTCCCAGGATCACCGTCGCCCGGTTTGCGATCACCTCGTTCGTGTTCATGTTGTGGCTGGTGCCGGCTCCGGCTTGAAAGGGGTCCACCACAAATTGGTTATCCCATTTCCCCTCCACCGCCTCTTTTGCAGCCTGGCTTATGGCTCTTGCTAGGTCTTCATCCAGCAAGCCCAGTTCCAGATTGACTTCAGCAGCTGCCTGTTTGATCTTTGCCATGGACCAGATAAACGCTCGCCAGGGTTTCAAACCTGAAACGGGGAAATTCTCAACTGCTCGCTGAGTTTGGGCGCCGTAATATGCCTCTCCAGGGACATTAACTGGTCCCATTGAATCATGTTCAATACGGTTCATCACCTTGGTACCTCCATCCGAATTAACCAATTGTAATCTTTTTTTTACAAATTCGGATAAAAATTGGGTGAATAACTCCGCATTTTCCCCCAGCACAAAGGATTCACGCCACAAACCACCAGAGTCTCCCCTTACCAGCATTGAGATCGCCGATGGTAAAATTGCTGAAATAAGGTAAGCACATTGCTGAGGAAAATATGCTGATCCATTCCGCTTCGCAATTATTGACGCTATCCGCAGGCCCACAGAGGGGTCCAGGCCTGGGTGATCTTGGTTTGATCACAGACGGAGCTGTTTTGATTCACGGTGATCGAATTTCTGCCCTGGGCTCCACCCGGGAAATGATCAGCGCCTACCCTCAGGAAACTCTGCTGGATGCCAGCAGCTGCGTGGTAATGCCTGGTTTTGTGGACCCCCATACCCATGTTATTTGGTCTGGTGATCGAGCAGCTGAATTTGAAATGCGGCTGGAAGGGAAAACTTATTTGGAGATCCTGGCGGCTGGAGGAGGCATTCTTTCCACTGTCCGGGCAACCCGCACAGCGACGATCGATCAACTCGTCAGCGAGACTCGCCCCCGGCTGCGTACAATGCTCGAATACGGGACGACCACCGTTGAAGCAAAAACCGGTTACGGTCTCGATCTTGACACCGAGCTGCGTATGCTCAAGGCATTAATCGCCCTGGATGAAGAAGGACCTGTCGAACTCGCCATCACATTCCTCGGCGCACACGCTATCGCCCCGGAATACAAAAATGATCCCCAGGCATATACAAACCTGATCTGCAATACGATCCTGCCTGAGCTTCGCCAGTGGTGGCCAGAAAACCGCAGGCTGCCCTTCGTGGATGTATTTTGCGAAACTGGAGCTTTTAACCTGCATCAATCCCGGCAGATTCTGGTTGAGGCGAAACGATTGGGTTTCCCTTTAAAAATCCATGCTGATGAGTTTGACAACCTGGGGGGCGCCGCCTTGGCTGCTGAACTTGGTGCTGTTTCTGCTGATCATCTGGTTGCTACTTCTGCACAGGATATTCAAGTATTGGGGCAAAGTGGGACTGTTGCAGTTGCCCTGCCTGCAACACCCTTTGGATTGGCTGAGGGTAAATACACTCCCGCTGCCGAGATTTTGGGTGCCGGTGGTATGCTAGCCCTGGCAACAGATTTAAACCCGGGCACCGCCTGGTGCGAGAGCATGCAGTTTGCCATCGCATTGGGCTGTCGTTATATGGGCTTGACACCTGCCCAGGCGATTGCGGCTTCCACGATCAACGCAGCTGCAGCTATCAATCAGGCAGACAGGATCGGCTCCCTCGAACCCGGCAAACTAGCTGACCTGATCGTCCTGAAGATACCCAATTACCAGCAATTGGGATACCGGTTCGGCACCAACCTGGTGAAGCTGGTCATCAAACGGGGCCAAATTGTCGTCGAAAATTAATCCAATTTATTTCGTTACTCAAATACAAGTGACCCATGCCTGATATCGAAACTGCCCGTGCCTGGTACCCAGCATATGATCCGGTTCATGGATTTGACCACATACTGCGTGTCTATCACATGGCTGAAAAAATTGCTTTGATCGAGGGGGCGGATCTTGAGATTGTCCGCGCCGCTGCCCTGTTGCACGATGCGCAGGGCAGTCAAACTGAAGGTGGGGAGGCTGGTCGCCAGGACCATCACCAGGCATCATCACAGTTTGCCCAACAGGTCCTGGAGAAAGAGGGCTGGCCAGCGGATAGAATTGCAGCTGTGCAGCACTGCATCAGAGCTCATCGATTTCGCGACGAATCGCAGAACCCTCAAACATTGGAGGCCAGGATCCTGTTCGATGCGGACAAGCTGGATGTGATCGGTGCGATCGGCATAGCCCGCACGATTGCATTCGATGTAGTGGTAAACCAACCCATTTATTCCAAACCATCAAGGCAGTTTATAGAAACCGGGGTAAAAGAACCTGGTGAACCACACAGCTCCTATCATGAGTATTTATTCAAGCTGAGCAAGATCAAAGACCGCTTGTTCACAAAGGCTGCCCAGGAATTAGCCGTGGAGCGCGATCGCTTCATGCAGGAATATTTCATCCGGCTCGAGGCCGAAGAAAGCGGTGAAATCTAGTTTCAACTATCAATTTTGTTGATTAGTTGGGGGGTTTTTACGGCTAGAATTATTGCCATGAGCGATCCAATTCTCGTTGTGGAAGATGTCCCGAATATCCTCGAACTACTGGACGTCACATTGCGCTTCAAAGGATATCCCGTAATCACTGCCAGAAATGGTGAAGAAGCTTTAGAGATCGTTCCAGAACAAACCCCCGCACTTGTGATCACTGACATCATGATGCCCAAAATGGATGGCTACACGCTGGCTTTCAACCTGAGACGAAACCCCCAGACCAGCCATATACCGATCATTTTTCTCTCCGCGACCTACGTAACGCCAGAGGACAAAGATTTTGCAATGAGCCTGGGTGCCGTTCGTTTTATGGAGAAACCTGTCGATACAGAAGATTTCCTGCTCACCGTCGCCGAGGTCCTGACCAACGGCAGTGATGCCCTCTCTCCTCCCATGGATAAGCAACAATTTATGGATGGATACGGGCGCAGGCTGGAAGTGAAGCTCAGCCACAAAAACGCCCAGATTGTTCGCAATGAGCGTCTGCTGAAAACCTTGCCCGATTCGCTCAAAAACTCCTTTGAAGAAATGCTCGAAGATAATTACGCCCAAAGAGATCAGATCCAATGGGAGTTGGACGAGATTCACCAGCGCCTCGAAAATTCACTGTCAGATCCTGCTGCATAACTGGGCTGGTTTCAATAACAATTACAAGCCTTCACAAAATGTGAAGGCTTTTATATTTTCTCGATACAAATTGTGGGCGGCAGGCCACTCAGTGCTGGACTGCTCAATTTGAAAGTGTCCAGGGAGACCAGGTAAACCTAGCCTCCTGGCTCAAGTTAACTCGATCAGGTTCCCCGCTGGATCGTAGAACATCACCCAGCGCGCATTACCCTGCCCTTCAACTCCCCAGGGTAATTCAACACCATGTGCTTCCAGGCGTGCAAGCGCCTGGTCCAGGTCGCTGACGCGCAAAGCAATTAAGGGAAAGTGAGCTGGTTCCGGGTCTTCAGCAGGTTGAGGTTTCCCTTTAAGGATCGTCAAAAATGCATTACCGACCTTGAAATGTGGCTGACCATGGTGAGGCTGAGGCAGCAATTCTAATCCCAGCACATCTTTATAAAAATGAGCGGTCGCAATTACATTTTCCGCCCACAGGGATATTACAGCAATATCTTCTATCATTTGATTAACTCCCATCTCATGCAGTAACAACCAAGCACGTCGTCCAAAATCCCATTTCTATTTCATTCTTTCTGGAGGTATTCTTGCAGCTCTTTGAGATCGATGCGTGAGGTCAAATCCAAGCTGAGCGGTGTAACTGAGACATTTCCTTTCACCCGCACAGTGTAGACATCTGAATCAGGTCGATCCTGTTGAGGGTCACCAACCACCTCGTACCCGGGGATACCTGGTTGATCCCATGAGTCTCTTTGCGGAGGTATCGGCTGGTAATAGATTTTCCTGGAAAGGCGGGTAATCTCCCATGGTGTCTCCGGGGTCGCGTTGCAGGGCACATCCACTTTGAGCACACAGACATCAGCAGGCAAACTCTTTTTCATCAACAAACGCCCAAAATAAGAGGTGAAGTGACCTGCGGTGGAGAAATCAACTTCTGGGGAATAGCTCAAGTGATACTCACGCTTGGTTTCCAGCGAGATTGCCAGGGCAGGTATGCCGTGTGTCGCCGCTTCCAATGCTGCTCCTACGGTACCAGAGATGGTCACTCCTGTGCCCAGGTTTTCCCCGTAATTTATGCCTGCCACTGCCAGGACCGGTTTCTCCGGCAAAATTTCAAAGATTGCGTGCAGGACAGCCTGGGCGGGTGTACCTCCAACCGCAAAGACATTCCAATCCTTGCCATTTACCGGCATCTTCTGCTGGTCGATCAATCCATCCGAGTAAATTGGCAGGCTGCGTCCAGCCCCCGAAAACTGGTCCCGGGGAGCGACCACATTCACGAAGCCCAGGTCCGAAAGCGCGCTTGCCGCAGTCCACAAGCCAGGCGATTGAATGCCATCATCATTGGTGAGCAGAATTTGGGGAGCTGCCATGATTGTTTACCTTTTGTGTAGAACCAGTTCGAGACATCTTTACCAGGCTGTGATTTTCGTCAGGTGTGTCCGTTGAAAATTATCACTCGGATTCTCCACATGAAGTGGTTGCCAGCTACCCAACCGTCCACTGGGAATGCAAATGCACCGGAGACCAACTGGTTTGATCAATTAATAGCCAAAGATTCAACTTCTTAGTAAAATTTATTTGAATTGCAATCATATTATTCTTGGTACTGCGAGCGAATATGCTATTGAGTCTCGATCTGGGCACCACACATTCCAAAGCAGGTTTATTCGACCGCAATGGGGATATTGTAGACCTTGCCAGGCGCCCAACCATCCTCCACCAAGATTCTTCAGGTGGTGTTTATTACGATCCGGAAGAGATGTGGTTTGCTGTTGTTGAGATCCTCCGTAAAGTCTCAGCCAGGATCAGCCCAAAAGAAATAACGGCAATAGGAATCGCCAGCATGGCGGAAACGGGCTTGCTGGTCGATAAAAATTCCGCTAGACCACGATCATACATGTTTCCTTGGCATGACGCAAGTGCCTCGTCTCAGGTCAAAGATCTGGAACATGATCGAGAGCCCCAACAACAGTTTGTCCGCTCTGGAATCCGTCCCAATTTCAAATGCTCCCTGGCAAAACTGCTCTGGATCCGTGACAATCATGCACAATGGCTGGAAGGCAGCACCTGGCTGTCGACTGCAGATTACATCGCATTTCGATTGACCGGGGAAATGGCGACCGATTATTCACTCGCCGGGCGTACGTATGTCTTTCAAATCGATCAGCTCAGCTGGGATAAAGATTGGTTAATTTCCCTCAACTTACCTGAGGATGTTTTCCCACAAGCACTTCCCAGCGGCCAGCCGATCGGCCAGGTAAGCGCCGCTGCCGCTTCGCTGACCGGCTTATCCCCCGGCACTCCTGTCGCTATTTGCGGTCACGACCATGTATGTGGGGCATTTGCATTGGTGGGAACAGATCCCAGCCAGGTTCTTGACTCGATGGGTACTGCCGAAGCACTGATCGGTAGTTTCGATCATGACCAATTGGGAATTAATGAATTCCAATCCGGGTTGGTCTTTGGAAGGCATGTCGCTGGTGGAGGTTACTACTGGATGGGTGGGATTTCTGCCTCCGGAGGATCCCTGGATTGGCTGCGCAGGATTCTCAGTGATCCACAGTTATCCTATGAGGAACTTGGCCTGTTGCTTGAGCATCTGCCCCCAGCACCAACCGGGATTATCTTCCTTCCCTATCTTGCCGGCAGCGGTTCCCCTCACACGGATATCCACGTGAGGGGGGCATTGATTGGATTGGAACTATCACATAATCGCTCTGATTTAGTAAAAGCGATCCTTGAAGGTACAGCATTCGAATCGGAATTTATCCGCCGGGCGGCAGGCAAAATTTTGAAAACCAATATCAGTTCACTGGTAGCTTCCGGTGGAGGCACAAAGATCAGGCATTGGATGCAGATAAAAGCTGATATCTCCAGTTGCAGAATTACAGTACCAGAAATCCGGGATTCGACTTTGCTCGGGGCTGCCTTGCTGGCCGGGATCGGTTGTGGGGTATATACAGATGAAACGGACGCCAGATCATCGTTGATCAACCTGCCAGTTTCGATTTACGATCCAAACCCATCCCAGCATCTGGTTTATCAGGAGCTTTACCAGCAAGGCTTCCTTGCATATCAAAAGCCTTTGCGTGAGAACTCCTCAACCTCCTCTGCCGACCCGGCCTAACTTCGGCAGCTTCCAACCTCCCTCCCCACCGACTCTTATCTCACGCCGCTCAAACAACCACCATGCTAGTCCAGCGAGCAGCAGGGATACCGCGCTTAAACCTGACAGGTTGACCCAGTTCACGCCTTCAATCGCGCTTCCTCCTTGGTAAAAATACAGCGGTGTCAGCTCGTAGAAAGCCTGTAAATCCTGATTGATATTTGCTAAACCAACCAATAGAAAATTCAAAACGAGCAGGGCACCCGCCAAACCAGCCGCTGCTCGCGCCGACGGCAGCAGCATGCTGAACAACAGTGCAGTAATACCGAACAGCATCAAAATCACGAAGAGTGGTAGAAACGGCCTCAGCAGCTCAATGGCACCCAACCCTAAAGCCGAAGTTCCGGATGGAATTACCCATCCCAACCAGCTGATGATCAAGATCGCTGCACAGGCCAGGCAAAATCCGATAAAGCGTCCCCAGAAGAAGCTTGAACGGCTCACAGGATATGCAAGCAGCAGGTCCATGATACCTCTTTCTTCATCAGATACAAGCAGGTTCCCACCCGCACTCACCGCAAAGATTCCGATGATCAGGGTCATGTAGGCGAAGTAATAGGTATCCATGTATCCTTGAGGGGTCATGATTTCATAAATACTCGGGAAGAATGCCAGCATTTCTTGGGGATAATTTTCGAAAATATCCACCAATCCTCCGATTGATTCCATGGAGCTGAAGAAAAGAGCCATCATTATCCCATATAAGAAAAGCCCGATCCCCCAGCCAATGATTGATCCACGCATACGTCTCAAGGTGTGCTTGATCTCTGTGTACATGCTAACTACCCTCCTTGGAGCCACTTGTGTAATATGCCAGGAACGCTTCTTCTAAGGATTGCCTCTGCAGGTCGATATCCACCACAGGGAATTCCGCCAGCGCTTTGATCAAACCATCTAGGTCACCTTCAACTCGTAAAGTGACTTGCCGGCCGTCTGTCAATGATTGTACGGTCACACCCGGCACCTGAGCCAATGGACTGGCATCCACCTCTTCTTTAAAACGGATCCGCATGGAGCGAACTTCCATTTTGATCAATTTCCCAGGCTCCGCTTCCTCCACGATCTTCCCCATGCTGATAATCGCTACCCGATCTGCCAGACTCTCCACTTCGCTGATGATATGGGAGGAGAAAAATATCGTGCAGCCTTCAGCCTGTGCCTGGCGTAACATCCTGTACACTTCTTGCTGCATCAAGGGATCCAAACCACTTGTGGGTTCATCCATGATCAACAATTCCGGTTTATGCATCATGGCTTGCACCAGGCCCACCTTCTGCTTATTGCCCTTGGAGAGATTTTTTACCGGCACTTCCAGGTCCAGCTCCAACCTTTGAGCCAGCTGCAGCGCGGTATCCCAATCGACATGATCCCCCCTCAAATCGATAAAGTAGCGCAGTACATTTTTAACCTTCAAGTTCGCTTCAATATTCAGCTCGCCCGGTAAATAACCGGTTCTCGCGTGTACACCTTTAGGATCCTTTTGCGGATTTATACCCAGGACTTGAATCGATCCCGATTGGGGGCGAATCATGTCCAGCATGCAGCGGATGGTTGTCGTCTTCCCTGCACCGTTCGGCCCCAGGAATCCAAAAATCTCTCCAGGATAAACATCGATATTGACTCCAAGCAAAGCCTGCACACTTCCATAGGATTTATGCAAATCTGTTATTTCGATCGCTTTTGAGATACCCATCACACTCCTCACTGATTCTCTATCGTTTAGCACCTGCTCTACAATTATTCCTGCTTCAGGTTCCTCGTCCGAAGTAGTAAATGAAGCCAAACGATCCATCACACAGGTTTCTGTAAAGTGACCGTACCCTTGTCTCCATCAACCGTGACCACTTGCCCATCCTGGATGTACTTGGTAGCAGTGTCGGTCCCTAATACCGCCGGAATCCCGTATTCTCTGGCTACGATCGATCCGTGGCTCAAAGGGCCTCCAATGTCCGTTACCACGGCAGCCGCCCGGGCAAAAAGCGGGGTCCAGGCCGGGGTAGTCATGGATGCAACCAGCACGCTGCCTGTCTCCATTTTTCCAAAATCCCCGGGACCGTGCAGTACGCTGGCTGGGGCAGTGATCCTTCCAGGGCTTGCACCCACACCTTTGATGGAACCTGCCCCCTTGACCCTCGTCCTGCCCTCCTTCAGTGATAGCGGGTCGAAGCCAAATATCTTGAGCTGGGGAAGCATCCTGGGAGCAGCTACTTTTGCTGCGGATTCCCAAATCGATTTCCGCCTATCGACGACCGCGGATAGATCCCCCGGTGATTCACCTTGATCAAATAATTCAGCTGCACGGGTTGCCTCGCCTTTCTCCAGCCAGTAGATATCCTTGTCCTGGCGAATCAACCCCGCTGATGTCAGGCGCTTCCCTAGTTCAGTCAGCATTTGTCTTACTAATGGGTAGCTCAAGCCAACATCTGCCAGACCATCTTCTCGCAGAGGCGCGTAACGTTGCGCGCGTTCCAGATTTTTTTGAAATAACTTGAGTCGATATCCATGTGATCGATTCACCATTGACTCGACCGCCCGGTCGCGGCGTTCAGCGGTAGCTGCTTGGCGCGTGTAGGGGTTGGTTCCCTCTCCACTCAAGAACAGCTTCACTATTTCGAGCAGCGGCGTTGGCTCGTCAGCCGGGACAGGATTGCCAAAATCCAGGTTGTAAATCATGTGGCCAAACTTCCCCAGGTGCTCTTGAAAGCCTGACTGCCATCCCTGCCATGCGGCTTCGCTCACTCCATCAGGTGCCTGAACAGAATCGAGATCTGCTGCTAATTTTTCTACTGGAGTCCTGCTCAGGTATTCAGACAATGGTTTATTTTCCCGAGCCCACTCAGCGATATCATATAGAGATTTCTCCGCTTGAATCGGCAGGCTATCGAACCCCATCAGGTAGGTGGGGGCAGCAGGATCATGCTTGCCTCTGATCAATTTATAGATCAATGAAAACCAGGCTTCGGTGATCCAGGCAGCCGGGATGACGCCTGAGACAAGCGATCCGTATGCATCGATTGCTGCTTCTGTCAGCTGCTCAACCGCCGCAAGCAGCTCTGTTGAGGATAGTTTTTCCCAATCGCTTGAAGACCAGTATTCAACCAGCTGGACATATTTCGGCCGTCCAATTTCTGTCCAGCGTTCTACAGCTCCATTGAACATCCGCTGCATGATCCCTGGAGTATCCAGGATGATCTTCAGGATGGGAACAAATCTTACTGAGCCATTGTAATAAGCATATTCATTCACTGCAATGATCAGCTCACCTGGCATCACGTCTTGATTGCCGAGGAACCCGGTCAATAACTTCCCCATGCTTCGGTTGACAGCATCCAGGCCCAATGTCTTGAACAATGGTGTCAGGGGGTCAGTCATCAGCTCCACAATATTGTTTCTCATCGCTGCGTAAACCCCATCTGGTAGCTGCCACTTATCACCGGTTACTGGTTTCGGAACCGGCAGGGCGGTTATCGGGCGGGCTTGGAGGATGAAAAACTGCCGCTCAGTAAATGCCCACTCGATATCCACTGGCATCTGGTACAGGGTTTCTATATCCTTACCCAGATTGACGAGCTCGCTTGTTTGTTTTTTATCCAGCACAGGCATCTTGCGTTGATCAACGGGAACCGGGATTTCCTGAGTCCCGCCATCTACCCGCACAGTCTGGACGAGCTTCTCGCCGATCTCATAGCTGAGCAGCTTGGCAGTCGGTTTCTCGACAGTAATCGTGTCGGGAGTAACCATGCCCCCCACAATTGCTTCTCCCAAACCCCAGCTTCCATTGATCAGGATTTGATCTCGATCTCCATTCAAAGGATTGGCGGTGAACATGATTCCTGAGGTCTCAGCCGGTACCAGCAGCTGCACAACTACCGCCAATGCAATATCCTCCGGGGAGATACCCTGCCGCATCCGGTAGCTGATCGCGCGCGCTGTCCAGAGACTGCACCAGCAGCTTCGCATCGCATCCAGCAAAGCACCTTCTGAATTGACATTCAGAATTGTAGTCTGCTGCCCGGCGAAGGATGCTTCCGGTAAGTCTTCAGCAGTTGCTGAAGAACGTACCGCCACAGCCGGAAGAGTTCCAGGTAAATCTTGATAAGCAACTTTCACCGCACGGATGATTTCGCCAGGAATCTCTCCATGCTCAAACCGGGCCATTATTTCTTGCGATGCAGACGATAAACTCTCCGCATCAGAGGCATCCACAACATTCCCTGCCGATTCTAATATGCTGGTGATCAATCCATTTGATTCAACAAATAATCGGTAGGCATCCGTGGTTATAACGAAACCTCCCGGGACTGGAAAACCTGCATTTGCCAATTTTGACAGAGAAGCCCCTTTCCCTCCAACCATGTTCAAAGTAGCCTGTGGATCCTGTAAACTGAGAATTAATTCAGTATTCATCGATTGCTCCTAATTATCCTGGTGAAGCTTGTTCAGGGAAATCAATTCCAGGTTTAAATCCCAGATTCGATTTAATAAGCCCCGCAGCCCAGCCTGATCCGGGACTTCACTGAGTAATATAGTCCGGCTGCTATTCATCTCCGGTGCAATCCTTTCTATTTCCACCTTCCCCAACCAATCAGACCAGGATTCCTGCAGCTCTCCACGAACCACAATCCTGTAGAGACTGGTTTTTTCTGCTTCTTTGGTGAAGCTCAGCTCGTCACCTGACATCCCTAACTCCATGGCTAGATCCTGTGTCTTATACCTGCATATAAGATATACCAATTAAGGTATGCTTGTGACCAGCCAAAAGTACTGTTTGAGTACTATCTTGTCGAATACAAGAGAACGATGATCATTTCCCCCCAAACCAGATACTTACAATTTATCGTCAGCCATTCGCTTCACGTAATGATCCCCAATTCCCTCGCTCTGGCAACGGACTGCACACGCGAACGAACGTTCAATTTCCCGTAAATGTTGCTCGTGTGACCTTTCACCGTGCTCAATGAAATATGCAGCAAGCCGGCAATTTCCCGGTTGGATTTCCCATCCGCAATTAATTCAAGCACTTCAATTTCCCGGCTGCTCAATGGTTCGACCAGCCCGGTTTGATCATTTCCCAATCTCCCTGCTTCAATCCTTTTTGCTTCAGAGGAATATTCTGCTAGGAGTTTTCCAATATAGCCAGTATGGTGACCTTTCTCAGCTGCTTCATAGAGCAGGTGTGCCATGGGCTCACCTTCATCCAGGAAAGTGCGGATGAAAGATTCTTCTTCACCGAGGTCAAGTGCCTGGTTAAGTGTATCTATCGCTTTTTCTTTTTCTCCCAGAAATTGGTGTAAAACAGCCTGAAGAGCTAAAACCCTGATCACGCTCCTCAGTCGATGATTTTTATTTACCGTTTGCAGGAGCGGTATGGTAGCTTGCATGGCAGACAAGTAATCCCCGCGGGACATGTACACCCGGGTAAGAGTCTGGGTGTGAATTTCCCATACTGGATCAAACCGCTCGGAGGCACCCCGCGAACTGACGAGCGATGCTAACTGCTTTTCTGTTACCCAATTCTCCGCCCGCTGCAGTTCGCCCATCCGCAGCCACAGTTGGGCCTGGTAAGATTCAACCAGCTCATCATCCATCTGGGAAGCCTGGAATTTGTGAGCTAGATCGCCCGCCAGGTCAATAATTTCCTGGGCGGCAGCAAAATCAGCCTGGATTTCTTTGATGCGAGCCAGGGATACATAAGAGATGATCGATCCGAGTTCACCATAGATTTGAAAAAGCTGCAGGCCTTCTTCAAGGTAAGCTTGAGCGCCAGCAAGATCATTCCATTCCCTGGCGATCTCTCCCAATCCCAGGAGTGCCTTCCCTGCGATTGGTAAACGTCTTCCGTGTTGGTCGGTGGCAAGCTCCAGGGCTTTTTCGTTTGCCTCCCAGGCACGTCGCAGTTGACCCTGCAGCATCCAGATGCCCGCCATGTTGCACAGCCCGCCCACTGTGATCATCAGGTTTCCTTCACGCTGACCGATCTCCACCGCCCGGGAAAAATTATCGACCGCGCTGCTAAAATCCCCCTTCATCAAGTACACCATCCCCAGGTTATCCGCTATCAGGCTGCGGGTGAACAAATCATCCTCTCGGATCAACGCCAACGACTGTTGGGAGAATCGTCTGCTTTCTTCCGGTCGCCCATCTATAGAAGCCATAAGAGCGCGTACAGCGCATGCGGAACCCAGGTATTGGTCCGGAACTGATCGATCTTCGATCATCCGTAAACGCGCTTCCACCTGATCCAGTGGTCCCCCACGCAGCATCAATGCCCAGGCCTGGGTTATGCATAACGCCGGGTTCCGGTCGACCAGATCAGCAGAGAGAGCCTCTATCCAGCGAATCAATGAGCTGGTTTCGCTGCGCCTGAGCTTCTCAATGGCAATACTTTCGATCAATTTACTTGCCCGGTTTTGATCTCCCGCAGCCAAAGCATGATCGATGGCTTCATCTTTCAAACCCTGATTTTCATACCAGGTGCTGGCTCTTTGATGAAGCTCAGCTGCCATGCCAGGTACTTCATTGTTAAGCGTCTTGAGCAGGAATTCCTTAAACAACCTGTGATACTTGTACCAGGTGTGATCTTGATCCAGGGCTTGGATAAATAAGTGATTCTCCTCCAGGTGCTCGAGGATTTCCCGGCAGTTTGGGAGCAGGGTGACTGTTTCACACAGCAGCGCAGTCATCCTTTCCAGGATCGAAGTTTGCAGCAGGAATTTTCGCACCTGCTCTTCCTGCTTATCCAGGACTTCCTGGCCGAGATAATCCAGGATAAAGCGATTGCTGCCAGCGAAGTCTTCAATAAATCTCTCCTTGTTAGGCTGTTCCTGGAGGGAAATAGCGGCCAATTGTAATCCAGCAGCCCAACCTTCAGTTCTTCCCTCCAATGCTTCGACCTGCTGCCTGTCAAGGTTCAGTTTCATAACCTGGTTCAGGAACATGTCTGCTTCATCAATCCGAAATCGAAGATCTTTCTCCCTTATTTCTGTGAGCTGGTCACGCCCCCTCAGGCGAGAGAGGGGCAGTGGCGGATCAGCCCGGGTAGAGATCATCAAATGCATTTGGGCGGGTTGGTGCTCGACCAGATATGTCATCGCCCGGTGTATTTCATGCGAAAATATCAGCTGGTAATCATCCAGGATGGCGACAAACGGGGGGAATTCAGCATTAATTTCATTGATCATCTTCGCCAGGAGTGTCTCCAGTGGCGCTGGTCTTGGAGTTTCAAGTAGTGGATACAAAGCTGTTGCCAAACCTTCGTGAATCGTATCCAGGGAGGCGATGAAGTAGGACATGAAACGGTGACTGTCATCATCTTCGCTATCGATTGAAAACCATGCAACCCGGCGTTCGCATTTGGCAGCAAATTCACTCAGCAGGGTAGTTTTCCCGAATCCTGCCGGGCAGGAGATCAGAGTCAGGTTGCGTTTCAAACCTTCCGTTAGGCGTAGCTGAAGTTGTGGGCGTAAAACCCGGTTATCACGGAACGGGGGTATTTTTGTCTTCGTCACCACCAGCGGCACAGCCATCGATTGTTTCTTACCTCAACTACCAGTCTAGCATAAAAATTTTCCGCTGAGACCTGCCTGGGGAAATTCCCGGGTTAAACAAAAACACCCCGCCTGAAAGTCATCGGGGTGATCTTGGCGCCCTCGGTGCGATTCGAACGCACGGCCCTTTGCTCCGCAAGCAAATGCTCTATCCACTGAGCTACGAGGGCTAGTGTGGCTATTCTAATATATTTGCAATGGGTGGTCAACCCAGCTGGGTACTCATTGGAAAAACACGATTTCCAGATGTAATTAATTGCAAAATTCGAATTTGAGGATTTATTGACAGGCATAATTTCGCCGATCCAATTGCTTGACTCGATGCAAAAATGATAAACTATAGGATAACTTTTTCTGATTTGGTTTCATTGCGATTTGCATAATCCAAGTAAAGACAGATTGACAAGGCAATCTCATTCCAGGATGATGATCGCTTTTTGAAATTATCCAATCATATTACAAAACTGGAATGGAGAATTCGATATGCAAATCGTTACTGACAGCGGGGCTGATCTCAGTCTTTCGAAACAGGAACAGCAGGATCTTAACATCCACGTCGTTCCCCTGAGTGTTTCCTTAGATAACGTGACCTATCGAGAAGGCGTCGATATCGAACCCGCTGATTTTTACCAACTCCTGGCGAACACTGAAAGCATGCCAACCACGTCGCAGCCATCCTCTGGTGAATTTGCAGAAATATATCGTAAAATCATGCAAACTGACCCGGACATTCTTTCGATCCATATCTCATCAGGATTGAGCGGCACCTATAATTCCGCGTTGGCAGCTTCAAAGATGGTCCCGGAAGCAAATATCGCTGTCCTGGATACCAAGACTTTATCAGCTGCTGCCGGGTGGCAGGTCGAGGCAGCTGCCCGGGCAATCCAAAAAGGCTGGCCATTCGATCGGATCAAATCCCTGCTGGAGCGTATCAGCTCAGCCAGCGACAGTATCTATACGCTCAATGAATTAAAATACCTGATTCATGGTGGGCGGATCAGCCATATGAAGGGATTAATCGCCTCCATCCTGAACGTCAAACCATTGATTGGCGTTGAAACGGAAGGGGGAACCTATGTTCAATTGGGGCAGTCACGCACCTTCAAACGGGCTGTGGAAGGCCTAGTCAACATTATCAGTGCGCGACATTCTCCGGGTTCAGCACTGCGGGTCCAGGTCCTGCATGCCTTCAACTTCGAAGGGGCAGCCTTGCTGAAAGAACTGATCAATAAAACCTTTTCCTGCACCTGGCTTCCAGAAGGCCATCTATCACTGGTGTTGGGAGCACATACAGGACCCAGCATGATCGGCGCGGCGTATGCCCTTCAAGCAGATTACCCCGAGATTTGATCACCTTAACGGTATGCCCGATACTAGCGTGTATTCAGTAATCGGGCCTCTCTTTCCAGCTACAAAAACAACCCAATCGTTGATTGGGTTGTGATTAATCATTCAGAATTGATTTATTTTGCATTTTGCAAGCGAGCTACTTCATCACCAAGTTCCCGGATGCGTCGGGACATGGTTTCCACCAATCGGAAGGCCAGCGAAGGGTCTTCATGCACCCGGCGCATAAAATTTTTCTTGTCGACCGTGAGCACGCGCGCCTCCCCCAGGGCTCGCACTGTTGCAGAGCGAACATCCCGGTCGAAGATCGCCATCTCGCCAAAGAATTCTCCCTCTCCACGTACACCGAGGCGGATCTCTTTGCCTTCATCCCCGCGAATAAAAACCTCCACCTCTCCTTCCTGGATCACATACATGCATTTCCCTTCTTCTCCTTCGCAGATGATCACTTCCCCATCCTTGTAAACCTTGCCCAATTCACCACTCGCCATGCCTGCCTCCTCTTATCGAGTTCCCGAAAATTCGTCCAAGCAGCATTTATCGCCCAGTGACGGAGATCGCCAAATCACCAACCAACCGAGCAAGAAAGGCTGGATTCAGGGTGCGCACAAAAATCTCCCGGTATGGAGCACTGCCAGTGAACATATCCCATAATACCATGCTCATGCGTTTCTTTGATCCTCTATCGGTTTGCTCATCAGCAGTCATCCTTAACACAGCCCGGCGAGCAATTTTCTGGCCCTGGATCACGCGGGTCACCAGGAACATCACCTGGCCGATCATATTATCTGTCTCAATTTTCCGGCAGGCTGGCCAGTAATGCTCCTTGAAGTCCTTTGCCGAGATGCCCTGCAGCACGGCAGTGGTAGCTGCAGATTTCGCGGTGCGGTAGGCCGCTCCAATGCCATCCTTGTATAAACGGGTGACACCGCTGTCCCCGATAAATACAATCCGATCGTCGAAAGGCTGCGCAGCTCCAGAAATGTTAATCCGCGGTGAACAGTTGCAGGACCTGGCATCAAAATCCCAGGCTGGTGGAAAGACACCGCGCACCTCTTGTGAAGACATAAAATTCTCGATCAATTCCTTATCAATGTCTTCTCCCAGCAGGCAGACTGATACATAATCTCCTTTGGGGATGATCGCTGCAAATTCCAGCCGTGGGATATCCAGCAGGAAGACGTGCATCGACGAACCAAGCACTTCTTGAATTTGATCTTCGCCAAGGTAATATTCCTGGATGAAGGTCTTGGTTGTCTTGGGAAGCTGGTAATCAAAATTAAGATTATTAAATAGTTTGCGTGAGGCCGAGTTTACCCCCACTGAAATGGTCACCAGGTCATAGGTTTGGGGATCACCCTTGCGAGTCTTCACCTGCGGTTTACCCTGCTCCCAGAGCAGTTCATCCACTCTTTCGTTGATCACCTGAGCCCCGCGTTCAATAGCCAGGTTCTGTAAGAAACCATCAAAACTGCCCCACTTAATTTCCTTCAGGTCCCGCGGGCCAGGTCCACGGTATACCGCGCCGATCCGTTTTTCCTGCAGCGGTGTTTCAATGCGTACGCTGCCAACATCCATGTGCAGCATATAAGAATCAATGCCTCGCTGTACGACCGTTGGAGGCAGGTTGATGCCTTCCGCAGCTAAATTCTGAACCAGGGACTCGGAGATGATGCCCCCGCACATGTTGCAGCCCAATGGGCCCGGCTTAGTGTAATCGCGTGGTTCATAAATGTCCACTCCGATATCCATTCCCATGCGCTCTGCCAGGTCAAGGAGAAAAATTGAGAAGAAAGATCCGGCTGGGCCTCCCCCGATTACTCCCACCCGTGAGCCGTCATCCAGTTGGTATCCATTATCTACCATAACCGTACCCCTCCTCAGACAGGATTGCTACCATCAATGTACCCGGAAAATCATCCCGGTTGTTCTGGTGGCTTTGAATGCGATATTGATCGAATCTCTAATTATGGATAGGATGATTTTATGTTGCTCCAGCTGTCAAACCCGGATGTTTCGGAATAATTAACCTGGTGACTGATCCATTTCCTCAACACCAGCAATCTAATTGTTTATTGGAGAATGATGTCGATTATAATCCATTGATCGCCCGAATTATCAAAGTATCATCTTTGAAAGAGTCTTTACCAGAAACAAAATTGCTGAATCTGGGATCATAAGTTTAAAAGTTCAACCCAATCATTTGAAACTGGCGGCAGACTGGCGCTCCCCGGCCAAACTGGAGGAAAATTATCTGTCAACCAGATAGTATCAATTTATATTGTAACTTATCTATAACCAAAGGGTTAGTATAATTACCAGCAGCATGACCCAATCTGAAAACAATCCACTTGAACAGCTGCGCCCCTTTCTGCCTCCCCACCTGGCACGACATCTGGATTCAGGGGTCGATTTAGTCGAGGCGATGACCATCAGCAAGCACATCCATGCTGTCCGTCTCGAGGTGTCCACCTACCTGCCCCGCTATTTGGTGCAATCAATCCAACAGCATCCCCAGCCCGGTAATGTCAATGGAGACTTCCATTACGGTGCAGTCCTGTTTGCGGATGTATCCGGCTTTACCGCCATGTCCGAGAAGCTCTCCGTGCTGGGCAAGGAAGGTGCTGAAGAAGTTACCGGCATTGTCAACAACTACTTCAGCACGATGCTGGAGATCAACGACCAGCACGGCGGCGATCTATTGAAATTTGGTGGCGATGCTCTTCTGATCTTCTTTGAGGGAAAACTGGGACCCCGCCGGTCGCTGGGCATGGCGCAGGCTATGATGGGTGCCATGGATAAATTCACCCAGGTGAAAACCTCACAGGGCACATTCCCATTACGCATGAAGATCGGCATCGCATGTGGATCTGTATTTCTGGCCAGCCTGGGGACACCGCAGAGCATGGACCATGCTGTCATGGGCAGCACACTCTACAACATGGCTCAATCAGAGGAAAATGCCACTGCCGGTGAGATCGTCGTCCATGAGCTTGTAAAAGATGCCACCACTGACATTGCCAGCTATACCCCGGTTATCGAAGGTTTTTGGAAATTAAAGGAACTTCATCATACCCCAGAGCTTCACCAACAATCCCGCCCTGAGTGGAACTCAGGGGTTGCAGAGCGTGGATTGGATAGCGGGCTCTTGATCCAGAATTTGCTCCTCGAAGCTGAAATTATCGGCGGATTGAGACCCTTCATACCGCAGGAACTCTTCAACCGCATCGCAAATGATCCCAACCGCATTGCGATCTACGGTTCGCACCGCCCGGTAACCATCACATTCACAAATTTCCTGGGCATCGATCCGATCATCGAGACCTTGGGACCCGATCATGCAGCATCGATTACCGCCATCCTGAATAACCATTTTGTGACGATGAGCGAGGTGATCACTCGCTTTGGAGGTACGGTCAACCGTCTGGATGCCTACTCCAAGGGTCACCGCATCCTGGGATTGTTCGGAGCCCTGCAGGCACACGAAGATGATCCCCAACGCGCTGTGCGGGCTGGAGTCGAAATGAACCAGGCCTTGGGCGAAGTGAATCAGCAGGCCAGGGGGATATTACACGCCATCCCCGAGTACAAAGACCGCTTTGCAGCCTCTCCTCTCACCCAGCGCATCGGTGTCAACAGTGGTTTTGTCTTCGGCTGCAATACGGGTTCAAAAACCCGACGGGAATACACCGTCATGGGCGATCAGGTCAACCTGACCGCCCGCCTGATGGGCATCTCCCAGGAAGGCGAGGTGTTGATCGGTGAGAGCACCGCCCGCCAGGTAGAAGACACCTTCGATCTGCTGGAAAAAGAAGCCGTTAAAGTCAAGGGAAAAACTGCACCGGTGAAAAATTTCGCCGTGAGTGGGATGAAGGAGCAAACCCACTGGAAAACCCGCCTGGCTTCCAGCCCGATTATCGGCCGTGAGCAGGAGATCGAGCTGGGCAAGGCATCTATCCAGCAGGCGATCAAAGGTCATCCCAGCGTGCTGGTGATCAGCGGGGTTTCTGGACTCGGTAAAACCCGGCTGGCAGAAGAATTAGCCTGGTACGGCGATTCACAGGGCATGGATTTATTGATCGGTACCTGCCTGTCTTACGGCAAAACCATGACCTACCATCCCTGGGCAGAAGTGCTGCGCGAATTGTTCGGAATTTCGATGTCGGATTCCGGCCAGGATACCGCTGCCCGCGTGGCAGCTTTAGAACAAAGTTTGCAGGCTATCGGCGAAGGGGAATGGTCCCCGGTGCTCGGTACGGTGCTGGGGTTGGAGATACCCGACAATGAACTGACCCGCAACCTTGATCCCAAGCTGCGCCGCCAGCGGGTGCTCGACCTGACCGTCAAACTGTTGAAATCCAGGGCACACGCCAGGCCGCTCATGCTGATCATTGAAGATGCTCACTGGGCTGATCCAGCTTCCATGGACTTGATCGATTACGTTGCCCGCAACATCTCTGGCCAGCCGATCCTTTTTATGCTGCCCCATCGCCCAGATATCGGCCTTCCCGATTGGACCGCTTACCCGCTTGCGGTGGACATGCAGCTGGGGGACTTACCGGAAGAAGCCTGCAAACAGCTGATCCATGACATGCTGGGTGGTCTTGTCCTGCCCCAGGATATGTACGATATCATCCTCTCCCGCGGCTGTGGGAACCCTTTCTTCATTGGTGAAGTAGTGCGCGCCCTGATCGACGCTGGCGCACTGCAGCGCGGTGCGGATGGGAATTTCCAGGTCATACAGGATATGTCTCAGGTCGAACTGCCGGATACGATCCATGGCGTGATCATCAGCCGTATCGACCGGCTGCTGGCCTCAGATCGCAATATTCTCCAGGTAGCTTCTGTGATTGGGCGAGTTTTTGCTTACCGCACTCTGGATGGTGTTTACCCTTATGAGGATCTTGACACTGCACTGCGCGAACGCTTGAATTACCTGAACGAACTGGGATTAACCGAAATCCAGGTCATCGAGACCGAGCTCTACCGCTTCATGCACCTGACCACGCGCGAGGTAGTCTATGAAGGGCTGCCCTTCGAGCAGCGCCGATCTCTGCACCGTGAGATCGGCAGCTATATTGAAGATCTCCACAAGGGTAATCTGAGCGAACAAACCAGCCTGCTGGCTTACCATTTCTTTGAAGGGCACGCCTGGGGTAAAGCGCTCCAGTACAACCTGGTCGCCGCCCGGCATGCCCAGCGTGAATTTGCCAACGATACCGCCATATTGTCTGCCGAACGCGCATTGGAAGCGGCCGGTAACCTGGGAACAGAGACGGACACCAGCCTGGACCGGCTGTCGGCACACGAGACGATGGGCGAGGTGATGAGTTTAACCGGCCAGTACGCAGGCGCGTTCACCCAATTTAAACTCGCCACCACCATCGTTGAAGGGTTCTCAGATTCTTTGGATAAGCAGCGCCACCTGGCAGAGTTGAGCCGGAAAACAGCCGAGGTCTACGAGCGGCAGAGCGAATATGAGACCGCCCTGGAATGGCTGGATAAAGGCCTAGCTTACCTGGATGAGGACCAGGTGTTGATCGAAATCGCTGATATTTACCTGCTGGGGGCCGGCGTGTTCCACCGCCAGGCTAAGAATGAACAGGCCAGCCAGTGGTGCCAGAAAGTACGGGATATCGCCAGCCAGATCGATACCCATCAGGGTAAACGCTCCCTGGCCCAGGCCTACTACCTGGAGGGAGCCGTGCTGCACCGCATCGGGGATCTGAACCGCTCGGTCGAACTGTGCAAGCAGAGCCTCAAGATATACCAGGAGATCGGCGACGTGGTCGGGGAGGCACGCGCCTTCAACAACCTGTCCAACGCCTACGCCGACCTGGGGCAGTGGCAGGAGGCTATGGATGCCCTCGAGAAGAGCCTGGAGATCAACCAGCGCATCGGAAACGTCTTCGAACAGGGCAACGTGGCTAACAACCTGGCCTACATCCACCTGGAACGCGGCGAGTGGGACCAGGCCGAGTACCTGTTCGTCGAGAGCAACCAGATCTGGAAGCGAATTGGAGCTGCCTTCCCGGATGCGGTCACGCTCAGCAACCTGGCCCAGGTTTACATCTACCAGGGTAACTGGCAGCAGGCGGAAAAGACCCTTGCTGAGAGCCAGGCCCTGTTTGAGGCGATTGGTTCGGACGACTTCCTGGCTGAATTGGAACGCCGTTGGGGGGAATATTACCTGGGTATCGGTAATATAGAGCAGGCACTGAACCATTCAAAGCATGCAGTGGAGGTCGCCGAGCAGCAGGAAGCACGCCTGGATTGGGGTTTATCTTTACGCGTGATGGGAGAGATCTACCTCGAGCAAAAAAAGTACCGGCAAGCTCAGAAAACCTTGAGGGAGGCACACTCCATACTGGAAGAATTGGGCAGCGATTACGAAGCGGCCAAGACCGTGCTGGTGCTGGCCCACCTGGCGCAAGAAAAAGGGGAACCATTCGACCGGGCGGAGCTGGAAAGAGCTTACCTGACCTTCCAATCACTGCGTGCTAAAGCTGAGATACCCCAGGCAGAAACCCTGCTGAGCCAAATTCATTGATAACGAAAACAGGGCTGGTTGAAAATAACCAGCCCTGTTTTGATTCAGTTGATTTTATCTGTTTATTTCTTACGCAGGATCAAACCATCCAAATCCTGGTCTACCAAGACGCCATTGACATCCGTGTGGAAGTCATATCTCACTGGTTGTTTAGGAGCAGTCTGCCCAACTACGTTGCTGGTGTCATACTTCGCTGACAGGATGAACTCCTGGCCAGGAACAGCACCGCTGATATCTAACTGGACTTGCCCACTGTCAAAAGTAAGTGTAAACGTCGCTGCCGGTGTCGAGCAGTCACCGTTGAACAAACGCACTTGTTGTGCATTTTGAAGCAAGAAGTTAACGAACGCAGAATCATTCTTCTGGCGTAAGTCTACTGTGAAATCTGCCGGCGGAGCGATGAATTTGGTGTAGTAGAAGAATACACCTGGCGCAACATTGTTAATCGTCTGTCCCTTGGTACCGAACAGTACCTCGTTGAGAACGATCGCGGTACCATCACGGTACATCTCGCAGGTCGTACCGGTTTCAAGTGTGCGGCCCGGGAAGAGATCGTTGACCCAGGCATCTTGGAAGGTTCCATCCAGGGCGGAAGTCGAGAGTGTGACCTGTTCAAGCCGCTCGAAATCACCGAAGTATCCCTGCGGGGCGATGGTCTCCTGAACGGTCCAGGTCCCCAACATCAGATTAGTTAAGCTGAAGGCACCTTCCGCTGGATCTGCATCCGCTCCCGAGTTATCCGCAACCGTCACGCAGGCAGGAGTCGCGAGTAGTGTACTCCCATCACTTTCCGTGATCCGGCAGGCATCAAAGGTTGCCCCACCCAGCGCAGCTCCTGTCTGGTCAACCTTCAACCAGGCCAGGCTGCCCGCCACGTAGGTCTTGGTACCTTCAGCAAAAGCGCTGACCGGGATATCCACACCGCCGGTGACGATAGCTGTGTCAACGGTTACGGATAGAGTAAATGAACCGGGCGAGTCATTGTTGATCACAACGCTGCAGATACCATTCGCGTCCGTCCCCGGGTCCGCACAGCCATTCACAACCGATTGTGGATCAGCGGGTGTGAATGCAAAAGTGAAGAATGTCTCATCTGCAACCAGACCAGCTGCCGGCATCCACCCGGAGCCATCATTGGTTTCAACCGTTACTGTGAACACGTGCTGATCTCCCACGCCGTTCACCGCGCTGGCAGGAACAACACTGACGCGTGCTGCAACATAAGTAATTGTCGCTTCAGCAGTACGCTCAATGAGGACCCCCGATGTCGTGGTATGTTGTACAGTTGCCCCAACAGGGTAAATTCCTGGCTCGGTGGCAGAAACAACCAGCGTACAGGTGCCATCTGCACCCGTTCCCGTCAAACAGGTACTGCTCGGGTCAACTTGAAGGCCAGCTGGCAGGTTGAACGTTGGAATTATCCCAACGACCGGGGTGTCGCCCCCGTCACCGTTGTTTTCTGTAATCGTGACGATGAAAGTATGGCTCTCGCCCACTTCCTTGGTCGCAGAAGTTGCGATACTCACCTCACCATCAACGAATTTGGCTTCTACGCTGTTGCTCGTTAGCGGGATGTCCAGCCCTTCTACCGCGATCGAAGCACTACCACTCACAGCCACAGTCCCAGCACTATCCGAAGTGAAAGTCAGCGTGCACTGGCCGTTGGCATCCGTCCCTACTTCGCAGGTATTGGCAGAAGTTGTATATGCAGAGCCGTTACCATCCGTCAGAGTAAGATTGACTACCTCACCAACTGCAGGAACTGACTCACCTCCATCACCGATATCCTTAAGCAAGGTGGCAGTCACCGTGAAGTCTTGGCCGACCTCGATGGAACCGCTGGTTCCCAAAGTCAGGGAACCATCCACGTAGATCTTGGTGGCATCCAGGCTGTTGCCAATCTCGCCATCGGTGGAGCGAGACACAAATAAACCGGGTAAAACCTCGACACTTGCAGAAGCACTGATGCTGATCGGTCCAGGCTGGGTAGAATTGATCGTTACAGTACATCTTCCAGAGACATCTGTTCCTGTTTTACAGGTGCCTGTCCAATCCTGATCAGGAATCACCACTCCATCCGCATCGACCAGGGTAACTACGGGTATGACATTCTCCGCTGGTACGAGACCGTTTCCAGAATCCCTCCAAACTGCAACCCAGAAGGTATGCGCATCCCCTACCCTGTTGATGAACTGTGGTGGGGGACTTCCCACCAGGTAATCATTCTTATCCAGCTTGGCCGTGCAGTTGCCGGAGGTGTCGCAGGCTTGCACGAAGTACTGGGTGTCTTCAGACAGGCCAGCCACCGTCTTGCGCCAGATGCCGTCCACCAGGTCCAGGTCAACGCTTGTCCAGCTGGTTGGGCTGTCCTGGTAAGTCACCAGTACCCGGGCAACGCCTTGCTCGTCGGTCGCTCCGACCAGGAATTCCAGGTCCAATCCGCCGTTAACAGGCCGCGCACCAGCGTACAGGATTGAGGGCGGTGCGTAGTCTACATTGTCCACGGGAGCAAAGACCGCTTCCAGGACCATGCTGCCAAACAACCGCTGCACGCTGCCCAGGTTGTTGAACTGGCCGCTGACGATGGTGATCGAATCTTGATCGCCAAAGCGGTTGGCAGCCCAAAGCTTGGCGGGGAACCAGCCGGAAGCATCAAAGACTGGTTCTGCTTCTTCAATGTCCCAGATCGGTCTGGCGATCACCGGGTTGAAATTGCTCTGGTCGCTAAACACACCGCCCTTCCACACCAACCCGCGTAGCTCAAATCCAGCAGGTGCAGTGAGCGGCAGGCTGCCTTTCGGCTCGATCGGCCGTCCAGGTCCGCCCAACACCTCGCCGCCCAGCGAGTAGAAATTGCCGGTTGAATTCCCCTGGAAGAAGGATTCCTCCTGGACATTGTTGAGGTTGAAGCTGATCTCCTGAATGATCAGATCAGACCCTGTTTCAGCCACATTGACATTTGTAATGCCAGAATTGGCAGGGATTGGCTGGGGAGACGGCAGAGTCACAGTGGTCATCGGCAAGCCGTACAGCGTGGCTTCGATCATCGCCTTCTCGTCATACACGCCGAAACCAGCCGCGGCGGCTTCTCCCAGGTAGCGCTGCTTGGCTTCCATCAAGGATTGGCCGATCGACTTGCCCGCCTCAGTACCCAGCTGCTGGGTCAGGTTTAAGTAAAGCTGCTCGGAATGGGTGATGGCGTCATCCATACCGTAACCGTAGCCGGTATTGGCGATCCAGGCAGCTGCGCCTTTCTCTGCAAATGCCTGCGGGAAGTCCGGGTTGGATGCAGGCAGAGAAACAAAACTATCGAACACATTTAACCCAGCATGGCAGCCCATAGAATAGGCAAGCTGGTTAGAGACATCGCCGTTTAAAATATCCTCGTTGTAGAAAAGTGATACTGGGTCTCCAGCGGTTGCAGGTAATGCCGCCCAGTGGTCGAAGTGAGCGTTGACAGAAACCAGATCGGGTGGAATTGAACTTCCAGGCCAGCTGCTGACCAGCTGCGCGGCACTCCAGCCATCACCGATCAGGGTATCCTGGCTGGTCACTCCTTGGCTGCCCAGCGTGCTGCTGATCGCATCACTGCTGTCGCTCAAGAAATCGTATCCGGTTACCAGGGTATTGCCCACGTCGACGTGACCACCTGCCAGGAAATTATCGACGGCAGCCTTGATCTGGGCGGGAGTTTCCACTAGCCGTCCGCCAGCCCGATCGGGCACGAACAGCTGGTGCGCCCGGAAGCCTAGCGGATCGTCATCGGTGTAGA
>JBJYXV010000046.1:0-65267 GCA_046260155.1 Anaerolineales bacterium
GTTAATAAGAGGGCATCGATGTGATCAAAGATAGAACCATCGTGGAGAGATTCAAACCAGGAATTGCCAGATCAGATTAGAACAATCGTAAACAAACTCATTTTTGTTTTTTCTCTTCTTTGAAATTTTGCCCGGTGGGGAGATCCAAGAATTAGCAACCCAAGAAATCCTGGTGCTAAATCTTGCTAGCACAGATCTAGGACCTGGCACCTGGTGGAAGAATATTCAATTCGACTGGTTATCCGCTACCGCCCAAGCATGCGGAGCTTATTGCAGGGACCATAAACACAGCAGCAGTCTGATCAACAGTACGTGGTCCGCCTAGAATCCGGAAACTGCAGGGATGATTTCTTTTGCGAAGATTTCTAGGGGTGTAATTTTATAGACATCCGGCATATTGAAGATGGCGTGTGTGAATCCCATCTCAGACAGCTCCTTAATCCGCCTGGTGACGTTTTCTACCGTATCATCCCTGGAAAGATGCACGGTGCAGAGAGAGGTTTTCTCGATCGTGTCGTAATCGCGTCCCAAAGATTCACAATGGACTTTCAGGGTGTCGAGTGCTTTTTGCATTTTTTCATCACCCACCCAATCGCCGATATTGCAGGCATCCGCATATTGAGCCACCATGCGCAGGGTTTTCTTTGGACCTGTACCCCCAACCATGATGCGTGGATGAGGGTTTGAAAGCGGACGGGGATTATTGGTGATTGCCGGAGCAGAAATGTGTTCACCTGTAAAGGAAGTTTCATCACTTTCCCAGAGAGCTTTCGCCAGCTTCAGATTGTCCTCCAATAGCTCGAAGCGCTCTGAGGTTGAAGGGTAGGGGATCCCAAAGCCTCTTGCTTCTTCTTCGTACCATGCAGCACCTATGCCCAGATAGGACCGACCACCGGAGAGAATATCGAGAGTGTTTATCATTTTCATCAGGACGGAGGGGTGGCGATAGATAACGCCCGTTACCAGTACACCGAGATAGACTCTTTCAGTTAAGCCTGCAAAATACCCGAGTGTGGTATAGCTTTCCATCATCGGATCGGTATAAGCTTCTCCAAATAACCCCTTGATTTGGTAATAATGGTCCATCACCCAGAGGCTATAAAAGCCTGACTCTTCTGCTGTTGTTACGATATCTTTCAGTTTGGGTCGGATCGCCGCTGTGCCGCCGGGGAACTTGAAAGATGGAATTTGTAAGCCGATATACATTATTTTTCTCCTTTCAGTATCGATGCTAAGTTATGTAATTCGCTGCGCTATCAATCCGCCATTGACAATCAGCAAATGAATGATGGTGCCAGCGTTTTTAGAAGCAGGCGTCCCAGGTATTGTTTGATACGCTCTTACTCATGAGCGATGACAGGATGAGGGCGATAGGGTTCCTCCAATCGCGCGATCTCGTCAGCCGTGAGCTGGACCGAAAGTGCGGCCAGGGCATCATCCAGGTGATGGGGCTTGGTGGTGCCAATGATCGGCGAGGCAATATTGGTTTTGGTATACATCCAGGCCAGTGCGACTTGTGCCATAGGGATCCCACGCGACTCAGCTATTTCGCTGACACGTTCTAGGATAGTAAGGTTATCTTCCTGAGCGTACCGGCTTTTCGTCAAGGGATCCGACCGGTAGCGATTGGTTTCATTACCAGTAATTACTGGCTTCCGGGCCAGCACACCTCGCGCCAACGGGGAGAAGGGGATTACACCGACTCCCTGGTCCTGGCAGAATGGCAGCATTTCACGTTCATCTTCACGGTAAAGCAGGTTGTAGTGATTTTGCATGGAGATGAAGCGCGTCCAGCCGTGCAGGTCAGCGGTGTATATTGCTTTGGCAAACTGCCATGCAAACATCGCCGAGGCACCGATATAGCGCACCTTTCCTGCCCGAACGATGTCATGCAGAGTTTCCATGGTTTCTTCGATCGGTGTTTCATAATCCCAACGGTGTATCTGATACAGATCGACATAATCTGTACCCAGGCGTTTAAGACTGGCGTCTATGGAGCTTAGAATATGTTTGCGGGAAAGCCCATAGTCGTTGGGGCCTTCACCCATCGGAAAACGAACTTTGGTGGCGACCACCACTTCATCCCGCGCGGCGAAATCCCGCAGGGCATTCCCCAGGACAGTCTCGCTCATCCCATTAGAGTAGACATTGGCCGTATCGAAGAAATTGATACCTGCTTCCAGAGCACGCTGGATATAGGGACGGCTTTCCTCTTCATCCAAGACCCATGCCCAGCGTTCCGACCGCTGCCCGAAACTCATGCACCCCAAACAAACCCGCGAGACTTTCAATCCTGTTGATCCTAACCGAACATATTCCATTATCTTCCTCCTTATAGAAGATAAACTTCTCGACCTGCTGCAATCTCCAAATTTGATCCTGCTGACTATCTGGGTTTTGGCCTTGCTTTATACCTGATTGCGTTTTACCTCAGCACTCTTTCGCAATCGGGATCAGCGGGATAGCGGTCACCCACCAGCGTGTGGTTTGATTTTCTCCTTGAGAAACTCAATGGTTGCCGCGATAGGATCAGGGAATTCAATGCTTCGACTGAACTGTCCCACTTTCTCATTAACGCGAACCCATTGGTGTACCTAAAATAAGTACAGAATATCGTGAAGTTCTCCAGGGAGTATAATCCGTAATATCGCCAACAGCAGCCTCACCGCCTGCAGGTCCGTCCTCTTTGGTAGTTTGAATTTCATCAAGAATTTTTTTCATGTTATCGTGCCATACCTCAAATACCACACTCGTGCCAATTCAGGCAAGCAAATTCACCGTTGCATCATCAATTCCCGATGAAATGCAGGTTATAAGTTCAACATTCAAAAATTATTATATTCAGCTTGACGGTTGACACACCTATCACCAGGCATAGGCATTCGGTGCTTCACCGCCCGGCCCGGGAAAAATCTCCTCTAATTTTTGCAGGGTTTCTTTACCTAGCTTAATCTCTGTTGCCCGCACGGCGCTTTCCAACTGCTCAATCGTCCGAGGTCCGATGATGGGGGCTGTAACAATTGGATTTTGCAGCAACCAGGCTAAAGCCACCTCACCCGGTGGATGACCTATTTCACGGCATAGTGCTTCATACTTCTCCAGTTTATCTCTATTCTCCGCGACTTCATTTTCAAAATCGGCACCCTTGCGACGGCCGGCCTCAATTTTTTCTAAAGCACCGCCTAACAAGCCACCCGCTAAGGGGCTCCAGGGGATAATTCCCAGGCCATAGTAGCGACAAGCCGGAATGACTTCCAGTTCAATCATCCGATTGTTGAGATGGTAGATGCTTTGCTCACTCACCAAACCCAACATGCCACGTTTAGATGCTTCCTGGTTAGCTGTGGCAATATCCCAACCGGCAAAATTACTAGATCCAATGTAAACTACCTTCCCCTGGTCGATCAAACTTCCGAAGGCCTGCCATGTTTCGTCCCAGGGACAATCACGATCGATATGATGCATTTGATACAGGTCAATCCAATCGGTTCGCAATCGCTTGAGGCTGCCTTCTAAATGCTTCCGGATTTTGTATGCTGACAGGCTTCGGCCATCACTGTTCACTTCTGGTAAATTCGCTTTGCGCGTAACCGGATTGTACACCTTGGTGGCCAAAACCGTTGCTTCCCTGCGGCCGCCACCTAACGCAAACCAGCTGCCAATAATTTCCTCTGTACTACCATGTTCTACTGTCCAACCATAGACATCAGCTGTATCAAAGAAATTAATACCTAATTCAAGAGCCCGATCCATGATCTTGAAACTCTCTTCTTCCGTTGTGTGCCAGCCAAAATTCATTGTGCCTAAACAAAGATTGCTGACAAGCACACCATGTCTACCTAAACGTTTATGAATTACTGCCATTTCATAACTCCTTCTATCCCTTCAATTATCATTTGTTGCTGACGTGTTCCAACCATTCGATATCTATACCATCAGGGGTTTCCTGGAACGCGGTGTGGCCCATCGCCATTCTAAGTGCGGTTCCAAGTCAATGGTCCCCGTGTGAAGCCAACCATATCACCGGGCGGAACTTCATAAATTGGGTCGTCCAAACGCTACACCCTACCATAACCAGGAACCAGCTCAGGGGGAATGGATGAGCATTTCAGGCTCTCTGGGTACCCAAATAAGGCTAAATTTGTCCTGAAGGCAAGAAACAGCGATGATTACAGGTTTTTTTATCATTAATTTACTAAATTGACGGTCGTTTTCTCCTCTTTCAAAACCGCGTTTCCAGGTTCATTAATCTGGTAATTCAACAAATCCAACGCTCCATGCATTTCTTTTTATTTTGAAAAAAACCGATCCTGCTGCTCGAGAAAAATGACCTTACAGGTTTCCAGAGAATCGCCATCCTGTTGAAACAAATCTTAGTACTTGGTCAAAACGCCCATAGCAAGCACCACATTACGCCTATACTCGGTGAACGCCACCCGCGCAATCCATCCCGTACGCTGCGGTCGTTTTGATTGATAGGCGCGAGCAAGCCAATCAACCCTTAGAAATGCAATGCTCCTGCTAAAAAACATGCTGTCAAGATTCTCATGTTTGACACTTTTAAATCAGTTTACCACCTGGAGTTAACTCCAGGTCAAGATTTTTCTATGGACATCAAACCAAAATCCAATGATTTTAGAAAGTGGCTTACCAGGCTTGACAAAACCTGCTTGATATAGACCTGTTTCACGATCAACAGCTTTCAAATCTTGTAGACAAATCACCCCCAAGATTACAAACTTCCGTTGGGGGCTTAAAATTCGTCGATTTTTGGAACATTTTTCGATCGAGGATCGTTATAATTGTGAAATATCACGCATTTAGTGAAAGTGATAGTGGAGAATGAAATGAAAACCTCGATTTTTCGAAAAGAATTGGCGATTTTGATGCTCACCGTGGTACTGGTTGGTGGCTGCTCAAGCCAGTCCCCGCTGCCTGTAGACCAAGAACAGCCTGAAGAAACCATCCCCGGGATGCCCAATCCTGCTGCAGTATACTGCGAAGGCCTGGGTTATGAGATGGAAGCGGTCACCCGCGATGGCGGTGAAGACGCGGACTGTGTCTTTCCCGATGGCTCACGTTGTCCCCAGTGGGATTTCTTCACTGGTCGTTGTGGAGCTGCTTTTACCTATTGCAGTACCCAGGGATTCACCCTGGAAATTGAAGATAATATCGCCATTTGCCGTTTCCCAGATGGTTCATTCTGTGAGGAATTCCAGTATTTTTCTGGAGATTGTTCTCCTGGTGATCATCCAGGTATGGCTGTTGAAGAACCGGTCCAGATTATCGACGTGGTCCAGGCGCGCGATTTTATGGCTGATTATTTTGATGCCCAGTATGGCATCCAGCCTACTGAAGCCTGGATTGAACAGGACCTTACACCTGAAGACGCGGCAGGTTCCTCGACAACTCGCTTTGTATCAGGACCCATGACCATGGTTATCTCAGCTCCAGCCTCGGCCCCATCGCCAACCCTGTACACCATCGACGAAGCATCATTTCTCAGCAACGGATTTTACTGGGAAGGGACCTTGAGCTTCGGTGGAGAGATCACGGAGGGCAGGGTCATTCCGCCGGCCTCGATCCTCAGCGAAGAACAGGCTCGTGATGCAGTTATGCATTACCTTGTCACCACCTATGATCTGCCATCCTATGGCGAATGGTTGGAACAGGACATCTCGCCTGACGATACCGGTCTGGTAAAGAGGGTCTATACCTCTGGTCCCTGGGTGGTTGCGATAGAATATGCCCCAGCTGCGCCGCTGGTGCCGAGCTACCACGCGATTGTCGACAACCTATCTGAAGAACTGCGCTGGGAAGGTGAAATTTCCTACCATGGCGAGATCGATGAGATCCGTTTCAATCAAATAGAGGGGTAATCCGATCTTTATCAGAAGAAGATGGGGAACAAGAGAAATTCCCAATCTTGAACCTGGTTCTGTCCTTGGCAGTATTTATTGAGTAATCTTTTTGTCGATATCTCTTCATTACAGGTATGGTATTGTTGATGATTAATTGTTCTCGCCGCAAAGTTCTCATCTTCATTGGCATATTACTGGTCAGTCTTCTCGCTGGATGCATGAGCGAAACCGAACAATACATTCAGGGTTATTGGTACCGGGGAAACGTACATTTCATGGACCAATGGTACTTTGACCGGGGAACCTTCAACCACATCTCCGAGGTTTTTCGGGATGATCCGAACACCACATCTGGTCATTACCAGGTAATCGACCTCCAGGACAACCGGCTGACGCTTGAATTCTATAATCTTGACCAGTCTTTCGGTGATGAACGGCAACAAGTTGTGATCACACTCCATCCAGAATCTGACACCGTTCAAATCAGGAGCCAGATCTTTGAAAGAATACTGCCCTGATTTCCGGGTTAAATCCCTGAGAGGTGTTCATCCTCAAATGAAGCATTGAATTCACCCAACAGGCTCCTGTTCGCTCATTACCCAATCCGTCCGTCTCCAAGATAGGATTTCGATAAAATTGAGTGATTTTTTTCACTAAAATAGTTGTACAATAGGTACATAGCTGGATAAAACAGCTCTGGTGTGGGTAGTGGTCAGGTGGAATGATCAAATCCGAGGACCCCGGTTCGGACTTGATGATTTCGTTATATTTGTTCAATCTTTCATCACATTTATCAATTTTATTTTTCCAACATAGAGTATTAAGCGTGTTCCTTGGCAGATTACTGCAGGGTTCATCTTATTGGTTTTGAGTATCAATTGATCTATCCAAGATTTTCATGATTGGAGGATAAAAGCGTGAAAAAACACATCAAGGTCGGATCAGTACTCTTTATATTAACCATAATTGTTGGGGTGGGAACGGTCTCAGCAGGATCTGATCAACCAGCATCTGAAACTGAGCAGGCATACAGCATATCCAGTCTCCATTCAATTCCTCCCTGGCAGGAAATCCTGGTGGATACAAACACGGATGTAGGTCGGCACGTCTCAGTAGATATCAATTATGGCAAGACTTTCGTCAGCTACTATGATGCAGAGAATAAGGATTTACGCCTGGCGATGCACGTAGGCAGCGGTGGAAATTGCGGTCCAAATAACTCGTGGCACTGCCAGATCGTGGACAGCATGGGTGACGTCGGCCAGTACAATTCCATTGCGACGAAACCTGCTGAAAATGAAACCAGGGTTTTTATCAGCTATTACAATGCGACGGTGGGTTCCTTGAAATATGCGACTGGAATATGCAATTCCACCTGCAGCTTTACCTCCGCCACCATTGATTCAGGCAATCCCAACTTTTTTATCTACAAGGGTAAATACACTTCAGTCAAATACGATTGGTATGGAATCCCGCATATCTCTTACTACTACCAGAACTCCCTGGGGAATGATGCCTTATTGTATGCCCATTGGGTCGGTCATGGGTTGGGAAATTGTGGGACAGGTTCAGATGCAAACGACTGGCAGTGCGACGTGATCCACAATGCAGAAGGTGTCGGTCAATATACATCTATAGATCTGGATGACGATGATCATCCCAGCATCGCCTATTATGATGCAGTAAATGGATATCCGTTGGTCGCCGCGTATGTCGGGAGCGGTGGGAGTTGCGGTCCAGGGAACAGCTGGTACTGCCGGCCCGTTTCTCATGCCACCAAGGATATCGGGAAATATGTTTCTCTTGCTGTGGAAGATAGCGGATTACCCCATTTAGCCTATTACAACACGACAGATCAAACCCTGGAATACGCAAAATTTGTAGGCACAGGTGGTAACTGCGGTTTCAGCAGCGTTAGTCTGCAATTTGAATGGCAATGTGATGAAATTGAAGACATGGGCACCAGTCTTACCTCGATGGGATTATCCATGGCTCTGGATAATCAAGGCTACCCGATGATCGCTTACCAAGATACATCCGAAGATCTGGCTCCAGCCGCGTTAAAATTCGCCACACCAGGTTCAGCCTATGGTCTGGTACCTGGTGAGACAAATTGCGGGCCCGGAATGCTGTTTTATACCTGGTACTGCGGGTTCGTCGATGGTGGCGGGTCATACACTGATGAAGGTGGTTCTGTTTCCCTCGCCTTCAACCCTGCTGGATTGGCAACCATCGCCTACTTCGAGTTGGACACCTATGCTTACCCGAATGAGGGAAATCTGAAGGTCGCCTACCAACAGATGCGCCAATTCGTACCGCTTATTCTGAAGCATTAGATCCGCCAAGGTATCCAGGAATCTGCCCCTGTAATTCGTGTTTCTGGTGATTTCCTGGGACACAGGTTTTAATGCCAGCTGAACGTTCACCGCTAAAACTTACTGCAAGTTTTAGCGGTGATTTATTTGAGCTGCCGTGATTCGATTTTTTAAAATTTGCATTAATTTGACTGACTGATCGCGCTAACCACTTCCTGCGAAGACGCTGACATTCTCAACCGTATCTTGTAAGAATTTCCACAGCAAGCTGGCATCCAACGGTCCGGTACGCAGCTCAAGCAGCCCATCATCATCTTTAAGCAGAATCTCAACCGCCTCCAGCTGGGTGATGGTCACCACTCGGTAGTATCGCGCTTCCTTTTCCGGTAGATTCAATTGGTCCAGCACATCGTCACCTGCGCTGAGTGTTAGCATCCATTCCAGAACGGTATAAATTGCATCCCACTCGCCGGCTTCAGCCAGGACAGCCAGGGCGATCAGCTGTGCTTCTGCTTCATTATCCCTGCAGCCGGTTCCCTGAGCGACATGCGCCCATTCGTGGGCCAACACATATTTCCACATGGGAGTGTTGTAAAAAGGATGAATGGGATCAGCGAAGCGCTGGTTTAAGTAGACCTGGTTTGTGCAGCGCCCAGACCAGACTGTAGCGCCCCAGTACGTGACCGGCAGTTCATGCAGGCTTGTATTGTTGGTGTCTGTTGGCAAGCCCGCTTCAGCGTAGTAGGGTTCCAAATAATTCCCGAAATCACGCATGGCTGCCTCAGAGATGGGTGCTTCGGGGACAAAGATCAGGTTGATAAAGAGCAAAATGGCAGTCAGAATATCCATAGATTTATGAAATCAAGCATAATTGGGAATAACTACAAGCTTTTTGGATGGGAAAGCCTGAAGCAATACTCATTTTCCGTTGAGTCACAAACGAATTAAGGCGGAACTGAAATTTCCTGTGTAATTTTCAAGCCAAACCGCAGTTTTGTCTGTAGTACGTTCATCCTAGCTGGACCCATGCTGGTTCTAGTAAGTACATTCAACCGGGTTGGTCCCAATTCACTCCTTAGCTATGATCTGCAGAACATGATGAGGAGACCTCGGAACTTTTTCTTCGAGATCAGAACATGTGCAGCTAAATTCTGGTTATACAGGGTGATTGTACTTACATCTAAAATATGCTATAAACAGTATGGGTAGCAGCAAATTTCACAAATTTCGGTGGGAAGCATCAAAGTTTCCAAATTCACTGCTGGGAGGGCATTTTAAATACTTGGAATGAGTTCCACCTTTTTTTCAAGCAGCATGAATGCATCAAAATTAATCGCGTTGCGTCCACGATCCTCCAGGCATTTATGCAATATACGGTGTCTGGAATTAGTTCCCTTTTCAATTCAGGATAGATTTCCTGAACCTATTACCGCTACCAGGAGGTATGCAATGAAAAAATCCCGAATAATTAACCTGGCTCTGCTCGTCTTGCTGATGATCATTTTGATTATGTTCAGCCCCACGCGCAACGCGACCGCTGAAACCAATGCCCTGACCGGATACCTGAATATCATGGGATATGAAGGCATCGCAACACTGGGATCCAACGGATTCGTGAATGGCCCGCGACCACCGGTGAGTGATTATGTAACCACCCACTGCCAATATATCAACGTTCCACTGACAACCGTAGGGCAATATTATCTGCGCTTCCCGCTGAGATTACCCAATGGATCGAACATTACCAAAGTCTCGATGCGCATCGCAGACTTTTATACAGGTGGCTCTATGTTTGCCTACCTGCGGGAACGACCATGGAACAGCAGGGATTTTGGAGATACTATAGGCCTCGCCTTGACCCCCGTGGGAAATGCAAACGATCATTTAATCCATATGAATAACCTGAATATAGATGTCAATAATGCCACCACGCAATATTGGCTCGATCTCTCCCCACAAAACAGTGCTGACCCCGGACAGTTATGTGTTTACAGCATCCAGGTCACTTACACAATTGACACCAGCCTGCTGCCGTTAATCCAGAAAGGATATTGATTATCGAAAGCTAGCTCAACCCAAAATCCTTTCTATTCCCCCCTTCAATCCGGGTGGAATAATTCAGCATACTTCAAACAGGCGCGCAGATGAGTATCCTGTGAGCCTGTTTTATATGCTGTTGAGTAAAATGGCTTAATATTTGGAAATTCCCCTGGTTAAAAAGAGAGGCGGGCCACCCACCCAAGGCCGCCCACCCCAGTGACACTCGCACAAGCGTCATCTATATAAACGTCAAACATAACTTTTTGTTACACATTTTCAATTATTTTGCCCCCCAATTTCTGAAGATTAAAAGTCACCAAAAATCTTTAACTTGATCTCTCATCCTGGGTCGATTAAAATCCGGAGAGTATGAGTAAGAATTTATCACGACGTGATTTTCTCAAGCTGAGCGGTCTTTCACTGGGTACACTGGCATTCACACCTTTCGTTCCCCAGGAATCTGACCAGGATTACGGCGATATCGCCAGGGTGACGATTCGCGAGGTAGATGTATATGGCGAACCCCGTGATGGCGCCCAGATTGTCGGCAAGCGCTACCGCGATCAGCTGGTTCAAATTTACTACGAGATGGAACCGGAAGATGCTCCTCCTTTCTACAACAAGCTCTGGTACCGGGTCTGGGGCGGCTACATCCATAGCAGCTATCTGCAGAAAGTAAAGATCAACTACAATCTTCCACTGGCGGAAATCCAGGAGGATGGGCAGCTGGCTGAAGTCACTGTCCCCTACTCCCAATCTTACACCTTCGATCAATATAATGGCTGGCAGTTTGAATACCGTTTATATTACGAAACCACGCACTGGATCACGGCTGTAGATCAGGGCCCAGATGGCAGAGCCTGGTACCAGATCACAGATGAACTCCAACCCTGGAGCTATTGGGTGCCTGCCAGCCACTTGCGTCCCATCGGCGATGAAGAACTGGCACCCATCTCCCCTGATTTCCCAGCTCATGAAAAACGAATAGAGGTCAACCGGGCCTTGCAGACCCTTACAGCCTATGAGGGTGACCAGGTGGTGCTCCAGACGCGTGTCTCTACCGGGATCCCCAGCAGTCGTCCAACCAACAACGGCATCCCTACTGAGACCCCCGAAGGCAGCTTCAATATCTACTCAAAAATGCCCTCCAAGCACATGGGCGATGGGCGCCTCATGCAAGGTGATCTGAACCTGGACGCTTACGAGCTGGTGGGTGTGCCTTGGACAATGTTCTTTCACCGCTTAGAGACCGGCTATGCTCTTCACGGCACTTACTGGCACGACAATTTTGGTTGGCAGATGAGTCATGGCTGTGTGAACATGCGGAATGATGATGCCAAGTGGGTCTTTCGCTGGTCGATGCCAGTCAATTACCCTCCCGAGGTGGAAAAAACCGGTTTCGGCACACGGGTAAGAATTACCTGAGTGATTTCGTCTTAACCAAGTGCTCCACTCGATCTGATTTTCAAAATTCAATAATGATAAAAAATCTCGACCGGCGTGAATTTCTGAAATTAGGCAGCCTAGGACTGGGTTCTCTCGCAACCAATCCTATGCATAGTTTACTGCCGCCAGAAGACCGCGTCCCAGCGTTGGGAATCGGCCGGGTGACAATCTCCAGTATCGGTGTTTACAAAGAACCCGATCTGAAGAGTGAAAAGGTGGGATCACGATACCGTGACGAGTTGATCACCCTGGTTGCAGATTTGATTTCACCTTATGGACCTGAAATAAACCCACGTTGGTATAAAGTCGTTGGTGGTTACTCCCATAGCGCATACCTGCAGCGCGTTGAAAATACCCATCTGGCGACAGCCAGCAAGCGCATCCGCAGAGGAGGCCAGCTTGGAGAAATTTGTGTACCTTTCACAAACAGCTTGCGAGCTGACAAGGCAATGGATGTATGGGAATCACTTTACCGGCTGTACTACCAGTCTGTACACTGGGTAACCGGAATCGATCAAGGACCGGATGGGAATCCCTGGTATCGCTTGAGTGATGAACTTCTACGTGTTGATTATCATGTGCCGGCTACACATGTGCGCCTGATCGAGGACGAGGAATTATCCCCCCTTTCACCAGAGGTAGATCCCGGAAGGAAATCTATTAAGGTAAACTTGATTAAGCAGACTCTCACCGCATATGAGGAGAATGAAGCTGTCCTGCATACCAAGGTTTCAACCGGATTGCCCAGCCTGGGGCGTGTGAGTGGTCTGCCAACCGAAACACCGCGGGGAAATTTCAATATTGATCCCAAGGTGCCCTCCAAACATATGGGCGATGGTCAGCTGACTGCAGATATCGAGGCTTACGAGCTGCCTGGTGTGCCCTGGACTTCTTTTTTCGAGCATCAAACCGGGATCGCTTTCCATGGCACCTATTGGCATGATAATTTCGGGGGTCGGATGAGCCATGGTTGTGTGAATATGCGCGTCGAGGATGCCAAGTGGCTTTACCGCTGGTCGACTCCGGTTGCAGAACCCGGCGATTGGACTCGTAAGGGGCATGGCACGCGGGTTGAAGTGATCTAAATCCTTTCATTTCCACCATTAATGTATATTGTCCTCCATTATTGTAGAATATAGCTGGAGGCAGATGCGATGGGAAATCCAGGACCCATTCAGCGCAGAGAATTCTTGAAGCTTTGGGGGCTTTCCTTTGCCTTGGCGCTGCCTGACAGTTTGCATGCTTGGCTGCCGCCCGATGAGGAAATCGAGCCCCTGGGGATGGGACGGGTGACAGTTGGCGCTATCGGGCTGTACCAGGAACCTGATTTTGCCAGCCCGCGAGTAAAGCGGTTGGCTCGCGATCAGCTGGTGGACATCATCACTGAAATTGATGTTCCTGGAGGATATGCGCGCAATCCACGCTGGTATCGCTTGGTTGGTGGCTATGCGCACAGCGCTTATATTCAAAGGGTGGACCACGCTCATCTCAATCCACCTTTAACTACTATCCCCAGGAAAGGCTGCCTGGGTGAGATCACCGTACCCTTCACGCAGGCTTTACTTAAAATCTCCTCCCGCTGGGAACCAATATACCGGCTTTATTATGGTGCAGTGTTCTGGATTACTGGTTTCGTAGAAGGGCCGGATGGTGAAACCTGGTACCAGCTGACGGATGAACGCCTGGGAATTCACTATTGTATACCCACCAGCCACATCCATCCCATCCCCAGGAATGAGATCACGCCTCTCTCCCCTCATGTGCCCGCAGACCAGAAGCACCTGCTGATCTCGATTGCAGAACAGCGTCTTTATGCTTATGAAGGGACGGAGCAGGTTTTCCAGGCGCCTGTCTCTACGGGAATCCCGAGCCGGGGACCATCCCCCAACGGCATTCCCACAGATACCCCACAGGGGAACTTCAACATCGCTCGTAAAACCCCTTCCCGGCATATGGGTGATGGCAACCTGACCACCGATTTGGAGGCTTACGAGCTGCCGGGTGTACCCTGGGTGAGCTTTTTCCACTCCTACGGGATCGGCACCCATGGCACCTACTGGCACGAAAACTTCGGTTCATGGATGAGCCACGGCTGTGTTAATATGCGCAACGAAGATGCGAAGTGGGTCTATCGCTGGTCCACACCTGTTATCAAGCATTGGGAGTGGTATACAATGGGTCGCGGGACACTGGTACAGGTTGTTTGAGCATCATTTTGGGACTAACTAGATTGATCAAAATTATGCATGCTCTTCACTATCAGTACTATAATATGTGACATGCAGAAGCTAAACCTCATCCTGGAGGACTCGATGAAAATCTCTTCCACATTGTTTGCTGTTTTGGTAATTATCTTGGCCACCAGTTCCTGTGCCCGACATCCCGAGATCAGTATTGAAGATGCCTGGGCGCGCCCGGGCTTTCAAGGCGATAATAGCGCGGTTTACCTGACCATCAATAATGGCACAGACCAGGGTGATGGATTAATCGGTGCGGTCTCTGACGTGGCCAATCTTACCGAAGTTCACCTCAGCAAGATGGATGCTGATGGCACGATGACCATGGAACGCCAGGACCTTGTAGGTATCCCGGCTAATAAAGTAGTGGAATTATCTCCTGGAGGTTTGCATGTTATGCTGGTGAATCTGGTGCAGGATCTGAACGTCGGGGATACATTCCGTTTGACCTTAAATTTCCAGCGTGCTGGAGATATTGAGGTTGAGGTAGAAGTCAAACAGCCAGAATAAACATACTTCTTGCTCTCTGAGCGGAACACAGCGCAGCCGAAGAGAGTGGAACACAGCGCGCCATCATGCTTCGACTTCATTTTCCTCCACACCAGCCTTTTTCTATAAAACCACCATTGTTCCCGCAGAACCAACTTGCTAACCTGACCATTCCGCTCAGCATGCCTCATTTCAAGCTCTGTGAGCAGATCGCAGTGCAGTCGAAGATCGATATCCTATTAAACAAAACTGCTGGAGCAGAGTTCCTCCAGCAGTTTTTCAATACCAATAAAATCACACCAATGCATCCACCATTAAAGCAAGGAACAGGAATGCCAGGTACATGCTCGAATGCCGGTACATTTTCCAGGCAACCTTGTTCCCCTCACCACGCCAGACTTTGAATGCGGAGTGCAGCAGTAAACCACCAAGGACGATCGCCCCCACAAAGTAAATCCCACCTCCTAACCCAAACAAGGGTAAGACCAACGTTAAAACAACCAGTTCGATCGTGTATAGGAATATTTGCCAGCGGGTTTCCTGCTCGCCGCGCACCACAGGCAGCATGGGCACACCCGCCCGGGCGTAATCCTTCCTGCGAACCAGCGCCAAAGCCCAGAAATGCGGGGGGGTCCACATGAAAACCACTGCGAATAAGAACAACGAGGGCACATTTAAGCTGCCGGTCGCAGCTGCCCAACCCACGAGCGGTGGTATTGCACCCGCACCACCCCCGATGACGATATTCTGCACCGTGGTCTTCTTTAAAAGCATACTGTAGAGCAGAACATAATAAATAATCCCGGCCAGGGTTAGCAAAGCAGCCAGGAAATTAACCATCGCGACCATCAGGTAGAATGAAGCCAGGGTCGCAGCCACCCCGAATGCCAGCCCTTCCGCAGGAGTTAGCCGGCCCGCTGGAATAGGTCGCTGTGAGGTACGCTGCATCTTGTGATCATCGATCCGGTCGATATACTGGTTGATTGCACCAGATCCACCTGCTGCCAGAAAGCCGCCAAATAAAGTCCAAAAAACAAGCTGCCAGCTCGGCCAGGCTTGGCCACCCACAACCATTCCCGCAAAAGTTGTCACCAACAACAATGCCACCACAACCGGCTTGGTCAGCATCAGGTAATCCTTGAACAGGACTTTGAGCTGTCGTTTCTTCCATACATCGCTTTCTGCTTTCTCATCCTGTGCAGTGCGGTTTGCCAGGCCGGTTACTGAAATCTGGACAGCGAACGCGACCCAAACTGCTCCAGCTGTGATGATATGCAGGGCGATTAAATACGGCGGATAGGTCTGCGCAGCTTCCACGCTGCCCATCAGAGCCTGTGAGAAAAACAAGGTGCTGGCAGCAGTTGTAGATACCAGAACAGCCGTCTGGCTGCGCTGCGTCCTCCATGCCTGTGCCAGCAGAATGGCGACCATAAAACCTGTAACCAGTGTGATCACCCTGTGAACCAGATTAATCCAGCCTAAAGTATCAGCCGGCATAATGCCCTCACACAGCGGCCATCCCTGGCAGGCTACGCTGGCTCCGCTCACTGAAACCAGGGCGCCGCTCATAAAAAGTAGCATGACAAACATCAGCACCCACAGGCTTAACCGCCCAAATGGAGATTTGAACCTTGGTCGAAAATCCAGGCTGAGAGTGCCATCCTGGATGGGTAACTTGCTACCATCAAGCCAGAATACGTAAACCACCGGCAATACGGTCAGTCCAAGAACCATCAGTGCCAGGGTAAAATGCAATGCGCTGAGCATCGACTCTTCCCCCTGTAATGCAATCCAGCGACCCAGAAATATCTGCAGGCTCATCAGCACCATGGCGATAATCAAGGGCACAGTGATCCAACGAATCCTGCGATATTTCCACCAAGCATACACAAAGGAACTCAACAGCCCAAGACCAGTAAGAACAGCCAACAAACGATGGATATAAGCAAGAAAGGCTGGACTGTTAAAGGGTTCGATTAAACCACCGGAACAGGTAGGCCAATCCAGGCAAGCATTCCCTGCATCCGCGACTCTGATAATTACACCCAATACAAGCAGCGTAAAAGCCAGGATGGCTGTGGTCATCAGCAACCACCGAATTGCAGGAGAGATGGATTTGGACTTATCAAAATCTGATTTCATACTTGCTTGTATCCTTTGGAGTCAGGCTCCGAAATTGAATCATGGATGTTTCCAGGCTGGATATAAGGTTCATTCTGGACTCGGGATGATGCCTGCCTGGTTTCCTCCCGGCGTATATAAACCGGGTAGCCAAGACCTAATATTGCGGCAAAGATAAACCATTGGAAAGCATAACCAAGATGAGGACCCTCAGAGAGGTCTAATTCCAAATTTGAGCGGTATGGTAGCTGCTGAGATCCATTTCCAGGAAGAGCTGAAACATACACTGGTAAAAGCGGGTATGGAAGCTGCTGCGCAATGTCACTAATATTGATCCAATTCCAAGCCATCAGGGGTGATTCACCAGGTCCAGGTACAAGGTCCGCCCGGCCTCCAATAGCCGGTTTTGATTGGGATCTGCGAATGACTCCTTCGATTTGAGTCCGGCCGGGGACGTCATACAATTCAAGTTTTCCGGAAGTAAAATCCTCGTACGGTATCCATCCGCGATCAACCAGTATTACAGATTCTCCCCCGTCGATCCGGAGAGGGGTCAGGAGATGCACACCCAGGCGACCCTGCCAATCCTGGTTCCTTAATACCACCTGTCGATTGAAATCGTATTCGCCATGGACGATCACTGATCGATATTCCATGCTGTAGAGATCACTTTCAATGGCCTGTCCGGATAAATCCAAGGGATCTTCCGCCACCTGGGCTGCTACCCGGTTATTAAAATCTCTGCGTTGTTCCAGGCGGGCTAGCTGCCAGATCCCCAGGCGGATCATGACTGCGACTGCGACGAGCACTAACAACGTGGTCTTCCACCACTTTCGGCTGAATAATTTCTCAAGGATCATGGACTTGTTCCAGGCTCGTTGGCTTGCAGCCGGATGGGAGCTTTCTTATTTGGATCCGGATTAATCGGCCACAGCACAAGGCTGTAGACAAAGAAGAACATCGTTGTGGGAGGCACAGAAAATCCCAGCGCGACAAAGCGTGTTTGCCAGGTGGTGGCTTGCTTTACATTCAGACCCAGATAGCGCGTGGTTTTGAATGAACACGCATACGCGTATCGCTGTGCAGCATCCAGGACCAGGCTGGCTTTCGTATTTGGAGGGATCCACAGGGGTCCTAGCTGGTGATCAACCACATCCTGATTCTTTACTACCAGGGTATCCCCCAGAACAAAAGTCATTTCATCCGGGATCACTGGCACCGCTTCACCCAGCTTCACTTTATCCGCTGTTCCAGCCGGGATAACCAGTTCTATCTCTTCAGGTAGCCTGTCTGAACTCCCACGCATGAAATAAAAAGCCACCTCGCTGCCAATCCAAACCAGGGTTGTCGCAACCACAAAAGTGATCAGCAGCCGGATGAGGCCTTTCTTGAGTGTTGAGCGAGTCGTATTCTTCATGATTCGAAAAATATTGATCTATTTGATCTAATCTTGTGAAACCAGGTGGCGGATATCATCTGTGATTAACTTGGAATCGGTGCCAAAAAGATAGGTGAGGCGTAAATTTCCATCGCGATCGATTACATACACCCGGGAGCTGTGATCAACCAGGTAGTTCTCGTCACTACTCCCCTCAACCCTGGCCTGATAAACCCCGTAGTCCACCCAAACAGGTTCAAGCTCGCTGCGCTCACCGGTTAGCCCGATGATCTCAGGATCAAAATTGGTCAGGTATTTACGCATCCGTTCTGCTGTATCACGTTCGGGGTCAACGGTGATAAAAACAAAACTTACATGTGCGGCTGCTTGGCCGAGCTTGGATCGAATCTGGAGAAATTCGGTCAGAGTTACTGGACAGACATCCGGGCAGCTGGTGTAGCCAAAAAACATGACCGCCACCTGGTCTTCCAGCTGGTTGAGCTGGAAGGGATTCCCGTTCATATCAGTCAATTCGAACTGGGGTGCTGGGACGGCAGGTTCGATCAGGGAGCCCTGGAAGGTATATTCACGATCTGATCCCAACACCAGGTACATTGCAATTAACCCCGCCATAACCGCCATTCCAAAAATCAAGAGGTTGCGGAGTTTCATCGGGATTGAATCCAGGTTTCTGGAAAGGAATTCATCGTGAGTGGGCTCGTGATTTTAAATATCAAGTTTTATTAAGCTGCAATTCCCATCAAGTAAAGCGCCGGGTAAAAGAAAACCCAGACCACATCAACAAAATGCCAGTAGATCGCGGCTGCTTCGACGGGGAAGTGGCGTTGCTCTGAATAGAGACCTTTCTTTCCATTTCGATACACGATGGAGAGCAAGATGACTCCGGATAGCACATGCAGAGCATGCATACCGGTCATGGTGAAGAAAACGGATGCCATGGCATTCTCACCGACAGAGAACGGTGCGGTAGGCCACTCTAATCCGACCACACCCAGCAGGAAAAGAACACCCAGTATGATGGTGACCAATATATTGCGGGTAAATCCTTTGGCATTCCCATGACGAATATCCGTTTCAGCTCGATACATGAAGAAGCTGCTGGTGATCAGGATCAGGGTGACAGCGAAACCCAGCAGCTGGTTGAGATCGGGTCGCTCCCCCTGGAAGAGGTAGAAGCGGCTAACCATTAAACCAGCAAATACAAAAGAATCGGAGATGAGAAAGAGCCACAAGCCTAAACGATTCGTTTCAGACTTAAACCCGTAACTATTGTGTGCTTCTAATTGTGTGCTCATGAATTTTCCTCTTCAGAACTACCAAACACCTTGGTAACGTGCATAAAGTAATAGACGATCAAAACTGCTTTGAATATTGAGATTCCCCACAACGGCCAACTCCAATCCTCAGCGATGCTGCCGATGAAATACTCCCCGATCGTGAGTGCAATGAGCAGGATGAAGACAGCTAGTCCGATATTTCGGTCCTCTTTATAGCCGTTTTCATTTTGATCTGCTTTAGATTTGTTTTCTGCCATCAAAATTTCTCCTGTGAATCAACTTCATTAATGTGAGTGTCGCTCAATCCGCGGCCGCAGCTGCAGGTACCACGGGAGTGGGTTTTCCGCTCAGAGATGTGTATTGAGAACCCTCGAGCCCATAATCATATGGCTCACCAGTGACCACAAATGGCTCGTCGTAGTTCACACCCGTAGCAGGCATGGGGATCTGCCACTCGGGTGAACGGGAGCGCCAGGGGTTGGGTACAGCAACCTCACCCCGCTTGACGCTCACATACATGTTGTAAACAAACACCAGTATGCTTGCTCCCACGGCAAACCCGGCGATGGAAATAATGAGCTGCTGCATATCGACTCCCAACCCGGGATCGTAATCGGCGATCCTACGCCGCATGCCAACCAAGCCGGTCTGCATCTGGAACAGGGATTGGAAGTAAAAACCGATCAGCATGACCCAGAAATGGACTTTGCCTAATTTCTCGTTATACATACGCCCGGTCATCAAGGGGAACCAGTAATATATAGCAGCAAAGAATGGAAAAACGTAACCTCCAAACATGGTGGCATGGAAGTGACCAACAATGAAATAGGTATCATGGACATGCAGGTCGGTGGCAACAGTAGCATTCGGCGGCCCGGTCAATCCTCCCAGGAGGAAAATCGAGATCGCACCTAACACGAACAGCATGGGGGTTTTAAACGAGAGCTTTCCACCCCAAATCGTTCCCGTCCAGCTGAAGAATTTGATGCCAGTTGGAACAGCAACCAATAAGGTTGAGTAGGTAAACGGAACGCGCATATAGCTCGCCATTCCAGAAGTAAACATGTGGTGGGCCCAGACCAGGAAGCCGACCAGTGCGATCGCCATTGAAGAAACCGCGACCCACTTGTACCCAAACAAGGGCTTGCGGGCAAACACCGGCAGAAGTTCGCTGATTACACCCAAACCAGCCAGGACAAATACATAAACTGCCGGGTGTGAATAAAACCAGAACAGGTTTTGGAAGAGCAGTACATTGCCGCCCTGGGCTGGATTGAAGAAATCCATACCGAAGATGCGATCAAATAAGACCATTTGGAAGGAAAGCCCGATCAGCTGGGTAGCAGTCAGGGCAATTAATGAGGTTGCCAGTACTGACCAAACAAAGATCGGCATCTTGAACCACGTCATCCCCGGTGCGCGCAGGCGTACAATGGTTGTGATCAGGTTGACGGCACCCAAAATAGAGGACAGACCAATCAGGTACACCCCCAGGAAAAACATGGCAAAACCAATTTTCACCAGATTAGCGCTCAGGGGCGGGTATCCCGTCCAACCAGCATCGATACCACCCAACAGGATGGTGCTTAAAAGCAAGATGATACCGGGGATATTGATCCAGTAAGCGAATGCATTCAATCTGGGAAAAGCCATATCATTCGCACCGATCATTAACGGCACCAGGTAATTCGACATGGCACCTACACCGAGCAGGATGCCGCCAATATTGACGATGCCGTGCAGACTGATCAGGGTATTAAATCCATCCGGGGTGAGAAACTGGAGACCTGGTTGGGCTAATTCGGTGCGAAAGATCATTGCAAATAAACCCGCCACCATGAACACCAGGATGGAGGTCAAACCATACTGAATGCCGATAATCTTATGGTCAAAAGAAACGTGAATATATTTCTTAAATCCCGTAGTTACAGAGCCAAGCTCGGCTTCTGGTGTATCTTCGCCCCTAGCCCACTTCAGCCAATCATTGAGTACTCCGGTTCCGAACATGAAGGTAATGGAACCCAAAACCACACCTGCCACTAGAACAGGCTCTGCATTCCAGGCGGGTAATCCCATCAACAGGCGGATCAAAATTGTGATCAGCACCCCCAGCAGGGTTCCCACAATCATAAAAAACAGGCCGCGTATGAGTGACAAACGATAAAATTTCATCCCTTTCTCCTCGTTAATTACTGCAGACTCTGAATGTATGCGATCAAATCATTAATCTGCTCTTCTGTCAGGTCCTCACCGAAATTACCAGGCATGATATTCTGATAACCAGCTACAACTTGTGCACCGGGTTCGCGAATTGACCGCATAAGATATTCTTGATCGACGATGACGGATGAACCATCATCGAGCGAAACAGTGCTGCCAAAAATTCCCAGCCAGCTTGGACCCACCAGCTCTGATCCATCACTGGTGTGGCAGGCTTTGCAGCCAAATTGTTGGGCTAAGTTTTCACCTCGTAAAACAGGATCATCCGAAACAGTTTCGGTTTGCGCAGTAACCCAGCTGTCAAAATCCTCCTGGGAGAGAACTTTTACCGGAGCCAGCATGTTGTAATGCTCCCGCCCACACAACTCCGCACAACGCACCTTGAATTCCCCCAGTTCAATCGGTGTCACCCGCAATTCCCTCTCAAAACCGTCTCCTGGCAGCAAATCTTGTTTGACCCGAAATTCAGGGATCCAAAATGAGTGGATCACGTCATTTGAGCTCAGATTCAATAAAGCCTGCTTGTTGACCGGGAGGACAAGCTCCGTGGATATGATGTCATAATCCGGATACTCGAAGCGCCAGGCCCATTGCTGCCCAATGACATCTACTCGCAATGGTTTTGGATCGGGTGCTTCAACCTTGCCCAGTACATCACTCCCATAGTATGCCAGGAACAGGACGAACATCAACGGCACCATCGTCCAGACCACTTCAAGCCGTTTATTGCCTTCGACATGTGGACCATCACTATCATCGCCCTTGCGCTTGCGGAAAGCGATGATGCTGTAAACCAACAAACCAATAATCAGCGAAAATAAAAACGCAATGACGATGAAATCAAGCCGGAATAAACCATCAATTGGGATGGCCTGCAAACTGGCTTGCTCCGGTAGCAGCTGGATATTGCTGAGCAGGAAATAGGTACCCGCCATCAGCAGGATCACTACTAATGCAGCAATGAAAAAATGTCTCATGCTATCACTCCTCTTCGGTTGTTCTGGGGCCTGATCAGGGATTGTTGGACTCTGTATTGGTTTCTCTCCTCCAGCAGACCACCCTTCCAACCATTCATCGATCTCCGAGGCAGCCATGGAACGCCGGTCGTAGACAATTGCCTGATCTCCACCTTCTTTCAACGAGAATAAAACCACCCTTAAGCGACCCTGACCCTCCACGAAACGCGCTAAAAACTCTTCCCGGTTGACCTGGTCATCATCGTAATCAACAACCACCAGATCGGGATAGAGATGCTCTATCGCTTCCAACGCCTCTTCAATCGTGGAGACCAACCCGACAACTTCGGTATCCATCTCCGGCCTTTTACCCAATAAACTGTTAATACCTTGAGCAAAAAGGGGATGACTGGAGGCGATCAGGATGCGTAAAGGACCGCTTTGAGGTCTTTGGTTCATATCTAACTTTTCTTTGCCTTATACTTAGCCTGGTATTTAATTTACCAAAACAGGTCTTAATTGTCATGCCCCTTGGAGCTTGAAAAAGGTGGATTTTAAACCCACAAAAGGGTGATGTTCGAATCACCCTTTTTGAATCCTGCCCGGTTGAAGACACATTCTAAGCAGGAATGCAGCTCGATTGGTGTACTGAAAACTGCTCTACTGGTGGATAATGCCTAATTGAATTGCCCGGCTGACTGCTTCAGCCCGGTTTGATGCCTCCAACTTCTCCAGGATATGTCTGACATGGGTTTTCACCGTGTTCTCGGAGATGAACAGTTCTGATGCTACTTGCGAGCTGGTCATCCCTCCCGCCAGGCATTTAAGCACATCCATTTCTCTCTTGCTGAGAGCGATGTCAGAAGGAATCCCATGTGAACTGCTAACAGCTTTCAACACTCGACTGGTCACCTCAGGAGAAAGCACAGATTTACCTTCCGCAACCAGGTTAATCGCCTTGCGTAATTCCTCTGGTTCAGCATCCTTCAGCAAGTAGCCATCTGCCCCGGCAGCTATTGCACCGAAAAGATCCTCATCATGCCTGGAAATGGTCAGCATTAATATTCGCGGAGCATCAACTTTCTGCAGGAATTCAACCATTTCAACCCCATCCATCACCGGCATGTTGACATCCAGCAGCACCACATCCGGGTTTGTCTGCTTGATTACAGATAATGCTTCTCGCCCATTCCCAGCTTCTCCAATAATCTCAAATTCCGGAAATGTCGTCAGCAGGCTAACCAGTCCAGCCCGGAACAAACCGTGATCATCAACGACGACAAGCCGAATCTTGTTCACTAGATGAGTTCTCCTTTTGGTACAGGGACCCGGATTTTAATGATCGTCCCTTCTTCAGGTGCGCTGATAATCTGCAGTTCTGCGCCGATCATTTCCGAACGTTCGCGCATCCCCTGGAGACCATACTTGGAAACCCCTGGTATCTCATCAGGGTGAAATCCTCTGCCATCATCCCGGATTTCTACCAGGAAATCCCGGCCTGCCTGGTGATAATCAATCCAGGCTTGGGTGGCCTGAGCATGTTTACGAACATTACTCAGGGCTTCCTGGATGATGCGGATTAATTGGACCTGGATTTCGAGCGGCAATTCATCTGCAGGTGACCTTCCTTCAATATTGACCACTAATCCAGTGTTATCTTCAAACTCCATGCTGGTCTCCTCCAACCAGCTGGTTAAGCCATCGCGGCTGGGGGATATTCTCAAGTCATCTATTGCCTGGCGCACATCAAGATAGGCTTCGGAAAGCACTTTATACGTCTGTGAGAGGCTGGTTTCTAGGCGTTTGGTATCCTTGGCAGCCAGAAAATTCTCCATTTGCGCCGCCTGCAGCTTCAAGAAACCCAGGGTTTGTGCTAATCCATCGTGGATTTCACGTGCCAACCGGGTCCGCTCGGACATAATGGAATTAAATTCAATCTCAGCTCGCAGTTCGGAATTTCGCACGACCAAACTGATCTGACCTGCAAGTGTTTGTAATAAAGATAAGTGGCGAGAATTAAATTTTTTGGAGTGGATATTTCCAGCTAGAATGGCTCCAAATGCTGGTTCATCTGAAATCATCAGTGGAGCAGCTATTAATGAGTGAAATCCTTCGATAGAGCCAGGCTCGCTTTCCACATCACCTAATAACACCGGTACTCCTGACTTTTGCACTCCCCCAATCACACTCTCGACAATTGATGTATTAGACTCTGAGAATTCTCCAATAGACATATCCCGCATACCAGGTTTACCCCTGCTATCGAATTGAAGCAACACAAAATCTGCCTTCAAGGTTTCCTGGACATTTTCCAGGAACTCTAGCTGCAAACCCTGGGGATTGGTCTGATGTCTCATCTGCTGCAGGATAACTAATTCACGTTTTTGTAACTGCAGGCTCTCTAAAACCAGGGCTGTTTCATCCAGTAAAGTCTGCAGGAATTTTGGCAGATCTGGTTCCAAACTGGCACCTTGATGAAGGTACAGGTTTAATATGCCGTATTCTCGTTCACCCCGGCGCAGGTGCAGGCAATAAATGCTGGCAGGTGAGATTTGGTCCAGATGATCAAAAATCGGGGCATCCACCAGCGGACAGACATGCACAATTGAACCCGGCTGCTGGCAGGAACCACAACGCTGGCGAATGGCAGGAGAGGCCAGGTATTCCACCCAGGAATTCATGAGAGCTTCAGGTACTCCGCCAAAGCTGAGGGCAGTCATCGGCTGACCGCGATCATCCAGGGGCACAACTGAAGCCCCCACCGCCCCAGAAATGTCTACGACCACGTTTAATAAGGCGGTGAGGACCTCTTTCTCATTATTCGCCTCAACAAATCTGCGGCTGAGACGAAAGATCGCATCCGATCGGCTGCTGATGCCTGACATCTCCCGCTCAGCGTCAGCAATCTGGTTCTGCAAACTGAGCAGCTGCACCTGTAATTGGATAAATTGACCTGCAATGAAATAAATCAAGCCTGCTATTACAATCCCCGAAAAAATGCTCAGCAGGAGATTATTGCGCGGCCAAATCCAAAAAGTCCCCATAAAAATCAGGATCACCAGCAACGAGATTCCCGCCGCCACCCAGCGCACTGAAGGCGACAGAGAAAACACCTGAGGGATCTTAATTCCTGATTTCACAGATTTCATTTTACCCGAGTTCCAATGCAATGCTGATCGCTTTCATGCCGTACCCAAACCTATGCTTTCCTTGAGAAATCTTCGACTGGGCGATTTACAGGACGACCATCGTACGGATATAAGCAATAATTTGCCAGATCTGTTGTTCATCCAGCAGCCCTTTCCAACCAGGCATGATCGAGTTAAACGGTTCCATCAATCCACCTTCAGAAATGCGCCAGAAAATGTAAGCATCGCTCATATTCGCCTGTCTTTCCGCTAGGTTTGTCGGAGGGGGATTGAGCCCTCCAGATGCAGGGCCGTCACCTTCACCAGTCAAACCATGACAGGCGGCACAATCGGCCTCGAATATCGTTTCACCTGCAGAGATCGCGGTTGAATCTTCAACATATGGATTGACGAGACCGGAATATTGTTCCGGCACATCCGGTCGAGTGGCAGGTTCCTCGTCGAAAAGAAAGGAGGATTGAGTTTCAGAACCACCACACGCAGGGAGCAGCAGGCTTAAGCCTATGAGAGAAAACAGAACTATGGATCGTCTTCTGGACATCTATCCCTCGAGTTCCTCCAGGTCAGCCAAGATCTCAGCGCTGTGTGTAGCGGGTTTTACTTTTTTATAAATCTTGGCAACTTTTCCATCTGATCCTATTAAGTAGGTTGTCCGCAGGACACCTTCATATTCACGACCATACATTTTTTTCAAACCCCAGGCGCCGTACAGGCTGAGAACCTGGTGATCTGGATCAGAGAGAAGCGTAAATGGCAGTTCGTACTTGGCGATGAAATTGGTGTGGCTTTTTGACGAATCCGGGCTGACCCCAAGCACTTTGACCCCTGCTTGTTGGTAAGCAGAATAATCATCCCTGAATCCACAGGCTTCTTTTGTACACCCCGAGGTATTATCCTTTGGATAAAAATAAAGCACCAGGGGTGATCCTTGGTAATCAGAGAGAGTGTGATTGACGCCATCCTGGTCTGGAAGTGTGAAATCTGGTGCTTTGTCACCTATCGATAAAGTCATGCCGAACCTCCTTTATTAAATGATTTTTTCAATTCAATTCTGCGATCAAAGTTCCCATTTGCGCAACTTCATAGCCTGGCAGCCCTGCCACCATCTCTTTAAATTCCTTATTATCCAACAAATCTATCAGGGGCTGAAGCAAGCGGCTGCGTCTATATTCCTGGGGGATAATCAAATCGTAACGTTCTTCAAACAACGGGATAAAATCCAGGTCAAGAGATTGCGTAACAGCCGCAATCCCAATCCCACAATCAGCTCTTCCAGAGACAATCGCGGCCCCAACTGCCAGGTGCGTATATTCCTGGTTCTGGTAACCCCGGATTTGTCCAGGAGAAATTCCCAGCAACCCCAGCTGGTAATCTAAAAGCACCCGGGTTCCGGAGCCGCGCTGCCGGTTTACAAATGTCACTTCTTCACGGCTTAAATCAACGAGGGATTGGATTCCTTTCGGGTTATCCTTGCGAATGAGCAGGCCTTGCGAGCGTCCAACAAGTGCGATTACCTGGAGAGGTACCCCGGGTAAATATTCCTCAATATATGCCAGGTTATACTCACCCGACTCTGGGTCGAGCAGGTGCGAACCGGCTAGGTGGGCTTCGCCTTTGCTTAATGCAACCAGGCCGGCAAGGCTGCCTACGTTGGCGACTGCCATACGTCGGCCTTGCTTGTAGAGGAACTGTGCCATAATGTCGATGGAGATATCATGCGATCCAGTGGCAAAGATCGTGTTATCGATTTCCGCTTCGCTGCGATAAAGGCGGACATCCACTTCGTCCCCGGCTGGCTTCCCCTGCGAGCCGCGAGGAAATATCGCCAACCCATCCGCCCGGACCAGGGAGGTAATCACCCCAGCACCCCTGGCCAAAGGTGCAGCTAAAACACGTTTCCCAACCCGGCCTAAAGCTACCCGCACATAATCATCATCTCCCGCTGGGGAGGTAATTTTCCTGGTCAAGGTTGCCTTAATCTGCCTTGGATTCAATGCTGGTCGTCCAAGCCATCTCGAGAGTAGAGGTTCAACGAACAATTCTCCTGTCAGTGCAGCGGAGACAGGATAACCTGGAACACCGATGATCGGAGTTGATTTGGAAGCAACCTCTACTGAGCCTAGCGGGTTCCCCTGCTGGTCAAGATGGATCATCCCCAGAATGACTGGGTGGCCTGGCCGAACCGCGACTCCGTGAACGAGCATTTCTCCTAAAGCCTCGACGACCGGTGCGGAATAATCTTCTGATCCTGCCGACGAACCCGCGCTGATCAAGACTAAATCATGTTCGAGAGCCGCCTGGCGAACCGCATCGTAAATCCGGTCGAAATCATCTTCAATGATCGGAAGTTGGGTAGCCTCCCCACCCCATTCTTGAACCTGAGATGCCAGAACTAAGCGATTAAACTCAATGATCTCCCCTGCTGCAATTGGGCTGCCAACCGGAATGAGCTCGCTCCCTGTAGGTAGAATAGCTACTTTGGGAAGCCGCGCGGCGACCACCTGGGAGCTGCCGCTGGCAGCAATCACACCCAGGTCGATCGGCCTTAATTTCTGACCAGCAGGTAACACCAGCTGAGAGGCGACAATATCTTCCCCCATCGGCCTAACATGCATCCAGGGATTCACAGCAGCACGGATGCGGATTGAATGCGGAGCACGGATTTGGTCTGCTGACTTGCCGCTTTCATCCAGAGGTTCCACGTTTTCAATCGGAATCACTGCATCTGCTGTTTCAGGAAGTGGATCACCGGTATCGACATAAACCGCCTGGTCAACCACCTTCAGAGACAAAGGTTGGGTCGATAATGCACCTTCGGTATCTACAGCTCGGACAGCAAAACCATCCATTGCTGCAGCATGGTAATGTGGTGAGGAAATCTTTGCCCAGACAGGTTCCGCTAAAATCCTGCCCAGTAAATTAATACCCAGCGGGATCGATTCGGAACCCAATAACCCCCACAACCCAGCTTTACGCAACGCATTTTCAAAACGGTCTAAGGCATCTGGATAGGGGATATCTTCTAAATACATGGGTGTGGTTGCTCCGCTTAATCAAACCGGTATTTTCGAATTGGGGCGGGAGAGAAGTGTCCAGACCAGGGTAATAAGTCAATAAAATCCTGCATGCTGGCATCACCCTGAACTTCACGTCGGCTCAAATTATAAATCGTACCTGCTGAATGTTGAGACAAATTACCAACCCCGACAGCAGCCCTGTAGCCATAATCAAGAACTTTGCTGGTGATATACCAATCCAGGGTTCCAAAAGGATAGGCAAATGAAAAGACTTTTATCCCCAGGGCATCATTTAAATCAAGGCGTGATTGCAGAACCTCGGTCCTCACTAGGTCGTGGTTTTGGGTTAATTCGGTATGAGTCATGCTGTGACTGCCAACTTCCCATCCATGGTCCAGCAGCTCCTGCAGCTCCTCACGGTGCATAAAACCATCCGAATTTAGACGATTGGCAACAATATAAACCGTTCCGCTAAAACCATAACGCTCCATGATGGGAAAGGCATTCTCGAATACATCCTGGTAGCCATCATCGAAAGTAATCACAATGGGTCTGGGTGGCAGGCTGTCACCCTGGGCGAGGTGTGCTACCAGAGTCTCAATGCTGATTGTGCTGTAGCCCCATTCGTGCAGCTGCCGCATTTGTTGGTTAAAATTTTCCGCTGATACCTTGTACCGCTCGTTGGGGGAGCTTTGATCAGGGATACTGTGGTAAAGCAAGATCGGCACTGTAACACTGCCCATGGAATCTGCCCGCGCATCACTGTTGCTCAACATGCTGACAAGCACACTAGTCGAGATCACCAACAATCCAAGATAAATACGTTTATGAAGCATAAAAAATAATCTCAGCAAATAAAGAGCATCAATATAACCTTACCGGTTTTTCCTGGGAACAGTGACATTTATCTATGCGGCTGTTTTCCTTACTGTTAAATTTGGGTACAAAACCATGCTTTCATCATTGATCACCCCAGGGAATTTTAGAATAACAAGACTTCTGCTTTTTGACCTGAATCTAAGCCGGTGGCAGGTGCTGGGATGTGTAGCAAACCATCCGCGCGGGCCAGGGTGAAGATCAAATTACTTTTACCAAATATCGGTTCCGCCAAATACTGATGATCTTGAGCGGTAATCTTGACAGGTATCCAGTCTTCTCTGCCTGAACTGGAGGATAAATTTACACTCACCTGCGCCTGGATGAAATTACGCAAACGTTTGGGTTTTACGCCCAGCAATAAATCGACCACCGGTTCCACGAATAATAGCGCAATCACGAGAGCACTGACCGGATTCCCAGGCAATCCTATGATTGGTTTTGTATACTGTGCGCCTTCCGGTTTACAGGCAGCCAGGATTGTAGGTTTACCTGGGCGAACATTGACACCATGCACAAGCACGCCGGGTTGGCCCAGCTTGTTAATCACCCCGGCAGTCAAATCTCTATTGCTGGCAGAGGATCCGGCGGTGATCACAACCAAGTCACATTCCTGTACAGCCTGTCTTGCGGTGGTCAGCAATGGTTCTTCCTGGTCAGAGATGATGCCGTAGTTGTGCGGCCTGCCGCCCGCACTTTCAACCAAAGCCGCCAGTGAATATGAATTGATATCCCTGATCTGGCCGGGCAGGATATCCTCCTCCGGAGGAATGATTTCATCCCCGGTTGAGATGATCCCAACTACAGGTTTCCTAACAACCTGGATCCGGGTAATACCAAGTGCCAAAACGCCACCGATGTCTGCAGCGTTCAGGATTTTACCTCCCGGGATAACAATCTCTCCTTGCTGAATGTCCTCGCCGGTCCGGATAACATTCTCACCCTGCGCAGCAGCGCGATAAATTTCGATCTCACCTGGCTTGGCAACCTGTGTATTTTCAAGCATCACAACTGCATCTGATCCTTGTGGCAGCATCCCCCCGGTATGGATCAAGCAGCATTCAGCACTGTTTACTGCCACCTGTGCACTTTCACCCATGCGGACTTCGCCAACCAGCTGTAGATAAGCAGGCAGCGAATCTGAAGCACCGTGTGTATCTAGCGCCCGCACTGCGTATCCATCCACAGAGCCGCGATCAAAAGCAGGCAGCGCATGGGGAGCGAATATATCTTGATAGGCGACCCGCCCGTGCGCCTGCCTTGAATCAATGTCTTCGGCTGGCAACTGAACGTGGATGCGTTCCAGGTATAAATCCAGGGCATCCCCCGGCGGTAGTAATTCTAGGAATTCAGGCATAACTCTTTCGCAATCGCATAGAGAATAGTATCACCGGGTCCAAAAAGTGAACGCAAGCAGGTAGGCCACGCTGCCGAACAACACCACTGCCGTAAAACTCATCGTCGACCAGTTTGGTTTTGAACCACCTGCAATGCGCCGCATTTGCCAGATCTGCAGTAATCCCAGCGGCAGCGGGATAAATGCAGGTAGCGCAATCGCCAGGGGCAGCCCGAAAGTGGCTGCTAATCCAAGGAGTAAAAAGGCTGTTAATATCAACAGGTTATGCATGACCATGCCTTTCTCCCACCCGACCCTCACCAGCAAATTGTACTTATCAAACTTCAAATCATTGAGATAATCAGGAAATTCAAAGACGATCATCATTGCCAGGTGCAGTGCGGTCAGGGAAAAAGTGGTCATCACCAGCAGCCGGTGCATCTCACCATACTGGAGGAGAAAAGCAAAAATTGGAACCAGGTTGGCAACCAGGATCGAGGTAGTTAGTTCGCCATAACCTGTGTTTGCTAATCTGACCGGTGGTGTTGAGTAGAAGAAACTCCCCATGAAAGCCAGGATGATGATGATGATCAGGAGCGGCGAAAGTTGAACAACGCTGATCAAAACAACGGTCAATGAAGCCAGAACCGTCAGGGCAGTCAGGGCAGCCCACATCGCAGTTTCTCGGGAAAGCTTCCCTTCGCCGATCACACCACTGCCTCCGGTAAAAGGAGTTTGGTTCTTGTTCTCCTTGTCGGCTGGTGCGTCAAAATATTCATTCAAGTATTGGGCACTCAGTTGCATTGAGGTGACGTATGCCTGGCCGAGGAAATATAATTCCCAATCGATCGCTGCTCCCAGGTAGCGGGCGATGCCAACACCCAGTCCGTAAACCAAGACACCACCAAGTACAAACAGGGGACGCGAGAGGAGAAATATCAGGCGAAGTTGCTTAAGCATCCAATTTTCCTAGGGTTCTATGGGATAGCCTGCCTCATCCCAGCCCTGCAGACCACCCAAAATGGGATTGGCTTTCGTAAAACCATACTCCTGCAGTATGCTTGCCGCACGGGCGCTGCTCTCCTCACTCGGTCAGGTGCAGTAAAGTATGATCCACTGATTTGGATCAAGTTCTTCCACCCGGGATTCAAGTTCGCTTAGCGGGAGCGACCTGGCTCCAGGTATGTGCCCGCTTTCGTAATAGACCCGGTCGCGGACATCGACAAAAACAGCTTGGCCTGAATCAAACGCCTGCTTGGCAGTCAATAAATCCACTCGGGATATATTCGGGTAAGGGATATCCTGGTTGGGTAGATCACTCTGAGCAGGTTGCCCGTCTCTCGAGAAAAAGAAGATACTGGCAGCCGCGATGATCAGTATAAGTAACCCGACTCCAATCAGCAGGAGTGGCATCAACGGTCGTTTTGCAGTCCTACCCAAAAGCACCTCCCGTGAATTTCATCATACCATAGACCCCTTATTTTACCCTCGCTGGTTATAGTTTGTCTGGGAGAAATATTAACAATTTATATATATTTCTCCGCAGGTTGTTCAACATACAAATGCACAGTATGGACCGATCCTTCAACTTCAACTCGAGAATTGAACATCCGCTGCTTCGAAAATACCCCTTGAGTTCGCTTCAGTTGAGTTGCATTCTGCTAAGGGATCACCCTCTCCCTTATTTTTGAAAACAGCTTGTTGCTGAAATGGGGTAAATCAGCAGGTTTTTCAAGGTTAAAACAAGTTTATAAACCTATTTCCCAGGCGGCAGGATGTGATATAGTTCGAGCAGATGAGAAACCGGTCTTTTCCAGCACTTCGTTGGATTTCTTTATTCCTTATCCTGGCTGCAGTCACGGTGTTTACAATGCAGCTGATCAGATTCAGCCGTTTCAGGGCAAATTTCCCGGCTGGCATGGTTATCGCGGATGTGCCTGTCGGAGGTTTAGATCGTTCAGCAGCTGCGCAGCGCCTGCTGGAGGTTTACTCTGCAACTCCCGTTGAACTGCATTATGGTGAACAAATTATCCATTTATCTCCTGCCTCCGCCGAATTTGAACTCGACTTAGAGGCGATGCTGGCAGCAGCTGATCTCAACCGCAGCCAACAACCATTCTGGATCGAATTTTGGAATTACCTCTGGGGACGAACAGCTGCCCCGGCTTCAATTCCTTTGATCGCTTCCATTTCTGAACCTCGCCTTGAGAGCTACCTGACAGGAGAGATCGCCCAACGCTATGATCAATCTCCAACCCCACCGCTTCCTTCTGTAGGAACAGTCAATTTTCAATCCGGTACCCGGGGAACAGCCCTGGATATCGACCGTTCGGTGGATTTAATCATAAGCGCCCTTCGCTCTCCATCCAGGAGAGTGGTTGATCTGCCCCTTGCCCGTACAAATCCTCCGCGACCATCGATCGCAAATCTCGAGATTATGCTGAAACAAATCGTCGATATCGCCGAGTTCGATGGACTGGTTGGATTGTACCTGGAGGACTTGCAAACGGGAGAGGAAATTAATTTCGCTTATGATCAGGGAGAAGAATTCCCAACAAATCCAGACGTCGCATTTACATCTGCGAGCATCATCAAGATACCGATCATGGTCTCAACCTATCGCCGCCTGGATGATGATTCGGATAGCGAAGCCACGCGCTTGATCGAAGAAATGATCGTGAAATCAGGAAACGATCCCGCGGATTGGTTGATGGACCGCGTGATCGATCCTTACAATGGACCGCTTGAAGTGAGCGATGATATGCGAGCGCTGGGACTTGAAAACACATTCCTCGCTGGTGAGTTCTATCCTGGGGCCCCGCTGCTGGGAACTTTTCAAACACCTGCCAACCAGCGGACAGACATCAACACGGATCCGGACATTTACAACCAGACGACGCCTTCGGATATCGGCATGCTGCTCGAGGATATCTACCAATGCAACCAGAGTGGCGAGGGAAATCTGCTTGCTGTCTTTCCAGACCAGTTTACCCAGGAAGAATGCCAGGCAATGATCAATTACCTGGCTCGCAACGAGATTGGACTTCTGATCGAAGCAGGTGTACCCGATGGAACACCTGTCGCGCATAAGCATGGATGGGTGACATATTTTGGGATCATGAATACATTAGGTGATGCTGGTATCGTCTATACACCCGGTGGAAACTATATTTTATCGATATTCCTCTACAATCCTGACCAATTAGTCTGGGAACCTGCATCTGAACTGGTCGCAGTTTTATCTGAAGCGATTTACAATTATTTCAACCAGATATCAAGCTGATCAACTGAATAACAATTAATTCGGTCGGTCCAGCCGATTAATACTTTCAACCTGCCAGCATGTGTGCTATGCTTGTTTGAGAGAAAGTAAATCGAATTTCCAGAACTTGGTCTCTTCCACAACCAGGGTATTATCATTTACAACTTAAGGGGGGGCCTTGAGGCGGACATGAATTCATCCAAAGCACGCATCGGACTGCCGAAAATGCACCAGGAAACTGGAGAAAAGCGGGTTTTCCTGCCAGGCTTCGTAGCTGATCTGCAAAATATGGGCTATGAGGTATTGCTTGAAGAACAATACGGCACAGGCATTGGAATTGCGGATGAGGATTACTTATCAATTGCAGATCAGATTCAATTTACACCCCTCGAACAAGTTTACAGTCAGGATCACATCCTGGTTTTACGCTACCCTGGAGATGAAATGGTCAGGAAGATCAAACCAGGTGCCTGCCTGATCTCGATGCTCCACTATCCAACCCGGCCGCATAGAGTTGACCTGTTGAGAGAACAAGGCTTACGCTCCATCTCGCTGGATTCAATAAAAGATGATACACAACGCCGCCTGGTTGAGAATTTACCTTCTGTGGCTTGGAATGGGCTGCACATTGCGATAGATGAATTGAGGAAAATCTACCCGCAGCCCGGTTTTAATAGTCCCCTGCGCCCAGCGATTAAGGTTACACTGCTTGGAGCTGGGGCAGTGGGGAAGAATGTCATTCAAGCAGCAGTTGCATATGGTGATCCAAAATTAAGGCAGAAAATGTTCGCAGAAGGTATTCCAGGTGTCTTGGTGCAGGTAATCGATTATGACCTGACCAAACATTCCGATTTCATGCGAGGCATTTTCTCCGACACTGATATCCTCGTTGATGCCACCCAAAGACCCGAGCCATCCCAACCCGTCATCCCCAATAGCTGGATCGCCTGGCTTCCGGAACATGCCATCATCACGGATTTGTCAGTAGACCCTTATCTATTGGATGATCACCCTCCAGTAGTCCGCGGCATCGAAGGTATTCCTCAGGGAAACCTGGATAAGTACACCTTTTCCCCACATGACCCGGATTGGGATCTGACGGTCCCTGCTTCTATCGCTTCTGAGGAGCGGAGGACGGTCGTTTCGTGTTATTCTTGGCCGGGAATTTTCCCGGAAACCAGCATGAGACACTACGCCCAGCAGCTGAGACCGATCATGAAGCGGCTGATTAATAAGGGCTATAGCGGTCTTTCCTTGCAGGGGGATTTTTTCGAAAGAGCGCTGTTCAGAGGCACGTTAAAACATTGGCTTCAGGCAGAAGCTGAGCTAAATTGACCGATCTCCGGTTGTGGTTTTTCCCACCTTTCAGGAGCCTGATGGTATTTTGAGCAGTGCACCAACTCCATAACCCACCAATGCACTGATTGTACCAATCACGGCCATCTCCAAACCGCTCTTGCCTGGATGACCCACCGTCATGCGGGCTTTTACCGCGCCAACAATAAAGAGCACCAGGGCTGATAAAGCGATTGATAGGATAATACCTCCTCCGACTGAAGTGACCAGGAATGGTGCCAGGGGAATTAATGATCCAATAATCGCAGCGATACCTACGATAATTGCAGAGCGAAATGCAGTTCGCCGATTGATCGGCCGGAGCTGGTGTTCTTCGGACATCATTACTGCGACCCAGACATCCGGGCTGGCGGTGATCGTTTCCACGATGCGTTCAAGGAGATTCCCCGAGAAGCCTTTCGCCCGGTAAATTGTGCGGATTTCCTCTTTTTCCAGGTTGGGTACCTCCTTGATATGGCGGTATTCCCGTTCCAGCTCACTTTCATAATAATCTGCATCCGCCAGGGTCGAGGTGTAAGCCACCGCAGCCATTGAAACAGATTCGGCAAATGTAGCCGCCAGGCCGGCAACCATGATCACGTATGTATCCCCGGTTGCTGCAGCCACCCCGAGGATGACGCCTAAAACGTTTACCAGGCCATCCTGCCCGCCCAGGATGATATCCGAGAGTGCAGATGCCTGCTGGTGGGGGTCTTTCGAACTGTGGTGGTGAAGCTCATCTGTATGAATACCGCTGTTAGAAAAATCGAATTCACTCATTGGGCATTCCCTCATGTGATCATGAATTAATTGAGAAGCTCAGCAGCAGCTGTTTATCAGCTTGATCCAGTAAATCTAGGAGTGATGGATTCAATCTTTCGTAAACGCGCTGGGCAAACAACTCCATCCAAATAAACTGGTGTGAAATCAAAACCAGATTCTTGTTGGTAGTCACGGTGGCTGACTTTTCCTGACCCAGGTCTGCGATCAGGCACTCCTGCCCATCAACCACGACGACCAGCATATTCTCAAGTCCCTGGACCTCGCTTTCCGCGGGAGGGTGGTGAGAAACCTGTTTACAATCCAAATCTCCACTACCGGTGAGCAGTGCTCCAATGCTCAGTTCTTCCCGGCATTTGGGCTGAAGCGTATCCCTCAAACGTTCGAGTGAATCATCACCCATCACCAGGTAGACCTCGGATTTTCCTCGCTGGATCATCCGTGAAGCATAGGAATAAATTGCTTCCTCCCCGCTGATCGACCATAGAGCATCTTCTTCGTGGGCAGTGTACAGGTCGTCCAACTTTTCGTGCAGACTGTTAATCAGGATTTGATATTGGCGATCATATTTATCCAGGAGTTGTTCAGGCGGCAATGGCCTGTAGATGGTCGAGCGCTCATTGCCAGATGATAAGACCGCCCCGCGCGTATGCAGCCTGCCGAGCGCCTCGTAGACCATCGAACGCGGCACACCGGTTCGCTTGCTCAATTGGTAACCATTTGCCGGGCTTTCCTTTAGGAGGGCCAGGTAGATTTTTGCCTCGTACTCGGTAAATCCAAGTGCTACCAGTTCAGATGAAATTTCCATTGATAATAGTAATCCTGATTCGAACTACTATTATTCTAATTTATCACCCGCTCTTTGTCAATCCGCCAATTTTGAATAATGGGAGATCTCACCCTGGTAACAATTCTGAATTTGTCTGGCGATGATATCCCAGGAGAAATCCTTGGCTACCGCAGCAGCTTGCTTGCCGAGCTGGTCGCGCAGAGGTTTGTTCCTGATCAGATCACTCAAGCGCTTCGCCAGGGCTTCAACGTCGCTGTATGGTACCGTATATCCGGTGACGCCATCCTGGACAAGGTAAGCGAGGCCACCTACCTGAGAAGCGACAACGGGTGTACCACAGGCCATAGATTCCAGGGCAACCATTCCAAAAGACTCGTAATGGGAAGGGACGACTACAGCTTCTGCAGCTGAATAATAGTACGGCAGTGTATCCTGATCTTTCTTTCCGAGAAAAGTTACCAGGTCATCCAAACCATGCAGGTGACACAGATCCTTCAAACGCTTCATTTCTGCACTCTGGATCGTGGGATCTCCATCCCCAACCCCTCCGATCACAGCCAGACAGAAAGAAAGCTCTTCAAATTCACCTTGGGTACGCATGTACGCAATGGCTTCGATCAGCGTGTCAATACCTTTTAAGGGTTCGATGCGACCGACATAAAGTAACACCTGATTACACGGTGGGAGTCCAATTACTTCTTTGGCTTCATCATCAGGAATCGGGTAGAAGCGGCTCAGGTCTACTCCAGGTGGGATGACCTCGATCTTGTCCACATCACCCTTATAAAGCCATTGGATTTGGGTTTTCTCAGCGGGTGTAGCAGCGATGATGCAGTCGGCATCCATCAGGATGCGTTTCTCACCTGCCAGGCGGTAATCTCCTTCCACTTCTTCATCTGGACGGGCGACCCGCTGCTTCATCACTCCCAGGGTGTGGAACATCTGTATTACCGGCACATTCCAGTGTTTCCTGAGCTCAAGGGCTGCGATCCCGGATAACCAATAATGGCTGTGGATCAGGTCATACTCCAGGTTTTTCGCGCCCGTGAACTCTTCAATCCCGGTGATGAAATCAGGGATGTGGGAAAGCAGTTCTTCTTTGGGCAGCGGTACTTCTGGGCCAGCCTTGACATGCACCACCCGGTTGCCATATCCCAGGTCATGCAGCACATGCGGCACATGTTCATCCTGTGAACGTGTGAAGACATCTACATGAACACCCAGTGTACCCAATGTGCGGGTCAGGTCACGTACATAGACGTTCATTCCTCCCGTATCCTTGCCTCCCAAGGTAGCCAAAGGGCAGGTGTGATACGAAAGCATGGCGATCTTCAAGGCAGCCTCATTTCCTTGCCATTCAAGTGTTTAGCCTGTATAATTTTTCCCGGAGTGTCTTCCGCCACCGTAGCTCAGTCGGCAGAGCAGTCGCTTCGTAAGCGACGGGTCAAGGGTTCGAATCCCTTCGGTGGCTTTTATTACCACCCAATCTGGTCTGCGATGCGATCCTTAACACTACCTATAAACTTCTCCAATATTAAACCACCCAAATCGGTGGATAAATTCTCTCGCGTATTAATTGCCGGATAAGCCCGGAATAATAAAATCGCTTCGAGACTCAGGCCTACAACCTATTAAGACACCGCGATCTCTTCTACCAGAAGTTGCAGCGCGTTCAATCCAACGGTCTCTTAAAATAAAGAAAATGACCTGCAGCAAAGACTGATCCACAACCAACCATCTCCCATCCCTGTTCGCCAAGTTGCGCCAGCACCGTAGCGACTTCATCCTGCACATCTTTGAGCGAACTCGATTCGTTTAAATCAAACCCCTGTTCCTTGATTCCTTTGCTGGTGAAGAGTATCCGGATCGGTTCATTAGGGATCCATTGCCAGCTGGTCGACGAATACTCAACGGGTCCTAATGTGCAATACTCCCACTTCTGCATCCTTGCTCTCCTTTATGTAATGCATCCAGTATTCACATTGAATCCAGTCTACCCTCACATAAAGCACAAGTCAAGCCAGATAGGGAATAATACTGATCAATTCGGATTCCTTCCGGTATAATTCAGCCATGGATAAACGTAAAACGCCCCTAGCAATCGGCATCGCTGGTGGAACCGGTTCGGGAAAGACCACGATTGCGAATGTCATCCTGGGACGCGTTGGAACCCAACACATTGCTTACCTTCCCCATGATGCCTATTACAAGGATCTCAAAGATCTGCCCGTTGCTCAGCGTGAAATGATCAATTTTGATCACCCTGATTCGTTGGATACCGGGCTGCTGATCGAGCATATCAAAAAACTCAAGCAGTGGCAGCCGATCGATCTCCCTGTCTATGACTTTAAGACTCATACCCGCACTTCTCGCTCGCTGGTCGTACAACCGCAGTCGGTGATCATCATCGAAGGCATCCTGATTTTTGCTGAACAAAGACTGCGCCAGCAATTCGATGTCAAGATCTTTGTCGACACTGACCCGGATATCCGTTTCATTCGCCGATTGCAGCGTGATATCTCCGAACGTGGTCGCACCACTGAATCGGTGATCGAACAATACCAAAATACAGTTCGTCCCATGCATCTCGAATTTGTTGAACCTTCCAAGCGCTACGCGGATGTGATCATCCCAGAGGGAGGACTAAACACGGTGGCAATGGATATGGTCGTAGCACGCCTGTTAGACCTGTTGCGGGGAGAACAGGATTAGATCGCATGGTCTCGGATTCCAAGCGCCAATCTAGAACTGGTTTACAGCGCTTTTTTACGCGAATCCTAAATTTTTTCCGCTCCCTGCTAACCCCAGAAAGACGATTAACTCTGACCCGTATCCTGGCTTTACTGGTTGTCATTGGGTTGAGTATCTTTGTTTTCAGTATCCGGGATCAAGCCGAACGACTGGCAATTTATGGTTATCCGGGAATTTTCGTGCTCTCCTTCCTGGCTTATGCCACCGTGTTGTTGCCAGCCCCAGGAGTTGCAGTGGTTTTCACGATGGGAAGCGTGTTTAACCCGCTCGGTGTAGCCCTGGCTGCAGGAAGCGGGGCAGCTCTCGGAGAACTCACCGGTTACCTTGCCGGATTTAGCGGGCAAGCAGTGATCGAAAGAGCTGACATTTATGAACGATTAACCCGCTGGATGAAGAAAAACGGTTCGCTGACAATTTTCCTGCTTGCGGCGATCCCCAACCCATTTTTCGACCTGGCTGGGCTGGCTGCTGGATCGTTGCAAATGCCCGTGACGCGCTTTCTGATATTCTGTTGGATGGGGGAAGTTGTAAAAATGGGGATCTTCGCCTTTGCCGGAGCCAGAACACTGGACCTCTTATTCTGAAATAAGGAGCAGAAAGCTATGGAAGACTATACGCAAGTCAAGAAATACCTCGATTCCAACCTGGAGCGCAGCCTGGAGGAGCTTGCCCGGTTATGCTCCCAGCCGAGCATCGCTGCCCAGAACCTGGGCATGCAGGAATGTGCCCAGCTGGTCGCTGAAATGCTGAAGGTGCGAGATTTCCAGGTTGAGATCATGGCGACCGATGGAGCACCAGTCGTTTACGCAGAACGGAAGGGGAAGCGTGATAAAACGTTGATGTTTTATAATCATTATGACGTCCAACCCCCGGAACCACTGGATGAATGGATATCCCCGCCGTTCGAACCAGAGATCCGTGATGGAAAGATGTACGCCCGAGGGGTGGCGGATGATAAAGGACATATTGTCAGCCGGCTGCACGCAATTGATGCTCTCCTCGATCAGGATGGAGAACTACCCTGCAATATAAAATTCGTGATCGAAGGCGAAGAAGAGACCAGCAGCGTGCACCTGCACGAGTTTATCGACGTCCATCAAAGTAAGCTTGCTGCGGATGCCTGTGTGTGGGAATTTGGGGGGGTAGACTTTCGCGATGTGCCGATGCAATACCTGGGTTTACGCGGCATATGCTACGTAGAACTTTCCGTACGCACTGCCAGTATTGATGCCCACTCCGGATTAGGTGGTTCGATCTTCCCCAATGCCGCATGGCGCCTGATCTGGGCACTACGTTCGATCAAGGGTACGGATGAATTCATCCGTATTCCCGGGCATTATGATGATGTGATCCAACCCTCCCCAAGGGATCTGGAGCTAATAGCTGCCTTACCTGAAATCTCGGAAGAATATAAGCAGCGCTATGGTGTAGATCGTTTCTTGAAAGGATTGCAGGGAGGCGTCGACCTGCGCTTGCAAGAAGTCTTTGTTCCTACCTGTACAATTTGCGGTTTCACTTCCGGCTACCAAGGAGATGGTGCAAAAACTGTACTGCCTGCTTTTGCTTCCGCTAAAGTCGATTTCCGACTGGTACCCAACCAAAAACCGGAGGATGTGCTGCTCAACCTGCGTAAATTCCTCGACGATGGTGGATTTGAAGACATTGAAATTACTTACCTTGGTGGGGAACCGGCAGCCCGCACCGATCCCGACCACCCCTTTGTTAAACTGGTGGTGGAGGCTGCAGAACCCGTGTATGGACAGCCAATGCAGATCACGCCCATGATCGGTGGTTCAGGTCCCAATTATCCCTTTATCCATACCCTTGGTCTGCCGGTGGTTACAGCTGGGGTTGGTGACCCGGGTTCCCAGGCGCATGCACCCAATGAAAATATCCGCATTGACCTTTACCTGAAAGGCGCCGAGCATATCGCCCGCATCATCCGGGAATTTGGTCTCAGTGATGGGTGAGTGAGATCATCCTTTCTAAAAGAAAAACTCGTTCCTGATCACTCTGGAACGAGTTTTTTAATCAGTGGTGCAGAGGAACAGCGTTAACTCACGGCAATTCCCACCACCGCAAAGCACTTATATTACTCAATCCAACTTACTCTGGGGCTGGTTTAACCCTTTTTTCGATTTTGTTGCTTCATTTTTCTTTTCTCTGCCAATGCTGCGTAAGTGTTCCCAGGCTGTCTCAACCTGCTTGATTTCCGCCTCCGTTTCCGGAATTTCGCCGTAGCGTACCCGCAGGTAAGCGGCAGTGATCAAACCCACATCTTCCTTTCCTTCTGGGAGCAAGTGCTCCATTACCGGTTGAAATTCAAGAGGAGTACTGGCCAGGGGGCGAGGTTCACCGAGCTGGGTAGCCAGATCCATCATGGAAGCATAAATTCGCCTGATCCTTGCAGCGACCAACCAGCGCTGGCTGGTTTTCACCCTGGCTCTGCCTCGCAGCGATCCGCCCAGATTCTCCAACCGTTCTTGAATAGCTCGCCGCAGCAGTCCCAGGATATCCCCACGCTCAATGATTCCTTCTCTCTCATCCAGATCCGCACGCCTCTCACTGCTCAACCAGTGTGAGACGCTGAAGAGGATCGTCAGAGCAATTGCAATCACAAAAACCCATAATAAGACCGGTTTCATCAGCTGCATCCAATTCATGAGGCTGGGAATATTGAATAAAGTAAACAGGTTATTTGCGATGGTACTAAAGGTGTTTCGTAAATCCTCAAGGGCATTTACCACGGATTGGACCGCTCCGGAAGCCTGGGGCACAGAGTCAGCGAATCTCTCCATAATAAAGATCAGCGGGCTGATCAGCACCAGCATGATCCCACCAAAAATCCCCAATACAAGGCCGCCAATGCCACCTAAAATGGATGTGCGATCGGAGACCAACCAGGCCATAAATGCAGCCAGGCCGACGATCCCCAGGGTTGTTAACAGGATTCCCATGAACCAGCGCAAATCGAAGGGATTCCGGGCACCTCCCCGCAGCTGAGTGATCGTGAAAATCCGAGCAGCACCCATCGCCACCAACCCGGAGACAAAGAAAATATACAGCATAGCCCCCGGTGTTTCACCCGTAACCAGCGTATTAATGAATATATACGCCACGAACATTACCAATCCAAGATAAAAATTCCCCCGCACTGACATGGGATCGATGAATTTCGATGCCAAAACCAAACCACGCCAGTAAACGACCATTACCACCACAATCACAAGAAACTCATCGGGGATCAGGCCGCGCACGTCACTGAAGGCACGAAAAGGACGATTGAGAAGAGCATCAAAACTCACCGCTTCCATCTCGTATAAGAGCAATTTCAATCCCAAAAATATCGCCAGGATCAGTAAGATCAGCGTAACAATCCGGCGGATGCGAATTTTTATATTAAGGAAATTCATCAAACGTGTGGAGAAATGCGCCAGTAGTAGGATTCCCAGCAGAACAAAAAATACCTTCCAGATCGATGCAGCATAAGTCATTGGTGTCAGAGAACGGTACCAAGGCACGATCCAGGAGAGCTCCATGATCATCAATGCAAAGATGGCTAATTCCCGCCAATAACGCAGATTGGGCAAACGCAGGGAGGTGAAATCTTCAACAGTCATCGGTGCAAATGGGTCTCAATCATTAACTGGGTTCGGCAGGGATAAAAGGTGCGTGAATTGTACGTATTCCAGGCACGTAGACAGGCGGCTGCATTGCAAAGGATAGCAGCGTGATCTGCCGGCCTCGCTGCTTCAGCTGTACGAAGGTTTCGAACAACTCGGGATTCGTGATACCGGTTACAACCATTAAAGTTGCCCCGTATGCGATGCGTGGAACCTGTTTAATGAGAAAATTTTCGAATGGACCGGTCACAACAGGCGTCACACCTGCCAGGGCCTCCAGCAATGTTGCCAGCTGTTTTGGGGAGCGACCTGGTGGAATTCGAAATGGTTGGTCTGCATGTGCCAGGCAGCCATTGGCGATTAATCCAACCCGGTAGCCATCCTCAATACCTCTTGCAGCCAATGTCGCTGCAACCTTGATCACATGCTCGAATAATTGCGGGTTCACACCTTCCCAATGACGGGCGAAAGTTGAGATATTCAAACAGATCACCATGATATTTGCAGATGTTGGCTGGTAAACCTTGACCTGCAGTTGGCCAGTGTGAGCCGTGGCTGGCCAATGCACCCTGCGGAAGCTATCCTCTGGTAGATAATCCCGCACTCCGATCGGCTGGTTCTGATCTTCATAAAGTCTGCGTTTTGAACGGCGGTCTCCAAAAGGATCATCCGTTGGTAAGTTCAGCTGGGTGAAAGGTAGCTGCTCTGGAAAGACCGTCAGCAGCTCGCTCGGTCCGATCTCTTTCGATCGTTCGAAAATTCCGAACAAATCGCCTGACTCGAGCTTTACAGGCCCAATTTTATATACCCCTCGCTCGCGAAACTTGAGTTCGTAGTATCGCCTGGCGCGCTCATACCAGCGCAGGCTGAAGACATGTGTCAGCAATCCCAGATTTGGGAGATGGGTCGGCGCTAATATTTGCTCGTCCTCTGGGCCAACTGCTCTTGGCCAGGGATCTTGCACTCGCAGCCAGGATAATGGCATCAGTTTTCTGTTTTCAATCTCAATTTGCAGGGGTATGATTTCACCAGGAAAAGCACGCTTGTAGTGCGGCTTACGCATGTAATGTACGCCATCCAGAGAACGACGCTGCCACCAGGTTGCCAGAGCCAACACGAACAAAAGCACCAGCAAAAATGTGACCAGCAGCGAGACGTGCAGCACCACACCCAGGATAATCCCTACCGTGAAGAGAGGCAGCCAGCGTTTTAAATCCACTCTACCCTTCTACAGGCACCGGCACTGCTTCAACGATATCAGCCACCAGCTCCTCGGGTCTTCGACCGCGCAATTGCGCCTGGGGAGAGATCATCAGGCGATGGGTCAGCACATGGGGAGAGAGAAACTTGACATCGTCTGGGAGCACGTAATCACGACCCTGGATTCCAGCCCAAGCCTGTGCAGACCAGTATAGAGCCAGGGTCGCGCGCGGGCTGGCTCCTAGTTCAATCTCTGGATGGTCACGGGTGGCGCGTGCAACCGCAACAATATAATCCCGGATCGAGGTTTCCACGCGAATCTGCTCCCTTTCTCGTTGTAATGCCATGATTTCCTCGGGTGTGGTGACCGCTTTCAATTCGGAAAGCGGGTCTTCTGCACGGAAGCGTTCCAGAATAGCGCTTTCCTGTTCTTCAGACGGGTAGCCGATCACCGATCGAAGCAGGAAACGATCGACCTGAGCTTCTGGAAGGGGGAAGGTACCTTCCAGTTCAACTGGATTCTGGGTAGCCATCACCAGGAAGGGGCGCGGTAGCTGGCGTGTGACGCCATCGATCGTGATCTGCCGTTCCTGCATAGCCTCCAGCAATGCCGATTGGGTGCGCGGTGTAGCGCGATTAATCTCATCTGCCAAGACCACCTGGCTCATGATAGGTCCGGGCCGGAATTCAAATGCCTGTTCTTTTTGATTGAACCAGTTTAAGCCAGTCACATCAGAAGGCAGCAGATCCGGTGTGAATTGTATGCGGCGAAAATTGCAGCCCAGCGACACTGCCAGGGCGCGCGCCAGGGTGGTTTTTCCAATCCCAGGAACATCTTCTAAGAGCAGATGCCCTTCGCTGAGCACTGCGACTAAAGTTAAATTAATAACTTCATCTTTTCCGATGATGACTTTTTGGATATTTTCCCGTAAGCGGCTGGCGACTTGAGCAATCATTGAGACCTCATTGGTAGGAAGGATTAGACAAATATAAATTATTCAGATAGACCCGGAACCAGCAGGCAAATTGCAGCCCAACGATCCCGAAGCTGATCTTATCAGCTCTTATTATTTACTTCAACAATACCAGGATTGTTCAATAGACAGCGCGGCATCCTTTCAAATTGGGACGTGAACCCTCCCGATGGTATAATCCCCGCATGCCAAATTTCGTGGCTTTAGATATTGAAACCACTGGCCTCGATCCCCAACGAGAAGCCATTTTGGAGATCGGGGCCGTTCGTTTTAACGGGCGACGGGTGGAACAGGAATGGTCTACACTGGTCAATCCCGGGCGGCGTGTGCCGACATTTATCACCCAGCTAACAGGCATCAGCAACCAGATGGTAGCCCAGGCACCTCCAATCAGTGATGTACGGGCAGAACTGGAGGATTTTGTCGGGGATGCGGTGATTATCGGGCATAATGTACGCTTCGATCTCTCGTTCCTTAACCGGCAACACCTGTTCAGCTTTAACGATTCAATCGATACATACGAGATGGCTTCGGTGTTATTACCCAATGCTAGTCGTTACGGCCTGGGTTCGCTCGCCAGCCAGCTGGTTGTACCCCTCCCAGCAACGCATCGCGCTCTGGATGATGCCCTGGTTACCCATGGGATCTACCTGAGGCTGCACGATTTGGCCCAGGACCTACCGCTGGAATTATTAGCAGACATAGTCCGCCTCGGTGAACAGGTGGATTGGGGTGGGTATCTGGGATTCCGCTTCGCCCTCCAGGCTCGCTCGAAGGAAACCATACGTTCCAGGCAGTCTGGAAGCACTTTCGCGGGTCTCTGGTTTGGTGAGGAGATAGCCGGGCGTGGTTCTCCACCTCTTTCGCCTAACCCGGAATTTGTGCCTCTCGACCCGGAGGAGGTATCCTCCATCCTGGAATACGGCGGGGAATTCGCCCATCATTTCCCCGATTACGAATTTCGATCACAGCAGGTGGAGATGGTCCAGGCGGTAAGTGAAGCACTTTCCAAGCAGCGTCACCTGTTGGTAGAAGCCAGCACAGGCATCGGCAAATCATTTGCCTACCTGATCCCCGCAGCGCTATTTGCAACCGCCAACAATACGCGTGTGGTCATCTCAACAAATACCATCAACCTGCAGGACCAGTTGATCCATAAAGATGTGCCAGATTTGCAGGCAGCTCTGGGTTTGGATTTCCAGGCAGCAGTGTTGAAAGGACGCACCAACTATCTATGTCCCCGGAGGCTTGAAATTTTCCACCGCCGTGGTCCGGAATCTGCTGAAGAAATGCGCGTCCTCGGTAAGATTTTAGTTTGGATGCTGGAATCACACTCGGGGGACCGGACCCAGCTCAATCTGAATGGTCCTGCAGAAAGAGATGTCTGGCACCGGGTTTCTGCCGACGATGATGGCTGCACCTTGGAAACCTGCCTTGAGCGAACCGGGGGTGCCTGCCCATTTTACCGGGCGCGCTTGGCAGCCCAGAGTGCACATATCCTGATTGTCAATCATGCCCTGTTGCTGGCAGATGTCGCCACCGGAAACCGGGTTTTACCGGAATACGACTACCTGATCATCGATGAAGGCCACCATCTTGAGGAAGCCTCGACAAATGCGCTGGCTTTCCGAGTCTCTCAATTCGAGGTGGCGCGCATGCTGCGTGAATTGGGCAGCTCCAGTGCAGGAACGATCGGCTGGGCGGTTAATGCGGTTGAGGCTGTGCTTTCGCCTTCGGACATGGCAGCATTCAACCAGCTCGCCAGCCGGGTCACAGACTTTGCCTTCCAGTTTGAACAGCTCTCGCAGCAGTTCTTCTCTGGGCTGGATAAATTCCTGTTAGAAATTCGCGAAGGTCAGCCAGTCGGACAATATGCTCACCAGGAGCGAATTCTACCTGCTTCACGTACCCAGCCTGGATGGGACGAAGTAGAAGCTTTGTGGGACAACGCAGAACACGCCCTGGGTGGCTTGCTTGAAAACCTGGAGTTGATCGCGCGAGCCCTTGCCGACCTCATTGATGTACTTTCAGAGGAGAGCCAGGATTTGTACAACCAGGTCACCTCCCTCTTCCGTCGTTTTGGTGAGCTGCGGGAGAACATCAACGGGTTTGTTTTTGATCCACAATCCAACAGCATATACTGGGTGGAGGTAAAACCCGATGGCCGTATGCCGACCCTGCATGCGGCTCCACTCCATATCGGACCATTAATGGAGCGCTTCCTGTGGCATGAAAAATCCTCGGTGATCCTGACCTCTGCTACGCTCACTGCAGCCGGAGAATTCGATTATTTACGCGAACGGCTTCAGGCTGTCGATGCGTATGAATTAATGCTCGGCTCACCCTTTGATTATGAAAACGCAACCCTACTTTACCTGGCAAACGACATCCCAGAACCCAAGCAGCGCTCGGTGTACCAGCGCGTAGTCAACCAGAGCATTTTAGACCTGTGCCGCAGGACTGGCGGTAGGACCCTGGTTTTGTTTACTTCTTACGCCCAGTTAAAGGCTACCTCGCAAGCGATTTCTCCCCTGCTGGCGGAAGATGGTATCGTGGTCTATGAACAGGGTGAAGGAGCTTCTTCACACTCACTGCTTGAATCATTCCGCATCACAGAAAAAGCTGTCCTGCTCGGAACACGTGCATTCTGGGAAGGTGTCGATGTACCCGGTGAGGCACTCTCGGTGCTGGTAATTGCCAAGCTGCCATTTGATGTGCCATCTGATCCCATTGTCGCAGCTCGCGCAGAAACCTTCGAGGATCCCTTCTACCAGTTCACCTTACCTGAAGCCATTCTGCGTTTCAGGCAGGGATTTGGTCGCTTGATACGCACCCAATCTGACCGCGGGGTGGTAGCTATCCTTGACCAGCGAGTACTCAGCAAACGCTACGGGCGCCTGTTCATCGAATCGCTGCCCAACTGCACCAAGCACATCGGTCCGGTGAGCGACCTGCCACGAAAAGCTGAGAACTGGTTAAACCTGTAGAATCCCCTTTTAGACCATTTTTGATCGCAGAATTTACAACCTAACCGGTAGTTACCTTCGCTCGAAGGTTCTTTTATTTGCGCGTCTTGACCACGAAATAAATAATCAATACTCCGCCACCAATCAGGGCTACAGGCCAGAGCAGTGAAAACAGGTTAAAAGATGCCAGGGTTACAAAGCCACCGACTAATATCAATACAATTGCAGGGATGAAAGCCCAACGCATGCGGCCATGTTCGGTTGGCACGAATCCCAGCACCCCAAATGTTATCCCCAATCCGATTAAAAACACGCCACCGGATTCAAACCCCAGCAAAAACATCGCCATCAGGCTCAATAATACTCCAGCCGGAATCAGAGCCCACCAATTCTTGAAATTGGTGAGGAAGATCAACAAAAATGCCAGTCCGATGCCACCCAGGGCGATCGCGCCTCCAATATCCCCCCGCAATCCTGGAAATGCATACTCGATAAAGATGATCGCACCGCCAATTAACAGCCCAAAGGATGGAAAAAGTGCCCACCACTGTGTGCGATCCGCCAGGAAAACCGAGAGAAACGCCAAACCACCGATGGTCAAGATGATCGCCCATTGGTAATCGCCTATGGCTATTGTACCGATTGTGTTTAATAAGAATAAGATCCCAGCCAATATCAACAATAAACCCCACAAAACACGCAAGATCGGCCACTTCATTGCGACACTCTCCTTTTAATTAAGATACAGTTTCACTACTGATGGGACTTAATGCCGAGGTTACCAGCTCCTGTTTCATCTTCCATAGATTTTCCGTTAATGATACATGATAAATATGCGGATTCATCAACCGGCGCACCCCGGGATCTAAACGTTCGACATCCGCATCCCGACGTTTGCGCAGCTCCTCGATAGGAGGCATTTCAGCGACCAATTCTCCCTGGCGCAGGATTTCAACCAGCAGAGGTTCCACTTCGGTCACATGTTCGATGGGCAAGGTGCGGTATTTTGATTCCTGGTACAGGTGCCTGAGTACAATCTCGCCACTCTCGCCAGGCTGTTCATCGTCCAGGCTGAGCAGGTCTGCTGTTGCCTTGCCGCGTTGATCGTAAATTCGCCAGGCCAATTTGTGTCCTGGATTTGGAGTTTTGCTCTGAGATTCGGAGATCTTCAGTGCAGGTACCCAGATATTATCGTCGCATACCGCCACCAGTTTATACACACCACCCAATGCCGGATCACCATCTGAGACGATCAAACGTGTGCCAACACCATACACCAGGCGATCGATCAGCCGGTCAGCATCCACGCCATACCTGGGAGCTTCCTCCTGGATCTGGGTTAATATCTGCCAGATAACCAGCTCATCCAGGTTGTTAGATAACACGATCAAGGTTTCTGGGAAACCCGCCTGATCCAACATTCGGGCGGATTGAATGCTCAAATAAGCTAAATCGCCTGAATCCAGGCGCACACCCACGGGTTTGTGACCCTTGCGGCGCAGTTCTTCGAATACACGGATCGCGTTAGGAATTCCGCTTTCCAGGGTGTCGATTGTATCCACCAGCAGCAAGCAATCATCCGGATAAACATCTGCATAAGCCCTGAAAGCCTCCAGCTCGCCCTGTCCAAGCGCCATGAAGAGCTGCACCATGCTGTGGGCATGTGTGCCTTTGGGCTGAAAGCCAAGCACGTGCGAAAGACCGACGTTGGAAGAAAAATCTGCGCCGCCAATCAATGCTGCGCGGGTCCCTGCATTCGCACCTTTATCCTGCCCACGTCGTAAACCAAACTCGAGCATAACCTTCCCTCGCCCGCTTTCTTTGATGCGGGCAGCTTTCGTGGCGATCAAAGTTTGGTAGTTGAGGTGGTTGAGCAAAGAAGTTTCCAGGATTTGAGCGATCGCCAGCGGTCCCTGGACAACGGTCAGGGGGACATTGGGATGTACTACCCGGCCTTCTGGAATCGCCTGCAGTGAAATAGATTCAAAGTTACCATACTCGCGCAGCCAATCCAAGAAATCATCGGCGAAAATTCTCCCCCCAATGCGGTTGGTCTGGCCTTTCAGAAACTCAATATCTTCAGAACGGCAGCGGGTATTCTGCATCCAGCCTACCAGCCATTCCAGACCAGCTGTGATGCAGTAACCAGCCTTGTGCAGCCCGTAATCCGGATAGCTGCGGAAAAAGTGATCAAATTGGCCCAGCTTCTCATGCATCCCCACCCGAAAATAGAGCTGCGCCATGGTCAGCTGGTATTGATCTGTGTACAAAAAACCCTCCGCGGTATCCCTTTCGTAAGGATTCATGTCTCGACTCCTGACTCGCTCTCTATGTTTGCGGTACAGTTTTGCGATCGGAACGTCGTTTTAACAGTTTATCAAGCTCCACACCCCAGAAGACAACCGTGCTAAGCAACAAGCTGATCAACAGCTCCTGCCAGGAGAGCGCATTGGTCCTGAATACCGACTGCAGGAAGGGTACATAAATTACTGCCAGCTGCAAGACCAGGGTAAGCAGTACCGCATTGAGTGCAGGTTTGTTAGAGAGCAATCCGATCGTGAACAGCGATTCGCGCTCGGAGCGCAGAGCAAGCGCATTACCCATCTGTGACAGGGTGAGAGTCGTGAAAACGATCGTTTGCCAGTTTGGATTGCCAAGTGACCAGAAGTAATATCCCACACCCAACGATACAAATCCCATCAGGATACCAACCCAAAGAATCTGGCGTGCCATGCCGCGCCCAAACACGTTTTCATCCGGTGGATACGGCGGGCGTTTCATGACGTTTTTCTCGGCTGGCTCTATGCTCAATGCGAGGCCAGGTAAACCATCGGTAACCAGATTTACCCACAGGATCTGCAGTGGTAATAGGGCAAAGGGCATTCCTATCAGAGGTGCGATCAGCATGACCCAGATCTCGCCAGCATTACTGGTCATGGTGTAAGTAAAGAATTTACGGATGTTATCGTAGATGCGGCGTCCTTCTTCGACCGCGGCAACGATGGTTGCAAAGTTATCATCCAGCAGGACCATGTCTGCTGCTTCTTTAGCCACATCCGTGCCGGTGATGCCCATTGCGACACCGATATCCGCAGCATTTAGAGCCGGTGCATCATTTACCCCGTCACCGGTCATAGCAACGATCTCCACCTGGTCTTCTAATGCTTTGACGATCCTCAACTTGTGCTCTGGAGAGACTCGAGCGTACACATCAACCTGGCAGACAATCTCCTCGAGCTCCGTATCAGTCATTTTCTCCAGGTCCTGGCCGGTTAAGATGCGTCCATCCTCAACAATTCCCAACTCCGCGGCGATCTTTCCAGCGGTTAGCGGGTGGTCACCGGTGATCATTACCGGTCTGATTCCAGCCTCAGCACAGTGCCGGACAGCTTCCTTAACCTCCGGTCTAGCGGGGTCCATCATACTGACCATTCCCACAAAGATCATATTGTTCTCGAGCACCTCCCCCCCATCATCCGGGCTTACCTGGTCAGCAGTGCGAACTGCTACCCCAAGGACACGCATCCCTTCTTCTGCCTGTTCATTATTTGCACTCATGATGCGCTCTATCCAGTGTTCAGTCAGCTCCTCGGCCTGCTCACCCACCCACACTCGATCGCAGATCGGCACCAGACTATCAACCGCGCCTTTGGCAAAAATCACATGGTTGAACTCACCGATAAATCCACCCCAATTCCAAATCTCCTTAAATTCTGGAGAAATATCTGCCTCTATTTTCGGAAAACGATGGGCAGTGGTCATGCGCTTGCGTTCTGAATCGAAAGGCACCTCTGCCCGGCGAGGGAAAGTATATTCCAGGTCTTCTTTCACCAGTCCTGCCCTGGCAGCTGCCACCACCAGTGCACCTTCTGTCGGATCACCGATATACTCGTACTCACCATCCACCTTCTCCAAGACCGCATCATTGGCAAGAGCGCCTCCAGCCAAGAGTAAAGTCAGTGCTGGATAACGATGCAGCATTTCCTTAGTCTTGAAATCGGGTGTTTCATCTTCCAATACAAGATGTGGTGCAGGTCTATCTCTCAGGTCTTCTATAAAATCAACTTTATGTCCAGCGACATCCAATATGGTGACAGTCATCCGGTTTTCGGTCAGCGTCCCGGTTTTATCAGAGCAGATCACTGTTACTGAACCCAACGTTTCCACCGCAGGTAGCTTCCTGATCAGTGAACGTCTTTTCAGCATACGCTGCGCACCAAACGCCAGGGCAATGGTCACAACGGCGGGCAAGCCTTCTGGTACAGCAGCAACTGCCATGCTGATACCGGTCAGGATCATGACTTCCAGTGACTCGCCCTGCAAGATACCGATCAGGAAGACCACCGCCACCAAAGCCACTGCAGCAATCGCCAGGCCTTTACTGAGCTGGTTGATTCGCTTTTGCAGAGGGGTGAGGTCCTGTCCTGTAGTTTGGATCAGTGTGGCGATATGCCCTAATTCCGTATCCATCCCCGAGTCAACCACCACGGCAGTTCCCCGACCGTAAGTTACAACGGTGCCCATGTAACCCATGTTGCGACGATCCCCCAAGGGCAGGTCAGATCCGGCAACAAACCCTGCGTCCTTTTCAACCGGTACGGATTCTCCGGTCAGAGCCGACTCGTCCACCCGAAGATTTGTACTGCTTACCAGGCGTAGATCAGCTGGTACCAGGTTGCCTGCTTCGATCAGAACAATATCACCAGGAACCAATTCCCTGGCGGATATTTCGCTAACATGACCTTCTCGGCGAACCCTGACCAAAGGTACCGCCATTTTCTTCAGGGCAGACATGGCTTCTTCCGCTTTATATTCCTGCTGGAAGCCGATTGCTGCATTAATCAAGATGATCGCCGAGATCACGATCACATCCAGGTACTCACCTAAAACCAGAGAGATAACAGCCGCGATGATCAGAATCACCACCATGATCGAGGTCAGCTGTTCCCATATGATCCGCCAGGGGCTTTTCTTGCCAGTCTCAACCAGTTCATTAAATCCATATTGTTCCAGGCGATTGGCAGCAACCTGCCTGGAAAGGCCTTGCTCTGCATTTGTTTCCAGTTCACCGAGCACCTTATCTGCTTCTACTTGATAAAATTCGCTCACAATGCTCCTATCTTCCTATGGTTAAATTTATCAAACTTCTGCCGCCCAGATCAAACCAAAGTTTCTGGTATGCCAGATTGAGCCGATCGCAGCAAACCCAGGATCGTTCTTACATTATTCCGGCTATCTTCCAGACTCATGCGAGGAGTTTTTCCCAGCAAGATCACATCTGCGAGGTCTTCAACCTCACCAAGGTAAAGCTCCTGGGATGGCATTCCAATCGTCTCCAGTTTCTCGCCATCCCATAATTCGATGCTCGCTTCCAGACCGGGATTGAAGGGTCGCGGGATTACCAATGCGCCTTGACTGCCAACAATTTCTATTCGCGAACGGTAGGGGCTTCTGAAGCCTGAATCAAATTGTGCAAATACTCCCCCTGGAAACTGCATCTGACCGCTGAATATTTCATCGACTCCTGAATTTCCGGTTACCTGCCAGCCAAAAACCACTTCAGGTTCGAGACCCAGGATGTAGCGCGCATAGCTGATTGGATAACAGCCTACATCCCAAACGCTGCCCCCGCCCAGATCAGGATTGAGCCTGACATTTGTCTCAGATTGAATATTAAAGGTGAAACCTCCTTTTATCAGTTGCACCATTCCAATCGATCCCTGCTCCACCATCTCCTTTACCCTCAGTGTTTGTGGATGATGCCGGTACATAAAAGCTTCCACCACATAGCATCCAGATTTCTGGGCTGCATTCTGCATAGCATCCACGTCTTCAAGGGTAGTCGCCAGCGGTTTTTCGCAAAGCACATGCTTGCCCGCTTGGAGTGCCTTTACTGTCCACTCTGTATGCAGGCTGTTTGGAAGAGAGTTATATACCACATCGATCTGGGGATCATCGAGCATAGCCTGGTAACTGCTATAAGCTTTTGGTATTTCCCATTCTGCTGCATATAGCTCCGCAGTATCCTGTGACCTACTGGCGACTGCCAGCAGCTCATTTCGTTCGGATTCACGCAGGGGTTTGATCAGGGCGCGGTTAATGCGTGCAGTGCTGATCAATCCCCATTTTAGGTGTTGAGGTTTGCTGGATTTATTTTCCATATTCTCGAAAGTATACACTGACTTTGATCCCCTGGAACTGCAAAGTTCTGGCGGGCATTTTGCATAGAATATTCTACAAAAGAATTAATAACCCGATCATACCCGGTGACCCAATAATGCAAGCAGCGAAAAAATTATTACTTCACTGAAATTTGATTAGATTGAGAATCTCTCCACTCACCAATTTTCCTGAGGTCTGAACAGATTTCTTCGTGGAAATTTGAGACGAAAAAAACATTTTCCGGTCACTTTTTGCCTCGCAAATATCCGAGCGCTTCTTCGAGCGAGACATCTTTACCATAGATATCCCTGATCGAGGCCTGCGTTCCAAGGATCCAGATATACAGGTCTGCTTCCGTGCGCCCCGGAAAATCCGCAAGGATATTTTGGCTGCAAATAAATTCCACCAGGGGGGAATATACATTGTCATACCAGGAGGCAGCCGCATCTTCGAATAAGATCTCCTGGTCCTGCTGCTCGCCCAGGTACCAGCGGTGGACATCAATGTGCTCGAGAAGTTTGCTGTACTGCCCCGGGACTGTCACTTCAATTTTAGCCTCAGGACGGGACTTTTCGAGTCCGGACCGAGTCAGGAATTCATCATGTTCCTGACTCATGATCAGGTTATCAACCCATCCTGAATTTTTTAATACATTCACAAGCCGCCGGGAAGGAGAATCAGAGAAACGTTCTTTAAACTGGTTGGAAACTTCCTGGAAGGAATAATCTTTGCGATAAGCTTCACGCAGGAACCATTCGTATTCAATAATCCATAGATAGAGGTCAGCCTCGCTGCGATTTGGGAAATCTTCTAGAAGATCGTGGTCGTTAATTAAGGTCACCATGGGCAGATAGACGGTGTCATACCAGGACGCCACGGCTTCTTCAAAGGGAACTTCGTTCCCCCGCCCCTCTCCCAGGAACCAGCGGTGCACGTTGATGTGTTCCAGGAGACGTTCATACTCACCAAGCAAGGTTAATTCAATTCTCGCCTGTGGTCGAATCTGATCAAGATGGGTCTTTTCAATGAAATTGGCGTATTCAGCCTTGAGCTGCAGATCGTTTAAATCCATATCCGCAGTCAGGGGAACCGGAACCTCAATCTCCACCACGTAAGCATCTACAAACTCCTGCCCACGTTCGCGTGCCACAGATACGCGGTGGTTGCCATCCCGCACAAAATAAATCTCTCCGATCTTGAACAGGTCTACGGGTGGCAGGACGATATCCTCATAGTGAGCCGAGTCGATGCTCACCCACCGGCTGCGGGTACGCGCCTGCCGAGGTAAAAATGCCCGGTCGAAATCACGGTAGCGGCCGAGGCTGCCCACAATTTGTTCAACCGGTACCTGCCGGAGCCCGAGATAATGCTGACCATGAATGGGTATGCGTTCCCTGACCGCGTCAAATGGCAGTAGTTCATTCCGCGCACCAGTTAACCAGCTGCTGAGCTTGCGCCAGAAACCTTTGCGGTAGGCGCGTTCAAAATCATCCTGGGCTAATTGTCTTGAATCCATAGAAAGTGGGTTAATTTCGTCCTTCCTCCTGATCCAGTTTCAGATCTGGATCAGGTTGGTTTGCTTCAAATAGATCAACCTGTGTTTCCAGGTAGCCATAGGTATTCAACACGGTTGTCCGACCAAGTTGTGTGGCAGTTTGTTGGTCTTTTCGATAAACGTGTATGTGGCCATGAAAATGATAACGTGGTTGGAATGTCTCGATCAACCAGCGAAAGGCCTTGATCCCCTGGTGGGGTAAATCTGGTTGATCGTGTATACCCCAGGGAGGTGCATGGCTGATGAAGATGTCCAGATAGCGTTTTTGAGTCAATCTTCGCCTGAATAAAGCGGGAGCGATACGCAATACGTGCAGCCACATCTCGGTTTGTGAATATTGGAAAGGTCCTTTACGGTATCGCAAGCTGCCTTCGACCCCTGCCAAGATTAAGCCCTTGTAGTTAACCACCTTACGATGCAGGTCAACCCCACCATCCGGACAGGTTTTTGGACCTGCAGCAGTGTACTCAACCAGATTAGAATGGTTTCCGCGCACGTAAAAAAGAGGCACATCCAGCATGCTGATTACAAATTCCAGGTAAAAATATGCCAGGTCACCGCAGCCGAGGATCAGATCCACATCTCCGAAGCGGTTTCTCACCTGGGAGCTGTAAATGATATCCACCAGCTTATCGCTTAAAGAAAGGATCCTCATGGATATCCATCAAAACCCGGTCTTACTGGTCGCATGTTATGATTCACCAACCTCAATCTGTAGATTCTATCATTACGGCTTGTAAATAATGGGTGAGGTGTCAAATTCAGGCACCTGGGAGATACGATTGCAAGGAACAACCCGAAGGTATTTCTCGAAAATGGGGAGATTTCCACCGGAGGATCGATTCGAGCAAATCATGCACCTATAAATCAAAATTCGGGTGGTTGAACAACTGATCAAGATATTTAGCTTCATCCTGAAGATGGGCGTGGATGCTCTGAGCATCAGGTGCTTTTTGAGCACGCCCATACCAAAAAGAAATCAATGCCGCCTCAATTTGTTCTGCTTCTAACCCACCGGGGTCATTTCCTCGCTTGTTTTCCAAGTAAGCAACAATCGCTTGTGCTTCTTCACGCGAAAATATCGAAAGACGGTAGCGGGAGTAATCGTAGAAGGTTAATGCACCGTATCTTTTTGGATTGATAAATGCATCCCTGCCTGTTTTTCGAATGTAAACCCGGCTTCTAATCTCTTGTGGAATGGATAAATTGCTGAAACCGTGTACCAGTGGAAACACAGGGTCAGCGATTTTTAGCTGATCCCTCATATCGGCAACCAGGTATGCCGGCAGGAAGAACCGCAAGCCAGCTTCCGAGAAGAAGTTCAATGCACCAGGGTGTGAATCCAGCAATCCTGGTGATATTGAGCGCCAATCATTTTGACCGATGAAAGGGTTGACCTCATCAAGCGGCTCACCCCCCTCCAGGGACCCGATTAGGTATTCATCACCAGGATAATCGTTATTCTCGAAGGCGGTATGTATAATTTCGAGTATCTGTGACCTTTTTCGCATCATGTGATCCTATTTTTTTGTTTTCTCATGACAACATGCTCCCTGAAGTAAGCCCTTGGTTGGTTGGATAGATGTATTTATTATCGCTGAATTGGGTAAGTCGTTTCACATACTTCCAATCCAGGCTTGATCCACCGGCCAGACTTGTCATGCAGGTTCAATTTCTGGTGGCTCGAACAATCACACCTGGCATTTCTTGGTTGTGGACATCGACTGATCAATGATTTTATTTCTCGGAGCATTTCCCGGTTCACAGAATAGCCATAATGATCGATAGATTCCGAATCCAGCGCTCCTCGGGATGACTCTTCATACACCGCCAATCCTTCATATTTGCAATCCTGGCAGCGTACAACCTGCAGGCTGATCTCGTCCGAACGTGAATCGGGAGCTAATTCAATGCTTTTGACGATCTTCAGAGAACTTTGAGAACATTGTGGGCACTGGAAACTCATTAATCACTCCAAAAACGATTAATAACCATTTCATAATATTCTTGCCCTTGCAATGCGAAAAACAAACCAGAACCATTAGGCAATTTACTTGTACACACTGCAGAAAGGCTTTCTCCGTTTCGAATGCAATACAACAAGCATAAACAAATTCTATTTTCTATTTTTGGATTCTTCCAGATAACAATAATCCAGTTTACTAAACACAATTATACGAAATATAGCACAGCAATGATCGGTGAACAAGCCTCGATTTTTACCGTTCACAGTAACGAATTTGGATTACAATCGTTCATAAATTGTGTACCAGCTGAAATACAAGTTAATTTGCGTTTTCCAAATCTTGTTTGAAAGTAAAGTAAAAGAAGGGCATAAAAGAGAATTGCCAGCAGGTTTTTGAATGGGAGGAACTATTGGTAACCGAGGTGCACATACTGCTCACCTACAACTGCTCGCTACGCTGCAAGCATTGTTATGTATTCAGCGACCAGAGAGCCCCTGGAAAGATTTCATTCAGCCAGGTATCTCGTTATTTGAATGATGGCCGTAAAATGCAAGGCAATGAATGGATCTATTTTGGAGGCGGTGAGCCATTTACCCAATACCCATTGCTTTTGAAAGCAATCCAACGCGCCCGCAAGCTGAATTACCGGGTGGGTGTCGAAACGAATGGTTATTTTGCCAGGACGATTGAAGCCGGGATCAGGATGCTGAAACCCCTCAAAAATATGGGGGTGGAAGACCTTCGGATCAGCAACGATCGCCTGCATTATAAGAATCCCAGGACCTCCCCTGCAAATAACGCCTTGAGTGCAGCGCATGAGCTGGGTATTCCAACGACGGAGGTACGCACCTCGACTCCTGGTGTGGAGGAATCAACCCCCATCTCTTCCTGCAAACCAGACAAAATCGATGAACCATCTTTCATATTTGCCGGCAGGGCAGCAGAATTATTAGCAGAACAGTATGCAGGGGTTGAGGCTGTTTCACTCACCAGCTGCCCTCATCCGGACCTTGGAAATCCTGAAAGAGTATTTGTTGACGCCTATGGGTTTGTCCAGATTTGTCCCGGGATCGCGATCGGGAATGCCTGCCAGGTTCCGTTGAATGAGATCCTCGGGAATTATGAAATCCAGAAACACGAAATCCTGAGTGTGCTCGCCCTGGAAGGCCCCGCAGGATTGGTAAAACTATCTGGTTTACCGGCTGACTCAAAATTTGCCGATGCGTGTCACGGTTGTTTTTCATCTCGTAAGTTGCTGATCGACCAGTACCCCGCTTGGCTCGGTCCCCGGCAAGTATACGGGTTTTAGGATTAATTTCCATCCACAAACCCTTTAATCTAGAATGCTCCTGGAAGGAAATATCCAGGAGCATTTAAAATTGTGATTCCAACCTCTGCGGAAATCTATCGAGCCGGGTTATTCAATTGAGTGAATATTCACATTTTGATTGGTGACTATTTGATTATGGCGTGAACTCAAGGTAAAGCGGGCTGTTGACGACCAGCTGATCCCCGGATGGCGTGACTTCGCTCCCATACTTGTCATAAGCAGCACTTAAATCACTTGGAACAGGGATAGATATATCGATTTGTTCGGGGGACCAGAGAACCCAGGTGTGTTTACCTGGCGAGATAAATTCATATCCCAGCAAATTCTCATACTGGTTTACTTCTCCATTATATACAGATTGGGAAAGCGAGTTGGCAAGATAAGCCAGCGCTTCGTAGACGGGTTTTGGATTTTGTTCTTCATCCAGCAAACCACTATAGCGCCAACCTGGCCCTTCAAATTGGTACCAGATGGTGCCTTCAATTCCATTCGCCCAATTTCCTACATAGAGCCGTATGGCGTACTCTGCTTGAGTATCATAAAAGGCTGCTCCTGGTGGGTCGCAGTCTGTGGGATTATATTCTGCGCACATTAATGCCGCTTCGGTGAGGTAAATTGGTTTTTCCACCTGGTATTTCTCGAATAATTGACGAATATAGTTAATTTTCCCGTTAACCACGCCTCCCAGGTGCTCCCAGCTGGGATTATGTTTGTCCATATACAGCTCATAGGGATATCCGGATGCGGGACCGAAATAAGGTGTATACCCGTGGAAGCTGAGAATATCGAAATAATCCCCACCCCCATTGCTCAAGACCCCCTCCAGGAAGTTTCCGGCACTGCAGTCCTTGCCTTGTGGAGGCTGACTGGGATCACAATCCAGAAGCAAACCGCCAAGCAGCACCCTGGCCTTCGGATCCGCACTCTTGATCACTGGATAAACGACTTTCAACATATCAGCATAATAGCCCCCACCATAATATGCATCCAAGTAATTTCCCCAACACCCAAAAACACTGTTCGAACGCACTAAAAGCGGGTCAACATCAGGTTCATTTCCGAGCTCCCAGTACCTGACATTGTAGGGAGGCTGGCTGTACCGCCTTACAGCCTCACCCAGGAAATCAGCAAACTGATCGAGTTTTTCTGGAAGGATTGGACCGCAATATGATCCGGGAAAACGCTGTGCCCACTGTGGGGTTCCCCGCACGATCAGAATGGTTGACAAGCCACTGGCAGAAGCCTGCTCAAGAACCCGCTCTAAATCTGCAGCAGCAGCCCAATCCCGCTCTCCTTCAATTGGTTCGATTTCGTACCAGAGCAATCCATTGTGGCGCATCAGCGTCAGGCCGGGTGCACCGACGAGGTCATCATGATCTAAAAAATTTGCTTGGTGAGATTCCAACCCAAACGCCATGCTTGGTCCAGGGTTCTGTCCTGCCTCAACCTCGAGAGTATCAGGTAATTCAGCAGGCATCTCACCGGTTTCAACCGGCGAATCAACCACTCTTACTTCTGGATCTGGAAGTGTTGCTGTGACCGCTATGTTTGCATCTGGACCAGCACAAGCTGCCAGGATTACCAGAACGAGGATGCCTGAACCAATAATGTGTAATTTCATTTCATCTTTTCTGTATTTTGTTGATATCTTACCGGCTCATGGCGAAAGCTCAATATAAACCGGACGATTGACAGTGATCTGGTTCCCTGAAAAAGTTCGTGGAGCCCCGTATAAATTGAAAGCTTTTTTGGCGGATGAGGGTAACGTCACGGTATGATTGACTTCATCCGGCGACCACAACACCCAGATTCTCAAGTCGTTCTTTTTAAACTCATACCCAGCTACTCCACTACCTTCCAGTACTCTCCCGCTATAGGTTGTACTGTGCAGCTCCTGTGAGAGAAATTTCAGGGCATTATAAGCTGGTTTTGGATCCTGGACCTCATCCAACAATCCACCATACCGCCAACCCGGTCCCTGGAGTTGGTACCAGATGGTGACATCCACATCGTTAGCCCAATTGCGCACGAAAAGCCAGGGCACGTAATCCGCTTGCGCTTCTTCGAAATCACTGCCCGGTGGATCACATTCCGCAGGCAGGTATTCTGGACAAATCAGCGCACCCTCCGTATGGAAAACAGGTTTATCAATTCCATACTTGCCCATCACCTCGCGGATGAATGCCAGCTTACCCAGCACCACCCCACCGCGGTGACTCCATTTTGGATTGCCTTCATCGAGAGAAAGACTTTTACTTGGTCCGGCATAGGGTGTATAGCCATGGTAGCTAACAAAATCGAAGTTGTCTCCGCGGAAAGGTTTTCCGCTGCGCAAGATTCCCTCGAAAAATAAGCCACTTAAGCAGTTCTTATCGATTGTGGGATCGCAATCCAACAGCAGGCCTCCAATGCCCACCTCGGCATCAGGATCAACGGATTTGATCACTGGATAAATTACATTCAGCATCTCGCCGAAATATATTCCCCCATAGAATTCACGACTTTGTCCTGGATCAGCATTCCCCCAACAACCGAACACACTATCAAAGCCCAATTCCGGTGAGTAAACGACATCAGGCTCATTCCAGATCTCCCAGTACTTGACATTGAAAGGTGGTTTGCTGTAACGCTTGACCAGATCGCGCACAAAATTAGCAAACTCCGGCATCGCTGTTTGGCTGATCGGTCCACAGGAATAGGGCGGGATCTGCTGTGCCCAGCTGGGCGTATCGCGGATGATACCGATCACATTGATCCCGTTTTCGTGGGCTGCGATCAACGAGCTCTCATCAACAGCAGACCACTTGTAACCCGAGCTATTCGTATTCTGGGGTTCGATTTTCCCCCAGCGAAAGACATCCATGCGCGCCCACTGCACTCCCCCATCCTTCGCCAGAGCAGTAACATTAGGATCGTTGAAATCGACCACCTGGGCACCTATTGGCGCAATCCAGGGGTACGTATTCACCATCAGCGGCAGGTAAACTTCCGTGCTGGCAGCGAGATCGGATTCACTTGGATTTTGCGCTCCGCTCGCACTCACCGAAATGAGCACCAAAGCCACACCAAGAACCAGGCTCGTTATTATCCAATAGGGTTGCTTTCTCCTAAATTTCATTCTATTGCCTCCACGGTAAAGGTTCTTCATCATAAGCTGGCGGAAAGAATTTTCCCAACTTAGTTAATTGGGATGAGCAGCTAATAGGAGGATCTGATCCAATCCATTCTCGAGGTATGCCTGGATATCTTCCGCAGCTCGCTCATACCCGGAGTAAGGCCCTCCATAAGGATCCGTGATATCACTTTTCTCCCCGGCCATTTCACTTAACAGGTAGATACGCTTTGAGACTTCGGGAAACTCCATGCAGAGCGCTTCTTTATGACCATTCTCCATGGTTAAAATCAGGTCAAAAGATGCAAGCAGATCATAATCCACACTGCGTGCACGGTGTTGGCTGATATCAATACCTCGGCCAGCCATGACTGCTTGTGATCCAGCCGCTGCGGCATCCCCATCCAAACCCCAGGTGCCCGCAGATTCCACGATCCACTCACCTTCAACCTGCTTATCCTTGAGCATCTGCTGGAGTAAGCCCATCGCGATTGGCGAGCGGCAGATATTGGCGGTGCAAACGAACAATATAGAAGGCATCTTCGCGAGTTATTCACTCCGGGGCAGGCAAAATATTCATCTTTAAATCAATTGGATATTCTACTCGAAACAGTCCTCGCCAGAGATGAGCATCACCTGGAATAAGATTAGAAATTACTAGCCTCCAGATAGATATGCATTTCTGAATATCTTGTTGAGAAAAACATCTAGCCAGAATTTTTTCTATGCATGATAAAAGCTGTAGATTGTATAGAATGAGATGATATCCAGCATGATGAATAAAGTGATCAGCACCCAGATCTGGTATCTCTGCTGGATCTTGAAAAATCGCTCAACCCAGTGCATGATCTCCAGCCAGCCGATATTTAAAACCAGCATGGTGGGAATAATTACCGGGTATGCATAGCGAGCCACGGGGATATAATAACCTCCATCCATGAAGCTGGTCACCCCGCGTAAGAACGCAGCACCCCAGATGCCAACCAATGCGAGACCGAGGAAGAAGAAAAGCTCCCAGCGGATTTGGCTGCGGTACCGCCAAAATGCGAATAAAGCCCCAAGAATACCCGCCAGGGTGAATAACCCCAATATCGTGTAAGGTCGGTAGCCGACGAGCGTGACCTGGGCCCAGCCAAAACGCGCCCAGAAGGTATGCAAGAGTGATTTAATAGTTGATTTGTAATATCCGATCAACGGCGCAGGATCCTGTATCAAGCCGATAATAAGATTTGGATTACCAGGTGCGACTTTCGATAGAGCCGCTGTGACCCAGGTACGCAGGGCTAATCCGTTCTTTTCAGCAGATGAATTCCGGATCCTGTTGGTAAAATACTCGCCCCCGATCAGCCCGCTGTCACCAGAATGATTTTCCATTTCTGGAATTTCACCATCCCAATCCCCCTCAACCAGCAGAATGCCATCGTAATAAACCGTGAATTCTTCTCCCGCTGGATTGGGTCCTGGGGATAAAGAAATCTTATACGGGCGTTCTTTCACACCCACTTTCTCTGTAAATGTGAAAAATTTTGGTTCCTGATCGACATCCACCTTCCGGAGTGCATTCCGATCCGTGATATGGAGCGTCGGAGTCTGCACGGTAAGGGGTTGGTCAGCCCAGATCCAGGCCCCGACGGTATAAACCGTCTTTGTATCGCGCTGATTTTGATCTGCCGGGATCAGCTGGCTGATCCGTGATGGTGAATTACCATCAGCAAGGTTGAATTTGAAACCTTTATCCCCCAGGGGAGATTGACCTGCCACTGAAAAATTAGATGAAGTCCCACCCGCCTCCTGGTACCAGCTGCGTGGATATCCAAACTCGAAGAACAGCATGAACCCAATGATCACACCTGCAGTAACAACCATCCATGCAATGCGTTTCCTCGCTTTCCCGAAAATCGAGAAAAGGATCGGAATGGCTGCTAAACCAACGGCGATCATGACTGTGCTCTTGGTGTAAAAACAAAGCAGAGATAGAATGACCAATGCCAGGATGCGCATCCAGCTGAAACCCCCCTTCATCAGCCTGACGCCTGCCCAGAGGAAGAATGAGAAAAAAGCGATCGCAGCCACGTCATCGTTGACTGCGCTGGAAATGTCAGCAAAACCGGGCAGCAGCAAAATAGAAAGCGGCAGCAGCCAGCGGATTGGATGCTCTGGAGAGGTTAATTCAACGGCAAATCCATAAGCTGCCCCAACCGTAACCAGCATAAACAGGAGCGAGTAAATTCTGTCAACGTACAGTTGAAAGGTTACATCGGTTGCTTTCAAGAACCTCAATGGTAAGGCTGCCAGCCAATAGTAAAGCGGCTGGCTGCCAACCTGGGAGATCCCGATCCAGATTTGCTTAGCACCGGAAAGCAGGTCCGGTTTATATCCCAGATCATCGAAAAATCCATGTTCGATCATCGAGGCGGCAACTTCTCTGCGCATCTGCTGGTCATGATCACCATTCGATGGGAATCCTGTCTGGTTGGCGACCAGCCAGGCATATTCAAACTGGGTCGGCTCATCATAATGCTGCCAGGGAGGTACAAGGATAATGAAGGTGGTCCCCATGACCAGCGCTAAAAGGAGCACCAGGACAAGAGCCTGATGCTCCTTGCACAAATTTGACCACATGGATCGAAAATTTTGCATTAAGGGATCAAATTCTCGATATTCTTAGCTTGGATCTTGCTGTATCTCCAGCGGTTCTTCCAGTGAACTCAACCAGACAGA
>JBJYXV010000047.1:0-3021 GCA_046260155.1 Anaerolineales bacterium
CGAACCAGAAGCCGATGAGCAGGTACGAACAGAGGCCCATGATCTCCCAGAAGACGAGAAGCGTGACAAAGTCACCGGCAATTACCAACCCCAACATGCCACAGGCAAACAGTGAGATGTAGGCGAAAAAGCGGGAGTAACGGCTGTCCACCGCGTCGGTGCCAAAGTTCATGTACCCTTTGGAGTAGATAAAGATCATCAAGCAGACAAAAGGCACCATGAACAACATCAGGCCCGTCAGTGTATCAACCTGGAATCCCACCGTCAGCTCCAGCGTCCCAGTGGGAATGCTGTAGAGCGGCAGCGGGTGATTGCTCCCCGGAGGCGTCAGCCCACCAGAGTTTGCCCAGGACAGAAAAAAGACAGTCCAGCCCAGGATCCAGGCAAGGCCGATACCGATCCATGCTATCCAGGTGCTGAGCAGCCGGTTGCGGTTGGCAAACAGCACGATGATGGCAAACGCTGCCAGGGGAAAGAGCGGGATCAGCCAGGTCAGATTGAAAAAGAATTCTGTCATCGACTCCTCGCTCCTCTAGAGTTTCATCAGGTCCACGTCTTCGACATCCACCGTCTTGCGCGAACGATAGACGGCGATGACCAAGGCGAGACCAACCGCTGCCTCCGCAGCGGCTACGGTGATGACAATGATGGCGAATACCTGGCCCGTTAGCATGCCCCGCACAACTTCGACGTTTCGCCAAAAGGCGAGCAGGTTGATGTTCACCGAGTTGAGCATTAGCTCCACGCCCATCAAAATCGCGACGGCGTTGCGCCGAGAAAGCGCGCCATAGAGACCAATGCAGAACAGTGCGGCAGCGACAATCAGATACCAGGACAATGGGACTTGCATAGGCGTTCCTCCCTCGCTCAGCGTTCCCGGGCGACGATCACCGCCCCGACCAGGGCTACCAGGAGCAGCACCGAGGCCACTTCAAAAACCAACAGGAATTGCTCCGGGTCTACCAGCGCCTTGCCCAGTTCGACGAGTGTCCCATCCGGCACACTTGCCTGGGCAAAGGGCCAGTCAACCTGGATCAGAATCACGACCAGAATGGCAAATAGGACCACAGCGGCAACCAGCGCCCACACCCATTGCTCGTTCCTGGCCCGATACTTTGGCGACATGAGACGCCGCGAGAGCATGATGGCAAAGATGATCAAGATCGATATGGCACCGACATACACCAGAATCTGGATCATCGCCAGGAACTCGGCCTCGAGCAGGACGTAAAAGCCAGCAACGCCCACAAACGACAGCACCAAAAAGATCGCGGCGTGGAACAGGTTGCGGCTAAGGACGACGCCCAGGGCACCTATCAGCGCGACAGCACTCAGGATGATAAAGATCACTTGCGTCACAACCATGAGCATCCTACCTTTCGACCGCCACTATGCGCTTCAGGGCTGGCGCATCCTCGATCCCGCGTGCTGAGCGGTTGAGGATGAAGCCAGTCACCACAATGATGATCAAGTTACCCACCAACATCACAGCCCCCTGCACCCAGGGTTCCACCCGGGCATTCTCCACGGGAATCTTGACCACCAAGGCGCTGAGGAGTAGGTTGACCATCGCCAGCGGCACAAGGAACTTCCAGGCGAACCCGATCAGATGATCGAACCGTACCCGCGGGAACGTAGCCCGGAACCAGAGCATACAGAAGATGACAAATGTAGCCTTGCAAAAGACGATAACGGGCGTAAGCACCGGAGCGAGATTCTCCAGACCAAAGAACTTGTATCCGCCCAAGAAGAGGGTCGAGATGATAATGGCAGCGGCGAACATATTGACATACTCGGCGATGAAGAACATGGCGAACTTCATGCCGCTGTACTCAATCATGTACCCGGCTACCATCTCCGAATCGGCCTCCAACAAATCGACAGGAGAGCGGTTCGCCTCAGCCATGGCGCAGACCAGAAAGGTAAGGCCCGCCACCGGCATGATGACAAAGTAGGGGATCGTCTGGGCCTCGACGATCCCCTGGGTGGACATGGTCTTGGAAAACAAGATCACGCTGAGGATGCAGAACACCATCGGAATCTCGTAGGCCAGCAACTGGTTCACCACGCGGAAGGCGCTCAGCAAGGAGTACTTGTTCTTCGAGCCCCATCCAGCGATCAGCAGCGCAATGACGTGAAACGCCCCAATGGCGACGATAAAGAGGACGCCCACATTGAGATCCTTGCCAATGATATTCGGACCCCAGGGCAAGACCGCGTACACAAGCAAAGCCGGAATAGCCACGATCAGCGGAGCCAACATGTGGAGCGTCCGGTCAGCATGCCTGGGCGTGATGTCCTCCTTGGTTAGCATCTTGATCGCATCAGCCAGCGCCTGCAACAGGCCGTAGGGCCAGACACGGTTTGGTCCCGGACGGTCCTGCATGCGCGCGATCACCTTGCGCTCCATGGGCGTGAATATGAGTACCGCCATGACCCCAATCACCAGCAGGATCAGCACGCCCAAAAAGTCGGAGATCAGGTTGACGGCCCATTGAGGCAAGCCCCAGCCAAAGAGCACGTCCTGAGCCCACGCTCCCAGTTCAACCCAAAAGTTGAGAATGAAATCCATACCCCTCTCCTCGTACCCAACAGCAAAGCCCCAACAGCGGGTGCACCAACGACCGCTCCCTAGTTGGCACCTGGATGTTGGCTATTGCCAGCGCAGCGCACCCTTACGCCAGGCATAGACCAAGCCCACAGTGAGGATGCCCAAGAACAGGAAGGCTTCGGCCAGTGCCCAGAGCGGTAGCGCATCGTAGGCGACTGCCCAGGGGAAAAGAAAGACGGCCTCGATGTCGAAAACGACAAAGACCAGGGCGAATATATAGTACTGGGCGCGGAATTGCACCCAGGTCTCGCCTATGGTCTGGAGGCCGCACTCGTAGGTGTCGGTCTTGACCTGATTGGGCTTCTTGGGCCGTAGCAACCAGGCAAGGCCCAGCGCCACAAAGGGAAATATTATCGCTACGACGACAAAGACCCCGATGAAGTTATAGTCTGACAACAATGTCATACCCT
>JBJYXV010000048.1:0-133590 GCA_046260155.1 Anaerolineales bacterium
TGCGCGGCTCGCGCCTGGCCCAGTTCGAGGAGTGGTCCAAGGAGACCTCCCTGGCACTGACGCCCAATGAAAAGCTCTTTCTCGAAGCCAGCCTGGAGGACGAAGCCCGCCGCAAGGCTCAGCAGGCCGCTCTCGAACGCCGCTCGCGCAACTTCCTGCGCGCCCTGGTGGCGGTCTTCGCAGTGGCGGCCATCGTAGCTGTGATTCTGACCATATTCGCCTTCAACCAGCAAGGTATTGCTCAGGAAAATGCACTGGTTGCGGAGCAAAATGAGGCTACAGCCCTGGCTGAAGCGGATGCGCGCGCCACCCAGCAGGCAATCGCTGAATCAGAAGCAGATGCTCGTGCTACCCAACAGGCAATTGCCGAATCAGAAGCCAACGCCCGTGCAGAAGCAGAGCAACTAGCCCTTCAGGAACGTGACCGGGCAGTCGAAGCGGAAAGCGATGCTCGTATGCAAGCTGGAATTCTCTTAGCTTCTCAAGCCGAGACTGAACTTGAATCTGGAAACACTGATCGCGCCATCTTGCTGGCCTTGGAAGCCCTGGAGAACTATCCTTATACTCCTCAAGCCGAACATGCTCTTGGTCAGGCGGTAACGTATAATCGTGCACTGCAGATCTATGAGGGCCACACAGCCGCGGTGACAGGCGCAGCGTGGTCTTCTGATGGGAAGCAAATTGCTACCAGCAGTACGGATAACACCGTTCAGATCTGGGATTCTGCCAGTGGGGAACTTATTAGAGGTATTAATTTACCCGAAGGTATTACAGGCAATCAATTTGATTGGGGGTTGACCGTCAAATGGTCTCCCGATAATCACCACGTACTGACCATCTCCGGTGACCGGTTTCTATTGGGAAGCCAGGATTATGATCTGATTTTATGGGATGCACAATCCGGAGAACAGGTTGCTGTGCAAGAGGTTCAGAATTCGGTACCACCAGATGCTGGAGATACATCTACGTGGTTCTACCACTACACCACTGGAGCCGGGGCTGAGTTTTCTCCGGATGGCAGGATCGCGACTCTTGGTGGGGATAACATGGCCTTGATTTGGAGTCCGATGTTAGAGAATCTTCAGGTTCAGTTAACTGGCCATACCAACGCTGTAAACAGTATTGCCTGGTCACCAGACTTCACACAGCTGGCAACGAGCAGCGAGGATGGCACTGCTCGTATTTGGGACGCCCAGAGTGGTCATGAGCTAATGATTCTAGACGACCATCAAGGTGGAGTTAACCAGGTCACCTGGTCTCCAGATGGGGAACTGCTCACCACAGCCGGTGATGATGGTACAGTCCGCTTCTGGAACCCCAACACTGGTGAGAAGCTGAGGCAAATCGATGTTGGCGCATCCACAGGTAGCAGTGCTGTAGATGATCACATTGTCTATACGCTCAGTTGGTCTCCTGACGGGGCTTATCTGGCATCCGGGGGAGGGGATGGGTACATCCGGCTGTGGAATTCAATCAGCGGAGAAAGTATCGCTGCAATCAGAGGTCATGATAATTTTGTCGCATATCTATCATGGTCTCCGGTTGGAGAGCAGCTGGTCAGTGCAGGGGCTGATGGTGAAGCACGCATATGGAACACTGCAGTAAACAATATGGTTCTAAATCTGCCTTATGGCTACATTGAATTAGGTAATTGGTCTTCTGATGGAAAATTTCTAACAGTCGGTACAGGACCAGGACCTGAAAAACGATACCCGGGTTTTGCCGCGGTTTGGGATTTAGATTCCGGTCAACCAATTTTTGAGACGTCTTTGGACAAAGATGAATCCTGGGAATGGTACACAGATTACTCGCCGAGTAGTGATTACATCCTGGCAAGAACAATGCAAGAGTGGCCGGATATAACCGATGCCAACAAATTGTGGTTACTCGATAGCCAGAATGGTGAAAGCATCCGCGTATTGGAAACTGGTAGGGATGACCTTGTTTTGATACCCGATTTCTCATCGGACGGAACTTTAGTTGGAGTTGGCGATTTGGAGGGAATGGTCTTTTTTTGGGAGGTCGGTTCAGGTGAACTTATTAAATCGATTAATTGCTTAACCTGGGCTCATATGGTCCGCTGGTCGCCAGACGGCAGCAAAATCGCACTATTGTGTTATGACGATTCTGATTACTTTGGCGGTCAAATTCGGATCTTGGATGCTGGCACCTATGAGACCATGCTGATCATCGTTCCAGATACGGAATCAGAATACTATGTTTGGTTCGAATGGTCTCCAGACAGCTCGAAAATCGCTGTAGCAGGTGGTGACGATCAAGTTGGTTCTACGACCAATCCAATTTACATCTATGATGCCAACACCGGTTCAGAGCTGATCGAGATAATCAGGCATACTGGCGTAGTATCAGCTATCGACTGGTCACCGAATGGAAAGCGAATCGTGACCGGGAGCACAGATGATACCACTCGCATCTGGGATGCACAATCTGGTGCTGAATTGCTGACATTATCCACTCCTGGGGATTGGATCATCAATCCTGCCTGGTCTCCAGATGGTCAGCACCTGCTTATCTATATCAGTAATACAACTGGTGGTCCTGGACATTCCGGAGTCTGGCGTGTTTGGCAATCAACTGAAGAACTTATCAACTATGCTAAAGAATGCTGCGTATTCCGTGAGCTGACTCCCGAAGAGCGCGAGCAGTTTGGTCTGCCACCTGAAGAATAGAATTGTAGGGCGGCTTTCCAAAGCTGCCAGAAGATCATGTCATTCTGAGACCCCCCAATCGTCAGATCGTGGGGGTCTCAGAATCTCTGCCGCGCATCCATTAATTCAATAGAACTTCATTCAGGATAATCTATTCAGGGATTCTTCGCCTCCGGCTCATCCCGCAACAAGTGCGGGAGTAACCGAATGACAGTTGCTATCAGGCATTCCATGAGAGAATTCAAGCCTTGGGGAAATATGTAACACGATTTTCCCAAGATACCATTTCCAATTGTCATTCTGAGATCCCCCAATCGCCAGTTTGTGGGGGTCGAAGAATCCCTAGAGCGCGTGCTCATTTATTCATTGTATTTATATTCAGGATAATCAATTCAGGGATTCTTCGCCTCCGGCTCAGAATGACAAGTTTCGTAAAGGTCACATAAAGAACAAATTTGAGTCGCGACGAGCGTAGGGCGGCTTTCGAAAGCCGCCAATTCCAATTGTGATTCCCAAACCCTCTCAAAGTCGCTCATCATAACTAACAAATTCCAGCAAGTTCCCCTCCGGGTCGGAGAAATACAACGAATGGACATGGATCCATTCGTGGTCCACCGCCTGCACCTTCAACCCCAGACCTTCAAGCCGCTCTTTCTCAGGTTCGTAATCCTCCAGCGCAATATTGAGCGCGATGTGGTGCAGGGTCGACATCTCTGGACTCAACTGGCTTGATTTATTCTCCAGGAAGGTAACTTCACTGGCATCAAAGAGCGCCAGGTTTTGGGTATGCCCGCCATAGCCTTCCGCGATCTTGAAGAAAACATAGCTCTCTTCTTGCCGGAGCACCTGGAGCCCTACCACTTCTTCGTAAAACTTCCGCATTGAGTCGAGATCCTGGACACGAATCGACACTTCGCCCAATCCTTTGATCCGGCTGGCTGGTTTATTCATTAATACTCCTTTCGTGGGAAATCCTATGCAAACTATCTTCTACAGTTTATTACATATGAGCAAATGTGTTACGATACCAAATCGGCCAAGATGATCCCTACAGGTCAAGGGTTGAATCGTCGATCTTATTTACTAGACATTTATACTCTTAATTGGATTATTATACAAATGATTAAGACATTGCTTGTGAACCAAACGATGGTTCCGTTTTTATCATTGGTGTACACACAGAGATGAGATCATGAATTTCGGGATATATTTACCAAACTATGGCGATGCGATCAGCGGGCACAGTTTGTCAGAACTGGCGCACGCGGCCGAACAGGCCGGTTGGGACGGCATCTTCCTCTTTGACCACATCCTGGTCAGCAAAAACCAGGGGCACCACATGGTTGATCCCTGGGTCGCCCTGGCCGCGATGGCGATGACCACCAGCCGCATACGCATTGGGACCACCCTGACTCCTCTCGCCCGCAGGCGACCCTGGAAAGTAGCGCGTGAGACCGTCACCCTCGATCACCTATCGGAAGGTCGCCTGATCTTAACCGTGGGGTTGGGTGAACCGGAGAAAGCCGAATTTGCATACTTCGGGGAAGAAACCGACCGACATATCCGGGCTGAGAAGCTAGATGAAGGATTGGACATCCTGACCGGTCTATGGAGCGGCAAACCTTTTTCCTACGCTGGCAAACACTACCAGATCGAGAAAGTCAGGTTTCAGCCCGCCACTCTGCAAAAACCGCGCATCCCGATCTGGGTGGGAGGCTACTGGCCCAACAAGGCTCCATTCCGCCGGGCTGCCCGCTGGGATGGCGCTTTCCCCTTGAAACATGGTGGTGCCATGACCGCCAAAGATTTCAGTGCCCTCAAGGCTTTCATCGAACAGGAGCGCGCAAGCGATGCGCCGTTTGACCTGGTCACCATGGGATACCTGCAGAGCATGGATGAAACCAAACAAAGCAAGACCCTGCAGGCATACAGCCGGGCAGGTGTCACCTGGTGGCTGGAGAGCCTGTTCCAATTAAAAAACTCCTATTACAAGATGGCCAAATTAATTGAACAAGGACCACCAGGTCGCTGGGAGTCCAGGTAAGAACAGTCTCATGATGACCTGATGAACCAGGGGAATCCACAGTTCTCTAATGCCATAAAGTACCGCCATCACACGATGCTGGACTAATTTCTGCTCCCAATCCAGGGGGATCAAGAATCCATGAAAACATCATTGAGAGTCCATCTCAATGGGGAGCTCTCAGCGCATTCCCAATGACGATCCAGGGGGCAAAAGATACTGAAACAGCGGCGAATTGGCCACAACCACCATATTGTAGTTTCTCTATTTTGGACGGCATGCCAGCCAAACCGGATGGACAATCTAATCTGGATAATTTTGATATAAGTAGTATAATTAATCAAATCTCTCGAAGCAGCTTAACAGGTTATTTTCTGAATGGGGGAATTCAAACAGAGTTCCCAAATCTACCGCATGCAGTCGGCTAGCAATTACCAGCTTTGTGGGGGAAGGGATTTTGCTGCCAGTGGGTAATGCACCGGTTGATTCCTTCGAATCTATACCGCCAGGTGCCTAGTCTGCCCCGCTTAAAACACAACGAATAGAGCATTTCAAGGGCGCAAAACAATCCGAGAGTTTCAAAATACCGTCAAGACATTTTCCAAAGGAGTAAGTCATGAGAAGAAATAGCAAGCCGTTGGTGTTCCTGGGGATATTATTTGTCCTTGGGATAATAATATCTGGCTGCCAATCCGCAAATACCCCGGAAGCAGTCCTCGAAACTATGATCGTGACTGAGATCATAGAGGGCACCCCGGTAGAAGTGGTTCGGGTTGTAACGCCCACCCCGGAACCAAGTGGTCCGCGCACGCTGGTGATCTGCCAGGGTGAGGAACCGGATAGCTTGTTCCGTTATGGTACGGATAGTTTCGCCGCTGACCAGATATTAAACGCGATTTATGATGGTCCCATCGATAGCACCTCCTTCGATTACCAACCGGTCATCCTGGAGAAGCTTCCCAACCTGGCGGATGGTGATGCAGTTTTGACCACTGTCACAGTGAGTGAAGGCGACACAGTAGTCGATGCCAGTGGAGAGGTGGTCACATTGGATGCCGATGCCGATCCACCGGTCATGATCGTTCCCGCCGGGAGTACTAACGAGCAAGCTGTCGCTTACGAAGGTGGTGAATTGGAAATGGAGCAGTTATCTGCCACGTTTACCCTCCTGCCAGATCTTGTCTGGTCTGATGGTGCACCGCTAACTGCCAGCGATTCCGTGTATGCTTTCAATTTACAGGCTGATCCAGACGTGTTGAGCAATGAATACACTACCCTACGCACTGCTTCTTATGAAGCCACCGATGAGCTGACTACTGTTTGGACCGGTATCCCGGGATTCAGGGATGCTTCGTATGCGATCAACTTCTTTGCTCCTGCTCCTGAACATGTTTGGGGGCAGTACACCGCATCCGAGCTGCTGGAAGCGGAAGCCTCGTCGCGCATGCCGATCGGTTGGGGACCTTATATCATTGATGAGTGGGTGCAGGGCGATTTGATCAGCATGCATAAGAACCCCAATTACTTCCGCGCCGCCGAAGGCCTGCCGAACTTCGAAAAAGTGATTTTCCGCTTCGTGGGAAGTAATGGAAATTCAAATATCGCCTCTCTCCTGGCCGGCGAGTGCGACATCATCGACCAAACCTCAGGTCTCGGTGACCAGAGCGAGCTGCTGCTCGAGCTGAATAAGAATGCTGAACTCAGTGCCACCTTTGTCCCGGGCACCATTTGGGAGCACCTGGATTTTGGTATTCAACCCCCGGAATATGATGATGGTTACCAGATTGGTGTCGACCGTCCCGATTTCTTCAGCGATGTGCGCATGCGCCAGGCGTTCCTGATGTGCATGGACCGCCAATCGCTGGTCGATACGATCTATTTCGGGCAATCCATCGTGATTGATTCGTACATTCCCCCCAACCATCCGCTGTACAATCCTGCAGTAGCGCATTATGACTTCGACCCCGTTGCTGGCAGCGCATTGCTGGAAGATGTTGGCTGGGTGGATGATGATAATGACCCATTCACCCCCCGCATTGCCCAGGGTGTGAATAATGTCATAGATGGCACAAAATTGGAAATTACCTACGAGACAACTGGTGGCTCTCTGCGCGAGCAGGTATCTGCCATCCTACAGCAATCCATGGCGGAATGCGGTATCCAGACCAATGTCGAGTTTGATCCATCCTCCGGGTTCTGGGATCGGGTCTTCACCCGCGATTTCACCATGGCTGAATTTGCCTGGGTAGCATCCGTTGAACCTCCCTGTTTCGCCTACATATCAAGCCAGGTGGGTGGTCCTGAAGGTGGAACCTGGATCTCAATCCAGGATGGCAAGGAGCGTATTATCACTGCTCCAGATGGCCAAAATACTGTTGGGTTCTCGAATGAAGAATACGATCTGGCCTGCAATCAAGCGCTTAACTCGCTGCCAGGCCAACCCGAGTATGAACAAGGTCACCTGGAAGCACAGCTTATCTTCAGCGAACAGCTGCCCGTGGCACCTCTGTTCTTACGCACCCAGCTGGCGGCAACACGCGCAGACATGTGCAATTTCATCATTGATCCCACTGCCAACAGCGAATTCTGGAATATTGAGGAATTTAATTACGGGCAGGCTTGTGGAGGGTAATTCGCAACCCAAAGGTGTTGTTAAGCACCAGCTTTATGAGCCCGGTTGGAGATAAAGTTTCCCCAACCGGGTTTTTGCAGGCGTTCAATTCTTTGAGGATTTCCAAATTGCCTGATTTTTACCCTTTTCTATTATCAGGCAATTTTACAAGGGGAAGTTCTAACTTAAATAACAAATTTTCCATCCCGGTAGACCATTTCTCCATCCACCAGTATTTCCGAATCCTGGCGTAAATCACAGATCATGTCCCAATGGATGTCGCTCTTGTTGTGGCTGCCAGTCTCGGGGTAGCCAGCGCCTAACGCCATGTGGAATGTACCCCCGATCTTCTCGTCGAAGAGGATACTCTTGGTGAAGCGATCGATCTCAAAATTGGTGCCGATTGCAAATTCCCCGATATAGCGCGCCCCGGGATCCGTTTCCAAATTCTTCAACAAGTATTCTTCATTTTCTTCAGCGCTGGCCTGCACCACCTTTCCATCCTGGAATTCGAGCTGGATGCCATCCACGATGCGTCCCTGGTACATGGCGGGGTAGGTGTAGTGCACCCACCCGTTGGCGGAGTTTTCTACCGGTCCTGTGTAAATCTCGCCGTCCGGCAGGTTGTGCTCGCCACAGGCATTCATAAAGATGCGGTCTTTGATGGATAGTGAGAGGTCGACATGCGGGCCGTGCAGCTCCACCCTGTCGTGCCCTTGTATGCGAGCGATGATGCGCTGCTGATCAGCCTGGATCGCCTGCCAGTGTGCAACCGGATCCGGCGTATTTTCATCAGCGTGCATCGCCCTGAAAACGAAAGCCGCGTATTCATTTAATCCCATCCCGGCTTCCATGGCATAGGCATTTGTTGGGTAGAGCGTGCTTACCCATCGTAGCGATTTATCAGCCCCACGCCGCAGCTGGGCTTGGATCAGTGAGAAGATCGCCTTTTGCCGGAGTGCCTGGCGTTCCGGGTCCACCCCTGCCAAGGAGCGCGTATTTTCATCCGCCTTGATTTTGATCAGCACTTCAAATTCTTCAAAAGCCATCTTGTGAAAAAGCGGTACAAATTCAAGCAGTTCGTCACCTGAATGGTCGAAAAACTGCTCCTCCTGGCCCGGGAAATCAAGCAAGATGTGCGGGAGACCGCCTCTTTCCAGGATCAACCCGTACAGGCTCTCTACCAGGGGAAGCGCCGGCGTGGCAGTTGTGATCGCCACCCGATCTCCTCTCTGGACCCGAGTGGAATGTTCCACCAGGATTTGGGCAAATTTTTGGATGCGTGTGTCGGTCAAGAAAAGCTCCTCGAATTGTTGTCTGTGAAATTCTGGGCAATTATATCATCCGGGTGAAAGCCACCAAAATTTGATGCGCAGCACAAATCAGAAAGGTGCAGGGAAACTCCTGAACTTGGTGTATACTTTTTGGGAATGATTGAAGGTAACCTCCAATCGAAGTACTATTAAGCCATCCAATGATGAAACAAGTCCTTCAAGATTTGCGCAGCGGCGAAACCCGGGTTGTTGAAGTACCCAAACCACTTGCCCAACCAGGTACTGCCCTGGTGAAAACCGCAACCTCCCTGGTCTCTGCCGGGACGGAACGTATGCTGGTGGATTTTGCCGGCAAATCACTGCTCGGCAAAGCCCGCTCCAGGCCGGATTTAGCCCGCCAGGTGCTGGACAAAGCCCGCCGCGAGGGATTGTTCACCACAGCTGAAGCTGCCTTCAACCGCCTGGACCAACCGCTCGCACTGGGTTATTCCTCCGCCGGTACCATCCAGGCTGTCGGGACTGACATGCCAGGTTTTAAAGTAGGCCAACGGGTTGCCTGTGCGGGTGGCGGTTATGCAGTGCATGCTGAATACGCGCGCGTGCCAAAGAATCTGCTGGCTGTACTGCCAGATGAAGTAGACTTCGAAAGCGCGGCTTTTACCACCCTGGGTTCAATTGCGCTGCACGCTTTCCGCCTATCGGAAGCCAGTATCGGTGAACAGATCACGGTGATCGGATTGGGACTGCTGGGATTGCTGAGCACAGCCATCGCCAATGCTGCAGGCTGCCGTGTGCTGGGGATCGATCTGGATTTCAAGCGGGTCGAACTTGCGCTTCAGATGGGGGCAGAATCAGCTGTCATCCGCGAGAATGCCCTGCCAGCGGTGCAATCCATCACACATGGCAGGGGCAGCGACGTGATCCTGATCTGCGCTGATACGGATTCGTCCGATCCAGTTGAATTAGCGGGAGAAATTGCCCGGGACCGGGCGCGGGTGGTTGCTCCAGGTGCAGTGGGGCTTGAACTGCCACGCAAAGTTTACTATGAAAAAGAAATCTCCTTCATCAACTCCCGTTCTTACGGTCCCGGTCGATATGACCCGGGCTATGAAGAGGGGGGTATAGATTACCCGATCGGGTACGTACGCTGGACAGAAGCCCGCAACCTGGAATCTTTTATCGACCTGCTGGCTTCCCGGCGCATCGATGTGCACCCTCTGATCAGCCACCGCTTCCCGATCGTCCAGGCTCCGCAGGCCTATGATTTGATCACCGGTAAAAGTGGCGAACCGTTCCTGGGTGTTCTGCTGACTTATGGGAGTGATCAACCTTCACCGCAGGTAGAGGATCCAGCAACTAAAGCCTCCAAACCCGTTACGCTCCCCGCAGGACAACCAGCGTCACTCAGTGTTGAGCAGCTCAAGCTGGGTGTGCTGGGTGCTGGAAATTTTGCCTCTGCAGTGATGCTGCCAGCACTGAAGAAGATCGCCTCCATCGAATTGATCGGAATCGCCTCAGCCAGTGGAGCCTCGGCCCAAATAGCAGCCAGTAAATACAATTTCAAGTATGCCACCGGGGATGAAGAGCGAATCCTCAACGATCCATCTATCAACACGGTTGCGCTGCTCACCCGCCACAACCAGCATGCTTTGCAAGCTATGACCGGCCTTCAGGCTGGAAAGAACGTTTTCTGCGAAAAACCACTGGCGATCACAATCCAAGAACTGGATTCCATCTTCCGGATTCTGGAGCAATTTCCAACAGACTTCCCGCTTCTGATGGTGGGATTTAACCGCCGCTTTGCCCCCTTCAGCCAGCAGATAAAAGAGTTCCTGGTAGCACGCCAGGAACCATTGTTCGCCCATTACCGTGTCAATGCCGGTTACCTTCCACCCTACCACTGGCTGCACGACCCGGGCCAGGGTGGAGGCCGGCTGATAGGTGAAGCCTGCCATTTCATCGATTTCCTGACCTTCCTGGTTGGCGATTCGCCTATCTCAGTGGCTGTTTCCGGGCTGCCTGATGAAGGCAGATACCACGAAGACAACCTCCACCTGGTGCTGAGCTATCCAGATGGTTCCCTGGGGACGATCGATTACCTGGCCAACGGCGATAAATCCTTCGCCAAGGAACGCTTGGAGGTGTTCACAGCGGGACGTGTTGCGGTCCTGGATGATTTCCGATCATTGGAGATGGTCAAAGATGGCAAACAGCAGGTGCTGCGCTCCCGGCTGCGCCAGGATAAAGGGCACCAGGCTGAATGGCAGGTATTCCAGCGCGCTATCCTGGAACACGAACAGCCTCCTATACCTTACCAGCAGTTGTACGGTGTCTCTGCAGCATCAATTCTCGCAGTTGAAGCCCTGCGCACTGGTGAAACTATTGCCATCCCAAGGAAATCGCAGCTGTGAGCCGGGATCAATTCACCCACACAACGCTCGATATACAAGGAGATCGGGCAGGCAAAATAACAAACCAATTCATCCAGCAGGCAAATACAAGTGACAGATTAGCTGTACTCTATCCTGGAATGCGCTATTCCTGCGATCGACCGCTGCTTTACTACACCACGGAGATCCTGCTGAGCCGTGGTTATGATGTCCTGCAGCTGTGGTCGAATTATGGAACCGCTGAATTCGACCAACTTTCCCAATCAGAAAAAACAATCCAATTAATTTCCGACGGGCAGGCCTTACTGAGAGCTGGGCAGGAAATGAGCACCTATCAGCAGACAATGCTGTGCGGGAAATCCCTTGGAACCCTGACCATGGCCTTCATCCTTAACCAGGACCAGCACCTGAACCGGGCAGCCACGGTCTGGTTCACACCCTTGATCCACCTCCCGCCGGTAGCCCAGGCCATACAGGAGATATCCGCGCCAGCCTTTGTAGCCGGGAGCCAGGCAGATGCAACCTTCTCATCGGGATCACTGGACAAGATTAAATCCAATTCGAATGTGCAGGTGTTTTCCACCGATGGAGCTGATCACAGCCTGGAAATACCTGGTGATCCCAACCAATCCCTGCAGATATTGAACCAGGTGATGGCTGAATTATCTGCATTCATCGGCTGAACGGGTACCTACCACCCCAATAATTTTCATGTCAACTTCTCAACAGCTGGTATACGCGCTTAAAGCTGCCCGTGAGCTCGGATTGGGACAAGTCGGGCTGTTTGCCCAATACCAGGTCGCCTTACGGAGCGGTTGGCTGCGCCGAATTACGCCCGCCCACAAGCCAAAAGAACATCTACAGGTTCCAGGATACGAGATATCGCTGGGTTTGATTTCCGTTCCAGACCGGGCTCGATTAACCAAGATCATCGCTGACCAGGCGTCTGCGCTCCTGGCAGAAGCCAATGATCTCAAACAAGGCAGGGTGCGCTTGTTTGGCGGGCCCCCGCAGGACCTCAACCTGGTGGTCCCCCTGCCGCTACTTCACTGGACAAAAATTTCCCTCGAACAAAGCAAATCCGGGAAGCAAGATATCAAGTTGATTTGGGGACCAGCCCGCTTCACCTGGGTTTATCCGCTGGCAAGAGCTTTCATCCTGAGTGGGGATGAAAGTTACGTGGAGACTTTCTGGCACGAGTTCGAAGCCTTCGCAGATATTAATTTACCAAACCTGGGACCAAACTGGGTTTCCGCGCAGGAAGTAGCTCTTCGTTTGATCTCATTAACCTTCGCCATCCAGGTCTTTTCTTCAGCGAAGTCAAGCAGCCCTGAGCGGATTAACCGCATAAGCCTGGTTATTGCAGACCACGCAAAACGCATTCCCGCTACACTTTGCTATGCACGGGCGCAGAACAACAACCACCTGTTGAGCGAAGCTGCAGGGCTGATCACTGCCGCAGCTGCCTTGCCTGCTCACCCCGAAGCGAAGAATTGGCAGAAAGCGGGTCAGCACTGGTTTAATCACGCTCTTGAAAATCAGATTTCTGACAGCGGCACTTACATCCAGCACAGCACGAACTACCACCGCGTGATGCTGCAGTTGGCTTTGTGGGTTTCCACGCTGGAGAGCTCCACTACTGAGCAAAACAAACACAAATTAGCATCTGCAACCCACTGGCTACTGGGATTGGCAGATGCTGACACCGGGCGCGTCCCCAATTTGGGGCATAATGATGGCTCCTATGTTCAAAACCTGGCGAGCAGCTCGTATTCTGATTACCGGCCTGTACTGCAGGCTGCAGCGATTGCCTTCCTGGGAGAGCCGGTCTACGACAGCGGACCCTGGGATGAACTCGCCCTCTGGCTGGGGTTAACCGAAGGCAATCATACCGAACCGAAAGATGCGATCTCCCCGGAACCGGTAAGATTGGAGATCTTTCCGGGTTCGCATCTCATCCTGAACGACCAAACCAATTCATCCTGGGCGAGTTTCAGGGTGGCAAAATTCAGCGGGCGACCAGCACATGCAGACCAGCTGCACCTGGACCTCTGGTGGCAAGGACATAATATTGCCCTCGATCCTGGCACATATTTTTACAATGCTCCCGCACCCTGGCAGAACCCATTCACCCATTCAAGTCTCCACAATACAGTCACGATCGATGGACAGGATCAGATGACCTATGCAGGTCGCTTCCTGTGGCTGGATTGGGCACAAGCAGAGGTTCTCGATCAGCTGACTGGTGAAAAAGGGAAGCTGGTTAAAATCGTTGCCCAGCATGACGGTTATACTCATCTAGGTGTAATCCACCGCCGGTCGGTCACCTGCGAATCCTCAAGAAAATGGATTGTCGAAGATGAATTATTCGCCACCAGGAAGTTTCCCGGTAAGATTGGAAAAAAAACTCCAAGTCTTGAAGCTGCCCACCAGTCAGGACATACTTATCGAGCCCGTTTGCATTGGATGCTACCTGATTGGTCGTGGAAAGTTGAAAATGTTGGAACAGACCAGCCAATCAATGTTCAATTACGTTCACCAGCAGGATGGATTAACCTAAATATTGGCATTGAGCCTGCACCAGAGCAAGGTCAGGAACTGCCACCAGTCACAATCCAGCTCGTACGCGCTGGAGAGCTCGTGTATGGTACTGGATCAACGTCCGCGGTTTCTGGGTGGGTATCCCCCACCTATGCTTATAAGATCCCAGCCCTTTCCCTGGCGGTTCAAGCCCAAACTCAACTGCCAGTCAAGTTCTGGACCGAGTGGATATTACCTCAGGTAGCTGGTTAAATCCTGTAACCAATCCGCTCGTAAACCAATCAATCACCTCATGCATATTCTTCTCATCCACCAGGCATTTGCGGCTCTTGATGAACCAGGCGGTACCCGGCACCACGAGATAGCCCAGTACCTGGTAAAACGCGGCCACTGCGTGACGATCATCGCCAGCCCGGTCAGCTATTTAACTGGAAAGAGCGGGGATCAGATCGCCGCAGAAGAGCAGCAGGCAGGGATCAGGATTTTACGCGCATACACTTATTCCGCCCTGCACCGCAGCTTTGTACATCGCATCTTCAGCTTCCTGAGTTTTATGGTCTCCTCATTCATCACCGGATATAAGGTGAAGAATGTAGATTTGGTATGGGGAACATCACCGCCGATCTTTCAAAGCCTGACTGCCTGGGCTTTGGCCCGGATCAAAGGCACCCCTTTCCTCCTGGAAATCCGTGATTTATGGCCTGCCTTTGCCATCGCAGTCGGTGTTCTGCGCCAGCCCCAGCTGATCGCCGCCTCGGAGTGGTTGGAGAAATTCCTCTACCAACACGCTGACCAGGTTGTGGTTAACTCACCAGGCTTTATTGATCACGTCCGGGATCATGGAGCAAAGAATGTTGTGCTGATACCCAACGGAGCAGATACCCGTATGTTTGACCCGCATGCCCCGGGAGATATAGGGCACCATTCAATTGATATTCCTGGTAAATTCATTGCCCTGTATGCTGGTGCCCATGGCCTGTCAAACGATCTGGGAGTCTTGCTGCAGGCTGCCGCAATACTAAAAAATCGATCCGAAATTTTCTTCGTGCTGCTTGGGGATGGAAAAGATAAACCCGCACTTCAAAAACAAGCACAGGATTTGGCACTACCCAATCTAAAATTTTTACCGCCGCTACCAAAGAATGAGATGCCAGCCGCTCTGGCAGCTGCGGATGCCTGCATTGCAATATTGAAACCCATCCCAATTTACGGGACCGTTTATCCCAACAAGGTTTTTGATTACATGGCGGCTGGTAAACCTGTATTGTTAGCCATGCAAGGTGTGATCCGCGAGGTGGTTGAAGCGGCAGGTGCAGGTCTGGTCATTCCCCCAGGTGACCCCCCAGCGTTAGCTGAAGGAATTACCTACCTCGCCGAGCACCAGGATGAAGGTTTTACAATGGGAACCAGGGGCAGAAGTTATGTTAAAAAGTACTTTGACCGGCCGGATCAGGCTGAAAAATTCGCCAGACTCATCGATGATCTCGTTGATTTTGATAAGGTATAATCCAACTCGTGGCAAGAAAAATCACTCCAGAAGATTTATCCGCTGAAGAACTGCGCCGCCTGCTGGTGGAAAAACGGCGTGCTTCTCGCCAGGACCGGCTCGAAAGATATCGCCGCACCGGGCGTGTTGTCATGGTTGCACCAGATATGGATGGTTCGTCCCTGGATAACATGCGCTCGGGTGAATTCGACGAGGATGCGAATGAAATCCTCCCCCCTGCCGCGAGTACACGCAGAAAAAAAATCCTGGATGGATTACTGCTTTTCGTTGAATTACTGGCAGTTGTTGGCCTGCTGCTATTGCTGTTTAATGGTGTCAGCATGATGCGCGACCTCAATAATGAAGTTGCGACTGCCCTCGAGCAACCAACCCTTACTCCAACCCCGTTGATCGTATCAGTGGTCTTACCTTCCGGCCACACTCCACCTACTTCACCGGACGGCGCTCGCCCAAATGAAGCTGAAATTCCCCAGCACCTGAAACCGCTGGTGCAATCCTTAGCAAACATCCCCATGCCCACCCCGGGACCTGAGCAGGCAAACCGGATACAAATTCCCGCTATTGGTGTCGATGCACCGATTGTCCAGGGTGATGGATGGGAGCAATTAAAGAAAGGGGTTGGGCAGCATATCGGATCTGCCAACCCGGGGGACAAAGGTAATGTTGTATTGTCCGCCCATAATGACATTTTTGGCGAGATCTTTCGTGATCTTGACCAGTTAGAACCTGGGGATGAAATTACGATCTATACAAACCAGCGGGCGTACACCTACGTAGTTAGTGAAAGTGAAATAGTTGAACCCACCCAGGTCGAATTAATGGAAAGTACTTCCCAACCGACATTAACACTGGTATCATGTTATCCTTATCTCGTAGATGATAAACGCATCGCGATCACGTCACGTTTAGTTACAAATAATTAATTTTTCTGAAAGTGAATGCTAAAATGAGCAAAAAAAGAAAAAAAAGGAAAGAATCAGCCAGAACCCCGAGCCAAACAAGTTTGTCTGGAGCCAGATCGAGCAGCTCAAATCTTCCTGATGACTTTAATCCGGACTACACTTACGTGAAAAAAGATTTGCGAACGATCGGAATTCTAGCTGGTATTTTTATTACTGCTCTGGTCATCCTTTCCTTTATCATTTAATACCCACCGCCTGTAGCAATAAATCCAACAATTTGGGGGATTGAGTTTTGCAGCACGTGGAACGAAATTGGATGATCCGGGTTCTTATATTCAGAACTTAACTACATTTGAGAGTTGATCTGAATGAATAATTCCCCCTCACCGTCCGAATCTCCGTTCTGGAGTTCAGGCACGAAGCTGATCATCGGTTTAACCTTTGTTGGCATATTAATCGCCCTATTGATCTATTTCAGGTCGATTATTGGGCCATTATTGTTGGCGATTATCCTGGCTTATGTGCTGCATCCTGTTGCTGCCTTCCTGAATAGAAAAACTCATCTCAGCTGGCGCTGGTCAGTTAATTTAGTGTTTCTGGTTTTTGTACTGATCCTGCTCTCCATTTTGACAGTATCGGGTTTTGCCATTGTCCAGCAAATGCAGAGTTTGATCAATGTAATTACCACATTCACGGTACGATTGCCTGCCCTGGTGGACCAGATCTCTTCCCAGAATTATTCGATTGGGCCATATCAGTTTGGATTAAATCAGACTGACCTTCAATCTTTAACCAACCAGGTTCTGAACGCCCTGCAGCCCGTTCTGGGCAGATTCGGCTCCATTGTAAGCTCATTTGCAGCCAGCGCTGTGGTTACCATGGGATGGATCCTCTTCGTGCTGGTCATTGCTTATTTCATGCTGGCCAGGACAGGCCAGGTGACCGACGAGATGATCAATATCGATATACCTGGATACAATGCTGATATCAGGCGCATGAATGTCGAATTTCGCCGTATTTGGAATGTCTTCCTGCGCGGCCAGATGATCATCTTCTTGCTGGCAATCATCCTCTATTCAATCCTCTTAACCAGCCTGGGGGTTAAATATGCCCTGGGGATTGCGATCATGGCAGGGGTAGCCCGGTTTATCCCTTATGTGGGACCATTTATTGTTTGGATTGTTACTGCCCTGGTTACCTTTTTCCAAAGTACAAATTATCTTGGGTTGGAGGCCTGGGTATATACAATCCTGGTTGTGGGATTGTGCCTGGTTTTGGATGCGATCCTTGACAACATTATCGTGCCAAAGTTTCACGGTGATACTTTAGGATTACATCCTGCTGCAGTGCTGGTGGCTGCACTGATCGCTGCCCAATTGATTGGTTTTGTTGGTTTGGTCCTGGCAGCTCCTGTCCTGGCTACCATGGTATTGGTCAGCAGGTATTTCTTACGCAAATTGATGGACCAAGAACCCTGGCCCTCTTCCGAGGACGAATCTCAGGGTACAACAATCCCATGGAATGAGTTTATTAGCCGTTTGTTCAGAGGCAAGCAAAAGGACACGCCCGCAGAATAACCGGGTTCATCTCTGGAAATTATTTGGGGGATCAATGGTAGTTTTCACATCTCAACTACCAGCAATTACAAATGCTCACCAACACTCTTTAAGAGATTACAATCCTAGGATATCCGGGGCTGATTCGCCGAGGGCATCAGTAAATATTAATCGTGGCATGACTATCCCATCCAAACTATTATTTCCCGCTGCCATAAACAGAATTGGAAGAGTACTTGCCGTATTAATATATAGATTTGAGCTGGAATGTGAAATCCAGGAAGAATTACACCTGCTGACTTATTTGCGACAGATCATAGTTTCAATTCAAGAATTTGCATGGCCGTATAAATTTTCGCGGATCTCAATCACCTGTCTGCGCAGATGATCATCCCGTTCCAGTAAATCCGCAATTTTGTCACACCCATACATGATCGTCGTATGATCGCGTCCACCCAGCGATTCTCCAATCGCTGGCAAAGAAATATTGGATTCTTCCCGTAATAGATACATTGCGATCTGCCGCGGTAATGCTACTTCGCGCGATCGCTCACGGCTGAGCATCCTGTCGATATTTACCCCGAAGGCCTCAGCAACCGATCCAATCACTTCCTGTGGTTCAACCTTCGACCGGCGTGGTAATAAATCAACCAGTGCAGTTTCTACCAATTTGGGAGTTAACGGTAAACCACTCAGGTCGACAAAAGCAACCACCCGGGTTAAGGCACCTTCTAGTTCTCGAATGTTAGACTGCACGCGGCGAGCGATGACTTCAATGATTTCAGTGGGAACATGTCGCCCGGCACGTTCTGATTTCGAGCGCAAGATTGCCATGCGCGTTTCAAAATCAGGTGGCTGAACATCAGCTGCCAATCCCCACTCGAACCGCGAGCGGAGTCGTTCCTCGAGTGTGTTCAAAGCCTTGGGAGGGCGGTCAGAAGAAATAATGATTTGTTTATCCTGACCATGTAAAGTATTGAAAGTATGGAAAAATTCTTCCTGCGTGGATTCTTTTCCCGCAATGAATTGGATGTCGTCAATTAATAAAACATCGATCCGGCGGTATTTTTCCCGGAAAGCTTGGGTCTTATGAGTCCGGATTGCATTGATTAAATCGTTTGTAAATTCCTCGGAAGATACATAAAGGGTTTGCTGGCCCCGGATAGCGCAGTAATTTCCGATTGCGTGCAGTAAATGGGTTTTTCCTAATCCGACTCCCCCGTACAAAAATAACGGATTGTAGGCCTGGGCAGGATTTTCTGCAACGGCCAGTGAAGCAGCATGAGCTAGCCGATTGCTCGCTCCAACCACAAAATTATCAAATGTATACCTGGCATTTATCGTCAGATTGCTGGACCTGTCCGGTTCATCTGCGATTTGAACATCAATTACCTTATCATCTTTGGCTTGGATCTGCTGGTCTTGCCAAACAATAAAACGCACTTCAACCGTACGGTTCATCATGCCTGTGAGGATGCGAACAACTGTACTGGCTAATCGACTCTCCAACCAGTCCCTGGCATAGGTATTTTTTACGCTGATGAAAAAAGCCCCATCCTCATATGAAAAAAAATCCGCGCCGCGCACCCAGGTGTCAAAGGCGGCTTTTGGCATTTCCAGTTGAAGCTGTCCCTGTGCAGCTTGCCAGGCATGTTCAGCTTTCATAAAGAACAACCTCCCGCAAAAACATTTTTCCTGCTCCAGCCGTAAACTAGCAATTGAAAACCTTACCTTTCACTGCTCTCCTCAGTGATAGGCCTAATCTTCACCTAGTTGTCTTACCAAGATATCCTGCCGATTTTTGAGATCATGCCCCCCGGGATAGTTCCTCGAATTTTTTGGCAGTGCGTCCTTATCTGCCTACATTCTAGCAGAAAGTAACCCTTTAAATCAAGAGAAAATCTGTTATGAAACCTAAAAAATAACGATAATTTAAGAATTGAATTGTTAAAAATATTTTTGTCATCAGGCCGTGATTCATGCTTGCCAGCCGACTCGATTTGTACCCATGGCTGGGGGAAAACTCAAAACGTACCCAATATCTGGGATAAAAAAACTAGTGCAGGGGCTCAAGACTTACCAGCTGGTGATTTTCTTAAAATATCTAAATCGGTGAAATTTATTTTCCCCATTCGCTCTCACCCCGATTTCTGCCTATTATGCCGGTTTTTCTGAAATTCCAATTACGAATCGATCGATCCCTTGATCGGAACCACCACCAGGTGTATTGGATCCCTCCCAATCTGATATCCCTCATATAGGTTGTTAACGGTTTTCTTGCAATCTCGCACTATCATACAAATTACATATACGTAAGATAAATTCGAGGAGTGAAACTATGGCAAAAATTATTGGTATTGACTTAGGCACGACAAACAGTGTTGTGGCCGTTATGGAGGGTGGGGATCCTACAGTAATTCCTACAGCCGAAGGCACACGCTTGTTATCGTCTGTTGTGGGATTTAACAAGAACAATGAAAGATTAGTCGGGCAAACTGCAAAAAGGCAGGCTGTTGTTAATCCTGAAAACACAGTTTCCTCAATCAAGCGCTTCATGGGACGCCGTTACGAAGAAGTGGAAACCGAACGGGAAATGGTTCCATTTGAGGTGGTCCGGGGACCTGCTGGAGATGCAAGAGTCAGGATCCCTGTAAATAACAAAGAGTACAGCCCTCAAGAGATTTCGGCCATGATTTTGGCGAAACTCAAATTAGATGCAGAGGCCTATCTTGGTGAGAAGATCAATCAAGCAGTGATCACAGTACCTGCATACTTTAATGACAGCCAACGGCAATCAACCAAGGATGCCGGAAAAATCGCTGGCTTGGAGGTTCTTCGCATCATCAACGAACCGACGGCAGCTGCTTTAGCTTACGGCCTTGATAAAAAGGAAAATGAGACCATCCTTGTTTTTGATCTGGGTGGTGGAACGTTTGATGTCTCAATCCTTGAAGTTGGTGATGGAGTTATTGAAGTCAAGTCGACAAACGGAGATACCCATCTCGGTGGAGATGATTGGGATGAAAGGATTGTTAACTGGGTTGCGGATGGCTTCAAGATAGATCAGGGTGTTGACCTGAGATCCGACCGTCAGGCATTACAGCGACTCCGCGAAGCCGCTGAGAAAGCCAAGATCGAACTTTCCAGTGTATTGGAAACTGAGATCAACCTGCCTTATATCACAGCAGATGCTTCAGGTCCCAAACATTTGGTGATGAAATTATCCCGAGCAAAATTTGAACAGCTCACCGAAGATCTGATCGACCGTCTGCGGAAGCCTTTCAACGCTGCATTGAAGGATGCCAATCTAGGACCGAATGACATTGACGAGATTGTTTTAGTCGGTGGTGCAACCCGTATGCCGATGGTACAGGAGCTCGTTCGCTCATTGATCAACAAAGAGCCCCACAAAGGTGTCAACCCGGACGAGGTAGTAGCAATTGGCGCTGCTATTCAGGCTGGTGTTCTTGCAGGAGACGTTAAAGATGTCCTTCTTCTCGATGTGACCCCATTATCACTGGGTTTGGAAACATTAGGCAGTGTAATGACAACACTGATCGAAAGGAATACAACGATCCCTGTTCGCAAATCTGAAATCTTCTCAACCGCTGAGGATAATCAAACTGCAGTAGACATCCATGTCCTGCAGGGTGAGCGACCAATGGTTGCTGACAATATGAGTCTCGGACGGTTCAGGTTAGAGGGAATCCCACCGGCACCACGGGGAATTCCTCAGATTGAGGTTACTTTTGATATCGATTCAAACGGAATTCTGAAAGTCAGCGCAAAAGATAAAGCTTCTGGCAAAGAACAGAATGTAACGATTACAGCTTCAACCAATCTTAACCAATCAGAGATCGATCGTATGGTAAAAGATGCTCGCGATCACGATAGTGATGATCGAAAAAGACGCCAGTTGATCGAAGCCCGGAATACTGCGGACAGTATCGCCTACCAGACGGAAAAAACTCTTCGGGAACTTGGTGATAAAATTTCGGCGGAAGAACGATCCAATATCGAAAATAAGATTAATACGTTGCGTGAAATAATGAATAGCGATAACAGCGAATTGATCCGCCAACAAACTGAAGATTTACAAAACGCCTTCCATGCCATCAGCCAACAGCTCTATGCTCAACAACAGGCAGAACCTGGCAGTAACGGTAATGGTTCTGGACCACAGGCTCCCCAGGATGAAATCGATGGAGAAGAAGTCGTCGAAGGCGAATTCCGTGAAATCTAAGTAAATTTACATCAGCTACAACCTCCCGGTAATTATCAGTTATTCTGAAATTACCGGGATTTTTTTATTTTTAGATATAATTAGGTACCGTATGGATAATCAATCACCACCTCCAGTCAGAAATTTCATGCCGACGGCAATTATCCTGGCCTTGATAGGTTGGGGTGGTCTGTATGCATTAATTAATTTTACCTACCCGACCGTTGGCCCCAGGTGGTTGTTCTTTTTTCTTGGGGTCTTAGCAATTACCGGCACCGCTCTTCCAATTGTCGCTTTTTTGAACCAGCGTTTTTCAACTAAACCCCCGGCCTTACCGAGTGTAATAATCCGAGAAGCGATTTGGTTTGGAATATATTTTCCAACCTTAGCCTGGCTCCAGCTGGGAAGAGTTCTCACACCTGCACTGGTTCTTCTTCTCGCGGCGGGTTTCTTCGCTATCGAAGTACTCCTCCGTATGAGAGAACGCAGCCAGTGGAATCCGTGAAAAACTTCTTAAACCTATGAACGATCTCCGGCAACTTCCCTCCGTAGACCAATTAATGAATACCGAAATGGTCGCGGAATATGTTACTGTTTATGGTCGAACATTAACCACCAATTCAATCCGGGCAGTTTTAAATCAAGTTCGTGCGAATCATCAGAGTGGTCACAGCATCCCTGCTGAGGTGGATTTGATCAGGCTTGTGGAAGAAGAAATAAAAACAAGAATTGATCCAACTTTGCAGCCCGTAATTAATGCGACCGGGGTGATCTTACACACCAATCTGGGTCGCTCACCGCTCAGCGGAGCTGCCATACGCGCATTAGATGCAGTCGCTTCCGGATACAGCACACTAGAGTACGACCTCGCCAGCGGGCGAAGGGGGTCCAGGAATACCCACGCTGAAGATTACCTGGTGCAATTAACAGGTGCAGAAGCAGCTTTCGTGGTGAATAATAATGCAGCTGCAGTCCTTTTGATCTTATCTGCCCTCTCCAAACGGAGAAAAGTTCTCATCTCGCGTTCTCAATTGGTAGAGATTGGTGGGGGTTTTCGCGTACCCGATGTGATGAACCAATCCGGTGCAAAGCTATTTGAAATTGGTACTACAAACCGCGTCCATTTATACGATTACCAGAGGGCGATTGAAGAAGAGTCGATAAAATTAGTCATGCGTGCCCATCGATCCAATTTCCAAATCGTGGGTTTTACCAGTGAACCACCATTGGCGGATATCGTGGCGATGGCTCACCAGGCTGGTATTCCGGTAATGGATGATTTAGGGTCAGGAGCTTTGCTTGACACCTCTGAATTTGGTTTAGGTCATGAACCGACAGTTCAAGAATCACTTGACGCTGGTGTTGATCTTGTTTGTTTCTCTGGAGATAAATTGTTAGGTGGACCTCAGGCAGGAATCATACTCGGTAATGCAAAATTAATCGCTCGCTTGAAGAAGCATCCCCTGGCGAGGGCCATTCGAGCTGACAAACTCTGCCTCGCCGCACTTGCTGCAACTCTGGTTCACTATTTGAAATCAGAAGCATTATCAGAGATACCAATTTGGAATATGATCAGCCAAACACCTGAGGAGATTCACAGCAGGGCAATCAAGTGGGTCAAAGTTCTGGGAAAAGGAGAACTCATCCCCGGAAGATCAACGGTTGGCGGCGGCAGCCTGCCAGGTGAAACATTGCCTACCTGGTTGGTTGCAATAAAGCACCGTCATCCAAACCAGCTGCAAAACCAATTGAGACAAACCCAACCACCCATCATCGCTCGGATAGATGAAAATCAGCTGGTTCTTGACCCTCGTACGGTTATTGCCTCCCAGGAGAAAATTTTCCTCAAAAATCTAAGTTACATTCTCAATAATTAACTTGTTATTCAAGGAGCAGCAATGAAATCAGATCTTGATCATTTAATGGAAGAAAAAGAATTAGACGCGATATTGATCACCGGTCCAGCTCAGCATAATCCACCTATGGTATACCTTACCGGTCCTATCCACATGACCGGTGGAGACCTGATCAAGAAGCGGGGTTCGGAGCCTGTGCTTTTTTATCATCCAATGGAAAGAGATGAAGCAGCCAAGACTGGTTTTTCAACAAAGAATCTTGCTGATTACCGGCTCGATCAATTGATCAAAGCAGCTCGCGGTGATATCCTCGAAGCCACCATCTTACGCTACCAAAAAATGCTGACAGAATCGGATCTTACCTCAGGAAGAATCGCGATTTACGGGCAAATGGATGCTGGCAGTGCTTATTCGATCTTCTCAGGTCTTGGAGAGAAACTCCCCGGGCTTGAAATTATTGGCCAGCTGGGTGATTCACTGCTCATGCAAGCCATGGCAACAAAAGACATGGAAGAGATCGATCGCATTCGGACTATGGGTAAGATCACCGTTTCTGTCGTTGGGAAAGTGGCTGATTTTCTATCCTCCCATAAAAGTAAGAATCATTTTCTCGTCAAGTCGGACGGTGACCCTCTCAAGATATCTGATGTGAAAAATAAGATCAATCTGTGGTTGGCAGAAGCTGGAGTGGAAAATCCAGAAGGCACAATATTCGCTATCGGACGTGATGCGGGTGTCCCACATAGCAGCGGTACGCCAACTGACATTCTGGAGCTTGGGAAAACGATTATCTTTGATATTTTCCCATCCGAAGCTGGCGGAGGTTATTTCTACGATTTCACACGCACCTGGTGCCTGGGATACGCACCTGATCCAGTTATCCAATTATATGAAGATGTTTCTTCGGTTTATCAAAAAATAATGAGCGAGCTTGAAGTGAATTCCTTGTGCTACCGGTACCAGGATCGCACATGCGAATTATTTTCAGAAATGGGACACAAGACTATCAAAGACAACCCGCAGACCCAGGAAGGTTATGTTCACAGCCTGGGACATGGAGTTGGCTTGAACATCCATGAATACCCGCGTATGAGTTCGAATTTTAAAGAAGACCGGCTTGCTCCCGGATCTGTTGTGACCGTAGAGCCTGGTTTGTATTACCCTGAAAAAGGGATGGGAGTACGACTTGAGGATACTGTCTGGATAAGACCTGACGGTGAAGCGGAAATTCTGGCAGAGTATCCTCACGACCTAATCATTCCTACCAGCTGATTGTTTTGCCAATTCTTTATTGTGACCAAGGAATAACACCCTCATGACTGATAACTCGCACCATAAAATCGATCCCCGGGAGGGAACCATCCGCCTGTTAGGAATTGAAACCTCCTGTGATGAAACCGCAGCTGCCGTGGTAGAAGATGGCCGGAACATACTATCGAATGTCATCTTTTCTCAAGTTGATCTTCACGCCCAATACGGCGGAATATTCCCTGAGGTTGCATCCAGGCAACATGTGATCACCATATATCCCATCATTGAACAGGCTCTGCAGCAAGCGCATATTACCCTGGATGACGTGGATGGGATAGCAGTCACCCGGGGTCCAGGATTAGCGGGCTCATTAGTGATTGGCTTGAATACTGCAAAAGGGATCGCCCTTGCCAACGAGCTTCCCATTATTGGGATAAACCACCTGGAAGCACACATTTACTCAACTTGGCTGGATGCACCAGGCGGTACTGTCGAGCGAAATCCAAAATTCCCTCTGATCGCACTGATTGTTTCAGGAGGACATACGGAGCTGATCCTGGTGAGCGACCATCTTCAATATCAACGTCTAGGCAGCACGCTGGATGATGCTGCGGGAGAAGCCTTTGATAAAGTGGCGCGATTGTTGGGTTTAGACTATCCTGGTGGCCCGGCGATTGAAGAAGCAGCCGTGAATGGAAATGAACGCGCATTCAGCTTTCCCAGAGCCTGGCTGGAGGATAGTTGGGATTTTTCTTTCAGTGGGTTGAAAACAGCGGTACTGCGCGAAGTACGTCGCCTGCAGAAGGCAAATCTTCCCCTACCCGTCGATGACCTCGCCGCCAGTTTTCAAGCAGCGGTCACAGATGTGCTTATCACAAAGACGTTGAGAGCAGCAGATGAGTTCAATGCAGAAGATATTATCGTTGCAGGAGGGGTATCTGCAAACCAATCTTTGAAGAATCAGTTCCTGGAATTTTCCAGATTCACGGTTCACATTCCACCACTATCATTATGCACTGACAATGCGGCCATGATTGCCGGAGCAGGTTATTATCGATTTTGTGCAGGGCAGCGGGACGAGTTGGATATTGATGCACTCCCTAATTGGCCGGTGTCAGAACTAACCTGAGACCATCAATTAAAAACCAAACCGCCCTTCGGGGACTTGCTCCCCTGGGGCGGCTTCGAGTGAGGAGAATGCTCAATTATTTTGCCACAATCACCTGAATATTCGATGAAAAGAACTTAAAAAGTTGGTGAGAAAACAGCCCGGGTAAGGTGGGTTATTCTCCAATCACCTTGAGGATCTCCGCTTGACTGATTGGTCCCAAGCGTAAAATTCTTGGTTCCAAGGTTGTGCAATCGACAACTGTTGAAGGGACACTTCCTGGAGTTCTACCCCCATCAATCAATAGATGAAACCTTCCATCCAACTGACTGAGTACCTCTTGTGCAGTGCAAGTGTTTTCATGTCCGGATAGATTAGCAGAAGTAACACCGAGTGGTCCGGTTAATTCCAGCAATTGAAGAACAAATTTATGATCAGGGATCCTAACGCCGATCGTTGCGGTGGGAGACAGTATGTCCGGGAGACTTGGCTTGCGGGGGACGACTAAGGTCAATGGGCCAGGCCAAAACCGTTTTGCCAGGGTAATGGCTATTTCATTTGGCGATAAAGATACCTCACTTAATTGTTCAGGAGAATTCAATAATAATGCTATCGCCCGTGCTGAATCACGGCCTTTTACCGCATACAGACTCTCAATGTACTCGGCTTTTGTGGGTAGAGCGGCCAAACCATACACTGTGTCGGTAGGAAACGCAACCAGACCCCCATGTTGAAGAATATCCACGGCATGCGGTAATGCAACCGTATGATCTGAGCTGATCACTTCAGTGTTCATTGAGATCATTATCCCAGCATCAATGTTGAGCTATCATAAATCCCAACCAATTATATATGATTAAGGGAAAACACAAAATTCAATCCTCACAATTAATGATGGGGTATATATTAACTTAATATAGAATTTGATTTACCCCACAGATATTGTGGCAGGTAACACATGTTCTAACTACCTGATTTCCTACTCAGAGGTAGCCTGAGCCAAGTCTATGCTGTTATCTATCCAATAAGCTGAATGTCGATCGACCTACATGGCGCCCTTACGTCATCCTGGTCAGTATAAATACATGATCTACATTTTCTATGTAATAAATCTCCAAATTGGTCTAACGATTCATATCCCAAATCATTCGCAAACCATCTAATGTCAACCAGGGAGCAACGTTTTCAATGCTATCTGTTTCTTTTGCAATAATTTCAGCTAGGCCGCCAGTTCCAATCACCTGCATCCCTTCCCCCAGTTCTTTCCGAAACCTTTCAACCATCCCCTCCACTAAGGCGACATATCCGAATAACAAGCCTGATTGCATCGCATGGACCGTATTGCGTCCGATGGCATGGGGCGGGCGCTGCAGATCAACTCTGGGAAGTTTAGCGGTGCGAATAAATAACGCTTCTGCTGCGATCCCGATTCCTGGTGCTATCGCCCCACCAAGATAATCACCCTCGGCTGATATGGCGTCAAAGGTCGTCGCGGTACCGAAATCCACCACACATGCTGGACCCCCATATAATCGCTGTACTGCCGCGGCATCAGCGATCCGGTCTGCACCGACTGCCTTAGGATCCTGGTATAAAATTCGGACCCCTGTTTTTACCCCCGCATCAACTACCAGTGGATCATGATTGAGGTATTGGTTACAGGTCTGGATGATTTTACCGGTCAGTGGTGGCACCACTGATGCAAGACAAATCCCCGTGATATCTTCAATTTCATGCATTTCATTAGCAAGTAGACCTCTGAACTGCAATCCGTACTCGTCTGGCATCCTTTCATGATTCGTCGCCAATCGCCACCGGGATCCGAGCGTTTCACCCTCATATACGCCCATCGTAATGTTCGTATTTCCAACGTCAATGGTAAGTAACATATGCTCTTATCCTATGATGATATTATCGATCAACCTCGTACTTCCGAATTTCACCGCCAGAGAGAGTAATGCCAGTTGGACCTCTCCATTTTTTTCTTCAAGGGTTGCTGGATTTGCGCATGATACATATTGAATTTCTGCGAGCGGTTCACTTTCAATGGTCTCTCTCAGGATCTCTCTGAGTTGTTCCGCATCGGTGACACCAGCCTGGAAGGACTGCCTGGCTTCATTCAGTGATCGATAAAGCACCGTTGCAGCCTGCCGCTGATCCGTACTCAAGTACACATTGCGGCTGGACATCGCCAATCCATCTGCTTCACGTTTGATCGGGCATACGACAATATCAACAGGGATATTTAAATCCATGACCAATCGCTTGATAATCACTGCTTGCTGGGCATCTTTTTGTCCAAAGTAAGCCTTATCGGGGTTGACCGCAGTAAACAATTTCGTCACTACAGTTGCCACGCCTTTGAAATGTCCGGGGCGCTCCTTCCCCTCCAGGTAATTACTCAATTCCTTGACTTCCACCCAGGTCTGAAACCCCTGCGGGTACATTTCATCGACCTCTGGCATCCAGACGACAGATACCCCGTGTTGCTCGAGTTTTTCAAGATCTCTCTCAATATCACGCGGGTAAGTATTAAAATCTTCATTGGGACCAAATTGAGTTGGATTTACGAAAATACTGACCAGCACGCTTTCACAGTCTTCGCTAGCCTTCTGAACAAGTGATAAATGTCCCTCATGCAGGAAACCCATGGTGGGCACCAAGCCAACTGGAGAAGACAGTTCCTGTCTCACCTTGCGAAGATCTTTGATTGTATTTACAGTGATCATGGTTTAATTATCATCGCCAACTTAAGAGATTCGCTCTTCAAATGATTTTTGTGTACCTGTCTTTGCCATTACCAACATCCGCATGGCAGTGTTGTATTCTGTTGGTATACCCACTTCGTTCCCCTTCCGGATGATGGCGCCATTGATCGCATCAATTTCGGTGGGACCACCCCTGTGCAAGTCAATGTACATTGAAGAGTAATTGCTTGCAGTTTTTTGAACCACATTCTCTACCATATCCACTGGATCTGGATAAGGCAAATCAATCCCACCTTTATCTGCTACAGCAGCAGATTCTAATGTGATCAATTTCATCATCTCACGCGCAAAGGAGTTTTCCATGAGCCCCCCATTCCTGACATCCAGCAGTCCGGTCAAAGGGTTAACAGATGCGTTGATCACCAGCTTACCCCAAACCAGGGATCTTGTATCCGGTACGATCTCAACTTTAAAACCAGCTAGTCTTAAGATCTCAGCCAATAGAAGGGCTTTGTTATGGTCACCAATACTAATCGTACCTGAACCACCCATTCTTACCAATCCTGGACGAATTAATGTTGCACCAAGCGTGGTTACACCAGAGAGGACGCGCTGCGTACCCAGCTTCTCCGCTAAGATGTCATCGTTTCCTAATCCATTTTGTAATGTAAGCGCTGCCCCATCTTCCGCCAAACACTTTTCCAATTTTTCTGCGGCACCTTGGGTTTGATAAGATTTGACCAGTACGATCGCCAGCCTGCTACCGAGATATTTTTGCGGATCGTCTGATGCTTCGACCGGGTAGCTGGATTCTTGCCCTTGGTGATCGATAAAGCGGACACCGAACTCGTTTAAGGCTTCGATATTCTCTTTCCAGGTCCCCAATACCCTAACTTTCAGATTATGTGCTGAAAGCAAGGCTGCAAACAGGCTCGCCATCGCTCCGCTTCCAACGATGAGCACTGGCGTCTTATTCATGTCCATTGAGTAAGCCCAAAGTTTTAGTAATTGGATTCACTTCAAATCTCGTCGATCAATTTCTCCCATTCCTCATCTGGCATGTCGATCGAATGTTCCGTTGAGGGAAAGGTTCTACTTTCAACATCCGAGATATACCCGGAAACTGCTTCATCGATGATGGTCGAAATATCTGCATATTGCTTAACAAATCTGGGTTTAAAGCGGTCGAAAAATCCCAAAAGATCATGTGTGACCAATACCTGCCCATCACACCCTTTACCCGCTCCAATACCGATGGTCGGAATATCAATATTCCTTGAAATTAATTCTGCCAGGCGTTCGGGGACAGATTCCAGGACAATAGAAAAACAGCCAGATTCTTCCAGCATCACGGCATCCTCGTATAGACGCTTTGCAGCAGTAGCAGTTTTTCCCTGAGCGCGGAATCCACCAAGCTGGTGCACACTTTGGGGTGTCAGGCCTAAGTGACCCATCACCGGAATTCCCGAGCCAACTATCGCTTGTATAGCCTCTCTTCGCTCACGGCCACCTTCTAATTTGACAGCATCCATGCCCCCTTCCTGTAAAAACCGTCCAGCGTTCCTGACTGCCTCCTCGACTGATACTTGGTATGACATAAATGGCATGTCACCGATGCACAACGCAAATTGCGCACCTCGGGCGACTGCCCGGCAATGATGGATCATCTCCTCCATGGTGACGCGCAGTGTATTTTCATAACCAAGCACGACCATTCCGAGCGAATCACCTACCAGGATCGAATCGATGCCAGCTCTATCCAGGATCAGTGCAGTGGGATAATCATAAGCGGTCAGCATACTGATTGGCTCCCCGCCCTGCTTCTTCTGGTGGAAATTGCGGGTTGTTATTTTGTGGCGAGTCTTAAGTGTGGAATTTGCAGTTAAATCTGGGATTGCAGACACGGTACCCTCCTTTGGGTAATGGTAGGGGCCGCAGATCAGGCGATTAATCATCTTTCTGCAGGATCGCCAAATCCTTGGTGAAAATTTAAACCTCTTTTTCCAGTCCTGGTCGAAAATGATCCAGGCTATTTTTCAATTATCACCAATTTGCTTAATTTTTGCAAGCTTCTATTTTTCATACCCCATACGGAGCAATATGGGTTCATTCATTAGTGAAAACTTTTCTAGCTGCTCCGCAGTCAGCACCTGGCGAAATCGCTCCGCCTCCCCCCGGCTGAAATGGGTTCCCACCTGGTTTGGATCACCTTTTCCCGGTCGGTACTGGTCAAATAAATTTTCCCGCTCTAAAAACGGTGGGTGAAGATCTAAGAACTCTAACGTATTTTCAAACTTTTCAGAGTACTTGGAGAGTAGATCCTCATAGCGAATCAGCATTACATCGTTCACCTTTGACCAGGCTTCCCATATCCGGATATATTTTTCAATAAAGATGGCTGCCTCATCCAGGTTTGTAAGCTGTGAAAAGGCGTTTGGTCGCCCCATCGACGTCGCTCGCTGTCCGTACTCAAAGGCAGAGAGCAGAGCGGCGCGTGGATCACGATAAATATAGATAACGTAAATCCACCGAGCGTGTATTAATAAACGAACCAGGGTATCGGGACCTGCATGGGTCTTGATCACATATTTATTGCCAAATCTAGCTGGCAACAACACCGGGATCAAGCGGTGGAAATTCAGAGTGGCAATATTACAATTCACCTCAGTTAGCAACCGCTCCAGGTGATATTTTTTCCGAATCTGCCGTGCGTCCTGTCCCCCACTGGAAACGATCAGGTCATGAATCAAGTTGTAATACCATCCGGAACCAGCGCGTGGCATACCCGCAGAAATAATTAGAGGCTGGCTCAAGATGAAATATCCCGTGTGCAGCGCTGGATTAATGCCTCTTTCTCCTGGTCAGATAAGAAAGCTGCCTGCAAAGAATTTCTTTGGGCTTGATGAATTTGCTCAACGCTCAAACCGGCTGCAGGCGCTGCAACATCATATTCGTACTGGATATCTATGCCGCTGATTCGGGGATCATCTGTGTTGATCGTTCCACATAGAGCCAGTTCAAGAAAATAACGCAGTGGATGGCTTTCATAATTCGGGACGGTGCTGGTTTGTACATTACTGGTTAGATTTGTTTCTATTCCTATCCCATGCTCAGCCATGTAATCTAACAAAGAGGCATCTTCTACAGCATGGACAGCATGCCCAATTCTCACAGCTCCAAGGTCCCGGATTGCCTGCCACACGCTTTCTGGTCCGCTGGATTCGCCAGCATGAATAGTTACCTGCCAACCTGCATCTCTAGCTTTGCTGATATGATCAACAAATAATTCACCCGGAAATTTTTCTTCATCACCGGCTAAATCTATCCCCACGAATTTATCACGCTGCATCAACAGGGCTGCCAATTCATCACCTGCAGCTTCCGGACCATAGGTGCGGCTGATGATGCCGATCAGATTTACTTTCATTCCAGTGGCAATCCGGCCCGCTTCAACCCCATCAGCAACAGATTCCACTATCCCAAGCGGATCTAATCCATGCGATTGCGCCATGAAATATGGGGAGAAACGCAGTTCAACATAATCAAGTCCCTCTGCTTGAGCGTCTTCCACATTTTCAATTGCAACCCGCCGGCAAGCTGCATAATCTACTAGCACACTTGCCGCCATTTCAATTTTTTCAATAAACGCCATTACTCCTGGCTGCGGCTCAATCACTTGGATGTACTGGCGCAGACTCTCTTCATCCCAGGCAGGCAGGGGTATGTCATGTTCCCTGGCTAAATTAATGATCGTATTAATTCGAATACCACCTTCGATGTGACGGTGAAGATCGATAAGTGGAAAATTTGGGTCAATATTTGTCATCCTGTATCCTTTCAGGTCATGAATAGTATTATAATTGTAGATAATCAGTCCATACAACAATTAAGATAGGAGCATATCATGAATCGAACTTTAAACTTTCTACTTGGAATGATATTCGGGGGATTGGTAGGAGCCGCAGTGGCTATCCTGGTTGCCCCTGTCTCAGGTGAAGAATTGCGTGCCGATATCAATCAACGTGCAGAGCGGATTCGGTCAGATGTCTCGCAAGCTGCCGCCGATCGCAGAGCAGAACTTGAGCGCCAGCTTGCAGCCCTCAAAGCTCCAAAACAACCTGAGGGATAAGAAACAATATTCAACTAAAAAAAACCGGATGGGTGTGACATCCGGTTTTTTTTAGTTGAATAAATCTTGAATTTTATTGGATTTGAATCTGGTAAGCAGCTTTCTGGCGGGAAAATCGGGATGTCCCACTAATTACCAAAACTACCTGTTCAATATCATCCCCGATTTTAAAATCAATTTCCGCTGATTGATCAGGCTCGAGAGGAACCGGAATCACTTCTATCGCGCCGCCGTAAGTGATCATGGACACACGATAAGTTTGGGGAATCGCATTGTTCAAACGCACCCATCCGTTTGCTTGCCAGCCATCTTCGCCCCCTTCAAAATCGGTAAAATATCCGGTTTCTGGGATCTCAATATCATCAATCACCATGCCTTCGCCATGGACTGCAGCATCGGTGACGTATTCAAAGCGGATTTGGACTTGTTTTCCACTATAGGCTGACAGGTCAATACTTTCCTGGACCCATCCATTTGAAGCACCGTTGTATCCCCATCCAAAGCTGTTCCCAGAAGGATCTTCAGAAGTTCCTGAAGGAGTATCCAATATTTTCCAGGTTTCACCATCTTCCGAAATTTCCAGATAAATATAATCATAATCCTGCTCAAGATCGTACCAGGTAAAATACGAGAGCGTCAGCGGACCCTCATGATCGGTGAAATCGAAACTCTTCGTAAGGGTTGTATCCACTTCGTCCCCCCTGTTCGACCAAAAGTAATAATCTCCTGAATGAGCTTCGACTGGGATCACATCCACCAGTGAGGACCCTTCGAAGTGTAGTGTATTTCTTCCCGGGCAATTAATGCGAATGTAATCAACCCCAAACTGGTGTACATCTCGGTTGAATATTTCTGTTGGACAAACATCGATCGTTTCAGTCGCCGCAGCTTGAGGTGCATCCGTAAAATTATGATATGTGTACCTGCCATCTCCCACCACTTCATCTCTTAGATAAGAGGCGATCACCCAATCGGAGAATACATCATCCGCATTGATTTCCTCGCCAGTGAGAGGGTCGCGAATAGTGTTATGCTTAAGGACTGCGTCGATTCCTTCCAAGCCATTCGCCTGTTCAGGAATAATTTCTTTTGTGATTTGCTCCCCGAAACGGTCAAGAAAATAGGTGAAGAATAAAAATGCCGCACCATAATGAGGCGAGGTTTGTGAACTGTCATTCGGCCAGTCATTGAGTTGTAGATCAGGATTAGCGATATAACTGTATTCTGACCCCACCTCATAACCATTCAGGAGTACCGCAAGCTCCGAAAAACCTTCATTCACCCAGGTGGATTCATTCCGATCGCGATTCCAATGGATCATATGCTGGAATTCGTGCGCAAATACTGCAAATGCAAACTCACTGTCCAAGTCAACATTATCTGCGCTGATTACAAAAGCCTCATGGGCATTGGAATACTCGTGGGCAAGAGGATGGTTTTCATCTGCAGACGAGAAGCCACCAGCTAAATTCCAGCCTAAATCCCGGGCATAAATAATATAAAGGTGAGGGTCTCCATCTACACCAGGAGTCCATTCGCTTCCAAAAAACTTCCGGGTCGTGGGATATATTTCATTTTCAAAAGTATTTACAAGGGTTTGAACAGCACCATCATCGAAGAAAACCCCATCTTCAATCCATAAATATGCGTGATCCGATATAGATTGCAGGGTTGTACTGACCCGCCGGTTCTCATTGGTGTCATTGTTCGAAACCCAGAACTCCTGCTGATCCCCGACAGCATACTCATGAGAGCTGAGCTCCATAGTGAGCGGGATATCTTCTGTTCCTTCCAAACGTTCAGCGAGATCACGCAATTCGCTGGTCGGAAGGTCTATTTCTGATAAGTATGCCAGAGTCTCGTTCGCATCCGCCAACACCTGCGGTGGGGCATCAGCAGGTAAAGTCCTGATCGGCACCGGTGAGCTGGAAATTGCTGTTGAAGCATATCCAGAATTACCATCAAGACCCTCTGCATAATCAAGGAATTTACTATAACCGTAGATCCCCGAGAATATGGCACAGCCGCAGACAAAAATTGTGATTCCAACCAGCAAGAGGATCTGCAACCCTCTCTTCATCTCGTTCTCCAATAAAAGTATTCAGGATTTTGCATGACCAATAAGTGCGTTAACAGGTTGCTCTTTCAGTTTCACCAGCCGCATTGCTGCAGTGATTAATCCAAACATGACCCACATATTAGGGATTGCGAATGAATCGAATGAGAATGCAGCTAATCCAAAGGCAATAAGACCGAGTAACCCTCCGATACCCCAAAATTTTACCTCTTTATGAGGAGAAAACCATAAATAAAGCGCTGATCCTAATATTGCCATAATAAATGCAATAAAAGTTGATAATCCCACCACCCCTGTTTCCGCCATGATTCGAATAATCAGGTTCTTTGGTGTTATCAACCGCTCCCCGGCAGATTCTGGCACTACCAAGCGTAAGACTTCAGGGACTGTTGCCAGGGGACGATTTGTCAGGTTGTCATTGAAATAAAAGACATAGTTTCCCAATCCGACCCCTAAAACAGGATGCTGTTCATATATCCGGTATGCAGTCTCCGTATAAGCATACCTCGCCCCGAACCCAAGATACTCAAAATAGTTGATCAAATAACGGACGTAACCTCCTTGGTCTGGTGCACGCTCCCAATAATCCCAAATTCGTGCAAAAAATTCATTCCTTGAACCCGCGACGAAGATCAGTGCAGCTAGCACTAACACAAGAATTGTGCCTTCGATGATCCTGCGCCAGGGAAATTTTCTCTTTGATTTCCCTTCACCAGTTTCCTTCTTCGTTGCTGACCGGAAAAATAATATCCCGACCATTACTACGAACATCATCACCAGTAAACCAGCGCGTGAGAATGTGAAAGGCAATATGATCAATGCCCAGGCTAAGAGCAGCAATTCGACTGTCACCCAACGCCAACGCCATTTAAACACCGAGTATCCAGAAAGTACCGATGCTAACAGCCACGGCAGCAGTAAGAAACTGATTTGATCAGCGAACCAGTTGGGCTCATATGTCAACCCTGAAACCCGGTTTGTGAATAATTTTCGAATGGAGATATATCTTTGGATAGCATTAAGCAAATCAAACCAGCGGGGCGAAAAATAAACCACGTAAATAGTTTGCAGCGTGCCCCAAAATAATGCCAGCGAAAATCCAATATAGAACCAGCGTAATGAAAATCGTAAATCTTCATCCTTCTCTGGCCAGAGCGTCACCAGGAGATAGATCGCCCCACCTACTCCAAGCGTTACCAAAGCCCGGAATGTTCGTGCAGATGCCGAAACTCCCTGTAGACCTTCGATCCCCTGAAGGCTTGCGACAAGAGAGCTGATTAAGGCGACAACGACAAAGGGGAAAAATGAGAGCAGGGTTCTTGGCAATGGTTTGGAAAGAAAACGCGGCAGGATCACTAGGAGCAGCAAAATTATCAATGGGTAAATGGATAAGGGGCGTACTAATGTGCCGCCTCCAATACTCCCTGGGAAAAAAGGAAAGCTGCTCACCGGCAAAGTGATCAAGAATAATATCCAACAGATCTTGGATATTCTTCTAATGATCAGGTTCCAATTTTTTCCTCGCCAGCGATCGATCATCGATATCCCTTGCGGGTTACTTGAACCAGGAAAGCCAGGATCCAGAGGAGCAGGCCTATCATCGAGCCGATTAAGGCAGCCAGACCATAAGGCTTGATTTGTTTCACCTCCGGCGGGATATTTTTAAGGTCTTCAAGTGTCAGTGTCGCGGCAAGTCCTTGACCATCTTCCAGGGCTGCTGCCCATTGTGACGATTCCTGCGAGATCGCTTCCTCAAGTTTTATATTCTCTGTTTGGAGAAAAAGGATCTGATCATCGATAACCGGATTAATTTTCTCAATCCAGTCGAGAACTTCGCTGGTCGGTGCATTTTGTTCTGGGATACTTATGGAATTCAGGACCTCTTGGGATAGAAGGTCCGCAAGTCGGGCATTCAACGTCAATAATTGCTGGCGATCTTGATTTGACAAGACTTCACCCTGGTCCTGAACTATCAGTTTACTTTTAAAATCCTGAAGCAAAGATCTCAGATCTTTAAGATCTGCGGCTCGGAGTTCGTTTTCGGTAAGCTGATCATTCAGCGAACGTAAAGATAATTCAAGGGCAAATAAATCCTGTGAATTGGAAATCGCTTCTCTCGTCAGTTCTAATATTACGTCCCGCCAGGTGCTCACAGCCTCGGCAGCATGCGTAGGGGTATCTGCGTTCGCACTCAAAAGCCAAAATCCAGCATTACGCCATTCAGACACCAGCATGGATCTCAATTCGTGCTCGTCGATTGAATCCCAGCTTGGATCGATCTCTCTTAATCGGTTTAAGGTTTCAGAGATAAATTTATCAGATTGGATCACGATGGATAATTGCAGCATCTGCCAATGTTTATAATCATCAACATTGCGAAATTTTGCTTTTGTGAACGCTGGCAGGTATTGATCATCCAAAATACGGTATGGATTGAGCTCAACCGAAATTTCAACATTCGCCCGGTAAGGTAAAGGCCATACATATGCCAGTGCCAGAGCGGCTAGTGCACCTGCCAGCGAAATAATCACAATCACGGGCCAACGCTGAGCCCAGGCCAGGAGCTCGTCCCTCAAAACCCATTCATCCATGGCATCTTTTTCCATTCATGCCCACCGTTTTCTATCATCCAGGTAGACCAGGGTGATGCCTGCCAGGATGATGACTGCGATAAAAATGCCGTTGGCAATCAACGGGGGCCGTGTAAGAACTACAAAAGCCAGACACCCAAGCAATAATGACGTCACCTGCATGACCAACACAGCTTTTCCAGAACTCCAACCCAATGCCTCCAGGCGGTGATAAGTATGGTCGCGGGCAGCCGTGTAGATCGGTTTTTTTCTCCGCAGCCGGGAGAACACAACTAGGACCATGTCGAATATCGGGACACCCAACAGCATTATGGGGACCACCCAGGAAGAGGATTGAAAAGCACCCTGGGGCCTGTAGGCGATTGCAATCACGCCAAGGATGAAGCCCAGCGATTGGGCGCCCGAATCACCGAGGAATAACCTCGCAGGAGGCGAATTAAAAATATACAAACCGATACAGGCTCCCAGCAACAAAACGCTCTGTTGTGATAAAAGTAGCTGCCCCGCATCCAGAGAGACCAGGATAAAGAACGTTGTCCCCATGCCTGCCAGACCAATCGCCAACCCATCCATGCTGTCCACAAAATTGAAAGCGTTGGTAATACCTACGATCCACAAAAAGGTCAACAGCCAATCCAGGTACACTCCAAAGGTGCCTGGAATGCTGAACAAAAATTCGGGTGATTCAAATACTTTGATCGACACTCCGAAAGAGATCAGGATCACGACTGCAATTGATTGTCCGACGATTTTCAATAATGGAGAAATTTCTTTAAAATCATCCCAGATCCCAAAAAGGAATACTGGTAGGGACGCCAGGTACATAGCCATCACGCTGGAATCGGTATAAATCCCGGACCATATTGCTGTTAGGAGTAAGGACAGATAAAGTGCGATTCCACCCGCAATTGGTGTGGGAACATGGTGCTTCTTGTGGGGTGCGCTGTTGGGCAGGTCAACGAGACCAATTCTGGTGGCGAGTCGAATAGATCCCCAGGCCAGAATGATGGTTAATAAGAAAGATACCAGGATATATTCAAAGATGAAAGAAATTGATGAGACTTGTAAATCCATATGGGTAATCAATCAGTCACGGTCATTATTTAGACGAAATCAAAAAATGATCCCTAGCCTCTTTTAGGACCGGCATAACGTTCTCGCCGCAATGAATTGGTCACCAGGGCAATCCCTAATTTTACAACCATTAACAGATAATAAATCCAATTAATTAAAAAGAAATAATCATCTGCGAGATGTTTCTTATAGTACAACCAATATGACCGGTGCCATTCAATGATGGATCGATAAGGCTCAACTCGTGAACCACCCTGCCCACCATAGTGTATGATCTGTGCTGGCGGGTAATAGTATACCTTCCATCCCGAGGCACGTGCTCGTGAGCAGAAATCTGTGTCTTCCTGGTAAGCAAAAAACTGCTCATCCAGGTATCCAATATCCTCAATTACTTCGCTACGAATCACCATACATGATCCCGATAGGGCATCCACTTCGATAGCTGCATCTTCATCTTCGTAATCCAAAAGGTATCCACCAACCCGCTCGCTATTAGGAAATAATCTTGGTAAGCGGAGAAAATAACTGATCATCGCCGCGGGGCGAGGCTCCCCCCGCCGGCACTGCTTTTGAAATGATCCATCCCTGTTTAATACCTTTGGACCGCAGATGCCAATTTCCGGATTCTCATCCATAATTCCAATCAATCTATCAATTGCTCCTGGCAGAATTGAAGTATCTGGATTGAGCTGCAGTAAATACTTTCCTTTTGCTGCTCTCAGTGCCTGGTTCATCGGGCGAGTATATCCCTGGTTGCTTTGATTGCCGATAAATATGACCTCGGGATAATCATGCAGCAGCATCTCTTCAACACCGTCATTCGATCCATTATCTACGACGATGATCTCCAGGTTTTCAAGCCGCGTGTTTTCGTCTATTGAATCCAAGCATTCTTTCAGCCAATCTCGGGCGTTATAGGTGACAATACAGATGGAAAGCTGAAGTTGTTCTAGCAGTTTTGCAGTACCTTCTGGTAGACCTGCTGGGTTAATTGCGCAGTCCGTTCCCATGAGAATTCACTGGCTCGTAATTTTCCCTGATCAATCAATTTCCCACGCAGATCTTGATCATCCGTGACCAATTTCATCGCACTAAAATATGCACCAAGATCACCAGCTGGAACAAGGATCCCAGCCTCCCCAACAATTTCAGGTAGTGAAGCGATGTCTGAGCTGATCACTGGAACTCCACATGCCATAGCTTCTAACACAGGTATTCCAAATCCCTCGTAAATCGTCGGATACACAAACAAGCTGGCAAGATTATAAACCAACGGCAGCTCATCTTGAGGAATATATCCGGTGAACCGGACCATGTCCTCAAGATTTAATTCGCTAACCAGGTTAAATACCTCCTGATACATCCAACCATACTTTCCTACCAGGATCAATTTAAGGCGCGTACCACTATCGACCAGTAGCCGGTATGCCCGCATCAGTAGGGGTAAATTCTTGCGGGGTTCTATCGTACCAAGGTAGAGAATAAATTCTTCAGGTAAATCATACTTTGTAACAATTACTTTCTTTGCCTGTAGGTCATCAATAACCCGAAAGCTGGCATCCACTCCCAGCTGGGTGGCAGATACTTTGTCCGGATCAACACCAAGTAAGCGGATTACGTCTCTGCGTGTGCTCTCGGATACAGTGACAATTTCATCTGCTTGCTTGGCACTCAGCTTCATCATTGGGGGAAAAAACAAGCGTCTGGCGCGCGTGTGCAGCTGTGGATAGAGGAAGAATGTCATATCGTGAAAGGTTACCACGGAGGCACACTGCAATCTCAGGGGCTTCGTGTAATGCAGGGAATGTAGCAGATTGACCTTGTCCCTCCTGATCAGACCTGGAAAACTGGTCTGCTCCCAGACCAGGCGAAACCCGGGTGTCATATCGCTGACAATCCGCCATTCGACTTCAGCATCCGCTGGCAAATTGATCAAATCAGGGCTGTGTTGCTGGGTGTAAATTACCAGCTGGTGATCAAAATTTGCTTTCACCAGTGCTCTGATCAATTGGATTATGTAATTGCCTGCCCCCACAGGCTGTGGGGGCAGGGCGGTCGCATCTATACCAATTCTCACTTTTATTCTATTTGATTTTTCTGATCGCATTTATGAAATCGAGACAGATTAATTTGTGGTCACCTCAACGGGTGCCTCGCTGCAGTAAGTTGCCTCGTTATGATCATCGCTGACCCGCACGCAGATCGTATATTCCCCCGAAGAAACCGAGCTGGTGTCCCAATTGAAACTCAGCTCATTCGCCAGACCTGGCAGGTCGCTGGGGATGTAATTCTTCACAGTTAACGGGATTACCACAGTATCTAGCAAACCAGCTATTCCAGCATCAGCATCTAAACCTTGAGTTTGCTGGTTGTTTAGAATAACATTTTGTGTCGCATACTCCTGCGCCTTGTGCTGGTATGGGGAATTGACATCAGTGGTATAGAAGAATTGTGGCGAATTAATCTCACCGGGCAGCTTATTTATTCCAATCCGGATTGTAAACGGCGAGCCCTGTCTCACCTGTTCACTCTGTGTGAGGCGGACCCAGTCCAGCTGCTGGTGCAGGGGAACTCCCAGGATATTTTCATTCGGGTCCAGGCGAAATTTACTCAATGGGCTCGAATCCAGCCAGTGCCAGCTCAACCCACTGCAGCTGCCCGCGATCTCCTCCGCAATGCCGTTAAATGGATCATATAAATCTATTGAGTACGTCTGCCAACCCACATTCAATGGAATATCTTGACTCACCCGGTAGCATTCATCCCCCTGGTTATTCAATTGGACCCAGATCCAGCGTAAGATCATGCCATCTGGTGTGTTCTGCCAGGGACCTTCGGTATACATTCGAAAATTTAAATATCGGTAATCCCGAGAATCAGGGATCAATTGCGGGGTATTCAAAAAAACCTTCGCATCGGCATGTGTACTGGATTGAGTAACCAGATCAAGCACACCGTTGACCAGGCTGCTTTGTGCTCCACCGACCTTAACTACATCTGCTGGATCCTGGAAATCCCAGGGGTTTCCGCTCATTGTAGCGTAATCAGCGCCTGAATAGAAGTTTGGTCTGGCAAACTGGACGATCGGAGTTTGGTTGATCTCAAGCCTCTGATTGCTTTCTGCAATACAGCAGTTAGAGAGAGAATTGCTGAGCCCTACAATATATTGCCCTGGTGCGATTCCCTGCATATCCAGTTGGTAGCTTCCGCTCTGCCCGGCAAGGTCTGTGGCTACACGGATTTGACGATTCGTTCCTACTGGTCTCAACCACATCGTGGTGATCGATGAATTCGGTGTCCAGGTAACTGTTTGAAGATTGGTCTGGCAATTTGTTAACCGCACCCAATCCACTGCGAAATCTGTGTTGGCATAGATGGTTGGGTCTATCCGCAAACCCTGCCAGGACGATTTATCATTCCAGGTAGCAGTGCCTGATGCAAATCCCTCTGGAGGATTTGAGAGGTCCACTCGATGAAGTTTCCAAATCGGTTCAGTGGATGATGGCTCTGATCCAGGTTCAAATAATCGAATAGGAAAAGCCGAACCGTAATTTTCATCCCCTGCTGTATTCAACCTCTCATCCGCGAACCAGAACACCCGGTATCGATCTGGGCTGGTCCCCTCTGGAGGTGTATTAACCCTCATCGCAACATAGAGACAGTGGTATAACCGGGCATCAATTGGATAACGATGCCCCACTTTCCCGATCAACATTGCGGTTTCGTACCCAGGAAAGAGGGGAAAGAAATTACCATTGTTGCCTTGATTGATATCCCCGGCGGAAGTTCCCATAAAAACCCCTTCATTCACTCTTGGGTTGCGGACGATATCCCTTTGACCGGATTCATTCAGGTATTGGGAGATATCCGTAAATTCGGACATATCCCAGGGATCTCGCAGCACCCGGGTGGCGAAATCCTCGCTTTCCGGGACCGGAGTATTGGGAACGGTAACGGAAGCCGCTCCAATTACATGGAACTGGTTTACGAAAGCCAGACCAAGCAAGACCAAAATTGTCGAAATCAGTAATATGATTTTTTTCATGATACCTATACGCAAGATCTTATATTGATTTATTTGAGCAACTGGGAGATTATACCTATCCACCGGGACGTAAAAGCTTCGAGTGAAAATTCTCTTATTAATTTCTCATATCCCTTCTCCCCCAGCTGTCGCCCATATTCATGATCTGAATATAACCGGGAGATATACTCCGCAAGCAGTTTCTCATCCTCAGCATCCACGAGCATTCCCTCTTCACCATCGGTGATCACTTCCGGTATTCCCCCAACATGAGAGGCAATGACCGGTTTTCGATAATACATGGCTTCGAGCAATGTCATGGGTAGAACTTCATCCCGGGATGGTAATACAAAAACATCAGCTGATCGCAGATACGCCAATACTTCTTCATGAGGCAGTTCTCCGAGGATATGCAGGTTATTCCGGCGCCGGGAGCTGAAAGCCAACTTCTGGCTGAACCACCAATCTAGACTGCGTCCAACAAGATAACAATTGACTGCGACATCCTTTGGTAAATAATCGAGGCTTTTTACCAGAATGTCCTGGCCTTTTCTCGGTTCATAACTGGCTACATTGAGGATTGAAAATGCGCCTTTGTTGATTTCAATCGGATCTTTATCATCGTGCGGAATTAATTTCCTGGTATCTAGTCCATTATGCACGATCTCGGCCTGTTTTCCTACTGTGTAAGACGCATAAATATCCGCGGATTGATGGGAGGGAAATACCAATACATCGGCGACCTGGAAGGCACCTGTTACCTGTGGATACTTATCTGCATAATCCAGGCCGAAATGTGATTCATGCACCCACCATACACAGGGCTTTGAAAATGCTTTCGCCGAATAGACCGCCCTCCAGGACAATATCGTGTTTGCGATGACCAAATCACAATTATTCAAGTAGCGCAGGATTTCGCGAGCATCTCTGAGAATATGAGGATTGATGATCACTTCGGCACCCGTCTGCTCCAGCTGTTTTTGCAGCGCTCCATGGATTGGCGAAATAACTGTAATTCCAAAATCCTGATCGATGAGGTACCTGGCTAGATCCAGGAGGATCAGCGGGGCACCAGTCAAGCTCAATTCATGACTGATAAGCACCAAATTCTTCTTTGAATAGCTGTCTCCCTGGATGATTACCGGATTTTCAACCAATGTATCTCCTGGCTCTGGCTTGAATTCGAGCGCGATGGTATCGATCAATCCAAATTGATGCAGAATACGCAGGATAATCTCCCTCCGGTCAGGTTCGCGTAGGTCCGCTATGGTCGGCTGGCGGTATAGATAGGATAGATTGGGATTGAAGTATGCATCACCGGTTTTAATTTGTTCATACATCAGGTTTGATGCCCGCAGTACATCGCTGGGCGGTACTGAAAATCCGCGTGTACCTCCTTCATGATGGATCAATTCCGCAAAGGGTGTATAAACCACACGATAACCCGCATTACCAGCCCTCAAACAAAAATCGATGTCTCCATATCCAATCTCGTAATTTTCATCAAAGCCACTCAATTCTGTAAACACAGTGCGAGGCACCATCATGCAGGCGCCTGTAACCGCCTGATAATCCCGGTACCAATCAGGCGATCCGAAGGGACCATAATGATGAGCAGGCAATTTTTCGAAAATATGGCTGCCATGACCTTCAACCCCCATCACGATGCCTGCATGCTGGATATTCCCATCAGGATAGAGCAACTTCGTCCCAACAACACCAATTCCGGGTCTTTTTGCCCAGGAAGCCAGATCATCCAACCATCCGGGATTGATGACTTCTGTATCATTATTCAGAAAAAGCAGGAGATCCCCTGAAGCGAGCTGGGCACCAAAATTATTGACCTTGTGATAATTGAAACGCTGTGAATAGTAATGCAGACTTACATGTGGATCATTCGTGATTTGGGAATAATATTCCAATGTGGATGGGTCTTTGCTTCCAGTATCAATAATCAGGATTTCATAATTGTCAAATTCCGTTTTCTCGAGGATCGAGTTAACGCATGCCGAAAGCAGACCTGCGTTATCTTTGCTTGGGATGATGATCGAAACCTTCGAATTCGATCGTGACCAGGAGATGCGCACCCGGCCGAGATCAGGAAAATCAACCCGGGCACCGGTTTCTCCTAAGGCATGCAGGTGATCTTCGATACAGCGTGCCTGGGCAGAGAATGCCCATGGCTTTGCGTTTGCTTCACGAGCCGCGGAACCAGGCACTTGCCGCCAGTGATAAAAAACTTTTGGAATGTGAATGATTTTCCTTTTCTTCCTGGTGATGCGCAGGGATAAATCCCAATCTTGAGCACCATCAACCTCTGATCGAAATCCACCATGTTCATCCACCAGTGAATGGGATATAACAGAATGCATTAAATAATTTGTCGAGAGCAGTAAATCTGGTGACCAGGCAGAGGGCTTGAAAAATGGGTCTAACCGGGTGCTTCCATCTGCTGATATCTTGTCCTCATCAAAATAGATGATTTCCACACCCGGGTTCTGATTTATCACCTGCACGACTTCATACAGCATATCAGGTGCAATTAAATCATCATGATCCATCAGGGCAATATAATCTCCTGATGCAAGCCTCAATGCCGCGTTAGAATTACCTGAGATCCCCAGGTTTTCAGGGAGATGCTGGACCAGGATCCGGGGATCAGATTGCGAGAATTCATCAAGGATTGCCGCAACACCCTCCTGAGTTGACGCCCCATCCGCCAGACAGAATTCCCAATTTGGATAAGTCTGCGCAATCACTGATTTGATGGTGTCCCTGAATACTTCAGGAGCGGGATTAAACACCGGCGTGACGATGCTGATCAGGGGTTTGAAAGAAAATTCCTTACTGGCAAATCGTTGTTCTTTGAGCTGCTCTTTTTTGGGTTCGTGATCGTATATCCATTGCTGGTATGAATATGAGTTACGAGATAAGGAAAATTCTTTTGTCAGGTAGAACTGCGCTCGTTGATTAACGGTAATCAATGCCGAAAAAAAGCCCTTACGTTTCCAGTTGTACAACATCAAGCGGATTAAATGGTAGATCCTCTCCCGCCGGCTGTTGATGGGAATAAACCTGGCACGTATTCCAAGCAAAAAAGATCTCATGATGATGATAGGTGCCGCACAGCTACAGGTTTGCGATGGTCCTCTGCAGGTATCGCCAGGTGCGGTGAGCTAACCCCCTCGCCCCTTCCGATCGAAGGATAAACCGTGCTCGAGCCCATTTCAACCGCCAGCCTCCCCCCGGTTTGAAGTCATTGCCTCTCGATTTTGTGCGATCCAGACGATCTGCTGCGTAAGAGCCATTGAGACAATACTGCCTCAAAGGGTCCGCCACATGCTGCCAGTTGAAGGCTTCTCCAAACATCTCAAACTGTTGCGACCAGGATTCTTTCGACCGTTCAAGCATTGAGAGTAAAGCTTGCTCAACAGAGCGCACATCATTGGGTGGAACAACATAACCCAGCCCGAATTCACCAACCCACTCACTCGTGATATCACCTTCAGTGCATAAGATGGGAAGCCGGGCCCAGATATAATCCAAGATGCGGGTGCGAATAGAATATCTTGTTTCGATATGGATTGGGTGCAGCGAAACTCCAATATCAGCCTCGCTCAATAAGGCTTCCCGGTCCTGATAGGATAACCATTCAATAAAAAGGATACTTCTATCCTTTTCGCCTATTTCCTCTGCATATGATTGGGCCAGGTCAGCCATGCGGTGGACAGGGATATCCGGATTCGGGTGGCGGGTACCCAGGAATACGAGACGAGCATTGGGAAATTTCGTAACTACTGTCGGCCAGGCTTTGATTACTGTAAGTGGGTCAAGCCAGTTCCAAATCCCACCACCCCACAAAATGATTTGTGAATCAACTGGCACTGATGGATGAATGCCCCGCAACAGGTTGGCCATCTCAATGGGTCGATCTGGATAACCGATCCCAACCACATCAATCAATGAACGCAGCTGGGAGTCGGCTTGATAATTCCTTGGATTTACCCTTCCATTTGCGGTTAATACTCCTAACCAAAAATCCCTTTGTCGTTCATTCCCACAAATAAAAAAATCACCAATCCGGGCTAACTGGTTGGTGAAGGCCACAGATTGCTGATTAAGGCTCTCCTGTGATTTTAACGGTTCATCTAAGTAGTAATGCAGATTTTCTAAAACAAACGGGTCATACAGGTCGACCACAAGCCTGGCTTGGGATTTCCCTAAAAAAGGGAAACGGTTGATCAGATAGCTCGATACAAGGAGAATATCACTCACGTCTGCCAATTTTTGCAGCTTGCCTGGTTGGTTTTCAAAATAGACATTAAACTTAATCCCGGGAACATTAATCCCTGGTTCGTTTGGTACTGCAATGGTAACATCGACCGCACTGCTCAGTGCGCGTCCGAGCTCCAAGTATCGCATGCCGGGGCCAGCTATCTTTTCGTCGATCACATCGTGGCTTACGATCAGCAGTTTGGGTCGAGAATTACCTGCCGCAAATTCCCTCATTGGGCGTGTTTTCCCTGCCATCATTGCAGGAAGATAATAATTCCTGACCAGGTCCCAGGTCAATTCAGGCAATCCATGCCAGATAATTGTCTCGGGCATCCCTCGCTGGGGTGCAAAAATCGATTTATCCTTAACAACCTGGTTTCCAATTAGCTCTTTCCTTGCAGTGCGAATTTCTGGTAAATCCTTGAAAAATTTTCGGTAACCTCTCAATATTGACTGAACCAGATCGATCTTTAATGTCAACAGGTAACGAATAAGATTAAACAGATCCACTGCAAGATATGATATTAAGTATTCTCCCAGGTATCCATCAAGCAATTTGGTTGTAAAACGCAGTCTCCCGTACACTACATTCTCTAATTTCTTTGCATTCAAGGTATTTCTTTCCCCGGCAGGCATACGTCCACCAAAACCATGCAGGACCGTTGCTTTCGGTGCTGCCCGGATGGTGAACCCTTGTTTTCTCGCCCTGTAGGACCATTCGCTGTCTTCATAGTACATGGGAAATTGATCATCTGCCGGCCCCACTTTCTCCCATGCCAACCTGGGTATCAGTGCCGCCGCGAAGCAAGCAGATGGGAGTAAACCCCAGTCATCCAACTGGCCCAAATCAAGGTGACCCAATCCATTATCCATCCCCCAGGAGAAAGGCGCCACCCGATTGCCAATACCGTTGATGAAACCAGGTGCCCAGAGAAATTTTAATTTTGCCGCTACAGCCCCGCACCGGGCATTCTCCTCAGCTTTAGCGACCATTTCAGCCACAACACCGAAATCTAAAATCGTGTCTGGATTTAACAGCAGTATGAAATCCCCCTCGGATGCTTCTACTCCAATGTTGATCGCTTTTGCGAATGAGGTAGATTCGTTTATACGTAGATATTTCGCTTCAGGAAAATTCGACGAAATCCACTCCTGTGCACCATCATTGGAAGCATTATCTACCAGAACCAGCTCAATAGACATATATGTCTGCCTGGAAATGGATTCGAGGCAATCTGGCAGCCAATCTCGACTATTATGAAGGACAACTATGATTGAGACCAAGGGACCCGCAGCATTCTCCAGAAATTTCTCTTCCGGTTCGGTTTTTATTTCGCGCAGCAATAAACCAGCTTCTGCCATGCAGGCAAGACCAGCCTGAATCTCCCCAGCAGGGTATGAACCCGGGTTGAATTCTGCAAGGATGGTCTCAAATTTCTTCCCATCAGCATAATTCCAAAGTGCAAGTATCCGCCGATCAACAGCGATCTTGCCACCCTGCCTGGTGGTTAAGACCGGGCGATCATCGATGCGAATTGCTTCTACCCCATCGGGATGGTGATACAAAATCATGGATAGATCTGGCAGTGACTTTTACCTTGGGATTCCAAAATCCAGTATAGATTACCTCTTGGGGATGAACTTCAACCGCAGGTTCTGGATTTTCTTGAGATATCTCCAGCTGCGGCTGTCGAGAATCTCTTTTAGCTGGTTATCGACCGAGTAGAGGCGATCTTCCAGGTCAGACTGGTACTCTTCTGAATGGGAGATAATGCTCTTCAAATTTTCTTTACTTTGACCATTCCCCAGCAGCTTTCTTTCTTCCTCTAATGCTGCCTGGTATATATCCATGAATTGATAATAATTCGAAGATAACAACCATTCTTGTTGCACCATTTGTTGAGCGGCAGATGCAATTTGTATTCGTAGTGAAGGGTTATCGATCAAAGTTGACAGGTATGTCTCCCAATCATCAAGGTTATCAGCGAGAAAACCGTTTTTTCCTTGCACAACCATTCTTTCATAAGGTGGTAAGTTGCTGTAGACTCCCGCTGCACCCAGAACGCTGTACTCCAGGAATTTCAAACCGCTCTTTGCCCGGTTAAAAGCATTGTCGATCAGGGGGGCGATTAGAATATCACAATCCTGTTCCGAAAAAAAACTGGCAAATTGTGCGTAATCCTCTTGATTAATCGGATTCCACTGAGTTGTAGGGAGACTCAACAGTTCTTCAGGTGGTTGTGTGCCCCAAAATTTATAAATAACCTGATCAGAGAATTTGTCGTTCACATTCAGCAGTGACCGTTTAATATACTCTAAATCAGCCCGGTGGGTCTGCCCGCCCATAAATCCAATCGAAACTTTGGAATTTTTCTCATCCCGGTTTTCCGGTGGCCTGATCACCCACAAGTGATCGTTCAGGTAATTATCGATCAGCTTTACATTTGGGTTTAGCTCTGACAAATAAGCGACTAAATTCGATGAACTGGCAGTGACGAGGTCCGCATCAATAATTGCGTATAACATGGTCAATATTTCACCCGCATAATCACCACGGTGGCTGTGTCCGTGAGGGATCTCTACTAATAAATCATCCAGATCATAAATAACTGGTTTTCCTTTTTCCCGCGCGAGCGAAATAATATGCTTGTAATCCCGCCAAAATCTTGGGAAATCACGCTGAATCACCACTAGGTCGGCTTCTGCAACCGCCTCTTTGGATACCTGTGGTCCCTGGTTGCCTTGAATCACCCGCATACCTGCCATACCTGCGGGTCCTGTAATCCGCAGTACAACCACTGCACTCTCCCAGGGAGCAGCGGTAAAGACGGCAATTGCACTAGGATCTAATTGCGTGTTCTGTGGTTTAGTTGATGATGTCACAAGAATTATTCTTGGAAAAATATGATCGGGGATTTTTACTATCCCTGCCTGTAACCATCCCCCTGACTAAAGAATCCCGGTTCGGAAAGTTATATCGACGCCATCGCCAATTCCAACGCATCCTGCCAGCTCGGCAACCGTATTGAGAAAGTATCCACAAACTTCTCACAATCGAGTGCTGAGAACAAGGGCCGTTTCGCAGGTGTTGGGTATTCGCTTGTTTTTGCAGGTTCAAGTTGGAAGGTAATCTGCTCTTCACGCTTTGGATCATAATCCAGGATCAGTTTTGCCCAATCCAGGCGGCTGGTGAAACCATCGCCTGCCAGATGGTACACCCCACGCCTTTCATTTATCCATCCTGCTGGATCCTTCCCAGCCTTTGCAAGAAGAAGGGATGTTGCGCCAGCCAGGGTTCGGCACCAGGTTGGGTTGCTGACCTGATCGTCAACGATACGCAGCTCAGCCTGAGCTCGTGCCCAGCTGAGTACTTTTGTAACAAAGCTATCCCGCCGTAAGCTGTAAACCCAGCTGGTTCTGAAAATGAGGTAAGCTGTATCTACCTCCTGGATCGCCTCTTCTCCACCCAATTTGCTTGAGCCGTAGGTACTTAGTGGATTTGGCTGATCGCTTTCAAGGTAGGGACTTCCCTTTGAACCATCGAAAACATAATCCGTTGAATAATGGATCAGAGCTGCCTGGGATTCTTTTGCCATTTCTGCCAATGTTCCAGGCGCGATGGCGTTTATTGCTTCAGCCACTTCAGGCTCACTTTCCGCCTGGTCAACAGCGGTATATGCCGTCGCATTGACGATGATCTGCGGGCGTACCCTGTCGATTGTTGAAATTACGCTATCCAGCTCAAGTAAGTTGATTTCAGGGTAATCGACTGCTACAATGCTGCCGAGCGGAGCCAGAGAGCGGTGCAGCTCCCACCCTAATTGTCCATATTTACCTAATAAGAGTATTCGAATCATGGAATTTTAGATTTATGGTCAGCGCGAGTGAAAGGGGATTTCCTCATCCACCAACCGTAGAAGGTAATCTCCATAACGATTGTTGATCCGCCTCGCTTGGGCGATCAAGGTTTGTTGATCAATAAATCCCAGCCGGTAAGCGATCTCTTCGGGGCATGAAATCATCATCCCCTGGCGTTCCTCCAGCGTTTGCACAAATTGCGCTGCCTGAAGCAGCGAGTCATGGGTGCCAGCATCCAACCAGGCAACCCCGCGACCAAGCACCTCTACATTCAATTCCCTTTTTTCCAGGTAGATGCAGTTCAGGTCTGTAATTTCCAATTCGCCTCGTGCCGAAGGAACCAGTGATTCAGCGTACTCAACAACCCGCCCATCGTAAAAATAGATCCCCGGTACCGCGTAATGGGAGCGTGGATTTTGAGGTTTCTCTTCAATGCTGAGGGCTTTTCCATCCTGATCAAATTCAACCACGCCATATCTTTCCGGGTCACGCACCGGATAGGCAAAGATTAACGCTCCTTCCATTAACTCAGCTGCGCGGCGGAGACTATCTGGCATGCCGTGTCCGAAGAAAATATTATCACCCAGGATCAAGCACACTCCTTCTCCATCAATAAATTCTTTGCCCAACAGGAACGCATCTGCAAGCCCTCTTGGTTCATCCTGTTGGAGGTAGGAGAAATGCAAACCCCATTGATCGCCTTTCCCGAGTAAATCCTGGAACGCTGGCAAAGCTTCTGGAGTGCTGATCACCAGGATTTCACGAATTCCTGCCAACATCAACATCGATAACGGATAATACACCATCGGCTTATCGTAAACCGGCAGCAGCTGTTTGCTGGTGCTGATGGTAAGCGGGTAGAGACGAGTTCCTTTTCCACCTGCAAGAATGATCCCTTTCATTTTTTCCCTCCTCTGGAACGGTAATTTTTATCCAGCCAATCCTGGTAATCCCCTTGCTTCCCGATTGCTGCTACCCAATCCTGGTGATCGAGGTACCATTCCACAGTTTTTAACAGCCCCTCAGAAAGAGACAAGCTGGGAGACCAACCTAGTTCTTGGTTGATTTTCGTGATATTCATGGCATAGCGCCGATCATGTCCAGGTCTGTCGACCACATATTCAATTAATGATTCATGGGGTGAATATTTGGACTCGGGAGAACACTCATCCAGGATTTCGCAGAGTGTCTGAACGACAACCAGGTTAGTTGGTTGGGTATTACCGCCCACGACATACGTTTCACCTGGTTTTCCCATCTCGATCACGTCGCGGATTGCCTGGCAGTGATCTTCAACATACAACCAATCGCGGATTTGCTTGCCATCACCATAGATTGGGAGTGGTAAACCATTCAACGCGTTTGAAATCATCAAGGGGATCAACTTTTCCGGGAACTGGTAGGGGCCATAATTATTGGAACAATTCGTGATGCTGAAAGGTAAGCCATAGGTATGCCCATAGGATCGGACAAGATGATCACTGGCTGCTTTTGAGGCTGCATAGGGTGAATTCGGCGCATAGCAAGTCGACTCTGAAAATGGCGGATCATCAATTTCTAATGAGCCGAAGACCTCATCTGTAGATATGTGGTGAAACCTGACCTGATCAACCGGAAGTGAATGTTCGTCCAGCCAGACCAGCCTGGCAGCTTCTAATAGGGAGAAAGTCCCCACGATATTTGTTTCCACGAACTGTGCGGGTCCGTGTATCGACCGGTCGACATGGGTTTCAGCTGCAAAATGGACGATGGTATCCACCTGGTGATCCCGCAGTAATTGTTCAATTAAGGGGCGATCATTTATGGAACCATGCACAAACTGGTGACGACCTGCCCCTGGTATATCGCGCAAGTTTTCCAAGGAGCCTGCATAAGTAAGGGCATCCAGGTTGATAATTTGGATATCTGGTTCCCGTTCAAGCATGAATCTGACGAAATTAGAACCAATGAATCCTGCCCCACCCGTGACTAAGACATTATGCATCTACACCTCAAAAAATATTTCTGTCATCATCGCATCACTCAAAGGTTTCAGCAATTTGCAGGGGCTTGCCATAAGAATCTTTCTCAGAGATTTGGGTTTCCATTCCACCGATTAATGGCCAATCGATCCCAATTTCAGGATCATTCCACAGTAATGTGCGGTCCCACTCAGGCGCATAATAATCCGTCACTTTGTAAATCACATTCGCCCAATCACTCAGAACATAAAAACCATGCGCAAATCCAGGTGGAATCCACAATTGTCTCTTGTTTTCAGAGGACAACCTTTCCCCCACCCAATTTCCATAAGTGGGCGAAGAACGCCTCAGATCTACCGCGACATCAAATATCTCCCCTGAAACAACCTGGACCAATTTCCCTTGTGACCGTTGAATTTGATAATGCAAGCCGCGCAGTGTCCCCTTCACCGAACCAGAGTGGTTATCTTGGACGAAATTAGCTTGAATTCCAGCTGCTGAGAATTCAGCCTGCCGGTAGGTTTCCATAAAAAAACCACGCTCATCACCGAACACAACCGGGTAAATTAAAATCACTTCGGGTATGCGAGTCGGAATAAAATCCATTCTACTCAGCTTGAGTACCTGCAAACGACCAGACAATTATTAATTAACATGAAGTTGCAGCTCACACCATTGATTTCTGCCAATCCGTCCATTGGTCAGTCACTATCTTATCAATAAAATCAGGGCAAGATAGGGAGTAAAACTAATAGTTTTGGAAGGAACGAAAATACCAGTTTATCAACCCCATTTATTGATTCTCCGGGACATTTTCTGGAGTCTGATCTTCTTGATAAGCTGGAACCACTTGATCGGTGTTTCCGACCATCCTGATCTGTCCATGGTCAAGCCATACAGCCCGCCTGCACATTTCAAGGATGGTTTCCATGTTATGTGAAACCAGGATTATCGTCGCCCCATGGTCCCGGAACTCTTCCATTTTAGCCAAACTTTTTCGTTGGAATGCTTCATCCCCAACCGATAGCACCTCATCCAGAATTAAAATATCAGGATCAATATCCGTGGCCACTGCAAAACCAAGCCTGGCGGCCATTCCTGAAGAATAATTGCGAACCGGTACATCGATGAATTCCCATAATTCAGCGAAATCCACGATCCGATCATACTTCTCCTGCATCTCATCATTGGTGAACCCAAGGAGCGCACCATTGAGAAAGATATTCTCCCTGCCAGTCAAATCGGGATGAAAACCTGCACCGAATTCGAGCAGTGGTGCAACAACCCCTTTCACCCAGACTCTCCCCCTGGTTGGACGCATCACTCGTGCGATCAGCTTTAACATCGTGCTTTTTCCCGCCCCATTTGGGCCGATTAAACCGATCGTTTCACCCTTAAATATCTGCAGGTCAACCTTTCGAAGCGCCCAAAAATCTCCCAGGGCAATTTTGCCCTGGAAACGTCGGATCAGGTATTCCTTGAATGTTGCTACGCGCTCCGATGCTATCCGGTATCTTACGCCAACATTCTCTAAACGGACTACCGGCTCCTCATTATATGGTCCTGAAGGGAATGTAGAATTCATGCTCTCAGACCCGGTAGGCAAACTCATCTGATTTTGAAGTAAAGAACATCCAACCAGCAAACAAAGTGAAGGTCGCAATTCCAGCAGAGATCAACAGCAGGTCGATGCCAGGGACTTGGCCGTAATAGATTGGCATACGGAACAGTTCGATCAGGTAGAACATCGGATTCAGGAGTACGATCCAGTACCGGAAAGCCTCCGGTAATATCTCCGGTGAATAAATGACCGGGCTCAGGTACATCCAGGCCGTTAACAAGATTTGATACATCTCAGCAATATCAGCATAATAGATTGCCATGGTGGAAACTATCAACCCCACCCCCAACGCGAACATCGCCAAGAACAGGATGGGAATCGGGAGTAAAACGATCGTCCACCGGATTGGAACCCGGATGATCAGCATCACCAGCACCAGCGGGATCAGCGAGAGCAATAAATTAATTAACCCGGTTCCGGTCGCGGAGATAGCAAAAGACGTCCTGGGAATATAGATCTTTTTTAATAGACTTCCCCCCCATACCAGGTGAAGTGTTGCTGCATTTGTAGATTGGGCAAAGAAATTCCAGGCGATCAACCCGCTCAGAACGTAGGCAGCGTACCCCTTCTGCGACCCCCCAAAAGCCTGCGAAAACACGATGGTCAGGATGAGCATCGTACCCAAAGGATTCAGCATTGTCCAGGCGACTCCCAGTGCAGACCGTTTATATCGAGTCAATATATCGCGCCGCACCAACTGGACGATTAAATATCGATAATCAATCACCGCCCGCATCTCTTCGATAGCGGGAGATCCCTGCCTGGCTGAGTCATAAATTGGAATCGCTTTAGCTTTTTCCATAAACGTATCTTTCAACTAAAAATTAATGCAAGAAAAATATGCCTGATTGAACAGAAATTTTCGAATGTGCATTCTCTCACAACTGTGCATACCGGTCAAGGAGTGGTTACTCTCTCACCAACATCACAAATATTTACGAATCTTCATCCGCATCTGCATGGGCATCCATCCATAAATAAGGGGTCTCAAGAATGCCTTCAGTGACAGCCAGGAGATTCGGCCACCCCCTTCCCGACGATGAACCCGGACCATCTCAGGCCAGCAACGGTCATCTGACTCAACTGATTTTGCATCCCCGTGCAGCCGGAAATTAGCCCAGGATCGAGGAAGGTAAACCAGGGGCGCTTCCTTCGAAAGTCGAACCCATAAATCATAATCCATGGCAAAGAAAAAGGATGGGTCCAGCGGTCCAACTTTATGCCACAGATCTCCCCTGAAAAATGTCGCCTGCTGGGGGATGTGAACATAGCCGCGCATCAGCTGCTGGTAGCCAGTTTGGCGAGCAGGAAATTTACCGATCACAGCCCCTTCTTCATCCACTAAGTTTGCATCCCCATAGACCGCAGCCACATCCGGGTTGGACATAAGATACGCAGCTGCCTCAGCAACTGCTCCTTCGAGATAAGTATCATCTGAATTTAACCAGGCGAAAATCTCACCTTTAGCTTTCGCAAATCCTTTATTAATTGCGTCAGTCTGTCCGCGGTCAGGCTCCGATACCCACCAGGCAAGCCGGTCTGCATATTTTTGAATGATATCGAGACTGCCATCAGTGGAGCCACCGTCCACGATGATGTACTCCAGGTTTACATGATCTTGGTTGAGTACCGAGAGGATTGTCTCTTCGAGAAAAGACGCCTGGTTGAAGGATGGGGTGACGATCGATACCAGCGGATGAGGGCTTGAATTCAAGTTAAATCCTGTACCAATTTATTGCCAATCTTCAGAGGAATAATACAGGGATGCTACCTCCGCGGTCAGCGTTCTCACTTGCTGGATCTCTTCCCTTGTTAAGCGCCGCTGCCAGGATTTCACGATCGCCTGGCTGTCAATCCGCACAGAGTGAATAGATCCCTGGGAGGTTTCTTTTGGATTATCTCTACTGCTTGTAGCGGTGACGGCACTCTGAATTTCTGCAGTATATTCTAAATTCAACTCCCGATAGAGCTGCTCAAATCGGGCATGTGGATTCAAGGAGAAGTCCTCGTGCCGGATGACGATGAGTCCAGGTATTTTAAGGCGCATCCGGTCAATGGTCTGGTACACCATCCTCCACAGCAGGCAGCTTTGAGCAATCAGGTTATTTGAGGCATCTCTGAGCTGTTCCATCTCATCTCTGAAAGTCTCCAACCAATCTCTCATCAGCAGCGGCTGGTCAAGCAAGTCCTGGAAATCAAAACTCCAACCGAGCTTCATTAAACTGCTGGCGACCGCCGCGGGATGCCTGACCACAACTACTACCCTGCAATCCAGGCAGGAGTTGAACCATTCGCTGGAGAATACGGCAAACGGGTCTTTGACCAGCGGGAGGCTCAGATTTCTTCTACCTTTCCAGAAGGTCGACCAATCGCGACCCATCCTTAACAAATCCTTTCCTGACTTAATTGATCTCACCTCCATTTCTGTATGGTAATCAAAAGCCAGCATTTCAAGGAATGGTTCCAGGTATTCAGCCTGGTTATCTTCACAAATATAGGTGTACCAGCGCCGCGTGGGTGCTCTTAAAACCCCCGGTCTATGCCAGACGTTTAGCGGTTCGCTGATATAAGCGACCCGGGGACTCTCTGCCAATATCTTTCCAACCCAGGTAGTCCCAGATCGATGGACCCCGGTGACGAGAATTGGGCGCGGATCCAGCTCATTCACACTAGTTTTTCACTTATCGATCAAGACACAGACCAGGCCAATCCCTGAGTTCTGATCTGGAACGCAAATCCGGGCGCTGCGCTGCCTGGAAGTTAGAATACAACCTGTCCAGATTCTTTACCCCCAACCAGCCCAGGCAGGCGTAGATTATGCGGCGCCAATGCCTGGCAGTATACAGCGGCTGATTTATGAATGCCCGTGCATAGGATTTTAGGGCGGCTCGATACAATCCGCCATCCAACAAATAGCGCCCATTCAGCCGGTATGCGCCTGCCATAACCTTGCGTTTGTGTTCCTTAATAATTGTGCTCAGGTCTTCCTGCTGCTGCATCCAATCCAGGACTTCCAACGTCTCTCGGCCAAACGCTGGTGCCTGGGACACATTCTTGGCAGCCTCGTGATGGCGAGCCGCTGCCCAAAATGAATCCCTGTGCAAGATCGAGCCTGTACTCGCGATGCGAATCCATAAATGATGGTCCAGCATAAAATGGTATCTTGGATCCAGCCCGCTCACCTGCCGGTAAACTTCACGCCGCATAAAAACCGCTGGCTGGCAAATAATTCTGAACCCGATCAAATCCTCCAGCTCCCAATCTGGAAAAACCAGTTCTTTGAGTGGTACACCCTGCGCATCGATCGTGATTGCGTTACCAAAAACCATCTTTACCCTGGGATTTTCCTGAAATGCTCTCACCGCCTCCTTGATGGCTCCGGGTAGGTAAAGATCATCCGAGTTCAGCCAGGCAACGATCCCCCCCTGCGCCTGTGCCATCCCTTTATTAATCGCTGCAGCCTGTCCTTCATCTGCTTCGGAAACCCACCAGGCAAGCTGTGATTCGTATTTCCTTATGATTTCAATACTGCCATCCGTCGAACCTCCATCTGCGATCAGATATTCAAGAGATGGATAATCTTGGGCGAAAACTGATTCAATCGAATCTTCCAGGTATTGCGCCTGGTTATAGGAAGGAGTGATGACAGATACGAGCGGCTGGCTCATAGAATTGGTTATGAATTTGCAATATTCTCGCTGATTTAAATTAGGAGTACCTATTCCAGGGGATTCCGTAGGTCAAAAATCAGATAGCCATCCCCCTCAGCATAGATCGGGAAATTATCGTAAAGCAATTCCTTTAATTCTGGCTGCTTTGCAAACTGATTTTTCATCGTGACCAGGAAGAAATCCTTGTTGCCGGCGCGTTTATTAAACCATTCTTGGACTTCAATCGCGGGTTTACCTTGAAGTTCTCTCAAATTCTGCTGGCCAAGTGGAGGCCAAATTTTTGGTGTCAACCAACCATAATATGCCAGACGGTTACCGTAATCATGTACCAATCCGACCACTGATGGGTTGTGATCGAGGATCTCGCCGATATTTTCCCAGTATGCAGGTTCGTGTCGGTAATCTTCCCTGGCTAAATCCAGTCTTACATCCCAAGCCTTGAGCACAATTGCAGATAGCAGGATTCCAAACACCAATATCCGGACCAAAATTTCCGGCTTAAGGGTCGCCAGCGGTTTGAAAACGAGAGCTCCCAATGGTGCCAGGGTAATTGCCACGATGGGTATCAGCGGCAGGTGGTAATATGAATGGGTTGTAAAGTGATATGGAAAAACCATCCCAAAGATGAAATAACCGATCCATAATCCAATCCCAAAAGCCCGTAATGCAGCAGTCCGAAATAGCAACATCCCCAGCAATGCTGCAAAAATGGCGCCATACCCTACAATGCCGGTTGCCATATCCTCCCAACTAAAATAGAAGCCCAAATCCCGCCAAAATTCCGGGAAGAAACGCCCGAGAAACTGGCTCTCCATCGAGCCCCAAAAAACGCCGTACAATGTGTATGCGATCATCGGTAGTACAGACAGGACAGCTATCACCCAGACTTGTGGGTCTCTGAGCGCTTTCTTAATCCCCTTGCTGAAGAGGATGAATCCTGCCAGCGCAAATATGATAGGGAAAAGTGCAACCGCTTTAACAAACATCGCCATACCAGCCAATGCTCCAGCCAGGATTGCTGTTTTCCAGGAAGGATTGCGATACCAGTAATAGAATGCCCAAAATGCTAATATGATCAGCATAACCATTAGTGGATCAGGTTGAAAACTGCGGCTTGCAATGATCCCAAAAGGAACAAAAAGGTAATACGCGGTTGCTAATACACCTCCATCTGGTGAGGTCATTGCGCTTGTAAGGAAATAGAGACCTATCCCACCGATGATCCAGAATAGGGATGAGTAAATCCTTGCAACCCAAACAGGATCCGAGCCAATGATCTTGTAGGTATTTGCTACGATTGTTTCCAGGACCAGAGGTTCAATAATTCCCTCGCCAGAATACTGGCTGATGGCTACATCACGCTTCCAGTTATCCTCCTGCGGCAGACTGCGGTAGTACATGCTTCGGGCGATAATTGCTGAACGCAGCTGGCGAGTAGGATGAAAATCCAGGGGTGGATCGGTTAAATCTACCATGCGAATTGCAAAACCCAATCCAAACAGGATCAGCAGTACTGCCCAGAGGAATACCCTGGATTTTCCAAAAAATGAATCTTCTACCATAGTGGAGGATCCCCGTTCTTTTTCGTGTGTTGCATCATTATTGGTTCCTGATTCATCGCTTAGCAAACAAGGATTGATATTCTACTTTTGGAAATATCGTCAACTTACCATCGATTGTGGCATCAAGAATTTCTCGATCCGAATTGTTATATGCCTCGCGGGCCATCTGATATGCAACCTCAGATGTATCCAAATCCGGCAGCTGCCAGCGGAAACCTTTTCCAAAATAATTGCTGTCGAAATGGTCCGGATCATCCCCCTCTGACACAATAGTCGTATTTGGTTTGCCCTTGGTGTTGAAGCTGTGATCAACACCGATCAAAATAACCTGCCTGAATCCCATATAAAAAGCCAGCTGCAATGCCACATAAGTTACAGTAGCTCCTTCCCATATTCGACCGCTGGCATCATAAGCAAACTTCTTTCCGGTATAGGTGGAATGCAGGAAAGATAGTGGAGGATCAACAGGCAGTTTTCTCTCCTCGCCCAGGGCTTTTTGAATGAACTCCCTGGACCTCCAGCTAAGAAACCTGGGCACATTCAATGCGAGGATATCCTGGGCACATTGTTCAATTACCAGGCTGTTGATCGATAAGTAATAAGAAGTTGAAAAACCCAGCTCCGGAAACATTAGATAAATCCGGTTCAACCCGAATGTAAATTCATCTTTTAAATAACTCAAGTCTGTTTTCTTCAGGCTGGGTCCATTTCCGATAATGAAACATCGTTCACCGGTATGGATATCCTTGAATCGCTTTAGGTTCCGAATGCTTTCCCTCCGCCATGGGTGGAGCGTTGCGGCAGGCCAAAGGGAAGCCCGGTAAAGACCATACCAGCCTCTTCGGCCTGTATCCCACAATGTTGGCGAAATATATGGCTTCAATCTTTCCTGAAGGCTGCTCACTCGGTGCTCAATCTGGCAGTAGCCCCTCCATCAACGATCAGAGCTTGACCGGTCATAAAAGATGATTGCGTATCATCAGCCAGGAAGTAAATCGCGCGTGCGATTTCCTCAGGTTTGCCAATCCTGCCGATCACGGTTTTATTCGCCAGGTTCTCCAACCTCTCAGGAAGTGAACCGTCTCCGACATGCCCTCTCGATAAACCGGCTCGCAGCATAGGTGTATCCACGGCACCGGGCAGGATCGCATTCACGCGAATTTCCTGTGGTGCAAACTCGATCGCCATAGCACGAGTCAGGGCAAGCATCCCACCTTTACTGGCTGCGTATGCGGCGATATTCGCAGAAGTAGCGACAGCATGTACTGATGAAACATTGATGATCGCGCCACCACCCGCAGCCTCAAATAAAGGATAAGCCAGCTTCACCGCCAGGAATACCGCTCTCAAATTCGAAACCATCACCGTATCCCATTCTTCAACCGTTGTGTCAATTAAAGGTTTCGCTATCTGTACCGCCGCATTATTAACGAGTGCATCGAGACGTGGACTGTAGTTCTGAGCTTGCGAGAAAATCGCTTCCAGGTCTTCTGGTTCTGCGATGTCTGCCTGGATAAAAAGACCCTCACCAGGAAAACCAGACCCGTAATTTGAACGGTCAACACCGATCACTCTCCAACCAGAGTCCGAGAAAAGGTTGATTGTTGCCCGGCCAATCCCCCCGGCCGCTCCAGTTACTAGAACCGTCTTTCCCGGTAAGGAAGATTCATTATCTTTGATCATCGGGTATCAATCCTCTTTTTACATATTGGAACTTTCAGGCATTACTTCGATCTCATCTCCAGCATAGGAAATCCCCAGGCCATCTAATAAGTTGCGGATTGTATTCCAGTGGACATACTCCCAGGCAATCGGACTGGAATTTGCGTTATGCGGAGCTAACATCACGTTATCCATATTAAGCAAAGGGCTGCTGGTTGGAAGCGGTTCCACTTCGAAGACATCCATTGCCGCTCCCGCAATGGTGCCTGTCTCGAGTGCTTTGATTAAAGCAGTTTCATCAACCACCTGCCCCCTAGCGGTATTGATCACCACCGCACTTGATTTCATCCTGGATAGATTCTCTTGATTAATTAAGTGGTAGCTGCTTGGATTGAGGTCACAATTTACGCTGATGTAATCTGCTCGGTTGAGCAGGTCCTGCAGAATCAGCATCCTCACACCGGTAGCCCTTACAAAATCAGGATCGATTTCAATGATGTCATTTCCCAACAGCTGCATTCCAAATGCCTTTGCCCTGAGGAGCACCGCTTTGCCGATATTTCCGACACCGATCACTCCTAAGCTTCGCTCACGCAGTGAATGACCGGGGAGTTTTTCCCAACTTCCAGTTTTGATCTCCCGGTCCATCCAGGGCTGCCTCCGGGCGAATGCCAATATATACCCCATCACCGTGTCAGCAACTGGTTGAGTGAATGCATTCGGAGTTCTGAAAATCTTAATTCCCAATTCAGCTGCTGCATTCTGATCTATCGAGTCAATCCCGGTTCCCCACTTGGAAATTACCTTCAATCGGGGTGAACAGGCGGATAATACATCTTTGCTGTATTGATCGTCACCACAGACAGTGCCATCAAATTCACCCGCGAAATCCATGATCTGGTCTTCATTGAGGCGTTCCTTCACCTGCGGGACAACCAATTCCAGGTCATATTGATCGAAGTAGGGACGGAACCGATCCAGGAAAGGAATCATATATGGTGCTGAAAATAAGATGGTTTGCATGCTCATGAAAGTGCTATCCAAAAATTCAGTATAAAATACGAGATTACCGGTTCATCTGGCTCATCAACAAATCCACGATCATGAAATCGATTTCTTCATCGATGTCCCAGGCTTCATCCGCATTGATCTCGAACAGGAAAGGTCGCAACCCGATTCGATTGCGCTGCATCTCCAATGTTTGGCGAGTAAATATATAAATGCAGGAGTTTTCCTCAAAAACAGGGGGCAAATCCTGGGTCTGCAGGAGAACTGCCGGGTTGTGGTTTATTGCCCGGCCCAGCTCGTCCCAAAATCGTATCTGCCTGCGAGTTACCGAAAACAGCGAATCGTACGCGGGGTATTTCTCCTGTATCGTTTCGATCGCAGTAGAAATGGTAGTTGAACTGATAAGCGGGCTGGTGCTGTGTGTTTGCAGGTAAAAATCTGCTTCGACCTGTTGTGTGTCATACAGGAGCACTTCATTCATCGGAGTATCTACAGCTCGCAGATCTTCTGGACGGACTAATATCCTGACTTCTGGAAAATCTTTCCTGAGCCCATCCATCACCACCTGGCTATCCGTATCAACGACTATTTCGCTGATCTCTTTGCACTGCTGGAGGGTGGTAAGAATATGATAGTAGAGAGGTTTCCCTGCCAGATTCCGGTAATTCTTACCTTTTACTCGCTGAGAATGGTGTCGCATGGGGACTAAAGCTGCTATTTTGTCCATATCTTTCTCAATCTTCGTATTGGATTGGTTTCACATTTCTGCTTTCTGGAAGAAACTGTTCAGTATTCCTTCCGGGATAATAAAATGTCTGGCGCAGCTCTTTCGTAAGGGGTCCACTTTGTTGGTAACCGCGGTAGGTACCCCAAAACTGCATCAACCTGAACCAAAAGATTGTCCCGATTTCACGAAGGAACTTTCCCTCTTTCTTTGCGGCTGAGGAATCATTAATCAGATTCCTGAAAAATAACTGGAAAAAATCGATCAGGCCAAATTGCTCATGAGGATAAATACGTTTAAAAGCCATTGCCTCCCGCCGGTAACGGTTGTAAATACCTTGTGGTTTATCTTCATGGATATGAACGATCTCTGCTTCAGCTACGTACGCAACCAGGTAGCCTTGGCCTATCAACCAATTTGCCCATTCCAAATCTTCAAGGCCTGAGAGGGTCTCGTCATAATTATGTTCTTCCCACAATGACTTGCGGACCGCTGCATTCGCATTATTGCAAAATGGACTATTTCCCTGTTTTTTCGATTGCTCAGGATACCAGCGGGCAAAAATCTGTTGTTCAGGAAAGTGGGTAATCTCACCTCCCCTTTGTTTTCCATAGGTAAGTCCAACCTGTGAATCTGAAAAAGGACATATCAATCTTTCAAGCCAATCAGGGTATACCGGATAGACGTGAGCGCTGGCAATCACAATTATGTCGCTCATGGCGGATTGGATACCGAGATTTAAAGAGCGCCCAAATGAAAATTCACTGGGTTGAATTTTGAGAATTTGTACGGGAAAATCCCAACTTTTACTCTGGGCAATATCGACCGTTGCATCTGTCGAACCGGAGTCGACCAGGAAGACTTCAAAATTGCTTAGACTTTGCTGGCTTAATCCGGAAAATAAACGCCCGATATGCTTTTCCTCGTTGTACGCCCGAACAATAATGGAGCAGACTTTATCTACCATAAGCAGCAGTCAGCCAGCGTGCTATAAGGACCAGGCGTCATCCTGTTCATAGCCGAGTTTTTGGAGCAAATCACCCGTGGATTGCTTGAAGAAATCCACGTTTACCTGGGTGAAATACTGCCGCCAATCTCCCACTCTCCCGAAACGAAAAGTCCCAGATTTCTTTGGTTGAACTGCCTCTTCAATGATATGTACTGCTTCCTGTGTACTCGTGGAAGGTCTGTATCCTTTACTCTCAAGATATTCCAATATACGCAGGTATGCTGTTTCTTGATCTTTACGCAAGTCTTCAAATCGTATGCATAATATTCCAGGTTGATCCAGCCAGGCAAGGTGAGCATCATACCTATCCATTACACTCATCAACTCCAAGCCATTCTCTTGAACCCCGCCAATTGCTGCATTGATCCGTTCTTCCATCGTCGATAATTGCTTTGTATAGTAATCATGCATCCCATGATTTTCAAAAATTTCAGTTGCATAAAATATATGCGAGATGATCATATCCCTTGGATCGCGGTAAACGAAAATGGATGCAAGCCCGTCTCTGGTCAGGGCGCTCACAAACTCATCCCTTGCATCCAGATATCCATAGCCGATATCCCCTGGGCGCATGTTCGCGATATTTTCAAGGATTCCTTCTATTGAAAACTGGCGGTTATCTTCTGTCCGGTTGACTGGGGGGAATCCAGGATTTACAAACGGGCCGATGCGGGTCAAACCCTGCAAAATCTGGATGATCAAATGGGAGCCGGATTTTGGCATTGCGTTTCCAAGCACCGCTGGGACCGCAGCTGAGATATCGGACCCCCAACGCAGGGCAGTCTTGTACCGCCTGAATTGCCAGCGGTAAATTTTTAGCCAATGCTTCAATGATTTATCTTGATCAACACGGTTCATTTGATTCGAGTGATTACGCCTGAGATTTTATCCTGCATACCCCAACAGGCTGGTATTCTGGATTCCAGTTTCCCCAGGGCATGCCATTATCTCCAGATTTGGAGTAGAAGGATGCCAGATCTTGCTTCAATTCCTGGTTATGAACCAGCTTCTCAAATAACGCATCGTAGTCCGCGTAGTTTGAGGGTGCTGCATCAGGGAGCTGGAATATCCTTTTCAAGGTTTGCTCGCTGTAGCACCACCCCTTAGAAGGTTCGTGAAACCAATCCTCATCCCTTGATGCGACTAGCGTCGCTAACAACGCACCACCAGGTTTCAAGACACGCATTAATTCCGAGACCACAGCTTCGAGACCCTGCGGAGAATTATGTTCCAGCGATGATATAGCAACGACGGTATCAATTGAATTATCCTGAATCTCCAGAAGATCGGTTAAATCCTGGTTATATATGATCACTTTGCCTTGATTATTTCCCCTGCTGGACGAAGTATTAAGAACACCAACTTGAACTCTGTCAACCCAATCGGAAACAGCAGATTTTAGCGTTTTTGTTCCCCAACCGGATAATGCCTTTTCAGCTGCCAGGTCGCTGGTTCTCATCCCCTCAACACGAAATCGCCTGCGAAATCTTGATGGTAGATTTTCCCGGCTCTGCCTGTCAACTGAAATCACGGTCGCCCCCTGATCAGCAAGGAACCATTGGATCACACCAGTCCCTGCCCCAGCATCCATGATCACCTGGTTAGTGATTTGATCGATTTGGCTCAATATCCAGGAGAGATCTAATAAATAATGCCAACCAAATTCGAGTTTTAATTGCCTGGCAGTTCTTTTTAACTCATTTATGGTCTCCCGTTCGCTGTCCAATAACGATACCGAGAGTATTTCAATTCTTTCATCCATTGGTGTGTTTCCCCCCCATCAGGAATGGTTTCTCCTGGAGGATTCCTTGAACAATTGTTTTCATCGTCGGGGAATTTTCCTGTTTCAGCTGCCACCAACTGGTTCGCTTCAAGCGTACATAACCTGGTTGGGTGTGATTTTCAAGGAAATCGTCAAAAGGAATTGAAGCCTTGAAGATTTGAAAATACATGAATCGCCTAGCATTCTCGCGATGCTGGTCAGGAGCCAGGATTTCTTTTTTACCGTTCAAGTAGTCTTCAACTAATCTCTGGTAATCCGCTGCTGAATTTGGGAAGAACACAGTGTCATATTCGGTATAGCGAGATTTCCCTCCACAAATAACGATCTTGCCCAGAATCGCAGCCTCCAGTCCAATGGAAGAGTTATAAACAAGGATTAAATTCGAGCGCTGGATTAAATCGTAAGAACTGAAAAATTCATCTGGCGCGACAAAGATGACATTCTCAAGTTGATCAATTCCATTTTGAGCCACCCACATGGGTACGCTCTCCTGGCTTTGTTTGCCTTTGCGCAGCTCATCCGGGTGAGCCCGAATCACAAATAATGTCTCAGGATGATTTTTGACCACTTCCAGGATTAAATCCAACCACTCAAACATCGTGCTGAAGACCAGATTGGCGTGAATCTGGCTTGTGTCGAAGATCACGTTGGTAAACACAGCCACGATATGCTCAAATTGGCTCGCTTTCTCCAGAAAACTTTGATCCATTTGGCGCATTTCGGGCCAAAATTGGATCCCCGCCATTGTGAAATTTCCCTGGAATCGCTGCTCGAGGTATGTATCCAAGTCCAGGTTTTCTTGTTCGGTTAGTTGATAATCATCGGGTATATCAAGCGGGTAAGCTGTAGCCTGCTGATCGGTAAAAAATGCGGAAAAAGGTCTGAAGGCAACTTCGTGCGTGATGACTCTCAACCCTCTTTGTTTCGCAATCCAGCGAGCAGTACCTTCCGGGAACAAAACACCATTAAAGACAACGAGGACCTGGGGATCAATCTGGTCAAGAAACCTGGAAAATTCCTTTGCCACCCGCCAGGCAGATTGGATGTATTCACGGAATAAAAACCTAGTCTCACTGCTTTCTGGCAGATTATGCAGCCGGGTAATCCACCGTACAGAAGGTAAAACCAGGGTTCCTAACGGAACATCTCCCGAAATTCCCATTTCGGGTGGCGCAGGATAGGAAAATTGACTCAACTCCGAAATTGTCAACTCGTTCAATTTCTTCTCCAACGACCGGTCTTCTTGGAAGGTAAAATCAATCGTCGGAGCATGAGCAAACAAACGCCTCGATTGGGAGATACAAGCCTGACAAGGGGGTGGCTGCGAAAGGTCTTGTTTATTGGTACCCATAACACACCTGCTCATGCCAGCCTGGCAGGCAAAATACACCACCGGTATTCCTGATACCTGCAGCCCGCTTGCTGTTAAATAAGTAAATGCAGCATTCAGGCTGATGCCAGTTATCCGGGTCGAAGCAACAAAAAAAGCAACCGTCGGATTTTTTGGATCCGGTTTTGCATTATTGGTAACTTGCCGGGTCAGGTTGTACAAACGGTATTTACTAACCCAATCTGCCTGCTTGTTGGTTATCCTTTTTAAGAAGCCTGGTTGATCCATACTATCCTTCTACCATCAGACTTTGGATCTTTTCTCTGCTTCAAAATATGCTTCGGATAATCGGCTGATGGCGATCACAAATCCTTCATTGTCCCGCTGGTGACCGCGCCAGATTTCCGGGATCATTGTCCCGCGGTAACCATCAGGTCGACCCGCGCCGATAATTTCAAAGAATTTTACCCAATCGATTGTTCCTTCACCAATTTGCAATCCTTCCCCATCTAAACCGGCAGCATCAGACAGATGCAGGTGCTGGATATAAGGCAATAAAACCTCTACCTGCTCGTAAAAGTCGACTTGTGCCCAATTGCAATAAAGCTTTGCATGAGAGGTATCGAAACACATATCCAACCCTAATGGAACGATAAAATCTCGAATTTCATAGGCATCCATGAATGCATTCGTCAACCACTGACCCCCAAAATACCATGGATGGGGAGGAAGATTTTCTAGGAGCAGCTCAACACCATTGAAATCCAATTCTTCTACTGATAAGCGTAAATTATCGTAAAGTACCTCCCGGTGTTCAATAGGATTATCCAGGCTCATCCCACCTGTGTGGACGATCACCTTGGGTTTACCCACGAAATGGGGTGCCATCTCACGCGTCAGATTGATCGCCTTTTGGATCATTGAGACAGATTGATGCCTCTGGCGCAGATCGGTGGTACATAAATCTACCAAGGTTCGTTCAAAAAATTCTGGGGCATGCACAACCAGTTTGATGTCGTGGTTTCCACCGGGATAATGTTCATCCAGGTCCTGGTCTGTAAAGTGAAACTCCAGCATGGCAGGGTGATACTTCAAGGACTCCTCAAAATCGCGAAAACGAACGGTAAAACCCCACTCTAATGGCAAAGTATGTTCCAAATCCAGGTCATTCCATAAGCCTAAATCTTGTTCTGTAAAAGGGTCATCCACTTCAATCACCCGCGTCGATCTGCGCCCGATTAATTCCGGGTATTTCTGGGGAGACAAACCCAGGGCAGGCCCTTTTACCGTCACCATCTCCTGGGTGATAATCTCCCCCGGTTCTATTCGCCGGGTCGCTAACAAACTTTTACCGAGTACCTCGCGGTTCAATATTTCACCGCGCGAAATATACTTTTCTTTCCCTGTCCCCAATGCGAGGTGGACCTGCTGGATATCGCGCACCATCTTCTTAAATCCATGCGGTTCTAAACTTGCTGCGTGGTCGGGCCCATCCATCGTACGATCCAGGGTAATGTGCCGTTCGATCACAGCTGCCCCAATGGCAGAAGCGACTGTCGAGATCGCAATTCCACGTTCGTGCCCGGAATACCCAACCGGGACACCAAACTGCCGCAAGCGATCCATAAAGCGCAAATTGATATCATCAAACGAAGCCGGATAAGTACTGTTGCAGTGCAGGAGGACGAATTCCGCCTTGCGTTCTTTTAAGAAATTGACGCTGAATTCAACCTCATTCATATGTGACATTCCAGTTGAAATGATCAATGGCTTTCTTTTTGAGACCAGGTGATCCAATAATGGCAGATTGGTCAGATCCGCTGAGGCCACTTTGAAGGCAGGTACACCGAGCTGGTCCACAAAATCTGCACTTTTCTGATCGAAAGCTGAGCATAAGAAAGTGATACCCTTCACTCTGCAGTATTCGACGATTTCATAATAAGCCTCATCGGTCAGCTCAACCTGCTGCAGAATTGGGAGCAAATACCGCAGTGTTTTTTCACCCGAGTTAGCATTCTCGAGATATTTTTTGGCATACAACTGGGTCAAATCACGCTTTTGGAATTTAACAGCATCCGCCCCTGCAGATGCAGCTGCATCAATTAATTCAATGGCTAACGGCAGGATGCCGTTATGGTTTACACCAATTTCTGCGATAACATACGTCGGTTGTCCGTCACCGACAAGCCTATCCCCAATTTTGACAACTGGCATCGTTCCCTCCAAGTGTTCCATTCATCAGGGCTAATCCCCTGCTCACGATCAGATTGAATGAACTTTGAAATTAATTAGATTGAATGATAGTAGGCACCTACTGCTCAATCGAGAAGCCGAGATCAGCGAAAGTTATCTCACCCATCTCGAACAACCTTTCCGCCCTGCTCCAATCCTCCGGTGAATCAATATCAATCCACTCATCCGCACCTATCACCAGGGGCAATATCGATTTCCCAGTCATGCTGTCTTTTTCCATAATCGTTGCCGACCAGGCAGCATCTACATAACCCGTTTGCCAGTAAACCTCGGGCAGCACCTGGCGGGGTGCATTATATGCTTCAGGGATGTCCGCCGAAATTAAAGGCTGCATAAAACCATCCGGAAGAATTTTCCACATCTTATATGGATTCTGGAAGGGAATACAAACCGTGCGGATCGAATCCGCTTGTGGAGATTCGAGTAGGCGCCAAACAGCCTGGTTGATATGTGCGCATCGACGGAATGGTGAAGTCGGGCGCAGCTGGACAATTACTTCAGGCTGGTATGCTTCATGGGTTTTCAACCAATCCAGGGCATGCTGAAACACGGGCAAATCCGGTGTATCGTCTTGCGATATCGCTTCAGGACGCAAGAAAGGCACTTCTGCTCCAAAATCCCTGGCTACCTGTGCGATTTCTTCATCATCAGTAGAAACAACCACGCGCGAGATACTTTCAGCACTCAGACCCGCTGCGATGCTGAAAGCTATCAATGGATAGCCAGCAAACTGCTTGATATTCTTGCGCGGGATGCTTTTAGAGCCACCCCGGGCGGGGATGATCGCCAACACTTCTTGCGTGGTCACCAGGCAGTCCAACCCCCATCGACAACCAGGTTGCCGCCGGTCATGTAACGTGAGGCGTCAGAAGCAAGGAAGAGCAGTGCTCCATTCATCTCGCTCTTCTCAGCCATTCGACCCAGAACTGCCCGGCTTGAATACGCCTGGATAAAACCCTGATCATGATCCTTGAAAACACCGCCGGGGGTCAACGCATTCACTCGAATATCTGTACCAGCATAGTATGCAGCCAGGTAGCGGGTTAAACCCAGGATTCCGGCTTTGGTTGTTGAATAATACGCAGGTTTATAAATCTCCGGGTTGTCTTTGGTCTGGTAAATCCTCTGGTCAGGTCCAACCATACCGTAAATGGAACTGATATTGATAATCACACCTGCCCCCTGAGCTGCCATCAATTTTCCTGCAGCCTGACAACACAGGAATACCCCGGTCAGGTTGACATCCAGAGCACGTTGCCATTGTCCCAGAGGATAATCTTCAAATTTACTCGCGAGTGGTCGATCAGCATCAGCTTCACCTGGTTTCGATAGTGATCGAGGATCGACTTTTGGGTCAAGGGCTGCTGCGTTGACCAGAATATCCAGCTGCTTAAATTGATCAAAAGCAAACTGGAACAATTCTTGGACCGAACTTTTCGAAGAAATATCAACCTGAGATGAAACAGCCCTCAATTCTGATTTCTGCGTTCGAAAACGCTCGTTCAGTGAATCAGCAAGCTTATCTGCCGCAATACCATCAATATCTGCGATGATGGTTATCGCTCCTGCTTCGATCAATGTCTGGCAGAATTCTGCACCAAGCAATCCAGCTCCCCCGGTAACAATGGCAACTCGACCTGTCAAGTCGAACAGTCCTGGTATGTTTTTCACCGGTCGCTTAAACCTCTTCTTCTTCGGCTACCATTAGTTCCTGCTGTTTTTCCCGTCCATCTTTCGAACCGTTTACGCCATCTGGAAGTAGATATCCACATTCTTCCAGGTAATCGACGATTTTCCTGGCATTCATTTCCGGTGTTTCTTCCACTGTGTGAAGTGTTATTTCAGGGTCGACAGGAACTTCATAGGGATCATCGACCCCAGTAAATCCCTGAATCTGACCACGCCGGGCTCGAGCGTATAAACCTTTCACATCTCTCTCTTCACAAACTTCAATCGGGGTATCCACAAAAATCTCCACAAAACGATTTTCACCCACCATCTTGCGTACCTCATTACGAGTCGTGCGGTAAGGACTGATTGCCGCAGCAATTACGATGCCGCCCTGTCTGGCAATTTCGCCAGCCACAAACCCTATGCGCAGGATGTTTGTATCCCGATCCTCGCGGCTGAAACCAAGACCTTTCGATAAATGCGTCCGCACAACATCTCCATCTAACAGGGTTACCTGCCGACCGCGCTCGAGAAGGAAAGAGGTTAATATCTCTGCAGTTGTTGATTTCCCAGATCCGCTCAACCCCGTAAACCACAAACACAATCCTTGTTCGTGCCTGGGTGGGTACATTTTTTGTAAGATCTCTGCTGTTTCTCGTCTTGTGAACCATTCCGGGAGCAATTCCCCTTTAGCCAGATAATCATCCCGTACCTGGGTACCTGAAATTGAAAAGATGTGTGCATCCTCAGGAACTTGCGAGCGCTGTTCGTAACGATCTTCATCAGCCAGGTATACTAATTCCTTAAATTCAATTGGCAGCACACCAATTTCCTCGCCATATTGGGCCAGCATTAACTGTGCCTCATATGGTCCATAAAACGGGTTCCCATTGCTATCCTTCCCGGGACCGGCATGGTCGCGACCGATAATGAAATGAGTGGCTCCATAGTTCCTGCGAATAATTGCATGCCACAGTGCTTCACGGGGTCCTGCCATGCGCATCGCCAGGGGGATTAAACTCAATAAGGTCCGTTGTGGATCGTAATATTGATCCACCATGGTCCTGTATACACGCACGCGCGTGTAGTGATCGACATCTCCAGGCTTGGTTAATCCAACTACCGGGTGGATTAGCAGGCTGCCATCGATTTCCTCGGCAGCCCGCTTAGTCAGTTCCTCATGGATGCGATGCATGGGGTTTCGGGTTTGAAAAGCTACCACGTTATTATTACCCAGGGCTGTAAGATGCTCACGGGTCTGGATAGGGGGTTTCCGCAGGTCAATAAAATCATGGTACTTGGGTAAATCGATCACCTTCAATGCGCCAGAAATATACACATTTCCCCAGGTGTTCATTTCTGAGACCAGCGGGTGGCGAGGATCCGTTGTCCCCAAGGCGAGCCGAGCCTCCCGGAGCCGATCCCAGTGATACACCTCTTCAATCTGCATCACCGCGATCGTATTATTGCGTGAATCGCTCAAGGTAATCTCTTCTCCCCAGCTGGGCAGCGCTGCCTCATCAACAGGCAAAGTCACCGGAATTGGGAATAAGATGCCGTTTGTTAGACGCATTTCAGTAAGCACTTTTTCGTAATCTGCTTTTCCCATGAAACGATCCAACGGAGAAAAAGCACCGGTTGCCAGCAGCTCAAGATCGCACAGCGCACGTTGTGATATCTGCAGCGATGGTAAATGGCTTGATTTTTCAAGCAATTCTTCCCTTTCTTCTCCCTTCACCACAAGATCAATCAGCTCGCCACCATAAGGCGTGATCAATTCAGCTTCCTTTTTCTTATTACTCATTCAATAATGCTCCTTAGTTGATCGTATTCGATCAGGAATTCATCTGACTCGTATTGTCAGTCATTAGAGAGATATAATGTTTCAATAATTTTTTGAAGGATACTAAATTCAATTTCTCCCCACGATCCAAACAGCCCAAAACTTTAGATTTTGGGTTTCCCTTTGATGCTGGTAAATCCTAACTTTCATCTCGGAGCGGGGCTATTCACTTTCACTGAGAAGAAACAAAAATCATGAATACGATCCCCTTCTTGCCAGTTTAAACCGATAATTCGGATCGGATGAACTCTTTCGAGAAAATTATTTGACCTCATCCAGTCTTGAGAGCAGCTCTACCCTTAAATCACCTGCAAGAGTGTTTGATTCTGAGTAAAGATCCTCCATTTCCTCAGGGTCATTCACCAAATCATACATTTCATACTCGTTATCAAAGCCATCATAGCCCCGATAATAGATTAATTTGTGATTGTCCCTCACCATTGCGATAGTACCTTTAACAATTGGGCCGTTCTTTGGATTACTTTTCGCATCCATGATAAATATATTTCGATCGCCCTCGGTTTTCTGGTCAGATGTCCTCGGAAGCACTCTTCCATCACTCCACTCGGGAGGTTCCTGTCCAACCATCGTGCTCACTGTAGGCAAAACATCAGCAGCACTGGTCGGAGTGTGGATATCTTCACGATTTTCCTGACCGGCATAATGTATGACTAAGGGAATATGAGACAGAGGGTCAAATAAGGTAGGGGTCACATGCTCGGATATACCTCTTTCGAACATCTCTCCATGGTCAGAAGTAAAAATGATGTTCGTATTTTCCATAAAACCTTGCTGCTCCAATGAGTCAACTAGGCGACCAAATTCCGAATCCACGTATAAGATATATTCATCGTACCACCGGCGCTTTTGCTGTAAATATTTTTCAGAATGTCCTTCGGTGAATACATGTTCCGGTTTGCTGATTGGCGCCCAGCCATCCCGAAACACGCGCACAAATTCCTTTCGGGTATTGTATGGCTCATGTGGAGGGAGAAAGTGAAAATAACCAAGGAATGGATTTTCATTCGTGGTTATCGAGTCTCGCACCCAATCTATTGCATCCTCCAGTAGGTATACAAAAGGTCCTGCGTTAGCCGAAGGAAGTCCACGGGGAAATGAATCCCGATACTGAAAGACAACATCTCCTTTCTTCCATTCTCTCCACACCCGGTGAGCTGCTGAAAGGAAGAGTGAACTTGGGAGTTGTATATCTTTGCCTGGCTCACCACGTGCAATTGTCCGTTCTCCCAAGTATGCCGCATCGTAATCATTTCGGAAGATGCCGTTTGCGAGCAGGTGGTTATTAAATAGACATAACTCCTTGGTTTCCTTGAGCACTTCTAAATCACCCTCAAATTGGTGTAGCAGCATTGAGGCGAGATTGTTATGGGTAAAAGTCATGCGGGTATAGTTCTTCCCGGCCAGGAGATTGAAAATATTCCTCTTCTCATATTCTTTCGCTACAGTTGCGTATAAGTGGTAGGCTTTACTTGTCCAGGGATACGTCCCAGTGAGAAGCGTTGCAGTACCAGGTGAGGTAAAACTACCTCCAGCATAATGCCGGTGATACACTGTGGATTTTTCAGCAAATTTGGCTAGATTTGGCATATTCTGCCGGTAATATCCTAATAAAGAGACATTCGTAGCGGAAAGCGCATCGAAAACTATCACCAGGATATTCGGAGCCCCTGTATTCTGCTGAAAGAATGCCTGTGAAGGGGATGCCGATACATCCGCCGCTACCTTAAGAAGTGGCAGTGCTGCCATCATTTTGATAAATTCACGTCGACTGATGTTATTACTCATAATCTGTAAAAAAACCTTCCATTACAAAAATCTAACTAGAACCCAAACATTTTCACGTAATATTTCTAATCAAAACCACAATAACTGCCAGGATGTCAATCGCAAGATAAACAGCTGAAAGTGTGGTCAAGAAACCGGCTATCGATTCCAGGATAGATGCTAATCGGTTAAAAAAATAAAGGATCACCCAGCTGACCAGGATGATTCCGATCAAAATCAGTAGGAATTTGCCAAATTCTCTTACAGGCCAGATCCCATAATTCTCACCATAAAAGTGAGCAAAAAACATGCCCAGTGTTGCCAGTAAAGCTGCCATACTACCCATAGCAACAAATTTATCCCGGAAAAATTTTTTGGGGAGGATAACTGCAAGGATAATTAAACCAATCAGGAATAATAGACTCTCGAACAATGCAAACGCCAACGAGTAAGAGATGATGCCGATCATTTCCCAAATAGTCCGGGATAAAATCATGGAAGGCACAGTCCAGAGGACGGTTACAATTGCCCACACATTAACTAAGAATAAAATGCTGGAAAACGTCAGCCAGGTATCTGCTTTTGATGGGAATAAAGATTTAAAGGTAGCCAAGACTTTTCAACCTCTCTTCCAGCATTTCTTGATCTTCATCGCTGATGGATGGCGGAGGCATCGAAACGCCACCTTCTACTTCTTCTCCGGTCGCCAGCACCGGAAAATCATGGTATGACGGTTGAGGGTAATTACCCAATCCTTGATTGCAGAATATTACTCCCGGTACAGCCTTGGGATCAATGCAATGATCAGCATTCCAATGATCAAGGTTCTTTTCCAAGGGTGTTTTTTCCCATTCTCCCAGGCCTGTTTGCGGGGAAGCTCGAAAACCAGGTGCATATCCAACGAGCAGATCTGGACCAAACTCCGTAAGTGGACCAGATAACGCTTCTGAATTTAGTGACACACTATCGACAATTTGCTTACCATTATTATCTTTCCAGGCTAGCAAGTTCTCTTTGATCTGGCTTGTCAGCTGTTCAACCTGATCTCCATCAACAATACCCTGGCCTTCCCTACCCCTACGATTCAAATAAATACTGTTCAATCCCAAACCATAAGCCTGGCTTGAATTCCAATCCACATCTTTCAGCTTCCCTGATTCGCGTTCTTCTCTTGATCGCAGATAGCCATTTTCTATCATCCAGCGGTTTAGATGAACTTTTTGATCAAAATTTGAGAAGCCGTGATCCGATACAACCAATAAGCGAAACCTATCCTGACCCTTCACCTGGAGCACATCTGTGACCCGTCCCACAAGACTGTCCAGCTTGATATACCAGCTTTCAATAATATCCGGGCGATCACGCCAAAACATGTGTTGGATACGATCAAGGGAGTCGAAAACACACGCCAAAACACCTTCATCAAATTCTGATAGCTGGTGCATGAAAATACGCTCGCGTGAAGCAAAAATCGAATCACACAGCTCCAGGAATTGATCATCATCCATACATCCATCTTCTAGACCGGTTGTATCTTGAGGCCATCCAATGGTCAGGTAGGGTCCATTTGTCTTCCAGTTATTTTTCACGAAATTAGGCGGTACAGCGTAATGCCAGGGTGAGTGTAGCGGGTCAATCTGTAAAGGTAAGAAATACAGGCTGACATCGGGTTCCAGACAGGTCAGAATGACCTGTGTTAAGGCATGCACCTTCACAAAGGTCCCCATCTTGAATGACAAGCCAAAGATAGGACTCCACTTCCCCAATTGAAGGGCAAACTTGTGATCGCCAATGAATAATTCGGCTGACTCGTTATCCAGCTTTTCAAGCTCAAAAGTAACAAATGAAGATTCTTCGCCTTTACGTTTTGCCTTACGGGGACCTTCAAGATATGCCCGGAACCGGCCCGACTTTGATTTTTCAAGAGAAAGGACCGGTGTTTTTCGCGTCCCCTGTTCAACATCCCCTCGGGTGGAGAAATATGTGCCCACACCTAATCTGCCAAGGATATCTGGTGTACCCAGACCTGGGATAGATTTGACCAGCGAATCAAGCCGGGCTGGAAACGTTGCTGGCCAGAACAAGCTGATCGCTGGGTAACCCTTCTTGGCAGCATGGTCGAACAATGTCTGGGCAGAAGTGGGTGGAGCGAATTGAACACCACCTATACCTTTCTTGGTTGGCAAGAGCGAGACGTAAGGAGTATAAGTCTTGGGTTCCCGGTGAACGAAATCAAAAATGCCATGACCACCAGGGTTAAGTCCAGTCGCAATGCTTGTCCAGGATACTTCGCTTTGTGGGGGATTGCTGATTTCAAAGCGCCGATATCCATCGATTGATAGAAAACGGGCCAAGTTGGGCAGCTTCCCTTTCTGCAGCAGTGCTTCAAAAAAGGTGGGATCAAAGGCATCAAACCCCAAAATTACAGTTTTCATAGGAATTTTCTTAAACCCAAAGAATGATCAATCGTTATCTTCTTGATCATCAGGAACATCAGCATTCTCACTATCCTCATCCTGCGTGCGACGCCGCATGCGGTAATAAAACCCCTTAATCTTGCCGGAGAATAGGAGCAGCGCCCCAGAGATGACCCCAAATAAGACAGCCAATATCTGAAAGAGCATACCTCCAGTGTTAGGATCGATGTATGCCGGAATAATAAATTTCATTCCCATCACGCTTGACCCTGCGCGAATTCCAAGCGATAAAACGTTTAATATTGTCATTCCATATTTCCTTTAGCAATCTGCACTATATGATTTCGGTTTATATTTCCATTCTAATTTCGTTATCGAAATACCACATACACCCGTCACCAAAAATCCGAATGATATTTTATTATAGGCGCTTTAATTCAGCAACCATTCTAGATTAGATAAATTTAATCAGGCGAAATAAGTTATTCATCCAATGGATAATGTTTGAAGGAACGCATGTCAATTTATTGAGTTTTTCAATTGATATATTTGAAAAATTCCAAAAGTGGCGGCTAATTCATAATCCTCTTCGATGGTTCGATTAAAAAGTTTGAATTCTGAAAGTAGCGACTCGGAACCCGGAGTGCCAGCCGAGTTTAAAACGATGATCTTATTTTCATTTTCTACCAACCCATCCACTATCATCTCATCGATAAGGGACTGATTCGAATTGGTAAATGTCAAACCCTTGTGAAACCAAAGAAGAGGTAGAGAAGAAGGATTTCCGAGAATACCGTTGAAGAAAGCATACTCGGGAAAAACAATAAATTGTTCACCAGTCTCCAGTAAGTATTGGTAAACTCCCTCAACATCTCCTGCTTCCACAGATTGCCCTTGTATGTTTTGCGGTCCCCATCGGACCCACTCCATGCCTGGAATTTGTAAAGAATCTTTGAAATCAGCATTGGCGAAGTAATCATGAACAACCCTGGAAGTTGAAACCTTAAAACCTAGAATGAAAATAACACCAGAAATCAGAATTACTCCGATATTGTAAAACTTAAATCTTCCTTGCTCAGATGAATTTAAGGAATCCTTGTTAAACAATTTTGCTGCCCAAACGAAAAATGGAGTGAAAAGATCCTGGAAAAATGCAAAAGTAAGACCAATTATTAAGCCAATCAGCCCTAGATAATTTTCTGCCTGGTTGCGAGCAGAAAGGATGGATAGTTGTTGAGCAATTACCAGATTAATTGAAATCAACGCAGCAAAGACTGACTTCCGAGATTCCTGGGTGATTTTCCTGAACAGGATGATAGCGAAGTTCATCAGTAAAAGAAATGCGGCTATGAAGGAAATATAGATGGGGGTTGAATACCTCTGCATTATCCGGCTAATATTTAAGAGCCTTCTAAATCCTAAGTCAGAAGGGATTTCCAGAACGTACAATCTGAAAAGATTGAATGTATCTGATGAATATAAGGAAAATCCAAACACTAACATCGGAATCAAGACACCCAGAAGTACAGAAACCAATGTAAATATCGATTCCCTTGCATTTCGCCAGGTAGAAAAAAACACGAATGCAAGAGGCAGCAATAAAAATATTCCAATATTTTGTTTACTCAGGATAGCAAGGGCGATACTGACACCAGCAATAATTTGAAGAGAGCGTTTTATAAACTCTCTTTTATTGATCGAAGATTCCAGAATACCCCAAATCGAACCAAGCCCGAATAGGAACGCAGTTTGTTCCATATAAACCGTACCAAAAGGCGGGTAGAACCACACAGCTGTGAGGAAACCTGCAGTATAAGCATAAAACCTGGACTTATCGGTGAATATATACACTATCCGGGTGACTAGAATCGCAGCAATAACATTGCAAACCGCCGCGGTTGCTATCATTGTATTCCACGAAATACCGAAAATTTGAAAGAAAAAAGCCTGTAAAAGAAAAGTAACAGGTCCAACGGGTGCTTGAAAATCCCCGTAAAGGATTTGTCCGGTTAGGATTCTAAAAGCACCATCGAAAACTATTGGTTGATCGAGAGGGTGAATTCCTCTTCTTCCGCTGTACAGGCAAAACAGAAAAGCAAATACAACAAGGAGAAGAGGAAGAATATACTGCTCAACAACACGCGTAGTTTTAAGATTCATTTATAGAAGTTTGGAAAATTTATGCTTTGGGAATTTATTTTCTTCCGGATCATCCGCCGGTAATTTTCAATAATTCATGCAGTTTATCCCAGAATATAACCATCCATCCTGAAATTCTGCTTGAAGTACCATACCAGAAGTAAATTCCTCAAGTGGTGGATACAAATCTGGGAGGTAAGAATCACGGAATATCACTAAAACGCCATCGCAATTGTGGACAGAGGTTACCAGATTTTGCAAATTGTCCTCGTAATCAGGGGGTATTTGATTCTTTACCGGATCAATTTTTTCCGGGATATTATTTGCCGGTCTCCCGGTAATAAAATATATGGGCAGCGCTTCGTTGGAATAAATTACAATTTCAGGTGATAAATTACGAACTGCAGCTATGGTTTCCGATGCTTGCCACTGTCTGCCGGTAAAACCCCTACCATTGGCATTCATTTCACGGAGAATTGAAGCACTCCGCATGAAATTCACTCCAACAAACCCCAAGAAAATCACAACGACCACCGCTTTTAACCAGAGATATTCTTCCACTGGCAGTACCTTCCATAAAATGATGATCCCCAGGATCATGCCAATTAAATAAACCGGTGATAATATTCGATCGTTCAAACGCGTCGAAGCATCGAAGAATGCCAACGAGACCATCAACATCGATGTATAGACGATTATGAAGGTTAATAATAAGATAATCGAGCGTATAGAAGAATTACTTTCAGGCCAATCCGCTTGATCCCTCCGCCTCCGCAACAACAACCAAATAAGTCCCAAGATGATGCTCACTGTCAGGACAATGGTCACTGTAAATCTAAGCGCAGGAGAAATCCTGAACGGTAGGAACCAGAGATTCACGGTGTCTAAACCCTTCATCAATTGGTTTTTGTCCGGGGGATGAAATAGAATTGTGCGATTGGTTATTGTTCCAGCAACTAACCAGTTTCGAAGATACCATAAAACGATGGGGGTCAATCCAATAACAAAAGATAGCAGGCTTTTCGTAATCTTCTCGCGTCTTGATCCGGTTGAAAATACGAGCACAGCGAACGCAGCGCTGATCACCGCAGACAGACCCACATAACGAGTCAGATAAGCTAATCCAGCGAGGATTGAAGCACAGATCAGCTGCCATGTTTTTTCTTCATCAAAATATTTATTGAGAATCCAAAACATCGACAGCAGTAGAACCAGGAAAATCGATTCCGTCATTGCCAGGAATTGGAGGTCCAGCAGGACAGGTGAAGAGAGGACGATCATGGCGCTCAAAATTCCTGGGAGCTTTTTTCTAGTTAAGCAATAAACCAGCCAGCCCGTCAGAAAAACTAAACAACCAAAGGAGATCGCCGATAGGAGGCCGCTGACGCTCACTGTATCCAGTCGCAATACAATACTCAAGGCAGCTACCAGTAGAGGGTATAACGGCGGGAAATGTGTCAATGGGATGACGTTCTCAAAGCCATCCAAGCGGCTCAATCCCAATCCCCTTAACAGATTGTCAGCTGCGCTCAGGTAGAAGATAGAGTCATAACCAACCCCGATCCCCCAGGGTGAGATGAACCAGATCACTGCAAATCCGATCACTCCCAATCCGGAAAGAATAATAACTGTGCTATTTTCCGATAGAAATTTCCGTATTGGACCCAACAATCTAAATTGTCCTTTTCACTGCAAATCACCAGTCGAATCTAAACACATATGATTAACGAATTTCAACCAGCTGCCCAAATTGGGCAGATTGCTTGGCAGCTAAAGCTAACTTGAGAGCTGCTATTCCATCATTGAGCGTGCAAACTGGTTGTTCATCTCCTTTTACCACATTGATAAAATGCTCCATCTCAGATCGAAACAGCTGATTCCGCTCAAATCCACCCGGTAATTCCATACTTCGCCATTCACCTGTTTCTGATGGGTACCAGCTAGTGATTCCCGTAGCGTTGTTCCACTGGAGGCTGCCACCAGTCCCCACCATCTCCAAGATATGCATGGTGGGCCTTTGATTGTATGATAAATGGATGCTCCCGAAAGCACCATTGTCAAACCTCACACCGATCTCAGCAGTATCCTCGACAGCCAGATCTAAGTCACCCAATTTTCCTGAAAAAGCCCACAAGTCTTCAACCTCTCCAACCAGCCAGCGCAAGTAATCTAACGGATGACAGAGGGTGAGGATCACCCCTCCTCCCAGCCTGGCCTGAGCGCTGTAGCTTTTGCGGTAATCTTCCCAGGGATGCCAGTCGGGCAGGTATTCACCCCAATGAGCACGCACTGATAGTATTCTCCCGATGGTTCCCTCAGAGATTAATTCCCCAATGCGCCGTAATCCTGGATGAAAACGAAATTGAAAACCCATCAACAGCCGGGATTTATTGGTTTCAACTGCTTCGACTAATTCCGGAACGTGGACCAACCCATCCGAAAGCGGTTTCTCCATCAATATGTGACAGCCTCTTTTTGCTGCAGGAATAGCAACATCGAGGTGCAGAGCCGACGGGTTTGCAACAATCACTGCATCCGGGTTTTGGGTTAAAGCACTTCCGATGTCCTCGTATGTTGGATATCCAGAGATTTCTTCATCGGGAAGATGACTCTTGTGAGATCTTAAGAAGAACAGATCCTTTTCTCCAAGAGCAATTAAATTACGAAAATGTCTGCGTCCAATTGAGCCAAAACCTGCAATAAGGAATTTCATTTTTATCTAATTAGTGGTCCAATTTGCATTACCATTCCTGGTTCTCTTCATAGCCCCATTCGATCAAAGTCTCTCCTCCAATTTCCTTGAAGCTGCGGATATCCTGTGCTGTAAATATCTCTCGCCAGGATCCCGGCGTTCCTTTGCGGATTAAATCAGCCACCTCACGCTGTTGATCCTGTTGCCACTCTGCATCCGGATTCGCAGAAAGCTCTTTGGTAACTGCATCCTCCAAACCTGGTAATTCTGCATCAACACCTAGAAATTTCCAGACTTGGATTAGAGTAGTCTTCGGGTTTTGAACCAGGTCCTCAAAGCGTAAGCTCAGGTAATTCTCGGCGTAGAATTTCTCCCCAAGGTTATTTGTTTCAGTAACGTTTCGCACCCAATCGCGCACGGATTTGCGCAGGCCTGCCGGGGTGAATATGGAACGCTTTTTACTTGAGAAATCCTCGGGTGATTCAATAATCGATTGCCTGATGGCGTACTCATCAGCATTGAGCTGGTCCTGTAGATCGATATATTTTTGGATTTGATGGGAAAGGACAGCATCCCGGCCATCTCTTACGCTGAAGATTAATTTCGCATCGGGGTATATTGCTGCCAGGTTAAGGACAGCTTCGCCATTAACCAGGTTGTTCGGGCTTTTATCACCCACAACCGTTTTACCAACTCTTACTGCATCACTTTCTAGTATGAAATCTGAAGCCACCCGCATTACTACTGGTGATAAATCCTTGCCTCGATTCCAACGATTGCTCTTCCGTGACAGCCATTCACCAACCTCTGGATCCGAGACCAAGGAGGACAAAAAAGGAGGTCGGGTGAAGAAATGGGCCTGCCAATTGCAGTGGACCTGAGGATGCTGGCGAATTAATCGGGCAAGTAATGTTGTCCCAGAACGAGCATGTCCAAAGATAAAAAACTTTTCCATGGGAAAGAATCGCTTAATTTCCAGGATTTCTTGCTCGCTCAGCTCGCCGTAGCTCCTTTTTGCCCGCGGTTTTTGATCACCGTAGCGGAGAGCTTGTGCCGCGAGTGCTAGTCTCTGGTAAACCCGGTCCATGACAGATCACAGATTTGTATAAACATCTTTTTCTTTTAGGAAGGGAAATCGATGCTTGAATGATTCTTGTCTGGAGACAAGATTAGTAAAATGATCACTTCTCAATCAATTTTATGAAGGATAGAAAACAATTTGTTATAGATGCTTCGTAGTATGCGCCTAGATCCCGGGATGGAAAGCAGCCAATGTTTATTACTGCGCGTCCTCCTCTGTCGACCATCTAAAGCAACGCCAAGCTCTCGGGCTTCATTGATCAAATCGGGGCTGACCGTATTCCCCATATGGCGTGTATACCTTTCCACGGTAGAAAGGCGAAGATAACCCAGGTTATCAACGGCTTCATCCAATTCATTCATCTCCCCCATCAACTTACCACTCCATATCTCTGGCAATGCCTGTAGAATCACCTTTTTAGGCGATAGAAATTGGAAATGGCTGGCAGAACCAAACGCCTCAATGCCATGATTTTCCAGGATGATATCTTGATATCCTTGGGTTTCTTTCAGATGTGTTTCAGGATCACGACCGACGCTGAGCGCCCAATCAGCTTCCCATTCATCCGGGATTCTTCTCCCATAAGAGACAGTGATTTGGGAATTTCCATTTTTGATGAGCTGCTTCAAGGATTGGCTTGCACGATCTGAAGCATCCCTTATCGGAGCACCACTCACCATCCCGACTGCAGGGTATGCTTGGATCACCTTCAGGAGAGCCTCAAGCCATCCTGGGTAGAAGAATATATCATCATCAGTGTATGCAACATATTCTCCAGGTGCGGCATTAAAGAGCAGCTCAAATGCACCGATCTTGCCAATATTTTCTGATGAGAGCAATAGATATCGGATGATCCCCTGGTTTTTTAAATCCTGCAGGTAATCCACCACGGAACTCTTACTTCCATTATCAAAAACCATCAGGTCACAGGGCGGATTAGTATTTGCAATGAGACTGGCGAGTGATAATTGTAAAATTTCAAAACGATCTTGAAAATATCCATCCAGGTGGGGGATATAAGCCAGCATCGCAATTGTTACCTTGGTTGGACGATAATCCGAAGTCATACCCCGGGCAGGATTAATTCCAAAACGCGCCATGTCAGGTTTGGATTAATTGTCTCCAACGACCAGCAGATCGCCTAATAAGTATTTATTATTTACCCAAATATATGCACGCCAAACTTCGGGAAATTGTCTGGCGGTATCCCAAACCTGGGCCCGGTAAAGTTTCTTGTCGCAATCATCCTTTGGTTTTGTAAATCCACCATTTAGATAGATCGTCAGCTGGCCTGTTGACTTCTTGAAGTCCACTTTTCCAACCCGCAGATTGGATTGGTACAATGGATTATAAAGAGCTCCCACGTATTTCGAGCCAGTTGAGAAAAGGCTATTGAGGGCGACCTTCACATCATTCTCGATATCCCCGGTAGGCAGTACACCTGTGCTCACTGCCACCAGGCTGTCCCCACAACCGGTCGAACCACCGGTACCTTGATGAACCAAATATTTAACAATCACATTGGATGATGCTACTGCTTGAGGTACTGAAGTGGCAGTGGCAGTCGATGTTGCGGTAGGTTCCTCGGTGGGGGTCGCAGTGGAGGTTTCCGTCGGAGTTGAAGTTGGGGTTTCTGTTGGGGTCTGTGTGGTTGTTGCAGTATAAGTTGCAGTTGGGGGTGGTTGTGTGGCTGTCGGTGGAATCGGGGTGTTCGTAGGTGGCTGCGTAGACTCCAATTGTGGTTCACTGGCAGCTGAACCACAGGCTGCTAAGAAAAGAACTAAGATGGTAAACATTAAAATCTTGATAAGGGTAGGATTGTGAAATTTCATGCGATAATCTCCAGCTGTTTTGTAATTTTGGATAATTTCTCAGGAGCGATATTGTGGTATCCAGGCTTGATCTGGCAGCAAGCGCTCAATGATTCGCCGGTGCAGGAAACCTGTGCGGCGCTTTAAACCGACCAGCCTTTCGCCATTCACATCCCTATGAGTGATTCTTGCTTCATCCGGTTCCGCAAGGGCGGTAATATAAAGCGGAATAAGCCTTGAGCGAGGAAAGCCATGCCTTTCAATGTATAAAATTCGATAGCCAGCTTTTTTCAACACCTGAGTCAAAGTTGCCTCGCTAAAGGATGACAAATGGGCCACTTCAAAACAATCGTGCGCGTAGAGGTTTGGAACCTCGATTAATAGTCTGGCATTCCTGTTAAGCAGATCACTTCGCAAATGCATGACGTAGTCCACGGGATGGGGGATATGTTCCAGAACATGGATCATGGATACCAGATCAAATTTTTGGTGCTCCTTCTCAAATAACTGGTTAAGATCCGTGTAGATCTTTAATCCTCTCTCCTCTGCGTACTTGCGGTAAGCTGCCCCGGGTTCGATGCCAACGACAAAACACTGGTAGGCATTCTGCACCGCCTCCATAAGCAAACCCGCTGAACTGCCAATATCCACATACCTGCTAATTTCCTCAATCCCCATCTCCTCGATTAAACTCATCAGATACTTTGCCCTTGCATTCTGGATCATGAGATCTTGCTCATTAGGTCCCTGGCTACCCTGGTAAATCTCCCGGTATTTCTCCTGGTAAAAGCTCTCCAGTTCAGCGGAGGTCATGCGCGGGGTCTGGTAGACCAGACCACAATTTTTACACAAGACATTGACAACTTCATATCCCCGAAAGTCACGCCGGTCGAAGACGGATGCTTGACCATGCCCACACAGCGGACAGTTATTGACCTGTTCTGGCATCGCCCACCGCAGGATTTCTTTCTTGAAAATGGGGAGATTTATAACTGATTTTCATATTGTTTTCGGGTTCGTTTCAACCATCTTACGAGGGATTTTCGTGGTCCATGGAGATCATCCGTCGTCACCATTAATTCAAGCCTGTGAAGCAGGCGCGGCAGACTCACCGGGGCTGGTTTCAAACTCCCATCTACCAGGATTGTGTTGGCTTCCAAAATGGTATACATCCTTTTCACCCCTCCCGCGATCTGGATGTTCTTTTTCGTCTCCGGTAAATCATAGGGTGGCTTGTTGCCAGGCAGATGGCTGTAATCATGATTTTGATGGATGACCATTGCAGATTGCGTCACATCCACCACTGGCCAACCTGATTCCACAGCATGGTAAATGGTCCAATTATCCCAACCTGAACGTCCAATTGTGAATTCTGGCATATCGTGCAGTAGATGCCGCGGGAGGAGGAAATAATCACTACCCACAGGCCCATGCAAAATTCCGCATGCATCCACTTCTTCTTGCAGCCTGTATTCCCAACCCGGGTTGAATTCAAGCTCCTGCTCAATGTCCAAATCCCACCTTCGTCCAAGGAAGAGAAAATCCTTCACCTGTGCAGCGACCTTTTTCGCCGCTTCAACAAAATCAGGCATCAGTATGATGTCAGCATTCAGAATCGCCAAAAAAGGTGCGTCACTCTCCGTCCTGGCTACCTCAAACATCGAATTGATGTAAGGTGTACCTTCCTGGCTGCATTTCACACCAGGAAAATGTCGAATCTGGTATTCACGTGAAAGCTCTGCCATTCCATCTTCATCACCCATTAAAAGTACTTCCACATCATCGCCTAGATGCATCCAAGATCGGATTGCATTCCTCTGGATGGTCGCGGTATGAGGATTAGTGAATGGTTTTGGGGCTGTGAAAACTGTTAAAAATGTCATAGATTCAGTAATATATCCCCCAGATTGTGATCAAGGTTTGGGTCCTGACCGTCTTTGTTCATTGCAGGAATGGTAGGAACCAAATTCAAGCTGCAGACTCGAAATCCCGGTAGTCTTTATGCTTGATGCCAATATTGATATCTCCTAACGATGGTTCTTTTTCGAGTAGATCAATCACTTCATACCAGGAGAAATCATCCCTGCCTTCAAATCGAGAATAAATTAATCTCAGCAACTCCAGGTCTTGAAGGGTATCAACCGTCAAACGCACCTCACCGTATCCAGGTGTGTGATTAAGAATTAGCACGCGAAAATCTTGACCATCCTCATATAGAAAAGGCATGACATGTTCTCGCTGGTGAGGTTGGTCTGCGTTATGCCAGGCATTCTCCAAAGCGGAAAAGGTACAGACTTCAGTATCAAGGCCGATTGGAAAAGTTCGCTCCCAGGGTGGGGGCAGGCGGTTGGCGGTAAAATCCCATCCAGGTGTGATCGTTTGACCAGGCAAAGTACTTCTTTTGGAGACTTTATCGTGTCTTGATACCATGCTGGGACCAAGATCATAGAATGCCATCAGGGTCTGATCGATAACCAGTGGATCAATAATGGGACAATCCGCTGTTATTCGCACCACAATATCGGCAGCATATCGCATAGCAGCCTGGTAGTAACGATCCAGGACATCATGCAGATTTCCTCTGAAGCAAGGGTATTGGCGTTGTTTGCAAAGTGTCTCAATGGGATCATCCGATGGATCAATGCTTGTTGCCACAACTACCTGATCGACCCACTGCGACCTTCGCGTCCGTTCAACAACCCTGGTCAGCATGGGTTCTCCGTCGATATCCAACAGGACTTTCCCCGGCAACCTCGAGGCACTCATCCTTGCCTGGATGATGGCGACAACTTTATTAACGGCGGGTGTTCGCTCAGCAGTCAAATCAGCCTTCACTCAACACCGCCTGATAAGCATCCAGGAGTAAAGGGAAATTTTGTTCCCAATTCGCCCTTTTTTCAGCTACCTGGCGCGCAGCAGCACTCATGATAGTTAATTCCTGCTGCTGCTCAGCAGACATTAAAATCTTTTCAGCTAGATCATCAACATCACCATCTTTGAACAACCAGCCGTTAATCCCCTGCTCGACCCATTCTTGATTTCCCGGGATATCCGACACCAGGACAGGGCGACCACATGCCAAGGCTTCCATCAAGGATACGGAGCTGCCATCCACATGCGATGCACTCAAATATAGATCAGCCATATGATAAAAGCCGGGTAAATCAGATTGGGACACCTGCCCTGGAAAATCTACCCTTTCCAACACATGGCCTCGTTCAAAAATCTCCCGCACCTCAGCTGCTTTTGAGCCACCACCCAGCATCACCAATCTCAGCCGCTGATCCTGGTTTGCAGCTTTAACAAAAGCTTCGGCGAGGACATCAACCCCATAAATTTTTTCCCAACCGCGAGTCGAAATCAATGTGAAACTGTGCTCACCCTCTGGAGGATACCTCCCGGGGTTGAATTTTCTTAGATCAACCCCCCATGGGAATGTAACAATCCTTTCCGGGGGCATTCCGAGTTGAATGGCTTTCGTAGAGACTGTTTGGCAATCCGTGATCAGTCTCTTGCTGTGGCGCAGAGTGTATCGGGAAACCTGTCTCCAAAGCCAGCTGCGATCCGCATCCCGCAGCAAATCGTATCCCCATGACATGCTGACCAAGGGTTGGAAACCTGCCAGAGCAACAATCAGTGCACACGATTGGATCGGTCCGGCATGGATCAGGTCGGGTTCAACATCCGAGACCAGTTGCCGTAATTCAATGATCAATCGCGGTAATTTTGAGTATGAGAATGGTGAGTCATCTCCCGACCAGGAGAGATTTTGTATTCCCGCAGGAATGGGACGATCTTCAACTTGTTTTCGCCCTGCTCCGAATCGCAGGTAATATGTTTCATCCACACTGCCTGCTAAAGCGGATAGAAAACGGTGATCATGGGTGGTGTAATCCCGGGAAAAATAAATCAAACGGGTCAAGAGTAGACTTGCATCTCCTATGAACCCAAATCTGTCCAGCGAAGTTCTTTTCCAGCCGGTATAGCAGCAATGGATCTGGTTCCAATCACCCGATCAATTTCGTAAGGAAGGATTGCGCCAGGTGTAGCAGGTCTCAAAACCGTAATCATCTCACGAGTAATTGTCTCGCCCGCTGAGATATCTCTGCTGGCGCGCAGGCAGCGCCGCTGAACCACAACAGTCTGCTCTTCATTTGCCATCACTCGTTTATCTGGAGACCCCAAAGCTCTTTCAAGTTCCCGCGTTCGATCGACCATTTCGCGCCAAGTCTGGGGGATCATAGAGAAAGGATGGTCAGGTCCGGTGCGAGAATTATCATCTGTAAAGTGTTTTTCTATCACACGCGCACCAAGGGTCACCGCGCCCAGGACTGTCGCATGACCGAAAGTATGGTCGGAGAGGCCCAGGATCAGTCCCGGGAACAGGCTGCGGTATGAATTTAACACCCGCAAATTGATGTGATCGTAGTTTTCAAGGCTGGCAGTGTAGTTTGTATTGCACTGCATGAGAACCAATTGGGGATTTATCGCCAGGATAGTATGTACCGCTCGCTGAACTTCGCCAATATCGGATGCGCCAGTCGACAAGATTACTGGCTTATCATATCGCGCCATATATTGCAATATTTCCAACCAGGTGATATCCCCGGAACCAATTTTAAAGGCGGGAACATAGGGATCAAGCATGTCAACAGAATCGAAATCATATGGCGAAGAAAAATAATCGATGCCAACTTGATCGCATTCCTCTTTCAAGATGGGTGTCCACTCAAAGGGGATCGATGCATCTTGATAAACCTCGAAAACGCTTTTTTTCCAGGTGGATTGGTGCGAAACCTGTGATCCCATGGCTTTAAATCCATAATCCGAGACGATCTCCGCAGCCCGGAAATTTTGAAATTTTGCTGCATCGGCTCCCGCTTCTTTTGCCAATCGGATCAAAAGCTTGGCACGATCTAAATCGCCATCGTGGTTCGCAGAGATATCTGCAATAAAATAAGTGGGATGATTTTCTCCGATTACATTCGAACCAATTCGGATTTCCATTTAGTTCTCCAGTCTAATAATCTTTCATCTGTTGGATAATTTTCGGATAGCCATCCAGATATTGTTGGTGAAAACGCTCCAAACAGACGCCTAAATCTGGTGGGGCTTTACCGATCGCCTTGGCAAGCTTGTCAGATTTTAAGGTTAAAGTCTGGGATCTTTCTACCTGCAAATCTGAATCGGCAATTGACACAGGCTGGATCAGAGCCCGGTCGTACCCAAAAATATCTGCCAATTTTTGTCCAAAATCATATTTGCTGGAGCAGTCCCGGGATACTACATGGTACAGACCAGAAAGACCCATTCCCAACATCTCCAGTAAAAGTGTCCCTAAATCATTCGCCAACAATGGGCAAAAATACACATCTGTGAAACCGGGTATGTATTGGTTGGTAGAGAGATTATTCAGAAACCATTCCGCCAGGCTACGCTTTCCGCTTATACTCCATCCAAACAGGTTGACCCGGGCAATGATCGCCTTTGAATTCTCAGCAGCCACACATTCTTCACCAAGCAGTTTCGTCTCGGCATATTTACTGAGTGGATTTGGAGTGTCTGTTTCGGAGTAATCACCGCGCCGGCCATCAAAGACAGCATCGGTTGAGATATGCACCAGGCGCGCTCCGCCCTTGGCGACAATCTTTGCCAATTTTTCAGGTAATTCGATATTTAGTTTTTCAGCCAGTTCTGGCCTGGTCTCACATGCCTCGAGGTTGGCTAATGCTGCACAGTTGATCACCCATTCCGGTTGGCTCATTTCGAATAGTTCCTCGAGTGAACCGGGTTGGGTCAAATCAGATTGGATTACCTTGAATGGTGCATTTTTCAGTAAATTCCTGTTGACACTGCCAATAACCTCATGCTTGCGGCTGGCTTCTAATGCCAGGTTGAGACCGAGCAGGCCGCTGGCTCCAGTAACCAGCAAACGCATTCTAATTGATCAGCCTTCTCTGATCCTCAGCTCGCTCCAGTTTCCGGTGGACGACCACTTCCAATTATGCATTGGCTTATACGATTGGCCTCTCCATGATTTCTTCTTCAATCGAGGCAACGATATTTCTTATCTCTTCTAGCGACAAAGTTACCTTATTGCTATCACTCGCATACCGGAACCCATCCGGTAAAGGCTGACCTTTTCCCTGCCAGCCATGCCCAAACCACAAAGCTGCTGATGGTTGAACAACAAACATCTCCTCAAGCTCGACTGTTGCACGGGCTTCATCCTCGTGGATCAATACTTCGTGCAACTTTTCACCCGGGCGGATGCCAATCTCCTCGAGCTCCGCCTCCGGTGCGACCACTCTCGCAATATCCACGACTTTCATACTGGGAATCTTAGGGACAAATACCTCTCCACCTTGCATCTGCTCAATACAGTGGATCACAAACTTGACTCCCTGGTCTAACGTGAGCCAGAATCGGGTCATCCGGCGATCTGTGATGGTCAGTTTATTTTGATCTCGCTGTTTCAAGAAAACCGGTACTACGCTTCCCCGGCTACCCACGACATTTCCGTACCGAACGCAGCTATACCGGGTAGCAGTACCACCAGCATAAGCATTGCTCTGCACAAATAATTTCTCGGCTGCCAGTTTGGTCGCGCCGTAGAGATTGATGGGATTCACCGCTTTATCTGTACTGAGGGCCATTACCTTGCTCACCCCTGCGTCCAGGGCAGCTTCGATCACATTACTGCTGCCTAAAATATTGGTCTTAATGGCTTCCATCGGATTGTATTCACAAGCTGGAACCTGCTTCAAGGCAGCTGCATGCACTACGATATCAACTCCCTGCATTGCCCGGCGGAGCCGGTTCAAATCCCGCACATCACCAATGAAATACCGCAGATCAACATGATCAAAACCACTGATCCGCATTTCATGCTGTTTCAATTCATCCCTGCTGAAAACGATCAGCTTGGCAGGTTGATATTCCTGAAGCATGATCTCAACGAATTTTCTGCCGAATGAACCGGTGCCTCCGGTTACGAGCACAATTTGTTTTTTCCAATCCATCAAAATCTCCATTCAACCACGTCTTAACCCTTTTTGAGGATGATCAGAGGGTATAGGCCATGTTCTCCCATGTACTGAGGATATCGTTCTTCAAGGTGATAGAGTTGGCGCAAGATCCACCGGCCTCCGAAATGTTCATGGATATATGCCTTAAGAAAACGCACACTCACTGTTCTCCAAACAAATATATCCATTGGTATCAAATCACCGACTTCTTCCCTCAACCAATCCGCGTTGTGCTTATTAACAAATGTGCTGACCGCAGGATCCCTGGGAGCTGCTGGAACCCTCGAACCTTTTTTGAGGCGACGGGCAATTTTTTTTCTCGTCCGGCGGGACCATTTAATCGGAGTGACAAAAAAATCACTGATGGAAGAGCTATCCCATCCATTCACAACCACTGCATTTCTCGATTGGGCAAGCACGCGAAATAATTCTAAAAAAGCCTGCTGGTGTTCACTCGTTGGTAGATGGTGGATGGTATGCAGAGATACAACACCATCAAACACTTTGTCGGCAAAGGGTAGATTGGCTACATCCGCGACCACAAATAGACCGCGTCCACCTTCTTGTCGATCTCCAATCCGCTGGCGAGCCTCTTGTAAAGCCACGATCGAAATATCTGCACAAACTCTCGCCTGGTAACCCTGCGAGTACTCCAGGTATTCCGGGTACTGGATTGGACCGGAACCCGCATCCAGGAAATACTTACCTTCTGGCTTCAGGTGCCTTCCCACGCGCATGTGGCATTTGTGGATATACTCCTGCGATACAGGTCTCAAATCCTCGAAGCGCGCATTCTGGTAGACACCGTCACCTACCTCTTTCCAACCTACCTGGTCGTAGAATTGGCGCACCTGTTGTTTTACTTGAAGTTCGGTAGATGTTTCCATAAGTAGCTTATTTCGACCAATCGATTGGTTCTCCAACCAGGTACCGGAAGGTGTCTCCGTATTGCTGCATGCCAGCATCGCTCAACACAGCCTCTATGGGAGCCTCATCAATGTCATCCCATAGATGGAGCAGGTGCCAGGGATAGGGTTGTGGGTACTCGAAAAAGAATCGGTATGCGTACTCCCTGGCAAGCCCGATCTCATGTTTCGAGAGCCGGTATTGTTCGGGATCAACCATGAAATTTGTCAGCAGTTCAAAAAATGCATCCCAGGAGTCAGGGTCCAGTGTAAAACCTTTTTCGCGGTAGTGAGTTTGACCAATGACAATAACCGGGACACCCCTCATCGCCATTTCCATTCCAACCGTCGTCGTATAAACGAGCCCGAGATCAGCGATTTCGATCAAATCGTAAGTGTTGATCTCTGCATCCGCAGAAATCAAGGTAATATTTTCCGGGATACCCTTAGGAAATGTCTGGTGAACGACATCCCCAACCGAAGGTCCCTTGGTAACCAATTCTCCAGGATGAATTCGCACCACAAGCTGGGCATCATGATGAGAGGCAAAATACTCAAGGGTCCTCTGCAGCCATTCCGTCATGCTGTCGCTGAAGACCTGTCTACCAAGGGTCAGGCTGTCACCAATTACATTAGTTGCAAGTAATATCACGGGTCTTTCGTCGAGGCCAAGGGTTCTCCGGGCCTGGTCTCCTCCTATAGTTGGCACTCCCTGCCACTGGCGCGAGAAATTACCCCAAAGGCTGGCTTTTTGGCGAGAGGAATACAAGGTTTCAACGCGCTCCAGCTCAGCTGCTGAAATTTCCATTCCCTGCCTGGTTTGCCAAAGAGCATCTGTTCTTTGATGCATGACTTCTGAATCTTGAGCGATCCAAATCCGGTTTCTTTGTTCACCAAATTCATATGTGACAGTTGGAAATTCAAGGTAACGAGCCACCTGGAAAACACTCCCAAATTCCAGAATGCTCCCATTTGGAATGATGACGACATCTGGTTTGGAAAATTGGACATACCGGTAGGCTGCAGTGGCTGCTGCAAGATTCCTTGTTTGTCTCAGCATATATAAAGGGCTGTTCTCGGGAATGTCTTCAACCTGCATGATGTACTGGGTATCACGTAAAGACACCTGGTCGATAACCTGGTGCAGAACTCCCGGAAGGTCTTCCGCTCCAGGACCTCGTTCCAGGAAGGAGATATTATCCATCAAGGGTTTCGTCTCTGCTAACACCTTTTCGGTATAGATATTTTGCCGCCGGAGATCAAATTTATTGATCGCTTCATTCGAATTGCTGTATGGGAGATATGCCAGTGTTACATTGTGTCCTTGCGCTGCCAATGCCAATCCCAGAACAGTTCCATGTGCAATCCAGAAGTGGAGAGTGGCAAAAATCAGCACGTTTTTTCCAGGGTGGTTCGTATGACGGGCAGCTATCGCTTGTTCGACCAGAAGTGGAAGACGCTCCTGGATTTTGTCAAGCTTATACCCGGTCCTGGGCGGGTTCCCACCCTGGCGCAGATACCAGTACAATTCTGCCGTCAAGGGCATCTCGCCTAATATCTTCTTGGCAGTCGTCTTGGTATTCATTGTGCCTCAATGCTCCAATCCAATGCTGGTCGAACTGGACCAAGGCGATTTTCAGGCCACTGCATTCCGGGTGCACCGGCAACATCAACAGTAAAAGTGAGCGCCTGTTCATCCTGAAAATATCGTTTTACCCGGAAGGAGCTGGCATTAATGCCCAGCACATACCGCCCTTCGTTCAGGAAATTTGCAGGGAGCTCACAGCTGCTGATGTAATGGCCTTCAGGACGCACACTGAAACGTTCATACATCTCCGGCTGGTCTGTATCAAAAGAGGTAAATACATATTCACCCCGGGTCGTCATCAGGTATAAGCCAACCCGCAAACCAGTGATGCCAGCCTGTAACTCATACTCTACTTTGATGGTGATTGGTTCTGTCGATCGAACTGTATCGACTATTCGCCCTCTCTGATCGAATAAACGCAGTGCTATGGGACGAAATGGCCTGGCTGATTCTGAGACTTCATCCGCTTCCCATATCCGTTCTCCGGTCTGGGCATAACCTGTTGACATGTAATAATCGACCGTTTCCTGTGTCGGTGCCCTGCGCACCAGGCGACCTTTATCCAGTAAGATAGCTTCCTCGGTCAATCTTAATATCGCCGACATATTATGGCTGACAAAGAGTACTGTGCGACCCTGCTTGGCAACATCACTCATCTTTCCAAGGCATCTCCGCTGGAATTCAGCATCTCCAACAGCCAATACCTCATCAACCACCAGGATATCTGGTTCCAGGTGAGCTGCAACCGCAAATGCCAACCGGAGGTACATTCCACTCGAATAGCGTTTTACTGGCGTGTCAATAAATTGTTCAACCTCAGCAAATGAAACGATCTGGTCAAATTTAAGGTCAATCTCGGATTTATTCATCCCCAGGATTGCCCCGTTGAGGTAGATGTTCTCCCTCCCAGTTAATTCGGGATGAAAGCCGGTGCCAACTTCTAACAAAGAACCTACCTGGCCGTGAATCTCGGCAAATCCTTCACTGGGTTCTGTCACCCGGGAGAGTATCTTTAATAGGGTGCTCTTCCCGGCCCCATTACGCCCAATCACACCCAATACCTGTCCTTTTTTGAGATCAAAAGTGATATCACGTAAGGCCCAGATTCTATCCACCGCTTCAGCATTATTCCTGCGCTTTATCCTGGCTGGTAGATTGATAGTTTCGACCAGAGTTTCACGCAGCGTGCTGTACCGCGTCGGAGATAATCCGATGCGGTATTGCTTGCCTAACTCTTCAACCCTGATCGCTAAATCACTCATTCTTCAAGAAAAATCCATCAAAATAATTCTCCAGCCTTCGATCAGCATCCATCACCAGGCTGGGTTACACCATATCAGCAAAAGTGCGCTCCATTCGCCGGAAATAAAACATGCCCGAGACCAGCATCAACAAGGCAACGATGCTGGAGACCCCTACCATAGGACTTGGAGAAGCAGAGGTTCCCAGGAGAGCCCATCGGAAACCTTCCACCACACCTACCATCGGATTCAATGCATAGATAGTCTGCCATCGCTCTGGAACTTCACTGGCGGAATAAACGATCGGTGTCAGGTAGAACCACAATTGGGTCAGGAATGGGATAATGTAACCAATGTCCCTGTACAGCACATTCAATGCTGAAAGCCATAAGCCAACACCGAGTGCGGTAATCATCGCCAGAAGTAAAAAGAATGGCAGCGTCCAGATATTAGAAGTAAGCGGTATTTTGTAATACCACATCATTCCCAAGAGAACGACAAATGCGATTGCGAAATCAACCAGGCCTGAGAGAACCGAAGCAAGGGGAATCACCATGCGCGGAAAATATATCTTGGTGATCATTGCCCTGTTTGTTACCAATGAGCGACCAGCGTCATTTAAAGCTTTCGCGAACACTCCCCAGGGCAGCAGGGCAGTATATGAAAAAATCGGGTAAGGCACATCGCCGGAGGAGACACCCAGCAATCCGCCGAAGAAAACACTGAAAACAACCATTGACAGAAATGGTTGCAAAATAGCCCAGCTGGCGCCTAGGACAGTCTGCTTATAGCGAACTTTGAGATCGCGCCAGGTCAGGAAATAAGTCAGCTCTCTGTACTTCCACATTTCAATCAGGTTAAGCCGCCCCCAACCTCGAGTCGGCTTCAGTATGAGAACTTCCTCTTTCTGTTCGCTTGTTGCTGCAGGTTGTACCATGATTGATTCAAACACTCAAATAAAGATCAGTTTGTATCTATTTTTCCTGGACGATCTGGTCACGATTTTCCCGGTACCAATCAATCGTCTGGCGTAAGCCTATCTCAAAATCAGTCTGAGCCTGAAATCCAAAATACTCCTCCGCTCGGGTGGTATCCAGGACCCTGCGCGGCTGACCATTGGGCTTCGAAGTATCCCAGGTCAACTCGCCTGTAAATCCCGTCAACCGAGAAATGGTCTCCACCAGGTCTTTGATGGTAATTTCTTGTCCCGAGCCAAGGTTTACTGGCTCGCTGCCATTGTAATGTTCTGTAGCCAATAGAATCCCTTCAGCTGCATCTTCAACAAAGAGAAATTCGCGCGTGGGAGAACCATCTCCCCAGACCACAATCCGCTCTGCACCATTTTCCTCAGCTTCAACACATTTCCGGATCAGGGCAGGGATCACATGGGATGATTGCAGATTGAAATTATCACCTGGTCCGTATAAGTTCACAGGCAACAGGAAAATGGCATTGAAATCATACTGATCCCGGTAGGCTTTTGCCTGGACTAACAACATTTTCTTCGCCAGACCATAAGGGGCATTGGTTTCTTCAGGATAGCCATCCCAAAGATTTTGTTCTTTAAACGGTAGGGGAGTAAATTTTGGATATGCACAGATCGTCCCGATAGCAACAAATTTATTAACCCCTCGCTGCCAGGCCTCATGCATCAATTGAGTACCCATTATCAGGTTAGTGTAGAAATATTCAGCAGGTCTCTGTCGGTTTGCTTCAATTCCGCCAACTAACGCGGCCAAGTGAATGACAATCACATCACTATGCGATCGCTTCATCTCAGGACTTTTTTGATTGTTCTTAGTTATCTCCAGGTGATCAAAGAGTCTGTTGATCGATTCGATTTTCGTTAGATCGTAATCTTCGATCCGGGGGATGATGATTTCCCCAGCTCCACGCTGTTTCAATTTCCTGACAACAAATTTTCCCAGAAAACCCGCACCGCCGGTAACGATTACGCGTTTTGAGTTCCAGAAGGTTGCATCTAAGGGTTGTGCCATTTTTCTCTGCTGCTGCATAATATCCAAACCTCAAGAAACGATAAATCTCGCATTCCGGTAACGCTGATCCTGGGGATTCTCAATAATTCCAATTCGTAAAGCTTGCAGAATTTCCCGCACCCCATCCTCGATGGTCTTCGTGGTTTCAAATCCCAGTTGCTCCTGTATTTTTTTATAGGATATGTGAAAATCACGCATGTCTCCGCCAAAAGTCAGGTCTTTATAAATTACATTGGTTTCCGGCAGGCGCTTGAGAATTACCTGAACGATCTGATCCTTGGATAAATTTCCGGCCTCAGAGCCAAGATTGAAGACCTGGTTGCGCAGTAAAGTCTCTTCGCCCTGGATTCCCAGGACCAAGCCCCTGACTGCATCATTCACATGCATGAAGGATCGCGAATAACCTCGCTGGTAGATTAACAGCTCGCGATTACGATATGCCTCCCAAACAAATTGATTGACAATTAAGTCAAACCGGGGACGTGGCGATAAACCATAGAGGTGAGCCATGCGGAAAATAATCGGTATGCAGGAAGATGCGGTTTGGGCTGATAAGAACTTCTCGACGCCCACCACAGTCTCTGCATACAGGGACTGCGGGTTTAAGGCTGAATCCTCCCCCGCAGGTTGATCATCCCGGGAAGCACCATAGGTGCTGTATGTCGAAGCATAAATAAAACGCTCCACACCCATATCCTGGGCTTGATCATAAACATACTGGGTAGCTTCAACATTATATTTCCAGGCAACCTGCCTTCCCACTGCCTGGCAGGCAGGAAAACCAACGATTCCAGCCAGATGTACGATCGCCCTTGGAACTGGTATTTGATTATTCACCACGCTGCGAATAGATCTTGATTCGCACACATTGGCTTTGATAAAACGAAAATCGGGATGAGGCATATATCCCAGGAGGGATTCACCTCCATACAAAAGGTCATCCACCACCGTGACTGAGTATCCCAAGCGGAGCAGGTGTCCGCATAACAAGGAACCCAGATATCCAGCTCCTCCGGTGATTAAGATGTGGTTTTCCTTACCTATCTGCTCCATTTACGATTCCCGTCTTACCGAGATTTTCTCCGGGTTTAATTTCGTCTCAAGATGTAAATTCACTTTCAGGTCGTTCAATTCAAGCCATGGCACGTTATCCGAGTCGGTGATGGTTAATCCCTGCTCAATACACGTTAACCTGCATATGTCAGCAATATCGCCATCACCGACAATTCGGACGCTATCGAACCCGGCCATTTTGATGTTCTTGACAGCTTCGAGGACTCTACCACGAATTAATCGATATAACTGCATAGACTGTTCTATATAATTAACTGTCAACCGTGCCCGGAATGCAATCCCTTCCGGCGTAATAATATAGCGAAGTTTTCGTCTTTGAGCCCGCTTCACTTTCACATAACCTTTTGCCACCAGGCGTTTAATATGCCAGTTTACAGTACCTACAGCAACGCCTAGATGGGCTGCAAGGTTCGCCTGGGTAATATCAGGGTCATACTCGATTTTCTCGAGCAGTACCATCTCTCGGTTTGGATCGGGTGAGGTTTCCATAAACAATCCCAAAAAATAGTTCCAAAATTCAGCTGCTGAATTATAATGCTTGTCCATTTCTGGTCAAGAGCTGTTTTTAATTCAAAGGAGGTGAAAAGTAACTAATCGATCTCCAGTGACAGGCGTTTTAAATCAGCATCAACCATCAAACTAACCAGTTCTTTGAATTTCATTTTCGGCTGCCACTGCAGCTCGCTAGCTGCTTTTGCGGGGTCAGCAACAAGCGAATCAACTTCTGCGGGCCGGTAAAAGCGCGGATCCTGGAGCACAAAATCCTCGTAGTTCAGACCGACATGATCGAAAGCAAGCTCGCATAACTCGCGCACGGAGTGAGTTCTACCAGTTCCGATCACAAAATCCTCCGGTTCTCCTCGCTGAAGCATCATCCACATCGCCTCAACATAGTCACCCGTATAGCCCCAATCGCGACGCGAATCAAGATTTCCCAGACGCAATTCCTGCGTCAAACCCAGCTTGATCCTGGCTACACCGTAACTGATCTTACGGGTCACAAACTCCAGGCCTCTCCTTGGGCTTTCATGATTGAACAGGATTCCCGATACCGCAAATAAATCATAGGATTCGCGATAATTTACCGTGATCCAATGAGCATATACCTTGGCAACGCCATAAGGACTGCGAGGGTAGAAGGGTGTAGTTTCCTTCTGAGGTACCTCCCTTACTTTTCCAAACATTTCGCTTGAAGAAGCCTGGTAGAAACGCGTTTCGGGATTTACCAATCGGATGGCTTCCAGCATCCGGGTTACTCCTAATGCGGTTACCTCACCTGTCAATACGGGTTGATTCCAGGAAGTTGGAACGAAGGATTGTGCAGCCAGGTTGTATACTTCATCGGGCTGGTAGCGTTCAATTAAATCAACCAGGGAACTCTGGTCGTGCAAATCACCCTGGATGATTGTGATGCTGTCCTGAATATGCTGGATGCGCTGAAATGTAACAGTACTCGATCTGCGAACCATCCCGATGACATCGTATCCCTGAGCTAACAAGAACTCAGCCAGATAGGATCCATCTTGACCAGTCACCCCGGTGATAAGCGCAACAGGCATCTGCAACCTCCGATTTCTAAAATTCAGCCGTTGAATTATAACCTGTTATTGTAATTTAGCGAACCACCAATTTGGACAAATTTCCTGGAGAGAAGGATCAATGGATTCGAGAGCTTCCCATGTCAATGCTTGGTCAATCCAATCTTCTTCTGCGCCTCCCCCACCAAAAAAGCCCGAGGGACAGGAGTATCACCGTGAAAAATCCGCATGCAAGCGTCACAAAGACATTATCAATCGGCCAATAAATCAGATCACTGCGCTGCAAGTACCAAGGAATAAACCAGAGTAAAATGATCACTAAACCATAGATCACCCGTTTCAACCAGGGATTTTTACTCCTTCTCTGGACATACCAAACCCATGCTGCCAACACAGCTTGGAGACTGATAAAAACAACTCGATAACGTGGATTATCCCAGAGGTCTCCACCACTTCTCAGTGCAGCGATCAGGATGCCCATCCAAACAGCTGCTACCAATCCCATTGCCAACCTTCTCTTTTCTTTCGGGTTCCATAATACAATCGGAGCGACAATCAAGAAAGGCAACAGCAATGTCCAGCTCAGTGCGCGCCATATAGCGATACCTTTCCAGATCAGGTAGCCTTGATCCAACAGAGCTCCCGGGAGAAATGGCTGCAGGATACCATAACCAAGTAGGATGGGGGTATTTACCCAATCCGGAGTCGTGTTGAATATCCTGCGGATTAAAGGTGAAGAACGCTTTACAAAGTATGCCTGCCAACGCGCTGCCTCACGAAACCACCAGTTCACCAAAGCAAGCGGATTGGTGATTCCATCTGGTGCAATTCGTTTCCACGCTAACCATATCCCGATTACAGCAACAATCGCAACTCCCCCCAACACAAGCCAAAATCGAGGCTGCCGGAATACCCTCCAGCCATCCATTGAAATCGCCAGAATCACGAACATCGCCAGGAAGACGCCAGCAATGGGTGGAGAAAATGGAAGAATCAATATAAGAGATACCAGGATCCAAATCAGGCTGATGGATGATCGTTCCTGGAAATACCGCACCAGGCCATAAAGGCCAGCTGCGATTAATGTCATCAGGAAGGCTTCCCTCATCTGTGAGCTGCCGAGAATGATTGAATCAGGAAAAATGGCCACTATCCATGCTGATAAGTAAGCAATTTTTTCATTCAACAAACGCCTGGCAAATGCCCAGGTGAACAAGATCGCCAAGGATGATAAGGTTGCAGTCAGGACGACTACCTGTAAAGGCTGGTGGAAGGTACCTCCAAAATAGCGGTAGACCATTGAACTGAGAAATAACATACCACCATACTGATCCGCCTGGCGAAACTCTCCAAATGCAGTGATGAGCGGGTCATTCGTTTGGGCCAATTCCCAGGCGGCCGAATCCCTCACAAACGCATCTGCCATGATATATCCCGCCTGTTCAACGGGCGAGCCATATCCCCAGACGGGGAGACCAGAATACCAAAGCACCCCGACCAACAAACGCAGGCTGGCTGCTCCTATTACCAGCCATCCCAACCATCTAGGTGGCTGCAATTCCGGGTCCGCTTTTACCAGCAACCAGCTTCCAAACAGGATCATTCCCGTTAACAACAAAAGAACCAAGAAAGAAACCATGCTCTGGACGTTGGTAAACTGGCTCGAGACCCACGCCAGGAAAAAAGAAATCCCCAATAATAAGAAGCCCACCAATAGGAGCTGCCAATAAGCGCGCGGTTTACCTGAGATCTTAGTTTTATTGCTCATTAGATTCCATCAGGTGATTTTTGGCGTTTGATAATCGTCCAGCAGGTTCAATACCGTTCAAGATTTGTTCAGCGCGACCTTCCCAGGTATATTGCCTGGCAGTTTCTCTGGCTTTTTCGGCCATTTCATTGCGCAGTTCCGGATTATTTCTCAAAGTTTCAACTGCAGTCACCCACTGCTGTGGGTCATCTGGTGGTAGGAGTATAGCAGTTTCAGGTGAGAGTATTTCCTGTAGTACTGGCAGGTTGCTTGAGCAAATAGCCCGTCCGCATGCCAGGTATTCGAACAATTTCATTGGGCTCAGGTAACGCCCAATATCACCTCCTGATGAACCTGATACTCGTGATTGGTAAGGCATTAACAGCACATCACAAGCAGCCTGGTAATGAGGTAGTTCCGCATTTGGAACGAAACCAGAGATAATCACATTATCCAGCGTGCGATCACGGACCTGCTCCTGAAGATTGCGAACCTCGCCTGGTTCGCCTCCGACGATCAGGAAATTACAATCCGGGAGATGCGCAGCAATTTCCAATATCACCGATATACCCCGTCCCGGGTAAAGATGACCTGTATAGCCAACTGTAAATAATTCGGGGGAAAATTGCGATCCGATCTCCGAACCTTGTTCCAGTAATGCGGTTTTGATCAATTTCCGGCATGTTTCTGGAGAAGGCAAATGGTCAAACCGCTGTAAGTCGACTCCATCTGGAAGCACTCTCATGATTTGAGAGCCGCGTGGGAATTGGAAATCTGTTCGCAAATCACCCGCAAGTGATTCGGAAATCACAATTAATCGTCGGTCTCCACTCCCGCGCAGAAATACGCTCAATAAAAAGGGTCCTATCGCTCCTTGCGGTCGATCGTGGACTTCAAAAATGACTGCCAACCCCTGGTAAGCAGCCAAGGCTGCTGCCTGGGGAAGCCTGGTGTAAATTACATCTGCGCCCCAATTACTTGCCCAACGTACGGAGCTCCAGGCATAATCATATTTCCGCAACTCCTTCCTTGCTGGTAGCCAGGTAATTGGGAATCGAGTCGATAATCCATAATGGCGTGCTAGCGTCTCCCAGGTACGATCTTCTTCTACTGAAGGCCCAAGCTCACCAGGAATGATTAAGTATATTTGATGACCAAGCCTTGCGATTGCCTGGCTCATTTTCATCACCTGAAGAGTGTTCGCTTTTCTTGATGGAATGCGCGTTGGGGCAATGACAGCAACTTTCATAGCATCTCGCTTGCCCGAATTTTCAATTCTGCGAAAGTTTTCCGGACGTTAAAGGTTACCGAAAATAAATAAAATCCCGAAAGCAGGGCAGCACTTCCTAAATAACCATAAACTGGAACAATGGTAAAGATTCCTACCAGCTTCAGCACGGCTGCGATGGAATTTACCTTTGCAGGATAATCCGCAAGACCCAGGGAAAGGAGAGAGATTCTATTCCAATAATAGGTATTGGCGAAAAGGAGTCCAACCATCAGAATCAGCAATGCGGGATAGGATGGCAGAAACTCGGGTGTGTAGAAAAACGCGATCAACGGTTTTCCGAAAATCAACAAGAACAGCCCAGCAAGCGCGGAATAGGTAAATGCCATGATTGAACCCCGCCTCAGTACATGGCGCACATTTCCCCAATTTCTGGCGGCAACCTCTTTGGATAATTCTGGATAGGTTGCCTGGGGTAGTGGACTGACAGGCAGTTGGATTAAATTAGCCAGGCTCAATGCTAATTTATAATACCCGGCACCTGTTGGACCAGTCAGCGCTGACACCCAGAGCAATTCTCCATCCTTGTTGACCAAGTTGATCGTTGCGCTGACATTTGTACTGAAGGCGAACCTGAGCAATTCTTTTGAGCGGTCCCTTAACAAGGTTACCGGGGCTCTCCACCAATTCAATCCCCAATGCTGGGTAGCAATTACCAGTGCTGCCACCGCCAAGGCGATCGCACCAGCCATTTTCCCCGCCATGTAAACCAGTACGATCTCATACAATCCACCCTGGTTTAAATAAACCAGCCCAACCAGGCCAAGCGTTAAGATACTTTGTCCGATGGTAGTGCCAGCAATGATTTTATAGTGGTCAAATATCTGGAGCAAGCCTGTGGAGCTTTCCACCATGAAATTTGCCAAAACGATCAGGCCGTACAGGATGAACCAGTTCGTCGAATTGATATCTTTAGCAAAATATTGAGCACCGAGTGGAGCCAGGAGCCAAATTAATGCGAATGCAAAAAAAGAAGTGATTGTTTCTAGTATACTTGCGGTTTTAAATACAGCAGCTGCTTGCGTATCATCTCCCTCAACACTGTATTGACCCACGTACTTTATGACCAATTCGCTCATCCGAAAGGACGCAAATTTATTTACCACGCTGGTGAACATCGTGATCGTACCCAGAATTCCAAAATCGGCGACTCCGAGTAGACGGGTCACGAAAATACTCTGCACCATACTTAAGGCTGCGGAGACACCAGCCGCGCTGAATAAATAGCCAGAATTTTTCACCACTCGCTGGATCAACTCATCACCAAACAGGCGATTGAACAATCCGCCAAGATTGTTGGTCGGCGTTTCTGGCATTAGAGCTTTCCGTATATTCCCTTATACTATTCAGTGCGAATTTTACTCGCCCAAGACCGCTCTTTACGGTACCATTGGATTAATCTTGAAACCCCCGCATCAAGCGAAACTTCGGGCTGCCATCCAAGCAGCTCCTGTGCTTTCTTTACACTCGCCCAATTCGCTTTCATGTCCGCAGGATGGGCAGGACGATAATTAATCTCTGCCTTGTGGCCAATTTTCTCTTCGAATAAGGTGATTAATTCATTGATCTTTATGGTTTCATGCCCGCCAAGATTAATCACCTGAAAGCCCAATGGTTTCAAACCCAGGATGGTACCGCGGGCAATATCGTCCACATAGGTGAAACCGCGGGACTGCTCCCCATCACCATTTACCTGCAGCACCTTCCCCTCATGGATCCATTGAGCAAATCGAAACATCACCATGTCCGGTCGTGCAGCAGGCCCATAAACCGTAAAGTACCGGAAAATGGTCACATCAATATCGTACAGGTAATGGTAAGCATGGGCCAGGACCTCGGCTCCTTTCTTGCTGGCCGCATAGGGTTGAAGGGGTTCATCGCTCGAAGCATCTTCACCGGTTGGCAGTGGGGCTTCGGAGCCATAAATACTGGAAGTTGATGCGAGAATAAATTTGTTGATGCCATACCGGCGACAAATTTCCAGCAGGTTTAACGTACCGGTGATATTTGTATCCACGTAAACCCAGGGATTCTCAACCGACTGCCGTACTCCTGCCCGTGCAGCAAGATTGATCACCGCCTCGAATTTTCGCTGGCTATCTTGCTGATATTCTTCCTGGAGTAAATTTTCCAACGACTCGAGATTCGAAATATCTATCCGGGCAAACTTAAATCTCTCCCTCTCCATCAACAACTTGAGGCGATATTCCTTCATGCGTACATCGTAGGCATCATTCATATTATCAATGCCTACAACCCAATGACCATCATCGAGTAATAGTTCTGCAACCCGAGATGCAATAAAACCTGCGACGCCTGTTAGAAGATAATGAGCCATGATGTTCCTTGTTCCTTTGTACTCCGACCGTTTTCCGGTTATAAACGTACAACCCTTCGGTCACTCTTTCCAGCCTCCCCGAGCGCATTACGAGTGTCAATGACCAGTGCTGCATTTTCTAAAAGCGCAGTGTAATCGTACATGGAATGGTTGGTAACAATCACGACACAATTAGAATCCTTAACGCTTTCAATCAAGTCACGAACACTTTCAAGGGACCAATCATCATGGTTGATCCTGGGGATAAAGGGATCGTGGTAGCTGACGGAGGCACCCTTTTGACCTAATAAACCGATGATATCCAGTGCGGGCGATTCCCGGATATCATCCACATCTGGTTTGTAGGCAACACCCACGACGAGAATTTTGCTGTTTTTCAAGGGGAGCCCCTGCTCATTAAGCGCATCCTGCACTTTACTGACCACATAACGAGGCATACCAGTGTTTATTTCCGAAGCCAGATCGATGAAGCGAGCTGTATAGTTCAGAGCTTTTAATTTCCAGGAAAGGTATAAAGGGTCGATAGGTATACAGTGCCCCCCAAGCCCTGGACCCGGTGTGAATTTCATGAAACCAAAAGGCTTTGTTGCAGCCGCGTCAATGATCTCCCACACATCCAATCCCAGGCGATCACACATGATTGCCATCTCGTTGACTAAACCGATATTGATCATCCGAAAGGTGTTCTCAAGCAGCTTGGTCATCTCGGCGCTCTCAGCAGAAGAAACCGGCACAACAGTCTTCAAAGCCTGGGCATACCACAATGCAGCAATTTCAGAGCAGGCAGGGGTGATACCCCCGATAACTTTAGGTGTATTGTAGGTAGTCCAATCTTCCCGACCTGGGTCCACGCGCTCTGGGGAAAATGCAAGAAAGAAATCTTCCCCCACTTTGAGTCCGCTGTTATCGCGTAATTTGGGAAGTAAAATTTCCCGTGTTGTTCCCGGGTACGTGGTAGATTCCAGCACCACAACCACCCCGGGATGCATGTACTTTGCCATCTCGCCTGTGGCATCCAGTATGAAGGAAAGATCCGGATCACCTGTTTTCCTTAAAGGAGTTGGCACACAAATGCTGACGGCATCTGCTTCCGTGATCGCAGAAAATTCAGTGGTCGCCTTAAATTTTCCAGATTCTATCAACCGGGCTACCTTTTCACTGGGTACATCCTGAACATAACTTTTCCCGTCCTCGAGGGTATTTACTTTTTCAGGATTGGGTTCAACTCCGATTACCTCGAAGCCTGCCTCAGCAAAGATCGTTGCCAGCGGTAGACCAACGTATCCAAGCCCGAGAACCACGATCCTTGCAGAATGATCCAGGATTTTGCTTTCTAAGATTTGTTTATAGGTGTTCATTTGTTCTCTCAAAAAAGACTCAGCTGCTTTGGTTCATCTTCCTCTTGCGATCTATTAAGATCGTTTTCTGGAATTTCTTTGGCGGAGGCGATCATTTCTGGAAGGTGTGAAAAATCCTCTTTTATGACGGGACGTAAAGAACCCTGGTGAAGCGCAGCAGCCGGATGGTACATCGGCACCACCAATCTGCCGTGTATTTTGGAGGGTTTTCCATGCACCTGGCTTATTTTCGAATTCGGAATCAGCAAATTCATTGAAAACCGTCCTAAAGTCACGATCACCTTGGGGTTAATTGCATCGATCTGTCGGTTCAGGTAGTTTGATGTGCAGGTTCCGACTTCTTCCGGGAGGGGATCGCGATTTTCAGGTGGACGGCATTTGACAACATTCGTGATAAAAACCTCTTCCCGACTGAGACCGATATCCGCCAGGAGTTCCTCAAGGAATTTACCAGCTGCACCAACAAACGGTCGTCCTTGTTGATTTTCATGAAATCCAGGTCCCTCGCCAATAAACATGATATCCGAATTTACCGGTCCTTCTCCTGGTACTGCATTCTTCCTGGAGTGATAAAGCTCACACTTTGTGCAAGTAGAAACTTCTCTGGAAATTGCGATTAAGATTTCTTCAGAATTCATACTGCACCTCTTTCTCCAAGATCACCGAGTATAAATCGCGTTCAGCTCAATACTTTTCGAGCTTTAATCAGCTCGGAAGATTTGACCCATTCTGTCAGGTTATCAAGATTCATTAACAATGCATCCTCTTTATTATCAATATAATACTTCCGTCTGCGATGAACGACTTGAAAACCAAATTTCTGATACAGGGTTTGAGCCGCTTGATTGCTGGTTCTTACTTCCAGCATCGCCTTGCATGCTCCTTTCCCTTCAGCCTCCAACAAGACCGCTTCAATCAGCTTGGTTGCAATTCCCTGATTGCGATAATCAGGGTGCACCGCAATAGTAGCAATATGTGCTTCATCAAGGATCAACCAGACATCGATCAGTCCCAGGATTAACCCTCTGGATTGATTATCGCTATCCTCGGCAACACGCAGCAGAGCATTTGAATTATCGAATAGATCATGGCGATATGCACTTTCAGGCCAGGGCAGGCTGAAAGATAAGCGGTCGATGACCATCACCGCATCGAGATCATCCTCCTGCATAGGACGAATTATGATCCGTTTGTTTTCAATCATTCGGAAATTTTTTCTTTGTGATGAAGATAAATAGGAGCCAGCGATGCAGGGTCATCGGTTTGACCTTTTCGCCATCGACGCCACCCCAATTCTGCTAAAAACGAGGGTCGCCGGAGACATTGCACAGGCGAAGGTAAAATCACATTCTTGCGTTTACGCCTTAATATTCGCCGCTCTTCAACTGTAAGTTCGCCGCATACTATAGTTGGGGATTTAATCCCTGCTGCCAATTCACGATAGGTCATCACCTGTGGATCCTGTTTCGACTTCCAGGTTCCAGATGTATTCTTGTACCACCCGATTGCTAGCCGTCCTCTTCCCGCATGTAATACAGCAGCCATTGGAATTCTATCCGGAGGTTGGGAAGCAGCCAAAATATCAAGAGTAGGTATTCCAATAATTTGCAGACGGCTGGCTAGGGTCATCCCTTTTGCAAATGCCAGCCCAATTCTTAATCCGGTAAATGATCCGGGACCGATAGCGACTGCGACAACCTGCAAATCACTCATCGGAATGCTTGCTCTTTTCATTAGTGCATCAACGGTTGGAGCCAATTCAACGGTGTGAAATTGTTCACTCTGCCACACCATTTCACTCAATACTTGGATACCATCGTATAAAGCCACTCCGATTGTACGAGTTGAGGTATCGATAGCCAGCAGCATCATAAACCCCCATATATCCGCATGCGGAATTTATCCAGCAGCGATTCGTAATATTCTCCCCGCGCGGTGAAAATCAAATCCCGCTGGTTCTCATCAACTATGCGCAAGGATACCCACAAGTGGTCCTTTGGAAGCGCTGCACTGATCCGATCTGCCCACTCCACAACCAGTGGACCAGTATCGATGTATGCGCCTAAATCAAGTTCTTCAGCTTCTTTTGCGTCCTTCATGCGGTATGCATCCAGGTGATGAAATTTTCCCCCATCCAATCTACGGTAGATGTTTAGTAGCACAAATGTTGGGCTGGTTACCCTATCAAGTGAACCCCAGCCAGCTGCCATGCCCTGGACGAAAACTGTTTTGCCTGAACCGAGATCTCCTTCCAGACAGATCACATCCCCAGCCTCCAAGATCGTACCCAGCCTGATTCCCACCCGGCGGGTATATTCGGTCCCCCGGCTGATGAATTCAATGGAGTGTTGGTCAAGAATTGGCATGGCTGGATTATAAGCTGTGCTGGAAACAAAGTGAAGGGCAATTAATTAAAATCAGGTCTGATATTTGACTATCCCTTGATCTCCAATTTTGCTAAAGAAGCTGCCAACCGCTTTAACCCCTCTCCCGCAAAAAAAACATCCACAATTTCATCATCGTCCTGTAAACGGCTGTTCAATACCAATCCTTCACCCCAGGTCGGGTGGAGTACGGTCAGCCCTGCATGATACTCGGGTTCAACTTTTGATTCTGAGGGGATTTCCTTCCTTTCCCAGCGAGTAGGACTGGATCGAATCGCCCGGGTACGGCTGATTGAGCGGGGGCTGCCTTCGATTAATTCGTCGGGTATATCTCCCAAGAACCGGGAGACATCTACAGGTTCAGAATAACCAAAGGAGCTGCGATTGAGGGGTGTTACCAGGAATAAGCGGTCCTTCGCCCTGGTAATTCCAACGTAGAACAATCTTCGCTCTTCTTGTCTTCCTTCTGGCTCATCAAACGATCGAAAATGGGGTAAAGTACCATCACTTAATCCAACGATATAAACGATTGGAAATTCCAAGCCCTTTGCAGCATGCAGGGTGAGTAGGGTAGGTACATCAGTGCTTGCATCGATTGTATCTTGATCGGAAACCAGAGCAACTCTCTCGAGGAATTCATCCAGCCCCTGGTTCTGATATTCAGCAGCCAGGCGGCGTAATTCCATGATATTTTCCCAGCGATCATTACCTTCATCAGTGCCATCATCAATATACCCCCGGTACCCGCTCTCCTCAATGATGCGATCCATTAATTCAAGTGTTGTTGAATGGTTTTGAGCCGACCACCAACCGTTGAACATCACCCCAAACTTTGAGAGTGCCTGTGCTATCCGCTTTTGAAAGCGATCTAAATAGCGAGAATCTAGATCACTGATCTCAATGATCATCTCACCGGGTGAGACTCCAACTTGCTGGGATATTTTTCTCAATTCCATCACACTTTTTTCACCAATACCCCGTGTGGGTACGTTGATGATCCGTAATAAGCTGAACTCGTCATTCGGGTTTTGCACCAATCGCAGGTAGGCGATTATGTCTTTAATCTCCCGCCTGCCGTAGAATCGCTGTGCCCCAACCAATTTATAGGGTAGACCTGATTGTAAAAAAGCTTCTTCAAGCAGGCGGGATTGAGCATTCGTGCGGTACATGACTGCGAAATCCCCCGGGCTGGCCTGGTGATTGCCCACAAAACGAGCGATGGAATCAACGACAAAAATTGCTTCTTCCCGGTCATCATAGGTCTCACGCAGCACGATCTTTTCGCCTTTTCCACGCTGTGTGATCAACTTCTTTGGGGTTCTATTTGGATTACGATCGATCACCGCCATGGCAACATCCAGGATGTTTTGAGTTGAGCGGTAATTCTGTTCCAGCAGGATCACTTGTGCATCAGGATAATCGCGTTCGAATCTGAGAACATTCCGATAATCTGCCCCTCGCCAGGCATAGATGGATTGGTCAGCATCTCCCACGACGAAGATATTCTTGTGAGTTGAAGCCAGATGGTTCAAAAGTTTGTATTGGGCGAGATTTGTATCCTGGAATTCATCAACCAGTACATGTTGAAACTTCTTGGCGTACTTACTTCTTACGAGTGCATCTTCCGCCAGGAGCCGGGCTGTCCACAAAAGCAGGTCATCAAAATCGAGCGCATTGCTGATCAACAGCAGCTCCTGGTAGCGAGAATAAACCCTTTTCACCACTTCATCGCGATAATTCTGGGGAATAAATTCATCAGGTAGTAGCAGTTCATTTTTTGCTCGAGAAATTGAACCAAGTACACTGTGAGGAGAATACCTTTTGGGTTCGATATTCAAATCTGCCAGAGCTCGTTTCACCACACTGATCTGATCATCCGTATCAAAAATGACGTAATTGGAATTAAATGGCAGATTTTCAGCTTCATAGCGTAATATTCTTGCACAGGTGGCATGAAAAGTCCCCAGGGTTAATCCTTGTGTCTGGTTTCCAACCAATTCTGCCACCCGGTTTTCCATCTCTCGAGCTGCTTTATTGGTAAACGTGACCGCCAAAATATGGTATGGCCGGACACCCAGATTTCCGATGAGATAGGCAATTCTTTGGGTCAGGACGCGCGTCTTGCCAGAACCGGGTCCTGCTAAAACAAGGACAGGCCCAACCCCGGCAGTCACTGCTTCATATTGTTGCGCATTTAAATTGCTGAGATGATCCATACGGGAGGATTGTAACGTCAGCGATGGTAGGTGTCAACTTTCAAGCTTTGTCGAATTAATTTCCAGCCCCCCTGGGAAGCAAAATCGTTTGTAAAGTATAATCCTCAGAAATAAGTATCAGGAATAATTCATGGTAAATCAAATTTTTCAGCACTCGTGTGAAGATATGCCAGAAATTGAGAACGACTCCGTGGCTTTAACGGTAACTTCTCCCCCATATTGGAACGCAATCGATTACGATATTCACGCTGAAAATAATAACCAATTTTATCGTACTAGAGAGTATTCAATTAACTATACGGATTACCAGACCTATCTGGGTTGGTTGGAACAAATTTTTCTTGAAGTCCTGCGGGTGACAAAACCTGGGGGGTTCTGTGCGATCGTGATTGGCACGGTCCTGCTAGATGGCAATCACTATCCAGTCCCTTATGATCTCAGTGCCCGATTAACCAACCAGGGTTGGCTGTTTCACCAAGACATCATCTGGCACAAGTGTACTGCCGGGGTGAAACGTGCTGGCGTATTTATCCAGAAACCTTATCCCGGTTATTATTATCCGAACATAATGAGCGAATATATATTAGTTTTCAGAAAGCCGGGTCCAAAAATATTCTCAGGGCGTTCTTCCGCAGAGAAAGATGCTGCTGAATTTTGCATCGACTCCCTTTTTACGGTGGAAATCGCAAATAATATCTGGCATATCGCGCCTGTTCCACCTGGTGCGATCAAACACCCAGCTCCTTTTCCCGAGGAAATTCCTTTTCGTTTGATCTCGTTATATTCCTATCCAGGAGAACTCATTCTGGATCCTTTCACCGGCTCAGGCCAAACATTGAAAGTTGCCCGGGCACTGAAACGAAATTATTACGGGTATGAACAAATTCCTGGTTATGTCGATTTAGCCAATAAAAGAATTGGTGAACCCCTTTCTATCCGTAAAAAGCAGCTGACCGCAGTATTTAAAAAGATCACTCCTGGAGAAATGTCCGCATAGCAGAGCCATGGTGATCCGCTCTTGCCCAACTTTCAAATGGTCGTACAAATTAGGAACGAAGAATTAATGAGCACGAAGAATTGGAACATCATCGGTCATGAATGGGCTGTCAGATCACTTCAACAGCACGTAATCCGTGGTATTCAAAAGCAAGCTTACTTGATCACCGGACCGGAAAGTGTCGGCAGGCGGACACTAGCTATTCGCTTTGCCCAGGCCCTGAACTGCCTCAAACCTCCAGTAGATGGAGGTCCATGTCTGGGATGTTCATCCTGTGAACAATTTGAAAGGATGGTACATCCAGATTTGACAGTCGTCGAATCAGATGGCAGAGGAGTTCAGATTAAAGTCGACCAGGTGAGAGATCTCCAATATGATTTACACTTAGCCCCTTATCAAGCAAAATACCGCATTGCCCTGCTGTTAAGATTTGAAGAAGCAAATTTTTTCACCTATAACGCGTTGCTGAAAACCCTGGAAGAACCACCGGCAAAGGTGATCATATTGATCACAGCAGATAATGCTGAGAAATTATTACCCACAATAGTTTCCCGCTGTGAAGTCATCCGTTTACAAGCGGTGCCAGCACTCACATTAAATCAAGGCCTCCAATCCCGATGGCTGGTCCCCCCTGCTGAGGCTGATTTGCTCGCCCACATTTCTGGAGGCAGACCTGGTTACAGTTTCCAGCTCTACCAGAAACCAGAATTACTGGCCCAAAGAAACCAATGGATAGCCGATTTATCCATGCTGCTGACCTCAAACAGAGTCGCAAGATTTGCGTATGCAGACAATCTGAGAAAGAATCGTAGCGATATCTATCCGTCGCTAAGGATTTGGCAAGGTTTCTGGCGCGATGTTTTACTGAGATCGGGCAACAGCAGTTCAGAAATCACCAATATTGATTTTGAGGAAGAGATTGATCGCCTTTCACAAGAAGTGCAAAAGGAAAAGGTGATCGAGATTTTGACTGCTATCGATCGATTATTTGAACTGCTGGACCACAATGTTAATCCCCGCCTGGCGATCGAGGATTTGATGTTGATTTTCCCCTTCATGAAGGATTAATTCATGGATTTATCGCTAACCGCTCAGTACTAAATACAAAACCGGACTTATGCTATACTCAGAATTGATGTTTGGAGGCGAGTCTTAACCCATTCTTGATAAATACAACGTTTGATATTATTTCAGAGTTAACTACTTATGAAACCACCAGCATCATTATTCTTTAATCAGCTTCTGGGGTAAGGACACCAAGAAATTCATGCTACCAAATGGGGATTCAAAAACAGCACGAGCCTCACTTGAGCTTCTATTTAATATCAGCCGTGAGCTAACCAGCGCACTGGATTTGAGCACAGTGCTCGAACGGGTGATCAGTTTATCTATGGAGAATGTTGGTGCATTAAATGGCAGCATCATTGTTATGGACAGCTCAAAAGTTCCTATCGAAGGCATCCTATGTGTGGGTGATAAATTGATCAATAATGCGACACAGCAGCTCGCAGCGACTCTCAATGATGGCTTGGCAGGTTGGGTGATTCGCAACATGCAAGGGGCTTTGATCACGGATACCAGTCAGGATGAACGCTGGTTGAGGCGTCCTGATGATGATCAGAATCAGACTGGTGCAAAATCTGCAGTTTGCGTACCACTGATTGCTCACCAACAATTGGTTGGCGTCATGACACTGGTTCATCCAAACCCGAATTCTTTTTCGACTACCCACTTAGAATTAATCCAGGCTATTGCTGATCAGGCGGGTATTTCTGTGCTCAATGCCCGCTTATACGAAGACAGCCTTAGACGTGCCCGGGTAATGACCGCTTTGGCAGAGAGTGCTTCAGAGATAACTTCCAGCCTGGATTTGGACGAGGTGCTTGGGCGTATCCTGGCTCAAATCAGCGACGCCTTACGGGTTGAATTAGTTTCCCTGGCCTTGGCTGGCCCACCAGGAAATACATTAACCTATGTTGCTACGTCAGCTGGCTCGGATAGTCCCTTGATTGGGTATCAAATACCCCTTGGAAATGGTTTTTCAGGAAAAATCGCCTTAGAAAATCAGGGTGTCATTATTGCAGATACTTCTCAGGATGATCGCTTTCCCCTCGAATATGAGCATTTGTTTGGATCAAAGATCCTCTCGATTGCTTGCACTCCCTTGAGGTCCCAAAAAGAAATCATCGGGATATTGGAGGCAATTAATCCCATTGAAGGTTATTTTGATCTTGATGCCCTGGAAGTATTAACAGGTATTGGCAGCTTGGCTGGGACGGCGATCAACCATGCGCGGCTTTACGAACAGGTCCAGTCAACGCAACAGCGCTACCTTGAACTATTTCAAGACAGCATAGATCCAATCATCATAACTGATGATCTGGGGAAGATCGTCGAGGCGAACCGCCAGGCTGAATCATTCACCCGGTTCAGCAAAACTGACTTATTGGGAGTTGCAATCACAAAATTAATCACACGAGAGGATGAAGCACTCCAGTTTGATTTACATGATTTAAATCCAGGAGAAATAAAAACATACGAAGCAGATTTCACACCGCATAATGCAAAACCTTTACCCGTACTTGTTCATTTGCGCTCAGTTGAAGTGGAAGGTGGTGTCAATTTCCAGTGGCTGATCAGAGATATCAGTGAAAGGATAAAATTGGACCGCTTACGCGAAGATCTGATTTCGATGATCTATCATGATTTGAGATCTCCTCTATCGAACATAGTCTCCAGCCTGGATGTTTTTGATGCAATGCTGCCTGCAGATGGTGATCCAGCATTTCGTTCTTTACTGAACATCGCATTGCGTTCAACTGAACGCATTCAACGTCTCACAAATTCATTATTAGATATGAGCCGGCTGGAAAGTGGGCAGACTGTAATCCATCGTGTGTCCACCTCACCAGTTGCCCTGGCAGTTGATGCGATCGATGCAGTTTCTCCGGTAGCTGAAACAAAAAATCAGGTTATTAAACTCAATTTACCTGCAGACTTTCCTTTAATTAACATTGATGCAGATATGATCCGCAGGGTCATAATCAACCTGTTGGAAAATGCGATAAAATACAGCCCTCCAGATGGTGAAATCACTTTAGGAGCCCAATTCGACGATCAACAAACAACGATCTGGATCCAAGACTCAGGCCCAGGTATTTCAGCAGCGGAGCAAGAACACATCTTTGATAAATTTACGAGGTTAAACCCTGAAGGCGACCAAAAAGGTTATGGTCTCGGTTTAGCTTACTGCCGATTGGCTGTTGAGGGGCATGGTGGACAAATCTGGATCGATAGCAGCCCAGGTCAGGGAGCTCGTTTCAATTTCACATTGCTGCATAACTTGAAGGAATGAGAGCTTAGTTATCATCATCGGAGTAAAGATGGAACAAATTTCACCCGGTATTTTTATCGAAAATTCATTCGCTGGAGTCACTCTTGGCGCTCTCATTCAACCGCACGGCACGATCATGGTCGATGCACCACTCCGGGCGGAAGATGCCCGGAGTTGGCGTTCATCCCTGACAAATTTATCAATCGGCTCAAATCGAGTTCTGGTCAACCTGGATGCACACCTTGATCGGACTTTAGGTTCGCGAGCCCTTGACAGCACCATCGTTGCACATGAATCAACAGCTCAAGTTTTCCGCAACCGTCCATCTGTCTTCAAAGGTCACAGTACAGACAGTGGTGCAGAATGGGAAGTCAGCAATGATGTTTTTGGCACTCGTTGGGCGGTCCCAGATATCACATTCTCCGACCGGCTCTATTTCCAGTGGGGTGGACCTGAGGTGATTCTGGAACATCACCCGGGGCCAACGCTGGGTTCAATCTGGGTCTTAATCCCATCCGCAGAAATTGCATTTGTGGGTGACACAATCCTCAATGATCAACCACCTTTCCTTGCTTCAGCAAATCTCCCGGCTTGGATAGAATCGCTGGAATTATTGAAAAACTCCTATAAACAATACACAATTATCAGTGGGCGAGGTGGTTCAGATGGAAAAGAGAGCATTCGCTCGCAGTTGAAAATTCTGAAGAAGATTCTACGGGGTCTCGAAAATTTAGCCCGGAAAGATGCTCCGCCAGAGATGACGGAGGGGATGATAAAAAGCCTGATCTCAGGGATGTCCCTGCCGCCCGATCGACGGAAGCATTACATTCAACGTTTAAGACACGGACTTTATTACTATTACACCCAGCATTACCATACACTAGACTCAATCCAACAAATTAACTAATTTCCCGTTTCCCTAATGGCAAAACCCGATCAATTACCTCTCTACGAACTCACCCGAGGCGGAATCGTAGAATCAATACATTACGGCTCCATCGCGGTTTCAGATTCCCAGGGACAACTGGTTGCCTGGTATGGAAACCCCAACACAGTAACCTTTTTGCGATCCTCTGCAAAGCCATTTCAAGCCCTGCCCTTCGTTGAAGCACATGGACCTGAAGAATACGATTTATCTCCAGCAGATATCGCGGTGATCTGCGCCTCGCATTCTGGCACAAATGCGCATGTCGAGCAAATCATCGCTCTCCAGAAGAAAACCGGGATCAAGGAAGAAGAATTATGCTGTGGCGTCCATCCGGCATTTGATGACGATACCGCGTTCGAGATGCGCAAGCTCAACATACCATTAACTCCAAACCGCCATAATTGCTCAGGGAAACATACAGGAATGCTCGCATTTTCACGCCTGCAAAACTGGCCCCGCACTGATTACGTCGATCTCAAACACCCGGTCCAACAAAAGATCTTGAGCACTTTCTCAGAAATGACGGGTGTCCAGGTTGAGCAAATTGTCGTTGGAATCGATGGCTGCTCGGCACCAAATTTTGCAATCCCATTAGTTAACACTGCCCTCGCTTATGCTCGCTTATGTGATCCCCAAGGGTTTCCCGAATCCCGGGTAGCGGCATGTCGAACGATTACCGATGCGATGACTCAAAATGCATTCATGGTTGGCGGTCCTAACAGATTCGATACGCAATTAATGGATGTTGCATCCGGGCGTATCGTCTCAAAAGCCGGTGCTGAGGGATACCAGGCGATGGGTATCATGCCTGGATCCTTGGGACCTGATTCTCCTGCATTGGGAGTAGCTATTAAGGTATCAGATGGCGATCTTGGCGACAGAGCCCGGCATGCAATTGCTCTTGAAGTGCTGGTCCAATTGAACGCCTTATCAGCCTCTGAACAGAAAGAATTAGAAAGATTCGGTCCAACCAGGATCCTGAAGAATTTTCGAGACTTGGAAATCGGCATTGGAAAACCTGTTTTCAACCTGAAATTTTTGCAATCCTCATAATCCCCCCCTCCCTTATAAAATTCCAATGGATCCAAAAATTCGCGCCGAAAATATTTGCCAGGTATTGATTGATTTTTACGGAGTTCCAGATTGGAGAAACCCCTTACCTCCCCTGGACGAATTAATTTCCACCATTCTCTCTCAAAACACAAACGACACCAACCGGGACCGGGCGTTTAATGCACTAAAATCCAGGTTTTCCACCTGGGAAGAAGTTCGGGATGCTGAAAGCCAGCTGGTAATTGACACCATTCGTCCTGCTGGTCTTGGAAACCAGAAAGGGCCGCGTATTCAGAATATTCTCAAGGAAATTTCCGATCAAAAAGGGAACCTGGACCTTTCATTTTTAGAGCAAATGCCGACCGAAGAAGCACGCCAATGGTTGCTCCAGTTTAAAGGTGTTGGTCCAAAAACTGCAGCGATCGTACTGCAGTTCTCTTTGGGGAAACCTGCCTTCCCGGTCGATACCCATATATACCGTGTCACCGGGCGACTAGGAATTCGTCCAGATAAGATGAGCGCAGATCAAGCACATTCATACTTTGAAGAGATTCTTCCACCGGATACCTACTACCCAGCACATCTGAATTTCATTCGCTTAGGACGTGAAATCTGCCAGGCGCGCAAACCAAACTGCCCAGTCTGCCCGCTCAAAGACCTTTGCGATTACTATGCAAATCTCGATAAAATGAACCCATAAGAAAAATCCATCTAATCCGGCAGATCTATCCTGAGATATGAATATTTATTTTGGGTGTTCCATTACAGGGGGACGTAATGAAGAGAGCGTTTACCAGCTGATCGTTAATACATTACTTGCTGATGGGCACCAGGTTCCAACCGCTCACTTATCACGACCTGATGTAATGGAATTAGAACGGGTGGTGGTTCCGCTAGAAGTCTTCACTCGCGACATTCAGTGGATCAATAATTGCCATGCGATGATTGCAGAAGTAAGCACCCCTTCACATGGCGTGGGGTATGAGATTAGTTATGCACTTTCTATCCACAAGAACGTCCTTTGTCTTCACCGCACAGGAGCGGTTGTTTCAAAAATGATCACCGGCAACCCAAATCCCCAAATCAGGGTGCTCGCATACCAAACACCCGATGAGATACCTGGGTTGATCAGCCAATTCTTGGGGAAAATTCATTACGCGAATTCTTGATCATCTTTGGTGAGTATTATCACCTTCAAGTGATGACGATCGGCATTCCACGAACGCTGATGTTTTGAGTAAACTATAGCCAGAAATAGACGGGAATCAGGAGATTTCCTGATACTCATCGCTGTTTCCTCCTTTGGCGAACGCCTCCGCTGGGACTCCTCACCGCCCTGGCGGAGGCAGTTTTTAAATTTAACCCTGATCGGCTCGGATAATAATTTGGTTAGAATTACATAAAATACGGAAAATACTCTTGACTTCATTACTCTCGGAGCATACAATCAAATAAGCAATAAGTATTCTCCAAAAGAGAATGCCTGGCTCTAGGAACCAAATTTATGGAGTATAAAGATTACTACAAGGTTTTGGGTGTTGACAGAAAAGCCACCGAAGATGAAATTAAACGCAGCTATAGAAAACTAGCCCTCGAACATCATCCCGACCGCAATCCGGGCAACAAATCAGCCGAAGAAAAATTCAAAGAGATCAACGAAGCCTACCAGGTTCTGAGCGATCCTGAGAAAAAGAAACGCTATGACCAGCTGGGTGCTTCCTATAAAAATTATACCCAGCAAGGAGGCTCGCCGGGGAATTTTAATTGGGAAGATTGGTTTGTTCAGAACCCCAGATCTGGAAATGTAAGGGTTGAGGTCAATGATTTTGGAGATATTTTTGGAAGCCAGGGCGTAGGTGATTTCTCGGATTTCTTCCGCAGTATCTTCGGTGGTATGACTGGCATGCGCACAGCATCACGCAGCACCAGCAGCCAATATGCTCGATCGAATCAACCACCTCAATCTTTCCAGGAAACCGTACCCATCAGTTTCATTGAAGCTTACACCGGGACCACACGGCGAATTGAAATTGATGGGCGTCAAAAAGAAGTGATTATTCCTGCCGGTGCAAAAACTGGGACAAAAGTCCGTGTTGCAGAGGCGATCTCAACTGCCCCCAATCGTCCTAAAAGTGATTTGTATCTTGTCATTCAGGTTGCAGGTGATCCCAGATATCAACGTAAGAAGGATAATCTTTACTTAAGCCAGGAAATTGATTTGTACACCGCGGTATTGGGCGGTGAAGTTACCGTACCAACCCTTAGCGGAAATGTTGTTCTATCCATTCCGCCTGGGACACAACCAGGTCAAACCTTCCGTCTCACGGGCCGGGGTATGCCCCAATTGAAAAATCCCAAGAAATTCGGAGACTTGATGGTTAAAGTAACCATTAAGATCCCTCGAAATTTGTCATCCAAAGAAAAAGAGTTGTTTTCAGAACTTAAACATCTGGGTAAGTAATTCTTCTTCAGCTAGGTCGGCCTATTATTGGTATATTCCCAACCATTGATGGTGAAAGGAATTTTATTAAATGGTAAATCGAAAACATTTGGTAGGAATTTTTCTGCTTGGTTCAATCGTCTTATTCTCTTGTCAAGCACTCACTGCAGCTTCTTCCTTCACTCCCACTGCTGTAGCACCTCCGTCCGTTGCAACATCGACGCCTGAACAGGTGGTCATTGATAATCCAACTTTCCAGGATGTACAGGCACCTGGAGTTGCCGTTGTAAACAACCAGCTACCACAACAAAGCACACTAATAGATATATACGAGTCATCCAACCCGGGTGTGGTTGCGATTCAAGTGCTCACAGCAAGTGGAAATGGCTTGGGTTCTGGATTCGTACTCGACAAAGAAGGGCATATCATTACAAACTTCCATGTAATCGAAGGTGTATCCGATTTAGAAGTTGATTTTCCTTCTGGATATAAAACACGTGGCGAAGTTATTGGAACTGATACAGATTCTGATTTAGCAGTGCTCAAAGTTGATGCTCCTGAGGAAGAACTTCATCCCCTGCCTCTAGGTGACTCTTCAGATATTAAAGTTGGACAAACTGTCGTGGCAATCGGAAGTCCATTTAGATTTAATGGCACGATGACAACTGGTATTGTCTCCAGTTTAGGGCGAACACTGACCTCATTAAGAGAAGCACCCGGAGGCAATTTCTTCTCCGCTGGTGATATCATCCAAACTGATGCTGCGATCAATCCGGGCAACTCCGGTGGACCGCTGCTTAACCTGGATGGTGAGGTGATCGGGATCAATCGGGCGATTGAAACCTACAACTTAAATGCTGACGCGGATCCCCTGAATTCGGGGATTGGATTCGCAATCGCGATTAATACAGTCAAGCGCGTTGTCCCATCTTTAATCACAGAAGGCAGCTACGATTATCCTTACCTGGGAATTAGCAGTATCTCTGAAATAAACCTCCTCCAGCAAGAAGCACTTGGATTACCCCAATCCAATGGTGCTTATGTCACTACTGTTACCGAAGGCAGTCCAGCTGATCTGGCTGGAATTCGTGGGGGTACTGAACAAACAGAAATTATCGGCTTGTATGCCGGGGGTGATCTGATCACTGCTATAGATGGGTATCCAATTATGACCTTCAGCGATTTATTGACATATCTCATTCAAGAAAAGAGTCCTGGAGATGTCGTAACTTTCACAATCTTGAGAGGTAATCAAGAATTCCAACTCGAACTTACCATCGGAAAACGCCCATAGCGGTCGCTTAATCTTAAGTTTGGTAAAGTATGATATCGACATTTTCTGGTCATGATAAGTTTCCAGATCTCTCTACCAACCAACCATAGGAGATGCAAATGTTTACAGAAAAAGATTTGCGCGAACTGCTGGAATTTAAGACCGATCACCAGGTTTTAAGCGTGTACCTCAACACTGATCCGACTCTTGGCAGTGCGGATGCTTATAAACCTCGTCTGCGGGGGATGTTGAAAGATGTCAACCTGGAAGATGATGTCGAAACAGTTGAACACTACATAAACTTTGAATTCGACTGGTCGGGCAAGGGGCTAGCATTATTCTCCTGTGCAGAGGAGGATTTTTTCCGGGCTTTTCCTTTTGCAGTGCCGCTGCGTGATCGCGTTCGTATCAGTGAAAGACCCTATGTTAAACCGCTAGCTGATTTGCTCGATTTCTATGGCGGTTATGGGATAGCCCTGGTGGATAAGATTGACGCACGTTTGTTGTACTTTCACTTAGGTGAAATTCTTGAACAAAGAGAAATTGTCGGAGAGAATGTTCGCCGTACTAAAAGAGGTGGTGGTTCTCAGGCTCCTGGACGTAGAGGAGGTACTGCTGGGCAGACAAATTACACAGAGGAAGTCGCAGAACGTAACATTAAAGACTCAGCAGAGCTGGCAGCAAATTTCTTTAATGAATATAACGTCCGGCGAGTTATCATAGGTGGTACAGAAGAAAATGTGAATGCATTCCGCAGCCACCTCCCGAAAGCGTGGCAAAGCTTAGTAGTAGGTAGCTTCCCAATCAGCAAGACAGCCAGCCAAACCGAGATCATGGAACGCGCCCAGAAGGCAGGACAGGAAGCCGAAGGTCTGAAACAAGTGCACCTGATCGAGACCATCGTCACAAGTGAGGCCAAGGGACGCCAGGGTGTTACCAATCTGGAGGATACCCTGAATGCTGTCCATGATGGTCGTGTGCAAACATTAGTTATCCGCGATGGTTATCGCGCACCAGGTTTCCGCTGCCAAGGTTGTGGGTATCTCACCACAGAAGAGCTGAAAACCTGTCCATTTTGTGGTCATAATTTCGAGAATATACCAGATGCTGTTGAATTAGCTGTTCGACGGGTAATGCGAGACGGCGGCGAGGTCGAAGTGATCCATAATCTATCGCAGCAAACTGATTTCGATCAGGTCGGTGCCCTCTTGAGATATTAACTTCACTCTTTGACCAATAAAAATTCCCGTGGTTAAGATCAAAAAGGGAAGGCTGCTCGCCTTCCCTTAATTGAATCTCAGAATTGCTTGATTATTCAGCGCTGATCTTGATTACTTTCGGACGGTCTTCTTCTGCCTTTGGCACTCTTAACGTAAAGACTCCATTCTTCAAATTGGCTACAGCTTTGGAAGGTTCTAATTTCGTTGGCAAAGTAATTTCCCGGCTGAACTGGCCGATTGGCAATTCGTTTACCAGAATTTTACTTTTCTCATCTTCCGCCTGTCCACTAAATTTTCCACTGATTGAGATTGTTTCGTTTAATATTTCAACGTCAATATCATCAGCTTCAATTCCAGGAACCATGGCTGAGATTTCATAGGCATCCTCTACTGATTTCACATCAACTGCAAGAACACTTTCACGATCAATCCTTTTGTCCATACCAGTATTTTGTGCAGCCTGAACCTGTCTGCGTGAAATTCTTCGATAAGGGGAAACATACCAAGTCATCATTATTTTGTCTATCTCCTAGAAAATTTGTTTACCTATTTTTTCAAATATAACCCCACATTATCAAATAAACGCAAACAAAGTGTTGAAATTTTATAAGAATCAGGCTGCTTTCTTGGCCAATAAAATCACGAAGGGTGAACTTTTATCCAATTCTGACCGCTGATAATCGCCAAATATATGAAATGGTTCCAGCCCGGCTGCATACAGTTCAACAAGATAATCCTCTACGCCGGCCAGTGAATGCTCGGTCGAGACCGTTTGCCTGATAACCTGTCCATCTGGGAGTAAAAGATCGTAATGCCAATCAAAAATAATACTTTTACTTTTCCTATGCCACTCGCTGCTTACCTGGATTGGATTACCATTCAATGGATGGATAAGTGTTTCTTCAACCTCACTGTCCCCTTCAGCGGGTAAACTTCTCATGTAGCTTGGATTGGGGAAACTTGCAGCAAAAACACCATCAGAGTCTAAATGATCGAAAACCTTGAGGTATGTATTTTTGCGAGATATTCTCGGCAAGGTAGATAGGGTATTACAGGCTAAGAAGATCAGCGAAAATTTTCGACTGAGATGAAATTGATCGATCCTGGTTTGGAACACATTGCAACTTTCAATTGAAGATCCCGCCAGTGAATTCTTCAGGTAGGTGAGGGCAGGAAGATTTATATCCAACCCGACAATGGTACGTCCCGCTCTTGCAAGCGGTTTCATTAGCCTTCCCGTTCCACAGCCAAGCTCCAGGACCGGACCTTCAAATTCCTCCGCCAATTGGCACCAAAATTCGAGATCCCCGGTTTCTCCTCCATGGTGGAGTTGGAATAAAATCGGGTCTTGGAACATAGCTGTTTATTCCTCCGGGACGATTTGCTTACCCATGATGAATTGATCCTTCGTTTTGGGAACCTCTCCAATTATAGCGGCTCCATCAAATTTACGGGTGGTCAGCCAGGGGATAATACTGCTGAATGTAACATTTCTGTTCAGAGGGTGACATTTTTCCTGGATGATTTGGGGGTGTCAATTTCGCTTAACATCGAAAATTTAAACAGGTTGGTTTGACCGGCTTTCATCTCCATGTTAAACTTGAGGATTGCAATGCGCATCTTGATGGGATTGATACCGGTCGGATATTTGTTGCTGCTTTCCATATTTGCGGTGAAGGCACAGGAGCCTATTGGCACATCTAGTCCAGAGATAAACTTCCTATCACCGGACCCTGGTCAGGCATTACAGGGAACGGTGCTAATCCGCGCAGCAATAGATCTTGAAGGGACAAAGACGGTCAGGCTAAGTTTTGCTTATTCCAACGATCCACGTGGTACCTGGTTTTTAATCTGGGAGAGAAAAGATATTAGCACGCAGGAGATGAATTTTGAGTGGGATACCACTACCATTACAGACGGTAATTACATCTTGCGAATGGACGCAGAAGGGGTTGATGGTGAATATACAGCATATATCCCTGGACTAAGAGTCCGCAACTACTCTGCTGTTGAAACGAACACACCATTTCCCACATTAACACCTGCCCCGCAGGATACCCAGAGCCCAACAGCAAGTTCAACTTCCACTTTCACTCCAATCCCCCCAACAGCAACGAGTCAACCGCCCAATCCTGCTCAAATAACACTGGAGGACATCAACAAAAGCATCCTGATAGGCACGATCATCACGTTGATCCTCTTTGCCAGTTTCGGTTTATACCTGTTCATCCATGCCCGAAAACGATAAAGGAGGAAAACGAAGTATCCAATTCCATGTGCAACCTCTCCGTAAAACGTCAATGCGTTGATCATGAATTCCCAAATTGAAACCCCGCTGAACTACCTGATCGTCGGTCTAGGAAATCCAGGTCGTGAGTACCAGACCAGCCGGCATAATATTGGCTTCATGCTGGTCTCCCATATGGCTGAGAAATTACATGTATCTTTTACAAGAATGCAATCAAAAGCCCTGGTCACGAAAACCGACTACCAAAACCAGAAGGTAATATTAGCAAAGCCACAAACCTACATGAACCTCTCCGGCCAGGCGGTAGCTTCTTTGGTTAAGTTCTACAAAATTCCCCTTGATCAACTGATGGTTGTTTATGATGATGTCGATTTACCTTTTGGTCGAATCAGAATTCGACCTTCAGGTGGCTCAGCTGGCCAGAAAGGCATGCAGTCAATCATCAACCAGCTGGGAACACAAGAATTTCCAAGGATGAGACTGGGAGTCGGGAGGCCACCAGGAAGTAAACAGGCCGCGAACTATGTGCTGCGAGATTTTTCAGGCGAAGATGCCGATTTTCTACCCCAGGTTCTAGATCGAGGAGCAGAAGCGGTCTTGATGTTCATAACGATAGACCTGGTAGCTGCGATGAATAATTTCAATAGCAAAATTGACGATGAAACCGATTCATAAATTTTTACTCACTCCTGGAATGCATTTCTCAAGGTATTGGAAATGGACCTTTCTCTAGAAGAGTTGTTGATTGATCCTATCACCGCATGCGCCGGTGACTTAATTGCAAACCTGCGCTCAGAACTCGAGCACGGAGAGGTGAGATCTCTCATGCCACCGACCGATTCATTTGCAGAATTCCCTGCATTGGGTCTGCGCCGGTCTGCTCGTTTACCAGTTTTGGCCGCCATTTACAAAGAACTGCAGGTCCCCATTTTATTAATCACGGACCGCAGCGACCACGCTCTTTCCCTTTTTGACGAGTTCAGCCTCTTAGCACCGGATGCCAATATCCTTTTCTTCCCAGAACCCGGGCCTTTGTTTTATGAAGATTCCCCCTGGGGTGAACGCACCCGGCGCGAGCGGCTGATGTGTTTAACTGAATTGGCGGTGCGCCAGTTGCCTGGTGCAGAACCCTCACACAAAACACCGCTGATCATTGCCCCGATCAGGGCAGTTATTACGCGCACATTATCAAGGAGAGATTTCCTAAAATCTATCCAAACATTGAAGGCAGGCCAATCCCTGCCATTGGAAGACATCATTAAATTGTTATTCACCCGCGGCTATGAGCCTGTAAACACAGTTATTTCTCCAGGCCAATTTGCTCATCGAGGCGGTATCATCGATCTCTGGCCAACACCAGAATCAGAACCGATCCGGATAGAATTCTTTGGCGATGAGATAGAAAGCTTGAGATATTTTGATCCCTCCTCTCAGCGGTCGACCAGGAAATTTGAAAGGCTGGTGGTGACCCCAGCCCGGGAGTTCATTGTCCCAGAGGGTGATTTTCTTAAAAATGCTGAGCACCCTTACACCGAGTACCATATTCCCCTGCTGCACCCTACGCCAACCAGCATTCTAGATTTTTTACCACTCAAATCAATGGTGTTCCTGGACAACAATGAAAATGTCGATGATGCGCTGCAGGCGATAGAAGAGCAGGCAGTAGAGATGCGTGGTGATCATGTTGCAGATAATTCTTTGCCAGAAGATTTCCCACTGCCCTACCTGAGCTTGGGTGAGTACCAAGAATCCTTAAGTTCTCACCGGACGATTGAATTGGGTTCATCGACGATCCTCGAGTCAACAACATTGGCCCAGCGGTTTAGCTCCGGTCCCCGTTATGGAGGCCAGTTAAAACCGCTTTTAGACGACCTCACCAATCAATATAACCAAGGCAGCCGCATCGTCCTGGTTTCCCGTCAAGCTGCCCGACTCAAGGAGTTATGGGAAGAGCTGATCATACAAAGCCTTGAGGCGAACATCCCCCCGGCCTTTATTGAAGGGAGCCTATCTGAAGGTTGGATACTAACACAACCCAGCTGCCCACCTTTGCATTTGCTGACCGATGGAGAAATTTTCGGTTGGCGGCGTCCAGAACCTCGCCGGCGTTTCATGGCAACCGCAGAATCCCCGGAAGCCGCATATACCGATTTAGGGATCGGTGATTACGTTGTACATGTCGACCACGGGGTCGGGCAGTTTCTAGGTCTGGTAACCAGAGCTGTAGATGGTGTTGATCGAGATTATCTGACCATCGAATACGCGGAAGGGGATCAACTTTACGTTCCAGTTCACCAGGCTGATCGAATCTCGAAATATATTGGTGCTGACAAGCGCAAACCCACCCCAACCCGGCTTGGCAGTGTTGAATGGCGCAATGTAAAGACGCGTGCGAAAGAAGCTGTTGAAGAGGTGGCAGAAGACTTGCTCGATCTCTATTCAAAACGCCAGATCAGTGTTGGGCATGCCTTCTCACCGGATACGCCGTGGCAAGAAGAGCTGGAAGCAAGTTTTCCATATATCGAGACAGATGATCAAATCAGGGTATTAAACGATGTTAAGCAGGACATGGAAAACCACCAACCAATGGACAGGTTGATTTGCGGTGATGTCGGTTATGGTAAAACCGAGGTGGCACTACGAGCTGCTTTTAAGGCAGTCATGGATGGTAAACAAGTGGCCATGCTGGTACCGACGACTGTGCTCGCCCAGCAGCATTACAACACTTTCCGTGAGCGATTATCTGCTTTTCCCGTTGAAGTCGAAATGCTCTCCCGCTTCCGCTCAGCTCAACAGCAGCGGGATATTCTATTTCGGTTAGCGGTGGGAACGCTTGATATCGTCATTGGTACCCACCGTTTGCTGCAGAGTGATATTGAATTCAGCGATCTGGGTCTCTTGATCATTGATGAGGAGCAGCGCTTTGGAGTTTCGCACAAAGAATACCTTAAGCAATTACGCACTGAAGTCGATGTCCTGACCCTTACTGCAACGCCGATTCCACGCACTTTATACATGGCATTAACCGGCGTTCGAGATATTTCAACCATTAATACGCCTCCTGAGGAAAGATTGCCGATCATCACCCATGTTGGAACATATTCCCAGCGCTTAGTACGTAAAGCGATCATCAGGGAATTAGAAAGAGGTGGACAGGTATTTTTTGTTCACAACCGTGTGCAAACGATCTCAGCTATGCGCAGCCACCTCGGGCGTCTGGTCCCGGAAGCACGCATCGCCATCGCGCATGGACAGATGGATGAAAACCAGCTTTCAGAGCGGATGGAGCTGTTTTCGAACGGGGATATCGATGTTCTGCTGAGTACTTCTATTATCGAATCCGGGCTGGATATTCCGAATGCCAACACCTTGATTGTTGACCGCGCCGACACCTTTGGTCTTTCTCAACTTTACCAGCTCAGAGGCAGGGTGGGACGAGGAGCCCAACGCGCGTATGCATATTTCTTCAAACACCGCCGGAAGAAGGCCACGCCAGAAGGCCGCCAGCGCCTTGAAACCATCGCCGAAAATATCCAGCTCGGCGCAGGATTCTCAATTGCCATGCGGGACCTGGAAATCCGCGGAGCCGGTGATATTTTGGGAACCCGGCAGCATGGTCACATTGCAGCAGTCGGGTTTCACCTTTATACACGCTTGTTATCTGAATCAGTGGTCCGCCTGAGAAAGCAGCAGGGTCTCCCTCCGGATCCAGCTATTGCCTCACTCGATTCTTTACGACCTCTGGTCAGCGTGGACCTGCCGCTCGTCGCCCACATCCCTCCAGATTATGTTCCTGACAAGAATATGCGCCTGCGGCTATATCGCCGTATTGCAGATTTGCGCTCTTTAATCGAGATCGATGCTATCTTCGAAGAGTTCACGGATCGTTTTGGCATTCCCCCAAGGCCAGTTCGAAATTTGCTCTACCAATTAAAGGTAAAATTGCTGGCTGAATTAACCGGTATAGCTAGTGTGAACGTAGAAAACAATCAAATCGTGATGCGTTTTCGGGACGATGAGTTACCAGCTGATTTACCTCCCCTGAAACCTGAGGTGCGGATCGGTAAAACTGGCCTCTGGATAGCCTACAAATCATTCCCAAATTGGCAGGAGGCTCTCTTGGAAATATTGCAGGCTTTACTGCATGGCAAAGATGTAGAATCCGTGATATTAACTGAATTCTAATCACATTGTTTTGACTTTTATCCCATCGCCAAGTATAATAATCAATCGCGGATGCTGCTCCCCACAGGATCCTCAAAATTAAATCTAGCTATTATTTCGCTGCAAGCGCAGCGAGCTTGTTAGAAAATTATGTATTGGAGCGTGCGCTATGGATGAGAACCAAGTAGCGACCACTGAAAGCGCGGAGATATCTGGACTTGCTGATGTGAAACGCAAAATGCGATTCACAGGCACAGTCGTCAAGACCACCATTGCGGGTGCACTGGTGGATATTGGAGTCGAGGTTCCCGGCGTCGTTCACATTTCTCAATTGCAGAAAGAACCAGTTAACCGGGTTGAGGATGTTGTTCAGGTTGGGCAATCTGTAGAAGTTTGGGTTAGGCGAGTTGAACCCAAGAGAGAACGTCTCGAATTGACGATGATTGAGCCTTTACCCCTTGAGTGGCGTGATATTGAAAAAGGCATGGTTGTCAAAGGCAAGGTTACCCGGATCGAAAAATTTGGTGTGTTTGTGGAAATTGGCGCTGAACGACCAGGGTTGGTACACATCAGCGAAATCACTCACGAATATATTAAAGACCCGCAACAAGAAGTCAAGGTTGGAGACGAGGTAGAAGCCAAGGTACTGGATGTAAATCGTCGTAAAAGACAAATAAAATTGAGTATGAAAGCGCTTGAGGAAAAACCAGTATTCGAACAAAAACCTTCTCCCAAGACAAAACCCAAACCATCTCGGCCCGCTGAACCTGAGGAACCCGAAGAAGTGATTCCCACTGCAATGGAAATGGCGCTCAGGGAAGCGATGGAAAAATCAACACCTGATTCTTCAACTACCAGTCATGTGACGAACACCAAGGAAAACTCCGGAAATCCTGAACTCGAACAAATCCTTGCTCGCACGCTAGAGAATAAAGTCAAAACTGCATCCTGACCTGGGTGCGAAATTATTAGGATCAAAAAGGGACTGCAAAGAAATTTCTTTGCAGTCCCTTATAGATCTGGTAAGCTCGACTGGTGGCTGTTAATTCCTAATCAATTTCCCCAAGCCTTCCCCCAACAGAACATCATTTTCCAATCTATACTTTCCTCTTTTACCTCACAATTTAATCCCGCCAGCTATACCCTTCACCTTCTTCAGTGATATCAATATCATCAAAAACCCGCTTTGTATTTACCCCTGATTCCGAATTAGCTCTGGAATTGAAAGGCCAAAAATTGAACAGCGGCCGCTGGTTTGTTCGTCTACCCAGGTGATCCGATCCAGTTTCATCATCCGTGTAATAACCAGAATAATATGGGTTTCCGGTGTAATAACCGATACTCTTCGCGGGAATACGGTTCAACGCCACGCCGATTACCTTCGCACCCGAGCGCTTGATCTGCCCCATTAAAGTATTTAATGCGGGCTTACGAGTATGTCCCAGGCGGATGATTAATAAAACCCCATTTACTTTAGAAGCCAGCACAGGAGCATCTGCGACAACAAATGGTGGTCCATCAATGATCACGATGTCTGCCTCTGAACCCAGGGTTTCTAAAATTTCACTCATCCGCTTTGATCCCAGTAATTCAGCTGGATTCGGGGGTACATCTCCAGCCGTGATTACTACCACTTCCCCTTCTCTCCATTTCTTGGATACCTCTTCCAGTGAAGATTCACCGCGGAATACATCACTCAGGCCAAGTTTATTTTGAAAACCGTAGAAATTATGGATATTTGGCCTGCGTAAGTCAGCATCCACCAGGACTACTTTCTTCTCAGTTTGTGATATGACAACCGCCAGGTTGGCTGCCACGGAGCTCTTCCCAACTTCCATTTCCGTGCTTGTGATCAGCAGTGTCTTTAATGGCTGGTCAACGCCTGCAAAATCCAGGTTTGTCCTTAACGAGCGCATCTCTTCCACGCTGGGATGCCGAGGATTGTCTGCTGCATAAAGAGCTCCCACATCCCCAATATCGAGCTCTGACAGGTATCCAATCACTGGCACGCCCGTGATCTTCTCTGCTTCTTCAGGACTTTTCACCGTATCGTCCATATATTCCAATACGAATGCAGCCACCACGGCCAGGGACAAGCCCACCGCGGCTGAGAGCAGGATGATCAACGGTTTATTCGGCCCGATGGGCACGCTTGGTTTGAAAGCCTCTTCAATTACGCTGATCGTATTGATCGCCCCACCCTGGGTATTCGCCAACAGGTCAGAATAAATTCCTTGCAGGTCAGCCAATTTTGCTTCCAGGGCGGTGATCTGCGCCTGCGTATCTGCAATCTGGCGAGCAGAATCCATTTCTCCCAGAGCATCACGCAGGGTCTGGATTTCGGTCTCCGTGTCTGTGATCTGCTGCTGGAGGTTATTTAATTGGGTCTGGACGAATGCCTGCCGGTCCTGCTCATCTGGCTGGCTGCCTGTAGGGCTGCGCAAGATCAATTGCCGGGCAAGCTCATTAGCCACGGCTTGAGCTCTATCAGGATTAATATCCGTCACGGCTATCTCAATAAATTGGCCGTTTGGAAGTGCCGTCGCCTGGTAATCTGGCAACCAGCCAAGACCCAAGGCCTCCATGGTAGCAATCTTTACCGGTTCCCGGTTTGCGATCTCTGCATAGTTTTCCGCCAGCTGCCGGCTCAGTGTAAACTCAGCACCGGTAGGGTTTGGATCTGTGATCACCTGGCCGATCATTAACGTGGTGATTGTCTGGTAGATCGGTGGTTGTCTCAAGGTCGCCAGGTAGCTGGAGACCACCGCGATCAAAGTTGCCGCAACCAGCAGCCACCACCAGCGTCTCAAGGGCAGGATGTATTGTTTGAATTCCATAATTTCGTTAATCCTTCCGAATTCTCTCTAATAGGCCATCAAGGAGATTCATGTACCAGCAAAATTTCGAGCCATTGTTTGAGAATATATTTCACTCAGCTGACCGGCAACCGTCCCCCAATCGTGGTTTCGCTCGACATATTTTCTGCCTGCCTCCCCCACCTCGGACCGCAGTTCAGCTGAGTCGAAGAGGACGAGCATTTTTTCTGCAAACTCATCCGGGCTGCTCGCCACCATGACTTCTTCGTCCGCCCGGATATCCAGTGCGGAAACTGCCTGCTGGCTCGCAACAACCGGTGTCCCACAGGCCATGGCTTCCAGTACTTTATTCTGAATACCAACCCCATATGGAATCGGTGATGCAGAAATGGTTGCTTTCCTCAGATATGGACGGATATCATCCACAGTTCCCGTGACATTGATATTCGCATTTTCTGCATAAGCACTCAACCTGGGGGGTGGATCCTTGCCAACGATCCAGACTTTCACCTCAGGTTGGTGCTTCCAAACCTGGGGCATAATCTTCTCGATAAAATCAACCACCATGGTGACATTTGCATGGTAGCTCATCTTTCCGCTGAGTACTACCATCCGGTCCTGGCGCTCCCCTGCCACGTGCGGTGTGAAATATTCCAGGTCCACACCATTGGGGAGCACATTGATCTGCTTTTCTGGCCCAGGATCCGGTGCCAGGTCGAGCAGTGCCTGCTGATCATGTTTTGATGTCACCAGCACGCTGTCAAACTGCTTCACCAGCCAGCCTTCGTATTCTTCCGTGCGCCCTAATTCGAAACGGGTCACACTGCGGTTGATGAAGCTTTTACTCTGCACCATCGCCTGGCGGAACAGCAAGCTGATCGAATCAACGCTATCCCAAACCACCGGGAGCCTGTGTTTTGTGCTGCCAGACCTGGAAATGAAATCCAATCCGTAGCGAGCACCCCGCAAATGTTCCACATGCAGGATGTCATAAGCATCGCTGCCGCTGTTTTGGCTGGCGAGTGCAAAGAGACCATCCGCCAGGGAAGCATCCCAGGAATAAACTGACTGCAGCGGCTGCCTGGTCGGTAAAGCTAGAGTACAGTTCACCAGCGAGCGCCAGGCGGGTAAATCCACCTGCTGTATCTCGTCGCAGTACTTTCTAAGCTCTTGCAGTGCCAGGTGATCTTCCTGGTTCGTGCACACCGTGAACAGGGTAATCTGGTGTCCCAATCTGGATAAATAACGGATCCAGTTGTAAGGCCGCACCCGGATCTTATTGGGCACGTAAGGGACGACGAACAGCACCTTCATGAAGCGATCACCTTATGACCAGGGGCAGGTAGGTCTCGTCGCTGGCGATGATCCAGTCAAACTTGATTTTTGTGTTCAGCGGGGGTAAATCATCATCTGTCACCGTGACCGTGACGCTGTAAGGACTAGCAAGGATTGCCCAATCGGCAATTTTACCGCTGATCACCCCGGATATCGGGTTAATCACTAAATTGGGGGGCAGGTTTTCAGCAGAAAAACTGATCTCATCCCCATCCGGGTCGCTGGCTTCAATCTGGAGGGTAACCATATCCCCTGCCTCACTTTTTTGAACTCCTGGGTTGGTGACATCCGGGGGACTGGGCACATAATCATTGATCGTCCAGATGAAGCTCACCGCGTCGGACAGGTTTGGACTGCCATCATCTTCAACAGTTACTCCCACGGTATAGGGGGACCCACCGGAGGCATCAA
>JBJYXV010000049.1:0-11135 GCA_046260155.1 Anaerolineales bacterium
TAACTTTTGTTGCAACCCCTCGTAGAAGAAACTCGAACCGCCTTCCCCATGATTTTCGCTCAAGAAACGCCAATGGAGGTAACAAGTCAAGGAAAAGATACTTATCAAAATGATAATTCTCTATTGTAGAATCGTCAAGTAATGCTAACGTTACCTATTTTGGAATTACACACTGAGATATCGATAAATAACACGATGCTATAATCGAGAAGAGTTCATATACTAATCTGTTTTTGACATAAAACTGAGGTAGTTTTTCACCTCCCAACCACAAGAATAAGGCAAAAAGTGAAACAACTTCTCGCTATCAAACTCCTCATCCCCCCACTCGACCTGAAATCGTAGCCCGTCCCCGCCTGATCGAGAAACTGAATCGTGGCCTGCACAGTAAACTTACCCTTGTTTCTGCTCCGGCAGTCTTTGGCAAAACAACGCCGGTTGTAGATTGGTTGGAAAACCTAGAGGCGGAAAATGATCGTGAAACACTTTCCAATGTTAAATTCGCCTGGCTCTCGCTGGATGAAGGCGATAACGATCCAGCGCGTTTTCTGGCATACTTCATTGCGGCCCTAGATCAGCCGCAAGGGGTTGAAACATCAATTGGGAAAGGGCTTTTGAATATGCTTCAATCTCCACAGCCCCCCATCAACCTGCGTATTGCGTAACGTTTATTAATCAAACCAACCGCGACTGTAGAAATACCACAACAGACTTAGGGAGATGACGGTCATAATGGCAAAGGCTATCAGCGAACCATGTTCTACTCTCACCAGCCATAAGTTGGAAAGATTCATGCCAAAGTAACCGGTGATAAATGTCAATGGTAAGAAAATGGCTGAGATTATGGTAAGAATACGCAATCGTTTTTCTGAGGATTCATGATGCAGTAACGTGAAATTATCTTGCAAATCCTTGACACGACTGTTTAAACGGGTAATCCATTTCACTGCATATTCACCATTACTGATCAGGTCATTAAAATATGTCTCCTGGCCAGCAGGGTTAATGACAGTGTTATCATCTATGACTAACGATTTGGCACAATACAATTGATCTTCACAAATGCCTTCCAACTGTGATACCAGTCGTTTCAAGTCGGTGATGTGATTGAGATCTATACCCTCCGGGTCCTGATCAAGCTTTTTTTCCAGAAGACTCAAGTGCTGTCTGTACACCAGACCTTGGGTGATCGTCTTATCAATAAAGTAATCAGTCAGCATGTAAATCAAGTTAGCGGTGTTGCCTGTTGATAATTTCCTATCTTGTTGTAAAGAAGTAATAAAATTGGGTAATTGTGTCACTTCTCCATGTATAACGGTAACGATGAGTTCAGGCAGGCAAATGATTGAAAGATAGGCAACCCCAACTTCATCGTTGCTCGTGTTGGTAGGAAATTCAATGTATACGGAATCTGGATAACGATCCACCAACGTGCTGTGCTCGGGGGATAGGCAATCCTCCAAGATAAGGGGGTGAAGATCTAAATGTTTTAAGTTTTCTGCCAACTCTACCGTAGAAATATCTTCTACGACCACCCAATATGGATGCTCCGGGTCTTTGTTTTGCCGGACAATATCCAACCCGGGCCAATCGACCGAGGTAATAAAGGAGTCCTCAGAAAGTTGGTAACTGTTCAATTTCATCTTTTCTCTCTCGTTCAACTCTGTATCCTCTTACTGTTCATAACCCCGTAGCCGACACCAGCCAATAATTATTGGTTGCCGGTAGCACCAAGTATAAAGCATTCGGTAAATGACTCTCAAGAGAATGCTGCAAATTAATCCCGGTTCCGCAAGATGATTAACACAGCGGCGTGATTTGCACCTTCGAAATCAGGTAGCCACCTATAAAATTTTGATCCATTATTGCCATGCTCATTCAAGGATCCACTTCCATAGATCCTCTTTCCCTAATTCCTACTCTGGGATGAGTAGTTACTTTATTCCAATAAAAACGTAGTCGAGGGACCTTCATTAACGACCACATTGTACTCCTGGGGCATCAGACCCCCAGTGGTTAGTAAGACATCGATATTAAAAGGGGTTAACATCGCAGCGCACATCAAATCAGGGGGTCTATCAGTGAGAAGTGTGATGCTGATCGTATTCTCTTCCACTACCTGCTCTACGGAACTGACTTTGGTGCATGCATCCGGGTAAAAGCCATTAATCACGGCATAATAATGGTTTTCCCTCTGCTCAAGAGTTACCGCATCAACCATGGCCAAGGAGCTGCTTCCCCCTTCGGGATTCTCAGAGGTCGCGCTTTCCTGTGTTTCCGGAGAGCTAGCGCAGGCTACCATCATGGTAATAACGAAGATGTAGATGATCATGTTCAATTTGTTGACTGGTTTGATATTCATCTTTAACTCCTTGTAAATAATAGTGGCCATTCTCATCTTGATCACGTATGCCAGTTTCGCCGCCAACGACGATCAAAGTTACGATCAGCACCAGGCACGCCACCAGTGTCATGACCAGGGTTTCGATATCGCTGAAGCTAGTCCCCATCAGAAAGAAATTTCGCAGCGTAATCCTTCTTTTTCATCTCCGTTCCTGTCTCATCGTTCTGGGTGGGATCAGTTTTTATAACGAGCCATTTATCAATGAATAGCCACCCAGAACGATCAAGGCTTTCTTCATACCGAATTCCATGAGTGCCAGGAATACCAGCGGTATCAGGGCTAACCAGAAGCTAACGCTTGGAATATATCCCTGCAATTTAAGACATTTTTGTTTACTTTGCGTCTGTCCCTGACACCTTCTGCTGATCAGGCTGCGAGCCGCTCATGTTGACATTCAAGTCCATGGTGTTGTTCGGCAGCACGATCCCAGCCTTGGTCAGCGCCAGCTCCAGGGCTTCGTTGACCTTACTTAGGATCGGATTCTTATCTGCACGGGAATTGACCCACCAGCGTACTATCATCGTTCGAGATGAGTCCCCATACTCGGAAAAGTAAATACTCACGGGCTTGTCTGCCAGAACGCCATCGACGCTACGCACAGCATCCTCGATAACCTTACGGACCTTATTGAAATCTGAGCCGTAGGCAACCCCAATCTGCGTTTCTACCCGGAGCCTGGGATCTGGAAGACTGTAGTTGGTGATAAGGTTTTGTGAGATTTTAGAATTTGGCAAAATCACTTCCCGGTTATCACGTGTCCTGATGCGGGTTATGAGAGTGCCAACCTCCAGTACTTTTCCCCAGGTACCTAACTCATGAATCAAGACGTCATCCCCGACTCGGAAGGGTTGATCTAACAAGATCGTAAATCCAATGACGGCGTTCTCGACCGTATCACGAGCCCCGAGCGCAATCAGTCCCCCGGCTACGAGCAAGATAGCTGCCAGCACTGTGATATTGAAACCAAAATGATCCAATCCTATGCTGACAGCAAGAATAACGAGAAAAAAATAGCCGGTACGCTGGATGAAAGAGACAACTTGGGCTAGGCTTTTAGGATCCCTACCTGATTTGATACTTCCAATGTAAGATTTAGTAGATAAACTGATCAAACGAGCCACAATGAGCGAGGCTATGATCAGTATGACGACAAAGAAAACATTATCAAAAAAAGTTCGCAGCCCCTCGTTCAAGCCAGCTAATCTCAGGACAGCAAAACGGGCAATAAATGCTACAATCAGCCATCTCAAAGGATTTTCGATTGCTGATAAAAATTGATCGTCAAATTGGAAGTCAGATCGTTTGACCAGCCTCTTCAAGACAGTGTTAACAAGCAGATTTGCCACCACATAACCAGCAAGAATGATGAGGCCTGATATCGCCAGATTAATCCAACCATAGATAGTCAGACCTAAGAAGATTTTTCCAGTCAAGCCAAGCTGATCAGTGATCTGTTCAACTCCGCGATCAATAATCCCCGGAGTCGGTGTGGGTAGTGGCGTGCGGGCAGCGACGGCTGTGGCTGCACCTTGTACAGACAGATTATTCGTTGAAGAAGTAGGTGTAACTGTACTTACAGCCGTTTCAAAACTGCTGAGTGTTGGTGCAGGAGTTGTCGTGGCAGCTGAAGGCGTTGGAGTGGCCTGACAACCCGTTACCAGATAGGCAAAAAATATGCCTGCTAAAAGGCCAAACAGCTTTGGCATGTGTTCGACGCCTTCAACTTTCACTTGATTTCTCGGCGTGATGAGCTTGCTCCTTCCTCGAACCTCGAGCGAGCAGACCTAATCCATGAGTGGTTCCATAGGCTACGAGCACTGCTACGAAAACAGGAATTGCCTCCGTGGCGGGGATTCCCGTAATGAACAGGACGATAACACCCAGCGCCAGGGGAACCGGCAGCATAGCGCCGGGAACGGCTGCCATCAGACAGGCTACTACTAGGGCTAAGGGAACGCTTGGAAATACGAGATTGATGGCTGTGCCAGCAGCTCCGCCGACGAACAGAAGCGGGAAAATCGGCCCGCCGATAAAACCTGTCGAAAAGGCCGCGGTTGTCGCAACCATCTTGGCAAATACCATGACGATGACCAGTGCGAGGCCCAACTGTGCTCCCTGCTCAGTTACTGTTTTTAATCCTGAAGTACCCAAGAACAGCGTCAGCGGTAGTGCCATGCCCAGCAAACCCAGTAAAAAACCACCTATTGTGCCACGGATGATCGGCTGGTTGTCGAGCAGCGCTGCTAGGCGCTTAAAAAAGCGCAGGAGCAGTCCAAATATGAGCGCTAGGACAGCCCCCAGGACACCCAAAGCGATAGCCAGAACCAGATGCCACAGCTTCAGGCTGTAATCCTGCAAATCCAGGATGCGCAGTACACCGGCAAATGTATTCCCGCCGACAGCATAAAAGACGCTGAAGCCGATCACTGAAGCAGCCGCGGCGACGGTCAACATGGCATAATAAGCAGGTGTCTGTTGGTGAGCCAACTCTAACGGCATAACCACGGTCGCAAAGGGCGTAGTAAATAAGCCTCCCCAGGCACTCAAAATCCCGCTAAAAACGTTCGAGCGCTCGAGGTCAACCCCTAATTTGCGACGTTCAGACAGCCACGACCCCAGCCCGGCGCCCAACAAGCCAGTCGGTACCTCGGGCCCAACGCTGAAGCCGCCAATCAACGAAACCAGAGCTACCAGGAGCGTGCTGGGAACTGGCCCGTAATTGAGCCTGCCCTCCACCATCGCTCCGAATTCATCCATCATCTCGGCCTTAAAGAAGTGGTGGATCAACCCGACGACCAGGCCGGCGGCAGTCATGATCACCAGGATGCGCACAGATCCGGAGAATGGCTCCGCATCGGGCTTCTGCGGCCAGACCAGGCTAATACCCCAGTTCATCAAGAATACGAAAAGCAGCGTTCCCAGGGCGCTCAGCAGACCGACAAGCGCTCCCCAACCCAACTGCACCCAAAATGACCGATTTTTCGCAAAGGCATTTTGCATCATCTTCTCCTAATTGTTATGCGTCGTTTACTCCCAGGATAGAACCGAACCAGGCTGTATCTTTTCTTTATTGGATACTTGCTTTGTGTTGCCAATGAGCAGTCCCGCGGAGAGTCATTGAGGCACTGGTTCCTCCAACAAGAACCAGATTGCAGCCAGGGACTCTCTCTGAGCATTTTAGCAGTCTTGCTACTTGCTTTGTCCATTGATTTTGCCTTCGGTCTGGGGCCATCTGCTCTGTTACGCAACACGAAATAGCTGACAGAGGTCAGCACAACTGTGCTGGGTCAGCTGATAATTTTTTTCTCGCTTCTTGATTGTTTATTCTGTTCTCCAATCGTTGACTGAAAAAAATGCATGTTCATGCTGAAAAGTCACTTCTATCCGGTGGTTCCTCCCAGGATGGAACCCAACCAGGCTGCATCTTCTCTTTTAAGGTTTCGCGTTTTGGTGCGCCCTTTAGCAGCCAGGTGGGGAGTCGTCGAGGCATGGGTTCCTCCCATCCGAACCAGAGAGCGAGCACCCGGAAGGCGAACCCGATGGCGAAAGCTAGCAGTGAAGCCACCACAATGTTTATGGATAGTCCATATCCACCGTAAGCTCCAGACCTCAGGATGTAATAGACGACCGAGGTCAGTATGGCCGTACCGATGAACCACTCGCCCTGCACAAGCTGCTTGGCTGGTACGCCAGAACCGACGTCGATCAGTAAGCGACCGGCAGTGGGTCCGACTACACCTAAGAAGAGAGCACCCATTAGAGGCCAGTGGGCCTGCAGCCCCTTATCAACTCCGACCACGGCATACCAGGGCAAAGAAAAGGAGGTCATAAACTGGAAGTATGTTTCACGGAAATTCTGATCCTTCGTCCAGGCCGTACGCATGCCAATAATCCAGGCGATGAAAACCAGGATGAGATACCAGGGGTTGGTCAGCGATGAAGGCGTGTCATTTAGCAATACATCCCGGGTAACACCTCCCCCAATGCCTCCGAAGACGGCGAATACCAGGATGCCAACCATTGTGATGAAACGATTTCGGTAGTGATCCGGGCGCTGGCATAGCAACGCGCCATTGAGAGCGTTAGTAAAGGCAGCCAGCAGGTCGAAGTATAAGAAATTCCCGGGGGTTAGGTAAGAGAGTAGGTCAGAAATCATATCTAAAATTGCCTCCGTATTTTAAGATCCGTTCATTACCCGATTTAGCCATTGGATACCCCTTGTTCAAAACGCTGTAAATAAGATTCAACGGCCTGTTCTAGGTTCGGAAATATCCGTTCATCCCCCAGTTTATTCCCCAGTGGTGCTCGCTTGAGCAGGGGTAATACGTTTGGATTTATTGCCGCCAGCCAGAGTAAAATCCCGGCGTTATGCAGCTGCTCTTCAAATTTCGCTAACGCTTTGAGCGCCGTGTACTCGAAATCGGGGATTGCGGCGCAATCCAGGACCACGACCTGTGGTTGGGGTGAGGTCAGTTGAATCAACTGCCGGAGTTTGCCAATTACCCCCGACACGTTGGCGAAGAAAACCCGCCCTTCGGTGCGCGTGATCAATAATCCCGGGAATGTTTCGTCATCAGGGTGATCGCCGAGCGGTCTGAATACATCTGTGCCCGGTTTGCGCGTTAGAGCATATACGGGTGGACGGGCTACCTGGCTGAGCAGTGTCAATAGAGAGAACAGTACGGCAACCAGGATTCCCTCCAGTACACCCAGCACAATCACCCCGCCAAAGGCGAGCAGTGCCCAGATCACCTCTGTACGCCGGACCTGGGCCATTTCCCGGAACTCGCTGACACTGACCAATCCCACAGCCGCCACCAGTACCAGGGCACCGAGCGTGGCTTCGGGCATGAGGCTGATCAGCGGTGCTAAAAACAAGAGGGTCAGCACGACGACGGCAACCGTCACCAGTTCAGCCATCTGCGTTTTGGCTCCCGCTTTAGCATTGACGGCAGTTTGCGAGGTACCGCCACCCGCCGGGTAAGCCTGGGTAAGGCCTCCGGCGATATTGGCAATGCCCAGAGCAAACAGCTCCTGGTTCGCGTCTGTCTCAGGATCCCCGTGTTCTCGGAAAGCCCGGGCGGCTGCAGATGACTCGGTGAATGACATCAGCGCGATACCGATAGCCGGTAACCATAAACTGCGCACCATCGAAAGATCGGGCAATGACAAAGCGGGTAGCCCTGATGGAATATTACCAATAAGAGAGATACCCAGCGCAGTGATATCGAAAGCAGCTGAAACACCGATCCCCATGGCGACGGCTACCAGCGCTGCCGGAATACGCGGGGCGAAACGCGGCAGGAGGAAAAGGATCGCAAGCGTCAATGCCGCCAATGCCAGGGTGGGCCAGTTGATCTGTCCCAGGCTGGTCAAAATGGTTCCCAGCGTTGCAAAGACCGATGAGCCACTGGGAACAGACAGTCCTAAAACTTTGCCCAGCTGGCTGACAAAGATCACCACACCGATGCCAGCCTTAAAGCCATTCAGTACGGGCAGTGAAATGAAGTCAGCCAAAAAACCCAACCGCAGCAGGGCGGCTAGAACCAGGAACACACCCACCAGGAGGGCCAGGGTGGCAGCTGGAAGGATATAGTCGCTGGGACTGCTCGCAGTGCCTACCACGGTGAGTAATGCCGAGGCCGCCAGCATGGAAAGTGCAGAAGTCGAACTGACACTCAGGGGACGGGAGGTACCCAGCAGGGCATAGGCTAACATGGGCAGCAAGGCTACGTACAAGCCTACCTGCACTGGTAATCCTGCGATCGTTGCATAAGCCATCGCCTGGGGAATGACTACAGCGGCCGCGATCAACCCCGCTAGCAGGTCAAGCCATAACCAGGTACGCTGATAGTGGGGCAGCCAACTGAGGAAGGGGAGATACTTTGTTATTCCGCGCGGGGCGGCTGGTGTGTCCATTCCCTGTCACTCCCTAAAATTCCACTATTTCTGGAAGGCGAAGACTTTTTTCCAATCCCGCTTCACGCTGACCACCATCCAACCACGCTTCTGTGCCGTTTTCAGGGCATCTTCAGCGCCGGCGGTGTAGTTAAACTCCCGGTCGGCATCGTCGTGGTTAACCAGCATACACAGGGAGGCATGCGGGTTGGCCTCCGTTAACCGCAGCATGGGGATATCGCCGTTGGCGTTGCCGGCAGCCACGATCGGGTAGCGGCCGGTGCGATCCCAGATTTGGACGGCTTTGGTGGGACCGTCATCGATGAAGTCCAGACCTGGTTGCCGCATAATTGTGACGCCTTGGTCATTAGCCTGGTACTCTAGGGTGACGGCACTGCCTATGATGCGCTCGGGCGGGATGCCGTACAGCTGCTGGGTAACAGGACGCATGAAGTCACGCCCTCCCCCGGAGGCGATGTAGCTGGTGAAGTCATACGCCTCCAGGTAGCGGAGCAGTTCGACCATCGGCTGGAAAGTCAATTCCAGATAGGAAACACCCAGGGAGGGGTGCCGGGTTTGGTGTAAAAAGTCGCTGGCTATCTTCTCAAACCCCTCCACGGACATCGCATCAAATGCCTTGAGTATCCCACCCAGCAGCACCTTTACCTTGCTTTCATCCCCGTGGTAATGCCTGGTGATCGTATCACTGAACCAGGCCATGTCCTTATCATAAGCAGCCTGCCAGGGCTGCTGTTTGCGCAGTGATGGGTCTTTTCCAGCCATCGCAGCCAGCCGCTGCAAGATGAAACCCACCTGGAGCTGGGCCGGCTTTTCACACCACAGTGTGCCGTCGTTGTCAAAGACCGCTACTCGTTCTTGCGGCGGGACGTATTTTGGCGCGCCTTCTTTGGTTACCGCGGCGATAAAATCAAGAATCGCCTGTCTGGTCGGGCTCTCGTTCCAGGATGGGAGCGGGGTGCTCATTGTGAAACCTCCTTATCTTTCGTCCAGGTTCCGATCTCCGAAATGGGGAAAGGATTAACGCCGTTTTCGACTATCATTCAAGATAGGCAACCGGTTTACTGTTAAAACTCTCCCAAAGTTTCCTGAAGTTCCTGCTCCTCTACTTTCGTCTTTTGCTTTCATTAAAAAATACTTCGGCTCTCAACTAATCCCATGTGAGTATGCAAAATTGTCCGTTGAGCAAGTCAGTTCGAACCTTGGCAGCCGCTGTACTGGCTTTAATTCTCAACAGCTTCATCCTTTCGCTCAGTTTATTTTATCAGCCAAAGTTGACATCCCAAACGCAACCATGACTCAGATTCCGGTTACTAGGATGAAGTCAGCCAGTATGGAAATAGGCTGATCGAGCATAAATTGCATGGTGTAGTTACCAGGGGATTTTTAGTACATCCCTCGCCTGCGCATTCTGCGGCGTTCACGTCTGCGACCACGCCGCCTTCCCCGGCGCCGCACACCGCAGACCGACATTGGTGTCAAGGGGCGACCAATCACGTCGATGAAAAGCGAGCTGGCTCCACCACTGGCAGGCATCTCACCATCCAGGATTTCGACCTGGTAGCTAAAGCGATCAGCCTCCAGAGCCGGGTCTTGCAGCACGACAACGACATCATTGACCTCATCCTCAGAAAATGTGGACAACACCGCGTTCGGTGGGTCGTCGGCGAAGCTGTTTTCCCCATCACCCCAGGAGTCCAGGAACTCCTCGGTCGGGACGTGGCCGGTGACCCGCTGCGGCCGGTCGGTGAACAACAACGTGGTTGGAGCCACCCCGTGTAAAGTCAGGCGGCCGTTTTCATAAGCCATACCTGCGGCTGATTGCACGAAAAGCGCCTCGACCTCATCCGCCTGGGCGGTTTGTTCCATTGCTTTATCTTCGTCAGACATTGATCACTCCTCTCTTTTTGCAAACTTAATGTTTATTCTCATATCGAGTCGTTCCGAATAAAAGAGTGTTTTCGCCTTCTGTGAAAAAGCTGTGTGGCAAGTTCGACCATGTTGAACGGGGTACCGGCCAAACCGGTACCCCATGTAAACAAGGCCGAAGCAAACAAGCCTGCGGTTCAGTCGACCGACATCGCCGCAGCCATCTCCATTTCGAGGTCGCGGTACTGCTCTTTCTCCACCGAAATCTCTACGTACTGGATGGTGCCACCGGTGAAAGCGCCCTGGGTCTCAGGCGTGTACTCCGCGGCGACCGCATCGGCACTATCGCGGCCAACGCACAGGCCGTCACCGCACAGGGTGAACTTGCCGGTCTGGGTGCGCATCGGTCCTTCAGCCACCACCTTGTCTTCCACATACAGCTTGGCTGTGCCGTGCGACTCGCCGTACTGGCCAGCCTTCTCGCGGATGAACTCCACGCCCAGCGTGTACTTGCCCGGCTTGAGCGTTTCATCGGAGACGAACTTCTGTTCCGGCGGGATACCCAGGAAGTTGTACACGTAGTACAGCTTCTGGTCCTTGATGAACAGCGAGTGCCCGCCAAAGCGCGAACCATGGGCAAAGATCACACCGGATGTTTTATCATTGACTTCGACATTGGCCAGGATCTTGTACGACCGCCCGCGCACATTAGCGGCGACACTTTCAGGAACCGCCGTCGTGTCCGGGTAGTAGATATAGCGCTCCCGGGGCGGCTCGGTCGATGGTCGAGACAGGGTGAGGAGTTCCCTGGCGGTGCGATCGTCGAGGGGCAGCACCAGGTTCTTGTGGGCCTCATCCATCCACAGCTGCTTGAGGTGCTCGAGCTTCTCCGGGTACTTCTCAGCCAGGTCCGTGGATTCGGAGCGATCCTCGTCCACGTGATACA
>JBJYXV010000050.1:0-90603 GCA_046260155.1 Anaerolineales bacterium
GGCGACCAGCCATCCCACCAGGAGCATCACGATCGAAACCAGGAAACTTATCCCGATCAACATACCCGGAGGCTGCTTCTTCAAGTAGGGGGAAAGCCACGCCTCACCTTTAACGGCCAGGAAGATCGCCACCAGGCCGACCAGCCAACCCCCGATCACGTCCGTTGGGAAGTGGACCCCCAAGTACACGCGGGACAGGCTGATCATCATCACCATAAGGAAGGTAACTACCCACAGCCAGGTTTTATTAAGCCGGTATGCAAGGTAACCCCACACAACCAACGAATCGCTGGCATGCGTGGAGGGGATCCCGTAAGAGGTTTCCGTCCCCAGCACCTGGACATCACCAACCCAGTATGGACGTGGTTGGTGCAATAATTGCTTGAAGGTAAGACCCAGAAAGTCAGAAGTGAGCAGCACCAGCGGGACACGAAAACCCAACTTTGGGCTGACCACCCAATAAATAAATGGGATCAGGATCAGGTAAAACTCAAACCTGCCCAGGAAAGTGAAGGCGTTCATCACGCCATCGAGGGTAGGGCTCATCGTCTGCAGTGACTTGATAAATTGGATACCAGATTCGTAGATCGGGTTCATTTTTGATCTCCTTTCGCCTACCGAGTTTTCCACCCCCATACTGCCAAAAATGTCGCGCAACTGCCGCAATACGCCAGGTTTTTTGGCTCCTTGCCCGCCAGAAGTACTCGAGAAGAATTTTCTGTCAGAAATACCATTCCGGCAACAATATTCCATTTCCCGGTACCACGAGGATCAAAAAACTGTTGCCATCTCTGACACCAGTTTAATAGAGCTGCACTTCTAATCTGGACTCAAAATGCTGATCCAAGCCGAGAGATACCAACCCATCTTGGCATTACACACCCCTTAAAACTCCGCTGTACTTCCTCCTCGCTAGACCTAATTTACTCTTACAGGCAGGTACTGGGAACGCCCATTTGCTGGATGCAATTATATCAATATTATATAAATCCCCATTGTAGATGTTGTGCAGGATTGCAAATCCCACGCTATCTGCCGAGACAGCTCCATCTTCATATTTCCTCATCTCCTCTTTCCACTCAACATTTATTGAGGGCAAAGTTTGCATAATCTCTAACGGGAATATTCATACCTCTTCCATCATAACTTCACAAAATCTTCACTTCGGCTTAGTAAGATCATCTTGTCAATTATTTAGGACAAATGATCCTTTATCGTGGAGATAAATATGGCAAATATTAAACGCATGTCAGGAATAACTAAAAGAAATTGGTGGATCGATGCAGTTCTGTTCAGCAGTGCTCTGGCAGCTGCCCTATCAGGTATCTACTTCCTTTATTTCCCCTCAGGCGGCTTTCAGGGTGGCAGGAATCCATATTACAACATCCAGATCATCTACAGCCGCCACACCTGGGGAGATGTGCATATGTGGGCTGGAATCTTGATGATCGCTATCGCTGCCATTCACATCATCCTGCACTGGTCCTGGGTAGTCAATATGATTCGCCGTATGTGGAAAGACATCACCGGGAAGAACGGGAAGATGAATTGGCGCGGTCGCTGGAACCTGATCTTGAATATCGCTGTCGGATTGAGCTTCATTTTCACCGCTATCAGCGGAATTTATTTCCTGTATGCCCCATCCGGCCGGTCGGCCGTCGATCCCGCCTTCCTGGTCAGCCGTACTTCGTGGGACTTGATCCATACCTGGGCTGGAGTAGTCCTGGTTGTCTCGGCGGTGATTCACTTTGCCATCCACTGGCGATGGATAGTGAACGTAACTGCAAATGTCCTGCACTCGATCTTGCCCCAGGAAAGAAGGAATCAAAGCAAGCCGGTTCTTCAGGAAAGCGCATAAAAAGTTTGTCAAAAAATTAGATCAAAAAATTGAAAAGGATGAAAAATGATGAAGAAAATTATCGGATTGGTTTTACTTGTAGGATTGATCGGTGCCTTGTTAATCGGAGCCGTCAATCGCACCATGGCGAGGACAGCTGGCGAAGGCAATTACCAGGGAGGAACTCGGGCTGCCGCTGATGGAACGGAAATTGATTCTGCAGCTGCTGGTCTTGGTCGTAACGCACAAGAACAGGATTTCCAGGGCAACGGTTATGGACGCGCGACAAATGGTAGAGATAGTTCTTCTGGGCCTGGTCAATCAGGAGGCTACGGGCAGGGAACCGGGAATGAATCAGGTTATCATGAATATACGCCGGAAAGTGGAGGCGTACTGAGTGAATCGGAGCAACAGGCTTTGATCTTCATGCGAGAAGAAGAGAAACTAGCGCACGACATTTACGTGGCGATGTATGAAAGTTGGGGACTGCCAATTTTCCAGAATATCAGCAGCAGTGAGCAGTCACATACCGAGGCGGTCAAGACATTGTTGGATAGGTATGATATCCCTGATCCAGCCAGCAGCGAACCGGGAGTCTTTTCGAACCCAGATTTACAGGATTTGTACGACGAACTGCTGGCTCAAGGCAGCCAGTCTCTTGCCGAAGCGCTCCGGGTAGGTGCTGCGATTGAGGAAATCGATATTCTCGACCTGCAGGAACGTCTAGCTGCAACCAGCAACAGCGATATCCAGCAAGTATTCAATAACCTGCTGCAGGGATCCATCAACCATCTCAAGGCATTTACCTCGACATTGATGACCCAAACAGGTGAAACCTACCAACCACAGTTCATGACTCTGGAGGAATACCAGGCGATCATTGCTGGATCAAACGCAGTTGGAAACCAGGGTAATGGTATGCGAGGCAGCCGTGGAGGTAGGCCATAAATCTATTCCCTCTTCATTAATGGGCAGCTGAACAGCTGCCCATTTTTTTATCTGTCAACAAAGTGCCCAATATCTCGAGTGGACCAGGATCAGGATATCCTGCAAAACAAAAAATGGATTCTGTTTCTGAAATGATCCTTGATTTGTCTTGAGACCTACCCGTTGAGGGGAACTAATCTTTTGGTGATCCAGTCCTTTTCAGCAATCCAGATCAATCACTTCCGCATCCACAAACTGCTCTCCCAGCGCCCTGGCGACTGAAATTCGGTGGTGACCATCTTGGACATAGTAATCTCCTCCCATGCGGACCACTTCTACCGGCGGGAGCTCCTTCCCGGATAACCGTACCGAGGCAACGCCCAACCAGCGGCTGCGCAGTCGATCGTGCAGCGGATTGAAGGCATCATCGAAATCCACTTCCCGACCTTCGGTACCTTTGATTTGAGCGATCGCAATACTTTGCTGTCCCGCGTAATGCCTGCTTTGTTTGCATGTTTCCGGCTTGGAAGTTTCTAAATCCGCTAGTTTTCTTGATTGATGTCTCAGAAAATTCAGCGTCCGGTGTATTTTTCCACTGTTTGCCATGCGTGAGTACAAACCTAATGCTTCGCTGCGCAGGTCTTGTTCATTTCGATCGCGATCATCACTATAGACCAGTGAATCTGAAAAAAAATCTAATTGCATTTTATCTCTCCTCGTATATACCGATAACTCTAAATTTCTTACCCAGTATATTGTCTGGCTGTCTCTCATCCGTCCCCATTTGCGTCCCCAGGCTTGTCTCAACTGGTCCCTTTTTGGAAAAATACTTTATTCACTCCATATTCCTAAAAGAAAAACCAATAAGGTAAAATGAATTCATGTCCGATCTGCGCATCTTCCTGTTGGGTACACCCCGCATCGAGCTTCAGGATAAGCCAGTCCATTTCCCCCGGCGGAAAGCCTTTGCACTGCTGGCATACCTCGCCACAACCAACCGCCCACACAGCCGTGACTCCCTGGCGACCATGTTTTGGCCGCAGTACGATCAATCCAAGGCCCGCGCTAACCTGCGCCGCGAGCTTTCCAGGGTTAAAACCGCGTTGGACGAAGAACTCTTTTCCAGTGATCGAGAACAAGTCGTCCTGAATCCAGGGCTGGACTGCTGGATTGACAGCACCACATTTCAATCCCGCTATACAACAGCTCGAGAATTATTATCCAATCAAACCGGAGATTCGCGAGTAGAAGAAATTTCCACCATAATGGCTGAAGTCCAGGAATGTGCCGGGATGTATTCTGGGGATTTCATGGCAGGATTCAGCCTGCCAGATTGCCCCCAGTTTGACGAGTGGCAGTTCTTCGAACGAGAATCGCTGCAGCGATTACTGAATGCTGCCCTACAGAACTTGATATTATGGAAGATTTCTCTCGGTGAATATGAGGCAGCGATCAATTATTCACGCCAGGTGCTCTCCTTTGATGATTTGTCAGAGCAAGCCCACCGCCAGCTCATGCAGCTCTATGCCTGGTCCGGCCAGCGGGCATCTGCCATCCGCCAGTATGAACTATGCGCCAATCTGATAAAAGCTGAGATCGGGGTTGAGCTTGAAGAGGAGACTGTCGCGTTGTTTGAAGCAATCAAAACTAACCAACTCTCCCCGCCAGATATCAGCGCATTACGCCAGGAAGTTCCCTGGCTTCCCTCTAACGAAGTTGCAGTTCATTCTCATGAAGAGCCTCCCCTGAAACGGGATGAACCGGTTGATTTGGCATTTCAGGCAACACCCTTCATCGGGCGTGAACGTGAAAAAAACCAACTGCAAAAGCTGCTCATTGAAGTCCCGAACAACAGGTTGATCAGTGTTACCGGACCAGGTGGTGTGGGAAAGACCCGCCTGGTTCTCGAAACGGTCGATGATATCCGCGACTCCTTTGCAGATGGAGTTTATATCATTCCCTTAGCCTCGCTCACTTCAACGGATCAAATCGTATCCCAGATCGCGGAAAAGCTGAATTTCCGCTTCACCGCGGCAGCTGGCCAGATGAGGGAGCTGTGCGATTACCTCGAGGGTAAACAACTGCTTTTAGTGATGGATAATTTCGAGCACCTCATGAAGGGTTCCGCCCTAGTGGCTGAGCTGCTTCAAAGGCTGCAAGAAGTAAAAATCCTGGTAACTTCTCGCCAGCGCCTCAATTTATCTGGTGAAATTGTGCTGCCATTATGGGGTATGAATTATCCAGATGTGTCCGCGGGAGATTTCTCAGAAGATGATTTGTCCGCAAATGAAGCCATTATCCTATTGGTCCAGAGCGCACGCCGCGTCAAACCAGGCTTTAATTTAGCACCTGGAGACCTCGAACCAGCCGCTCGTTTGTGCAAACTTGTCGAAGGCATACCGTTGGCCATTATCCTGGCTGCTAGCTGGTTGGAGCTGCTTTCTCTGGAAGACATTCTTCAAGAAATCTCCCAAAGCCTTGATTTTCTTGAAAGCCAGGCCATCGATATTCCCGAACGCCAGCGCTCGTTGCGAGCAGTTTTCAACGCCTCCTGGGAAGCACTTGATGCCCAGGAACAGGATACCATGCAAAGCCTGACCATCTTCCAGGGCAGTTTCTCACACCAGGCTGCTCTTTCTGTGACGAAAACCTCTCTGCAGGTTTTATTACGATTAATCCAAAAAGCCTGGCTGCAGCGCGATCAGAATGGGTACTTCCAGCTGCATGAGCTGCAGCGCCAGTACGTCTTTGAAAAGCTAGAGGGAAATAGAAGTGCCCTGGAAGCAGCGCGCTCTGAACACGCAGATTATTACTCACACCGGCTGGAAGAAATCAATCAGAAAATGCGTGGAACATCTCAGGTTGAAGCTTTCAGCGAAATTGACAGTGAATACGTAAATATCCAGATCGCCTGGAATCAACTGATAGAAGACAAACAATTCGACCTCCTGGTAGATAAATTTCTGCCTCCCATTTACCGCTACTCGGAGGCGCGCAGCAAATCAGATCAACTTCTGGGATTGGTGGAAACAGCACTAAGTGCACTCGAGAAGCCTAGCTCCTCAAACGTTGATCCCACGGTGATCAGGATTCTGCTGATTGTGCAGGCATCCTTCTACAGCAAGGGTGACTCGATTCGGTTAGACCGTTACGGTATCATGATCCCTCCCGCCCATGAAGAGAACATCGATCGCGTTGGTTCACAGATTGATACTCCCAGAGATTTATTCACCTTGGGTCTTTGGGCCAGCCTGTTTGCCTACCTGTACGGGCGTTTCAGCGACGAACAGGTTGGACGTGATTACCTGCGGCAGCTGATCCAAAAATATCGTCAGGCTAATCAGCCCTGGGAGCTAGCGATTACACTGCAGCTGCTTGGCGGTTTGAACCTGGCTGTCTTCCTGGACACCACCCATAGGGATAAACACCTGGAAGAAGCTGGCAGGGCTCTCACAGAATCACTGGCAATCTTCGAGCGCTTGGGGGACTCCCGGGAATACAGCTACACCCTGCTCTTACTCGGTGGTTACCATGCTTATCGGAAGGACTGGGATGAAGCGATTATGAATTGGCAGGCAGCCGAAGCCAAATTCGACCAGATGGGGGATACGATCACTTCGCTCCATTGGCTGCTGGGCGATCTCCTGTTCAAGATCGGTGATTATGACACCGCCTTCAAGTATTACCAGCAAATCCGGGAGAAATATCTCCAGAGGGGTCATAAGCGTATTGCTGCCTATGCACTGTCATTTGAGAGTATGCAGGCCTTGCGTTACAGCGATATACATCATGCCAGAGTTACCCGTGAAGAATCACTGCGCTTGTCCCAGGAAGTGGGAGATGAGTTTGGTGAAGCCTGGAGCACCTGGGAAATGGGAGAAATTGAGCGAGTCGCTGGAAACTATAAAGATGCCCTGGAGTGGTTCGAACGTGCTTTGTTGATGTTCAGGAATGTCAACGAAGCCAATGGTTTGATTTTCTACCACCGGGGATTGGCTGACATCGCTCTTGCCAAAGGAGATAACGCTCTGGCTATGACTCATTTTGAGCTAAGTTACAACCAAGCAGCTCAATTAAATTTCAACTGGGGTGCAGCTTATGCCTTATCAGGTTTGGGCAGGGTTGAAGCAAATCTCCAGGATTTCGACCTTGCCCTAAAACACCTATCCAAAAGCCTCGAGTTAACTACAAAAATTGATGATGCTGGACTGGCATTGCTGGTGTTATTCACCTGTGCACACCTGTATGCCGCCTGCGGTAATAACGAACCGGCATTGGAACTCAGCAGCCTGGTCGCGGGACATTTCGCTACCTGGAATGAAATAAAAGGAGGGACAGCAGAATTATCCAACCAATTGAAAGAATCAATGCCAGATCAGAACAACCCACCAGAAACAGGGAGAGACCTTGCAGAACTCTGGTCCATGGTCCATCAGTTGCTTAATTCCGATTTCAGACCAACATGATGGCCTCGTTCCATTTCGGCAGATCAATATCGCTTTTTCCCCCTAAGTGAATACCTGGGGTACGCATAACAGCCTGAAACCCCACTGGAAGAATTCATCTTGTGCCACAAAACACTGCAAGAGGATACTTGATCACGAACATTTGTTCTGATATAATTTAGTTGAGGAGTTACACCTTCCCGCTTGTTTGCCGCCCTGAAATCTGCAAACCTCTCCATAACACCCAAGGAGCCGAGACGATGAACTACAACTGCGAATTGATCGATCAACCCCCACAACCAACGCTGTTCATTCGAACGAACACCTCAATAAAGGAATTACCCCAGGAATTGGGGAAAGCATATGACGCGATCGGAGAATACCTGGCTGAGCTGGGTGAGCAACCCAGCGGGGCAGCGTATGCGGCATATTTTACTTTCGATATGAAGGATATTGATGTCGAGATCGGCTTTCCAGTTGCCAGCACGCTGCCAGGCAAGGACCCTATTCAACCCGGCGAGCTCCCCACTGGCAAGATCGCACGCTGTCTTTACCAGGGACCCTATAACAAGATCGAACCAGCTTACAATGCATTAACCGCCTGGGTGAAAGAACAGGGTTACGAAGCCACCGGCGTATCTTACGAGTTTTATTTGAACGGTCCCGGTGAAGTACCTCCGGAGGAATTACTGACTCAGGTGGTCTTTCCTATAAAAAAATAGCTATACTTCAGGGTCAGATCTTATTAGCATTTACTGGTGAGGCTTGGTTTCTGATCAAATTGTGCATGAGGAATATGCCTTCGCAGGGTATTATTCTCGCAGCCAGCAGGGATCAGACCAATCAGGAGTTTCCGAAATTCCTCAAGATTCTGATCGAATGGGGCGATGATATGCATAAATTGATATTCGCCTGTTTCGCGGCTGACAGGAATGATGCATCCAAAGCATTACTCCTGGCTGAAAGTATCCGCACTTTCTCCGGAGATGCCACCGACGTACCCTTCCTGCTGATGACCCCAGGGAGCAATGCACCCCTCACTCACCAACAACACACACTCATCAACCAGTTGGGGGTAGACCTAAATACATTTGAAATAGATGCTCAAGCTGCCAGCTTCCCGTTTGCAGGCAAAGTCGTGGCTTCAGCAGCTGCTGAAACAATCTCGGAGGGAAAGTGTGACCAGCTGGTCTGGATGGATAATGCTGCGCTGGTCGTTAACCCCGTAGACCAACTTCTTCTAGAGCCCGGGATTAGACTGGGCTACCGACCGGTGGATCACCTGCTGGTCGGGTCGCCTTATGACAAACCACTCGACCCTTTTTGGGATTTCGTATACCATGCCTGCGGGGTTAGTGAAAGTGATGTTTTCCCCATGGTCACCAGCACAGACCAGGTAAGAATGCGCCCTTACATCAATGCAGGCATGCTGGTAGTCCGCCCGGGCGATAAATTGCTCAGGCTTTGGCGGGATACGTTCCTGGAAACTTACCAGGACAGCAAACTTCGAGAGATTTATAAAGAGGAGCAGCTTTACAAGATATTCATCCACCAGGCTATCTTGGCAGCATGCGTTATGACCAGCTACCATCAATCGGATACCAGCGAGCTGCCCCACGTTGTTAATTACCCTCTCCATATGCACAGCCAATACCCAGCTCAGCTGCGGCCTGCCTCCTTGAACATGCTGGTCTCATTCCGCTATGAAGGATTCTTTGCCGATCCAAAATGGCAGGAAAGGATCCAGGTCGAGCAACCGCTGGAAGGTTGGCTCAGGCAGCGGGAGAAAATGTTAGCCCGGCGCTGAAGACTGGCAGGCTGCTACACATGCCATGCAATATTCAAGTTTAACCAAAGATGATTAAAGAGATCAGGGCAAAGACGCTGCTGAACAGCGTCCGGCAACCGGATGATTGGTTTGGGTTGAAGTACAACATGAACCTTTACCGCGGCTGCCAGCACCAGTGCATCTACTGCGATTCCCGCAGTGCCTGCTACCAGATCGCAAATTTCAGCGATGTGCTGGTCAAAGCAAATGCCATCGATTTGCTGCGCAATGAACTCTCCCGCAAACGAGTCAAAGGGACTATCGGGTTCGGTTCGATGAACGATCCTTACATGCCGATCGAAGTGCAGTACAACCTTACCCGTCAGGCTCTCCAGGTGATCGCTGAATTTCGCTTCCCGGTCCACATCATCACCAAAAGTAACCTGGTGTTGAGAGACCTGGACATATTATGTGAAATCAACCAGGTTTTTGCAGCAGTCAGCATCACGATCACCACCCTAGACGATGCCCTGGGTAAGAAGATTGAGCCCGGCGCACCAAGGGTTTCAGAGCGCTTTAAAGCCCTACAGGTCCTGGCAACGAATGGCATCACCGCTGGAATAACATTAATGCCAGTGCTGCCTTTTCTGGAAGACGACCTTGAAAGTATTCACCAGATCGTTTTCCAGGCTCACCAGACTGGCGTGGGCTATATCATTCCTTCATTTGGGATGTCACTGCGCGATCGCCAGCGCGAGTATTATTACCAGAAACTAGACCGCTTCTTCCCTGGATTAAGCCAACAGTACCAGCGGGCCTACGGCGACCAGTACCGGGCGGCAGTCAGGAATTCAAACCTCTTGGAAATGAAATTCAAGGATTGGTGTCGAGAGTTTGGTATCGCAACCCGCATGCCTCGATATTCCCGCCCGCAGGATCGCCAGATGCACCTCTTTACCGAGCACTCAAACCATTCCACGGTTGCCAGTTAAAACAATCAACTGTGAATCGATAAATAGTTTACTGATCTCTAGTGATCAACGATGAACTTGGGCCGCCGGGATTTGCGGTGATGATCTGCTCCCCTTTGTGCAGCTCTCCCTGGTAGTTTTTCTCCCCCACGATTGTCTCCCAACCACTGAGCATGAAGGGAACAGGATCTCCTGCCTGAATCCACTCACCATTGTACTTGCGGGCGAGATGAATATGGGTGCCGGTGGATTGCCCTCGCTCACAAGATGGATGGCCTAGAGGCTCGTCGACTGCGATGGTTTTCCCTGGGAGGATATCCTCCGGCATCACCATGTGCAGGTAAACCAGCACCCAGCCGGTTTGTTCATACCCATCGCCATCTAGATCGATCGCCAGAACACTATCGCCAGCCCGTGTGACCACACCTGGGGCTGAGGCGGTCACCCATGCCCGGGAGGTCGTGCAGGCAGGCTCGCCAGTCACAGGAGAAAAATCAAGCGCCCCGCGCGGGCTGCCTGCATTCCATGAACGATGCGGCCCACCAGTGAAACTCCACCGCTCGCCAACTGCAAATGGCAGCAGTAGATCGGGTTGAGTGAGATCAGCCGGGATCAGGTCACCAATTTCAGCTGCCTGACCCCAAGGGTCACCGAACATCGCTGAATAAAGATCGACAAAGCCAGTCTCGGCATACAGGGTATTGCGCCATTCTTCCTGCGTGGAAATCTTGGACAAAACGGTTTGCAGCCCCACCGTCCCCGGATTAAGGCCCGGGCTCAAGCGCAGCACACTTCCATCCTGGAAGGTCAAGATAGTCTTCTCACCAGAACGCCAACCATAATAGCCAACACCTAAATGGGTTGCAGTCAGCACGAGCTCGTAATACAAACCCTTATAATCCGGTACGTAAAAACCGATCGGGTAATCCAGCTGACCAGGATCAACCGGATCGCCATAGACCCACCCGCTGCGCAGTTCCAATAAAGCCAACAAAAGGCGGGGATTAATCGAGTTCTCCAGCGATACTTTCCTTACGATCTCCGCTCCCGACAAAAAGCTGCCATTAACCTGCTCATAGTGCTCACTCAAGTAACCTCCAGCGGCATTGATAAACTCCTCAATTTGAAAATCGCGAGCTGATGGAGAATTAACCACCTCGCTATCAGGAAGCAGGAATTCTGTGTACCGCAGCTCACCAAGCTGGTTCGGTATCATCAGGACCCGGCCTGGGGGAAGCAACCCGACTTCCGGGATCGGCTCTGCTGAGAGGATTTCATTGGGTTCGACCGCGAAGCGCTTTGCCACGGCTTGTAAGATATCCCCGGAGGCAGTTAAATATGTAAATGAATGTCCGCTGCCATCTAAAACCGGAGGGATTGGTCTTTGAATGCTCACAGCCGTAGGGATGAAAGACTGGATTTCGCCTTCTGGTGATAAATATTGATCTACCTCACCTTCTGGGACAGGTGTCGGCTCATGAAGTCCAGGGTCTACCATCGCTGTCAATGTGGTTTGTAATTCAACAGCCAGGCGGTTGGAGTTTTCCGCAAAAGGGAAGTTGCAAGCCAGTGAGGGCAGCACCCACACTAGGAAAATTGCAAGCGCAGCCCGGTATGCGAAAGATTTTTTTTCCGAATACATCTTGAGATTCCTGATAGATAATTCGAGCCGGATTATAGCCTCGATCCCATTAGAGATAAAGGACGTGCAGCCTTTTCCAATTGTTCCCAAAATGGATCAAATCCCTAACAATTAAACTTGAAAATGTTGATAAATTTTGTAATAATAGAAACATATGAGTTGCAGCCAACTTATCCAAAGGAGAACAGAGTGACCAAAAAAGAGGATTTTGACCAGGCAGCCGCCCACAAGTATTTTTCCGCAAAATGCTTTAACCAAGCCTGGGAGCTGATCGACAAAGAGCAGAGAACGCCACAAGAGGATGAACAAATGATCCGCCTCAGTCTGGCTTCACAATACCACTGGTCCCAGCGTCTGGATCACTCCAATACCAGTGCTTCTATTGGTTACTGGCAGACTGCTCGCATCTATGCGCTTCTCAAGCAAGGGGAAAATGCAGCTCGGTACGGGCAATTATGCCTGGAAGAAAGCCAGGCTGAAGGAGTTTCCCCCTTCTACCTGGGATATGCATATGAGGCGTTGGCGCGTGCGGCAGCGGTTGTGCATGATGAAACGGGAATGAATAAATACCTTAAACTGGCTGGAGAAACCGCGGAAAGGGTGAGCAAAGCGGACGAACGCAAAATGCTGCTTGATGATCTGGACACGATCCTGCTTAGCTAAGATCAGCATAACATCGAACCAACCCAAATTTAAATAATTAACTTTTACTGAGCAATTTAAAGGTTAGCACTTCTTGTAACAAGAGGAGAAATCCATCGTTATACATGTCAGTAATAACCAATTTCTAACCTCTGCGATGGAAAAGCGGAGGACTTTTCGGTCGGTATGAGCGAAAAGACGCATCACGAAGGGATTGCGACGATCTGATGACCTAATTTGGTCGCTTGTTCATCTTCAGAGATGGAAAGGTCATTGGGGAGCAAATAGCGAAACCGGCCCAATGGGCCGGTATTTTAATACTTTGGGTTGGGAAATGATTATGGGAAAATTTTTCGCATCCAGTGTTGGGATCAAACAAAATTTTGTTTCCTTTCTCCTCACCAGCTGCTTTCTGGCTTTTGTGGGACTGATCCTGGTGGCTGCACCTGTGAGAGCTGCACAACCTGCGGTGAATGCTGATGGGCAAATCTCGCAAACAGATCCGATCTGCACACCTCCAGGTGATTGGGGACAAACCACGCGGGTCAAAGTACCGGATAATCCAACCAAGCAATGGTCTTTTAGCGTTGATCAGCCCGAAATGGTAGTCAGCTTGGTATTCTTCTACTACCAGGATTACAGCAAAGCAGGCTGCCCTTATGACTGCAGCACCGGTGAATGCCAGACGGATGAGGCTGGAAATGGAGCATCACCTTTCGGGAGTTTTTCTGTCCTGGATGGAAAGGAAGGCGCCAACCGGGGAACGAAACAGTTCGAGGGGCTCCTTTCTCAAGGCACATACCAGGTTTCATTCACCGCAAATGGAGACCCGGGGTCGATCAATGTTGGTCTTCAGGTTCGCCAGGAGGCAGTTCCCACACCAACGAATACCCCCAAACCATCTGAGGTTACGCCCACCGAAACCCCGGAAACCCCCGTCCCTACTATTCGTACCCCAGAACCCGAGCTTACACCCACCCCTACACCGACCACCAGGCCAAAGCGTACACCGCCTGCAACTTTACCTCCACCTACTCCTTATCCTGGTTCACCACCCCCCCAGGCGTTAATTCCCCAGACCGGTTTCGAACTGGGCCAGGGAGCCAGCACTATACTGCTGGTTTTAATCACATTGGGGATCGGCATCACCGGTTTAGGGATCACCTTCTATGGTATCGCACGGCGTCTAAGATAGTAAATAAATTAATTAGTGTGATATTATCTAATTACTCTGGTTTATTCATGTAACGCAAACTTCTTTGTAGCGTTTATAATAGTGAGCAGTTAACAACTGAATAGGCAACACGGGAAATGCGATGATCCATTGACTGAATATGGTCGCTTATCTATCCCTCTGGATAGTTAGGTCATTGGGGAGTAAGTAGCGAAACCGGCCCAAGAGGCCGGTTTTTTTATTTTCTCCAGAAGGGTGCTGGGAAAGGGAAGAAGACAATGAATATTCAATCATATAAAATCAAATCCATTTATTGGCTCTTTTTGTTGGGCATGACAGCGATGATACTGCTCATAATCGGCCTGCTCGTCACGAATGCAGCCGCCGCCAGCGTCAATTCTCAGGACGCACGCAGTGCGAATGATGTATTAGGATCGAAATTATTGAGTGATGGGGGTTCCTTTGATGGCTGTATGGTTGAAAGGTTTAACCAGACCAAGCCAGCCAAAGTAGACAGCCTCAACTGTACATCCAACGATGTCAGCCTGGCAACATATATTTTGGAATCCGGACCTTCTACTTGTATCGAGGGGGAGGATATTACGGTCACTTTATTGGGCAAGTTTATTGCGACCGCCAGCGAACGCTGGGATGTGGGGTTATTCGTCTCAACAGATGGTGGGAGTCCAAACACCCTGGGCGGATCTTGTTACAATGACTACTTTCACCCGACCTCCTCAGACAATTCTGATCTTAACATAACCGGCGGTTCTGGCCCTTTTTATAATGGTGAAATCGCAGAGGATCCCGGCGATACCTGCGGTGACATACAACAGGGTCTGAACACCTTCTTCCAAACCGCGCAGATCACAATCAAGTGCCAGGATAGCAACGATAATGGTATCGCGGATGTGAACAGCTGCACTGTCTGGTCGAATTCTAAATCAGATGGAAGCGAAAATAAACCAAGCTGCACGAGCGAGTTAGATACCACTGCGGAAACTACAGCGAAATGCACCTGCGAAAATGTAGAAATTGCAGGCCTCAAAGTTCCCCAGACCGGCTCAATTGAAGTGATTAAAACCATTGATCCTGTTGATGCTCCGGGAGCGTTTAATCTCCAGATAAATGGGCAAACCGAATTCGCGGATGCCGGAAATGGAGACACAACAGGCCCTGTGACCGTCTCCGCTGGTTACTCCACTGATAATCCCCCGATTGGGGATCTCCATACTGTAGGTGAGACCGCAGGAACCGGGACAGATCTGGGTCTATATGATTCGGAAATCTACTGCCAGGATCAGGAAAATGATAATACTTCATTGCAGGGAGCAGGTCCGCTTGAAGTATTCGTTGAACCTGGAGATGACTGGATTTGCGTCATAACGAACACTTACCTGGTGGTAGAGACCGAGCCTCCTACAACGGAACCCCCATCCACAACTGAACCTCCTGCTACCACAGAGCCACCAGCCACCACGGAACCACCACCTACTACAGAGGTACCTGCGACCACTGAACCGCCGGCAACTACCGAAGCGCCAGCGACCACTGAACCGCCGGCAACCACGCAGCCTCCAGCGACTACGCAACCCGCGAGTACATCGACACCTACAGCAACCGTTCGAACACCCACCCCGGTTCGGACACAAACTCCACTACCCACGCTGGCCCAACCTACCTCGCCTGCAAATACCGCACAAGTACTGATCCCTCAGACCGGGCTTGATCTATCACTTAACCAGGGAGATGGGTTTAATTTCTGGATGGTCTTCTTCCTTGGATTGGGCATCTTTGGCACTGCAATGGTGTTTCACGGCATTTCAACCCAGATAAAGCGCAAGAAATAGAAGTAAACCTATGCGCCTGATCATCATTAATAACTGGAGCATCCTGCTCGGTTTCATCATCTCGTCCTTCGCCTTCGCTGGCATGGTGCTGGCCGTCTTTTTCCCTGGGTCGATCTCCTTTGACTTAAACCCGAACCCGTCGATCAGCGCCATGGATGTCCCCATACGATTCCTGGGGGCGTCTGCAGCAGTACCGGAAGAGGATTTTGGGCGGATAGTCGAAGCCGCTCCGATGGTTTCAAGAAATGCGGATGCCAGTCAGGATGCTCCACAACCGATCGGGATCACCCCAAGAAAACCTGAAGATACCGGTCAGCTGGTTTCGAAGCCCGCTGCGCTCGAATCTGACAATTTTGAGATCGCAGCTGCTCCCCAACCAGCTCCCGGTGTGCCGGTGCGGATTGTGATCCCCTCGATCAACCTGGATGCACCTGTCATTCCAGCACCCGTTGATTTTAAAACCATCGCCGGTAAGGAATACTTGCAGTGGTATGTGCCGGATGAATATGCGGTCGGCTGGCATACTACTTCTGCCATGTTAGGAGAACCCGGCAACACGGTGCTCAATGGTCATCACAATGCTCATGGTGAGGTTTTCGTATCCCTGGTCGATATCAATGAAGGAGATACAATCTGGGTTGAATCAGATTCCAGGCGCTACAGGTACCAAGTTACCAATAAAATGATCGTGCCAGAGAAGTACGAGCAGCTTGATATTCGGATGAATAATGCCCAATGGATCTTACCTTCTGTCGATGAACGCCTGACCCTGATCACATGCTGGCCCTATGAAACCAATACCCACCGCCTGATCATCGTCGCACGTCCTATGGGTCAGGAACAAATCACCCTCAATTTGGATTGAACCAAAAATTCAATTTTTATCCGCTGATCTTCCTTTCGATCCTGATAGGAAAGGCGCATTTTGATTTGCTTGACGCAGTATCAGGATTGTGCTAGTATCAGGAGCAGTTATTGAAAAAACATTTGCGAAACTGGCAATAATAGCATTTGAAATTCCGAGAAGGAGAACGATATGACCACCACACGCTACATTATCTTAATTGTGTTGGTGACCTCAGCCTTAATCCTATCGGGGTGCAAACTTTCCGCTTCAACGCCTCCCCCTGCGTCTGAGACTCCCGATAGTGCCATGAGTACACTGGAAGCAGAGCTCGGCAACATCGCTACCCAAACCGCGGTCGCGGGAGGTGGTGTGGAAAGCGCTCCGACTCAGGAAGCACCAGCTGGTTCGACAGAAAGCGCCACTACAACCGAGGCTGCCCCACCAACATCGCCTGAGAACACCGAACCTCCTCCCCCACCCACACAAACGCCCGTTCCAGTGCCCCCTGCTACACCAGGTGTACCTGAAACATACCAGCTGCAAAAAGGAGAATTCCCCTTCTGTATCGCCAGGCGATTCAATGTCAATGTGAGCGAATTGCTCAATATTAACGGCCTGGGCAGCAGCTCGGTTGTACCTGTCGGTTTCACACTGAAAATACCACAAACCGGGAACACTTTCGTCGGGCAGCGCGCACTATTAAGTCACCCCACGAACTACACGGTAGTCGCAGGCGATACCATTTACACCGTCGCCTGCAAATACGGGGATGTCGACCCTCTGGCGATTGCCCAGGCAAACAACCTATCATCACCATATAATTTGTCTGCCGGGTCGGTCATCCACATACCATAACCAAGAAAACATATCGATAACACTCATCCAAAGTAGCCGGTATAATTGACCGGCTACTTTTATGATTAATGAGGAAAAGGACGAAATGGAATTTACAACCCAAAAATCCGAAACAGTTTATGTGGGCAAAGCTTTTGATGTCCGGCGTGATCAACTCCTGCTCCCGGATGGTAAAACAACCTGGTTTGATATTGTCATCCACCCGGGAGCAGTAACCATGATCCCTATCGACTCCCAGGGTCGAATATTATTCGTCCGCCAGTACCGGCATGCGGTCGGTAAAGAATTGATCGAACTCCCTGCTGGAACCCTTAACCCTGGCGAAGATCCAGAAACCTGCGCCTTGCGCGAGGTACGGGAAGAAACGGGAATGTCAGCTTCGCAATTAGAGAAAATTGGGGAATTTTACCTGGTACCCGGTTACTCAACAGAGTATATGTATCTCTACCTGGCCAGTAATTTGAGTGTCGATCCATTGCCAGGCGATGAGGATGAATTTATCACGGTCGAAGCTATTCCCCTGGATGATGTGACCGAAATGGTCAATAAGGGTGTGATTCAGGATGCAAAATCCTTGGCTGCACTGCTCCTTGCAGAACCCTTCTTGAAAAAATACCGATAACTGTACGTTAGGGGGGAAAAAATTAGGTTTGCGGCTGGTTGCGAGGTGCACTGCGCCCAGGACGTCGATCTTTGCGGTTGGTTTTACGACCCGTAGCTGGATTCAGCAAGGTATTGAGCCAGGTTATCGCTCTTGGATCGAACTCCCTGCGTCCACACATATCGCAAACCCATGCAGGGAAATTGGGAACTGTCACCAATTCTTCGTCCAACCAGGTGAAATAGGTCACCGCTTCCATGCGCATCACGCCAGCCAAACATTCTGGGCAGTGGTACGCTGATCCTTGCTGTGGTTCATCTTTCGATGGTGGTTTCATCTCGGTAGAAAGTGTCCCATAGGATTTAGGGGGCGGCACTGGCAACCGCTGGCCGGTTTAAAATCCCCCATTCAGTTGGTGGCCAATAAATTACCGTTGCCTTTCCAACCACATAATCTAGAGGTACCGTTCCCCAATTGTGGGAATCAGACGAGTTATTCCTGTTGTCCCCAAGGACAAACAGCGAGTCGGATGGCACATCCCACACAGTATCATAAACAGGCGCGGCAGCAATGTAATCCTCATTGAGCTGGGAACCATTTACAAATACCTTGCCATTCTTAACTTCCACCCGATCTCCTGGCAGACCGATCACCCGCTTAATGTATTCCTGGTCTGGATCACGGGGAAAATGAAATACAATAATATCACCAGTTGCCGGATTGCCAAAATAGTAGGTGAGCTTATTGACAATCACAAACTCACCACTCTGTAATGTTGGTTCCATACTCGCACCATCAACACGGATACGCGCAGAAACTGTGTTGATCGCCGCAAAAAGCACGATCGATAAAATCAGTGTCTCAACGACATCGATAATAAACCTCACAAATCCAGAACGCTTTTCTTCTGTTTCTTGAGGTTCAGCAATAGTTTCGGTATGGAAATGATCCAAATTATGCTCCATCAACAATCCTACCAAGTAAGACCTTCTGGAGATATATTCTCCGTTCTTCGATTATAAAGTCGGGTATAAAAGCGGTCAAGGTATATTGATCAAACTAAGAATTTTCTTAGGATTCTCATAATATCGTATTTAATTGAAAATGAGAGTTATTTTAGCGGCGCTGGCGAAAGAATAAGCGGATCGGAGTCCCCAGGAACGGGTAAGTTTCCCTGATGCGGTTCTCAAGAAAACGATGATAAGTGAAATGTGCCAGCTTTGGGTCATTCACATAAAGTAAAAAGGTCGGTGGATCATTACGAATTTGGGTACCGTAATAAATTTTCAATTGCTTTCCAGCTCTGCTCGGAGCAGGATGCAAATCCTGAGCTTTCCGGAGAATCCGATTGAATTGGGATGTTGACAAGCGCATCAATCGTTCATCATGCACGCGCAAGGCAGTGGGTATCACCTGGGAGACGCGCTGCCCGGTCTTCGCCGATATAAACAGCAGTGGCACATAGGGCAGGAAGTTTAATTCCTGCCTTAATAAGCGGGAATACTCGTCCATGGTGTAGGCATCTTTGGTTATCGCATCCCATTTATTGACCGCCACCACCACGCTCTTCCAGGCATCGATGATATATCCTGCTATATGAGCATCCTGGGCAGACAAACCGACAGAAGCGTCCACCAGCAGGAGCACCACGCTGGCACGGTCGATCGCCTGCATGGTTCGCATCACACTGAATTTTTCGACACCCGGGGTGATCTTGCCGCGTTTTCGAATTCCCGCTGTGTCGATCAGGGTGATGGGTGTATCTTCATAGGTCAGATAGGTATCGATTGCATCTCGGGTGGTGCCAGGGATATCACTCACAATGGCACGTTCTTCACCCATCAAGCGATTGAGCAGGCTTGATTTACCAACATTAGGCTTGCCGACAATAGCAATATTTACTGACTCGTCCTCTTTTTCTTCATCAGACCCCTGGAATGTCGCGATCAAAGTTTCCAGCAGATCTCCCGTCCCAGTTCCATGCAGTGCCGAGATTGGCATTGGCTCCCCCATACCCAATTCATAAAACTGGTAAGCTTGAGAACGGCGCGATTCATTATCTGCTTTATTAACCACCAGGAAGATTGGTGGGGATGGTTCTCCATCTGTTTTTCGTTGGTGGCTGCGAAGGATATTTGCGACTTCGTGGTCTGCTGGCGTGACTCCACTCTCAGCATCGACGATGAATAGAACTGCATCCGCCTCTGCAATGGCGATCTCTGCCTGTGCTTTGATCTGGTTGATAAAATCTGCAGATCCGATCGATAGCGGTTCTTGCGAACTGCCAGTACCAATCTGGCTTGGATCTATCCCACCGGTATCAATGATCGAGAACGAAACCCCAGCCCAGTTCGCCTCTGCCATCAATCTATCCCGGGTTGTCCCCGGGATTTCGTCCACAACCGCCAGGCGTTCTTCAGCCAAGCGATTAAATAATGTGCTCTTCCCAACATTAGGACGCCCAACGAGGGCGACAATTGGTTTTTGCATTCGTTCGACTCAAGGTTGGCTCGTCGCGGTTGGCGCGGGAGCGGGTGTCGAAGTCGGTGTAGGGGTGGGGGCGATGATGATCTCTAATTCAACTGTCGAAGGCACGATGGATTCGACAGCGATGCGGTCCGGGATAATCTCCACCTGTGGTTCGAGCTGGTAGGTTCCTAACTCCAGATCAGAAACATCCACCACCACGCGTACATCATCCGGAGTCATCGCATCCAGGATAGGCACAGGTCCAGACAAGATCACATCCACATTGTCCGGAGATATCAAGGCGGCTTGAATGGGTAACAGGCCAATTGGTGTAACCGGTAAAGAGATCTTCAAACTGCCTTCAATGGCCGCGATGCTCACTTGGACCAGGACAAACTGGTCTCCGACCATCGTGACCCCGTCAGGTAACGTGATTGCCACATAGGTATCGATATCATCCACCGCTCCAGTAAGGTCGACTGGCTCAGTTTCCACATATCCAGGCAGGTCATTAACCAGCTGGGGATCGCTCGAAAATACAACCACGTTGAGCGGGGAGACAGTGATATTGGTCAATTTATAACCATTTGCAGGTTGTCCCACCGTCTCAACCCTCACGATCACATTGCGATAGCCACCTTGCAGGAAAATTGGTTGAGTGAGCGCTACTTCAGCAGGGGTGATGTTCACTCCGGAAACTGGTTCTCCCTGCTGATCGAGTGCAACCAGGGGCACGCTGCGTTCAATTGTTTCGGTGGCACCAGAAATATCCACAGATGCGCCAACTTGTTCAATTTGAGTGACTATAGACTCGGCCCCTGAAACCGTGACCGAGGATGGCTCGGATATTAACCGCCCTTTCTGGTAACCAACAGCTGGATCCCCGGTCACTTCCAGGTTTACCGGATAGGTGCGGGTTAATAATGGCTCTAAGGTAACCTCGATCAGTTCTGGAATTACAGATCCCTGCCGCACTGGACGAAACGCTGGATTTATCTGAACTTGAACCATCAAATCGTGCGAGCCCGGTTCCAATCCGGCAACATCCACCCAGGATTGGACCGCATTTTCAGATGCGTCTATCGAATCCATCACTGAGGACGGCGCTTCTAATGTAACCCGCACCTGTGTGGGAATGTTTCCGACGATCAACATATCCGGGTCAAGACCCACAATATCAAGGTCCACAACCCGGGTGCGTTCAACATTTGGATTTGCAGCCGTAACAGCAGAAATCCAGACCACAATTGCCAGCACTAATGCCAGGATCAGCGTACCCAGGTTCCTAAAAAACCAGCGCATAAGTGACAAATTCGTTATGCCTCCTCTCGAGGGGCTTCATCCTGACCAGTGAAAATCCGCTTGAAGAATCCGGTGATCCCTCTCACTGGTTGCGATGGTCGATACAATGCTCTCAGAATATTCTCCAGCCGCTCCGGATCCAGGCGGCGGATCATACGCCCTGCATTCACAACCGAGATAGATCCGACTTCCTCAGATACCACAATCGCCACTGCATCACTCACCTCCGAAATTCCCAGGGCAGCCCGGTGGCGTAAACCCATTTGGCGTTCAGGGGATTTTGATAATACACCGCTAGCAGATAATGGCAGCACGGATGAAGCTGAAATCATTTTTGAACCAATAATAATCACAGCTCCATCATGCAGCGGTGTGTTCGGATAAAAAATCTGCAGGAGCAATTCCGCTGACACGTCCGAATCCAACCGCACGCCAGTATTAATATATTCCTCAAGATTGTCGCCACGCTGCAAAACAATCAACGCTCCGTGACGCCGGTCTGATAAGCGTGCGGTTGCAGCTACCACGGAAGATATCGTGTCTTGTATCTCAGCCGGGTTTCTCCCCCGCCCTCCATCCAATATTGCCCCAGCCCTCCCCAATCGTTCTAATGCTCTGCGGATCTCAGGAGCAAAGATAACCGGGATCACAAAGAGCAATGCGGGTAATGTGGTGCGCATCAACCACGAGAAAGCCGGCAGTACCTCAAGGCTGGTCAGCAAACTGATTAATGCGATCACCAGCAAGACACCACGCAGCAGGACCAATGCTTGGGTATCCCGCAACCAGCGCAGAATGATGAAGAAGATCACCGTGACCAGGATCACATCCAGGATTGCAAATGGATCCAGGCGTTCGAAAACAAAGGTAAGGTTTTCGATCAAACTATCGATAACATTCGTCACGGATCAGAGCTCCAAGGTCTTCCCACGTCCAATACGAATCATTCTAAACTGGTTTCATCACCCGATCTCGCCTCAGCTGCTTGAAATACATCACGGTTCCCACGGGCATTGACTCCAGAGCAGCTTCCTCCCAGGCACTGATTTTCAAATCTTGAGGGCTGCGTGTACTGTACCCGAGGGCGTTCCAAATATTATTATGGCGGCCCATATGAGGTGGTAGAAACAAAAGCAGTGCTTCACTCTGTAATTCTCGCGAAGCTACCTCGATAGCGTCCATCAAAACCCGCACTGCCTCCCCGAGGGCTAATCCGGGCTCTAAATAAACATCGCTTACCCTTGCAACCAGATTCTCAACCTGCCATCCAGCCAAACCCACCAGGCGCAAGTCATCCTTCAAGAGCAGGAAGGCTTTCTCACCAAATGCTGCCATCACATCCTCTTCACTCATCCCCCGGTTGTACTTGCTCACAGCGGTAATAAATTCGGCGATCTCGCTTGCTTGCCTGGGACCTGCTCTTTCAACCCGCAGACCACCTTCCCCGGCAGGTCCAGGTCCTTCTCTTTCAAGCATCCCATCCGGGAAGGTCTTCTGCCATCCCGCCAGGACTTGCTTCCAGGTAGCTTCGAATGAGCCACTGTTTTTTATCACCACATCCGCGGCGCTGATTTTTTCTGCTTGTGGCGGCTGTGCTGCAATGCGCTGGCGAGCAACTTCAGCGCTTAGGCCTCGCTTGAGTCTCAAGCGCCTGAGCTGAATTTCCATGGGTGCAGTTGTCACCCAAATATTATCACACGCCGAACCCAAAGGACTCTCCAATAATTTGATCGCCTCCACCACAATGACCTTTTGACTCGCTCGCCGGATCAACAGGTCGGTCGCTTGCTGGACCAGGGGATGTATGATAGCTTCTAATTCTTCAAGCGCTTCTGAATCTGAAAACACTATTTTGCCTAACCGGGTGCGATCAATCTGACCTTCCGGCGTTAGAATCCAGCGCCCAAAGGTTTTCAGGATTGGCTGATAGCCTGGTGCGTCGTTTGCGATAGCGCGATGCGCAAGCGCGTCAGCATCGATGCCATAAGCACCCAGGTGCTCGAGCATCTTCCGCACTACACTCTTCCCGGTGGCAATATTACCGGTTAACCCGATGACAAATTTCCCCGGCCAAGCACTCACCAATGGTTCAGCTCCAAAACTACTCTATTTTATACAAGTGTGTATTCACCAAGGCAATTGGCAGCAAATTCCATGCCAATTGCTTGTTTAATTGAATTTTAGCCTTTGGAATATGGATTGTCAAAGGAAAGGACTATACAAAAATGTATCCCAGCATCACTCCGCCGGGATACGCCTGATCGAGCAGGGAATTTGGGCTCAATTACAGGAATTCTTCCGCATAGTGGCAAGCAACGAAATGGCCCGGTCGTAATTCACGTAGCTCAGGTTCATCAACGGCGCAATCTTCCTTGGCGATCGGGCAGCGGGGATGAAAGCGGCAGCCCGAGGGAGGATTGATGGGATTGGGGATTTCACCTTCCGGCATAGGTTGGGTCCGTCTTTTCAAAGGATCCGGGACGGGGACAGCCGCTAACAATGCTTGCGTATATGGGTGAAGGGGATGACCATATAATTCTTTTAAACCTGAAACTTCAGCTAAACGACCCAAATATAGGATGCCGATGCGATCACAAATGTATTTTGCAGTTGCTAGATCGTGGGTAATAAAAAGGTAAGTAAGATTAAGTTCATCCTTCAGGTCTCGCATTAAATCCAGCAGCAAGGCGCGCACACTAACATCAGCCATGGCGATCGGTTCATCGGCCAGGATCAAATCAGGATTCGTGATCAACGCGCGCGCGATCACCACCCGCTGGCGTTGACCACCGGAAATTTGATGAGGATACTTGGTGAAAAAGAAATATGGGGGTGACAAACCGACGCGTTCCATGATCTTCATCGTGATGTCGCGATATTCGGCAGATTTTTCCGGATAGTGTATCTTGAGTCCATGTGAAATTGCGTCGCCAAGGGTCATCCGCGGGTTTAATGAGGCCATTGGGTCCTGAAAAATGACCTGCATGCGGCGGCGCAAGCGGCGTTGCTCCTCATCATTTAATGAGCCTAAATCAATGCCATCAAAACAGACGGTGCCCTCGGTTGGCTGAATCAAGCCAATGATCATGCGCCCAATGGTCGTTTTTCCACTCCCGCTCTCCCCCGCCAAGCCAAAGACCTCCCCCCGTCGAATGTGAAAAGAAACCCCATCAACCGCGCGCACATAATCAGTGCGTCCAGCAACCAATTGATTGATGAAACCCTGTTGTACAGGGAACCACTTCTTGATATTCTTGACCTCCACGAGGTTGTCCCATTCCATTTCCGAGCAAGGTGTTTTCTTGATCTCATTCATGACAGCACCTTGATGGTTTCTGTATCCTTCTCGGGGTGATCCTGGTAGAGCCAGCAATGCACGAGCCGACCGGGGGCAACCTCCTCAAGTGTAGGCTCAACGTGATCGCAGATAGGCATAACAGACGGGCAGCGAGGGTGAAATCGACACCCTTTGGGTGGATGGGTAAGGTTTGGGGGTTCACCTGGCATCTTGTATAACTCTTCCTCATCGTCTAATAGTATGCTGGGTACAGATTTCATCAACCCGCGCGTATAAGGATGCAGAGGATCGTGAAAGACTTTTTCAACTGACCCTACCTCGGCCACTCGACCCGCGTACATGACTGCTACCCGGTCGGCTACTTCAGCCACCAGTGCAATATTATGCGTGATCATCAAGATCGTTACGCCGAATTCATCCCGGATTTCCCGCAACTGGTCAACAAGGTTTGCCTCTACGATCACATCCAATGAGGTTGTTGCTTCGTCAGCGATGATCAAATGCGCTTTAAGTACCAATCCCAAACCGACCATCACCCTCTGGCGCATACCACCTGATAGATGGTGCGGATAATCCGTGAGCCGCCGCTGCTGTATCCCCAGGCGCTCGATCAAGACCCTGATGCGGTCCATTGCCTGTTCTATTTTCGTTTGCGGTTCATGGACCTGGATTGCTTCAATCAAATGCTGATCGATGCGCTGGACTGGGTTGAGACTGGTCATCGGGTCTTGAAAGATCATGCTGACCTGGCGACCGCGAAAGTCCCGCAGCCGGTCATCGTCGAAAGTCATAATATCCTCACCTTCAAAGATGATATGACCATTGACGATTTCACCCGGGGGAGAGATCATGCGCATCAACGCCTTGCCAAACGTGCTTTTACCGCACCCACTTTCACCTACCAGACCTAATATCTCACCGCGGTAAATATCGAATGACACATAATCCACGGCACTCACTGGCCCCAGGCGGGTTTGGTAATTGACACAAAGATTCCTGACCTGAACCAGGACTTCATTTTGATCAGCCATATCCTATAACTCCGAAAGCCGGGGATTGAGAATTTCCGACAAGCTCTCTCCCAGCATACTGAATGCCAGGGTGACCATGGTCACCATCAGACCTGGGAAAGTGATCAACCACCAGGCCCGGCGCACATAATCCTGTCCCCGTGCCAGATCAATACCCCAATCCGGGGTGTCCGGAGGCAGGCCAAAACCGAGGAAGCTCAACCCCGCCTCGGTCAGGATAGCATCGGCGACATTTACCGAGAAGATGATCACCACCGAAGGAATCACGTTCGGAAATATATAACGCCAGAGAATGGTGCGTGACTTTGCGCCCAGACTTTGCGCAGCTTCAATGTACAGTTCTTCCTTTACCGAAAGCACCTGGCCCCGCACAATCCGGAAATAAGTAGGAATATACAAAACAGCAATCGCAATGATAATATTGGTGATACCGGCGCCTAAAACTGCTGCGATGGAAATAGCCAGGATCAACCCGGGGAATGCATACAGGCTGTCCATGATCAATGTTAAAACACGATCCAACGATCCCCCAACGTAAGCACTGATTAATCCCAGGGGTACGCCGATTACCAAGGCGAATAATGCGGAACTTAATCCAACGATCAATGCAATCCGTGTCCCCCAAATAATGCGGCTTAAGATATCCTGCCCGATTTGATTGGTACCCAGCACAAAACCACTTTCTGCTGCTTCACGTAATCCGCTGGCGACTTCGAGAGCAGGATAATTTTCCATGACCCCTTCCAGCTCCTGTGGTGAAGCAACGAAGCCATCGACCTCACCTGCCTGCAGGGCATCCAGCCCTTCCTCGAGTGTTTCAAACCGTTTCGGCCGCGGTTGGTAGCGCACACCTTCTTCAGCCGTCGCGTTCAGTTCATCCAGCGCATCCCGTAATGCCTGGCTGGAAGGCGTCGCAACCTGGTAACCGATGTAATTGCTGCTGTCCGCTATCTGGCGAAGCGATGTCACTCCGGAATCTACTGTGGTGACAAGTACATAAGAAGAAGGTGGTTCTCCTGGCGCCAGTAGCGAGGGCCCCACTTCAGCCCGCGGATCATGGGGCGCAAACCACTGCGGGAAAAACCCCACAATAATGACAAATAACAATAATAGAGCACTGAATACCACAAACCACCAGTCACCACCATACCACTTGCGCGCCATTAACATACGCCGGACTATACCAACCTGATCCAGCTCCAGCATCCAATCTGGGACCGTCTCCGCAGAGGGTGAGAATTCAAAATCCGATTGTGTTTTTGACATTAGAGTTATCCATATTGAGATGAGGTTGGAAATTATGATGACTAATAACGGATACGCGGGTCAATAAAGGCGTACAGAACATCCATGGCAAGACTGATGCCAGCCACAAAAACAGCAAACACGGCAATGGTTGACTGAACGGCAGTATAATCTCGCAATTGGATGCGCGTGACCAGGTAGCGGCCGATCCCGGGCCAGGAAAAGGTGGTCTCAGTAAGCACTGCCCCTGCCATCAGAATAGCCAGCTGCAAACCGATCAATGTCAGGATGGGGATAAATGTGTTGCGCAAAGCGTGCCGGTATGCCAGGCGCCCCTCTGGTATCCCTCGGGCCCGACCAGCAGTGATGAAATCCGCGTGCAGCATCTCGATCATGTTCACCCTCGTCAGCCGGATAAAAACTCCAGCCAGTGCCAAACCCAGCGTGGTCGCGGGCAAGATCAGGTGGCGCAGGGCTGATACTAGTGCTGCCCAGTTGCGGGTCAGGATGGCATCCAGGATATAAAAATTGGTAATGGAATTAAAGTTAATCAGCAGCAGGGGATCCATCCGCCCAGCTAGAGGCAAGAGATTGAGGCGTACGGAAAAGATGATTTGAAATATGAGTCCCATGAAGAAGATTGGGATGGAATAGACGATGATGCTGAATAAGCGGATACCGAAATCAATCGGTTTCTTGCGCCTCGTGGCAGCATAAGCCCCCAACCCTATACCCACGACTGCGGTGAAAGTCATTGCAGGTACAGTCAGTTCGATCGTCGCAGGAAGTTTCTCGCCCAGCTCCTGGATGATGGGACGCTCGCCCTGAGTGAGGGCAGTTCCAAAATCCAGGGTGACTGTCTTCCACAAGAAATCAAAGTACTGCACGTAAAGCGGACGGTTGAGTCCCAGGCGTTCAGCGATGCGATCAGCCTGCTCGGCACTGACCCGCGGTCCGAGCTGGGAACGGATCGGATCACCCGGTAGAATGCGCATGATGAAGAAGACAAATGTGATCAAGATCAGCACCATGGGGATGGTGAGCAGCAAGCGAGTGATCAAGAAATTACGGAAGGAAGCAGACATGCGCGTAGCTCCTGGAGGATAATAAATTAAGGGGCGAGGACTTGCCCCGCCCCTTAAAAACGATCATGCTATCAACCCATTGGTCGGGGTTAAGCTCGAGGCTTCTAACTCGAACTTATGGCACATCACACGCGTGTGTTTCAGTCCAATTTTCCACGCCCAATGGATAGCAGTGATTGAACACCATGTAACGCAGAGACGGGGCATCAACCTTGGTGACAGTCAAGCCCTCAACATCCATCAAGCGGGTGGCTTCTACTGGTCCCAAGATACGCCAGGCGATGTCAATCTCGCCGCTCTCGACAGCATTCGACATGGTGGTCGGGTCGGCAAAGTAGCGCACAATCACATTGGGGATGAGAGGCGCATCGCCATAGTAATTCGGATTGGCTTCCAGAACCAACTGCTCACCAGGAGTGTAGGAGACCATGCGGTAAGCACCATTCCCATCGATGCTCTCTGGGAATTGGACGATCTCATCCACCGGGAACTGGTTAGGGTTCGCCGGGATGAAGGGTGCAGTTGCAGACAGGGCGGGGAAGAAGCCAAAAGTATCCTTCAGGTGATAGGCCACCGTCAGATCATCCACTGCTTCCACGCTGTCCACGTACACCTGGATCAAACCGGAAACCTGACCTTCTAGGGTGTTGAGGCGATCCCATGAATCAACATAAGTCTGGGCGTTGATCGGGGTACCATCCGCAAATTGGAGGCCTTCACGCAGTGTATAGGTATAGGTTAAACCATCTTCGCTGACCGTTGGTAATTCGGCAGCTGCACCGGGCACCAGATCGGCTGTACCAGGTACGTATTTCAAGAGTGGCTCGCCTGTATTCTTGAGAATCTCCCAGTCATGAGTTGCATAGGCATCCTGGGGATCCAGGCTGTTGACCTCGTCGGTGGTACCGATGATGATCGTGTCAGCACTGCCAGATACTGGCTCGGCACCCTCACCAAAGCTGACCACATCATATGAAAATTCGAATGGAGCGCCGATGGCAACACCTTCGACACCATTGCGTACGGTGATGAATTCCGGTTCCCAGAACAAAGGAATGGTAGGCAGATCCACAGCATAAAAATCGCCAAGTTCTTTGTAGGTCTCTTCACGCACAGCGGGGTCGGACGAAGCAGCACCCCTCAACAACAGAGCGTCCATCTCCTCGTTGCAATAGAAAATGCCGTTATCATTCGATGCACCGCAGGAGGCAAATGGCGAGAGCCAGGTTTCCGGATCGACGAAATCAGGGAACCAACCCAGCATAAAGAAGGGCAGTTCACCGGCTACGAAGCTGTCCACGTACTCGGCCCAGTTCTGGCTGACCAGCTCAACCTGCACCATACCGGTCTCTTCTAATTGTTCCTTGATTACCTGCATGACGTCAGCCGTGGTGGTTCCATAGTGTTCTGGCGGGTACCACAGCTCAAAAACGAAGGGATTCTCTTCCGAGTATCCTTCCTGGGTGAGCAGCTCTTTCGCCATTTCCAGGTCACGCGTACCATATTTTTCCAGGAATGGCTCGGTAGCATATGGGTATCCAGGGGGTACCATGTGATAAGCAGGAGGGTTGCGCCCTTCGAAAACTCGATCGACGATTACCTCACGGTCGATGGCCGCCGCGACTGCCTGGCGTAAACCTTGCGTCCATAAAGGTCCTTCTGCCATGGGAGCTTCGGTTGGCTCTTCCATCGGTGCTTCGGTCGGTTCCTCCATGGGAACTTCTGTCGGCTCTTCCATGGGAGCTTCTGTCGGCTCTTCCATGGGCGCTTCCGTGGCGACAACTTCTTCAGTCGGCGCTTCGGTTGCTGCCGGTGCGCAGGCGGCCAGCACCAGGCTGGCTACCAGGAGCACTGCAAACAATGCAAAAATTTTCTTGTGTTTCATCTTTCTCTCCTCTTTAAATCGTTATCACTGTTGTGCTTCTCATTAACTGTGCAATAGGATAAATATCTCTCCACGTCACCTCCTTTGCGAATATTAGGATTAATTAATTGAGCTGCTGGGTTATTATTATACAATATTCTAGTGTGCAGCCAGATATTAGGTTCTTCCAGTCGAAGAGACCCTTATAACTCTTACTGATTATATACAGGGTAGGTTCAAAATCAATTTATCTAAAAATACGCAGTTTGTCAACTTATAATATGACACCTGACACTTATAAAGGAATATTTAGATTGATACAATCTAATTAGGTTGATTAATGCAATTAAAGGAGTTATTTATGGCCGAGAAATCCTGGCAAACATTAAAGGTTCAATACTGCCACCACGTAGATGAAGAAGTCGGTTTAGAAGCCGAATTGGTATTTCCATCCGAGTACATGCCAGATCAACCGCCGCGCATCCTGGCTCACCGCTGCTCTCACGGCCTCTCCTGCAACCTGGATGGACGCCCCAGCTGTCTCTGGGCTGGGACCAACCCGGCTTACGATCCATTCATTGTGAAGGATTAGAGTTCAAGCCCCAATTATCTAGCAATTGACACCATCATCAAGAAAGATCCCACACCTTTGTATGGGATCTTTTTTTGGAGTTTCACATTTCTTCACTCGCAAGAGAGTTACCCGAGCTTATCCGGGATTGGCAATCCCATTCTCTTAATCTTGCGTAGGATTCTTAATCCTAATTGAGCACTTTTTGTATCAAGGGAGCGCACTGCTCATTTGATCACCCCCAGTTTTCGTCCTACATTGGCAAATCCTTCCAGCCCTTGATCAAGGTCTTCTTGTTCGTGAGCAGCAGAGATCATCACGCGGATGCGGGCTTTGCCGCGCGGCACGGTTGGAAAACCGATCGACATGCCAAATACACCAGCCTTGAAAAGCTCCCGGCTGAATTCCTGGGCCAGGGAAGCTTCACCCAACATCACCGGTGTGATCGGCGTGGTGCTCGCACCTGTATCAAAGCCCAGCCTGAGCATTTCTTCTTTGAAGTAGCGCGTGTTCTCCCATAACTTATCGACCAGCTCTGTGGATTCCTCGAGGATATCCACCGCGGCCAGGCAGGCTGCCACGTCAGGAACTGTCATCGCGGATGAAAACAAGAATGGGCGCCCGCGTTGTCGAAGCCATTCAATGATTAATGGATCCCCAGCGACAACACCGCCAACGACCCCAAAAGCTTTTGAAAGTGTACCAACCTCAACATCCACCTTACCGTGCAGCCCATAATGGTCAACGATCCCCCGCCCTCCAGTTCCCAGGACTCCCTCCCCATGCGCATCATCCACCATCAGGATCGCCTCATACCCCTGGGTAACAGCGTAGATCTCATCTAATGGAGCGACATCGCCATCCATGCTGAAGACGCCATCTGTAATCACCATTGCCCGCTCAAATTTACTTCTATTCTCATCCAGGGCACGTTTCAGGTCCTGTGCGTCACAATGGGCATAGCGTACAATATCTGCCCGCGATAGCCGCGAGCCATCGATAATGCTGGCATGGTTGAGCTCATCGGAGAAAATCACATCCCCCCGCCCGACCAGTGCAGGGATGGTACCTGTATTGGCATTGAAGCCAGATTGGAAGGTAATCGCAGCCTCGACGCCTTTAAACTTGGCTAAACGTTTTTCAAGATTGACATGAAGATCCATGGTCCCCGCGATGCTGCGTACTGCAGCGGGACCGACCCCATATTCCACAATCGCTTTGCGGACAGCTTCTACAATGCGCGGGTGGTTTGCCAATCCGAGGTAATTATTTGAACAGAAATTTAATACCCGCTGCCCATCAACAACCAGCCAGGCTCCCTGCGGGGAGCTCAGCGTGCGGATCTGGTTATACAAACCGCTTTCGGTTAGAGCTTGTAATTCATCTTTGATCCATTGCAGTTTTGTTGACATTTTGATCCTTTTCAATCCTTCTTTTTTCTTCCTCTGCCGATAAAACGGCCAAAAACTTCAGAGGCAGTTGGAGCTTCGACGGTGGTTGTCCCCTCTGCAGCCCAATTGGCTGCCAGGCGTCCATTTACCCACATTTGTCTTCCCTCACGAGCACGGTTGAGTCTCTCGTCTAGAGTTTCCGGGTCTTCATTGAAGAGATCGTTGCGAATTGCGTTTATCGCAGCCACCGCACCATCCAGGACACGCATAACGTTTTCCCGGTTGAGCATTGCCGCTGTTGTCAAACTCGATGCCCCAGTTGGATACATAACCGGAGCAGTAACGTCTGCAAAAGAACGACCAGCGATTTTTCGCCCTTCCTGCCAACCTGGTTGGTCAACGGTCGCATTGAGCAATCCAGCAGCCATCAGCTGTGGCAAAATATGGGTGGCGGCCACCAAACCATCCATTTCCAGTGGATCGGCGAACAATGGGGTTGCACCCAGCAGGCGCGTTAGATCTGCAGCCAGTTTGATCGCCTCTGAGGGAGTACCGGGCGGTGTCACGATGCCCATTAACCCATCCCGGAACAGGTCCGCGCGAGCCGCTTCCGCACCGGTATCGATATCATGCAGGTAAAGCGGGTTAAGCACTGGCGTCAAACCAACGTAATATCGTTCTTCTGGCAGCAGTTCCTGTGCCCAGGCAGCCACTTTCTGTTTTACAGGCCCGGTATCCATGATCACGACAGCAGGTTTGAGATCATCCTTGATCAAATTCAGTGTTTCCTGAATTTGATCAACCGGCAGCGACATCAAAATCATGTCCGCATCTTCCACCGCAGAGTATAAATTCACCGAGACTTTATCCAGGGCACCCAGCTTCTCTGCCCTGCGGGCAGCACGAATTTCTTTATCATGGCCCACGCGATAGAGCAGCTCAGTTTGATCTGTCAAGGCTAGACCCACGGAAGTTCCTACCTGACCCAGACCAATGATTGTTAATTGGACAGCCATCGCTTCACCTCAATTCATATCATCGACAGATTGCAGCTTCTGCAAAAGGATATCTTCTCCTGAATGAGGATTCAGGGGTAATTGCTCCTGGTGGCGGGCGATTAACCTCACCGCGAGCCGTGATGTACCGCACTCGGCTGCCATTTCTGCACCCCAGACGGGATGTTGTTCAGCAACAACGAATGCTCGTTTCCAACGAAACCCTTTCACCTGGTTCCCATCGTCACCAGCCCCCCATCTTTGAACGCAGCCAGGGCAGGTGGCTTTCACAAGCACAACCAAAACCCGCTCCCAGATTCGCAATGGCATGCGTGTCTTACCTACATCATGCAGTAAAGCTGCAGTCAGGAGATCAGGATCCTGTTCACCTTGATTTCTCAGCTGGCTGAGTACCATTCTGCTGTGAGCCTGTTCACTTTTCTGCATCCGGCGAAATAATTCAACCTGGGGTTCTGATAAAATCGAACCAATCAGATCACCATCCTGCTGTACCGATCGAGTGCTGATCGCCTGCCAAAATTGGCGCGAGCGGTAGAATAAGCGCGAACCATTCATCCGGTTAAGACAGACATCATGGCCGTTAGCGGTGGACCGATAATCGTGCCCAAAACATTAATGCCCAGGACAGGTCCAAGAAAGACAACAGCCAGCAGGATTAGCGGTCCGTATGGGTGAATAGTATCCATCACTCTCTGACCAGAGACTGGAAGCAAATAGTATAAAATCTTCTCACCATCCAGTGGAGCCAATGGGATCAGGTTGAACAACATCAAGAGTAGATTGATATAGACAAACTCCCAAAGCAGCTTGTCGAATGAGGGCAGGATCTGGCCAGGGTTCGTCAAAGCCCCAAATTGAGAGACCAATCCTAACTGAAAGGGGATTGAAGCCAGCAACGCCATCAGGCCATTCGACGCCGGACCGGCAAGAGACACCCACATCATCGCGGCTGATGAACGGCGTGCCAGGGCATATGGATTCACGGGGACGGGTTTTGCCCACCCGAATCCGACTGCGATTAACATTAAAGAGCCCATCGGATCAAGATGTGCCATCGGATTCAAGGTTAAACGCCCATTGTTCCTGGGTGTCGGGTCACCAAACCTGTCCGCGGCCCAGGCATGGGCAAATTCATGGATTGCAAAAGCTGTTAATAAAACAAAAATACGGGATATAAGAGTCGGTAAATTTAGATCAAACATTAAATCTGCCTTTTTCGGCGATTATACCACCGCGTGATATAATGCCTCGCATGCTGCCACCCCTGGAACTAGGTGATGTAGCGCGTTTACGCAAACCTCACCCATGCGGAGGTTATGATTGGAAGATAGTCCGTCTCGGTGCCGATATTGGTCTGGAATGCCTTACCTGTGGCCGGCGAATCCTGCTCCCCAGGCGTACCTTAGCCCGGCGATTGAAAACTATTCACCCACAATCAGACGATGAACTTCAGGCGAAATAATTCAATCTGATCTCCATTCAGTACTCCCACTACACATCTCCTTATGAAATTCTTCCATCTGACCCGGAAATTCCGCCTGCTGATCTTCGTGATCGGTACATTGAGTTTTGCTGCCTGCAATATGCCCGCCCGGGCAACGCCATCCCCGACGCTTAACGTCACCCAGGCATATCAAACGGTTGAAGCCAGGCTCACCGAAGCGATCTCCCGCACCCCTTCGATCAGCCCCACCCTGCCAAATGTAACACAAACAGCTGGATCACCTTCCCCTTCACCCACGCAAGCCCTGCAGACGATGACGCCAGCAAACACCCAGGCACCTGGATCTTGCGATTGGGCATCTCCTGGCATACCAATTGATGTAACCATCCCCGATGATACGATTCTCAGCCCTGGAGAAATTTTCACAAAAACCTGGCGGTTGGAAAACGTGGGCACCTGTACATGGAACAGTGATTATGCCCTGGTCTGGTTCTCTGGCGAACAACTGGATGCAGACCCTGCTGTCCCTCTCAGCGGAAATACTGCTCCAGGAGAAACGGTTGACTTATCTGTTGAAATGACAGCTCCGCAAACTCAAGGAACCTACCAGGGCTGGTGGAAGCTGCGAAATCCGGCTGGAGAGCTGTTCGGAATTGGTCCTAACAGTGATTCTGGCTTCTGGGTCAGGATAATCGTCGAGGGGCAGCCCCTTGGCACAGGTACACCCACTGTCACCGAGACCAGCGGACCCACCCTCACCCCAACGATGGGAACTCAAGCTAGTGGATCCGCAACTCTGCAGCTTCTTGATCTTTATGACCTGGATCAAAACGAGATCAACAACGGTAATGAGGACCTCACCTATGAGGAAATCGATCTCAAGCATAACCTGGTACCAATAGAAAACACCGTAATGGCTGTCGCTGGGGCAAACCAGCCCAACTTCGCAACCTGTCAAGGAATGAATCTCGGTTCTACACCAATCACCATCGATAATCTGGTCGGAAATTACATCTGCCACCGGACAAACATGTCCCTACCAGGCTGGTTGTATATCAACGCTCTGGACCCGGAAAATGGCAATCTGAACGTTGAGATCCATACCTGGTTAATTCCATGATCGCTTCCAAACAAAGCTCGGTTCTCGTCCTAGACTCCTGCAGGACCAATAAAATAGTGTGAGCACCCTATATCTTGTCGCAACCCCAATTGGAAACCTTGAGGATATCAGTTTGCGTGCTTTGAGGATCTTGCGCCAGGTGAATTGGATCGCAGCAGAAGATACTCGCCATACTGGAAAATTGCTAAAACATCACGAAATCGATACGCAATTGATCAGTTTTCACGAACACAGCAAACAGAAAAAGCATGACCTTTTAATGGAGTTATTGGATCAAGGAGACCTGGCTCTGGTCTCGGATGCAGGCACCCCATTAATCAGTGATCCTGGATACGAATTGGTGCAGCGAGCGTATGCTGCCGGACATTGTGTAACTCCGATACCAGGGCCCAGTGCGCCAATCAGCGCCTTGATTGCTTCTGGTTTACCATCTGAGAGATTTGTTTTCCTTGGCTACCTGCCCAGGAAGATGTCTGAACGGCGTCAAGCCTTGACCGAGGTATCTTCCCTGCCATATACATTGATTTTTTTTGAAACCCCACACCGTCTCCTGGTTTCTCTCGAGGATCTCCTCGCGGGACTTGGTGACCGCCAGATCGTTGTATGCAGAGAAATCACCAAACTGCACGAAGAGTTCTTCCGGGGCTCGATCTCATCCGCGCTGGTCCATTTCACCAGCACGCACCCGAGAGGCGAGTTTACGCTCGTTGTGGCAGGGAATTCTGGGGAAAAAGAGATTTGGTCCGAGGCGCAGGTAAAATCAGCCATCATGCATGCCAAATCCCTGGGGACTCCACCCGCGAAGATCGCCAGCCAGCTTGCATCCGAATCGGAATGGCCAAGGCGAAAAATTTATCAGCTGATTATTGAGATGGATTGAGGTAAACATATGAATCTTGATCACACTTCCAGGTTTGACCAAATCGATAACCAAGACATGCTTTCACACATTGAGGGCTTACCGGATCAATTAAACTCTGCCTGGCAGCTTGGCTCCCAGCTCGAGCTTCCAAAATCTGACAGTATCGAGAGAGTTGTGGTTGCTGGCATGGGTGGATCTGCCATTGGGGCCGATCTGGTTGCCGCCTATATCAACCCCATATGTCCTATCCCAGTTGTCTTGCACCGGAATTACTCCCTGCCAGCCTGGGCAGCCGGTAAAAATACCCTGGTGATCACTTCCTCGCATTCTGGTAATACCGAGGAGACTGTGTCCGCTTTTAGAGCCGCGGAGGAGAGAGATTGCCAGATTCTTGCAATCACCACTGGCGGGAAACTGGCTGAGCTTTGCCAGGCATCTGGCAGCACGATGTGGCAGTTTGAACACCAAGGACAACCCAGGGCAGCTGTCGGCTTCTCGGCAGGTTTAATGCTGGCAGCTTTTTCAAGATTAGGGTTGATCCCAGATCAAGCAGCAGAGATCAAGGCGACTTTCTCAGCCATGAACACCCAGCAAGCAGGTCTTAGAGCAGAAGTGCCTACGGCACAAAATCTTGCCAAACGTTTAGCTGGACAGATATTTGATCGTTGGATTCTGGTTGTCGGCGCGGATCTGCTCGAGCCCGTCGCCAGGCGTTGGAAATCTCAGTTCAATGAAATTGCAAAAGCTTGGGGACAGTTCGAAACTATCCCCGAGCTCAATCATAACTCGCTGGCGGGGTTGGTATTTCCTGAACAACATTTACCCCACATGATGGCTCTCTTCTTACGCGCTCCAGCATACCATTCCCGCAACCTGCTGCGCACCAATTTGACAAAGACCGCATTCATGGTAGAGGGTGTCAACACAGATTTTGTTGACGCCCAGGGTGATAACCCCCTTGCACAGCAATGGACAGCCCTACACCTGGGTGATTACACTGCTTATTATCTCGCCATGGCGTATAGCATCGATCCAACTGCCATTCCAACCATTGAAATGTTCAAGAACCAAATTTCGAGCAGCGCTTGATCAGGAACTTCCTTCAAACAACAACCAGCATCAGTATCCCGAGTAAAATCCCTAACACCATACCGGCCAGTATATCTGACGGATAGTGTACTCCCATCGTGATGCGCGCCAATCCCACCAAAGGTGCCCAGACCAGCAAGATCAAACCCAACCAGAGAGGCCCGATTCCCAAAGCCAGCACAGCCAGCATCGTACTTCGTGCAGCATGACCAGATGGGAATGAATGGGGATCAGTTTTGCGATATATGCGGCCCCATTCACCTTGTGGCCGGCTACGCCGGACTGTGAATTTGATCACCAGCACGATCAGTGCCGTGACAATAATCCCAATCAACATCACCAATGCCAGGTGTTTCCAGTACGCGTCACCAAACCACCAGACCACACCTAAACCCAGGATCCAAAACCAGGAATCACCTGAATGTGCAAGGAAAGCGGCTGCAATGCGCAGGATGGTAGAGTGATCCTGAGCTTCGTTTGCCCTCACGAAACGCTCATCCAGGTCTTTTAAACGCTGGCGCATGATTAACAAAATAATAGGGCTTTTGGTCTATTGATTGCTTGCCAGAGCAGCGCGCACGATCTCAAGCTGGTGGGGTTTATCGACATCCATGCCCAATTCTGCATAGGGGCTGATCACTGCTTTCCCGGTAATGTCCATTTTCTTCGTTACTCGCTTAATGGCCCCCGACAAGGTAAGTTGGCGCGACAGGAACAGCAACAGATTACCATACCCCAATAATGCAGCCTGTTTGAAGACACTTTTTCGAGCTGCAACAATTCGATCCCACAATTCCACATTGGCATACACTGTACTCGAGCGGATCATGTTCAAATCCCCCCCACACAGCTCAGCATCTTTCAGGCGCGTGTAGGAGCGTTTTGATTCCGGAAATCTTTTCTCCATGACATCACGCGGAATGACAGTGTAATAAAGATCAAAGTCCGTACCCGCATTTTCGTTAACAACCCAATCAATCATCTCAGGTTTTATGGTTGGGATGTCTGATGAGACGGTTAATACATGCCTGGCTTGCGGGTTGATTTCAATGGTTTTTTCGATGCCACCCCGCACATTTTCCAGTAACCCACCCTGATCCGGCAGATAAGTGACCTGCTTTGAGCACTTCAAACCCATATCTTCAGATAAGCTGATCAACACAACCTGTTCAACAGTCTCAGAACCACTGATCGCATCCAGAACCCACTGGATCATCGGCTTGCCGGCTACATCAAGGAGCGCCTTTGGTCCACCCTGGGTGTATTCATATAAGGGGTCATCTGGTGTGGGTATCCCACCTGCAATCACGATCGCATCCATATTAATTTAACTCCTGAATTTGGGGCTTCAAACCTAATTGATCAAGCAGATCTTTCAGCTCCTCATTGGTTAACACACGTCCCTTGCCAGAAACTGCAACCAGGGCAGCCTCCAACATATTGGTTCCAAACGAACGCCCGTCCATAACCGGGGTGGTCGTGACCAGGTACTTTACGCCCATCGAGCGAAACAGCTCCACATCACTTGGCGTAGTTGTGTTGGTGGCAATAATCTTTCCCTCCAGTTTAACTGGCATATGGCGTTTGACATAATGACAATCACCTGCGATGACCGTACCCCACTGGTAATATTGCTCCCATTTTGGATCGCGTACCTCCTGTTTTTCACCAGTGGGATAGATCCACTCGAAAGGTAAGCGCCCGGCAACAGGCATCATGATGGAAGCCAAAGTCTTTAAACCACTCACCGAACGTACAGGAAAAGGCAATCCCAGACCGAACATAAGATCCCCAAATACACATTCATATCCAGCCTCAACAAAAGAAGTGGTCAACCCCCAACGATCAACGCCTAATGTAATAAATGCTTTCCGCTCTTGAATAAAATCACCCAGGTGTTCATCGATAGTTGAAGCCAGGCTGTTTTCCAGGGTATTTTTAATTCCTGCGCCATCCACGATCGGCGTTTTTTTGACGAAGCGCACCATGGGCTTCACAGAATAAAGAGGATACCATTTTTGGTCAACCAGAACTCCAAGATCGGCCCCTCCCACACCGAAAGCATCCACCTCGCCATCCAGGTCCTTATACAATTGGGCAGCTTTTTCCATATCCCCATCCGTGCCGATTCGTTCGATGCGCACCTGTTCCCCAAGCAGCTCCACCTCAACTGTTTTGTCTCGCTTTGATGAACCCAAGCTAATACTCACCGCATGTTTCATGCCAATCCTCCTTTAGCAAGCCAGCCTATCCCGGGTTTTTCCTCATCCCAATATGTGATTAATTTCTAGGAATAATGCTTCGCGCAGCTTGTGATAATCTTCCCTGAGTATACACCGATCTATTGAAAATAGATTAATCAAATATGCCTGAAAAGTACTGGATCATTAGCTTAACTTTGACCTGAGTTATAATGATTCCATCTACAGAGGCCCGAGCCATTTTTCCCAGGAGACCTGACCAGTGAATCTTCCCAAATATGCATATTTTAAAGGCGAAATTGTTCCCTACTCGCAGGCTAAAGTTGGTGTACTAACTCACGGATTCAATTACGGCACAGCTGTTTTCGCTGGAATTCGAGCCTATTGGAATGAGGAACGAGAGCAGCTGTATGTTTTCCGGCCAATCGATCATTTTCAGAGGCTGCTGAATTCGGCAAAAATCATGTGCATGGAATTTGACCAGGATCCGCAAAGCCTGACCCAAATCACGCTGGACCTATTGCGCAAGGAGGGATACCGCCGGGATATCTATATCCGCCCCCTGGCTTACAAGGAAGATGAAATCGTTGGCGTCAAATTACACGACCTGGTTGACGAGATTACGATTGCCGCCTTACCTTTTGATAGTTATGTTGCCAACGACACCAACGCGCATGTCACCTTTTCGTCCTGGCGCAGGCTGGATGATAATATGATCCCCGCCCGGGGTAAGGTGAGCGGCGCGTACGCTAATTCAGCCTTAATTAAAACCGACGCGATCAAGTCCGGTTTTGATGAAGCCTTGGTGCTGACCGAAGATGGTCATGTTTCAGAAGGCAGTGCCATGAATGTTTTCATGGTCCGCCATGAAACTCTGATTACCCCAGGTATAACAGAGAATATCCTGGAGGGGATCACCCGCCGGACGGCAATTCGACTCGCCCGTGAGGAATTGGGCATACCGGTCGTTGAACGCCCAATCGATAGGACGGAGGTCTACATGAGCGACGAACTCTTTATGACCGGAACCGCTGCACAGATCGTCGCCATTACCCGGGTCGATCACCGCAAAGTCGGTTCAGGGGTTATGGGACCGATCACGACCAGGCTGAGCGAGCTCTACCAGGAAGCAGTTCACGGCAGGCTTCCCAAATATATCGATTGGAACACGCCTGTTTACCCTTCCTGATCTTGCAGCACCCCCCAAAAAACCAATATATCTCAGGAAAGTGGCCAAACGCTGGATGCAGTTTTTGGAAAGAGGATGTCCAGGAGATTAGCTATTTGATCATTTTTCGTCCAGCAATCTGCAAACGAAAATTTAAGCTCTGACATGTTGCGGTAACCAAAAACAAGCTGAAGAAAGGTTAATCCGGGAAATCCAGCATCTCCAGAACCTCTTTCTGGTTCCGGTTTCCATTGCTCTATGCCCACCAAACGACCACCCTCCACCACCAACCTTAAACCCGACTTATAGAAAGTCAGTCTAATCTCTCCTTGATATCCCACCAGTGCCGAGGCAGCGATTCTTGCCTCCAGCTGTGGCCTGATGTGGCGGATAAATCCTGGTAAATCTGGCACGCGCAGGAACCAGGCATAGGGAGCTCTGGTCTTTGGTAATTTATCTGGGATCACCTCGTAAACCGGGTGCTGGCTTCCTAACCAGAAACCGAACCTTTCGAAATTCTGTGCATTCTCCTGTTCAGCGGAATATTCATCTCCCACAGCTTTTAGATGGCGCATTACGGATGGAGTTATCGATGCCCAGGAATGTCCTGGCTTGATTTCAAATGCGGTAGCTGCCATCATCCCACCCCAAAGATAGGGGGGGTGAGCGATAAATCCCACTGCATTGCCAGTTTCTGATTCGATCATCTTAATTACCGAATTATTGACATTGTTGGGGCTTCTCCCGCTCAATTCATAACGCCAGAGATCTGCATCCCTGGAGCAGCTCACCAGGTAGCGTTTGTTCATCTGCGAATCCAGCTCAACCAAAAAAGGGATATCGATTTCTACCGCGGGACGCAGCGAGAAAGGCTCGTCCCCTTCTAATTTTGGAATCTGCTGCAGGAATCCAACTCGCCCTCCCCCCAATTCCAGGGCCATCTCATAACCAAACTGGCGATAATAATAAGGAATACCTGTAATCCCCTGGACTTGTTCACCACGTTCAGCACTCCACCTGTGAATAGTTTCAAATTGAGCTCGTACCAAGCCGCGCTCCCGGAAGGCAGGGTCCGTGCCAACCAACTCCGGTCGACCCACTTTGAAGTCAATCCCTGCATATGACCAGGTTTGTGAGATCAAGACCATCGTCGAAACGATCTTTTTTTGATTTCGATCTTCGACAATTGTAAAATCTGCTGGGCCTGTAGTGGGATGCGAGCGGGTCAGCAGATCTCCCGTCCATTGGGCAACACGCTGATCGGGTTCTTTTGAATCGTCCTGCATATGAATATGAGCATTAAATTCCGCCAGCTGTTCAGCATCCTCAGATGTCGCCCGACGCAGTATCAGCCCATCTCCGAGATCCTTAATTAGATGATGCGCTTGCTGATCAGGAACAACCATACTCCACCTTAACGAATCAGGGAATTTATTCCAAGTCCAGGTTGTATTTTATCGCAAAGAGTGAACAGGAGCCTAAGAAAGCGGCAGGACAACCGTAAAAGTTGCCCCTTCACCCGGAACGCTCCTGACGCGAATTTGGCCCCCATGTCGGGTAACAATCTGGTGGCAAACGGAAAGCCCAAGACCTGTCCCCTGTCCGGGTTCTTTCGTTGTATAGAAGGGTTCAAAGATACGGGAGATTTTATCAGCGGGGATTCCCGGTCCGCTATCAGACACCGTTACATGTATTGAATGATCGACTCGATAGGTTTTAATCGTGATCACCCCTGGACCCTGATCAATTGCATCAATGGCGTTGATCAATAAATTTAACCAAACTCCCTGCAGGTGATCTTGGCTTGCGTTGATCAGTGGTAAATCGATCGCAGGATCAAATTGAAGTGAAATAGAACGGGAACCCAATTCTGGCCCCATCAGGGCTAAGGTGCGCTGGATAGTCTCATTCAAATCAGTCGGCGCGATCTGGTATCGTTCCCGGCGCGCAAAATCAAGTAAATCACGGACTGCCTGTGAAGCACGTTCGCTGGCCTGAATGATCAATTCCACCATCTCAAGCTGTCCATTTTTTTGAGCGGGTAAGCTGCGCTGCAGGAGTTGGGCATTTGCCAGGATGGCTGTTAATGGATTGTTGATCTCATGTGCAACTCCAGCAGCCAGTTGCCCAACAGCCGCTAATTTTTCGGATTGTGCCAGTGAGGCTTGCAAATGCAAACGCTCGGTGACGTCTTCTTCGTAAAGAAAAACCTGTACAATTTGATGCTCACCATCCCAAATTGGAAAAGTGCTGACCTCAACCTCAACCCCCTCAGCCTGTCCATACGAGCGATGTTCAATTCTACGTGTTTTCTGAGCGGTATGAAAAGTCTCCCCTACACGGCATCCTGGGCAGGGCTCTTCTCGCTGGTATAAGGCAGTGAAGCATTGTTTTCCTACCAGATTTTGAGGCGCGTGACCAGCGAGGTCAGCCCGGCTCATATTAATGGCAATCAGCTTGTACCCCGGATCAACGATATAGATTGAAGCGGGACTGCTATCAAAAAAAGCACGCAGCGTATTTCGTGAATTTAGTAGCTGGCCTTGAAATGTCTGCATCTCCTGGATGGTTTCTTCTGCTTGGCGAATACGCATCGATTGAGACAAATTTTGAGCAATTACGCAGGTGACGGCTTGTAATAAACCAGCATCCAACTCCTGGTGTTCAGCCCTCAACTCCAAAGCCCCAACCGCACTACCCTCAGCCAGTAGTGGCAGATAATACACCCAATCTCCAGTGGAGAGCTGCGCTTTCCGCTGCGTCCCCCTCTGGATGATTTCCATCACTTCTCCAGCCTCATCCACCGGTATCAGCTGACAACTGCATCCTTTTTTCTGAGAGCCAGCCTTTCTAATGACACAATATACATTTGATTCATCGCGCAAATACAGAACAACCGAATCAGCTCCTGTTATCCGTTCGATCTCCCCAATCATCCACGCCTGTGCTTCGTCTCCACCTGCATCAATTAAGGCCAATTCCCCAAGAAAATTAATGATTTCACGGTAGGGATGAAACTTCGATGCTATGTTATTTGATTTGTAAACAGGAAAATTTGTGGACATATTAAATTTGGGTTAACAGGCGCGTTAAGCTTACAGTTACTCTTGTACCGGGCTATTTTGTTCAACAATATAGCCAAAACCCGGTACCGTGCGAATAAATTCGGGAGAGCGCGGATCCTTTTCGATCCGGTCACGCAAGTTTTTGATATGAACGCGTACCAGATCAGGGCTGCCTGTATCCACTGGGTAACCCCATACTTCATCCAGCAAGCGATTAGGAGTAAACAAAATTCCCGCATTGCTCATCAGATGATGAACCAGATCGTATTGGATAGGTGTTAAACGTACCTTTCCATTGGTTGGCGTATGAATCTCATAAGTTTGAGAATCCAGAACATAATCCCCCACAACAATAGTTGAATTGGAAACAGGGGTGGATTTTTGCTTTTGCAGTTCCTTGAGGATTTCCTGTGAAAAAGGAGTATTTTGGCCATCCGATGAAACAGGTCCTTGATTGCCGCCATTTCTGCTGGTGCGCCTCAAAATTGCCCGAACGCGCAAGGTCAATTCATCAATGTTAAATGGCTTGGTAAGATAATCATCAGCACCTGCCAGGAAACCATTTACCCTATCTTCGTCTTTGATTTTTGCCGTCAGAAACAGGATGGGGATATCAGCGAGCTGTGAATCAGCTCGTACTCTCCTGCACACCTCAAAACCATCTATTTCAGGCATGATCACGTCCAGGATGATCAAATCAGGTGAGCATTTACGGGCAAGCTTGATCCCCTCCAACCCGTTATCAGCCAGGCTGATCTGAAATTCATCGTTACTTAAACTGCGCTCGACCGTCCGTGATACAAGATCATCATCTTCAATAATCAAGATGTGGGCAGTACTCATACCAATCCTTAATGAATTTTATTCTCCCCTGCCAATTTGCTTTAACTTCGGCGGGATTCTATCATGCTGAGGGTTAAATTTACCTGACCCCCTTATTAGGTGGGCAGACAATCTTGTAAGGTCAATCTGCCTTGATATCTTACACAACTGCCCCAACTTCGGCTGGTTTTACCATTTGCATTCGCCATGAATACGATCGAGTCGTGAATTTTATGTTCACAATTGAAGAAAATACTTAATTACCCCCTCTGAATGAATGAGATTAATTATATGAATAATCCCGTCAGCTCAGGAGTGCCGGTGTCTTCTTTCCCTTTTTCTATGACCTCTCACGGGTGATGGATGCACTTGAATTCCACATGCGAGATCGTGCTCGATCGCGAGTTCAACATTATCCAGGCGAATGATCGTCACGGGACGGTGCTGGACCACTTGAACCTGGTGATGAAGAACGAGACCGTATGCCTGCAGGTATGCTTTGCGCTCAGCAGGAAAACCATCTGAAAAACCAATTATTTCAGCTTGCCAACCTGGAGGAACATCTGCTAAAGTGATCCCATGCCGGGCTGTGCGAGAACGCCTGCCGAATTTTTTCAACCTGGGTATGTGCCTTGCCAACCGAACCAAGAAAGTACGTTCGGGGTAAACAGTCTGGTAGCCACAAGCCGGGCAGCATACCAGGTTGCAATTCGAATGCATTGGGCAGGATTGGCACGCCAGGTGTTGATCCGGATCGTAGCGAAACCCGCAAAAACTGCATTCAATAGTCTGAGATCTCATAATCCCCACCCGATTGTAAACAACAGACGATAGAGTAAACCGCCGACGAGGAATGCCAGCGGCATGATCAATCCCACCATGGCAAGCGCGGTTCGCCATCCGCGTTCCTTGGCGATCATCAGCACACTCGCAAGGCAGGGAATAAACAGAGTGATCGTCACCATTGCGACCACAACTTGGATCGGCGTCAGCAGACCTTCAGATTGCATGATGAATAAACCCGTTGCACCAAAATCCCGCCGCAAAAAGCCAATCAGAAATGCAGCGCTGGCTTCAGGTGGTAATCCTAACCAGCCAGCCACTAATGGCTCTCCAAGGTGAATAATTTGTTGGAGAATGCCTGTTCGATCGAGTATGAACAGGATCCCTGTCCCCAGTAAGAATAACGGGACCACTTCCTTGATATACCACTCGATGCGTGCCAGCGTCTTGATAGTGACATTCGAAAATACCGGCCAGCGCATGGGTGGCAGCTCAACTAGAAGCTGTGTACGCTCGCCTGGCATCAGATGGGCTGCCAGGAAGCCAACAGTGAGCAATACAATAGCCACCACGCTGCTCCAGATCACCACCGCCGTGAAAGAAACCCCACCTAGGATCCCCATCACAACCCCTAACTGTGCGGAGCAGGGAATGGCCAAGGAAAGCAGCAAGATCACCAGTATTCGCTCCCGCTTGGTTTCAAGCATCCGGGTAGTCAACGTTGCCATGGTTACACATCCCAACCCGAGCACCATGGGTAGCACCGCTTTTCCGTTAAGTCCCAGCCGCTGAAATAGGCGATTGCTGAGAGCAGCTAATCTTGGCAGGTACCCAGAATCCTCCAAGACTCCAAAAGCCAGGAAAAAGGTGGACACAATGGGCAGAATCAAGGCAAGGGCATACGTAATTCCCATCGTCCAGAGGCCATACTCACCAACCAACAGGTCAACCAGGAATGGAAGGGGGATTAGACGGGTGACCTGAGCTGCTACCCAGGGGTTGATCACCTGCCCAAAGAGGCCCTCCTCCAACAATCCAACCAGGATACCTGCTCCAAAAACACCGACAAACCAATAGACACCGTACAAGATTCCTGCCAGAATCACCCAACCCCAAACCGGGTGGGTTGCCAGTTGGCCCAAGGTGCTTGAGATTCCTCGCCAACCTTGACCCGCATCAATCATGACCGCTGAGACTACTTCTTCTATGAAATCCAAACGCGCTCCCTGGATGACATAAGCCAGTGGATCGACATAGGAGAGTTGCAGCATATGCCTCTGCGCGTACAGCTGCTGGTAGATATGCTCAAGAATATTCTCCTGCAGCCATTTTTCGGTCACTGGATCACCGCTCAACCAGAGCAGAGCAAGTGAGCGATTGGAGATTGGAGTCTGCAATTCAGAAAATATAGTGCTTATGCTGGCAACCGTTTTTTCGATTTCAACAGGGTAGGCCATTCGAAAATTCGGTATTTGCTCGGCATCTAAAGCCTTGGTTAATTCTTCAATCCCCTGGCTGCGAATAGCAGTGGTTGGGATAACCTGGACAGATAGATACTCGCTCAATAATGTATGATCCAATTTAATACCCCGCGATTGAGCTTCATCCATCATGTTCAGTGCCAGCACCAGCGGCACCCCCATCTCTGCCAGCTGCACGGTGAGGTTCAATGTCCGACGCAGGTTTTTTGCATCACCAACCTGTAATATAGCCTTCAGGGGCTCATATAACAATACACGCCCAGTGACTTTTTCATCTTCCGAATGAGGAGGGAAAGCGACCACTCCTGGGGTATCCACTAATATCGTATTTGGCAGATTCCTAAGAGAGCCGCGCGACACCTCTACTGTAGTGCCAGGATAGTTGGAAACGTTCACTCTTTGGCCAGTCAGCTTTTGGAATATGACAGACTTGCCAACGTTTGGGTGGCCAACAAGAGCAATACTGCCATCTCTGCTTTCAATTTCCAGGGGGAGAACTGCATGGCCCTCCATTCTCAATCACCCTCCAGATATGGGTCACGATCGACTGATATATTTTGACAGTCCGAACAAAGGCCATAGAGCACAACCGAACCTGTTGTGACCACAGCTCCATTTAATTCCTGGAATTGTGATTTGATGGAAGCAAACAAGTGACTGTCAAACTCGATTACACTCCTGCAGCTGGTGCACATAAAATGATGGTGCTCGCTTGGTAAGGCAGGATCGAATCTCGCCTGGCGGCGATCCTCATCAAATACGCGTGTACTGATCAGGTTTTGCGCTTCTAACCAGCTCAATGTACGATATACGGTGGATAAATTTATGTCAGGATCATTCTCTTGAGCCAAAATGAATAATTCCTCGGCAGTGGGGTGTTCACCGAGGGAGTCCAGGATCGAAAAAAGCAAACGGCGCTGGGCCGTTAACCTTCCACCCTGAGCATGCAAACGTTCCTTGGCAGCACTCAAAAGATCACCCATTTTGCTCTACCTTATTGCAAATCATTTGCAATAATTATAGAAAGAAGCGCGGCACCCTGTTAGTGACTTTCATCCGTTTACCTCATGACGATTATTACATCCTTACCCGGGAACAAAGGTCGACTTCGGAAGTAAAACCGGCGCTTAAATCCAGATAATATCTATCCAATAATTCGAGTATAATCATTTCGAAGCAATCATTCGCTGAGAAAGTCTCCTGAGCCAGGCGAATCAGTTTGCCCATCCGGCGTCTAAAGCAGGTGGCCTGGCAGGAATATTACCCATAAATTGAAGTCTTAATCAAGGGAGAATTATCAAGATGGCAATCGATCCTGTTTGTGGCATGCAAGTGGATGAAAAGGATGCCAAGTGGACATCCGAGTATCAAGGAAAGAAATTTTACTTTTGCGCTCCTGGGTGCAAGGCATCCTTTGACAAAGATCCGGAAAAATATCTGAGTGGTGGGGAGAAACACATGCCTCACGAACACCAACATTAACCTCATTAAAACAATCCCCGGGTGCAGGACTGTCTCTAAACCTCGAGCAGGGTATGTAATATCGCCTAACCTCACCAAGCCTGACAGAAAGTCTCTTTCATTCACATAACTATCCATAGTCTCATCCAGAGGTCTGTCCCAATATAAGGGGCGGACCTGTCCAAGGATTAAGACACCGCTTCCGGTGGGGAATTCCGAAGGCAATTCTCTGGGACCTTGACAGAATGACCCGATATCAGATAAAATATTATCTGAATATATGCTCATATATCAAATTATAAATTCGTGAACAATTCAAAATTTATCTCTGAAGTAGATCAATTAAACGATACAACCGCGCAGCATGTCGCCGAGCTGTTCAGTATGCTTGGCGACGCCAGCCGTGTCAAGATTATCGCCGCCCTGTTAAATGGACCACTGAATGTCCAATCACTGGCAGAGATTGTCAGCATCAGCCCTTCGGCGATATCCCACCATATGCGCAGTTTACGCCAGATGCACCTGGTTCGAGCTCACAAGCAAGGCAGGCAGGTTTTCTATGCCCTCGACGATCAGCATGTGGAAGAACTTTTTCTGCGTGGCATCGATCACGTCTTGCATGGGTAACAGATATGAAAGAAAACACCCTCAAGATTGAGATGCCACTCCTGATTCCCGGAATAACAAATCACCAGGATGATTGCCTGGAGAGATTGGAGACTGCGCTTAACAACCAGCGGGGGATTTTACGCGCCCACCTTGAATACGAGAAAGATCCTTTGACATTATGCCTGCATTACAACCCTGGGCTTACCTCCATTGAAAATGTCCGCCGCACCGCAATCCGCGCAGGTGCGGAAATATCAAACCGTTATCACCACGAAGTGATCCCCGTCGAGGGCATGGATTGTTCGGACTGCGTCACCGTGCTTGAACACAGCCTAAAGCGCATCGATGGTGTTCTGGATATTAAAGCCAGCTATACTGCCCAAAAAATTTTTGTTGAATTCGATTCAACTGCCACAAACCAGAGAGCGATTGAAAGGCGTATCCACCATCTCGGCTACGAGATCCCAAGAACAGGCGCCCAAAAATGGTACCTCGAAAACCGATCGCTGATCTTCAGTCTCTCTGCAGGCCTGGCACTGTTGATTGGTTGGACAGGTGAGCAGTTTTTCTCATTTCCGGGTGCATTGAGTCTGGTTCTCTACCTGGCGGCATACTTGCTTGCAGGTTGGGATACTGCCATCCATGCCTGGTATGCACTAAAGGCACGTACCTTTGATACCGATTTATTGATGATTGCAGCAGCCTTAGGTGCTGCCTTCCTCGGGGAATACGCCGAAGGTGCCCTACTGCTTTTCTTGTTCAGTTTGAGCCATTCCTTGGAAGATAAGATTCTTGATCGTGCGCGGGGTGCCATCCGGGCTCTGGCTGACTTGGCGCCCAAAACAGCCCTGGTCCAACGCGGGGACGCTCAAACAGAAATCTCAGTGGAGGATGTGATCCTGGGTGATGTGGTCATCGTTCGCCCTGGTACGCGCATCCCTGTCGATGGCAGGATCATCAGCGGCTCTTCCAGTGTTGATCAGGCTGCGGTCACTGGCGAATCCGTACCAGTTGAAAAGACTAATGCAGATAAGGTGTTTGCCGGATCAGTAAATGGTGAAGGAGCACTCGAGATTCAGGCTACTAGGCTAGCAAAAGACAGCACCCTGGCGCGGATATCACAGATGGTTGAGCAGGCGCAGGCAGGGAAATCCCCCACCCAATCATTGACGGATCGCTTTATGCGCTGGTTTGTACCTGGCGTTTTAATTGCTGATCTAATATTAATTCTGGTTCCCCCCTTCTTCGGGGTGCCATTCGACGAGTCATTTACCCGTGCAATGGTGCTCCTGGTGGCAGCTTCACCGTGTGCGCTGGCACTGGGTACACCTGCAGCAATCATGGCCGGGGTAGCCCAGGCTGCACGCAATGGTGTCCTGGTAAAGGGTGGTATCTTCCTCGAGAATCTTGGGCGATTAAAAGCCATAGCCTTCGATAAGACAGGCACGATCACAAAAGGCGAGCTGCATGTGACAGATATCCTGTCCACAAATTCAATCCATGAAACTGAGTTGCTGGCTCTCGCAGCAGCTATTGAGTCTTATTCCGCACATCCAATTGCAAAGGCGATCGTGCAGGAAGCGGAGATCAAACAGCTTCAGCTTCCAGAGGTCAGCAAGGTTGAGGCAATCACTGGCAGTGGAGTGCGAGCAGAGTACCGGGATCAAGCAGCCTGGATCACCAGCACTCGAAATCTTGACCTAACAGGGGCTCAAAACGAACAATCACTTTTTAGCCATGCGGAATCCCTCGCTGAGCAGGGAAAAACAACCATGGCAGTCAGTTTAGGAAACGAAGTGCTGGGGATACTCGCGGTTTCGGACACCATCCGTCCCAACATAGAAACGACGATTAAGCAGCTTTCAGAATTAGGTATCAACCACATGGTGATGCTGACTGGGGACAACCCGCAGGCGGCCACCCATATCGCTGAACAAGTCGGGGTAGGTGAAATTCGCGCTGGATTGTTACCTGAAGATAAAGTCGCGGCTGTTCAAGAACTGGTTGGAATCTACCACGAAACCGCCATGGTTGGTGATGGTGTCAACGACGCACCAGCATTAGCCCAGGCAACCGTCGGAATTGCTCTGGGTGGTGCCAGCACTGACGTTGCCCTTGAAACCGCGGACGTAGTGCTAATGGCAGACGATCTAACCAAGCTGCCCTTTTCTATTGGGTTGGGCAGGGCAACCCGCTCCCTGATTGTGCAAAATCTCGTGATCGCGTTGGGTGTGATTTTCCTGCTGATGATCGCGGCCCTGTTCGGTTTGGCTGGTCTCGGGATCACAGTTGTTATCCATGAAAGCAGCACGCTCATTGTTGCCCTCAATGCATTACGTTTACTCAGATATACCTAGACGACGTGGATTAACAGCTCTCCGCTGGTTCAAGTTTATTAATTCAAGCGAAGATAAATTTCGATAGCTCGTAGAAGAACCGGCTTTAAATTTCAGGCCGGATCTGATGCCATTCCGTCGCGCTCTCGTATGCTTGAGCTGCACGTAACAAAGCTGCCTCGCCCCAGGGTCGTGTGATGATCTGCAAGCCCAGCGGTAATTCCTGTGCGCTGAAACCACAGGGAAGAGATATGGCTGGTAAGCCGGTGAAATTAAATGGGGCTGTGAAGCGAGTTAACCTGGCTGCCTGCTGTACAGCATCTGGACCAAGCAATGGGGGCGCAGCGATTGGTGTTGTCGCCGTCAGCAACAAATCGTATTCACCGAAAAACTGCTCAAATTTCCGGCGTAAAAGCACCTGGTTCCTGCGCGCATGACTGTACTCGCTTGAGGTTCTGCTCGCCCCTGACTCCAATCTTTTGCGAACATCAGCGCCAAACCCATCCGGGTGCTGTTCAAGGCGGTCCTGGTGGTAGGCAGCTGCATCACTGGTTACCATCAGCCCGTTGTCCATGGCTGCAACGTTAGCTCCCTCGAAATCAACTCTTTCGATCTTCGCCCCCAGGCTGGCAAATACACCAGCCGCATCCTCCACGGCAGCAAATACCTGCTCATCTCCTTTGTTGAAAAATTCGTCTTGTGCCAATGCAATCCGCCAACCTCGAACACCTCCCATTAGCTGTGCCAGGTAATCGGGGACGTCGATGTCAGCTGAGGCAGGATCTTCGGGATCGTATCCCGCGATCGCCTGAAGGAGTAAAGCCACGTCTCTTATACGGCGCGCCATCGGACCCGGGTGATCCAAATTCCAGCTCAAGGGCACCACCCCGCGCAGGCTTATGCGCCCATAGGTTGGCTTCAATCCAACTACACCGCTCAAAGAAGCTGGAATGCGGACCGAACCTCCCGTGTCACTTCCCAAGGATCCCATGCAAAAACCCGCTGCCAACGCCGCGCCACTACCGCCGGAAGAACCACCTGGCGTGCATTCAAGGTTCCAGGGATTATGGCATGCACCATAATGGGGATTGTTATTGGTCACCCCCAAAGCAATTTCATGCATGTTCAATTTACCGAGACTGATTGCCCCGCCAGCATTAATCCGTTCCACAACAGCTGCGTCTTCCTTCGGTACCCAATCCTTGAAGAAGGTCGATCCGGCAGTGGTTGGTATTCCCTTGGTTGCATACAAGTCTTTTAAGGCAACTGGAATTCCATGCAGCGGACCCCTGTAAATTCCGCCCTGAATCTCAGCATCCAGATCGCGTGCCTGTTTAAGTGCACGTTCCGGAGTGAATGTGATGAAGCAATTTAATCTTGGTTCCAATTGAGAGATGCGAACAAGATGGGCCTGGACCAGATCTTCACATGATATCTCTCGTTTCGAGATTAGTTCGGCAGCTTCTGCCAGCGACATGTAAAAGAGATCCATTACAAGAAAACCTCCAATCTGATTTAAAGAGAAATACGGGATGAGTGATGATATCCTGGATGAAAATCTGTTTACTGCTGAATACAGTTAGTCTTCTGCAAGCAGATTCTGAAGATCACCCAGAGCTTGTCCTGGCGATCGAAATTGAATCGCTTTCATCCCGGCTGCCCGGGCGCCATCAATATTCCGTGGGTAATCATCTACAAACACAGTTTGCGATGGTTCCACCTGTAGCTCTCTGGCCATCATGTGATAGATGCCAGGCTCTGGTTTTGCCAATCCGACCTCGGCCGAAATGATCAGCTGATCAAAAGCATCATCAATTTGCCAGACCTCTACAATCATCTGGCGGAGATCATCCCAGGCATTACTCAGCAGACCAGTTCTATACTTCGTTCGCAGAGTACGCAGGAAATTTACCAAGTTTTGATCCAGTATATCCCCGGCCCAAAAATCTGAACGTACTTCTTCGAATTCCGGTTCTGTTAATGCCAATGATTTCTGGATCGCTGTCCAATGTTCTTCAGCACTGAGCTCACCTTTCGTCGCCTGGATCGCGCTCGGACTTTCAAAAATCAGCGCGCTAAGTTCATCATAGTTCATACCAAGCCGGGCGGCCAGCCGCGAACGTGGCCGCCTATCTTCAGTACGCATCAACACCCCGCCGAAGTCGAAAACAACTGCTTTAACAACCATAATTTCTCCCAGCTTTCCAGGTCAATTTCATCACCTGATTGTAAACGAAAACCAGGAGGGCAACCAAAAGTTTAGAACTCTTTCCGATAAACCTTAAAGCTCTTCTCCACGCGAAAGCCGACGCTCTTGTACAGGTCCAGTGCCCCAGTCGCATTTTGTGTATCGACACCCAGAGCAGCATGATCCATGCCCATATTTTTGAACATCTGCAGGCTGCGGGTCAGCAAAGCTCGTGCCACGCCCTGTCGCCGCCATGCTTTGCGCACGCTGATATTTTCCGTCCAACCCCGCAAGCGATTGTACTCTTCGTTTTCTTCTTCATTCAGGTAATTTAAAACCATCCCCACGATCTGATCTCCATCCCAGGCAACTCTCCACAGGTCCGGGTCGTTAAGCGGTTCCTCCAACCAGCGCTGGTAATCTTGCTCGGTACCCTCGATATAACCCCAGTGATCCTGGAATGCTTCCTGGTCCGCCTCCCAAAGCTGGCGGTATTGGGCAGGTTGCACTTTGCGAATCTCGATACCTTCAGGCATAGGGGAGATTTCGACAGGCTCCGCAAGGGAACGCACCATGGAGTAGCTGTAGCGGGCAGGAGAATAACCTGCGTTTGTAAACAAAGCTTCTTTGCCAACTTCTGTGTCCGCGAAGAAACTCTCAAAGTAGCGCCTGGTATCCTCTTTGATCACACCCTCAGCCAGTTGGTTATCAGCGATTTGACGTAAATGCTCTTCGAAGTAGCGCAGCATGGTGGCCCCGATACCCAACCGCCTGAAATCTGGGTCGGAAAAAGCAAGCTGGAATCCAACCCAATTTCCTTTCCAATCTATATTCCACTCAACACGCCCATAAGCAGCTGGCTTGCCATCTACTTCAACAAACAACATATCCTGGTATGGATCACAATTATTCATGTGTGAATAATTGCGAGCGATATCTTCGAGGTTGTCAGTACGATCGATCTCATCTGGACCCTTACTGGCATTGATCAAATCCAGCATTATCTGGTAATCAACCTCTCCTTGAAAGCCTCGAAAAACCAAACCTGGAATTTCAGGGGCATATGGTAATAAAATTTCTTCCTGTATTTGTGCTTTTATACTCATTATCTTTCCTTTTGTGATTAATTACTTGTTGATTCTTGTTCCGCATTTGCCTGCCGGGTATTTTCAGGGAGCTTGAATTTGAACCAGACAGGGATGATCGCTAAAAGTCCAGCCCAGGCGGTTAATGTAAAAGTAAAACGAGGGCTGACTCTTTCCCACAGCTGTGCGCCGATCCACGGTGCAGGCAAGGACACCAATCCCAGGCTGGTTTCAAAGAAGCCAAAAGCAGTCCCGCGCATCTTCTCCGGAACAGCCTTGCTGATCAATGACTGGTATGCAGGAGACATCAAGCCAACTCCCAGTCCAAACATAGCCCAAGCAATTGCATAGCCAATGAATGTGGATACCCGGATGAAGGTCATCATAGCCAGGAATTCGATCAAGAAGCCCAGCGCGATCGGAACACGATCTCCTTTTCTATCAGCCAGCCAGCCGGAGGGAATGGTGGTTAGCATCATGAAAATGCCAAATATCGATTCGAGCCAACCAATTTGTTGGATTGATAAACCACCCAAATCTTGCAGGTAAACCGGGATCAGCGTAAAGGACATTAAATATGCCACATCCCGCACACCATCAGTGAACAAGATCCATGTGACCAATCCCCCTGCCATGATCATCGTCACCATCAAACCCAAATCCCGTTTTAAGCTGATCACAGATAATTTTTGGGGGCTTGCTTCCTTTGTCTTCGCAGCACTGCGTGCCATGGCAACTCGAATGATAGTGGCAATCAAATATAAACCTCCTGCGACAACCAGCATGATCCGGAATCCATAAATATCAGCCAACCACCCACCCAGAGGTGGTCCAACAACGCCAACAATCATAAAGATGGTCTCCGTGATGCCGAACACGCGCGCCCGGCTCTCCTCGGCTGATTCTTCAGCAATGAAGGCGCTGAAGCTAGGTCCTACCAGAGAGCGGGTGACAGAAGATAAACCCTCACCCACCAGCACCCATTGCCAGGTTGGGGCAAGGATCAAACCCAGGTATGAAAAGACACCTGCCACGCTGCCCATAGCGATGCTGCGCAGCCTCCCCAAGGAATCGGATATCCAACCACCAAGAATTTGCAGAGCCAGTGGAATTACCTGCGAAAGCGTAAAAAACAGTCCAATCTGGATCACGCTAGCATTCAATGATTTCAGATAGAGCGGCAACAGCGGACCATACATATTCCCGCCGGTATTTGCCAGCACCATTGCCACCATAAACAAGAGCAGCTTCCGCGAAATTAAAGGCCTGGATTCCAGCGCTGGACTGATAGGCGTCTCTTGTTCAGGTATTTTTCGATCAGTTTCAGCAGCCATTATGTGACTCTCTTGTCAAATTTCAAGCACCAGCAATTCCGTGTCTCAAGCTTTGGAGGATGAACATGCAACCATCTTCTCAACCCATCCGCCCGGGTAATGAGCATGCACCATCGACCAAGTTCCCTTTATCCATTCCTGTGCAGCTTCCCTGCACGTTTTGCATACTTTTCAGCAACACCAAAGATCCACAAACCAACCGGGATTGCAATTACACCCATGATCAAAGTAGGCCAGACAAATGGCCATAGATGGGTGGTTGGAACACCTTCCAGTAAAGCCATGCGGGTACCGTCCAGGACATATGTCGCTGGACTCAGCACTGCCAGCTTCTGCAGCAGCTCTGGTAGAACGCTGATCGGGTAATACACACCCGATACCAGCAGCAGCACTGCGATAATCACATGGGTCATCTGGGATCCGCGCTCGGGAAACAGCAGGGGCAGGATAGATCCCATGATCCCGACCCCAATAAAGGACAGGCTGCCAACGATCAGCATTAAACCCCCACCAAGCAGGTTAGCAGTGGACATGTCGATATCGAATAGCACCACGCTGACTGCCAGGATGATGGCGGAAAAGATCAGGCTGTAGATCACCGCGAAGAAGGTTTGCCCTGCCATGTGGGTCACACGCCGCACGGGCGCCATTAAGGTATATTCAATCGTACCTTCCCATCTCTCCATGCCAATCACATCTGTGATCCAGTAGAAAATCAAGGACAGATACCGCCAAACCAATGTCCCGATCACCAGATACAAAACCAAGTAGCGACCATCGACATTTTGGCCGCCTCCGAGCTGTTCCATCCCCATCCCGATGTAACTAACTGAGAGGCTGTTCGCGATCGAATAAACCAGCCAAACGACCTCCCAAGAGAAGTAGCGTTTTACTAAATTGGCGTTGCGTTCCATAAAAGCATAAGTTGCCCGAAATTCATGTGCTAAAGTTGTCATAATTCCTTACCTCCTTTCCCACTCTTCCCGCAGGATACCCATAAAGATCATGTCGTAACGATTTCCATTGCGATTGAGATACTCGCGAGCGCGCCCTTCCTCGGCGAAGCCCGCTTTTCTATAAGAAGAGATTGCCCGCTCATTGTATTCGAACACCGTGAGCGATAAGCGATGCAGGTTCAATTCAAGGAAGGCATAGCGCTGTAAAACAAGCATTGCATCAGTGCCAAAACCCTTGCCCCAATAATCACGCTCACCCAACCCAATACCTACCCAGGCATCTCCATGCACCCAACGGATTCCATCCAAGCCAATCAAACCAATTGTTTTTTCACCTTGAATGGTGCGAATCAGAAAGAATATTGCATCATATTTTTGCTCATCAACCAGATCCTTCTCCAACCATTCTTTATGTTTATCGATCGAGAATAATCTTGCAGGATCGCTGTCCATCAGGCGTACAAACTCCGCATCCTTCATCCACCTGGCGAACAAGCCTGCATCTTGCTCAGGTTCAGGTGCGATCAAATGCACCTTTTTACCTTGAAAAATGGGTATTACCCCGAGTTCCTGCTCAGTCTGCTCTGGACGTGATTCACCTACCATGATCCTTGCTCCCATTCCTCTCTCAGCAGTCCAAGATAGTACTTATCCCAGCGTTCCCCTGCCCAGTGATAAGCTTCTCGTTGGCGAGCCTCGATCTTGAAAGTTGCTTTTTGAAATAACTTGATGGCGGCTTGGTTGTATACGGGTACAGATGCACTTACCCGGTGGAGATTGAGCTCCAAGAAAGCATAACGCAAGATAAGCCGTAACATATCTGAACCAAAACCTTTCCGCCTGTGGATAGGATCGCCAATGGCGAGTGAGAGCGCTCCCACCCCATGACTCCACTCGATCCCTTCCAGCCTCACAAATCCAAGCAGTTCATCCGGGTCATTAACCTCTGCCCCTGGTAAACGACGAACAGCGAAATAGAATTGATCCCCTTTTTCGTCAATTTCTTTCTCAATCTCGAGATAATTCTTCTTGACTTGTGCCGGGGACAGCGGCCTTACCAGATCGACGCCCATCATACGTTGATAATCACCATCCAACGTCCATCGAGATTCAACCTGGGTATCATGCTCAAGATCAATCGCTGCCAGGCGAACTAGCTGGCCTTCGAATAATGGTGTATAAAAAATCATCTGGATTTCCTTAGCTTCTCTATGCCATTTCCTCTTTCACAAGCGGTTTTCCGGTCAGCTCAAGGAATACATCCTCCAGGGTTAGCTCGTGTCCATTCGTAGAGATGACCTGTTTCAGTCCTTCGGGAGTATCCAGGGCTACAATCCTTCCGTTATCAATAATCGCAACCCGGTTGCACAGGTGATCTGCCTCCAACATATCATGGGTCGTGAGTAGAATTGTGGTACCAGAATCCAGGTTTAATTCTTTAATCACTTCCTGAACCTCCCGTTTTGAACGTGGATCGAGTCCTGTTGTCGGCTCATCCATCAACAGCAGGCGGGGGCGTGAGAGTAATGCGCGAGCAATGGCAACTTTCTGCTGCATGCCACGTGACATCTCCTCCATTGGTTTATAAATTGAGCGCTTTTCTAAACCCAGGCGGAGCAAGATCTCCTCAACCCGGATTCGTGTCTCCCTGCCACTCATGCCGTATAAACGGGCTCCATAGAGCAGGTTTTCCATGGGTGAAAGTTTCTTAAAAAAGCTGGCTTCGACTGATACCCGGTTGATCAAGCGTTGAACTTCTACAGGCTGCTTTACAACATCGTAGCCAAATACCTGGATATCGCCCTGGTCAGGGAGCAGCAGTGTAGCTATCAGGCGGATCAGGGTTGATTTTCCCGAACCATTGGGACCAAGCACACCAAATATTTCACCTGCATTTACCTCAAAGGAAACATGATCAACCGCGATCACTGCCTGCTTGCTGCCGTTGGAGTTAGATTTATTAACCCGCTTCCAGAGAGAGGAATCCGGCTTGCCAAATTTCTTATACACACTATGAACCGCAATTGCTAGAACCATGATCTACTCCTTCCAAGATAGAAAAAGCCACGGGGTTTCCCGTGGCAGGCAGAGCTGATTAATAAAACAAAAAACCACGGGACTGGAGCGCACCCGTGGCTGTCGAAATCCTTTACTGGCTTACTATTCGATCAGGAGGCGCACTCCGCGAATGAAAAAACCTTGCCGCTATCAGAAGCAGCTTGGCGAATTCGGGTAATGTAACCAAATACTTTCAACATTTAGATCCGACTCCTTTCGAGATTTCTAGTGGCGAGAGTTTACCATGCAGATTAGGTACCTGTCAAGTCATTAAAGCAAGATTAAAATGCGGTCCTGATCACTGCTTCGTTATCTGGAATGTATCGATCACTTCATCTTGCCGGTTGATGAACTCCAGGTGCAAAATATCCTGGTCAGCTTCGACCAACATGGCTCCATAATCTTCGTTATAGCGCACTTGGCTGCCTTCGACCACTTCGAGGAATTCATATTTTGATTTTCCACCCAACCCATTAACAATATACGTGATGCCGTCCTTGAGTATTCGTTCGTAGGTGTGATCATGCCCGGAGAGGATGAGATCTGCACCCCATTCCGCAAATGGCCATTGCATCCAATCCACGGGGCCATGCGTGCCTGATGAGTAAGGGGCATGGTGGAAATAAACGATCTTCCATGGGCTTACCGATTCTGATAACCCGGCCTGCAGCCATGCTGCCTGCATGGAGCTACGCCCGACTCCATCCGGCTCGCGCGAATCACTGTCCAGGGCAAAAAAATGCACCGGCCCGCGCACAAAATCATAATAACGTTCGTTACCCGGCAGTGCGAAATAACCCAGGTAAGGTTCTGCCCCGGGAGCATTCCAATCATGGTTGCCAAGGGTGGGGAAGAAACGATTTACCTGAGATCCTTCCCCATGACTTCCCTGGTAGGGTGAAATGTACTCGTGAAAGAATTGGCCGATATGCTCGTCGATGGTCTCCAACTCGCCATTCGGGTAATTGTTATCTCCCGTAGTGATGATGAATTCGGGTTCCCAGCTGATTATCAGATCGGCTACATTGCCTTCCGCTTCAGAACCACTCCCATAGTCACCGATCACCCCGAAACGCACTTTTTGAGCGGAAGGTGTGGCCTCCTGGGTTGGAGTCTGCATGGAAGTGGTAATGGCTTGAGTTGAAGGCGATTCCAGGGTGGAAGTAGGCGATGGAATTAAGGTCGCAGTGACCGGGGATGGTGGGGTCCTGGTGGGCAGTGGGGATGGCAGGCTCGGGGTTGAATTACACCCTTGGAGAAGTAGCGTGAAAAGAAATATCAGCAGCAAGCAGCACGGAACTCGTCTTAAGAATCTATTCATTAATCCCTGTTTTTCTCCACCAGCACGGATATTGACCTTCAAGGGCTGCGCTTCATTAAGGTGAAGTCTTCTGCAGGAAAGGCAAATACGAGTACGCCAGAGTTTTCACCAATTGATAATCATCAACACCTTCACCCTGGCGGTTAGTAAATCGAAAACGCATTTTATCGATAGAAACGTCAACCAGCATGGCCCCATAATCACCGTTATAGCGAAGCTGGCTGCCATCCACGGGGTCTCCAAAATCGTATATTGATCTTCCTCCCAGGCCATTCACAAAATAGAGGATCCCGTCTTGGAAGATACGCTCATAATTGTGATCGTGACCGGATAGAACAACATCCGCTCCCCATTCAGCAAACTTCCATGCCTGCATCACGCTGTTTGATCCATGTTCGCCTGACGAATACGGCGGGTGGTGCATGACCACGATTTTCCAAATCTGATCAGAATTTGCCAGCTGCTCCTGCAACCAATCTGCCTGGTCTGAATCCCAGGCATTGCCATCCGGTTCGTTAGAATCACTGTCAATAATAAAGAAGTGTACAGGTCCCCAGGTGAAATCATAGTAGCGTTCGTTTCCCGGGAGGGTGAAATAATCTAGGTAGGGCTGTGCATCAGGGGTATTCCAATCGTGGTTTCCAAGGCTTGGGAAGAAGCGATTTACCTGCCCACCACCAGGGTAGCTTCCCTTATATGGATAAATGAATTCACGGAAGAATTGACCGATATTCTCATCAATCGTATCGGCAGAACCATCGCTGTAGTTGTTATCTCCAGTGGTGACGATGATGTCGGGATCCCAGCTCTTGACCAGGGCTGCCACATCTCCCTCAGCTTCGGAACCATCACCGTAATCACCGATCACCGCAAAACGCAAACTGGTTGCTTGCTCGGTTTGCAGTCCTACCTGTTTTTGCTCCGCTCCCAAACCTGGATCAGCAGGCAGCATTCCAATTATCATAAAAGCGATCAAAACAATGATTAATCTGGATTTCAACATTACTCCCATGATTTCCCTTCTTACCGGGCTACCAATTGATACAGTCCCCCATCCAGGGCAACGTAATAAAGTTCACCACTTTGATCTTCACCAAACGAAGTGATGCTGCTGCTTGTCTGAAATAACAACTGGTTTTGCCATGCGCCGTCTTGATCAAGGAATAATCCCCAAATAGTTCCCGATCCATAATCCCCGTAGAGATAGATACCGTTCCACTCTGGCAGCTGTTCTCCACGATAGACAGCACCACCGATCACGGAAAATCCCTGGTCACGACCATATTCTGCGACAGGATCGATGATCTTTAAACCCTCCGTTTGGGAACTGTTTCCGTAGGGATGAGATCCTTCACGGAAATTCCAGCCAAAATTAGCTCCCCCAGGAAATCCGGCCGGCAGATAGTCGATCTCTTCCCAAGATCCCTGCCCAACATCACCGATGAAGAGCTCGCCCGTCAGGCGATCAAATGAAAAACGCCAGGGATTGCGCAGCCCGTATGCCCAGACTTCAGGCGCCCCGCCCTGATCAGCAAATGGATTATCGGGGGGGATAGCATAGCCTTCTACCTGGTCTACATCCAGCCGCAGCAGCTTGCCCAGGAGCGAATAGGTGTTCTGAGCGTTGCCCAGCGGATCCCCTCCGCTGCCGCCATCTCCCAGGGCAAGATAAAGGTAGCCATCGGTGCCGAATGCCATCCCACCGCCGTTGTGATTTGCAAAAGGTTGTTCGATAACCAGCAGTTTCAGCTCAGAGTCCAAATTGGCTTGATCTGGATCAGCGGACACCTTAAAACGAGCGATCACTGTGTCCCCATTAAGATCTGTGTAGTTGACGAAAAAATATCCATTTTCTAAATATTGTGGGTGAAAGGCAAGACCTAACAAACCCCGCTCCCCGCAGCAGCTCACCTGCCTCGAGATATCAAGGAATGGCGTTGGCTGGAGTTCTCGGTCGCGGGCAATAAGAATCCTTCCAGGTTGCTCAACAATAAACTGGCGCCCAGAGCCATCCCCCGCATTGGACAAGCCAATGGGTTGGTTTAATTCATTGAGGATCAACTGCCAGGTATATTCTCCGGGGGCCGGGAAATGGATCATTGGAGGTTCATCTACCTCTGGGGTGGGAGTGGGTGCTGCAGTGAGGCTCTCAGTGGCTGTTTCCGCCAGGATGAACGGGGAAGGTTCAAGTGGTTTTGGTGTATCTGTCTGAGAGATTTCCGTGCTATGAGAAAAGGTTGGGGTGGATACCAGGGGTACCGGGGTAGTTGAACTCAAACATGCGGATACCATCACCAGAAAAATCAAAAATAAAGAAAGTACCAATAAACGGTTCAAATTTACCTCGTTGGGAAATCACCCTATTCTTCATCTTCAGTAAACTCAGCCTCAACGACATCTTCATCATCGATCTGCTGGGAATCTCGCCATTGACCCGAGATTTCCCCAGCCAGGGCAGCCCGGTGTTCCTCCACAACGTGTTGCGGGCATAACTCGACAAATATAAACAGTCCAAATCCGATAATAGCAGCATCGTCAATCGGCCCAAGGATCAGATCAGGTATGACCAGGTAAATCACGGTTGCGATTGGAATCAATTTCAAGAACGGATTCACGCGGCGATCTCGCATCAGTCGAAATACTAACTTAAAAAGGTTGGATATTTCATTAAACACACCACCACCGCCGGAATTTACCATTGAACTTTTTCTCTTGTCAGACATGAAAACCTCGCAAGATTACAGATAAGGTTGATCCGGAGATATTTGAGAATTGATCGGATTAGCCTTAATATTACAACCAGTTTTGCAGCCGGCCATTCATGCAATTATAGAACAGGAACCATTAGGCCGGCGGGTAAATTATTTTTCATTAATCTCAAAGATGGTGCCTTGACCATTGCCTTGAACTTCAGGAAAATAGAGCTGGGATGCTCTGGGGGGAAGAACCCTGTAATCACCAGGCTGCAAAGCTACCATCTGGTAAACAAGCTCATATGTTCCTGGTGATAATTGATCTGCTGCCCAGGAAATTCGATCATCGTATATACGGGGTGTGTTGAATTCCCACCAGTCCCAACCTTGTTCTAAATAATGTTCTGGAATAAATTGTGAGTCCTGGCTGGTATTGAGACTCATATCCAGAATTTCCGCTCCAGCTGGAATATAGTCCTCAACCATTAAGTAATATGTTGTCTCAGGTATAGTGAGCGTCAAGCGAACAGTAACCAACTCACCATTCTTCGCCTGGCTTATTTCAGGGCAGCTTTCTTGCAAACAGTCTGTATCAGAAGGAAAATAGCGCCGGGAAACATTGACCCCTTGGTCCAATGGCGCGATATCGTCAACCGGGAGATACACATTGAGATGCGTATTGTAATAAAGCCTGCCAAGGCCATCTCCACGAGAAATTAACAAGCTGTTGGGTTCACTCGGGTATAAGCTGGATATTGATGTACTGGTCTCAACGGGTGTGAGCTGGGAATTTCCCATCGCCTCACCTACAACCAAGGGATTGTCATTCAGATCTGCAGAAAACTCAAACTCGCCACTCAATTCACCGGTCCCCTGCATCACCGTTGCCAAGCTCATTAATACCCAGGCTGACTCATAAGTGGAACTCCAGGCACCCGACGAATTACGATTGGACATCAAATAGCGCAGCGCGTCTGCAACCAGAGGTGAGGCTGGATCTTGTTTCGCCAGGGCATAAAGCACCACTGCTGTTGACTGCAGGGTGGTGCTCATGTTTTGCCAGCTGGCTTCCCGATTTTCCCAGTGGGCACCCGTGGCAGAACGCAGTGCACTTGCCTCCAACCCCGAGTACAGCACCGGAATACGATCATCACCCGGGTTTAGATTCTCGAATGTCAACGCTAATAAAGCTTGTGCCCAGGGATTCAACTTAGATCTTGCCGTGTAAAGGCCGGTCGTACCAACCAAATCACCTTCTCCGGCTTCCGAGAGCACATAGTGCACCAGCGCTTGGCGATCGAACTGCCAGGCATCCACAAGCATATCAGCAGTTGGAAGTGAAGCATTAAGATAATCAATCGCAGCAGCAATTGTGCTTGTATTTAGGTCAACACCTGCGTCTTCAGCCCTGATCAAGCCGTATAGTGCATAAGCGGTGATAAATGGATCACTTGCATTTCCATTCCACCAACCCCAGCCACCATCTGGATTTTGGTGGTTGTCCAACTGCGAAATCGAATCGTCAAGCAAAGATTCTAATCTGGTCTGCATCCCGGGCTCTTCTAATCCGAACTCCTGGATCACACGGTATGTTTCCAGGTTGGGTAGAAAACGTGAAACGATCTGCTCGGTATTGTCAGATGGGGAGGTTTCAAGCACTTCAAGAGCACTCATCATAGCAGCACCTAGCGTAGGAGCCATCTCCAGGTGCAGTTCACCATTTTGTGGATCATATGAGCGCGGTAGGCTGACGACCTCCAGGCGCTCTCCCCTATCATCCATGATACCGGAGGTACCAAAAGTTTGCGGTGCAAAAAATCGCAATACTGGGAGACTGCCATCTCCCCAGGCAGGCCGAGTTGAATCCTGGTATTCACCTGCGCTGGCTGTAAAAACAAGGTCAACACTATTGACATCCGCTACGGTTCCCCACCATTCAACGCGGGTCCTACCTCCGGCTGGGATGGAAACTTCCTGGAGCACCAGCTCAGGATCATCCAAGGTAAAGCCGGTTTCCTGCAAGGATACTTCCACCGGCAATTCTTGCTCTGTGTTGTTGTGAACAACTGCAGCAAGCAATACATGGTCACCTGCAACAAAGAAACGGGGCGTGACAGGCCGCACCAACAAATCCTTGGTACTGATAATCTGGTTTTTGTCCTGCCCAACCCGCGTGTCATCGGTTACACCGCGTGTATCCAACTGCCAGGTGGTGATATTGTCCGGCAAAGATAATCTCACCTGAGCTTGTCCATCAGCACCGGTTTCGATTGCGGCATTCCAATAAGCAGTATCCAGAAATTCTTCGCGAATCTGGAGCGGTCCAGCAAACTCATCGCCACCTCCCCCGCCGATACCCTCGGGACCAGTGGAAAATAGTTGCGTAGAACCAGCCAGACTGAGGCTTGTATCAACCCCGAGCGGTTGCTCCCCGTAAAATGTTGGCACGATATCGGGTGAGTTCGCCTCCGCCAGAGCCAGCACTGCCAGATCAACCACCGAGAGGGAAAATTCCCCTTCGACGGGTACCCCTTCTGAATCAGTCACCAGCAGGTTCATGATAACTTCCCCGCCAGGTTCCACGATAACTGGTTCGCTGGTGAGGGAAACTGCTAGGGTTTGTTCAACAGGAGCGACCGGTAGAGATAAGTAACCCTGGCGGTAATCTGCTGTGCCTTCTTCGCTGGGAGCGATCAGAGTCACAGAAAGGTAGATATTAGGAGCCTGCTCATTTCCCAAATTAACAGGTATTTCGATCCCCGAACCATTGACTGTCACGGTTTGATGCTCGAATTGGATTCCCCGTTCAACGGTCACCAAGGCCACGGCATCGTTACCGAATGGATTGGGAACAAAAACACGAGCTGTCTCACCAGGCTGGTAGGAATCCTTATCAGCAGTTAGGCGCAATCGCCGGTTTGGCAGGTTTGGCCATTCGACCTGGCCAGGACCACCAACCCACAGAATGATCTGTGTTACTGCACCTTCGCCCGTACTTTCTGAGCCTTTAACCTCTAGCTGGTAGGTTCCCGGTTCAGGTGGGGTGAAGGCGATACGAGCTTTCCCATCTGTTCCGGTTACCAGATCGACACTACCGACAATTGTGCGGTGAGCTTCATAAACCGGGAAACCCCTCAGGTCACCTGGCTGGGGATCAATCCGCTCCCACAGGATCTTGCTGTATTCCGCAGCTAAGGGTTGCGCCCCAGCTGGTTCCCAGTCCCAATCCACAACCTGAATATCAAAACCAGTTTCACGCCCAACCTGTCCAGACCAAGAATCAGGTCTGATCCCGATAAAGAATTGCGCGGGGTTGACCAGTAGATCTGATTGGGCGCTAACTGGAACTCCACTCTCGTCGAGTGCAGTTACCTCGAGCGTGTAAAGATAACGTTCATCTTCCACAGGGAGGTTCAAGTCAATATCCAAGGATCCTGAGGAATTTGTCTTGCCTTCACCTAGTTCAATTTCTTCCTGATATCCTGGATAATAAAAACCTGACAATCCGGACAACCAACCCGTGTCCGCCTTGCCAACCTGGTAGCCGGGTAAATGAAAGCTTGCCGGACTGCGCAGCAATGTCCACTGGAGGGGCACATCACCCGCTGGAGTGCCAAAAAAATAATTGGCTGTTACACTCCCAGTAATTTTTTCCCCGGCTAATGATTGAGTTTCGGGAAAGACTACCTGCAAATCGATCTCTGGCTTGCGGTATTCGGCTACCTGGAAAGTAACGCTCGAAAAACCACCCTCGTCCAGAATAAAGCGATAGACGCCTGGCTCAATATCCTCCGGTAAAGTATAGCGGCCTTGCGCAGTCCCAATTTCTGAGAGGGGTAAATCGAGGGTTGCGATTTGCTCACCGATCTCGTTGCGCAGATTGAGGATCAAATTAGGCTGCTCAGGTAGCTCATAGCGCCCGTTATAAGCCTGGCGCAGGATCACCCTGAAATTAACCAGTTGACCGGGGCGGTAGATCGGCCGGTCGGTATAAATGTATCCCTGCAAATGCGGTGGGGAATAATCAATCTGGTAACCAAAACTGCTGCCATCCAACCCCTGCCCCCAATTGGAAAGTGCAGCAGAGAAATTTTCGTCTCCGGGTTCTCCTAGAATTACGTAGGAAATACCATAAATATCCTCCATCTCACGAACAGGTATTTCAGACTGCAGGATTCCATCGGCATCCGTTTGGCCTTGCGCAAGGGTTTCACCGCTTTCAGCGTAGACAACCAGTGGAGTGTTCTCTACAGCAGAACCATCCTGGAGGTTGACTGCCCACACAAGCACATCAGAGGCGCTAATCTTGAGAGTGGTATTAATCTCGCTGACGATCAGCAGGTACGGGCCTGGATAAACATTGTCAAAACCGGTATTGAAACGCAGTGAATAAATTCCGGGTACAAGAGGTCCTCCATCCAAGGAGAGGGGAATCTCAACAGGCGTATTCTGGTTAGCCGGGATCTCCAAATTTCTTAATAGGGTGAGTTCACGCGGGGGATGATAACCCTGGCGAAGTGCGTAATTATCTGGAGCCATCAAATCAAGAAAATCTTCAAGAGGCACTACACCAAGTGAATAAGTAAGTTCATTGATATTTGTTACTTGAACAGTAACACTTGATTGGTCTGGAGTCAGAAAAATCACATCAGAAGCACCAGATATTGCCAGGTAGGGATCCAGTGGACGTGTGCGAAAAATTAAATTAAATTCCTGCCCGAGACGGCTATTCCATTTATCTGGTAGATTGGGAGAAATGATCAAAGAGTAAGCAGTGTCAGGGCTGAAATAGCCACTGAGCCACATCGTACGTCCACTCTCGTCTGTAGTTGCCTGCAGGTCGGTTACGGGTGGATTGAAGGTTATAAATTGCAGAACATTTTTGAATTTTATCGGAGAATTGAATTCAATTGAGACACTGCTGTATATATCTTTTTGTCCTCGATTTACAGGATCGCTTGCCAGGACACTCAACTGAGGGATCGTTCGAAAAGCCGCCTTAAAGGGAGCCCCGATCTCGGTTCCTCCAGCAGACAGAACTTCTTCGCTGAGCTCGAATGTATAAACCCGATCTCTTTTTAGAAGATTATCCGGTGTAAAGGAAAATTCAGTTAAGCCTTCATTCCAGGAGAATTCTCCCCGCAGGCGTGTATTCTCATCCTCTCTCAAGGTGAACTCTTTTTCTACACTTTTGGGATCCATGGGTTGGTTAAAAGTGAGCAAAATCGTTGCATCCAGGCTGACATCCCGGGCACCATTTTCGGGTTCAACCGCCAGAAGACTTGGTTCTGCGGTGGTAAAAGACCAGGATTGCGCATTTTGCAGAGGCGTTCCATCCAGGCCAATTAAATCGGTCTCGATCTGAACCGTATATTCCCTCCCGCCTGCCAAAGAGGTTTGGGGGGTAAAGACGTAGGTGCTGGTGTTAAGCCATTCTCCATGACCAGCCACGTTCGGTTCCAGTGAAAATGCCACTGGTAGCTCATCCTGATTTGCACCAAGAGGAATAATTGGTCGGTTAAAAGTCGCTGCAATTGAGCTGGCAGGATCTACACCAGTAGCACCTTGCTGCGGGATCGTCTGAGCGAGATTAATAAAACCAGCAGCATGGTAAACCAGGCTGATTGGTTCAACCAGGGGCAAGCCATTGGTAGCCCGCGCCTGTGTATCGAATCCCAAAATCAGCTGCGCGCCCGGTGAAAGCGGTGTATTCGGAGTATAGCTCAGTGTAGAGTCATCAATCCAGCTGAGGCTCCCAGGGAGACCAGAGAAAGCTGCCTCAACAGAAGGACGATCCATGGATTGGTTGAAATAAAATGTAACACTTCCCTCCAGGTCCAACTCCGTATTTGGAAACGGATCACTTTCCACCAGACCGGGTGGAAGAGGCCGGGGTGTGGGAGTAGGGTTCGAGGGCAGAGTCGCAGTTGGTTGTTGAATTACTTCCTGCGAGGGGGAAGGATGGGGTGTCTCGGTTTTACTACTGGGGAATGAGCAGGCCGACACGAACATCAGCAAGGTAACAACCAATATATAGACCAAATGGTTATTTTGAACAACTTGAACGAAATTCGAGCTGCGCTCAAAGTAAAGTCTCATGCGAATTTCTCTTTTAAAGAGACGGTCCATCATCGTTCCGGGTTCCAAAGAGCAGGATCATTATACTCGAGGACAAACGAAACGATATTGGATGAGCAGATAAGGATGTAGTTCGTAATGCGCTGCTGTAAAACCATTATCACCATGCAAGACCCTGCTCGAGATCGGCAAGTATATCCTGTATATTCTCAATTCCGACCGAAAAGCGCACCAATCCATCTGTGATTCCCATTTTTGCCCTTTCTGCTGGGGGCACACTGACATGGGTCATGCTCGCGGGGTGCTGGATCAGGCTATCGACATTACCCAGGCTCACCCCCAGGGTGACTAATTTCAAGCGGTTCATCAATTTTTCACCGGCATTCAAACCACCTTTCATTTCGAAGGAGACCATACCACCAAAAGCATGCATTTGAAATTTCGCAATATGGTATCCAGGATCATTCTCCAGACCCGGATAATAAACACGCTCTATCAAGGGATGTTCTTTTAAAAATCGGGCAACCGCCAAGGCATTTTCACAATGCTTTTCCATGCGCAATTCAAAAGTCTTCAAGCCTAAGTGTGCCAACCATGCATCAAATGGACTGGGTGCCCCCCCAAGAGTCTTCATGATTAATGGGAGATCCTGTTTCATATAGTCAAGATGCCTGCTGATCACCAGGCCACCAATCATCACACCAAGACCGGAGAGATATTTGGTCGCTGAGTGAATTACTACGTCCGCGCCCAGGCTTAAAGGGCGCTGGCAATAAGGGGTAGCAAAAGTATTGTCCGCTACCAACCAGCAATTATATTGGTGAGCGAGGCCTGCTACTTCAGCCAGATTAACCACCAGCATCATCGGATTCGCTGGCGTTTCAGTATATACCAGGGAGGCTTTTGGATTAGCCTTAAGAGCTGCTTCCCATCCCGCAGCCGTGGTATCTTTCACCCAAACCACCTGGATTCCCATGCGTGGCGCGATGAGATTCAGAAAATTGAAGGCGTTGCTGTAAAGTGATTCCTGTGCAATAATCACCTCCCCAGCTTTGACCCGCGCGAATATTGCCGATGAGATGGCCGACATTCCGGAAGCAAATGCCTTTCCAAGCACGAATTCATCGAGGCGATCCAGATCCTGCTCAGGGAGAAAATCCAAGACTTCCAGCAGAGCAACCTTTCTGGCAAAGTGGTCCACATTAGGATTGCTCGCCCGTGTGTAAGTGTAGCCTTCCTGGGAACCATCATAAATAGCCACCCCCGTGGCGTGATCCGGGAAGCTAAACAAGGAAGTTTGGTAAATGGGCATTACATGGGCACGCTGTGGGTGATCTCCTTCTGCGAAATGGTTCACCAGCGTGCTGACACCTGAATTTTTCAAATTAATTTCCATCCTGTGCTCCTGTATTCTGAATAAATCTCACGTGCATTTAATTATAAATCAGGGCAATTTGGTAAAATTAAAAACTCGAAACCATGGGAACCAATGCCCAGGAACGACGTTCTATTAATTGAATGAGAAATATTACAACCGTTTCACCACCCGACTCGCGCCCGATCGACCTGATTCCCCAGATTATCGCTGCCATCATTGGAGGAGCAATGATCTTCAGCTTGTTAATGGTCGCAGTCGTGATTGGTTACAACATATCCTTTGCAGGCAAAATCTACCCGGGGGTTGCAGTTGCAGGGGTGGATCTATCTGGATTGGAACCGACAGAAGCCGCACAAAGATTAGAAAGCAACCTGGTTTATCCCCAACAGGGGAAGATCCTCTTTCGGGATGGCGAAAAAATCTGGTTGACATCACCCGCTGAAGTGGGTTTTTTCCTGAATCCTCAGGCTACCGCAACCAGCGCTTTTCAATATGGGCGCACAGGTGGACCAGTGAAACGCCTTGCTGATCAGTTCAAATCCTGGTATTCAGGTAATGCAATGCCTCCCTTGTACGTATTCAACGAGAATATTGCCCAATCATACCTTGAGGGCATCGCTGCCCAGACAGATCTCCAAAAGATAGAAGCCTCCCTCACCATAGAAGGAAGCGATGTGGTCGTTCTCCCCAGCCAGACTGGCAGACAGCTGAGCATCCCTGAAACTCTTTCAAATTTACAACAGCAGCTGCAAACCATGCGTGATGGTGAGGTCCAACTTTCCATCCAGGAAGAGATACCGGCAATCATAAATGTTGATGATCAGGCCCAGATTGCCCGGCAAATTTTGAGCCAACCATTGGTCCTGACGAACCCGAATCCCCTTGAAGGTGATCCGGACGCTTGGACTTTTGAAAGAGATTATCTCGCCAGGCTGATTGCGATTAATCAGGTAAACGACTCTGAGGGAGAACGTTACCAGGTAGGCTTGGAGACTGCAAGTCTCATGTCGTTCCTGGAGGGGATCGCACCGCAATTAGAAATAAATCGCCGTAACGCTCGTATGATGTTCAATGATGAAACCCGCCAGCTGGAGGTGATTGAACCTGCCATAGTGGGTCGCTCACTAAATATTGCTGCTTCGATCGAGGCAATCAATGAAAATCTGCTCGCCGGGGAACATAATATCACCCTGAGCTTTGATACCATTCAACCAGAAGTTGGCGATGATGCAACTGCTGAACAGCTGGGCATCACCGAGCTGGTGAGTTCCCATACATCGTATTTTTACGGTTCCAGTGCAGCCCGAATTCAAAACATAACTACTGCTGCTGCCCAATATCATGGTCTCCTCATTCCCCCAGGCGGGACATTTTCGATGGGGGAGGCTCTTGGTGATGTCACCCTGGATAATGGCTATGCTGAAGCATTAATTATCTATGGTGATCGCACCATTGAAGGTGTAGGTGGTGGTGTATGCCAGGTCAGTACGACTCTCTTCCGCACGGTATTTTTCGGTGGTTACCCTGTCGTCGAACGTACTCCGCATGCCTACCGAGTAGGTTATTACGAATTACGGGCTGATGGTGGCTACGACACAAGCCTGGCAGGGTTGGATGCCACAGTTTATACTCCGTTTGTCGATTTCAAATTTACCAATGACACTCAAAACTGGCTTTTGATGGAGACCTACGTAAACCAGGCAGCCCGCACGCTCACCTGGAAGTTCTATTCAACCTCCGATGGCCGCTCAGTTGAATGGCACACCACTGGTCTGAAGAATAAAGTTGATCCACCAGAACCGCTTTATCAAGAAAACCCGGATCTATCAAAAGGAGAAATCGAACAGGTAGATTGGGCAGTGGAGGGAGCTGATGTGACTATCAATCGCACGGTCTCCCGTAATGGCGAGACTGTATATGAAGATGCCTTCACAACCCACTATATGCCATGGCGTGCGGTTTATGAATATGGTCCAGGCACCAAAGGCATGCCTCCCAAAGAAGAAAAGAAAAAGAAAAACGACGGGTAAATTAACGCGTGCATCAACCTATCCAAGAGGAGAATATCATGGTCAGTCAGGAATTGTTGGACATTCTTCGCTGCCCGAACTGCGTTCGGGAAACCGAAGGATTGCTCGAATACTACAAGGAATCTTGGTTGATCTGCCAGGATTGCAATCGCAAATACCCGATTCGCGATGATATTCCTGTAATGTTGATCGATGAAGGCGATAAATGGATCGCAACAGCAAAGGAAGATCTACCTGTTCCGCCACCAGAATAAGGCCCAATGAGCAGCATTGAGATTTCAACGATCATCTCAGAATTCACCAGCGGCTCCGATATCCGCGCAGAAAAAGCTGCACTAGAATTCTCATCAGCCGGACTACAAAATCTAACGATATTCAACCATCTGCTTGCTGACCAGCGGGCGGATGTACGCTGGTGGGCAATCAGGTCGCTTGCTGAAGTCCGTTCACCCAAAGCAACCCCCCTGCTCATAAAATCTTTATCCGATCCGGATCTCTCGGTTCGCCAATGTTCAGCATTAGCGCTGCAGCACCAGCCCAACCCGCTCGCCATTCCTGGATTAATCCAAGCGCTAAATTCCACCGATCAACTTCTCGCACGTCTTGCAGGCGATGCACTCATCGCCATAGGTAGTGAAGCTGTTCCGGCATTACTGGAGGTCATGCAAGTAGGCAACCTGAAGATCCGCATTGAAGCTGCTCGTGCACTGGGAAAAGTTGGCGACACTCGTGCTGTCCCAGAATTATTCAAAGCCCTGGATGGAGAATCAGCAGTACTAGAACATTGGGCAGAGGAGGGTTTAGAGAAGATGGGAATCGGTATGGTTTTTTATCAACCTTAATCCACAAATCACTGTTTACTGCCGGTAAATTGCCCAGCCCAACCAGATCGCGATCATTACCAAACCAATTCCAAAGCGAACCAGAAAAGATAACCCCCAACCCAAGGCGACACCACGCGTAGCCCGCCATGCGCCGCGCCATTCACGCACACGCATCAATTCCAGCAGGAATATGGAGAGCGGGATAGCGATCAGGCCGCCAATGGGGGGAAGGAGCACAGTTCCCACAATCCCCGCAACCAGCGCAACAATGATCGTCAGCCAGGAGGCCCCCCCCTGGCGCGCGCCAGCCCCCATCAGTACGTTATCAGCACTGATTCCTGCAATCATGCCCAGTGTAATCAGGACCAGAACAAAAATTCCCAGAGCATCGAAGCCGGCTACAAACCCGTAGAGTAACGCCGCTACCCAGATCACCGTAATGCCAGGGAAGATGGGTATGACCAATAAAAACAATCCCAGCAGCATAACTGCTAGGGTAATCCAAAATGCAGCTACCTCAACCCAGGCAGGCAATTTATCCCTCAGGTTTGATCAGGTTAATGCCTGCCATCCAGGGTTGCAGAACGGGTGGAACCACCACCGAACCATCTGCTTGCTGGTAGTTTTCCAGGACAGCAATCAGAGTGCGTGGCATTCCCAACCCAGATCCGTTGAGTGTATGCACAAAACGGGTTTTGCCACTCCCTTCGGGTCGGTAGCGGATATTGGCTCGCCTGGCTTGAAAATCGCCAACGTTTGATACCGATGAGACTTCCAACCACTCCCCACAACCGGGTGCCCAAACCTCAATATCATACGTGATGCGGGCTCCAAATCCAAGATCCCCGGTGCAAAGCTGGTTAATGCGGTAGGTTAGTCCTAGTTCAGCACAAACTTGCTCAGCATCTGCAACCATTTTATTAAATTCAGCCGGTGAATCTTCAGCTTTACAGTACTTGTACATCTCAACTTTATCGAATTGGTGACCACGTTTGATCCCACGTACATCTCGCCCTGCGCTCATCTTCTCTCTGCGGAAGCAGGGAGTGTAAGCAGCGTAGTGTAACGGCAGCCGTGCTTCTTCGATGATTTCATCCATGTGGAGGCCGGTCAGAGGGACTTCAGCGGTAGGCACCATCCAAAGATCTTCCTCATGATCACGGTAGAGATTATCCGCAAACTTGGGTAACTGGCCCGCCGCAAACAAGACATCTCTCTTCACCATAAATGGGGTGTACTTCTCAGTATAACCCTGATTAATGTGTAAATCCAACATCCAGGCGATCAAGGCGCGCTGCAGACGAGCCCCTGCACCACTGAGCACATAGAAACGAGAGCCAGTGATTTTAACACCTTGTTCGAAGTTGATGATCCCCAGTGCAGGTCCTAAATCCCAATGTGGCTGGGGGACAAAGTCATACTCAGGCAACTCACCGACCGTCTTGATGACGACATTTTGGCTTTCATCAACTCCGAGGGGAACATCTGGATCGGGGATGTTAGGGATTTCCGCCATAATTTCGTTCAGCTGACTCTCGACAACTCTCAGGTCCTGGTCGAGCGCATCGATCCGCTCCCCGACCATTCGCATCTGGTCAATTTTCTCCTGACGCTCGGATTGATCTTTCATTCTACTGATCTCTTTTGAGACCGTGTTGCGCTCTGCCTTGAGGCTTTCAACCTGCTGGATTAAATCACGGCGTTGCTCATCAAGATTAAGAACTTGATCAACTGGATCCGGAGGCATTTGTCGTTTACGCAACGCTTCACGCACCTGATCCGGATCTTCACGAATTATGTTGATATCTAGCATAGCTGCACCTCTGCGATCATCACCTGCGAATAGAATAAATAAGCCCCCTCGTTTTGCAGGACGAGGGGGCGCTCGTGGTGCCACCTGCTTTTGCCGCGTGATACGGCCTTAGAAACGCGCTAACGGGCGAACCCGGCTCCCTTACGAACGAATCCCTGCAAGAGCGATTGACCATTGCTGGTCGATAGAGTGGATTTTATCGCATTTTCCGCTGCCTCACACCACCCGGCAGCTCTCTGGGTATTTGCGCGATTACTTGGCTCTATGCAAATCTTTACAAACTATGTGGGGATTATACCTGAGGTTTTGGGAGAGTCAATCCCGATCAGATCAATCACCTGTAAACCAACAATGGTATAAATATTCGCATGGAAAAGGGATACAAGGTACCACGCCAACCACAGTAATGAGATGAAGTTTGGATTTGTTTTACCTGAAGGTGATGCCCGCACGGCAGCAGATTTCGCCCAACAAGCGGAAAAATCAGGCTGGGATGGATTTTTTGTCTGGGAACCAGTCTGGGGTATTGATGCGTGGATCAGCCTGACAGCAGCTGCCATGGTAACCCAACAAATCCGTCTTGGCACAATGCTATCCCCATTATCCCGCATGCGCCCATGGAAGATAGCCAGCGAAGCTGCAACACTTGACAACCTATCTCGAGGTCGCGTGATCCTGTCGGTGGGGCTAGGTGCCATCGACACGGGATTTAAAGATTTCGGTGAGATCACAGACCGTAGGACACGGGCGGAACTCATGGATGAAACACTGGCTATTCTGACGGGTTTATGGTCTGGAAACCCATTCCAACATTCAGGCAAGCATTATCAAGTTAACATCACCGAAGATACGTTCCGACCCCCTCCGCCCCCAGCGCAGAAACCGCGTATTCCCATCTGGGTAGTCGCTGCCTGGCCAAGCAAAAAATCCATGCACAGGGCTATGAGTTATGATGGATTATTACCTAACATCATCAAAGAAACCGGGGAGCTGAGTATGGAGCCCATCCACCCTGCTCAATTGGCCGAATTAACCCACTTCGTCTCAACGAATCGCGATTCTGATTCTCCTTTCGACATCGTCATCGAAGGTCAAACACCGGGAGAAGATCCAGATAGAGCAGGGGAATTGGTTGCAGCATACCAGGATGCCGGGGCGACATGGTGGATCGAAGCATTATGGTCCGAGCCCGATCTGGCAAGAGTATTCTCTCGCATCAAGCAGGGACCTCCCTGTGGAAAATAAAACCCAGATAACTTTATGCCTGAAGATTTAACATCACCAGAGATGTGAACGCCCCAGTGAAACTTCAGCATATAAAGAAACTTATACCCGCTTTTCTATTCTTTTTCTCGCAAATGTGGGAATAAGATCACCTCACGGATATTCGGTGTATCGGTCAAAAGCATCGTCAGGCGATCAACTCCCATCCCAAAACCCCCGTTGGGGGGCATCCCATAGCTCATCGCCCGCAGGTAATCCTCATCCATTGGGTGCCGCTCCTCGTCATCGGCGGCATAATCACGCCCCATTTCCTGGAAGCGGGCTTCCTGATCGAGCGGATCGTTGAGTTCAGAAAAGGCATTGCAAATTTCCATGCCCGCGATAAATGCTTCAAAACGCTCAACGGTATTGATATCCCCTGGTTTACTCTTCGTCAGAGGTGAGATATCCCGTGGGTAGTCATAGACGATGGTGGGCTGCTGCAAATTTGGTTCGAGAAAATTGCTGATTAAAGATTCGATAAGTTTTCCACGTGTGGCTTGTGGATCGGGTTGCAGGTCCTTGGCTCGCATCGCGTCCGCCAATTTCCCTGCTGATAAATGCGCCTCAATATCTATCCCTGCGAACTCGTGCAACCCATCAGCGAGCTTCATTCGCCTCCAGGGAGGTTCAAGATTGATCTCGATCCCCTGGTAGGATATCTTTCGACTTCCAACGACCTGGTCGGCGACGTAGGAGATCATTTCCTCTGTGAGTGCCATCACCTGGTGGTAATCTGCATAAGCCATATAGAATTCAAGCATCGTAAATTCTGGATTGTGGGTGCGATCGACACCCTCATTGCGGAAATCACGACCGATCTCATACACCCGTTCCATATTTCCAACCAGCAATCTCTTCAGATACAGTTCGAATGAAATACGCAGGTAAAGGTCTTGCTTGAGCTGGTTATGGTGGGTAACAAATGGGCGTGCAGCGGCACCTCCATAGATCGGCTGTAAAATGGGTGTTTCTACTTCCAGGAAACCTTTGCTGTCCAAGAAATCCCGCAAGCTGCGGATGATGGCAGCTCTTGAACGGAAAATCCTCCTTACCCCTGGATTGACTGCCAGATCGGCGTAGCGCTGCCGGTAGCGCACCTCGGGTTCAGCCAGTGTAGCGTGCTGCACAACTTGACCATCAACTAGCTCATCCTTTGCAGCTGGCAGGGGTGTAATCGCTTTTGCCAGCATTTTGTAATCGGATACACGCAAGGTGATCTCACCAGTGCGGGTGCGGAACATTTCTCCACTCGCCTGGATAAAATCCCCCAGGTCAAAATAATGGTTGAAAAACTCCAGCCTGTCCTGGCCTATGTCATCTGCTCGAAAAAAGAGCTGCACTCGACCGGTGCCATCTTCGATGTGCGCAAAGGTGATCTTTCCCATCGAACGAAGCGAACGGATCCGCCCAACCAGCGTGGCATGTACAGCCTCGTTCCTTCCAGCGGTTTCTTTGCCTTCAAATTCCCGGACCACATCCTGTGTGAAATGCGAACGTTCTGAGTATGCCGGATAGGGTTCTATTCCCTGTTCACGTAACTGGTTTGTTTTCTCCAAACGCACCTTTTCAAGATTCGAGTACTTCCTTTCCATCAGCACACTCCTGTTCAAATAAAAAGCCCCGCGCGAATGAACTGCGCGGGGCATTCAATCCTGTTCCCCTGAGCTACTCCACTTTAACAATCTTGATTTCAAAAGCACCCGCGGGAGCTTCTACCTTGACCTTGTCACCTGCCTTGTGGTTAATTAAGGCCTTACCAAGTGGGGATTCATTCGAAATCCGTCCTTCCCTTGGATTTGCTTCAGCTCGACCGACAAGCGTGTATTTCTCGGGTGCCCCGCGACCTTCTTTGATGGTGACAGTTGCTCCAACGTCGATCACTTCTCTTTTCCCCGAATTCTCGATCACACGCGCGTTCGCCAGCAGCATTTCCAATTCCTGTATACGACCTTCCACAAAAGCTTGCTCATTCTTGGCAGCCTCGTATTCAGCATCTAAATCGACACCCATGTCGCCGCCATCCTCCATGGCCTCCCTCAAACGAGCTGCGACTTCCTGGCGCTTCACTGTCCTGAGTTGTTCTAATTCATCTTGTAATCTTTGAAAACCCGATGGGGTTAAAAACGAAGAAGGCATTTTTTCACCATTGTACTATCAGCAAAATATAGTTCAAATCCCCGATTACAGACAGGTACCTACCTGATTCCACTTATGAAAAGGAGATGCGGCTTTCCGGAAGGGCAAATATGCACTTCCACCGCCGCGCACGGATTTTAACACAATCCAACCTGAATTGCAAGTGAGCATTCAAAAACGTATGTTCTAGGGAGAATGCCACATCGCAAGGCCTTGCAGAGGTTCCCAGTATGCCTGGATCACAGCACGCATCTGGTCTTCGCCAGTCCAAAAGGTGCTGATCTGGGACGCATGGGCAGCAATCGAGTTTTTCCAGGCCTGCAGACCTCTTTCCGAAATTGGGAAATACTTGTAAGTCTTATTTTCCTCAATAACCACTGGTGTGCCATTCAGGTCCAACAGATATGGAAAATCAGCATAATACCAGATTGGACGATCCAGCGCTTCTGCCGCAGACCTGGCCAGTTGGTGGTCTACATGTCCACCCAAAGCGAGCGGGCACACAAATTCACAGGACTGAGGCAGGGCATGATCTAGCTCATTTTTCAGATCTTCAATTAGATGAAACTCCTCCGCAGGGAAATCAGAAAATAAATCGCCGTCAGAAGTGTACAGGTAGGCATGATTTATGGCAGATCGACGATAAATAGCATCGGGAATTGAAAAATTAATTGCCTTCGCCCCTAGTATCTGGCATGAATTTTGGTTTTCAACCCTGCGAACCGGGACGGGATCCCGAATCGTTTCCCAGCGATTATGCAAGCTTTGCGCGTATCGAGAAATGGGTCCAGGTGATGGTTCCCCAGCACAAATCGTCAGGATAGAAACATCGTTTCCACTTTGAGTTTGTTCCCAAACCAATCCTCCGCAGGAAAAAGCGACATCATCGAAATGAGGGGATAAATAGATCCATTTCATATTAACTTCCCATCTACGATATGGTTGAATTGTACCCAACATGGGGGCGCCTTGTCACTACCGCAGGGCAGTGTTATCATCTAAGTCTGTGCAGCGCATCTATGTTTTCAAACTTACTTGCTGATAATCGTTTGCGCCTAGTATTCGTGGCTACCATCCTGGCGACTATACCCTGTTATTGCGTAGGATTAATAGCATTAGCACTCGCCCCGGAGCAGAGTATGGTACCAACACCAACACTGACTCTTACTGTAGCGCCATCCGCGACCTTGCCGCCAACCCTGACCGCAATTCCAACGCTGCCTGAAACCAACACACCAACCCCGACTGTAACCAATCTCCCCTCTGCCACCGCGACCATCATGCCGACCTCTACCGAAACCTCATTACCTACAGATACGGAGACAGCCCACCCCAGTCCAACAAGCACGGTTACACCTTCAAGCACACCAACCCAGACTGTCCCGCCATCTCCAACTGCCAGTTTTACTCCTACTCAAACCCAGGCACCAACTCAAGAAATCACAGTAACGCCCACCCTGGTTGCGACTGGCACCCAAACAGCCACTGGAACACCCTAAACAAACGATGGAATGCTATGATTGAACTTATCCCTTTATTAAAGAAATTATGCTCGACTCCAGGTCTATCAGGTCATGAAGCTCCAATCCGAACGATAATTGAAGAGACCTGGCAGGCCAATACCGATGACTTGAGTATCAGCCCCCTGGGTAGCCTGCACGGATTAAAACGTGGCGCTGCTCCTGAACCTCGTCCATCCATACTTGTCGCGACCCACATGGATGCGATCGGCTTGATGGTTACCGGTATCGAAGAAGGCTGGTTAAGAGTCACTGAGATCGGCGGGTTAGACGCCCGAGTCCTACCCGGGCAGTTGGTCACAGTGCATGGCAGGAAAGACCTGCCTGGAGTAATTGTCCAACCTCCCACACATTTAGTGCCAGATGAAGCCCAGAAAGGACCCGTACCCATCAAATACCTGCTAGTTGATACAGGTTTGCTAGCCACAGAGGTCAAACAGCAGGTACGGACAGGGGACCTGATCTCTTTTGCTCAGGAACCCGTCGAGCTGCAGGGGGATACACTCACGGCAAGGTCTCTTGACAACCGTGCATCTGTTGCTGCACTGACTCTCTGCCTCGAGGAACTTCAAACCCGCATACACGCGTGGGATGTATGGGCAGTTGCCACCACCCAGGAAGAAGAAACCCTGGGTGGTGCGAGGACATCTGCATTCCAACTGCGCCCTCAAATTGCGGTTGCCATCGACGTCACATGGGGAAAAAGTCCGGGAACACCCGATTACACCACGTTTCCATTAAACAAAGGCCTGACCCTTGGATGGGGACCAAATATTCACCCGGGCTTATACGAATCAATTAAAAAAACTGCCGACCTAATTGAGGTTCCTTATACCACGGAAACGATGCCGCGCCATTCCGGGACAGACGCTTTCTCGCTCCAGGTTGCCACGCACGGCATCCCAACCATGGTGATCAGCATCCCACTGCGATACATGCACACACCTGTGGAAGTCGTGGCGTTAAAGGATATCCAACGCACGGCTCGCCTGCTGTGCGAATTCATCACCCGCCTAGATATTGACTATATGAAAAATCTTTCCCTGGAGGGGTCATTATGAGCGCTGACTCGATCGAGAAAGCTCCCACACCGAGGATCAGGAGTACGCAGATCAAATTGCTTGAAAGGCTGTGCAATGCATGTTCTGTCTCGGGCGATGAGAATGAGGTGCGCGAAATTGTGCTGGATGAGATTCGCGCTCATGCGGACAGTGTTGAAGTCGACGCGCTTGGAAACATCCTCGCCACCAGGAAAGGAGTCTCATCCCCGAGAAAGAAACGACTGCGGGTAATGATTGCCGCGCACATGGATGAGATTGGATTCATGGTCATCCACCGGGAAGAGGACGGCATCTATCGCTTCGACACAGTTGGTGGGATTGATGTTAGACAGCTGGCTGGTAAGCCAGTCTTGGTGGGACATGATCACATACCCGGGGTCATAGGTGCCAAGCCCATTCATCTCACTACGAGCAGCGAACGTAAAAATTCCATATCACTGGATGCACTGCGCATCGATATTGGGTTAGAAGGAAACCAGAAAATTAAATTAGGCGAGCGGGCTACCTTTGCTACCAAGTTCACCCGGGTTGGACCGAGCATACGAGCAAAAGCGCTGGATGATCGCCTGGGTGTTGCGACCTTGATCGAACTGCTGAAGCAAGCTCCGCAGAATATCGATCTTTTAGCTGCTTTTACTGTCCAGGAAGAGATTGGTTTGCGAGGCGCACAGGTTGCAGCTTACGCATTGGAGCCTGATCTGGGGATCGCGCTGGATTCTACACCCGCCATCGATTTACCCGGGTGGGCTCAAGAGGAAAACCATCTTTACAACACCAGACTCGATGCAGGTCCGGCGATTTACCTGGCGGATAGTGCTACCCTTGCTGATCCGAGGTTGGTCCGCCACTTCGTTGATTGTGCAGAAGAAAATAAGCTCCCCTTTCAATTCCGCCAACCCGGCGGTGGAGGTACAGATGCAGGTGCAATTCACCGCTCTCGCGCGGGAGTTCCAAGCATTTCAATTTCAGTTCCGGCAAGATATCTCCATACTGCCGCGGGCATTGCCCGGCTCTCCGACTGGAAGAATACGCTAATTTTACTGTATAAGGCGCTTTCCAATATCAATCCGGGTTTGCTGTCATCAGACCGGTAGAGAACTCTTGCGCTCACCAAACCTCAGATTTATTTCAATTACATTGGAGTTATGATGAAATCTTTGATCAAAGAACTCGTTGAAACGACCGGCCCATCTGGATATGAAACCCGGGTTAGAGATCTGATCCGATCAAAAGTAACACCCCTGGCTGATGAAGTACGGGTAGATGCGCTTGGCAACCTGATCGCCACGAAGGGACAAATAAAATCCGGCGGAAAAAAGATCATGCTGGCAGCTCATATGGATGAGATTGGGGTTATCGCCACTCATATAGATGAATCGGGTTTTGTACGGTTCACAACCATTGGTGGGGTTCGCCGCCAGACCTGCGTCGGTGGGCGAGTCCGCTTTCTTAATGGGACCTTAGGGGTCATCAACTACGAGTACCTCGGAGACCTGAACAAACTTCCAACTTTCAGCCAGATGTATATCGATGTGGGAGCCAGCGATCGCGAGCATTGCCCGGTGCGGGTTGGAGATGTGGCTGCTTTCGATCGGGATTTTTCTCCTTCTGGCGACCGCATGGTGTCCAAGGCGATGGACGATCGGATTGGAGTAGCAGTCCTAATCGAGACCCTCCGCCTTTTGAAATCTTCGCCGAACCAGGTATATTTCGTATTCAGTGTTCAGGAGGAAGTTGGATTGCGCGGGGCGACCACAGCTGCCTATGGACTCGATCCAGACCTGGGAATCGCAGTCGATGTCACCCTTTCAGCCGATACTCCAAAGGGAATCAAGATGGATGTGTCCCTGGGTTCAGGACCTGCGATAAAAGTCCGCGACAGCGGTATGCTCTCTGATCCACAAATTGTCAGCTGGATGGTTGATGTCGCTGAAAAAACAAAACTCCCATATCAAATGGAAGTCCTCGAGGCAGGCACCACCGATGCACGGGCTATTCAACTCACCCGGGCTGGTATCCCGGCAGGCTGCATATCAATCCCCTGCCGGTACATCCATGCGCCTTCGGAGATGGTCGATTACAACGATGTTCAAAATGCTGTCAAACTCCTGCTCGCGCTGATCAGTAAGAAAGTAAATCCGAAATAGGCTGCAGGGCTGTTCCGGGAAATTACGAGTACCCATGAAAAAACACCTCACAGGCCTCATAATCCTGATCATCTTTCTGGTAAGCTGCGCTGAACCACCAGGTCGAGAAACAAATACTACTCCCCAGCCTTCCGCCACGCCTACAACCAGCGTACCACCAACCCCAGAAAGCACTCAATCTACGGCAGAACCCACCGTGATTCGTTTATGGGTACCACCGGAATTTGATCCTGAAAATGGTACACCCGCAGGAGATCTCCTGAGAGATCGATTGAACCTGTACACTGCCCAAAGACCAGATATACGCATTGAGACGCGGGTCAAAGCCTCAAGTGGTACAGGCGGTTTGCTTGATTCCTTGGGTTCCGCAAGTGCAGCTGCACCTCAGGTAGTTCCAGACTTGATCTTGCTTCCCCGCTCAAGCCTGGAGATCGCAGCTCTCAAAGGCTTATTGTACCCAATTGATGAATTAACCACCTCCCTCGATGAGAGTGATTGGTATCCATTCGCTCAAGAACTAGGGCGGATCCAAAACACTACCTTCGGTCTACCGTTCGCAGGTAATGTCCTGGTTTCTCTATATCGCCCAGCGGAGATTGAAGAACCGGCAACAAACTGGTTGGCTGCACTTGAAGCTGGCCAGCCTATTGCTTTCCCGGCAGCTGAAGAAGCAGCTTTCTTTCCACTTGCCCAATACCTCTCTACAGGAGCACCAATCCAGGATGCCGAGGGACGCCCATCCCTGGATGCTGCTGCACTAACCTTACTGCTGAATTTCTTTAGTCAGGCAGAATCAGCAGGTGTCATGCCTTCCTGGTTGACTCAGTTCACGAATGATGGGCAATCATGGAATGCATATACAGATAATCAGGTCGATAGCGTAGTGACCTGGATTGATCGCTACCTGAGCACTTTACCGGGAGACACTGCAGCTGCGCCTATCATCACCCAATCGGGAACTCCTTTTACATTAGCCAATGGTTGGGCCTGGGCACTTTCAAATCCTCAGCAGGAACGTCACAGGGTAAGTGTTGATTTGGCAGAATTCCTCACCGAGAGTGAATTTCTCTCCCAATGGAGTGAGTCTGCCGGCTATATTCCAACCCGCTCATCTGCTCTGGAGGGATGGACAAATATACCTTTACGAAGATTGATATCCAATGTGATCGAATCTGCACGTTTGATCCCACCAAACGAAGTTATGGCGGACATCAGTCCAGCTCTCAATCAGGCGACGGTCGACATATTAAAAAGACAAACCACACCGGCTGAGGCAGCGAACGAAGCCCTCGAAAACCTGAATAACCCTTAAGAAAGGGATTTACTAAGCAAACTATTAACTTCATCCCCCTGAAATCCCTTGAAAGTATAGTTGACGAATAATATTGCGGATGTTATTATCCGCTGCGGAGATACTATCTATGCAAGACAAAAAACTCCCTGAAGAAACCCCGGTTTCATCCAAGGAGCACGATACGAAGGGCAAAAAAAACGATCTTAGTGCGGCTTCGAGGGAGGAATCCAAGGCAAAATCCCCCCAAGAGAGCCGCCTTTTCTTGATCCTGGGCGGTTTATCCCGCCCGGGTACCGCAGATTCATTATTGCGCATTGGCACTCATATGCTTTTCATTGCCCTGGCCCTGCTTGTCGCCTGGGTAATGAGATCGTACTACCTGCGCGCGCAGGAATCCGGACCATCACAGGCATCCGTTCGCGCTGCTGTTCTGCCTACTTCTACGCCCACGTATGAATTACCAACACTTCCCCCATTATCAGCTGGAAAAACCAATCCCGGGATTGGAATTCCTCGCCTGGCTCAAGTGCACACAACGATCCCTACCCGGCCCAGGACGGAAGTGATCACCTACACAGTCAAACCCGGTGATACGGTTTTTGGTATCGCTGAGCAATTCGGCCTCAAGCCAGAAACGATCTTATGGGGGAATTATTTCATCTTGGCAGACAACCCACATGCCCTATCCGAAGGGCAGGAGTTGAACATTTTACCCATGGATGGCACTTATCACCGCTGGTCGGCAGGTGAAGGTTTGAATGGAGTTGCCCAAGGATACAATGTAACTCCTGAAGACATCATCAACTATGAAGGAAACCACTTGGACCCCGAGACGCTGGGTGATTGGTCAAACCCTAACATCGAACCGGGTACATTTTTAGTTGTCCCTGGAGGCTCACGCCAGTATGTAACCTGGAGCGCACCCCGTATTACCCGGTCAAATCCAGGTGTCGCGAAATTTATCGGCCCAGGTGCCTGCGGCACGATCATGGATGGCGCGGTAGGAACAGGTGCCTTCATTTGGCCTAGCAGCGCCCATTTCCTGTCCGGGTATGATTACTCTCCCTCCACAAATCACTTCGGTATCGATATCGATGGTGACCTGGGGGAACCCATGTGGGCTGCTGACAGCGGTGTAGTGGTCTATGCAGGCTGGAACAACTTTGGCTACGGCAACATGGTGGTCATTGACCATGGCAATGGATGGCAAACAGCCTATGCTCATATGCAGGTGATCACCGTCGTGTGTGGGCAGAGCGTCTTCCAGGGTACACCCATCGGCACAATCGGCAGCACCGGTAAATCAAGTGGTCCCCATATCCACTTCGAAATGCTGCATGATACCTATGGTAAGGTTAATCCCTGGGACTTCTTACCCTAGCCGATAGAACTCAATTAAGGAATCCCGCATCCTGCTAACAATCGATTTGGCAGGATTTTTTCTTCCAGTTCAAAAGCGCTTAAAATCTTTACAATTCCGCTGCTATGAAGGGTACCAGCATTTCATCTGCAGACATCCCCCCATGCCTGCCCAGCAGATGATCCTCCTTCGGAGACCACCACAGGTAAGACCTTCCACGTGAGATGAGGATCAAATCTCCCAAGCGATCATCCAAATGCGGGTGTCTTGTGCCAGGGCCAAAAAGGTCGCATTCAATTGCAAAGGAGCGATCGATCAAAATAAATTGTCCCGGCCAGGTGCGATCAATATATTCCCGAACCGCTTCAATTTGCCCGGGACGGATATAGAGGGATGCCAGACGGTTCTCCCCCGTAGGCATAATGTGTAATCGACGTACCAGGCTTGGATGGTTGCGCAGGTCAAAGTGTGAGTCTGGTTTGGTTTTGATTTGGCCATGGTCTGCTGTTAATACCAGCAGGGTGTTTTTCCTGGCAGATAGGCTCAATTTGGACAAAAATGACGCATCCATTGTTGCAGAAAAGCGGCAAAATTCATCCGCCACACGCTCATCATCGGGACCATAATTATGAGACATGTAATCTACTTCTCCCCAATAGATCCACATGTATTTCCGTTGACCTGGATTCTCTTCCATGAGATGTCTGGCATTCACCCAGAGGTCTGATTGAGTGTGGAAAGGTTGCGAATTTACGTCTCTCAGCAGCATCCGTGATAAACCAGATCGGGCCAGACTGTGGTGCTGGTACGCATAGGCCTGGACACCTTGATTGGATAGATGTGAACCCAAGAAGTGAGTCGCGATAAAAGTTTCTGGATGAAAACCAGCTTTTTCCAGACTTCCGGGAGCCCCTTGGAAGCTCATTGGCGAGTGCAGGATCGAATTAACCACCATACCGTATTCTTTCAACCACATTTCATAACCGATGATGCCATGCTCGCATGGGCTGCTTCCAGTCCAGAGGCTGGTAAGAGCAGAGGCTGTTGTGCTTGGTGTGATGGACGTGAGAGGTGAAAATACACCTTCCCGGATTAATGCCTCCCATACCGGCAACAGACCGGCATTATGCAATTTCGTAAAAACTTGCAGTGAGAGGGCATCTATTAAAATCAAAACTACATTCTGGTATTCACTACCCAAAGAGTTTATTATCTGTGGATCTAATGCTGGTGCGCCTAATTGTGGTGCCCCGAACCAATTACATATACTCGCTGGAAGATTCAAAATTGATCGGCTTCCGTAGTTGGGATAGATAAAATCTTCTCCCAGGTCCATTCCGGGCAGGCGATGGGATTTTATCCTTGATAACGTTTCCTTAAATTGATCAGACATAACAACTCCGAGTTATTCGCTTGCTTCCCAGCTTTGATATAATCGCTAGACGTTACTGGAAATCTTCAAGTTGCGAATTTATTTTGGGACTGATGATATATACCTGTCCAAATTCTGAATGCAGGTGATCAAACCAATGCACAGTTATCAAAAGTCACATTGCTCGGATGATCATACCGCGGTTGGAAAGACACTTCCAGTGGGTTTCAAACGTTTGTTCTTCCTGCTACTTGTGCTATCCTGCACCTTCTTGGCATCCGCATGTACGAGCCAGCCATCCCCCACAGCAGCGGCGAGCAGCCCAACTAGAGAGTTGACGCCGACCTCAACCACTAAACCTGCGACACCTACTCCAACGCCAACGATCACACCTCAACCGACCTCATCCCTGGGAGTAAACGCTGCGAATTTGGACGGGACCATCCTCGAACTCTGGCATCCCTGGTCTGGAGAAACAGCGAGAGTGATCCAAGAATCTCTGACCGAATTCAACACCAGCAACGAATTCGGCATTACAGTGGAAGCTATTTCTCAGAATTCGTTAAACTCGCTTTACGAAAAGGTGGATACTGCTGAATTGGAGAGCGGTCTACCCAACATTACTATAGGGCCAAATTACCAGATTCGAGACTGGATTTCAAGTGGGAAACCCGTGATGGGATTAAAAACATACATTAATGATCCCGAATGGGGATTTTCCTCTCAAGAATTGGCTGATTTCAATGAGATTTTTCTTCTCCAGGATGTGAAGGGCGAAAACCAATTTGCCATGCCAGCTGTGCGCACAGCACAGGTAATGTATTACAACACGACCTGGGCGGAGGAGCTTGGGTTCACCTCACCTCCCGACACTCCTGATGAATTTAAAACCCAGGTTTGTGCAGCTGCACAAACCTTTCAAACAGATGATAATCTGCTAACTCCCGGCACCGGGGGTTGGTTGATCAATACTTCCCCTTCTGCAATATTGAGCTGGCTTTATGCTTTTGACAGTTCCATACTGCTCCCAGATGACACCGGCTACCACTTCAATTCTCCGGAGACGGAGCAGGCTTTCTTATTCTTGAAGGAATTAATCGATCAAGGCTGTGCATATGAAGTGCTTGAATCACCAGCTGAGGTTAATTTCGCTAACCGGCGTGCCCTTATTATTACCAGCCCGCTCTCAAATATCGGCTATCAAAATGCGGAATTTGAACGGGCGGAAAATAATGATAAATGGACCGTAATTGGATTCCCATCTATTGAAGGAAAACCCGGGATCAGTGTTTATGGTCCCTCCTACGCGGTTTTTTCAGGTACCCCGGAAGAGAATTTGGCCAGTTGGCTGGTGCTTAAATGGCTGCTTTCACCTAAATCGGGTGCCACGTTCACAGAGGCTCATGGGACATTTCCGGTCCGGGAATCTATGCTGAAATACCTGGATGATTACGCCTCTGGCCACCCACAATGGTCTACAGCGCAAGCATTACTTACCAACGCCCGGCCTGAACCAGGGTTGAAATCCTGGGATAAGGTGCGTTGGATCCTTGGCGATGTCGGTACGCAAATCTTTCGTTATTACTTCACACCTGACCGCATCCCTGCAACTTTAGAGTTAATGGATGAAACGGCTGCAGAACTGCATGAATTCAACGACTGATCCGCTGGTCGGTAATCTAATGGCCAGAATTAAAATTCGCATCTAATTTCGAGTAAGCGCAAGAAGAGAAGTGCAAATGAAAGATCTTCAGGAAATAACAATCTACACGGATGGAGCCTGCGACCCAAACCCTGGTCCGGGTGGATGGGCTGCCATTCTCATATACCGTAAAAAGGAGCAGATCCTGTCCGGATCCGAATTCGATACCACGAATAATCGCATGGAATTAACCGCCGCAATTGAAGCATTAAAGGCATTGAAAGAACCCAGCAAGATCAATTTTTTTACCGATTCACAGTATCTCAAACTGGGTATTACGGAATGGATGCCAAATTGGCGGGCGCGCAATTGGCGACGCAAAGGCGGGAAATTGGCCAATGTTGACTTGTGGAAAGCTTTAGATGAGAACATTCAAACTCACCAGATAAACTGGCATTGGGTACGGGGGCATTCAGGAAATCCGAATAACCTTCGTGTGGACAACCTAGCCCGAAAAACTATCCCGCGCAGATAACAAATTTGCTAGGCGGGACTATTTTCCTATTGAAGACCAATTAAATACTTAGGATACTTTAACCGAAATACCGGGGAACCCAGGTTTAATTTCCTGGTTTTTCTCTGGAAATATATGAAGGATTTCGGTGAATAGATCACTTATGAAGAAATGGGTTAGTTGGTTTGTTTTCCTCTGTTTGATGATCGGTTGGGTCGCAACTACCCAACCTGTGCAGGCCGAGAATGGGGTAATCGGCACACCACCTGGAATGCCAGATCCGGATTCGCCTGTGCTCCAATTTTCTGGCTGCGGCGGGGAAGTCGTCAGCCCCCAGAACAAGGATTTTGAACAGCAAGTCATTGATCTGGTTAACCAGGAACGGTCCAGCCGCGGCCTGACCCCCCTGGAATATTCCGAGGGATTAACCAGAGCAGCCCGCTACCAGGCGGCGGACATGAGCCAGGATAATTACTTCAGCCACGACACGATGGATTGGATCGGCGGAAAATTAGACATAGTATGCGATCCCTGGTCAAGAATTTCGAATTACTATTCCGGCGCGAACGGAGAGAATGCAGCTGCTGGATATTCCTCTCCAACCTCTGTGGTGGAGGGCTGGATGAAAAGTGATGGTCACCGAGCCAATATCCTTAATCCAGCCACCCGCACAATTGGAGTCGGTTTCTACCAGGGCAACGGCGATTATCATTATTATTGGGTACAGGATTTCGGCACCCAGGTGGATGCACTTACTGCACCCGCGTTAGGGGATTTACCCGACGAACTGCTCTTTTTTTACAGCATTCCTGACCAGAAACTCTATCCTTCCTATCTGAGTATCCCTGTGACTAACATAGGCAACCAGGACCCGCTTTCCTACCAGCTGGACAGCCAGGGCACATTCTTCTCTGCAACACCGGGGACCGGAACCACGCCTGCATCCATCCAGGTAAAACCTGATAATTTCAACCCAAATATTGTGGCCACCCAAACCGGGGCAATTACCATCCAAATCACAAATCCATCTTCTGTGCAGGGTGCGCCTCACACCTCCCAAATCACTTTGCAAGTCATAAATTCACAGATGCACCAGGTTTTCCTGCCAGGTATTCACAAGTAAAACTACCACCGCAGATTGCTACACCCTCACACTCATTGAAACACAACGAAAGAGGCTGCCCCAAGATATAGGGACAGCCTTCTCAGAGGCGACGACGGGATTTGAACCCGTGATCAGGGTTTTGCAGACCCTTGCCTT
>JBJYXV010000051.1:0-10873 GCA_046260155.1 Anaerolineales bacterium
CTCCCAGAACGCTTAGATTAATGCCGATGCCACCCGTGACCAACTCCCCACACACCGAAAGATCGAACTCAGCGAGCAGGCAAGCAAGAACCATCCTGGGATCATTGGTGGCTCTATTTACTGGTCAGGGAGCGCGGCAGGGGTACCTGGCAGCGATCGACCAGGGGGTAATCAGCCTGTCCAACTTCGTGGCGACTATCATTCTGGCCAGGAACGTGGATCCCACCCAGCTGGGCGTTTACGGGGTGGGATTCGTGACCCTGCGTCTGGTGCGGGCGGTACAGGATGGGATCATCGTACAACCGATGAACGTCTTTGGCGCGGGTATGAACCAGGATGAATTCAAGCGCTACGCAACCACCACGAGCCTGTTCCAGATCGCGCTGGCGATCCTGTCTGCAGCTGCTGTGGCATTTTGCGGTTGGGTGCTGATCGAAATGGGCAATGATACTGCCGGACCCACCCTTTACATCCTCTGGCTGCCGTTTCTATGGTGGCAGTTCGAGGAATACCTGCGCCGCATGCTTTATACCCGCGGAAAGGTTTTTCTAGCAGTGATCACGAGCGTAGTTTCAAATGGTGCCCGGATCGGTCTTATGCTCTACCTGGCAGACCAGGGTGAGCTGTCCGGGCTCTCCGGCTTGGAGGCGATCGCCTGGGGTGCATTCATTGCCTTATTTCCCAGCCTGTGGTTCACGCGGTTTTACTGGACACGAAATGTTGCAAATCTAAAGGAAACCTGGCAGCGCAACTGGAAATTTGGGCGCTGGCTTTTAGGCAGCGCATTGACCAATTGGGCAGCTGTTGAGTTCTACCCCATCCTGACCGCAGGTTTAATCAGCTTTGCAGCCGCCGGGGCTTACCGCGCCTTGCAGAACCTGGTAGCACCCATCCACCTGCTCCTGCGGGCGATCGATACCTTTCTCACCCCGCGGGCGGCAAATCTTTACGAGAAGAACGGGCTTGGAGCGCTCACGCGTACCCTGCGCAGCATCTACCTGGCAATTGGAATCCCGGTGGCTTTGATATTGATCGCTGCCCTGGTATTCCCAGAACAGCTGTTAGGGTTGATCTACGGCGATACCTACCTCGAGTACAGCAATGGGGTGATTCTCATGGCGATCTTCTATGCATTAATGTTCGCCTACTGGCCGCTGCAGTCCATTTTTAAAGCTGCGCAGCTCTCAAGGCCAATTTTCATCGCTAACCTGCTGGCTATCGTGAGCATGTTTACTATTGGAATCTGGACTATTTTGAATTGGGGGGTCTACGGAACGATCATTGGGCAGGCGGTTAACGCTCTGGTAATCAACTTCGTCCTTTGGGGTTACTGGTTGGTGATGACTAGAAAAGCAGCCGCTGATGGCTGATTCCCCGAGAAGATGAACTTTACACGCAAGTTGGATCAGAAATAGCTTTGTGGGGAGATTACCCCTTGCTTCCCAGGCGCAGTAATCCCCTCGGCAGACGACCATCCCAATCCCTCTGCCAGCGATACCAGAATGTGATCATAAAAGCTAGGAAAATTAATTTTAGGTCGAATCCCAGGCTGGTGTACTTGATATACAGGCGGTCAAACCGCAGCTTCTGGCGTGGGGTGAGGTAATAATCACCAGCCACCTGTGCCAAACCAGCCAAGCCTGGCAGCACCTGGTGGCGCTGGGCGTACTCGGGCATTTCCCGGAGATAGCCCTGAACAAGCACCGTACGCTGGGGACGTGGACCGACGAAGCTCATTTCCCCTTTCAGGATATTAAGCAGCTGGGGTAATTCATCCAGAGCAGTTTTGCGTAAAAGGTAACCCATCCCCAGAACGCGTTCATCTTTTTCACTTGCCAATACAGGGCCGGTGGCATCTTCCGCACCGCGCACCATGGTGCGCAATTTAAATTGATGGAAATTCATCCCTCCCCTTCCAACCGAGTTCTTAACAAAGAGCAGTGGGCCAGGATCCTCGACCCAGATGACAAAGACACCCAAGAACCAGACCGGGAGAGAAAGGATCAATCCAATCGCCGCCAGCAGGATATCGAAGGTACGCTTGAGGAGCGGAACCCTCCCGGGATGCCCGATCAGTGCCAGATGCTTCTGGTAAACATCCTGCATCACTTCCTGCGAAGGGGGTGAATTGTTTTCCCAAATGCCTTCATTGAATTGGGTCGCTAATATGCAACCCACAAATGAACCCAGTATGGCCGGGAACAGCATCCAGGGTGATAAGCCGGGTGGATTGCTGATCCAGATGCCAAGCGAGATGACCAGAAAAATACCCACCGAACCCAGGAGAGCCGAGCGGTAGCGCCAGCCCAACGCCAGCGGAAAGGAGAGCAGGCTGCGCTCGACAGCCAAGGACATGGCAGCCATCAATGCAGCTAACAAAACCGCCCACCCGGGTTTCAACCGACCAGCAGATGCTAATTGGGACATGACCAACCAGGTTAGAACCACCAGGACTAGGGTGATAAGGCCGGAAATCACCGGCCGCCCAGCGATTCCCCAGATGCCCTGCTGGCTTGAATTTGAATCAACGAGACTCGAGGATTGCTTCACCATAAACGTTTCTGGATTATACCGCGCCAGTGACCTGTTAATTTCCCCCTAATCCAATGATCTGTTCTTCAAGTATAATTTCCAACATGACCAGAAAGCATATCCCACTCGTCCTGGCAGGAATTGGATTGGTGGCAGGATTGATGATCCTCATTGGCTCCTTCCTGCCAGCTGCCGCCGCACCCCAGGCCCAGTTCACACCTTTTCCCACACCGACTCCGGGACCTGACGGGCGCATTATTTATATTGTCCAGCCAAATGATTCATGGTGGCGCATCGCGGCAATCTACGCCATCGATCTAAATGCCTTACTGAGCCTGAATGATGCCACAAACGAGACAATTCTTGTTGAAGGGGAAGAGGTGTTTTTGGGGTTCGGAGGACCAGCAGAGGTAACCCCAACCACAGGACCGCGCCCTACTTCTGGACCGACCCTACCCACGGCAACCCCACTACCAGGCTCTGGGACCTTGTGCGTGATCCTCTACAATGATATCAATGGAGATTCCATCCGCCAGGAGGAAGAAGAATCCATCCCACAGGGAGCGATCAGCATCAGTGATCGCGCAGGGGAGATCAATTTAACCGAACCAACCACAAGTGGCTTCGATCCTTTTTGCTTTGTGGAATTAATGCAGGGGGAATATACAATCAGTGTGGCGATACCAGAAGGCTATAATCCCACGACCATGCTAAATTACACCCTGCAGCTGGAACCCGGTACAGAGACATATCTCGATTTCGGAGCCCAAATCAGCTCTATTGCAGAGGAAGAGGCAACGACAACAAATAGCGGTAATCGCTCTCTTCTCCTGGGTATCGCAGGAGGCGTGCTTCTCCTGGGCGGCATTGGCCTGGCAGTTTATGCCACACTGATGGGCCGTTCTCGAACCAGTTCATAGGATAACACGATTATCCCTGGTTATCCCCCCTGCAAACATCAAGGTAGATAGCCAGAAGCTGCTCCCCATATTGTTGATCATCCCAACCCTGAACCCTCCTTCTGGCGGCTGCAGACAATCTGCTTGCCACATCCTCTTCGACAACCACTGTAACCAGCGCTGCTGCTAATGCGCGGGCATCTTTCTCTTCAGCCAGGTATGCCGCTGGACCCGTGATGGCCGCGGTCAGCGGATGCTCAACTGCCACCAGGGGTTTTCGGAAGGCCAGGGCCATCCGGACGGGACCGCACCATGGTGAGGCGGGTGCGGGGTGAAAAACTGCGGTGCATTGCCGGTATATCCGGGGTAGCAGGGCGGGGGGTACCTGCGGCAATATTTGCACGCTATCTTCAAGATCATAAAGTTCGATCAGGTCAGACACGGTGCGGGAATCACTCTCACCCAACCCGAGCAACAGCAACGGGAAATACCCTCCAACAGCAGCAGCACACCAGAGCCAAGATTGAACCAACTGCTGTAGAGGCTGCCTGCCTCCAGGACCGTGATAAAGGATAAAATCGTCGGGGAGCTCCACAGGATCCAAACCAGAGGTATCCGCGGGTGGCAATTCAGGATCGGAGAAGGAAAGCTGGTCCAGATCAGGTCCAAAATTACGTGGAAGGACAGGTGGGAGGGAACCTACATGTGCAGACAAACCCAGGTCAGGCAGATCACCTGGCCAGAGAATCCGATTAACGCGCACCAATCCGCCCTGACTCGCAGAAAGGCGCAGTCGATCGAGAACGTTAGTGGATTCGAGGGGCCGGTGAGGGATCCCCGTCCAATCAGCTACCCCTGCTCCAAACCCTGTTGGGCTGAAAACCGTGGGGAGATGGCTCCAGGCTGATGCTGTTGGAGTTGTCAGGTGCAGGAGCTGTACATCCAATTGCCTGGCTAACGAAGGCAGGCGGAATTGCTCCCACTCCAGCCTGCCCCAGGCTGTATCCTGTGACTGCAGGACGTGCATTTCGAAAGATTCCATCCAATCCGGGACACGGTCTGGAAAAACCAAAACCGGGGAGATACCGGTCACTAGATTGCCTAGAACCGCCAGCAGGTGCAAAGATCCCGGGCTGAGCGGATCGTGCACCAGCGACCAACCATCATAGAGAACGCGCATCAGCAGTAACTACTGCTTCGCCTTCACCCGGCGCAGAAAACGTGCCTCGTCGATCACTGCCCGGCGATGAACGCCTTCTCCTACCAGCTCTACATGATCCCAGGCTTTTACATTGAAGGTGACTTGATTTCCCGAAACTTCAGTAACCTGCACCTGGACGCGCACGGAACCCCCGACCGGTGTTGGGGCCAGATGTTTAACTTCCAGGTAAACCCCCACACTGGTTTCATCCTGATTAAGATATTCTGCCAGCAGGTGGTGGGAAACGCGCTCCATGAAGGCGATCATCCAGGGAGTCGCCAGGACAGGTGAACTGCCGCTGCCGACATGGAGAGCAGCATTCTCTTCTGTCACCGGAAAGGATTCCTCGCGGGTCAATCCTGTCTTAATCAGCTGGTTCAATTCCATTTTGTGCTCCGTTAATATTCGAGGTTTGTATCAAGCCACACCCCACCAGTCTCTACCTTCTTCGAAACCAGAGAGGGTCAGGTGCTGGCGAATTAGTTTCCGTGCTCCGCGGGAGCCAACTGCAGCCAAAATTGCCGGATTTGGAAACGAATGCCACCAGCTTGGTAGATCATCTGGGGAAAGGACCGGCAAGCCACGGCGGGTGCTGCCGATTTTTCCAAGGTCGATATCGATAAAAGCTGCCAGAGGAGCTCCCTGGCGGACCAGGTGTTTACTGAGACGCCGTCCGATCATACCAGCTCCCCAAATCAAGACCGAATCTTTTCCCTGCAAAGGTCCACGCATCAGGTAGTAAGCCTTCACTCGCAGGAAGTTTTCCAGCGAATAACGGCTGTCCTTGTGTGTCAAACGTTCAGGATGCTCACGCCAATCCAGCAAGATTTCCGGCAGTTTTGCAAAGCGTGCGCCTGCCAGGTAGAAACGCAGCCATAAATCGTAGTCCTCAGGCCAGCCATGCTCGTGGTAGCCACCCACCTCCAGTAAGGCATCTTTACGCATCATTACGCTGGGATGTGCCAGCGGGCTTTCCACGAATATTTCTCGGCGAATATCTTCATCGGTGAGCAGGGCGTTTTGCCAATCCAAATAGACCATAAAACCTGCCCGCACATCATGCGGTGGGTATCCCCGGACCCGGCAACCAACCAGAGAAACCCCCGGATGCTGCTCAAGATAGGCGACCTGCCTGGATAACCGTTCTGTGTGTGACAGGTCATCTGCATCCATGCGGGCGATATATTTCGCCTGGCAGTGTTCAAGCCCCGCATTCAGGGCTGTTACGATACCCTGATGGTCCTGTTTGACCACCCGGAAGCGTCCATCCCGCGCTGCCCAAACTCCCAGCAAATCGCCCGTATCATCCGTGGAACCATCGTCCACGGCGATCACCTGGAAATCTGCCAGAGTTTGCCGTTCAAGGCTTTCCAGGGCAGCCAGGAGCGTCGCACTCGCATTGAAGCAGGGCATGAGCACCGAAACTTTTGGCATCACCTGATTGTACTTGATGCCAAAAGTTTTGCCCAATACGGTATGATCTGGGTAACTTAAACCCAGAAGGAGAGAAAGATCATGACTACAGAAACCAGCTCAATAACTAATTTGCTTCAGCAGCTGCTGATCGATTTCACGACTCTGCTGCCTAAATTGATTGCCGCCCTGGTGGTGTTTTTTATCGGTCTTTACCTGGCCACAATTGTCAGGCGCGTGGTTCAAAAGTCACTAAAAAACCGATCAAAGAATCCCGAGCCAGTCACCTTATTATCCCAACTGGCATATTGGCTGACCGTGATCTTGGTGGCTGCCTTATCGCTGCAGATGGTTGGTTTCAACCTAACCGCCTTCCTGGCTGGGTTGGGTATCGCTGGATTTACGATTGGCTTTGCACTGCAGGATGTGAGCAAGAACTTTATCGCCGGCTTGCTGATGCTGATCCAGGAACCATTTGAACATGGTGAAACCATCGAGGTCGGCGGTTATACCGGCAGCGTGATGGGCATCGATCTGCGTGCAACAAAAATACGAACATTAGATGGTCGCATCGTCCTGATTCCAAATGGCGAGGTGCTCACCTCTGCGATCACGAATTTCAGCAAGGCGGAAGCCCGTAGGGTCGAAATCAGCACAGGTGTCGCTTACGAGAGCGATCCCGATTTCGTGCACCAGACAGCAATTGAGGCACTCAGTGGTATCGATGGATTGCAAAGTGATCCAATGCCCGAGGTGCTGTTCCAGAATTTTGGCAGCCCAACCCTGGATTTGACGATTTACTTCTGGATTGACACCCACCAGACGAATGTGGTGAAAGCCAAAGATGCAGGATTAAAAGCGATCAAAAACGCTTTCGATAGATCCCAAATTGACATGCCGTTACCTGCACAAACCATACACCTGGTCCAGTAAACAGGCTTTTTTGACTGCATAAATAAAACAGCCGCCCGCTAGATTACCGGACAGCTGTTAATGATGCTCTGCAGCCCCTCATTGAGTGAGATATTTACTCCTCCTTTTGGTTCTCTTCTTTCGCCGCTCCCCCCACCATCCACCAGGCGGCGATTGAAAGAAATGCCCATACCGCCCCGGTTGGCACCGTATCTCTTACCAGCGCTGACACACCCCAAATCAGCAACCACCCCAAGCCAAGAATCCACACGCAAGAAATTATTAAACGTCGCACACCCGTACCTCCCCAAACCAGAACCCAAGTTAATGAGATTCACCATGTATAACGTAAAACTCGCTCCTTTATTACAGTAATTTGCATACTATTATGCTTGCAGAAACATAAGGTGTCTAAATAAAATTTGCTCCACCGAAGGGAATAGTGGGAGAAGTTGTTTCCCGAACCCCGATCAAGAGGTTGTTTACTGTCGAGTCTACAAAGATATTGGGGATTCTTCCCCTTGGTCTATCCGACCAAGCGCAAGTCCCGTCTTCCGGGGGACAGGGCTGCACCCAGAGTGAGATAGGATGCTCTCTTTCTGAAACGGAGTGCAGCCTTGTGATAGATTGAATTCTGAAAGGGACGCAAAGAATCCCCCGGAAATTGGAAACGCATCATCGCTTACAAATCAGGGGGATCTAAGACTCTTCGTCCCGTTCAGAGGATCGATTCGGGTGCTTACTTTAATCTGCTGGTTGGGGAGTGGATCTCTCGATCACAGCCAGCATTTCCTCGTTGGTTGAAAATTTAAACTCATCCAATCCCAATTTGAGGGCTTCGGCTGCTTCCTGTGCTTCCAGCATCTCCCATTCACTCTTGGTGACCACATGCTTATCGAGATTAGCCAAGCGGCGGCGAAATTCTTCTAAATCCTTGTCCAACTGCGTATTGGGAGGCATACCTGCAAGACACTCTAAAACCGCCTGGGCGCCACATTCCCCATCTTTGCGAGCGACACCAACCAATCCGCTGCTCGCCTCCCGCGACCAGCCTGCCACAAAAACTCCTTCAACCGCTTTTTCTAATTCGGGATCGTAAGCTTCATAAGAATTGCCATCAACCGGATAGCTTGGTTCCTGGTGCTTCACAAATTCATTCCAACGCACCGGCAGACCAAACTCTTCATCCACCTTGTCCCCGATGCAGAAGATCACCGTGTCCACCGGCAGGATGCGCTTTGTCCCCAGGCGGTTTGCCTTGGTATCTCCATTCTTGGGGACCAGCTCGGTATCTTCCACTTCCAAACCGCGCACTTCTCCTCGCTCACCACCGATAATGCGACTGGGCGAAGCCAAGAAATCGAAGGTAAATCTCGAATCAGAGACCGGGTCTTGGGCTTTCTCAAGTGCGGAGAGGATAAACTCCTTGGCCTCAGCCGGATCCTGCCCGACAGCTTTCATTCTTGGCGCCACGCGCTCAATCTCATCATCCAACGCCCCCAGGTCCAGGTTGTGAGCCACGCTTTCCATCTCTTTCTTGGTGAATTTGACCTCCGCTGGACCGCGACGTGCGACCGCGGTCACCTGGGTCACCTTGAGATCGCGGATCAACCAGCGGGCGATATCCAGCATCACATTCCCCACTCCAATCAGGGCGACGTGCTGGCCAATGGCGAACTTCATCTGGCTGAAAGGCGGCAGCCTGTTGTAGTGATAGACGATATCCTTGGCATGGTAAACCCCCAGCAGTTCTTCCCCGGGCAGCCCAAGCCACTTGGTGCCCTGCGCGCCAACAGTGACGATGACTGCCTGGAAACCCAGGGCATCCAATTCCTTCAAAGTCAGGTCCCCCTTCTGCCCCACTACCAGGTTGCCGTAGTATTCAATGTTGGGTGCTTCCAGAATGCGGCGGAACTGCTTGCGTAAACCAGATTTCATCTTATGCTTGGAGTGATAGATGCCATATTCGGCTAACCCGCCCGGTTTGATATCCCGGTTAATCAAGACCACGTACACACCCTGGCTGGCCAGGTTCCTGGCAGCATACAAACCAGCCGGTCCAGCTCCAATCACTGCCACGAGGTAGTCATAATGTGCTTCTGCTTCCACGCTAACCCTTCCTTTTCTGGTATGGTGAATTGAAAATTATTAACGAGCCAATTAAGATTATAGCCTATTGGGAATTTGTTCACAAGCAGCGAAAGCCTGAAACCCGGACAAGGTTTTCACGCAAATGTAGATAGAGAACGAATACCATCCGTATCCCAGAATTCAGATAAAACAACGAAAGAAAGCACACGCGGATAATTTAATATATCTTAAAATTCGAGAATTCTCTTTTCAATTTGCTTAGTTATGTGCTATATTAATTTTTACCAATTGGTACTTATTGCTCAGCCCACTTATCAGTATTTTGCCCAATTTATAATTCAATTTACGGCGGTTATGGATTTATTGCCACCTGGCTTCTAGGCGGGGTTAATTTGAACGATCTCAGATTGCCATACTCCGAGCAGCACCAAAGCAGCCCTGAAGTATCTTTGGTGCCTGATAAGGATTCATTCCGGACCGGGCAGGAAACAACCTCCCCGGGCCTCCATCCACTTCCAACATTATTAGAAACACCTGGCATGGATATTTCTATCCATGATTCTTGGTTTAAAACGGGCATGACACACAGCAATTTCGCGCGAATAGAAACCGAAAGGAGGTGAGAATTAAAAAAAACAAATACTGAACAAAAGTAACGAAACATAAATGAAACCAACAAATTCTAAACGAGGGCAAAAAATGTCTAAAAGAATCTTCAAATTAACCATCATCGTGATCATCCTGGCGATGATCATCCCCACCTCGGCGTTTGGAAAACCGAGCGAGCTGGTCCAGGTTACCCTGTTACACACCAACGATTTTCACGGAAGGTTGGAGCAAGACTCGAGCGGCCGCGGCGGCTCTGCCTATATTGCCGCTAAGGTCAATGAAATCCGTGCGGCGGTTGGCGAGAAAAACGTGGTGCTGATGGATGCTGGTGATGTTTACTTCGCCGCACCAGCCATTTCACAGCTGCTGATGGGCGAGAGCGCGATCGATGTTTACAACCTGATGGGCTACGACCTAGCCGTATTCGGCAACCATGAGTTCGATAAAGGCCAGGAAGAACTCGCCATGCGCGTAGCGCAGTCAGAGTTTCCCTGGTTGGGAGCCAATGTAGTCCTCGAAGGTACCGATTGGGATCTGCCAGCTTGGGCAGAGCCCTACGAAATTCTCGAAGTTGGCTCAGGAAAGAATGCAGCCAAGCTGGGTGTACTCGGCCTGGCCGGCGAGGAAACCCCTGAAGTCACTTTACTCGGTACCACCGATGGACTGGTCTTCAAAGATCTGACCGCGACTGTCCTGCACTACTATGATGAAATCCTGGCACAAGCCGATGCCCTGGTAGTGGTGGTGCACATGGGAACCCTAGACAGCGGTCCCTATAAGGGGTTGATGACCGTCGCCCAGGAACTGATCGATGCTGGAAGACCGGTAGACCTGATGATCGGTGGACACCAGCACCAGGCACTCTTCGACCCAGTATGGGTCGGTGATACCGCCATCGTTTCCGCAGGTTACTACGGGCGCTGGCTTGGGCAGATTGACGTGTCGATCGATAAAGCTGCAAAGAAACTCACCGTTGAAAACTACCAGCTAAATACCATCACCAATGTAGACCCGGTTACGATCGATAGTCTGACCACAAGCCTGATAGACTTTTACGAAACAGGTGCTATTAAAAGCAAAGGCGTCTTCAATAGCTTACTTGTGAAGCTCGCAGGAGGCACTGCCAACTTGTTGAATGCCTTTATCAATGAGGTAATGGCACAGAGCGGAAAATTCATCACGCCTGAAGCTGCCGAAGCGCTTGCAATGGACGCTA
>JBJYXV010000052.1:0-32513 GCA_046260155.1 Anaerolineales bacterium
GAAAAGCATGCCAGGCTGACAGCCTCCTGGACTTTCACCAGGAAAGAGTTTGAACAAATGAAGTATGGTTTGATCCCAACGCAGATGGAAGATAAGTGGTTCATCTACTATGAAGACTGTTGGCTGCACTTCCACCGCTCGTGGACCGGTTATTGCATTTACCAGGTTGAATTTAATGCGTGTGATGATTTCATCGAAGTTTTGCAGATTCTGGTTTCCAGGGATCTGGAACAGTACCGGGAATCCTCCGATGAATACGATTTGATGCTGCTTAAATACATGATCGACAGCTTTTTGTTGGTAAAAGTGGTGGAGTTCCCGTATGAAGAAGATTTCGATAGCGAGGTCACCTCGGCCTTGTACCGCCATCACCTCATCGGTCGTGAGAAAAAACCTGGAAAATAATCATCTCAAAATCTCGGATAAAACCTAATATGAGCGGACCAGATAACGAAGCTGCCATCCAAAAGAACAGGGAATTAATCTGGGAGCGGATTAATGCACTGGATGAAAAACCGATCTATCCTGCCATTGTCCAGCAGGTGCTGATTACTGCCAGGGAAGAAGAATATTACGACAGGGACCTGGATTATGATGAAAAGTACACCGAATGGCTGGAGCTGCGCCAGGGTTTCATCGTTGCTGATTTAGAGGAAAAGGACCAGCTGCTCGGTGTTGGAGATTGCGTTATCCTGGATATTGAGAAGCATGTCCTGCTGAGGGCACCTCGCGTTTCTCGACGCGGCCTGGTACTCCCTATGATCTCGTATCAGGGACATATCTCCCAGACGCGTGATTATCAGAATTACTATGAAATCATCTTGAACTTGATCCAGGACTATCAATCAGCAGCTATCAAGCACTCTTTGCGCTATTAATATCTTCTTCAGCAGACAAGATCCAACACGAGAGAGGACAAATGTGAAATTATGAATGAAGAACAATTAATAGAGATGTACAACGAAGGTGAAAGGAAATTCAGCTCAATCAATCTGCCGGGTGTAGATCTGGAAGATGCTGATTTGAGGGGGATCGATCTCGGTAACGCCGAGCTGCCGGGGGCAATTCTGCGGTTCACGAACTTAAGTGAAGCGAATTTGAGTTACGCAAACCTGCGTGGGGCAGACTTCACCGGGGCGAACTTGCAGGGGGCAAATCTGAGCGGCGCAAATTTACGGGAAGTGATCATGAATCCAACGGATCTTTCAGACGCGAACCTCAGCTATGCGAACCTGCGCGACGCAGACCTGACAGACTCATATATGACGAACGCAAACCTGGACGAAGCCATTGTAGGAAGCACTGCGCTGCCGGAAACTGTCGATGAGGACCAGTTGGTAATGGCGAAAATGCTGTCGATATATCCAGGCCAGACTTACGAAGACGCCATGAAGAATCTGGTTGACAGAACCTTCATGGAAGATGGGCTGCCCGGGTTCGATGAAGGTTTTGAAATGGGTCTCGATGATTTAAGTTATATGCTTGAATCTTACGGAGTTAATCTTCATGATGCGGAAGGCCAGGGAATCATCCAGCATTATATCGATCACGCGGTGGATGGCTGGTACGGTGATTTCTACCGTTTTGCTTACTGCTCGGGATGCGAGAAGGAATTTCGCCCCGATTACAACCTGGAATATGTGGATCAGGTCTGGGCTGGTCGTATCTTGTGCCCGGAGTGTGCAAGCTGATCAGCGTCATTCCGAGGCAGCAGATGGCAATCCACTTATCTTACGAAGACCATAACCCTTATGCAAGATATTCTTCACCAAGCCTGGCGGTTGAGATTACCCCGGATGGTGACTTTGCATGTAAAGTGGTAGCCTTAGGAGCACAGCCCGATCTTGCAGAGAAATCCGGCCTACTAATTTTTTCTTCGGAGTGAGCAGTGGGACTTGACACCTTCGCATCGAATGCACCGGATAGGCTTTCTCTAAGCCCTGAAGATACCCAGGCCTTTCTGGATGCGGATATTCGACTGGCTGGTGGCGTTTTCAGCAGTGGGAATGACGGCAGTTTCCGCGGCAAGATCTACAAAACTCTGATCCAGGAAATTACAGGCGTCAGCCTTCTCCAGGATTGGATCCCCCCGGAGACGGTAAAGGAAATGTACCGCTGCCTGGCAGACATCGATCCTCAAGCTGCACTCGATGAATCGGATACCTGGGATAAGACCGCCAGTGAGGTCCTGGAGCTGAAAAAATTTTTCAAGGTTTGTGCGGATAGGAACCTCGGGTTGGTCAACTGGTGGTAAAGCGTGAGATGAAATTTCGATTGCAGCGCGCTGAATTATTCAAGCCAAAAAGCAAGTCAGCTCCCGTGCTGTCGGTTGCGATTACCCCGGATGGTAACTTTGCATTCAGCTCGGGGCTTGATTTTGTGCTGCGTGAATGGGACCTGCGTTCGAGAGAATGCACGCGATCCTGGGAGGCTGGTGGTCCACTCAATGCAATCATGGTCACACCCTGCGGAAAATGGATCCTGGCAAGCACGGTCATGGGTGTGCTGCAGTGGGATTTGCAGCGCTGGTATTTCGTCCGTGCTTTCATCGCAAATGAAGGCGGGACAGAGGATATTGCCTATTCAAAAAAACTTGGTATGCTGGTTGGTGCTGGGGAAGATTCCCTGATCTACCGCTGGGACCTGGAGAGTGGCGAGAAATATCCAACGCTGGGCGAACACCAGTACCCGGTTTCTGCATTATCACTTGGGGAGCATGGTGAGCTCCTGTTTTCTGGCGACAGCGGAGGGGAAATCCGCGTGTGGGATCTGGCCTCAGGAAAGTGCATGAATGTCTGGCAGGGACACAGGGGCAAGATTACGAACCTGGCCTTCCTGCCTCGTACTCAACGGGTGGTTTCTTCCAGCTGGGAAACAGGAATCAAAATTTGGGATCTCAACAGTGGAACGCTGTTGTTTGAATTAACAGATCATACGGTCTGCATGGAAACACCGGCAGTGAGTGGGATGGAAAATTGGCTGATCACTGGCGGTGAAAATGGAATTTACATATGGGATCTCGAGAAACAGAAAAATATATACCACAACCCATCAGCGAATATCTCCTGCCTGGCGCTCAGACATGATCATCAGCATATAATCAGCGGCAGCCGGGATGGCAGCCTTTCAACCTGGATGTTCCAACCATTAGAAGAAGATGCAGAGAGTGAACAGCAGTCTTGATACAATTGAACGACAGGATGACGAAAACAAGAAACAATCCACCGAGGGCTTAATCTACAATGCACCAGCATGATCAACGGAGCTAATCCATGGAGCGTACAAACCAGGTCATCATAGATAGGGCGGTGCGTATTCGCAAGCAGCTGGCTGAGCTGGAGGAACAAAGAGCTCAATACGGGGCTGACGTACCCAAAGAGCTTTGGGACGAACTGGTCGAATTATCACGGGAACTTGATCGTGAAGAAGGCCTCGCAAAAGACGCTAGCAGGGGAAAATCCCAGAAAGTGAACCAGACCCGCAAAGAAATCATCGAAACACTCAATCAATATAATCAATGGCGTGAACAGATGCGGCAGGTAGAAGACCTCTTTCTGGTGCATTTGGTACGTCCCGGTTACCGTCTTCGACAGGCAGTTCTCCAACGGGAATACCTTGAAAGAGAGTACCAACGCCTGCGGAGAAATATTAACATTGAGCACTACACCAGCTTAGAAGAGCTGACAGGTGAGATCCAGGATGTGCTTAAATATGGTGATGCAGCTTATGATGCCTCAGATGAAGAAATCGATGAAGAAGTTGATGTTGAAAAGAGCATCTTCGAAATCGTTGAAGAACTAGACATTGATCAGTTGGTAGATGTCCTTGAACAGGAAGCTGTAGTCCGGGAGTTCAAGCGGGTTGTCCTGCCAGAAATTCACCCGGATACCTCAAATTCTTCGCCAGAAACCTTTAATTCAGTTTATGAATCTTTCAAGCAGCGAGATTATCTACTGATGCAGGCTTATATTGTGCAGTACCGGGGGGAAGTTACCCCGGATGAAAATGAAGACCCAATCGTTGTGCTTGAGCAAATTGATCATTATCAAGATGAGTATATAAAATTGAAGGCGCATCTCGATCACAGGTTAGAGAAGCTCAACCAAGAATTAACCCCACTAGATGAAAAAGATCCGGCCGTGATAAAGGAGAAAATGCGCAGCCAACAAATTGAGATCGATCATAGAATTCATAAAGAGGCTGAGAAAATCCTGGAGCTGCGTCAAAAAATTGAAGACTTGGCTGTATATTACCTCGAGCGCGAAGGCTAATTGAAGGGATCATTAATGACAAATAAATCGTTGATGCGCCAACCCAACAAAATCACGAAAAACAATCTGCGTGAGATGCTGAAGGAATACCTGCGTAAAGGAGGGGTTGGAGAGCGATTATTTTGGGAGAATATCACCACCAAGGAAGGACTGCCGCATAATTGGATCTATGACCTCTACCAGGACAGCCAGGATCGCATCTGGGTCGGCACCTGGGGGGGCGGCCTGGCATTAAGGCAGAATGATGAATGGCGCATATTCACAGAAAGGAGTGGACTGCACTGCAACGAAGTGACCTGCATACGGGAGGACAGGTATGGCTGCATCTGGATCGCCACCGACCAAGGGTTGAATGCCTATGAGGATGGCCGGATCAAGGATGCAGGCTTATTCGGTAAGAGCATCCTCAACATGACCTTTGACCAGGACGGAGGGTTATGGATCGGCTGCTGGCGAGCATCGCGCACCGGCGGGGGTTTATTCCGCTACGACGGACACAACTGGCAGACTTTCACCACGCGTTCTGATCTGCCCGGTTTAGAAATCCTGAAAGTCTTCGAAGATTCACGCGGACAAATTTGGGTCGGCACCTATGAGGGCGGCCAGGGCGCCGGTGTGGGCTGTTATGATGGCAATAAATGGCGCAGTTTCAGTAAGAAAGATGGTTTAGCCGATGATTGCGTGTATTCGATGTTTGAGGATCCTATTGGCAATATGTGGTTCGGAACGATCAATGGCGTCAGTGTTTACAGCGGATCGGATTGGCATACGCTGACGAAAAAAGATGGGCTGGTGGATAACCGTGTTTATTCAATGATGATTGATTCTGAGAAAAAATTTTGGTTTGGTACCGAAGGTGGGATCAGTCGTTTTGATGGTGACTCCTGGATTTCATTTACCAAGAAAGAAGGGCTGGTAGAAAATTTAGTACGCGCGATGGTGGAGATGGCGGATGGCAGCCTTTGGTTCGGCACCTACCCTTACCAGCGCAACCGGGGCGGGATCAGCATTGCCAGGTATGAGGGATTGAAAAGCTTACCCGATAGAGTTCTCGATCTGCTGCCAGATCGGAAGGCACCCAAGGAGCTGCAATCCGGAATTGATCCTGAGGGGGACGGTCGCGAAGGTAATATTGATTTCTAAGGGGATTTTGACGATCATCAATGAGTGATAAATACTGGGGATACGTATATTCAAACGACATGCGGTCTGAGCGCATCCTCATAGCAGATAAATCCGAATTGCTCTACTTCTTAAAATCTCACCTTTATGATACTCAATTGGAAATTACTGACGCCCGGGATAACCTGGTCTTCAGATCTCTGGAAGGGGTTGACTTATTTTCCAATTTAGGAGATATTGGGATCGACCTGCCAGCCATATACCAGGAATCTCGGAAAGAGATGATTGCCGAGGAAGAATCAGAACCGAAGGATCGAGAACCATGGGAGGATCATTACGATCGCATCGGTCTCTCCCCAGGAGAGATCAGGATGCGCCAGAGGGTGAAAGCAGCTTGCAAAGCTGCACGAACAATTGGAGAAGTTGCAGTATTGTTAGAAGGCACCTATTTTGATGCTTCATTTATTTCAGAGGATAAAACACGCGCCTGGGGATGTTTAAATGGGCAGGACTGCAGTGTTTGTCTCCTGCGAGGCAGTGAAGAAGAAGGTTGGGGGAACGCTGGTAACGAGAGAGTTACCCTCGACCGTGAAACCAGGGTCAGACACCTCTCCTCTAGTGAGGATATGCATTGGTTTTCAATTCTTAACCCACCTGGGGAAGGGTAATTACGAGAATATGAATCCCGCGTATTATTGATCAGATGTGCGCCGTCCTTGCAGGATTTGGGATATTCCACCTATCAGAGAGGAGTGCCTGAGGACCGGAGAGTATTGCTCCAAGAAACGCCGCAGTTGCAGATACTGGCGTTTCCCAATTCCTGGGTAAAGGGGGTTATCCAAAAGTTTCCCATCATTTGAAAAATTTTCAAGTGCTTTCCTTCGGGAAGCTTCAGCTGCACCAGAATCAGCCAGTGTAATCGCTTGATACCAATTTAAGTATGAGACGTCATCAGGATCATCATCCCGATTTGGCTTCAAGTTGAGGATTGCATCTGCGTGTCCTTCCGAATCAATTCGCTCAGCATTTCTATCTCGGATTCGAAGAAGTATCATAGCTTTTAAATGCGCTTGAGCTACAAGACCGATGAATTTTGATTTTCCCAATGGCAAGGTCATTTCCATATAGTTGATTGCTTTCAAGAAGTACTCAATGGTCGACTCAAGATCGTATTCATCCTCAGTTAACTGCCATTTCCACTGATTAAGTCCTGCAATTCGCCGGAAGCACTCAGCAAATGCCTCGATTGATTCAATTGAGCTGCCAATTTCGGGCTCTTCGAATCGTTCATTTACCATTTCAAGGGCCTGAAAAGCGAACTCCAGGGCTTTATTTGCTCCTGTTAAATGGATATGTTCCTCGGAATATGATGAGGCATAGCTGAGAAGGTTTTCATAATCTAATTTATCTTCCTTTTTAAGTTTTTCAAAAAGGATGTTCGCTAGTTGATATTGTTCCAAATCAGATAGATGCCCGGCAATCATTATTGCTTGATCTGGTATTGGATCTTGGCTTAGACAATAATATCCAAGCGCCCGAGTTCCAAAAATGGTATCACGTTCTTGTTCAAAGAGAAGATTTATAGATTGGTCGCTCTGATTCCATTGGGAAGCTATGATCTTCTGGTACTTTACTAAGTCCTCATTTGTGCTGCTATCGCTGGAAGCGACGTTATCGTTTGCAGTTGTTTGATCGTCTCGCAGCACGGACTCCAATAAAGCGCGAACCGGGCTATCTGGTTCACCTCGTTTTGCCTCTCGGAGTGCATATTCCAGTTCTTTTACTACTCGCTCTACCTCTTCCCAGTCGAGATTCTGCCCATCATATTCATAAAATATGGTTCGCGAGAGTTGGATATCAAACGGGAGATCAGATCCTTTACTGCATATAAGAACTGTTCCGGAGTTTGCCATGACGTGACGAATTCCAAGTTCATAATATACATTTGGATTTTCCAAGGATAAATCCGCAACTATTACTGGTTGATCTCTTAGATCCTTGAACATATCAGAATGGATCATTCTTGATCCTTTGGTTTCATCCGCTCGAATGGGTTGCATACCTGCCTGGCGAATTGCTCTTTGGATGATGACTCGATATACTTTATCAAAATCATACATTCGATTTGAACCATCTTTGAAAGGCTTAATTCCATAAGGCATTACCACAAAGCACTTATTATTTCCAGTAATGCCATGTTTTTTCTTCATTGTTTTCACCTCTTCTTCTACCCGGATACGCCCATTTGCAAAATAAGTATGTTCCCCAATCCGGTAGACCGTCAGTTCTCCCCCGGAATGCGACTGCTATTTGAAATGGAAATGATCTGTGAACTGCCTGATTTTACCTCCGAATTCGATATGGGTTTAAATTTCTTGATGTATTCTTCAGTATCCATCGAAGAACAAACATACTTTTCATTGAATCCATCCCAGTACTGGGATGGATGTTGCCAGGGATCCTGATTCAAATTCCTTATCGGCTAATTTGCGTATGCCAATGATGGAAAGGTAGTCCATACTTTCGCAAGGTTCGATAGATTGAGGAGTAATAGACGCACCTGGTCTTCCCGACGCGGTGAACCTTGATGCAGTCCACCTGCGGCCGATTTCATTCGCGCTGAAGGAGTTGGCCGCGATCATATAGGAAGATATCGAGGCGCACATCATGGAAGTGGTGAACTGGGCGGATGACATCCTACAAATCGATCATTCACATATACCTAGAGTTGTATCGGTGCTATTCCGAGACAACTCTTCAATCAGGGGATGCTTACTAAACTCAAGGATTTACTTTGGTGATGAGTCTAAAGCCTGGGAAAATGTGAAAAGAACGAGTAAAATGGTCTGCATAGGTTTATTTCCACAAACTATCTAGACCCTCAGGAGTCAAATCATGCCAAAAAATTCGTCGAAAGGTAATAGTCATCCAATTCCCAAAGTTAAGATAAATTTGGATATATCAACAAAACAGGGTGAAGAATTACTCAAAACATTACAGGCTCGTTTTAAGGAAAATGTGGAGCGCCATAAAAGTCTTGAATGGGCGAAAGTACAAGCAAAGCTGGAAGCTGATCATGGGAAGTTATCGTCACTAAATGCGATGGAAAGTACCGGAGGTGAACCGGATGTGATTGGCTTTGATAAAAAGACAGGCGAACACATTTTTTGTGATTGTTCAGCGGAAAGTCCTGATGGCCGCAGAAATATTTGTTACGACGGTGAGGGCCAACAAGAGAGAGAAAAGAAAGGTGTGTATCCAGCCGGCAATGCGATTGAGATCGCAGCTACGATGGGTATTGAGCTGTTAAATGAAGATCAGTATCGAGAACTACAGAAACTAGGAGAGTTTGATACAAAGACTTCGAGTTGGATAAAAACACCCCCTGAGATTCGAAAATTTGGCGGTGCTATCTTTGCCGATCGTCGTTACGAGCATGTCTTTGTTTACCATAACGGCGCCCAATCTTTCTACAGTGCAAGGGGGTTCAGGGGTTTGCTAAGGGTCTAAATTTGTACTTGGATAAATATAGATCGCGAGGGAACCGAACCCCACTTGAACTTGTCTTCAGTTTGAACTTCTTCGATCTGGAATACTTACCAGTACTCCATTTTAAGGTTAATGTTCAAGGGATTCAGACTCCTGGCCGCCTTTATTTACCTGTATCTGATCAATCCATGGCGAGTGTTTGGTCGGGATATCGCGGCAGAATAGCAGTGAGTCGGATGGTACAGCCTCGGTCCATTAATACCAGGCTTGGTTATGCCTCGGTATAAATTGCGACCAATTTCTCCTCGGACTCCATTGAGAATTTCCCCGGCAAATTCAATCACGACAAAGCGGGGTACCGGTTTCTCCGGTACCCCGTCATAGTAAGGCGAAAAGTGAACGTTTATTTGATTCAGTCGAGCGCCATTCCCGCGGCCATTTCTCTTTCGAGGTCGCGGTACTGCTCTTTTTCCATCGATACCTCTACGTACTGGATGGTGCCGCCGGTGAAAGCGCCCTGAGTCTCGGGCGTGTACTCCGCGGCGACCGCATCCGCGCTGTCGCGGCCAACGCAGAGACCATCCCCACACAGGGTGAATTTGCCCGTCTGGGTGCGCATCGGTCCTTCAGCGACAACCTTGTCGTTGATATACAGTTTGGTTGTGCCGTGCGATTCGCCGTACTGGCCAGCCTTCTCCCGGGTAAACTCCACGCCCAGCGTGTACTTGCCCGGCTTGAGCGTTTCGGCGGAGACGAACTTCTGTTCCGGCGGGATACCCAGGAAGTTGTACACATAGTACAGCTTCTGGTCCTTGATAAACAGCGAGTGGCCGCCGAAGCGCGAACCGTGGGCGAAGATCACGCCTAAAGTTTTATCACCGACTTCGACGTTGGCCAGGATCTTGTAGGAACGCCCGCGCAGGTTGGCCGCCACACCTTCGGGAACTGCCGTCGTGTCGGGGTAGTAGATATAGCGCTGCCGGGGCGGCTCAGTGGAGGGCCGCTCGACGGTTAAAACTTCTCTCGCAGAGCGATCATCGAGAGGCAGCACTAGGTTCTTGCGCGCCTCGTCCATCCACAGCTGTTTGAGGTGCTCGAGCTTCTCCGGGTACTTATCAGCCACGTCCGTGGATTCGGAACGATCCTCGTCCACGTGGTACAGCTCCCACTCATCCTCGTCGAAGCGGCCGTGGCCGGTCAGCGGCACATGAACAGCAGCGGCGCGCCAGCCATCCTCCCAGATGCCGCGCGTGCCCAGCATCTCGAAGTACTGGTGTTTCTTCTCGGTCGGTCCATTCGGGTCAGCGTCGAAGGTGTAGCGCATCGAGACACCGGAGAGCGGGTACTGCCGGACGCCGCGATAGACATCAGGCATCTCCAACCCACACACATCCAGGATGGTGGGCACGATGTCGGTGGAGTGGTGGTACTGGTGCCGCACCTCGCCGCGGGCTTTGATGCCTTTGGGCCAGGAGACGATCAGCGGGTCACAGGTGCCGCCGGAGTATTCCGAGTAGCGCTTGAACATCTTGAAGGGGGTTGAGAAAGCGACCGCCCAGCCGGTTGGGAAGTGGTTGTAGGCATCTGGGCTCCCAAGCCTGTCCAGCAATTTGATGTTTTCCTCGAGTGTATCCGGGAACCCGTTAAAGAACTTGTTCTCGTTGACCGAGCCGTTCGGCGAGCCTTCGCCGGAGGTGCCGTTATCTGCAGCATAGAACACCAGCGTGTTATCTAGCTGGCCGGATTCCTCCAGGTAGTCGATCAAACGCCCGATCTGGGTATCAGTATACTCCGAGAACCCGGCCCACACCTCAGCCATGCGGGAGAAGAGCTCCTTCTGGTCGTCGTTCAAGGTGTCCCATGGCAGCACGGCATCCGCAGGGTTAGCCACCTCCTCCGGCAGCGGGTTGATCGGCGTCAGCTTGGTATCCGCAGGCAGCACACCTTTCTCGATCATGCGTTCCAGCACCCACTCACGGTAGGCTTCGTAGCCGTCGTCAAACTTGCCCTTGTACTTGTCAATATACTCCTGGGGGCAATGGTGGGGAGCATGGTTGGCACCCGGGCAGAACCACATGTACCAGGGCTTGGAGGGGTTGCTGGCCTTGTTGTCGCGAATCATGCGGATCGCCTGATCGGTCAGGTCCTTGGAGAGGTGGTAACCCTCCGCAGGTGTGTATGGCTGGTCAATGAAATGGTTGTCTTCGACCAGGTCCGGGTACCACTGGTTGGTCTCGCCGCCCAGGAAGCCGTAGAAGCGGTCGAAACCCAGCTGCAGGGGCCAACTGCCCCGGTACCCGCCGGGGGCATTGTCCACTTCCGGTACGTTGTGGTTCTTGCCTACCCAGAAGGTGCTCCAACCCGCATCTTGCAGGATGTGGCCCAGCGTGGCGCACTGCGCGGGGATGCGGCCGTGATGGCCCGGGAACCCGTCAGTGGCTTCCGTGATACAGGAGAAGCCGTTGAGATGGTGGTTGCGACCGGTTAAGATGGTGGAGCGGGTGGGGGAGCAGATCGCCGTAGTGTGCCACTGAGAGTACAGCAAGCCGCGATCGGCCAGCTTCTGTGCGGTAGGCATGTTGATCCCTCCACCAAAGGGTGACCACGCTGATAATCCCGTATCATCGTACAGGATGAAGAGCACGTTGGGTGCGTCTTTGGGTGCCACAGGAGGACTGTACGGTCCCCAGTCGGCTACCGAGTCACGCACGTCGAGTTCGATCTTTCCCTTGAAAACTTTCTCGGTGTACTCCTCGGCATATGTTTTTTTCTTATCCGTCATTTCAGATCTCTTTTTAACCTTGTTCGTAGGTCTATTTCGTTGATTTATACTTTATTTCAAAAAATCACTGCAACCGTCTGGTTTGATGAACGAAGTTCTGGCCAGTTTGCATTGAGGCTGCCGTTGATTCTGCAGCTTTTGTCTCATAATTGATCAACAGATGCTTGGTTACTTCATGATTTATCCCCCTTCCTGCAGCCAGGCCCAGGCTTTATCTATCTCTTCCGGGTGGAAGAATTTTGCTTCTTTAGCATAGAAGGGGTCAGCAATTGCGGTCAGCCAATTTTCCCAGCGTTTGTCGCCAACGATAGCCATTTTACCGATTTTATCGTGGAAACGATGACCGAATTTCAAATCGGGAAGCCAGGCTTTGGCTTCTTCACCGGCGAATTCTTGCAGATCTAGCAGCAGGTATACTAGATCAAATTGATTGACCAGTGCCTGTACTTCAGGTTCCAACTGCTGGTAATCCTCGGGAGTTATCTTGCCAACGGTTTTGTAACCCACAATGTGGCCTGAACTTTCATCGAGTTTTTCTAGCATAAATTTATCACCTTTCGTATGTCTCTTGAGGCTGAAAAATAGGAAAACAAGGGGCGCTGATCCCTGGAGTAATTGTCTTGACAATATAACCGGATGTTGTAGAAACCTCCTGAAGATCTACAGGGTCATTCCAATGAAAATGTCGTCGAAGGACCATCATTTACGACAACAGAGTACTCCTGTGGTAATAGACCCCCGGTGGTCAGCAAGATATCTACTTCAAAGGAGGTTAACATCGTTGCACACAATAAATCCGGTGGCCTATCTGTGCGAAGCGTGATGCTGATGGTGCTCCCATCCACTACCTGCTCCACGGAACTGATCCGGGTGCAGGGATCCGGGTAAAAGCCATTAATGACGGCATAATAATGGTCTTCCCTCTGCTCTACAGTAACGCTATCAACCATTGCCGGGCTGCTTTCTTCTCCCAGGTTATCACTGTCCCCAGTTGCCACGGTTTCTGAAGGACTGTTACAAGCAACCAACATGCTGAATAACAGGATAGTGATCACCATGCTCAATCTGCGAACAGGATCAAAGTTCATATTCACCTCCATGTTTATCCTTTTTACGGTTCTCATGCCACCCTATACCAGTACTAAACTGGTATTTGATGTTTGAATATTGTTCAATCTCTATCAACTAATCAAACCGGTGACGGTCTCTTGCCTTTGTTAATCAAATCAAGCATGAGCAAAGGTATATTCTAATTATAAGTGATAGAGCAATCCAATGAAGTCAGATTGGCCTGGTAATTTCTTGGAAAGGGTAAGGATGATCGATTGAGGATTATGCGGATCCACCCGCACTGCCGAGATCATGTATTTGATCCGGGATTCATTAATCACACCCTTAAAGCGTAGCGCTACACCGCCATTTCATGCTGATCCAATATTTTAGCCACAGGTTTACCTGAGCTGGTGAATTGCGATGTGAGGACACTTCCAGGGATACATCCTTGGGTGTATATTCATTTCTGAAGAAAGCCAGGTTCCGGTTAATTTAAGGAAGTGAAACTCTCTCATCTGGGAACTTCTCATTCACCGGGATGTGGTATCGTCCTTCCTGTATGCAGCATCCCACCAACTTTGTGGATTCTTCCCCGTAATTCCCTCGCAGCAAACAAAAGAAGTAGAGCGAGAGAGGGACGAGCTTACACGGTGTTACCACTGTCACAATTTCACTTTACTCTAATTTCAAGTATCCCAAACCACACCATGATCTTGATCAGCAATTGAAATACTTATAAAGCCAACCTGATGTACAATTTTTATATGAGAATCCCTTTGAATCTTCACCGTTTACCGGTTCAGATGATCCTGAGCTTTATTGGGGTTGTCATCTTAACCGCAGTCGCGGTGGGTGTTCCAGCCCTGTTGTTAATCAGGGAGCAGCTGGATGACCAGGCTTGGTCCCAGGTTGATCAGAGTAAAAAGGCTGCTCTTGCGTTGTACGCAGCTAAAGAAAATGAAATCGCCAGCCTCTCCATGCTCGCAGCTCAACGACCAACCTTAAAACAGTTATTACTCCAGGATGATGCTGTGGGTATGGAGAATTACCTGGAGGGTTTGAAAGGAAATCTGGGACTTGATCTGATCGTGATCTGTGATCCTGGTAAGGGAACAGTATTCGGAACAGATTCATCCCTGCCGTTTGAGCCATGCTTTGCCTGGGAAACGAATGGTTACCAGCTGCAATCAGATGAACTCGTTAGCCAGGTCTGGTTGACAGCAAGGCATCCTGTTACCAGCGATGGTATCGCAAATTTAGAGGTGCTTGTTGGCACCAAATTTGATGATGATTTTTCCTTGCAGATGCGCGACCAAACTGGCCTCGATCATTCTTTATTGATCGCTAATACTGTGGTTGCTACTAGTTTTGATGGTGGGGTTGAGCAGTTGCAGACGGTCTCAAGAGAGTCGATAAATTCAGATCCAGACAATCAATCGTTCCGTGCACGCTTTGAATCAGGTGGGTTGCCGTACTACTCAGCTCAATTTAAATTAGCTGACCCTGATATTTGGGCTGAGGTTGTTTTAGGGGTTGAACCAATCCTTGTTTCCCAGCAACGCCTTGGGTTGATCTTATTCATCAATATCCTTGTGGTATCCGTCCTGGTATCTATCCTGGGGGTGTTATTGGCTCGCCGTATCAGCCAACCCCTGGTCCAATTAGCGCATGCTGCGATCGATTTCAGTAATCAAGATCTGGAAACACCGGTAGCTATTGATACACGCGTATGGGAGGTACAGGAAGTTGCAGGTGCATTGGAAAGTGCCAGGGTGGATCTACAGCAGACGGTCTCCAATTTAGAAAGTGAAAAAGCTTGGGTGAATCACCTTATAGAATCCATCGTTGAAGGTATCGTGACTCTGGATCAGGAAGGCAATATCAGCTATTTTAGTGCTGGTGCAGAGGAGATCACCGGTTGGAGCAGGGAGCAGGTTTTGGGGAGTTCCTTTGATCAGGTTTTCCGGTTGGTAGAAGTGGATGGCCCCTCCAGTGATTGGATTCCTGCGCCTGGGGCGAAAAAGAAGCTGGTTGTCGAATTATCAGATGAACGCCAGGCTGTCTTGTCATTTACCGGGGCTCGCCTAGCGCCTGCCGAGGCAGGGAACACCCAGGTGGCCCTGGTATTTCGTGACATCAGCGAAGAAGAATTGATCCGCCGCATTATGGGAGATTTCCTAGCCAATATTGCTCACGAATTTAGAACACCGCTCTCAGCTGCGGCTGCTTCTTCGGAACTTTTGATGGACCAACTGCAGGACCTAAGCCAGGCTGAATTGAGGGAATTGCTCAATTCACTTCACCTGGGAATCCTCGGCCTGCAGACTTTGGTGGACAACTTGTTAGAAAGTGCCAGCATTGAAGCTGGTCGTTTCTATATTTCGCCGCGCCGATCCGACCTGGGAAGGATCATCGCTGGGGCCGTTCAGGTCCTCCAGCCCTTATTGGATAAATATGGCCAGAGGTTGTTGGTTAAATTACCAGCAGGTATACCGGTTGTTTTTGCAGATGAGCGAAGAATCATCCAGGTGCTGGTAAACTTAATCTCGAATGCCAGTAAATACGGGCCGTCCGATGAGGAAATAACGATCAGCGCATTCGTGGACCAGGAGTGGGTGATTGTCCAGGTTGCTGACTGTGGTCCTGGCATCCCGATTGACCGCCAGGGCCAGCTCTTCCGCCGCTTCATGTATCCAAGCCGGATCGATCGGAGTGAAAAGGCAGGTGCAGGATTGGGTCTTTCGGTAGTTAAGGCAACTGTAGAATCGCATGGCGGGCAGGTAGGTGTGAAGGATCGACCCGGTGGTGGTTCGATTTTTTGGTTCTCACTACCCATGATGGATTAATCATGAAAGTTCTCGTTGTTGATGATGATCGTGTATTAGGGGATGTGGTGGCTTTTACCCTGCGCAGGGAGGGCTTCGAAATTATCCTGGCCTATGATGGGCAAAACGCGCTTGAGCGTTGGGCTGAGCACCAACCAGATCTGATCATCCTTGATGTAAATATACCTAAAATTGATGGTTTTAAGGTCTGTGAACACATCCGTGAGAGTGATAAAACACCCATCATACTGCTGACCGTGCGCGGAGAGGAGGAGGATATCGTGCATGGCCTGGATCTGGGGGCTGATGACTATATTGTTAAACCTTTCAGTCCCAGGCAGCTGGTAGCTCGGGCGAATGCGGTGCTGCGCCGGGCTGGTCAAACACCTTCCCTGCAGATCATTCAAATGGATGATTTGAGTTTCGATGCTCACCACCGCAAAGTTACTTTTTCCGAAGGTGATTCGGTATCCCTTACACCGCTTGAAAACAGGTTGCTCGAATACCTGATGCTGAATGCCGGGCATGTTTTAACCACTGATGATATTATTGATCATGTTTGGGGACCTGGAGGTGGGGATCGGGATATGCTTCGCCAGCTGGTCAGGCGCCTGCGAGGGAAGATTGAACCGGATCCTACCCAGCCTTCCTACATTAATACTATCCCTGGTTTGGGTTATGGATTTGGTTTCCAACGGGATGTTAACTGAAAAAAGACCAGGGTAGATCCTTTAAGGACCGCACATTCGCTGCATAAAGCCGATTTGCGGTCTTTTTATTTTGTCACAACTCTGTCACAATCTCGTCACGGGTTATATCATCCTGATTTGTTAAATTCAATATGCATTTGGGTATTTGATATTCCTGGTTTAAATTGATGCCAACAAGGATTTGCTAATTAACGGAGGTGGTTGATGGCGATGGAGAATTCAACAGATATTAATCCAACTGGGTCACAGTCCTCCCTTGAAAGGATGTACATCGAGGAATATTTGCAGAGCAAGGGGTATTGCTTAAAGGATCTCCAGAAAGGCGATAAAAGAGAAGTAAAACGCCTGATGACGGAAGCCTGCACGTATAGTTCTTATAAACTAGCAGAATTGGAATCCAGGGCAAAATTTCGAGAAAAAATCCATTTCGAATGAAAAATCGAAAGACTCAATACCTGGAATTGATGGATCTGGAGACAGTTCCGGCGATCGCGGGATTATTGCCAAGTGAGCTCGCCTGCCGATATCATGCCTTACCTCTGGCTGAAGATGGAGAGCGCATTACCGTTGCTCTGGCGAACCCGGAAGACCTGGAAGCACGGCAAGTGATCGGCGGCATCCTGGGCTCTGCTGTGTGTTTCGTTCGAGCGGATCAGGATGACATCGACAGGCGGTTGGCCAGGTTCTGGGAAAAGGAGAGAGAAAAGAAGGGAAAATATTTGCTTTGGATTTCAAATGACTCTGTTCAGACAGAATTGTTTGGTTATTCTGATCACTTTAGCAGCTTATTTGGAGCCTCGACCAATATTTTTGGGACACCCGAGCATGGCTTGAATTCCTGTCATGTACTCTACCGTGAGGTTGAGAAAATCGAACCAGACCTGGTAATTCTGAGTGGATTGGACTTTGCTCATTTGAATAGAATGATCACGAGCACAGCTACGCAAGAGCTTGTCAAGCCATTACCAGGCTCGATGCTAATCGTTCGACGGGCACGTTGGCCAATCAAAAAAATTCTACTTGGTTTGAGACATGATGTTGAGAATGATATTGCTGTTAACTGGACGGTTGATATCGCTTGTGCTTCCCAGGCAGAAGTCACAATTCTGGCTCTTACCCAACCGATGCCGATCACCCTGGATGATTATTTTCGCACACGTTGCATGATTGAAACAGCCTTATGCATAGATACCGGGATTGGAAGAAAATTGCGTAGAGTGGCGCAGCATGTGGTGAACGCTGGAGTTGACGGGAAAATTCACTTCCGCCAAGAGCCTCCAGCCTGGCAAATCCGTTTTGAGCTTCTTGAGAACGAATATGACCTTGTTATCCTTGAAAGTGGAAATCCTGACAAACATTGGCACTCGATTATTGATGAAGTGATTGACCCATTATTCAGCTGGACTGAACTCCCGGTTCTGATTACTCAACCCGCCTCCGGCCAAGAAGAACAGCCAGTTTAATGAATTCAATTATCGTTTTACCAGACTCCCTCTGAACCTCTGTAGAGGAATTACCAATGAAAATAAGATCCTTTGCTCGAATTGTTGGTTTTCTTATCATTCTTTCTCCCGTCATCAGCAGTTGCGGGTCAGCATCCCAAACAAATCCGGATGATAACGAGAACGCAGGCACGATAACGATCTCCGGTGCATGGGCGCTTTACCCAATGATGATCCGCTGGCAGGAAGAATACCAAAAAGCGAATCCTGAAATATCCTTTGACATCTCAGCCGGAGGTGCGGGAAAAGGCATGGCCGATGCCTTAGCTGGCGCAGTGGATATCGGGATGGTCTCCCGGCAAATCTTTCCTGAAGAAGTGGAGAAGGGTGCATTCTGGGTATCAGTCACCGAGGATGCGGTTTTTCCCACCATCAACCAGGAAAATCCTGTTTGGGATGAATTGGTTCGAAAAGGCGTAACGCAGGATGATCTCATGAAAATCTTTGTCAGCGGTGAGATTACCACCTGGGGACAATTAGTAGGAAGCACTGAAATTGCAGATCCGATTCATGTCTTTACAAGATCAGATGCCTGCGGTGCAGGTGCAACCTGGGCAGAATATCTGGGAGTTGTACAGGAGGATCTCCAAGGAGTTGGTGTTTATGGTGATCCAGGCCTCCTGGATGCTGTCATTAAAGATCCGCTAAGTATCGGTTACAACAACTTGAATTATATATTTGATATGGGGACCGGTGAGCCGCTGCCAGGAGCACGGGTGCTACCCATCGATTTCAATGAGAATCATGAAATTGATGATGGTGAAATTTACGAGACAAAAGTGATGGCAATAAATGGCGTTGTCTCTGGAAAGTATCCCTCTCCTCCCGCGCGCAATCTGAATCTGGTCATGCAGGGTAAACCTTCAGGATTGGTGAAATCCTTCATCACCTGGATACTCACCGAGGGGCAGCAATTCGTGGATGAGACAGGATATGTTGCTTTACCGCAGGATCTCCTCGATCAGCAATTAGAGAAATTGAATTAAGATGGCTACCGAGGTTGTAAATAAGAATCCAGCCTTCGTATTTCAAAAAAAACGGCGCGATAAGAACCTGTTTGCTAAAAAAATTATGGGTTCGTTGACCTTAGCTGTTCTGCTACTGGCGCCTGTGATCGTTGTTGTCCTGTTGATCCGTGCTTGGCCGATATTGACCAGCAAACCAATTGTGGAGTTGATCTTCTCTAAAGCCTGGCATCCTATGAAAGAGGCCTTTGGGTTTTACCCGTTCATCATAGGCACATTATGGGTTACTGGACTGGCGATGATCATCGCGATCCCACCATCTTTATTTACTGCCATTTTTCTGGCAGAGTATGCTCCAACCATGGCCAGATCTCTGGTTAAATCATTTATTGATATCCTGGCTGGCATTCCTTCCGTTGTTTTTGGAATATGGGGTGTAATTGTGATCGTCCCGTTTGTCAGGGATTACCTTGCACCAATCCTGGATCGCTGGTTGGGTTTTCTCCCTTTGTTCCAAAATAATAATCCAACCGGTTATGGTTTGTTGGCAGGTGGCTTGGTGTTAGCGGTGATGGTTTTCCCGATCATCATCTCTTTAGCAGATGAAGTGATCACTGCAGTCCCTCGAGGCTTGCGTGAAGCTTCCCTGACGTTAGGTGCGACACGCTGGCAAATGATCAGGAGTGTTGTCTTTCGCTATGGTCGGTCAGGGGTGATCGCTGCCATCATGCTGGGTTTCTCGCGCGCATTCGGCGAGACAATGGCAGTCATGATGGTGATTGGTAACGTGCCCCTGATTCCGAGATCGATCTTTGACCCGGCTTACCCGCTCACGGCTTTGATCGCCAATAACTACGGCGAAATGATGTCGATCCCACTATACGACTCTGCCTTGATGGTTGGAGCACTGATCCTGTTGGTTATTGTGCTCATATTCAACCTGATTTCACGCATCGCCCTGGTGCAGATGATTCGCCGGGATTAGGAAATTATCAGAATGAAAATCAAACCAAAAGCAGAAGAAAGTTTCTTCCGAATTTTATGCTTCACATCGACTGCTTTCGTTTTAGGCATCCTGGGTGTGATCCTCGCTACCGTAGTCTGGCGCGGACTACCTGCCCTTAATTTTGCCATGCTCACCCAGATACCCAAAGGGGGATACTATCTGGGCCAGGAAGGGGGTATTCTTAACGCTATTGTCGGTTCGCTTTACCTGGCAGGCGGTGCAACGTTAATGGCCTTTGTAGTAGGCTTGCCAATTGCCATTTATCTCCAGCTTTATCAGCCGAAGACCCGCTTGGCAGAGTTAGTTCGTTTGGTGCTTGATGTCTTGTGGGGTGTACCCAGTATTGTTTATGGTGCTTTTGGTTTCATTATTTTGCTCTGGTTAGGGGTCAGGGCTTCCCTATTGGGGGGGATTATCGCCCTTGCTTTCTTGGAACTGCCGATTATGGTCAGGGGAATGGATGAAGCGATCAGCTTGGTTCCCCCCGCACTGAAAGAGACTTCGTTTGCCCTGGGGGCAACGAAATTCGAAACAGCTTTCAAAGTGTTGGTGCGCCAGACCTTCCCTGGTATATTGACTGCTGTATTGCTCGCCTTCGGGAGAGGAATCGGAGATGCTGCCGCGGTATTGTTCACGGCGGGTTATACAGATCGACTGCCAAGTTCACTGTTCAGACCGGTTGCATCCCTGCCCCTGGCTGTGTTTTTTCAGTTGAATACACCCTATCCGGCTGTCCAGGATCGGGCATATGCTGCTGCTCTAGTGCTGACCTTGATTATCCTCATCATAAGCCTGATCTCCCGGCGTTTGACAGGGAGATTATCATCGCAAATCGTGCGCTAAGTGGTGAATGAAATGTATATTCCCCAAATGCAAATCCAGGATTTGAACGTCTGGTACAACGGTGAACAGGCTCTGAAAAATATCTCGGCGAACATCCCGCCGTGTGAGATCACTGCTGTGATTGGACCATCTGGTTGTGGTAAGACTACGCTGCTGAGGTGTTTAAACAGGCTGCTTGAAGAGGGGGAAGGCATTCAGATCTCCGGAAGGGTCTGGCTGGATGGGATTGATATTTACGATCGCAGTGTGGATGTGACCGAGATCCGCACCCGTGTGGGGATGCTGGCTCCCAAGCCGTACCCATTGCCAATGTCTATTTATGAAAATGTGGCTTATGGCAGGCGAATTCATGGTTTGAACAAAGTGCTTAATAAAGGAAACGGGCGAAACCTTGATCATTATGTTGAACGCTTCTTAAAGGCAGCTGGTTTATGGGAGGAAGTAAAAGACCGGCTTTGGTCTCCTGCCTCCCGGCTATCTACCGGGCAACAACAGCGTTTATGCCTGGCGCGTGCCCTGGCGGTCGAGCCTGAAGTACTTCTTTGTGACGAACCGACCTCCGCATTGGATCCAATTTCGGCCCAGGGTATTGAAGAACAATTGAAGAGTCTCAAGCAAAAGACATCCATCGTTTTGGTAACTCACTTGCTCAGACAAGCGTGCCGCTTGGCTGATCATGTGATCTTTCTCTGGATGGGAGAACTTGTAGAAGCAGGTCCAGCCTGCGAGGTACTTAATGACCCTAAAGATTACAGAACCCGTGCCTACTTGGCAGGAGATATTGGATGATTTGGAGTCACTAGATATGAAAAAAATATCCTTACAAAAAATGATTGATCAATGGCCTCCTATACTCAGCGCAGTGTTGATCACTATCCTGCTGCTGGTTATCTTTTATTATGGTCGCCAGGCAAATGCATTCTACGAACAGCAACCGGTAAAACTGCATGTTTATGCTTTCAGCACTCAGGAGGAAGCTTTTTCTGAGTTTATCCTACCTGAGTTTGAGCAATACTGGGAAGATTTATCCGGCCAGGAAATTGGGATAGAGGCTGTTTTTGGACCTTCAGCTACCCTGGCAAGCGAAATTAATCTTGGCGCTCCTGCGGATATTGCGATTTTGAGTAATGCTCACCACATAAACTGGTTAAAAATGGGGCATAAAGTGAACCAGGAGGCTGAACCGATCCTGATTGGTCAGACGCCCATGGTGATTGTGACCAAACCAGGAAATCCCCACGACATCCAAGATTATGCTGACCTGACCAAACCTGGATTGTGTATTTTGCATTCTGATCCACACAGCTCTGGAGGGGGCGAATGGGCGATATTAGCAGAATTCGGGAGTGCGCTAAGAGAAACTGGTTCCGCAGGCGAAGCGAAAACCCAGGTTGATGAAATCTGGGACAATGTTTGTTTCATGGGTACATCCGCCCGGGCGACCATGGAAGTATTTGCAATGGGAGTCGGAGATGCATTGATCACCTATGAGCAAGATGCCTTATTGGCTCAAGCGGATGGAGTCCAACTGGAAATTGTATATCCTCCCAGGACGATTTTCGCTGAACACATGGCAGTGGCAGTGGATGACAACAACATCCTGCGAGAGAGAAAGGTTGTCCAGGCATTTATGGATTACCTGGTAAGCGAACCTGCTCAAGAAGCGTTTAGTCGTTACCACCTGAGACCCATCAGCATGGTGGAAAACGAGTTTCCTCTTATTTCAGATCAATTTACTGTGGAAGAATTGGGTGGTTGGACAACTGTTTATCCTGAATTAGTGGATGAATTTTGGCAGGACGGAATTCTACCTCGGCTCGATCTGACCCCGACTTCCCTGATCGTTGATTCTGATGGGTAAGAAATGAACGAGTCAATTGAAGCAGATTTAAAACAAACTGAACCTCGAATCAGCCATGAGCCAGAGGAAGTCACCGACATTTCACTGGCAATTAATGAAGCCTCCTTTCCGGAGCAGACGCGAGCACGCTGGTGGGAACACGTTCGCATCGATAAAATCGTGATGTTTGGTGTTAGCCTATACCTGTTTGTAATGGCGATAACCCTGATGAAAGCAGGTGCGAGCGGCATCGCGCCCCTGTTAAGTGATCTGTTTGAAGTCTCCTCCGGAGCAAACAGCCTGGGATTTGGCTGGCTGTTTGCTTATCTCATCATGAGCGGATCACCAGTTGCAGCTGCCGCGTTAACTTTTTTTGATGCTGGTATCCTGGACGAAATAAGTACTTTCGCGATGATCACGGGCAGCCGCCTGGGGGCAAGCTTCATCGTCATATTGATCGGTTTCATTTACATTGTACGTGGTCGCGATCGAGAAACCAGCCTGAGTATGGGGACCCTGGCATTTACAGTAACTGCCTCGACATACTTGCCGGGTTTATTCTTGGGAATATTTTTTCTCAAGTCAGGTTTTCTTGATAGTTTTCAACTAAGCTCCGGCGTTCTGCTGACATCGGTATTTGATGTGATGATTGAACCTATTGCAGATCTGGTGGCAGGTGTTTTCCCTCCCTGGTTGGTTTTCATTTCAGGGATCGTGATCATCTCATTCAGTTTCAATCTTTTTGATCGTTGTTTACCACAGATGACTTTGAAGGAGAGTCACTTGGGTTGGGTTTCACGTCTTGTCTATCGACCGGTAATCATGTTTGCCTTGGGTGCATTCGTTACCTTGATCTCAATGTCTGTCAGCATTTCCCTCAGCCTGCTGGTGCCCTTGAGCTACCGGGGATTCATCCGCCGAGAGAATGTGATTCCTTACATCATGGGAGCAAATATCACCACCTTTGTTGATACTCTGCTGGCGTCTATGTTGTTAGAAAACCAAACGGCATTCACCATCGTGCTGGTTGAAATGTTGTGCATCTCGATCATATCGTTGATCATATTAATATTGTTCTACTCCAACTATCGAAAGATTACGTTGAATTTCTTTAATTGGGTAACAGATTCGACTCGTAATTTGGTTATATTTTTAATCACAATCCTAATCATACCTTTGGTCCTGCTCTTGATGTAGTGGAGTTTTTGCGACCGTGAAGTTATTAATTGCCATCCCCAGCTTACCCCAGGCAGAAAAAATCATTCGCTTTGCTGAACAAATTGCTGCCCATGCAGAGAAACCAATTCATCTCCTTTTGGTCATGGATAATAAGCAGCACTATTTGATCTCACTGGCAGAAGAAGTGATAAAACTTGCACGAGAAATAATGGTAAACCAGGAAATTATTACCAGACTAAAGATCGGGGAAACCGAGAAGGAAATTATTCAAGCAGCGAAGGAAGGGGATTTCGATTTATTGATCCTGGGAGAACTTCCAACCAGGTATCTCTCAAAAATGGTGCATGGAGTCAGGACTAACAAGGTCGCAAAAGCAGTTATTTGCCCGCTGATCGTGGTCAAAGGCAAGACGCGCCTAATTCGACGCATCCTCTTGTGTGACAGCGGAGCCGGTAAGTCTTCATTGCTCAGCAGGTATACGGCGCAATTGGCGAAAACGCTTGATGGGGAAGAAGAGATTATCGTATTGCACGTCATGTCGCAAATCTGTGCAGGACCAGGTGTACCAGATAGAGATTTGCTGGCCAGTGTGGACGAGCTGATCGAATTTCATGCTCCCGAAGGTGAAATCCTGAGCCAGGATATGCGCTTCCTGGCTCAACCTGGTATTCGACCGGTCCCGTTGGTGCGTCATGGATTGGTTGTTGATGAAATCCTGGATGAAGCCCGCAAGGGAGACTATGACCTGATCGTGATTGGTGCTCACCAGGCGAAAGACTGGCACCGCTTTTTGCTTGAAGATTTCACCCGCCAGATCCTCATTCATGCCGATCGACCGGTCATGATTGTGCCCTGACCGTAGAAAATCAATTATTGGGCCAATTATCCACTCCCCTGGTCAAATCTGGTGAGATTTTTAAACAGGTGATTTTCCATACAAAATTTTTCCATTCCCCGCTACCTCCGGTCATACTTTCAGGGCATTGGGAATCCATAATGCTCTGGGGTCTCAGGTTTGCCGATTAAGCACGCGGAAGTGGATTTGGTTTCTGGGAAAGTTTACGCTCTCGTAGACGTTTGGCCATTTTTAATCGAAAATGGTCCGAGCGTTCCCGCTCATCGAGTACGTATTGAATATAATTTCGCTCAGCTTCTAGGCGGGGGATCAGCAGGTGTTCGAGCGCATTGATCCGCCGCAACGTGCGTTGGATTTCTGAAACCAGCCTCTTCAGGCGCAGCTCGCTTTCAGCCATTTTGATGATGGCATCAATTTCTGCTTCAAATGCAGTGGCAGTCTCATCCAGTGTTAGTGAGGTCCCGGTAATGGAATACCCACGTTCAAGCATCGAACGGGAGACGCGCCTTTGTTCAATACGAGGCACCTTTACACCCATGACATTGACGGATTCCACCTGCAGGGGGAGCTCCTGGCGGGTCGCCAGGGCTGCCGATCGAACTGCTTCACTTCCAGCAACAGCTTCTGCACGGGCTAAGGCAAAACGTGCGTTATCAGCGGCTTGCTGAAGCGCATCGGCGTCTGCCATCACGGTGTTCACAACACGCATCATCTCCTGCATGAGTGCAGCACGTTTTCTCTCCAGCAAGTCTTCACCTTGCCAGGGTTGGAGATATCAGACGTTATTCCTCGCATATATGGGGGTTTTCTACTCACACAAAATATGATTTTTAGAAAGCCCGCTGCGTGTCTAATGAAGAACACCCTCCCATTTAAATCACCGGGAAGGTGTGGTTTCCCATCTGCGAAACCTATACCGCTGCTTCCCGGCGGTATTGGTTGGCCCTGACGAGGATTAATGCACTTGTCAGTAATGTTTTGTATCGTAAACGATCCCATCAAATATTTTTAAAGTATCATTAGCTCTTTGCCAACAAAATTTCTTTCCGCTATAATCTTGTCGCTCTTTGGAGTATCATTTATGAACTATCAGAATTCTTTAGATCATCTTATTCAGCTATCGATTCATGGATTCAATGGGAGCAGAATTCGAACCCGTCTTTTGGAGTGAGTAATGACGAACGAACAAGGAAACACTTTACCAAGGATTGGTTATGTTTATCATTATCCAAGAATAGATGAACCTACGGAAAAATTCCGCCTGGATATTTTTATCTCCTCGATTCCTACTGAAAAACACTTTGATGTACTGCGCTGTCAGGTATTTGTAAAAACTCACCGAGATGCAATGGAGCGTTTAATCATCTCGCATCCCTGGGTTTATGAAAAAGAGGAGAAGGTTTGTCCGGGCATATTAATTATGGAAGATAGAAAAGGAAAAAAAGAGGAAGCGTTTACGTTTGGCGGAAAGCTCAGGATAATTGAACAGGAAAACCAGACAATTTGTATTCTAACATCGTCAGGTCCCATTCTGGAAATAAGTGGCGCCAGACCTCTGCACGCATTATTTATTGAAGAGATAGAAATCGTTTTAGCAAAACGGAAAGCGAGAATTCCAAATCACTTTGATTATGAAGAACTGTTATGCAACGCGGAACCTCTTGAGTTATACCAGGCGTGTATAAAGGAATTGATAGAGGAGTTCGAAAATATGCCGAACAAAAACAAGGATGAGGAATATTCAGAGCTGTTGATGTATCTCCACACCCAGGAGCAAATATTGAGTACAGCTGGATTGACAAATTCAACCTTGCCATCTTTAGATGAGATATTCAAGATATGACAGTAATATATATGTTTTTTAATATGAAGTAGGAGGATGGTTACATGAAGAGGAATGTCATTATTTATTCATTTTGAATTGCGTTTTTGTCGTACCTTGTTTGCCTTCCGAGGAATCAATCAGTACCTCGACTGCAATCCGAGTAACCTATAGATTGAATATCCTTTATTCCCGTACTCTTATGCGGAGTACCTGGATGTAGAGAATTAGTAAGTTCAATTAGATATCAATAGAGCGGGGAAATATAAAGTTTTCCTTTGGTTTTTTGTTAGCGTCCATGCCTATGGTGAAAATTCAATCAGCTTCCATATCAATATTGGAAGTCATTCCCCCCTGAAAAGATGATTGTCCACGCTCATTCGGTCTATCATTATCCATCAATCAGCGCATGCTCTGCAGACTTAAGTACCTTCTCTGTGCAGCTCGCCAGTCAACATCAATTTCTTTGAGTAAGACTCCAACTAAGTGGATCACCGCAGGTTGATCAGGAAAAACACCACCTACCTTTGTTTTGCGCTTGCGCTAACTGTTGTCAGTGTTGCGCGCCTCTGGCCTGCGCTATACTCCAGGTGAAATTGCCTTTTTCCTGAACCAAATGGCGGGCTACTGGAGCAAGGATTCCAGGGCAGCCTCTAACTCTGGAAATTGAAATGAGTAGCCTGCTTCAACTAAATGCCGGGGGATAACCCGCTGCCCGTGCAGAGCCAGCGTTGCTTTTTCCCCCATGATTAATTTCAAAACAAACTCTGGTAAAGGTAAGTAGTTCGGACGGTGCAGATATTGCCCCGCGAGTTTGGAAAATCGGGCATTGGTTACGGGGTGCGGTGCCGAAAGGTTATAGATGCCTTCGGCTCCATGATCCATCAAGAAGCGCATAGACATTACCGTGTCTTTGATATGAATCCAGGAGAGATATTGTTCTCCGTCGCCCATCTTCCCTCCCACAAATAAGCGGAAAGGTAGCGTCATCACCGGTAAAAAGCCCTCGTGAGCCGTGAAGACCAACCCAATTCGCATCACGACCCGCCGTATACCCCACTCCACAACTTTCTCAGTAGATGCTTCCCATTGACGGCAAACATCGGAAATAAAATCATTTCCCGAGGGCGCGTCTTCATCTAATTCTTCATTGCCACGCGGGCCATAATATCCCACGGCGGATGCCTGCAGCAGAACTTCCGGCTTGTGTTTGGCATTTTGGATAGCCTGCACAATCGCATGACCTGTGTCAACACGGCTGGAAAGAATTAATGTTTTTTCTTTGGATGTCCAGCGTTTGAAAACGATCTCTCCTAGGTGATTGCCAGAAATTCTATGCCCGGCCAGATTAACGACCACGTCCATCACTTCCACCAAGGATTCCCAGCCAGTTGTAGTGCGCCCGTCCCATTTTGCGACCTGCACACCGGTGGGGAAGGATACGTGATCCGGGTTGCGGCTCAGTATGGTGACATGATCGCCGTGTTCCACCAGGAGATCTGTCAGGGCGCGTCCGAGCAGGCCGCTGCCGCCAATGATGAGAATGTGTTTCGTCTTTAAGTTCATTGGAACCGTGAATGTCCTTGAAGAAATTAATAGCCCTCGTTATCTGACAGAGACGCTTTACCCCAGAAAACCTTGTAAACATAACCGGTATAGGCAAGGAGCAGAACCAGCCCAAATGCGAACCAGATCAAGCCAACACGCAGGCCGTATTGGCTCGTGGCCGTATTGAAAATAGTCAGGCTGTTGGTTGGAGCATCTAGCGAGAGCAGCAGGTGGGGGTAAATACCAAAAGAGACCGTCGCCAGGAGCGCGGCGATGAACAAAGTCGAATAGCCCAACGGCAGGATTTGCGTCTGGTTCCGCCTGGTAGAGGAGCGTAGCATCCACCAGGCTGCCGCTGACACGATGAGAAAGATGAAGCCCCACGGATGGCTCAGGAAGCGCTCCTTCACCTGGGGTTGGATGAGCGGGGTGAGCACCAAAATCAGCACAACCAGGATGCCGCTGCCCCAAACCAAGCGTGGGATGAGAATCCTGGCGCGCTGTTGGATTTCTCCGCTGGTTTTCCAAACCAGAAAATTTGCCCCGTGCAGCGCCAGGACGCACACGGCAAAAATACCGATTAACAACGTATACACATCCAGTATCCCGGTGGGGATGCGAGGCAAGAAATTCGTCCAGAGTGGCAGGAAGAATTTCCCATCCGCATCCAGGGGAAAGCCACGCAATAAGTTTCCTAATGCCACCCCTAACGTGAGTGCCAATCCCAGGCTGGAGAGAAAGAAGATCCCTTCCCAGAAGGAGTGCCAAAGAGGATTCTCTAACTGTGCATGCAGTTCAATTGTCAGAGCACGTAGAATGAGCAGCCATAAGATCAGGAATATGGCCAGGTATAATCCGCTCAATGCCGATGCATAGGTTTTAGGAAAAGCGAGGAAAAGCACACCGCCAGCGGCGATCAGCCAGACTTCATTCCCGTCCCAAATCGGCCCAATTGACTTCAGTATGCGAGACCGTTCAGCCTTATTTTTAGCAACGAGAGGAAAGAGTATCCCAACGCCCAGGTCAAAACCATCCAGGACAGTGTAGCCGATGAGCAAGAAAGAGAGAATGAAAAACCAGATGATTTCCAAAACTACACCTCCGTATCTATCCTTTTAACCGCCAGAATGGCCTGGAGACCAGGGAAGGACTGCGTTTCTCTGCAGCAACGTGAGCCCGGCCTTTGCCAAAGAAGATCATCACCAGCAGGATGGTGAAGGCAGGTATAGCCAGCATGGCAAATGCCGGGTAGATATTTCCCAAAGGTGCGAGTAAGGTGATGGTAAACCAATGTAAAAGGATGATCTCAATATCATGTAGACGTAGGGGAAACTCATTGTAACGGATGATAACGGCCAACCCGGAGAGATTCCAACCATAGAGCGAGAGATAGGCATGGATTTGATAGAGTAAATCCCAACCACCGGCTTGTTGCTGAGGGACGTACTTCCCCCACAGCAGGATCAGGATCCCGGTAATACCGGTAAAGGTCAGGAATACCATCCCGGAAGTCAAGAATTGATCCTGTTCCAGGTCCCCAATGTTCCGCTGGAACAAATAGAAAACTAATAAGACATCTCCCAGCAAGATCAATGAAATAATCAGCTCGGCGGTGAATATCCCCAGGATAATGAAGACAAAGAAGATGATCACGCCGAGAGTGACGATCCAGAATGAGGCTTCTTGCAAAACGCGAATGCGCTGGTTGTTGGGTTCTTTCATAAGCGCGAATATCACGGCAAAGGTCATTAATGAGAGGGGGAAGGAAAAACCCAAAAAGAAATCATCTAGAAGCAGATTCAAGAAATCAAGGAGATGCAAATATTGGTTATTGAGCATCACACCGGCAGAGATCAGTAACCCCAACGAGAGACATAAGAGAGCAGCATGATGGAATTTTTTCGCTACAGATATCTTCAACGTGAAGAAGTCGAAAGGGAAAAAGGAAAACCGTTGGATCCGGATGCTCTCGACGATCACCACCAGGACGATGGCGAGTAAGATCGCCAGGCCATATTGGTCTAAAAACGCTGCCAAGCTGAAAACCAACGACAGGGCCAAATAGGCAGCCGCAAGTTGTGAGAGTTTGTTCTTCCCTTCGGTAAACCAAAGCAGTACTGTCCCACCGGCAACCAGGTTGAAGAGGAAAATGTGCAGGCGTTGAAATTGAAACTCGCCCGCCCGTGGGGTCTCTAAAAGCGCCGTCTGGTTAGGCAGCACCAACCCGGCGAAGCCGAAGGTGAAGCTTGCCACCATCAAAATCAGCAATGTAATACGCAATTTCGTGCTCACGGCTGTTCCTCATGCTGAGAATTTTGCGGCCCCTGGTTGATCATCTTCAACAAGAGCATCAGGTAAAGCAGCCCGGCGATTGTATAGAGACCGATATATCCTAACAAAGTAAAAAGTGCATTGCCCGAGCTCAACGAAGCAGAAACGCCCTCCGCTGTTTTGAATAGTCCATAAACCAACCAGGGCTGGCGCCCCACCTCTGTGGTGACCCAGCCCCCCAGAGTGGCAATATAGGGGAGTGGTGCTGCTAACATTAAGACCCATAATATCCAGTGATACTGGAATAACTTTCCGCGCCACCAGAGGAGCACTGCCAACAAAGTAATTCCCGCGAAGGCGAAGCCAAGCATCACCATAATATGATAAGCATAGTAAACAATCGGCACATCAGGCCATTCATCCCGTGGGAAGGCATCCAGGCCCTGGACACTTGCCAACATATGATGATATGCCAGCAAGCTGAGCATATCTGGGATGATGATGGGATTATCGAGAGTCTCAGTCTGCATATTAGGCTGCCCAAAAAGGGCGATTCCGGCGCCTCTCTCCGTTTGAAATAATCCCTCCATGGCCGCGCCCTTAATAGGTTGTTCCTGATATATTTGGCGCGCTTCACCATCCCCGCTGGGGAATATCTGGAAAACACTGGCAAAGACCGCCGCCGCCAGCCCGGTGCGGATAAGGGTCTGCGAAAAATTTTCATGCTTTTGAGAGAGCAGATAGAAAGCCCCGACGCCCATCACCACAAAGGATGTTGTGATAATAGAAGCAGACTGGTTGTGTAGGAATTGCCATAACAGCCACGGGTTGGTAAGCAGGCCCAACAAACTGCTGATTTGTGCGCTTCCATGAGGAGCCGATGTATACGCCACTGGATTCTGCATCCAGGCGTTGGTCGCCAGTATGAAGTACGCCGAAAGCCATGTGCCGATGAAGACCATTAATGCCGCGAACCAATGGGCTCTGGGGCTAAGACGTTTTTCACCGAAGAGCAGTATTCCAATGAAAGCGGATTCCAGGAAAAAGGCAAAGATGCCTTCCATCGCCAGCGTTTGCCCAACCACTCCCCCTGCAAATTCCGAAAACCCCGACCAATTCGTACCAAACTGGAATTCCATGGTGATGCCGGTTGCTACCCCAAAGACGAAAGTAATGGCCAGGATACGTGTCCAAAAACGGGTCGCTTGCTGGTAGATGCTGCCATCTCCCCGCAGCGCACGTGTCTTGAAATACAGAACGAAGAGCGCCAGGCCCATTGTCAATTGCGGGAAAAGGTAGTGAAACGCGATGGTCAAGACGAATTGCAAGCGGCTGTATAAAAGGGAATGTTCCATGAAAACTCCTTTTATGTTCCGGGGTTGTGAATCACGCTAACCCACAAGATCCTTTGGACAGACCGGTCGAGCGCCTTTCTGCTCCCTTTATTGAAACCATTGCTGGTGGCTCCATTGGGGTGAGAAATGGCGGGTGGACAGATACGTCCATAATCATGCCTACATCATCATCTCTTTCGGCCGGTACTGGATAGCTTCTGCCAGATGGTTCGGTTGGATAGCTTCAGCACCAGCTAGATCAGCGATGGTGCGGGCCAGCTTCAGGATGCGGTGGTACGCCCGTGCAGAGAGCTGCATCTGTCTCATCGCCGAGCGAATCAAGCTGATTGAAGTATCGTCGAGCTGGCAAAATTTGCGAATTTCGGCTGGATGCATATCGGAATTGCAGCTGATTCGCTGCAGGTCTTGAGAGGTTGGAGGATCCCCATCCTTATGAAATCGCTTTCGCTGCAGTTCACGGGCTGTCTCCACCCGTGCCTGGATGGATGCTGAAGGCTCCCCGAATCGATCCTCGCTCAATTTTTCGTAATCCACGCGTGGCACTTCGACGTGGATGTCGATGCGGTCCAGCAGGGGTCCGGAAATCCTTTTTTGATACCTGGTCACTGTGGAAGAAGAACAGGTGCAGGGTTTGAGCGAATCTCCATAGTAGCCGCATGGACATGGGTTCATCGCGGCCACCAGCTGGAAATTGGCTGGAAAGGTGAGCGTGCCTTGAGCGCGGCTGATGGTGACCCGCTTGTCTTCCACGGGCTGGCGGATCACTTCCAGGACACGCGGGCTGAACTCCGGCAGCTCATCCAGGAAGAGCACACCGCGATGAGCCAGAGATATTTCACCGGGATGCGGCCAGGTGCCACCACCAACTAACCCGGCGTGCGAAATAGTGTGATGTGGGGCGCGGAAAGGACGGCTGCGGATCAGTGGTGTGTCTGCGGGCAGCATATCAGCGACTGAATAGATGCGGGTGACATCCAGGGCCTCGTCGATGGTCATAAAAGGCAGGATGGCAGGTAAAGACCGGGCGAGGAGAGTCTTTCCCGCGCCCGGTGGACCGATCATCAAGACGTTGTG
>JBJYXV010000053.1:0-22660 GCA_046260155.1 Anaerolineales bacterium
CGCGTGGATTTACCGGCCACCTGATCGAAGACCAGGTCCCCTCCAATCACTGCCATCATAGTGCTGTGGAGCACCAGACCCTGCCCGGTGCTTGGTCTTTCCTGCTTGCGATCTGGCTTTCCACCGCCGTTGTCTTCGATCACAACTTCCAATTCCTGAGCTCGATGATTTGCTGCTATTCTCAGGGTAGGTAGCACACGCCCATGTCGAGCGGCATTCCGGATGGCTTCCCTGGCAGCGAAATAAACCACTTCCGAAACCAAAGGTGGCACCTGTTCTAACTGGTAGGAAACATCGTCAGGAATTTCCCAAATGACCTCTTTAAAGTCACCTGAGAATTCATTGGTGATTGTTTTTTTCAGCGCGTCGATCAAACCCAAGTTGTAGACATCCGGGGCTGTCACAACTGGTAGATCGTGCAACAAATCAGCGATCTGGCGATGAGCATTGGAAAGAGCCATGATCACATCCTGGTGCTCTGCCTGTGATGTGCTCAGAGAGAGCAGGGCAGCATGCAGGTTCGGTAGGATTTCATCGTGCAACACCCGCCGGGTGCGCCGGTCAACAATCTGGCTTTCTACCAATCTCTGCCGTTGCAGCGCCATCAAACGCCGGGCTATCTCGGTGCTGGCCCGCATATCAATCAATCGCTCCCCAACAGAGCGGGCAATCTCGATCTCCTCCTGCGCGTAGAGACCTCCACCGAGCTTCGCCCCTAAGAGCATGACTCCGATCAAACCACGTTCGCTCCACAGGGGCACCAGCCATCGCCAATCACCGCTCGTTTCCCGCGGGAGTGGAACACAGATGTTATCAGGGGATATCCATGGACCGACGATCCCTTTCAAGTCTGGGGGCCGGGGTACCTGATCTCCAGGAAAGATCAAGGGCTCACCAACCAAAGCAGCGAGCGGGCCATTCGCAGCCAGATAAGCCTGCTGAGTTCTCAACACATCCTGGCAGAGCACTCTGAACGGCTGGTCAATATCCACATCCATCGGAGAGGTTGCCACTACCTGCTCGAAGACACGCTGGCTGGTGACAAAGGGTCGCAGCTGGTTGATGAAATCTTGGCGCTCAGTCAAACTACGCCAGCTCAACAAGGCAAAGAAAATAGTCATCAAGAGCACGCTGAGCAGCACGCTGTAAACAGGATGGAGGTCAAGTGACACGCTCAGGCTGATCACCACGGCAAAGCCACCAGCGAGGATGACAGCCCTGCGCCAGTAGCGTGATAACCCGTGGCGTGGCAGCGCTTTCCCTGTGAAGACTTCGTAATTGGTGACAGCCTGCCCGAGAAATATGACCGCAATGGAGATCAAGAAGGCGATCATCAAGTCAAACCTGGCGATAGTTTTAGCCACTGTTGGCTCGGATAATGATTGGCGAGTTTGATTGACAACCCAAAACATCACCCACCCCACCAATAGGCTGACCATTATCTGAGTTAATGCCGCCCCCACCAGCCATGGACGCGCTCTACGCCTTCCCAATTCGCCCATAATACGTGCTGGGGGAGCCGGGTTTCGCAAGACATCCACAGAAAGGGCCATGCAAAGCAAAATATACACAGGGTATATCAATATCAGCAGGGGGATTCCGCCCAGTGAGGGCGTAAGGGTCAGGTTGAGTTGAGCAACCTGAACAAAAGATGGTAGAGGGTTGGCAAATATTAATAAAGTTATTATGCCTGCTGCCAGGATTGTAGTGGCTACAAACCAGGGATAATGCCGCCGCTGGAGATTCTTCCCGAAGCGATCCCAAAACCCTGAGTACCATAGGATCACAACATACCAGACATAAGGAATGGTAGCTACCGGTATCCACCCTAACCGCCACCAAAAATCTAAGCTGCGCCCGAAAGTGTTCAATCCAAGCCCCAGGAGGATGGAATGAATCAGGAAAAAGGTGCCCCCTAATAAAATTACTCCTCCAGCCAACCACAATCCCCAGGATCTACGGTCGGCATTCAGCAGGACTGTCAACCCCAACCAGATTAAAAGTACTGTATTGAAGAGCGAAACGCTCATCACGGCCCAATTAAGCAACCAGTTTTCTGTCATGGGTAGCCATTTTTCATGACTGGTTATCGGTCATGAGTGATCTTTAGCCTTGCGTCTCATTTTTTACTGATCGCCGCTCCACGGAACCCACTCACCCTGTTCATTCATTACGCGGGGAACTCCATCCTGATCCCAATCCAGGAGACGCCCAGTTTGCACAATGATAATCGCCCGTGAACGCGCAATTTTTTCATCGGTTGTCGAAAGATTCAATCCCCATGTCGCATAAATTTGTCCATTGGTGCGGCTGATAGTGCGCTTATCCCGGAAACCGAGTTGGGCAGCAATCTGCTCGTTGGTCAAACCCTGCGCCAGCATCCGGGCAACAACCTGTTCATTGGGTTCCAGCAATGCCAGGGGGTTTTGCTCATCTTTATACCGCACTTCCTGGACCCGGGCTTCGATTTCAGGGTCAATCAAACTGCGCCCGGCAAGAGCATCTTTGAGCAGCGGGAGAATCATCTCAGGCAGCAGGTAGTTGGATTTGCGCACATAGGCATAGTGACTCAGAATTCCAGATTGGCGGAAATCCCTGTAAAAAGAATCATCATCCTGGATTGAATAAAAAACAACGGGCTGCCGCGGGAACTCACGGCGGATTTCGACCGCGGTTTTGATACCGTTGATCTCACCCACAAGGTGGACATCCATCAGAATGACTTCGGGTGGATGTGTGGATATGCAGTAATCCAAAGCTTCTTCACCACTCCCACATGCAAAGCTGACCTGGACTTCACCGGTGGCTTCGAGCCCGGATTTTAATGCGTTTCGAAGTTTGATATTATCTTCAACAAGCAGCAGGGTGATCATTAGATGAAGTAATCGCGAGTTTGGGCAATAAAGCTTCAGTATACCCGGAATCACTTCCGGTGTTATGAATACAACTCAATTTAATAGCCAGCCAGGCACCAGGATAATACCCCCCTCAATTACCTGGAGGAGTATGGAATGGGGGAATGAAGCACATTTAAACTGCCGACTTCCATTTTCTGCAGTATCACACTTTGCTCATTTTGAAGCTGCCTTGAAATCTCCCGCAAACCAGGTAATCTTGTATGACTCTCGACCAAGCACGACGAGGCTGAATTTCACCAATCAAGGACAACCCCGCCCCACCAATTGGGCTCGTAGAGCGGGTCTCTTATCCGCCAGAATCAAAATTTGGGTTTTTTCAAAAGATCTCGCAGGATTTGTAATCCTACGCATCACCACATGCGAGAGCAGCAAATCTTCGTAGATCTACTAATAATATTCATCCCCACAACTTCACCAGCAACGTACAACGAAACCAGCACTTAACGAAACAACCATGGAATTACCAGTACAACAAATAAACCCCATACCAGATATGCATTGGTTGCGAGGCTGAAAACCGAGTGCAAAGAATCAATCCATCTCTCACGGCCAGCCTTGAATTGCTTGAAAACCAACCAGAACAAGATACAAATATTGATGATATTCCAGCCGATGATCGTTATGCGGTTGATCGTCCAGCCGCCCTCAATGGTGCGGAAACTGGTCGCGGATAGTGCATATATGCTGACCAATCCTGCAAGAACTGCAACTGAAATAATACCCCCTCGCAGCCATTTCTGAAGTTGGGGAGAGAGATCGGCACCCCTGATCGGGGTCGCGCCCAACAGGAGAGCCATGATAGCAAAGAGCATCAAATTGTAGACGATTAATACATCCCGGTTGTTAAAAGGCTCAAAGAAATAAAATGGGATCACAATGATATAGATCACCAGCACACCCAGGGTTAACGGGAGCAGTAAGCGCATCATTGTGGCGATAAATTTGCTTAACCCCTGGTCGAAATCTTGCTCCGAAGGAGGCACGGTCGGATCGTAAACACTGGCAACAGCTAAAACTGGCAGTAAGCCAAACCCGCCCGCCGCGATCAGCCGCAGCCATATTTCGGGGATAGAGATACTCAGCGCTTCGAACATACCAATGGTAATCCCACCCAGGGCTAATCCGGCGATTAGATACAGGCCAGCGGTAATCATCACCTCGATGGATTTAATCAGAAAAGCAAAACGGTCCTCTACTTTAGAGTTGAAACCTAATACCGAAATACCCAGGGCGATCCAGCACAATAAAGGGATGTGAATGGCTGCCAGATCGAGATAATAGTTGGTTTTCCAGGGAACACCCAGACCCGGGGCGACCAGCATGGCATAGACTGTCACAGCAATTAATCCCAAACCCAATGCCACTGCTCGCACTTGATTATTCTTCGCTGTGATCGTCATGAAAATCAATGCAGTCATTGTCGCGATGGGTGACCACCAGAGAGCCAGGACGGGCAGATGGTCCAAATACATCAAAGACTCAAAATCTGATAAAGCCCAAAAGATCAACCCGGTCAAGATGCTCAGCGGTATCGCCAAGACCCAATTAACTACCCTGCGGGGTTCACCCGCGGCTTCTACCGTTTGTTGGAACCGGTAAAACCAGGCAGCATAAAGCAGGTTGTCAGGATCATCTTCATAGCACGCCAGAAGAGCAGATTGAAAAACTTCAGCCTGACCTTCCTTCTGTGCGGATTGGTAGAGCCGCTCTAATTTATTTGGATCCATTTTTGCGGCTTGAATTTCTGTGACGAGGGTCATAATTTCCTCCAACCATATTGGGCTTTACAGCAGTATTTCTGGCACATGTGGTGTCCTGATTCAATCATAGCCTTGATGGATTTGATATGCAAGCACTCAGGTGCTTAAGTCCCGGGACTCAGAGGGTGGTGACGGATAGCAGGAAATTCTATAATCTCCCCCGGAATGACTGCCTGAACACCCACCAGATGCTCTCAAAGGAGATCGCATGAAAGTCAAGATGATCCTTCCTGCATTGACAGAAGCGAAGAGCCCGTTCTTCAGACCGATCAAGTATTCCCTTTTTCCTCCATTGGGATTGGCAACCCTGGCAGCGTATTTACCTACCCACTGGGAAGTGGGAATTGTCGACGAGCATGTTGAAAGTCTTGATTTAAATGATAACCCGGACCTGGTAGTGATCCAGGTCTATATCACAAATGCTTACCGTTCCTATCAAATCGCGGATCACTACCGGTCATTAGGAGCATACGTTTGCCTGGGAGGTCTGCACGTGACAGCCTTGCCAGGAGAAGCTTCCCCGCATGCCGATACGATCTTCATCGGTCCTGGAGAAGATATTTGGCCCAAGTTCCTGGTTGACTGGCAGACCATGAACCCCCAGCCTGTTTACCGCTCATCTCACAGAACCCTGGATGGTGCGCCTGCGCCTCGTCGCGACTTGATCAAGCGCCACCTCTACCTAGTGCCAAATTCACTGGTCGTCTCGCGGGGTTGCCCGCACCGCTGTGATTTTTGCTACAAGGAATCTTTCTACAAGGGTGGAAAGTCCTTCTACACCCAGGCAGTGGATACAGCTTTAGCACAGATCGAAACCCTACCGGGGAAACACCTCTATTTTCTGGACGACCATCTTTTTGGCAATCCACGCTTCGCTGAAAATCTATTTGATGGCATGCGAGGTATGAACCGCCTGTGGCAAGCCGCGGGAACCGTCCAATCCGTTCTCAAGCCAAACCTGGTCGAAAAGGCAAGAGCAGCTGGACTGCGGAGTCTATTTATTGGCTTTGAAAGCCTGAATGACAGGAATCTCGAGCAGCAGAAGAAAGCTCACAACCTGAAAAGTCGCAACATCCAAAATCCATACAAGACGGCAATCGAACGCTTACATACTTTGGGCGTGATGGTCAATGCCAGCTTTGTCTTTGGCATGGATCACGACGATGAAACGGTGTTTGATCGAACCGTGGCATGGGCTATCCAGCAGGGAATTGAGACGGCAACCTTTCATATCCTGACTCCCTATCCGGGCACCGCGTTGCGCCAGAGATTGGTCTCCCAGGGCCGCATCACATCCCATAATTGGGATTTATACGATACGCGCCATGCGGTATTCCATCCAGCCGGGATGGATGCTGAAACATTGGAGCACGGCTACTGGCAGGCGTATAAGGATTTCTACCGCTGGGGGTCAATCCTGCGCGCGGCGGGAGCACACACCGAATTGCTCAATAAGCTGCGCCACCTGGCGTACGCTGCTGGCTGGAAAAAATTCGAGCCACTTTGGGATTGGGTGATCCGCTTCCAGCGGGTGGGGAATTTCAGGCCATTTCTGGAGGCACTTCTCGCAGGTAATGGTCGCAAAACAAGTCTGATCCAGGAAATGCCCATCAATTTTGAATCGCAAACCATCAAGATGCCCGAGACTGAACACTGACACAAAAAACCAGTGACAGTTCACTCTATAATCCCCAAGTTTTACATCCTTCTGCTCACCTAAAATACATGCAATTGCCGGTTAAATCCCGCGTTGATCATCTACACCTCTGGATATTTTTTTACCGCTTGACCATAGTGAGAATTTTTGTAGTATTATCCAGTGAAAGATTCTGCTCAATTTCCCAAGATAAACAAGGGAGGTGAAAACCATGAATTCAAAGGACCCCAATCCTGCTTTTGGCGCGGATCTCGAACCTTATCACGGTATTCCAACTTTCATGCGCCTGCCAGCCAGCCGCGAATTTGAAGGTGCTGATGTGGCTGTTGTTGGGATTCCATTTGATAGTGGTGCTTCCAACCGCCCTGGCACAAGGTTTGGACCGCGCAAGATTCGTGAAGCCTCACTGCTGCTGTGGGGCTATAACCAGGTGCTGGGTGTTGCTCCAACAGAAGAGCTCACGATCCTCGATTATGGTGATGTGAGCACCATTGCCGTGGATATCAACGCCACCATGGCCAATATCACCAGGGAAGTTAAAAGCCTCCTGGACAAAGATGTAACCGTGATTGCCATGGGAGGTGATCATTCCATCAGCCTGCCTCTGCTGCGGGCCCATGCTGCTAAATATGGTCCTCCAGCGGTGATCCACTTTGATTCCCATCCGGACACCTGGGATTGGGAATTCAAAGATCAACCCTACAGCCACGGCACACCCTTTCGGCGGGCGATCGAGGAAGAATTGATCGATACCAGCGCTTATCTTCAGATCGGCATTCGCGGTCCAACCAGCTTCGCGAACGACTTGTCTGATGCGGAAAAGATGGGTGCAAAATTGTTCACCATCGACCGGGTCTTTGAGATGGGCATCCCTGCCATAATTACCCAGATGAAAGATGGGATCGGTGCAAAGCCAGTATATGTTTCACTGGATATTGACGCAGTCGACCCGGCTTTCGCGCCTGGCACCGGCACCCCGGAGATCGGTGGTTTGAACAGCTACCAGATCCTGCAGCTGGTACGCGGCATGCAGGGTTTGAACATTATCGGTTTCGATTTAGTCGAGGTCAGCCCGCCCTATGATCATGGAGATATCACCGCTATCCTGGCTTCTAACCTGGTATTTGAATTTATCTCCCTGCTGGCTTTGAGCAAAAAAGCCAGGTGAATTCATCCGGTGAGAAAAGTTGCGGTTGCTGCTGCTCCGCCGGGGGAACCATGCACATCCTTGCTGGCAGCTTTTACTCTCCCCAACCATGCCTCGCGGAACCGATATAATTTATGGAGCGAAGATACCATCCATATCCATCGTATTCCGTACCAATCTAAAATGCAATTTACAGCCAGCTCTCGCCGATAAACAATTTAATATTAGCATTCAGACAAGGAAGACCATGCGCCGCGAACAAGAGATATTGGATCTGATCCTCGATACCGCCCGGGGAGACAGGCGCATCCGGGCTGTGATCTTGAACGGTTCGCGTGCTAATCCAAATGCACCGCGCGATCCTTTCCAGGATTTTGACATCGTTTACCTGGTAACGGACATTGAACCTTTCAGGCACAACTTCGATTGGATCAAGCGCTTCGGCGAGCTGATGATCTTACAGATACCAGAGGACATGCAGGATCCCCAACCTGACCCAAATGACAGATTTACCTACCTGATGCAGTTCACAAATGGCAACCGCATTGATTTGGGAATCGTTCCTCTGGAGAAGTCAGCGGAGGTGATTGAAGATAGCCTCACCGTTGTTCTCCTGGACAAAGATCAAAGGTTCACTGCTGTTCCCGCAAGCAAAGACAGCGATTATATTCCCCATCCACCCACAGCAAAAGCCTTTGCCGACTGCTGCAACGAATTCTGGTGGGTATGCCCTTATGTTGCGAAGGGCTTGTGGAGAGGCGAGATTATTTATGCCATGCACTGCCTGGAGAATTATGCCCGCGAACAGCTGCTGAAGATGGTCACCTGGTATGCCGGAACGAGGACCGGATTTTCCAAAAATCTTGGTAAAAATGGGAAATACCTGCAGAAGGAATTAGAACCAGAAATATGGGCCAATCTATTGAGCACTTATTCGGATGCAGATTATGGGCATACCTGGCAAGCGTTGTTCGCTGCATGCGACCTGTTCAGGAAGACAGCCGTTCAGGTCGCTGAAATATTTAGTTTCGATTACCCCAGCGGGGATGATCAGCGGGTGAGCGCATACCTGGAACATATCCAGCACTTACCCGCCGATGCAGAAGAAATCTTCCCATAGATGATTAGAAACCTTCTTTACCCCCAACAAAGTCGACTTTATAAGGTCCCCGAAAATCACTATCAGGAAAATGGAGGTTTTTCATGATCAGAGTATTGTTTGGAATATTCCTGGTTTTACACGGCCTGGTCCATGTGCTGTATGCGGGACAAAGCCTGCGATTTTTCGAGCTGCGACCCGGAATGGTCTGGCCGGATGGATCTTGGATTTTCTCCCCGCTGTTCGGTGATTGGGCTTTGCGAAGGCTGGCAGGCGCAGCCTGTGCGCTGTCAGCTCTCGCTTTCATAGCAGGCGGGCTGGGATTGCTCCTGGCCCAGGATTGGTGGCGCCCTGTTGTGGTTGGCGCGGCATCTTTTTCATCACTGGTTTACCTATTATTCTGGGACGGAAAACTCAGCAAACTGGATGGCCAGGGTGCTGTCGGATTAATGATCAACCTGGCGATCCTGGCTACTGTACTCATCCTGGGTTGGCCCGCTTAAAACGGGATTGCCTGCGTCCCAACGCGCCTTTCCTCAAAGACGGACAATTTTTCGCCGCTTGATCCTGAACAAAGATACCCCTTCCAATGACACGGCCATTCTTGTAAAACCCTCCATCACCGATGAATACTCCAATAAAAGTCTTAAAAAATTTGATCTCCCAAATGACTCTGGAAGAGAAAGCCTCACTCTGTTCAGGGAAAGATTTCTGGCACCTGAAAGGGATCGAGCGCCTGGGGATTCCATCCATCATGGTGACTGACGGGCCTCATGGCCTGCGCAAACAAACCAGCAGTAGCGATAGCGTTGGTCTTCAAGATAGTTTGCCAGCCACCTGTTTCCCGACCGCCTCGGCGCTGGCTGCCTCCTGGGACAAGCAGCTGGTGTTCGAAGTTGGCCAGGCGTTGGGAGAAGAATGCCGGGAGGCGAAAATTGGTGTCATACTGGGTCCTGGGGCAAATATAAAACGCTCCCCCCTGTGTGGGCGCAACTTCGAATACTTCTCCGAAGATCCTTACCTGAGCGGCGAGATAACCAAGAGCCACATCAATGGAGTCCAGAGCCAGGGCATCGGCACCTCACTGAAGCACTATGCAGTCAACAACCAGGAATACCGCCGCATGACAATTGACACATTGGTGGATGAACGCGCGCTGCGCGAGATATACCTGGCTGGCTACGAAATTGCTGTCAAAGAAGCCCAGCCATGGACGGTCATGTGCGCCTATAACAAAGTCAACGGTACTTATTGCGCTGAACACAGATACCTAATGAACGACATCCTCAAAGGAGAATGGGGGCACCAAGGGCTGGTTGTCACAGACTGGGGGGCGATCAATGATCGCTTGGCAGGATTGAAAGCAGGGACAGAATTGGAAATGCCCGGTGTTTCGAACGGCAATGATGCCTTGCTGGTCAAAGCCATCCATGCTGGGCAGCTGGATGAAGCTATATTAGACCAGGCTGTTGAGCGCATCTTGACCCTGATCTTCAAAGCTGCAGAAACGTTGTCTGAAGATTTCACCTACGATCGGCAGGCGCACCACAATCTCGCTCGCCGTGCAGCTGCTGAAGGTGCGGTGCTGCTTAAGAACGAGGCTGGCATCCTGCCGATCCAGCAAAACAGCAAGATTGCCTTGATCGGTCAGTTTGCGAAATCAGCCCGCTACCAGGGTGCCGGTAGTTCTCTGGTAAACCCCAATCAACTCGACAACCTGCACGACGAACTCGCCGAGCTCATCGCTCCAGGTAACCTGGCATATGCTCCCGGCTACACCGAAAGAGCCGAGCAACCAGATGAAACCCTGATCCAGGAAGCTATCCATGTCGCTCAATCTGCGGATATTGTCGTGGTCTGCGCAGGATTGACAGATTACTATGAAGTGGAAGGTCTCGATCGCCAGCACATGCATTTACCGCCTGGGCACGATGCACTGATCCATAAGCTTGCCCAATCTCATGACAGGATTGTTGTCGTGTTGAGCAACGGGTCCCCCGTGGAGATGCCCTGGGTAGGTGACGTCGCGGCCGTTTTGGAAGGTTACCTGGGTGGGCAGGCTGGAGCAGGAGCTATCGCTGATATCCTGGTTGGGAAAACCAACCCCTGCGGCAAGCTGGCTGAGACATTCCCCAGGAAGCTGGAAGATACCCCTTGCTATCACTATTTTCCCATGGGTCCCAGCATCGTTGAATACCGGGAGAGCATTTTTGTTGGCTATCGCTACTATGATTCAGTGAATCAGGATGTGCTCTTTCCTTTTGGGCATGGTCTGAGCTATACCTCCTTCGAATACCATGACCTGCATTTAAGTCACAGCAAGCTCCCTGATCGCGATCCGCTGACAGCTACATTAAAAATCAAGAATACCGGGTCGGTTCCCGGGAAAGAAATCATCCAGCTATATCTGCACGCTGTCGATCTGGCTGTCTTCCATCCCGAAAAAGAACTCAAGGGATTTGTCAAAGTTGATCTTCAACCAGGTGAAGAAACTGAAGTTTCCATCAGGCTAAATCAACGCGCTTTCAGTTACTTTAATCCCCAGATCAAGGATTGGCAAGTTGGATCCGGGATCTATCAGGTGCTGGTAGGTGCATCTTCGCGTGACATCCGTTTGAAGGCCAGCATTGAGGTGGAGCCAACCCAACCATCATCCCAACAAGTTGGACTAGAGCAACCCATGGTCTACTACGATTTCCCCAGGGGCACCCCGGTCAGTCAAGAGGATTTCGCCGCGCTGCTTGGAAAACCAATCCCCGAAAATCATTCCCCTACCATGGGGGAATACACGCTCAATACACCCTTAGGTGATATGCGTGGATCATTTCTTGGACGCCAGCTATTTAATTACTTGCAAGGCCAAATCCAGAAAATGATCGAAGGGCAGGAAGGTACCCCGACTGCAGAACTAATGGAAGCAGTGGTGTGGGAAATGCCGTTGCGATCTATGCTCATGATGAGTGGTGGTGTTGTTAATCGTGGGGTAATAAATTCGCTGTTGAGTATGATCAACGGCCATTATTTAAGCGGAATATTTTCATTGATTCAAGCCATCATGTTCAGGGAATGATGATCAGCAATCAATAAAGCAAATAACCAAGGCTGACAGATATGAACAATTGGTCCGATGGATATCTATCCGGGAAAGGGTTAATAATCCACTACTATCGAACTGGTGGTGATAAGCCGCCAGTAGTTATCAACCATGGAGCTGGTGATGATGGGCTTTGTTTTACCCGTGTGTCCATGGCGTTGCAGAAGGATTACGATGTGATCATGCCGGATGCACGCGGGCATGGAAAATCCGGCTCCGGGAAGGGGGATTATGCCACCCCGACTCGTGTTGCCGACCTGGATACACTGGTTAACGCCCTCAATCTCGAGCGCCCCGTTATCGGTGGGCACTCTTTGGGTGCGGATACCTCGCTGCACTATGCTGCAGCCTTTCCGGATAAGGTACGCGGCATCTTTCTGGAAGACCCACCCATCATTCTGCAAAGTGATAATTTTAGTGCCAGTCAGCAAAACACAGGAGATGAGAATATTCGGAAACAGATGGCACGTTCGATGCTGGTATTCAAAATGTTGCCCAAATTCATCGGCACCTACCGGGCCAGGAAAGAGAATCCTGGCTATCATCAGGATGAGATTATCCCCTGGATAAACTCAAAGAAAAGAGTGAGCTTCGACTTTCTGAAAGCCTTACCGGAAATGAGGATTCACAAACCACAATCTTTAGATGCGTTTAAGGAAGTGACCGTACCGGTCCTGCTCTTCACCGGGGACCAGGAAAATATGGCCATTGTTACTCCAGACACTGCACAGGCAATCGTCCGAGTAAATGACAGGGTGGAGGTAATCCATCTCGAAGGAGCCAGCCACAGTATCCGGCGTACACGTTTCGATGGTTATCTGCCCACCCTGCAGGCGTTTTTAGACAGTGCATACCGATCTTAGAGTGACCTCAAATGGCCGAATTCCCCAACCTTCAGCCTGACATCCTAGAGATCGCAGCTGAACTCCAAAACTTAATCCTGCACATCTTCCCGCAGGCTGAGATTTCAAGCGATAGGGAGAATTTTGGCTTTGGCTTTGGAAGCGGATATAAAGACATGGTATAAATTATTTCCCCGTACAAAAAAAGGGGATCCTGGAATCGTGAATGGTCATCATTAAATGACCCCCTTAATCTCATTGAACGGGAAAAACCCAAGATCCACCAGCACGTGAAGCTGCAGCACATTGACAGCTGCGATCTCCAGAGTTGTCAGATCTGCAACTGCGGATACTGCAAGCAGCTCAGAGACGGCTTCAATTAGCTGTATTCCCACCGGGGGGATCAATACTGTTCGCTGATATATAAATATGTTTAGAAAAAATTAGTCCGCATCAGGATCCTGGCAGCGAATGCACCATTCAGGGTAGATGCCAGTAGGAATACCGAAGGAGTTCCAACCAATTCCCGGACCCAGGTGAATTCCCAGGATATCCCGAAAGTCAGGCCAAATCACCCACTTTCCATCACCCAAATCAGTGGTATCGACCACAAAGTCAAATTCAACTACACCTTCACCCGCATCCACAACCACTTCTTCGACATCAATCTTCACCCGGGTATCATGTCCGCTCCAATTTAAGCCCCCAATATTGATGGCTGCTTTTTCAAGACTTGTCAGCCTGTACCCGAGCTCAACATGTGCTGAAAATGGTTCGGTCAGGTATGCGCCTGGTGGTGGATCAGCGGAGATGACCCAGACACGATCAAGTGAACGGTGTCCAAGGGGATAGTCACTATCCCAATTGCGAACCTCCACGCCATCCGGAATCGCCTGGAAAAAATCTTCCGGAAGATCAGACCAGGTCAGGAGTTGACGATCAACCAAACGGATGCGGTATTGTAGCTTTCCCCCCGAATAGTCCTCAATCTCGAGTAAATCAAAGGTTGTTGTGTCGAATTTCAAGATTTGATAGTAGCGATCATCAACCCCAGCGATATGGAGTCGTACCTGATGGACTTGGTGACCATTGGATAGCCAGTCATCTTCTAGTACCTTGGCCTCAATGATCAATTCCCCTTCAAGGGGAACTTGACCTAAATTCAGCGTGCAGCTCGATATGTCGCATACCCAATCATCCCCGAGTGCACTCAACACACAAAAGGGATTTTCGCAATCAGCATTGTAACCACCAAAGAGACGATCAATATAAACCCAGAAATTTTCCAAGTCACGGAACAGGAGTTGGAACATTAGCTGCGTATCAGCAATGGAGATTTCTTCAGGTTTATAATCCGCCTGGTAAACAAAATCGACTGTCTCACCTTCCACAGGGCGTATATGGCTCGAGCGCCAAACAGTTTCGCTATCATGCTGATCGAAATAGAGCAAGTGGTCTCCAGCATACATTTGGTAGCGCAATTGAGAGCCATCAGATGAGCGCCACAGTTCTGCCACAACCCCCTGCTGCCTCAAGCTTCCTTTTTCCCAATCTAGGAGCAAGCGATCGTAGAGCACATCGTCCTGTGTATTTTTTGTTGCCATGTGCTGGCTGGCTAAATTGAGGATTTCAGCGGCACTCACGGAAGGCATATTCCCAGGAAGACTCTGCAAGCCAACGATTACCAGGGCGATCACGGCTAATATTGCAAACCCAAGTACAAACCAGTGGGGAACAACCGGCCCTCGAATGGTTTGCTGAGTGAATTGGTCATTGAGCTGTGCGCGTAATTTGGCTTTGAAAGATGAGGACGGTCCCGCAAATTCCGGGGATTCAGCTTTTATGTTGGCTGCCAATTCTAGCAGTGGCTCAGATTTATCCCCATCTTCTAACCGCTGGAGCCAACCATCTGGATCAAATTGAATATTCCCATTACCTATCATCATTTCTCTCCTTATTGGAGGCAGTACTTGTATCCATTTTTTTTCGGAGCCGCCCTAATGCCCGGTAGAGACGTACAGAGACATTTTGGGGAGAACAGCTCAGGAACTCTGCCGTTTCAGTATTGGACAACCTCTCGATGAGTCGCAGGGTAATGATTTCCTGATCATTCTGCGAGAGCTCGCCCATGGCTTGAGCAATATGTGCCCACTGCAAGGAATTTTCCGCCACTTCTTCGACATCAATATCTGCTTCCTTGTTGTCAGACAACGCAATGTAGCGCTGATTCCGGCGATGATGTTCGATGACCTGCTGGCTGGCAAGCAGGTACAACCAAGCTTTATAACTGTTTCCTTTCCAACCATGCGACTGCAAATGACGCAGCGCTTTCTCGAATGTAGCACTCGTAACATCTTCAGCCAGGCTTTGGTCCCCGGTGCGTCTCAAAGAATAACGGTAGATCTGCTCAATATAGCGGTCATAAAGGGCAGAAAAAACCTGTGGATCTCGGCTGGCTTGTTCGATTAGAGATCGCTCGTCAGTCTTGGAGTCCATCAAAATCCTTTATCCTGGTAGGGCAATCCATGCACATGCCTCTATCTATTAATAACGCGCAAATCGCCCATTTCTGTCACCCCAGATCGAACTTGTTCCATTCCGGGTGTATACCTGGTAGATTGAACTGGTGCAAGGGGATTTACTTGATAATCCACGTTTCTTTGCTCAGCAAACATTGATTTTCCCTGATTGAACAGGAAAAAATTCGTCTCACCCCAAATGTTATCAAATCTCAGGTATGATTCGTAATTGATCAAACAATAACTCAATTTGTATCATTCTTTCTCAATTAGCAGAGGAGCTGTTATGGGTAAAGATTCAAACCTGCCTCCCCAGGAAAAGATCGATTTATTTGACAGGCTGATCGCAACCAATCCCGAGATAATACGCAAAGGGGTCACCAATCCATACACTTCCGTGAATGGGCACATGTTCACCCATCTTTCAAAAACCGGCACTCTGGGAATCAGGCTTCCCAAAGAAGAGAGGGATGCCTTCCTTGAGAAATACAATACCACTCTTTACAAGTCATACGGCGCGATCATGAAAGAATATGTGGCTGTTCCGGATGAATTGCTGGAGAACACTGATGAACTGAAAGAATACCTTAATATCAGTCATGCATATACCAAATCATTGAAACCGAAACCTACCAAGAAGAAACCTTGATTTCCAGCATAAGGACTGCATACATGCAAATCTCACCCTTTCAGCTCGAGCGTTATTTCGCAAAATATGAGTTTTCGGCACGCTACCTGCTTTCCAGCTCGGACTGCGAGCCATACCCTATGGGGGAATTGGTGGGTATGGCGGATGAGGAAATGAGCAAGCTGTGGGAGCAATTGAATCTTGGATATACCGAATCCTGGGGACATCCATTATTACGTGAAGAGATCGCCGAGATTTACCAGGTAATCGATCCATCTGGTGTGCTGACCCTTGTGCCCGAGGAAGGTATTTACCTGATGATGCACGCCTTATTACAGGCAGGCAATCACGTCATCTGCACCTTCCCCGGCTACCAGTCCCTATATGAAGTCGCCCGTTCGATTGGCTGTCAAATAGAGACCTGGGAGCCTGATGAGGCGCAGGGCTGGAAATTCCCCGTTGATCAGCTGGCTGATGCATTGAAAGCCAATACCAGGCTGGTGGTAGTCAACTTCCCCCACAATCCAACCGGATTTGTTCCATCCAAAGATGAATTCTCTGCCATTATTGAGCTGGTTCGAGAACATGGTGCCTACCTGCTGTCCGATGAGATGTACCGCTTCCTGGAGGTAGAACCTGGCACTACTCTTCCGGCAGCCTGCGAACTTTACGAGCGTGCAGTCTCATTGTCCGGTCTCTCGAAATCCTTTGGGTTGCCGGGGCTGAGGGTCGGCTGGCTTGCATCCCAGGATAGCGAGGTCCTAGAGCGAGTCAGCAGACTGAAGGATTACACCACGATCTGCGGCAGTGCACCAAGCGAGTTATTGGCAGTCATCGCATTGCGTAACAGGGTGAACATACTTAACCAGCAGATTAACCGGGTGCGTAAAAATGTGGCTGTGCTTGAAGCCTTTATTGATCAACACCGGGAATGGTTCACCTGGAATCCCCCGCTGGGAGGTTCGATCTGCTTCCCCAAGATGCTGGGCATAGATGATACCTACACCTTCTGCGAGCGGCTAGTCGCGGAGACTGGCATCATGCTGGCACCTTCAAGGGTATTCCAATTCGGCGACCACCACGTGCGCATCGGTTTCGGACGGGAAAATTTTCCCCGGATATTGGATTCATTCGCCAAATACATAGACCGGAACCTCGAGTAATCCTGTTTGAAGCTGTCAACGAGCCATATCACAAATCTGACCCATGTGGAAAATTTTCAATTCCCACCTGAGCAATTGCGCGTTATTCGATGCGGCGATAGACCCTGGTGAGATCTCTCCACAAGAGATAATCCATTACCAATAGGATTAAGAGGGCCAGGATACTGCCTAGATAAGGGAATTCACGAAGCCACCAAAAAAAAGCGGCAGGGATGGCGACCAGGAGGACACCTAAAAATGAGGCCAGGGCTCTCTGCCTGGGGACTTCCCCAACCAGCAATAAACTTGCCGCAGATTGGTGGAGAATATCATCCGCCGTGGAGAGGATAATCCCTGCAACGATAAAAGGCAGCAAACCAGCTAACAAGGAAGCATAAGGAGCGATTATCTTCCCCAAAATAAGTAAAACCAACCAACCCATGATCACATTTCCAGCCCACGGTACTAAAAGATCAACGAGAACCATCCGGGAACCAAGAAACGGTAGCAATCGAAACAACCACCAATGAGCCAAATCATCACGCAAATGTTTGGTTGCGCGATCCCCCACGATCGTGATCCATATAATAAGAGTTAATCCACGCAAGCTCCATTCGGGTATTAATAAGATACCCAAGCCCAAACCAAATATCATCAACCATCCAGCGATCTGCTCCAAATTCAGCGAACGGAAGGCCTGTAAGGCCTCCTTCCACAGCAAAGACCAAATACCAGGCATTTCCGGCATCTTAGTTGGGTTCCTGCCTGGGCCCAAGCGTTTTTGCTGCTGCATTTCTTGAGCGAGCTCATCTTTTCCATAACGTACTGCTGTTTGGATAGATTCTTTCTGGTGGGTCTCAGCAGCTGCGCGGCTGAGGTTCAACTTTCTGGTCACCATCCAGAAGATAGAGAGCGAAAGAATAGCCAAGCTCATGGACACCATTAGACCAACAACAAAGTCAATTTTTCCAGGTATTGCCTGAAATGGATAGTAAATCGATGACAGCAAGGGATAACTCAAAACTGCTTGCCAAATCTCATTCCCCAAATTGGTAATGATATGAATTAAAAACCACACGATTAATCCAAGCGGGATCAGGGGCAGCCACGGTACTCCACGCTTCCCTATTAACCGCGTTGTCCCGAATGACCAAATTAAAGCCTGGAATGCAAACTGAAGAAACAGGATGATGAGGAAGGCCCTGGAGCTGTAATAAAGGTAGAGGTACATCTCTGATAATCCCAGGCTCCCCTCAATTTGTAGCTCGGCAAAGGTGAAACCCAGGACAACCGCGCCTGCCCAGAAGAAGATTGCAGTTTCAAACCAATCACTTAGAAACCAGACCAATGCCACTTTCCGGCGGTCGATCGGTGTCTGGCAGACCAGGTGTACGTCCGCCTCCGAGAAAATGAATGGGCTGCTCAGAGAAACACGGAAAAGTTCAACCAGCACCCAGATTATGAACAGCAATGTTGCGGCTACGAGCAGTGCAAAGTTGAGGTTACTGGCATGCATTGAATCAAGTAACGCGACGATCCCCCCGGCGAGGAAGAAAAAAACAGCCAGGAACCATACGCTCCAAAAAGCCAAAAAATATAGGAAGTAAAGCCGGTTGGTGAGTGAACGATCCTGGTATTGATACCCTAGCGTAGAAAGCCAAAAGATAATTTGACTCTTGATCTTTGGTAGGCGGACCATCCAAACCGCGCGCATTTTAGTTCTTCCTTAAAATGCCGTTTTTAATTTCCCAAAATTTATCGGCAAAACTTTTTCCAAAACCAGAATAATGGGTAGAGAGAAAAATACTCGCACCTTGCTCCCGCAATTTATAAAGGTGATTCACCAGAAAATCTATGCTATCGGGATCCAAAGCTGAGGTTGGCTCATCAAGCAATAGAACATCAAACGAACGGATCAGAGCCAAGGATAAACCCAACTTCAACCTCATCCCGCGCGAGTAATTGTGAGGGAAAAGATCGCGGGCACCCCATAAATTAAATTCGCGCATTAATTCTTCGGCGCGCTCATTAAAATCTTCCATCGTTTCGTGAGCCATCGCCATGAATCGCATATGCTCCCAGGCGGTTAGCTCTGTATAGAAACGTGGTACATCAGCCACAAAGGCTAAACACCGCTTCGCATCTTGTTCCTGGGAATACAGGTTATAGCCTGCAACAATCACATCACCAGTAGTTGGCTTGAGGATGCCGCTTAAGCATTGCAGCAGGGTGGATTTTCCAGCACCGTTCGGACCTTCAAGAATGGTTATTTCTCCAGTTTGCAGGTCCAGATCGGTGGGTGCCAGGACCTGGAATTTGCCATAGGAATGGCTGATATTGCGAGCTTGAAGGGCTGGAGTAATCACTGCTAAATTATACCTACCCGGAAAGCATTACGAACAATGGGTTAATAGAAAGATTACTAAAAATTCTAAAACTTAGCGCAGATTATCTATGCTGTTGGAAGCTGCATCTAATGGTATATCAGGAAACAGGCTTTTATTTAATTGCCGGTCCCCTTTGAAATTGGTTGTCTTAATGTACAAACTCCATTCGTCACCCGAATGAGGATTTGGACTGGAGAAGATAATAATGTCGTCCCGTCCTCGATTCTTGAGTACCTGTCAAGACGGTCCAAGGAGCTCGACAGTTCATCAATGAAAGTAGAGGCATCAGGATTCCTGAGGCTTGGCAAATATTAAGCTTAGAGTGGAGAAGTAAATTTACTTTTCATACTCCTCATCCCCCTTCAGTGATAAATTACCCAAAAATGTTTATTCACTGCCCATTGATCAAAATTTTTCAAACCCAGCTGGATGGGATATTCCGGCACCATGGACTGGCTTAGTAAGATGCCAGGATTTCCGCGAGTGTCAGCACAGGAGCAGATGACCATTAATCACTTGACACGCTTAACCTGGAAGGCAGGCTACCATCAGCGGTTAAGATGGTTAGATCGTGGTATCCCCCAGCAGGGCTGCGCCAGTGCAGGCTGAATCCCCAACCGTTCCACCGCCAGACGGTTACATAACGGGCAGCACCGTTTTCAGAGGCTTCGATCGCAGACAGCTCATCCCTGCCATCACCATCCAGGTCCCCTAATTCAACTTCAAAGAGCGGGTTGCTGACGGCTGAACCACCCCAGATAAGGCGGTATTCCCCACCCCGGTAGCCGACAATAAACGGGTGGTAAGTTGAATGCCCTGCCAAATCAACTTTTTCGATCGCCAGCATCACCTCATAGCGTCCATCTTCATTCGGATCACCCAGCGCCAGGTCAAGCACCCGCCAATCGGGTGGACTGTGCCAGACAGATTGGCCATCCTGGTAGATCTCCAGCGACTGCCCTTGGCGTTGGATGATCTCACTTTGCCCATCACCGGTTAGATCGATTGCTCCTGACCAAAAAAGCCCGTTGCGTTCTTCCTGTGGGACAGGAAAAGAGCGGCAAGTGTCGGTTGAACACACGAACCCATCACGCTCAACGGGCAGGATTCTCTCCAGCAAGGGTTCGCTATCGCCCACCGCCATCCAGCGGGGACGAGGTACGGTCCAAAGCGGCAGGGCCTGCACAGCACGCAACCCTTCTCGATCTAATAAAAGTCGCAGCGCCAGTCCCTCCCGGGTATCCCCCCAACCCTGGTCAAAAACGAAATTTCCCAGGCTGTATGCCACCAACCGCACGCGGTCTTTTGCACTCTCTGGTGGTTCTATTTGCAAATCCTGCACAACGTGTGGGTGAGAGCCCAGGATGATATCAGCTCCGGCTTCGAAAAGATCAGCTGCCAGCTTCCGCTGGGACCAGTTAGGATGCCGCTGGTATTCCTGGCCCCAATGTGCAAGGATGATGACCATATCGACACTCGAACGAATGGCGTGCAGCGTGGGGAGCAAACCTGCATCGGATGCTGGCGGGATTTCATTCCAGGCCAGGAACGCAATTTTCAATCCCCCAATTTCACGCACGACCACCTGAGCATTTTCCAAGGGCTGGATTCCCACCACTTGTAAACGATCGATTGTTTCTGCATAATTGTCAGGACCACCATCAAGTGTATGGTTATTTGCCAGGCTGAGCAGGTCAAAGCCAGCATTGGCTAGAAGAAGTTCTGTACCTCCTGGCAAGTAAAGGGATGGTCTGGATATTGTCGAAGGTGCTGTTGCTATTACCCCCTCCAGGTTTCCAACCGCCAGGTCGGCTCCTTCCAATTCATCCACCACATGATCAAAAATCCCTTTAGTCCCTGCCATGCCGCGCCCGGGCATTACATCACCCACAACGATGATTTCAATTAGAGATTCAGTAGCGCCTGGCTGCACTCCACCGCGCAAGTAGAACCAGTGATCAACAGAATTATCCAAACCGTTGATCCCGGCTGGTAAATTACCGATCAATAATGGAATTACTATGCAGAGACTCGCGAATCCATTAATCAAATTCTGGTGGCGATTCAGCATAAAACGCCTCGCTCACCTGCCAGGCCGACCAGGAGTCCTGGTCAACCAGTTCAAGCGTGTAAGTACCATTCAGGGTATACGGTCCGCGTTGGGCAACAACCTCATCTCCAGATTCGGGAGAATATTCGGTGGCAGCATAGAGCATATCCTGCCAGGATTCACGGGTCGTCACCACAGCCAGGGTAGGTGATTGGATATCGAAAGATAGAATCTGCGAATCGAGCAGTTGGTGGCCCATATAACGCTTCTCGGAAGCCAGGACACGGATTTCATTCTCAACCTGCTCAGCTGCCTGGCCCGAACCAGATAAGTAATCAGAATTTTGGAACCAGTAAGTGTTCGTAAGTGATTTCTGGAATTCGAGAATGGCGCGACCGAGCTCTTCATATTCAGCTTCATTAACCAGGAAGCTGGCAGTCCAATCCGGTGCTTGAGGTTGGTTTCCACCATCCAGCATGGTGCGCCACTTCTCGTCAGTCAGTCGATCGTCCATCGACCAGGGAAACTCATAGTAGGAAAAGATTCCACCCTTGGCGACTTGCAGGTATGTGTTTCCATTTGCATTGACGATCGGTACCACCGCGTAGATGGCGTTGATACGCCCAACAGCCTCTTCCAGCACAGAAAAAGAAGCAGGATCAGTAGCTACATCAGCCACAACTGCCGCCTGGGGCTCTTCCTCCATGTAGCGTCTGGCATTGGGATCCTCTGCATCCGTATCCGCAGCCGCCATGGTTAAATTCTCAATTTGAGCCCCGTACTCGCGGATCATGGTGTATTCATCTTCGCTCAGCGGTTCGCCTCGCAGCTCCTTCTCAGCCATCGTCTGCAGGGAGCGCGCCAGGGATTCCAGAGTATCCAGGCTGTTTTGGTCGAGCTCGTCAAGCAGCCCCCGGCTCCCCAACCCCTCGCGCGTCAGGGCAGTTAATGCTGCCAGGCGAGCATAAAATTCTGGTACAGGCTCGACATACCCCTTGGGAGGTTCTGGTGGAGGTGCAGGCGGCCCACCACCAAACTCAGCATACACTTGCTTCGCGTAGAGGATGGTATCATGCTTGAGTTCTGCCCAACTCCCAAGGACTGTATTTAGCTGCTTATCCAACCAAGCAGGTGATCCCATAAAAGCCGGGTAGCCATCACCCGGTGATTCGAGCAAAGGATAAAAGCTGTACAACCACGTGTTGTAGAGCGTCTCAGTCCAATCCGCAGTACTCAAACCGGATAACCAGGCGCGCATCTTCTGCATTTGCTCCGGATAATGTTCGTAATCGGTCTCGCCCATTTCATCCAGGAGCTCATAAGCACGCTCAGAGCCCATGGCAGCAAACAAATCCAGCCCTTTCGGGAGGCCGCGGGGATTTTCTCGTGTACCTACATTGCGGTAGATGAGCTCACG
>JBJYXV010000053.1:22760-55365 GCA_046260155.1 Anaerolineales bacterium
GTTAAGTCATCAGAACGTCCAACCATGAAAGCAGTCGGGCTGTATAATTCCTGCCAGATTTCCAGAGCAGGACGATTTCCCACACTGGCATTTTTCAACGCCTGGACAAGTAGCAGGGCAGAACGAGTTTCTTCCCTCCCAATTTCCGGGTCTTTGGCTTTCAGCCGGAAAGTCATGCGCCCATACCACATCATGCTGGTAAAGTAGCGCTTGAGCTCATCGCTAAGCGTGTAGTGTCCGCGCGGGATGTACTGGGTGTAGTCTTCACCCAATTCCAGCCCTGGGAAGATCGGTGAAGGCCACATGCCATCTGCCTTTTCGATCAGCGCCAGCTCAGCATTGACAAGATCAGCTGCATAATCCGGTACATTCACTTCTGGATCAAGGAGTTTACTCGCCACTCCAACAAACGCAACTGTCCGCAAGGCAGCCTCTTCCCAGGGTCCACCCTTCAGCACGCTGTACTGCACATCAACCTGGCTTAACAGGGCTTCGTTCAGGTCGCGTAGCAAAGGAATAAAGTATTCAATTTCTGCTGTGCGCAGCACTTTATCAAACAGCAAATGGTAAACATGCAGAAGCGAATCAGTGGTAACGAAGATCGGTTGGTTATCGTAGCGTGCTTTCTCATACAGGGTAAAGAATTCTTTCTCAACACCTGGCGCGACGACAAAACCATTTTCTGCCAGGCGCTGTCGCAACCCATCAGACAGCAGGAATGCTACGTGGACATTACTCAAATCCGGCGCGATCGGATCTTGCACCACTGCTGGGACGACGTTAACTGGTGATTCGTTGTAGATGGCAAAGACGGGATTGGGGCGGACAGTAATCGGAATACTACCAGAGTCGGAGGACTGGATTTCGGTCGGTTCAACAATCTCAGTTTCGATTGGTAAACCCGGTGCTGTTGGTAAGGATACAGCAGTCTCGGTTGGTGGTGGTGTTTGGGTTGTTTCACCAAGCGAGGGAGCTGATTGGCAAGCGCTCGCCAGAATTGCTAAGGCGAGCATGAGGATTAAACCGATTTTCATGTTCCTTTTCATGGTCTTTTTCTCCTTATTATGGACAGATCAAACCGCTAATTATCTAAAAGGAGCTAGTTCGTTAATTATAAAGCTTTCGAGAATTTCTTCACAAAAGAGTTTTAAATACATGTAATCTGGTGAAAATACCCTAAACATCGACAACCCAATCCCCCAGGACAGAAGGAACTTCGGGATACGAACACCCTGTCTTCCAAAAAGGTGGTTCTTGGGTGTCATTTGATTCCCCTAATTTTTTCTCAAGTACTGGCGAAGATAAGCCCATCGAATGATCGATCCTTTTTGGTTCCGCCATGTAAATACTGAGCAGGTAATTCCACCTTTTTGATGGTATATTGGGGTTTCTTATTGCCAGCTACTATTAATATATTTATTAGCAAGAGTCATTAATTAATGGAGTTCCCGAACCAGGATTTGAACAAAAACCCCATGCTGGACCTGCGCTATGAGATTGAGATCAATGCACGTCCGGCAAATATTTTCCCCTGGATTAAGCAGCCCGGTTACCACCAGGGAGGCTGGTATGTCGATACCGGGTGGGATATATTTAAGCAAAAGTATTTTTGGCTCAATATCGTGCCAGAAGAAGCTCGCGGGAAATATCAACCAACCGCAAACCAAATCCTGCCAGAGTACCAGGATTTAATAGCCGGGGACATCGCCCCCCAGTTTGTCTACAGGACCAGGCACGCTCCCAAGGGTGCCTTTTGTTGGGCTTTTATCCCGAATGAGATGGTGAATCACCATACCCATTTGATCAGCTGGTGGCGTTCTGCTGGGTCTCCTAAAACTGCATTTTATTTAATCAAACCATTGATCACCCCCGTCGATCGCGCCCACCAAAAAGAGATTTTAAAAGGCTTGGACAAAAGGGTTGAAAGCAAGCCTGCATAGGAGCATCAAATGACAACCTCACCTTCCGCAGCTTCAGTGGTGGCAGTGTGCAAAAAAACCCAACCAGGTCTGCCGAAATTAGAAGTCGCTTCAATACTGCTACTTGAAAATTTTGGGGTGGAAGGAGATTACCACGCCGGCGAATTCGTCCGCCACCGCTACCTGGCGAAGAAAGATCCCACCCAGCCCAACTTGCGCCAGGTACTGATCATCGATACGACTATCCTGACCTTCCTTGAACATCAGGGAATTCATCTCCAACCAGGATGGATGGGGGAGAACATCATCCTGGATGGGATTGAAGTAATGCAGCTCCCAATTGGGACACAACTGGAAATCGGAAATGGGATGCTGGAAATCACCGAAATCCGCAATCCATGTTACCAGCTGGATGAAATGCATGCGGGTTTACTCAAAGCCGTAGAAACCTCAGGTCCCGGTCCAGATCACCGCAATGCGGGGATGCTGGCACGTATCACCCGGGGCGGTGTTGTGCGCCATGGTGATGCTGTGTTTATTAATCCCGAAACCGGTTAAAACGCTCCAACCCACGCATGAAAGGATTATCTTTCGGAGGTTCGTGAGGGGGAAGCCAACATTACCTGTCGTCGATGGAGTGATCAACCTCACCTGAGGTCATTTGCTCCTGCTTCTAATCCCATTTTAGGTACACAACCCACAATAAAGAACGCTCTTCATCCAAGCATTCTATGAGTAATTCCGTTGGGGATCAGGGTTGCTCTGGCTTCCAAGAGTCTGCGTACTGATCCCAGGCAAACCAATTGCCTGGGATCAGATATTGACGTAGTGATTCATTTGTAGACAGGGACAACCTTGATCGGCTAGGTATTATCTAGCACTCTTCACCTGCTGCCAGGGGGGAGGATTTTCCTGCGGGCAATTGGCTTGGTTTTCATCATCAACCATCCAGGACTCGTACACCTTCCGCTCAGGCAGGCGCAGCTTTGCCGGTGGTCAAATTTTTGCTTGAACCAACTACCTGCATGGATGAAGTGATTATCCGCACCCGCCGCTGGTAGGTCCACGCTTGAGTTCAAGCTGGATCTTGGGCGTAAACTCAAGATCGTACTCATCGATGTGGGGATCGGATGCTGGGAATGCTCCTCCGAGAGCCGCGGCGAAAGCGTAGCGCATGGTGTCATCCGGGCTGGAATCGACTGCCTTGATCCGGTTGTCTTCTTCGGCAAACACCGAAAGCCAGTTGTTAATTCCCCCTTCAAGGATATAGACATTCGGAATGCTCTCAGCAACCAGATATTTCCAGGCTTGAGTAGCAGCAGTCTCATCGTTGCTCATCACCACAAATACGGTATTCTCGGGTTCAAGGTGCAGATCAGGAACAACACCTGCAAGTTCATCAAGTTGGGTTTGCCGGGCATCTGCGATGTGAAACATGTTGTAGTTCGCTTCATCACGTATATCCAGCATGATCAGGTTGAGTTTGTGATCGTGGATCGTATTAAGCAGTTCTGCGGGGCTGATCTGAACTTCTCGGTTCGCCAATTGAAGTTCTTTCTCTGCTGAAATTTGCTCCCATTTATCAGCGTTGGTGGGTTGGCCGAGCGGGATCAACAGCACCGCACCTAAAGCCAGTGCACCTGCGCCAACATAGCGAAACTTGGGTGCTTTGCTTGGATCTTTACCGCCAATAATCTTTTCCAGCTGTTCACTGCCCCAAAACATGAAGAGCGCCATCAAAACAATGATCAACACCACCCAACCGGTTGGTAGACCAAGCCAATCCATGAGCGTGAAGCGACCCATATAGGATGAATTCCAGAACAGATCAATCGATCGAACCGTTTCACCAAAGACAAATATTCCAAAAAGCACACCCAAGGCAAAGAAAATACCATCCAGCTTCCAGGTCGCGGCAGCAACCAGGGAGGTTCCCGGGCAAAAGCCGCCGATGATAAAACCAAAACCCATGATCAAACCGCCGATGATACCAGGCCACAAATAGGTCGGGTTGACCCAGATCAGGTTGTAATCAAGCAAACCGAGTGCTGAGCTGGTGAAGATCAGGACCATGGCCGTGACAATCGCACCAAACATGACCTTCAGCACGGTTAAATCTTTAAAATAAAACTGGGCTGCCAGCTTCTTCGAATTACCAAATCCGGAGCTTTCCAAAACGAATCCAAAACCAAAGCCGATCAGGAGGAAGATAAAATATGCACCGTATTTACCAAGTAATTCCGTCAGATGTAAAGGAAATGGGGTCATGTTTATCCTCCGATCAATTCCACAAGCGGCGCACAAAGTAAGCCAGGGCATACCCGCCAGCAAAAACTGCAAACATGAATGCCCAACTACCAGCTGATAAAACCGCACCACCCGAGAGGGCCTGTCCGGAGGTACAACCGCGTGCCATGCGTGCTCCATACCCCATTAAGGCTCCTCCAATGAAGGCAAATACCCAGCGAGCCCGACGGCTTATTTGCGGGCCGCGGTTGGTTTCTACTTTCAGCCTCCCGTTGAGCCAACCGGAGACAAAGCCGCCCACGACAGTACCTATGGTCATATAGACAATCCACGAATCGAGCGCATTCAATGCGCCGCCAGCGAGTGTGATTAAGTATGGTACCTGGTCAACATGACCTGGAGCGATTAAATCCTCGAAGAAGACCAGGATGCGGTTAAGGCCTCCAGAGGCCCCCAAACCATTTCCGGTAATAAAGAAAGACAGGAATAAAACCACGCCCAATAAGAAACCTCCCAGATAAGGATTGATATAGGGCTTGGTCTCACGCCGGGTCAATGCTGCAAGCAGTGATCGTTTTTTTGGAACCGGTGTCGATTCTGTAATTGTTGTCATCAAATAATCTCCTCCTGGGTCGGACCAGTGAATTCCGCTTCATCCTTGTGGGGGACTTCGATTTCATCCCAGCCCACCATCATCGCCTTGATAGATGCCAAAGGAGTTGGGCCTGTAGTGGTCAAATACACATGGGCCACAATAAACGAAGCGAAGAGCCAGGCGATCAACGTATGGAATGGTGCCAGATAAGTGAGTCCCCCGATGCGGGCAGAAATTTCCGGGAAATGTTGGCTCCCCCACATCAAAATACCGCTGATTCCAATGAGTGGTAACAGCACATTTAAGATCGCAAAATAGGTGATCTGCTGCAGGGGATTGAGCTTCTTCTCAGGTGTTTTTTCAAAGGGGTGTTCCGCTCCTTTGAAAATACCCCGCAGATAAAATATTGCCTGTTCAAAAGCCTGGTCAAAGAATCCTCGCGGGCGAGGAATATATTGCTTAATCTCCCCACTGGCCAGATGGTAGAACAAGGATAATGCCGCGTTGACGGCCAGGATCACGGCCAGAATATTATGTGTCAGCACCACGTACCGGAAGCTGAAAATTCCGAAAGTGTCTGGACGGTGGATAATCAAGCCTGTAAAAAGCAGCAGCAAGATTACAAAGGTCTGCAGCCAATGCCAGAGTCGTTCATACACACTGTACATATAGACCTGCTTGAGTTCAGGCTGAGCAGGTTTTCGACGCAAAGAAGCATAGAATCGTATTCCGGCATGAACAGTTATCGCCAGGACGACGCCTAAAAATACCAGACTGCCGATTAGATCCACCCAATACATCCGATCGTGGCCCAGGATATAAAAATTCTCATCCTCAGCCTGGGGGAGATAGAATAATTCACCGCTTTCTTCATCCAAGAACAGCTCCCCTGTGGCCTGGATATTGCTGCCTGGTGCAAATTCAGGCAATTTTCCACCCGGGAGGTAGGACGCCAATTTGAAAGGTTGGTAAATGCGTGATTCAGCGCCATGGCATTCCTCGCAATCCTTGGTAACCCATTCACCGTTAGCAACGTCGTGGTTGATGCTGTATGGTTGAATATCGCCAACTATGCGTGGATTTTCAACACCCAGGTCCTGCAAACGTCGGGTAACGGCGCTTTCCTTCTCTGGATTATCGATCGCCAATTCGGATGAGTCTAACTGTCCATCACCATCCCCGTCAAAGACAGCTAGGATGTCAGCATGGTAATCATCTCCGTCATAATACGCTGCCTCAAGATCCTGCAGGCGGACTGGACGTGCGGGATCACCATAAATCCAATACCACGAACTGACCAAGTTATAGGGAGCCAGCTTGATGTTCCCGTCCACATCCTGGCGAGGGAGCAAAACTGGTTCGAAACCGGTGATCAGGGAACTCATCGAAGTGGGATCACCCTCGATACCTCGACAATCCTTAAGTGGTTCTGCGTTGATATCCAGCGCGGTGTAATCAAGCTGTGCAAGCGCATTAGAGTAGAGCTTTGGGATATGGCAGGATTCGCAGCTCATCGACTCAAAATGGCGCTCCGGGTACGGCAGCCATTCATGGCCGCTCTCAGTACTGTGGCAGGATTCACAACGGCGCATGGTATCCACCAGTTCGGGGTTGATATTGCTTTGGGCACTTTGCCCGCGTGCGAATTGGTGGATCGGTTCCTTCAGGTATTCACCCAGCTCAATCCTCCTGGGATCAAAGAGCAGGTGTTCAGGGCGGTTTTCCTCGTCTTCCTGGTAATAGACCGGATTGTTTAAGGAGAAGTGACAATCAGTGCACTTCACCAATCGTTCAGCATGAATATCCCAGGATCGGGACAAAGTTTCCTTTTCCGCTAAATTCATGCCAGAATCGCTCATCTTCTGACCAGCAATGATCTGCCCGGTCGTGACAGTCCGCCTCCGCTCCGGGACACAGCCTCCTGTAACCAGCGGTTCATCCAGATCATCATGCACCAAGCCATGGCATTGACCGCAATTCTCATTCGTGGGATCCTGGATTTTAATATAATCGGGATCAAGTTCTCCATCAGCCTGGAAAGCACTCTCATTCCATTGATATTGATTCCCGCTTTTTTCCACAATACCGCTGCCCAATAAAGTTGCTGTATTTGCCCACTTGAAATCACCCGTATGTATTGCTTCTGCCCGTGCATCTGCATCCGGAGTTGGGGTATGGCAAAGAAAACAGTTCATCTCTATCACACCAGATTCATCCCAATCCCACGGGATCAACTGGTTGCTATCCTCATCGAGGATGCTGGTTTGCAGGTCTGTAGTTTCCGGGTCAAGTTCAACCAGGGGGGTACCATCCTGGCTGGTGGTAGCTGGTCCTCCACCCACATGGCGAACCCCAACTTCCTCAAGCCAGCCGGGCGTGGTCAGATCTATTCGCTGGTCACCTTCCATGGAAAGATAGCGGTAGGTCAGGGGATCCCACCTGCCGAACAAACCGGGAGATGTATCCCATGATCGCCCACCAGGGATTTCACCTGCTGGACTGAAATCGTTCAGCCCCACATCTGCATGGAATGAATGGGTTGAAATAAAATCTGTATCGTGACAAGTCCCGCAGGTGTTGAGTGTGGATACGGGCTCGCCTGAATCGAGAACGTTTTCCCCCTGTTCATCCAAGAATGGGAAAGTTGGGTGCAATGAGGAAGTCTCATCCTCGGTTATCAGGGGTGAACTAGCAAATACTTCCCTGCCAGCAAATAAGAATCCCAATGTCAGCACCAAAATTATCACTGCGACCAGGATGTAGGCGGAATTGTCTAAGGAATGTTTTTTAATGAAACTCATCGCTGCGATTCTCGCTTTTTATTATGGCTCTACAAGGGTACGCCCACCCCAGGTGATCGGGTCTCCAGGGTAACCGAGCGCTTCCCAATCCAATCGACCTTCGTCACCATGGCAATCATCACAATGCAAGGCTTCTTCGATGGGTGCGACCATATGGCTGATCTGCCAGTACATCTCAGTTTCAGCAAAATCATACTCCCCGCTGTAATCTATCCCCACCGTCTCGGAACCAAGACGCAGGGCTTGATCCCAATCAAAATCGGTCCAAAAACCACCTTCACCAACGGTCTTCGGCTGGAGCAGGTAGTTATTGACCTTATCATAGGGCTGCTTCGCCCGGTGAACTTTGAAGGGCCATATCTTCGCTTCGGGGTCGTTAATATCACCCTCGATAGGATTCAAAACCGTCGGTTGGTCTGGATCGATCTTGTCACCGAGAAGGTAGCGGTCATTGATCCCCGAATACCAATGATATTCTGGTACGAAATCTCCCTCGTAAACAAATGAACCCTTGATCTTCAGGTAAGTATGGGGATCTTCAGGTAAATCCTGACCGGCTGTGGACCAATCCCAGTACATCTTGGTCGGATCCTTAACCGCACCCGTGGGTATATGGCAGGTCTCGCAAGCAACAGATTGGACGTGATTGTTGATGCGCTCATCCTCATGCAGCACCTCAGAATGGCAATCAGTGCAGAAAATCTGGTTTTCATTATCCAAGCTGACTGAGATCGAGCGCCCGCTGATCTGATGCTCTTCCGTCTGGTGGCAATCTGTGCAGACGAAATCATTCCCTCCCATATGTACGTCAATCAGTTCCGAAGGGTTGTATAAATGCTCATCGAGGTCGCCATGCTTAACTGCATTCCCACCACCGCCCGCAAAATGGCAGCCACCACAGTTATCCCGATCTGGATAACCCACGCTCTGGGCTGCGCTGACTAAATCTACCCCTTCAGATGGAAGGCCAGCACTGGATTTTACATATGTGCCTGTTTGTTCATGGCAGACCAGGCAATCGATATTGTCTGACTCGGAGAAGTTAAAATTCTCGTCCTCCCAGCCGTATCCTGCGTGACAGGATGTACAGCCTGGCCAGTTAGATTGGATGCCGATACAAAAATTGTTGAGCGAGTTCTTTTTCCCAATTGTGACCGGTTCGGTGCGACCTTCAATCATGTATTCTTTTGATTCCCAGGTCCAGTGCACCGATTTAAGCATTTGTTCTCCCGCCTCTGGGTGGCACTCCAGGCAACGCTGGGTCACATCAGAACCTGTCTCGAAAGGTCCTTCGATCAGGCTGGTGTGATCGACATGTGACAGTCGCTCCGGCATGCTCGCCCAGGGGTCATCAGCTTTCCCTGATGCCTTCGGCAAGAAAAGTACCATCGGCACAACAATGATCGCAATTGTGACCACCAAACCAATGATCCAAATGTATTTTTCCCTTTTCATAGTGCGCAGATTACCTCATTTTTCAATCAGAATTGTCCGGTCTGCACAGCTCACTCCAGCACCTGGATTAATTCGGCCTGGTTCTGAAGCTGGTCTCGCAAAACCGAGCGCAGCAGATCAAGTGCCTGGATCAAGCGCATATCACTCAGGTGATATTCAACACTGTGACCCTTGCGGACAGTCTGCACCAAACCTCGTTCGCGCATAATCTTTAAATGGCGTGAAGCCGCTGGTTGGCTGATACCAACCTCGGCTGCCAGATCACTGACATTGGAGCATTTCTCAGCCAATACGTAGAACATCAGTATCCTGCGTGGGTCTGCCAGAGCAGAGCAAATTTCGGCATGCAGTTGGTTGATTTCTAATTGCAGCTCGTTTTTATCCATCATGACAATTTCGAAGTATTCATATACATGCAAATATACATTGTTGAATATCTTAGTCGACAGACAGGGTGTCCTTTTAGTGACAAGTATCACAAATTTACTTGACCTTAGTCACGCGGTGGTTTAAGCGAATGCCACAAAAATTCTGGATATTGCAGGGAATTTCACTGTTCCATGCTCAATATAGGGTTGCATTAAGTAATCGTCAAGGTTAGAAAAACAGGATTTCCCAATCATGATCCATTACAGACCATGCAATCGCTTAAACAACCTTATCGATTTTGATGGATTTTCTTATAATTGATTGGGATATCTATCCCAGAATATACGAAAAATCTCTATCACATGAGATTAAAGCCTGAAAAATACTTACCTATATTCATAGAAAAATTTTGACAGCAGGAGACAGAATATGCCCCGAGAGAGCCAACACAAAAGTACCACCCCCACTCCAGGTCCAAAACCAGTACCAATCCTGGGAAATATCCTGGATATGCGCCAGGGGGAGATCTTTGAAATCCTGTTAGAGTTCCACAAAACCTACGGCGACATTGTCCGCCTGGAGCTGCCGAAAAATCAATATGTTTATTCGATCGCCAACCCCGAATCCATTCAGCATGTTATGCAGATGAATAACCAAAACTACACCAAGGGTGACCGCATAAAAATTGTAAAACCATTAATTGGCAATGGTTTGTTTGCCAGCGAAGGTGAGTTCTGGCGGCGCCAGAGGCGTATGATGCAGCCTGCCTTCCACCGCAGGCAAATTGAATACCTGGCCCAGGAAATGGTCGCCACGATCGAAGAGATGCTCCAGAAGTGGGAAACTGTGGCTGATACCGGTCAAATCGTAAATATTCAGCATGAAATGATGGGTTTAACCATGGATGTGGTCACCCGCACCTTGTTTACCAGCAGCCTATCACCGGACGAGATAGCTGAACTTGGTGAGCAGATCACTTTTCTCTTGGATATGATCACCGAGCGCAGCCAGGCTATCTTCCCCATCGGTGAGAAAATGCCCACAGCCAAGAATCGCCGTTTTGATGATGGGGTCGCCACGATCGATAAGATCATCTACCGGTTAATTGATCAAAGAAAACGATCGCAGGCAAAGTATGATGATCTGCTCTCCATGCTCATCGCTGCCCGGGATGAGGATTCGGGAGAGGGGATGGATGATAAACAGCTGCGCGATGAATTGGTAACCATTTTCCTGGCGGGACATGAAACCACAGCTATCGCATTGTCATGGTCGGTGGCGCTGTTATCCCTGCATCCCGCAGTCCGCCGTGAACTTCAGGCTGAAGTTGACCGCGTTCTGGATGGACGCATACCTAGCGCCGCGGACTACAATGAGCTGCTGTATACCAATGCCGTTATCAGCGAAGCAATGCGCTTATACCCTCCGCTTCCAGTTACCATCCGCCAGGCCATAGAAGACGATGTCCTGGATGGGCACACCATCCAGGCGAACAGCAGCATATTCATCAACATTTACAGCGTTCATCACAATCCGGATGTCTGGGAAAACCCGGAAGGTTTTGATCCCCAGAGGTTCCTACCAGACAAGATCAAAGAAATCCCACGATTCGCTTATCTCCCCTTTGGAGGAGGTCCCCGGCAGTGCATCGGCAATAATTTCGCCCTCATGGAGGCTGTACTCGCTTTATCCATGATCACCCAGCGTTACGAACTGAATCTGGTCCCCGGAGCTGACCTCGATCCATATATGCCAGGAACTCTACGCCCAAAAGGAGGAGTCCCGATAATCATTACGCGACGTTAATACGCGGATATTTTCAGTATTACCAGTCGACCTGCATCTGGATCAACAAAAAGCCTCAGATTGACTTTTTATCCCGGCTGCACAGCCAGCAAAATAAGGCGAATAAATCGATCGCCTCCGGGTAAACCATCCGGTCTTTCCCAACATTCTATTGAAGTTGAGACAACAGTTCGGCGATGGTCAATCTTCAAGAACAGTGCGGAGGACCTATAATGAAAACAATCCCCTCATATACTTTGTATCTGGCCAGCTTCCTTGTGCTGGCCGCATGTGGTTCGTTGCAAGAAACTCCATTTTTGTAATCTTAATCATGCCAAATTAAGCTTTTTATGATCCCAAAACCACAAAATCCCTTTGCAATACAGGTGTACAGTGAGATCAACTATCGAAATCGGGGATCATCCTGTAAAATAATTAAGAACAATTTGGACAAGAAGATTAATTTCAACTCAAGCTGTCTTCTGGCACCTCATTCTATTCATCTTAAAAAGGAGAAATTGAATGACTTCTTCCAACCTCAAAACCTTTGGCCAGCAGGTTCGCCGCCGTTCCTGGGCAGAGCCCTGGAAAATTAAATCTGTTGAGCCAATCCACAAGATCAGCCAAGAAGAACGTGCTCACGCTCTGGTAGAAGCCGGCTACAACACTTTTCTACTGCGCTCCGCGGATGTTTACATTGATCTGCTCACCGACAGTGGTACGAGTGCCATGAGCGACAGGCAGTGGGCTGGATTGATGATGGGCGATGAGGCCTACGCGGGCAGCAATAATTTCTACCGGCTTGAAAAAGCTGTCCAGGATTATTATGGCTACCAGCATATGGTCCCGACTCACCAGGGCAGAGGGGCAGAACATCTTCTCAGCCAGACGGTGATCAAACCAGGCCAGTCTGTACCCGGCAATATGTATTTCACCACAACCCGTCTTCACCAGGAACTCGCTGGCGGTAAATTCGTGGATGTGATCATCGATGAAGCCCATGATCCCACGAACGAACACCCTTTCAAAGGCAATATCGACCTGGAAAAATTAGATTCCCTGGTCAAAGAAGTGGGAGCAGAAAACATCGCTTATATCAGCCTGGCAGGTACGGTTAATATGGCTGGCGGCCAACCGGTGAGCATGGCAAATGTGCGCCAGCTGCGCGCCTACTGCGATCGCTATGGAATCCGCATCTTCCTGGATGCAACGCGTATGGTGGAGAACGCTTATTTTATCCAGCAACGGGAAGCTGGTTTTGGAGATAAATCTATTGCGGAGATACTGAAAGAATTCTGTAGTTATACGGATGGTGCCTGGATGAGCGCCAAGAAAGATAACCTGGTCAACATTGGTGGCTGGTTGGCGGTCAATGATTTCGAGTTGTTTGACGCCCTGCGCAACTTAGTCGTAGTATATGAAGGCCTGCATACCTATGGTGGTATGGCCGGGCGCGACATGGAAGCTCTAGCGATTGGTATCGAGGAGGCGGTGCAGGATGACCATGTGCACTCTCGGGTAGGACAGGTGCTCTACCTGGGCGACCTGCTGTTGGATTGGGAGATACCGATCGTCAAACCAGTTGGGGGACATGCAATTTTCCTGGATGCCAGGGAGTTTTATCCTCACATTCCACAAGACCAGTTCCCAGCCCAGGTTTTAACTGCCCAGCTGTACCTTGATTCTGGTGTGCGCGGCATGGAACGCGGTAATGTCAGTGCAGGCCGTGATCCAGAGACCGGCGACCACCGTTACCCTGCACTCGAATTAACCCGTCTGGCGATCCCGCGCCGGGTCTATACCCAAGCTCATATGGATGTGGTGGCAGAAGCAGTCAAGGCGGTTTACGGTTCCCGTGAAGAAGCCAAAGGACTAACAATGGTATACGAACCAAAAGATTTGCGCTTTTTCCAGGCTCGATTCGAGCCATTAATGTAAAAAAATTACAGGCGTGATTAGGAGGCTGACCCGGAAAAACAGAGATGTGAAACCTGACCTGATTTAGTATTGGAATGTCTGACATCTGTTAGTAAGGAGATCAGAAAATGTCAAAAAAAATTAAAATTGCAGTTGCTGCATTGATTGCTGTTAGCAGTTTGACCGCGATCGTTGTCTTGGCAAATGAGATCGCAAACCCTATATTCTTCCCAGTGGTATATCAAAATTATGGTGCCAAACCAACCGCAACTCCAAATCCGTCTGTAATAATCACGGGGTTTCACGCATCGCATGATCCAGAAGAGGATTATGTCCAGTTAAAAAATATCACCAGCAGCACAATTGACTTGACCGGCTGGTGGATGAAAGCTGAAAATCAAAGCAACCGCTACAATTTCCCCAACAATTTCAAATTAGGAGCTAGCCAGACCGTAAATGTACGCAGCGGAGTGGGAACCAACTCAGCCACGAATCTTTATATCGGCCTGCCATACTCTCTGTGGACTGTATCGGGAAACTGTGCTTATTTAAGGAATCAGGATGGAATCCTGGAGGATAAGGAATGCGTAGGCCAGGGATTACCAACTCCAACAGTAACCCCAGAACCCAGTGTATACATTTCTGGTTTTACGCCTTCTACCAATCCACAAAACGATTACGTTACGATCAAGAATTCAACCACACAGTCTTTTAATCTGACCGGATGGTGGATGAAAGCCGAATCAGAAACAGGTCGCTACGACTTCCCTGCCGGTTTCATTCTCAGCGCAAGCGCTTCCGTAAATGTTAGAAGCGGGACCGGCACAAATACTGCTACAAACCTATACGTCGGTTTACCCTATTCTCTATGGACAAAAGCGAACAACTGTGCTTACCTGCGCTACAAGGATGGAACCTTGCTGGATGTAGAATGTGTTGGCAATTAACACCAGTCAAATTCAGAACAGCAGTACGAAAAGTATAATTTTTGAAGGTGCGCAAAACTGATCCCTATGTGCAACCCCGGGCACCCGGGGTTGCACAGAAGGGCATTTTCAAGGTCGATAATTTCTAAACCGCCCAATGCCAAGTTGGGCGGTTTACTATTTTTCAGACTAAGTGGTAAAATCCTGTTTCTGTAATACCTGATCGCGGGTGGGACAGAAGAGTTTAATGCATTCGCATTGAGGACCCATCCCATTATCTATTTTTGCTGAGAAGTAGTCACCATTTCTACCGAGAATGAATGGAGAATTCGTGCCGACCAAAGGTCAACCTGATGTGATCCAGCGGATGAAAAAACTGGTCAGCGATTGGGAAAGAGTCTCTGACCGGCGAGCAACTTTTTTAAGCTGCTACCTGCTGATGACTGAGAACATGCTTTCTGCAATCAACACAAATCAGTTTCAGGATTCCCGATGGGTACACACATTTTTACACCGCTTCGCAGACTATTACTTTGATGCTTTATATGCATACGAGACCGATCGGGCAAAGACACCAGGAGTATGGCTCAGGGTTCACGATGCTGCTCTTCTAGGTAATACCCGGGTGATTCAAAACTTGCTGCTGGGTATCAACACCCATATCAATTACGACCTGATTTTCACCCTGGTTGATATGCTTGAACCGGAATGGGAGCATCTTTCCCTGGACAAGCGCATCCAGCGGCAATCTGACCACAACCAGGTCAACCAGATCATCGCTAAAACCATTGACTCGGTCCAGGATCAAGTGCTGGAGGCCCAAATCCCCGAAATGGATTGGGTGGATAAGCTCTTGGGTCCCCTGGATGAATGGGCGATCTCAAGCCTGATCAGCCATTGGCGGGATGAAGTCTGGCAGCAAGCGATGATCCTTATAGAAACCAAAGATTTAAGTGCCTCAGCCCTCAGGGTTCGGGAGATTGAATCTCAAACTCAAAGCCGGGCCAGCACAATCCTGCTTGAAGATGGCAGTATAGATTTGTTTGGATTGATCTAAACCGGCAGCAGCATGTAAATTGATCCCGCGGGAGGATATTTCGCTGGATTTCGTTGAGGTGGGGGAACACAGCTTTTTCTCTTTATCTACACGATAAACCACGACCTGGAGGGCTGTTACCTGAACTCAAAGTTAAGAAAATATTTATACTTAATGGGTATAATTTATCTTACAAAACCGCTGCCAAAAAAATGGATGAAGCCAGTATGCACAATTCACGGAATATCTCGAAGGTAATTGAACCCAACCTGGTCATTGAAGGTGCCGGGGTTCTCCTGCGTCGTTCGATCTCACCCAGCCGCGAAAATCTGTTCGATCCTTTCCTGTTATTTGATCACTTCGCTTTCAATGACCCGATCGAAGGTCCGCTGGTTGGCTTCCCCATGCACCCCCACCGGGGCATCGAAACGGTGACATATATGTTAGAAGGGTCTGTCCACCACCGCGACAGCCTGGGCAATTCTGGTTTGATCAGCTCGGGTGACGTGCAGTGGATGACCTCCGGCAGTGGTATCATGCATGAGGAAATGCCTCGCCGCAGTCCACAGGGCAATGTTTTCGGCTTCCAGCTGTGGGTCAACCTACCTTCGGCATTAAAAATGAGCAGGCCGCGCTACCAGGAAGTAAATGCTGAGACCATCCCCATGGTGGAAAAGCAAGGCGCCAGAATCCGGCTGGTAGCGAGTGAGATAGATGGCGTGATAGGACCTGTTGCTGATATTGCTGCCAATCCAGTTTATATTGATGTCGAGCTGGAGGCAGACTCAACTTTTAGCTATCCAATCCCGATGGGACATACTGCAATCGCTTACGTCTTTGAAGGCGAGGGCGATTTCGGGGTGAACGAGAACGGCAGTGGAAGGCTGGTGGGGGCAGTCAATCTAGTCGTTTTCGGTGAAGGCGATCAAATCCAGGTAAAAACGACATCTGACTCCGGTGTCCGCTTCATGCTCATGGCTGGTGCACCTATCAAGGAACCAATCGTGCCCTATGGACCTTTTGTGATGAATACCCCCGAAGAGATTCAACAGGCACTTTCTGACCTGCGCAACGGGACATTTGTGAAACCTTAGACGATAATTGGTCAGCCAGGGATAAACCATTTCAGAATTATATTGATTAATCACCATCCTGTTCATAGGCGGCTTTTCTATTAATTCGGATCCAGCGTGGGCGTGATAAACTGATGCAGGTTGATCATCATCCTCGTCCAACGTCAAACCATTCGCTTCGAACCCTAAAAATCCACTGTGATTATTTGATCCGTTCCATCGGTTTCGCCAACCCCATTTATAATTAAATCTTCTTACCGGAAGATTACTATACTCGTCTGAACTAATAACACCGGAAAAAACCATCATGAGCGATAAATCAAACAACCCACGATCTGATATTTCCGAACCTCAAGACGCGCTGCCCCCCGTCTCCATCGATCAATTACCGGAAATCATGCAAGCTGCTGCCAAACGGGCTGGTTGGACTGAGCTGACTCCGGTTCAGTCAAGAGCGATTCCATACCTGCGGGCGAAGCGCGACCTGATGGTGCAGGCACGCACTGGCAGTGGCAAGACCGGCGCTTTCATCTTACCAATCTTGGAACAGGTGGACAGCAGCAAACCTGACTGCCAGGCATTGATCCTTGTACCGACTCGCGAATTGGCTCAACAGGTCGCATCAGATTCAAAAATCCTAGCTGGCAATCATGGACTTCGAACTGTCCCAGTATACGGCGGTACAAGCTATAAACCCCAGATTGATGGGTTTAGAAAAGGTGCACATTGTGTCGTTGGCACTCCGGGTCGAGTGCTAGATCATTTAATCAAGCGTAATCTGAACCTCAAAAATTTGAGGATTCTGGTATACGACGAGGCCGATCGCATGATGTCCATGGGTTTTTATCCCGACATGCTGCAGATTCAAGACTTCATCCCCCAGCGAGCCATCAACGCGTATATGTTTTCAGCTACCATCCCCCCTCATGTGGTCCGCCTTTCACAACAATTCCTGAATTCACCAGGGTTTCTCAGCCTGAGCAGCGACCATGTGCATGTTACGGACACAGGCCATGTATATTACTTGACACCCGGCATGGACAAGGAACGCTCATTGGTACGCATCATCGAGACAGAAACCCCCCAGCAGGCGATAGTTTTCTGCAACACCAAAGCCCGGGTGAATTATGTGACCGCTATACTGCAGCGGTATGGCTATAACGCTGACCAGATCAGCTCCGATCTTTCACAAAATGCGCGCGATAAAGTGTTAAAGAGGGTTCGAGATGGCAAATTGCGGTTTTTAGTCGCAACCGATGTCGCCGCGCGCGGCATCGATATTCCCAATTTATCCCATGTGATCCAATACGAACCTCCTGAGGATCTGGAAGCCTACATCCACCGCGCTGGTCGCACGGGCAGAGCTGGCGCCAGCGGGACAGCGATCATGTTGATCAATTTCAACGAGAAGAGCCAGCTCAACCGTATCGCAGCCCATTATGATATCGAATTCGAACAACGACCTCTTCCAAAAGATGAGGATGTCCAATCCCTGGTTGCCCAAAGGCTGGTTGGACAACTGGAAGCCCGGCTGAGAGTTCGTGACCGACTGCAAATCGATCGCATGCAGCGATTCGTACCACTAGCAAAAGAACTGGCAAATGATGAGGATGGTTTGGATTTACTCGCCATGTTGCTGGATGACTCTTACCATGCATGGATGCACAAGCCCCCGGAAATACCCCCGGCAGAAAGCCAATCCCAGCATCCAAAATCTGGGAGAACAAAGCGTAAATCACGCTACCAGAGGGGCAAGAAGAAAATTCGTTCTGCTTAATTGAGTCTTTGACGAACTCTTGAGAGGTATAATAGCAAGCAGGCTAAGAACCTTCTCCAAGATAAACTCCTGCAACCACTGCTGTAATCATCGACATCTACAAAACCCGGTATTTGGGTTTATTCCTGTCAGGTTTCTCCGGGAAAAAGTGGTTTAAGGAGAAAATAAAACCATATTGAAATAGAGAATGGATCTACAGACCAAAAAGGAGAGAATAGCATGTCCACTTATGTACTGTTTGGTAAGTATTCCCAGGGTTCGATCAATGAAATCAGTGCAGACCGCACTAAGAAAGCCAACAAGTTGATAAAAGACAACGGTGGTTCGGTTAAATCAGGTTATGCCCTGCTTGGCGAGACTGATCTGGTATTGGTAGTGGAATTTCCCAGCAACAAAGATGCCATGAAAGCCTCGGTTGGCCTAGCAAAATTGCTTGGAATCGCATTCACCACTGCCCCTGCTGTGAGTATGGAAGAGTTTGACAAACTGGTTGGATGAAAATTTATCGCCCAAGCGACTACAATATCTCGTGAGCTGAGCGAAAAATGAGCTCGCCTTACCTTGGAATAAACCGGACGAGGCCTGACAGGTAATAAAAATCGATTTGCTTGATAATTATCACTGAGCACAATTATTAAAAAGCAATCAAGCCCGATCCTTTTGATAAGTGATATAAAACCGCCCACAGCTGTGGGCGGTTTTATATGCCGGGTGATTTGAGGATTGCCAGCCTTGATGTTATCATCAAATAAACAACAATAGGCTTATCAGGGATATTGGATGGATCATTTCTGGCAATTTTGCATGGGGTATTCAGCAGCATCTTCCACAATCATTAACTATCCTTTCCAAGGAAACAACGCTGAACATTTCATCACGATTGCCAGGAAATTCTTGTGCCAGTTGGCTCTAAGCAATCCTGCCGCGAGAGCTGCTAAACTATTTGACCTGCAATAAGGGGCTGGATTATTTCGGAGAAAGTATGACAAAAAAGAGAGTTGCGTTGTTCGGCGCATCTGGAACCATGGGATTCCAGGCTTTTCAGGAATTGTGGAAGCGCAGGGATCATTACGATATCTCGATCCTGGTGCTGCCATCAGAAAAAGATTTAGGTTTATTTCGTAAATACGAACAGCATGCCGGGGTCCCTCATCTCGCAGGACGTGGTGTAGCTCAAGGAGATGGCTTCAAGATTGTTTGGGGGGATGCCACCAATTACCAAGATGTTGCAGAAACCATTGAAGGGGTTGAGTGGGTCCTGTCCGCAATGGCTTACATCTCCCCCCAGGCTGATTATCGTCCAGCGATAGCAAAGGCTGTTAATACGGATGCCATCGTAAATATCATTCACGCCATAGAAGCACAGCCAGACGGCGCAGAAAGAATTAAATTCGTCTACACCGGTACGGTGGCTGAAACCGGCAACCGTCCAAAAGGTATCCACGTGGGGCGGGTGGGGGATCCACTCAAACCCTCTGTATTTGATTTCTACGCCCACACCAAGATCGCGGGTGAACGAGCCGTAATAGAATCAGACATTAAACACTGGGTTTCCTTGCGTATGACCTTCATCATGCCCACGAATTATCAGGAACTCTTCGTCCTCCAGGAACCGATCCTTTTCCACATGCCAGTCGATGCCTACATGGAAAACCTGACCGATCGAGATGCAGGTTACGGGCTAATAAACTGCCTGGATATCCCTGATAATTCAAATTTCTGGCGTAGAGTATATAACATGGGTGGTGGTCCGAGTATGCGGTCGACTGCACGCGAATACTTTAACCGCAGCTATCAATTGATCGGGTTATCAGGTGTAGAAGCTTGTACGGAACGCAAGTGGTTCGCACTGCGCAACTTCCACATGCAGTACTATGAGGACAGCAGCGTGCTCAACGAATACCTCCATCACTGGCGATCATCTATGGAACAGTATTGGCATATGATTGCGAAGGACCTGCCTTTCAAAATCCGCCTGGTCTCTTTTCTGTCTCGCCTCTTCCCGGCTTTCCGCAAACAGGTTGAGCGGTCAACCTACCAACTGATGAAAGATCTGGTTGAAAACCATAAAAATGGGACTGTGTATTGGTATAACAACCGCAATAATCTACGCATCTCAGCTTTCTATAAAAATTATTCCACTTATGATTCGATCCCTGGGTGGGGTACCGACATGCCGAATCTTGACCCGGAACCAGAATGGCAGAGACTCGATCATGGATACGATGAGTCGAAAATCTCACTCGAGTTGAGCGATTTATGCGCCGCAGCTGCCTTTCGTGGCGGGGAGTGCCTGGCAAATCAATGGGATGGCGATCTGTATGTACCATTGGATTGGAAATGTGCCTTCGGTCATGAGTTCCAGGCAAAACCCAACACGATCCTCAAAGCCGGACATTGGTGCCCACAATGCATAGCCCCACCCTGGGATTTTGACCAGCAGGCCAAAGTCAACCCCTTCTTTGCCCAGGTATGGAATGCCGATCACGACCTCGCAGAGGAGAATTCCTATCCTGAAGAAAGCATCCGCGATATCCGGGATGCAGACTATGAGTGGATTAAGGGGAGAAAAGCCTGATTAAATTCAATTTATGTAATATCTCTTTAACGGGCAATCTGCAGATACCACTTTTCATGCTTGAATTCCTGGATCCCGGCAAATTCTATCGATCGTGTCTAGATATTGATACATGTCCATCCAGGTGTGTTGGTAATCCGGAAAATTTGCACGCAGCTAATTTGACATATCAGCAAGATTCCAGTATCCTTAATATCAATTTTTTACTGACAATTTACTGCGATCGGTACTCCTTTGATCTTCCTTATTTAAGGAGAGATAGGGCTGAATACCTCAACCAGATTGAACAATGTCGATCTGAAGATCATCCGTCTGCTCAATGAAATTGGGTGGATGTCAAGTGCTGAAATCGCACATAACCTGGGGGACATTCTTACCGGTACATCCAACTGCCTGGTCGAAAATTTAATAGACTTAATGTCTGGTTACCTGAATATTGTCCACGATCTCAATGAAAGTGCTTGGTTATGATAACCAGCCATAGAAGACCTGTTCTTATCGTTATAAATCCAAGCAAGTTTGGTCTGTTGATCAGTCCCTTCCTTGCTGATTGGAGATACAAGAAAAGAGATGTCGCCAGGAAATAATTCAGATGCAATCAAACTGGTTAATTTAACCAAGCATTTTGGTGAGGTTGTTGCTGTCAACAGCATCAACCTAACAATCGAGGATGGAGAATTCTTTTCTCTGCTCGGTCCTTCAGGTTGTGGTAAGACTACTACCCTGCGCTTAATCGCAGGATTGGAAATTGCCACAGCAGGCGAGGTTTACCTCCATAATCGTCCACTGGGCCAAACTCCTCCATTCAAACGCCCAGTCAATACAGTATTCCAAAATTATGCCCTTTTCCCGCACTTAACAGTCGAGCGAAATGTGGCCTTTGGGATGGAAATGCAGGGGGTGGAAAAGCAAGAGATCAAAACTCGCGTCGCCGAGGCGCTTGATATGGTGCAGCTGGGTGAGATGGGAAAACGGAAACCAAAGCAGCTTTCGGGAGGGCAGCAGCAGCGCATTGCATTGGCAAGAGCTTTGGTAAATCGCCCGGAAGTGCTGCTGCTTGACGAACCTTTAGGTGCCCTAGATCTCAAACTCCGCAAAGCGATGCAATTGGAACTGAAACAGCTTCAAGAAGAAGTCGGAATCACTTTCATTTATGTTACCCACGATCAGGAAGAAGCACTCACCATGTCAGACCGCATCGCCGTGATGAACTATGGAGATGTATTGCAGGTTGGTTCTCCCGGTGAGATATATGAGCATCCTAAAACACGCTTTGTCGCGGATTTCATCGGTGAAACCAATTTCCTGAATGGTTTGGTTGCCGAAATTGAAGGCAATCAAATTCTGGTCAATATTGACGACCAGGTGTTAATCAAGGCACAATGCACTGCCCCTGTGACTCCCGGGCAACCGGTAAGTGTGGTTATTCGTCCAGAAAAGCTCCAATTGGGCAGCGAGGGTCTAATCGATGGTATCGTCAAAGAGACGATTTATATCGGTACGGATACACGCTACATCCTGCAGATCACGGACAGCACATTGGTGACTGTGCGCGAACAAAATATCAATCCGGATTATGTGGGCGTTTTCCACGTTGGCGACCGGGTCGGATTGAATTGGAATCCAGCCCAAGCCCTGGTACTGACGGAGTGAGGGAGGCTTCACGTGGCCACTGAACCAAAGACGAGACGCGAGCACCTGACTCTGGGCGTTCTTTTAAGTCCTTCCCTATTCTGGCTAATCGTGTTTTTCACAATACCTCTATTAGTGATTCTGATCTATAGTTTTCTGGATCGGGGCACATATGGGGGCATCGTCTGGAATTTCCAACTCGATAATTACATCCGGTTTGCAGACCCACTCTACATCGGGATCTTTTGGCGTTCAATTGTTATCGCCTTGATCGCCACCTTAATCTGCCTGTTGATGGGATATCCCATGGCATACTGGATGGCGACCCGCTCACCAAAGATTCGCAATACACTGCTCCTGTTGATGATGCTGCCTTTTTGGACAAATTTTGTGATCAGAACGTATGCCTGGCGATTCATCATCGCCCGGGAAGGTATATTGAATAATACTTTGCTTGGAATTGGTTTAATCAGTGAACCTCTCAAATTATTATTCACCGACAACGCCGTGATTTTAGGATTGGTATACGGTTGGGTGGTGGCGATGGTCCTGCCCTGTTATGCGAGCCTGGTTGGTCTCGATCAATCATTATTAGAAGCAGCCCAGGATTTATATGCCAACCGCATCCGTACATTCCTGAGGGTTACACTTCCTTTAACTCTGCCAGGCATCGTTTCGGGATCGATATTAGTCTTCGTACCTTCTTTCGGAGCGTTCGTCACTCCAGATTTATTGGGAGGAGGGAAGGCCGATATGATCGGAAATCTGATTCAACAGCAGTTTGGCAGTGCTTCCGATTGGCCTTTCGGAGCAGCCATCTCAACGATTCTAATGGTTGCTATGCTGGCAGGCACATTGATCTACTTCCGCAGCCTGAGAAATGAAACTGAGCAGGAATCATAACGATGGCCACTCCCCTGACAGATCACACTATCTACCAGAAAGGCGCACAGGTTTATCAAAATCAACCGAAGCCCGGATTATGGGCACGCATCGCACAGGTATTCTTCTCCCTTTATGCACTGTCATTTTATTTTTTCCTCTATGCACCTATCGTTCTGGTAGTCATCTTTTCATTCAATGTGTCCCGCTTTCCCAATAACTGGGCCGGGTTCACACTGGATTGGTATGTTAAATTATTTGGCGATTACGCCATCGGGTTTGCATTGAAAAACACCTTGATCGTCTCCATCTCCTCAACCATAATTTCAACCATCTTTGGTACGATGATCTCTGTGGGTATTGAACGCTACCGGTTTCGGGGAAAAGCTCCTCTGGATGCTCTGCTTTTCCTGCCAATCATTATTCCGGACATCGCCATGGCAATCATGCTGCTGGCTTTCTTCGTGCTGGTAAAAATGGAATTGGGTTTATCCACCATCATCATCTCGCACGTGGCTTTTAATATCGCTTTTGTAGCCGTCATTGTGCGCGCCCGCATGGCATCGATTGATCCTGGCCTGGAGGAGGCCGCCAGTGATTTATATGCGAACGAGTGGCGTGCCTTCTGGCGGGTGACTTTCCCGCTCCTGCTGCCCGGGATACTTGCCGGTGCATTATTTGCATTCACATTATCCCTGGATGATTACGTGATCACATTTTTTACTTCTGGGCCTGGCTCCACTACCCTTCCGGTACGTATCTACTCCATGGTAAAGCGTGGTATTACGCCAGAAATAAATGCGGTATCCAGCCTGCTGTTGCTTGCTTCAATGTTCTTGGTACCGCTATCTCTTTGGCTCCAGAGGAAAGGAGATGACACATAGAAGACAGATTCAAACAGTAAGAATAATTACAAGAGAATACTATATCATCCATATGAGGAGGAACAAATGAAGAAAATCATTTTTACAATCCTGGTGATCTTCTTAGTCGCGATAATCGCAGCTGGCTGCGCAAGTGGAGGTACAGCTCCAGAGGAAGAGACAGCTCCAGAGGAAGGGACGACACCAGAGGAAGAAACAGTACCAGAAGAAGGGACTGATAAAGTTCTCAATTTCTACAATTGGAGTGAATACATCGAACCCGAGATCTTTACACTCTTCGAAGAAGAAACCGGCATCAGGGTGGTCGAAGACACTTTCGGGAGCAACGAGGATCTGCTCGGAAAGCTACAGGGCGGCGCAACCGGTTATGATGTCATTGTCCCCTCCGACTATATGGTCACAACGATGATCGAGTTGGGCCTGCTGGCGGAACTAGATCACAGCAAGCTTGAAAACCTGGATAACCTTGACCCCTCTTTTACTGATCCACCATACGATCCTGGCTTGGCACACTGCGTCCCCTACTTCTGGGGAACAACAGGCATCGGCTTTAACTGGAATGATTGGGATGAGGCGCCTGCCAGCTGGGAGTACCTTTACAACCCGGAAAACGCAGCTGAATTTGAAGGCCGCATCTCCATGCTAGACGATATGCGTGAGGTCCTGGGATCAGCTTTGATCTACCTCGGATACAGCCCCAACACCACTGACGAAGCGGAATTAGAAGAAGCCAAACAGGTGGTTCTGGCTATCAAACCCTATATTGCTGCATTTGATTCAGATACTTATGAGGACAACATGCTGACCGGGGATATCGCTTTGGCGCTTGGCTGGAGTGGGGATATATTCACCGCCCAGGTTGAAGATGAAAACATCGACTATGTCATCCCTGAAGAAGGTGCAGTGAAGTGGACCGATAACCTGTGCATCACAGCGGATGCAGCCAAGGATCCCCAGCGTTTAGAAATGGCTTACCAGTGGATCGATTTCTTGAATCGCCCCGAGATCGCCGCCATGAATACCGATTTCGTCTGGTATGCATCCCCCAATGCTGCTGCCGAAGAGTTTATCGATCCAGAAATCCTTGACTATGAGGCTGTATACCCCTCCGAAGAAGTGTTCAACCGGTTGCAGTGGTTGGAAAATGTTGGCGATGCAACAGAGATTTACTCGCGAATATGGACTGAAATCAGCACACAGTAGTACGTAAGCTTCACCTCATTAAAAAGATCAAAATAGGCTGGCTTTCACTCAAAGTCAGCCTATCGATTCAATCCGCATACCCGTTGGAAGTGGATGCCACCTGATTGATCGACAGGAGAAAAGAGTTGAGATGAAGGGTCATTGGATAAATAACGAGTGGTTTGGGGCTGATACCGGACAGGTGATCGAGGTCCACAACCCGGCAACTGAAGAGGTCCTTGATCTGGTTCCAGCCGGGACAGAAGCAGATACCTACCGGGCTGTGGAGGCCGCCAAATCTGCCTTCGAGAGCTGGCGGAAAACAGCAGCGGTCGAACGAGCGAACTTGCTGCATGAAGCCAGTGCGAAGATACGTGCAAATTGGGAGCAGCTGGTGGAATTGCTCACACTGGAGGAGGGCAAACCCATCTCGGAGAATGAAGAAGAGATGGAATGGGTCGCTGGTACGGTCGACTATTATGCAGAATTGGGCCGCCACTACCGCGGCCGTGTCCTCCCCTCACCCGAACCAGAGAACCAGCTCAACATGGTGCTCAAAGAACCCTATGGTGTTGTCGGTTGTATTTCGCCATGGAATTACCCGCTGCTCTTGTTATCGTGGAAGATTGCACCTGCATTAGCCGCCGGAAACTCTGTCGTCATCAAACCCTCTGAAATGACCCCGCTTTCGACCTTGTTGCTGGTCGAAAAATGCTTTGATCATTTACCACCAGGGGTAGTGAATGTCGTCACTGGATACGGCCTTCCAGTGGGTGAAGCCCTGGTTAAACACCCGCATGTACCCGTGATCGCCTTTACTGGTTCGCTGCAGACCGGGCAGCGCATCAGCCAGCAGGCTGCCCCACTGATCAAGCACTTACATCTCGAATTAGGCGGTAAAGATGCTTTTGTAGTCGGACCGGACATCGATATCGAGAAATCCGCCAGGGCTTTGGCTTACTCTGCCCTGATCAATTGTGGGCAGGTGTGCACTTCCACAGAACGTGTTTACGTCGCAGAAAATCTGATCTCTGAATTCACCGAGGCTCTGGTTGCTGAGGTTAATAAATTGCGCCTGGGTCCGGGCATCGAACCGACCACGGACATCGGTCCCATGATTGGGGATAAGTATCGAGTGAAATTTGAGAGCCACATCCAGGATGCTCAATCCCGGGGTGCAAAACTCTTAACCGGTGGTCGGCGGCCTCCGCAATTTGACCGTGGATTCTACTACGAACCCACGGTGCTGACCAGTGTGGATCACAACATGTTGATCATGTCTGAGGAAACTTTTGGCCCTGCAATTCCCCTGATGACCTATAAAACCTTCACGGAAGCAATCCAACTCGTCAACGACAGCAAATATGGTTTGGGAGCAGTTTTGCGCTCGAACGATGCACGCTTGATCAAGACCTTCTTCGAAGAAGTGCGTGCGGGTACAATTTGGATCAATGATCCCCTGACTGACAACTACGCCGGACCCTTCGGAGGCATGAAGATGAGCGGGAATGCCCGCGAACTGGGTGCCGAAGGTCTGGATAGCTTCCTTGAGACCAAGCACGTCCACTGGGATTTTTCACAAGACACAAAGGACTGGTGGTATCCATATTAAAGTTATTTTGAATATAGCTGAAGGGCTGAGAACTATCTTTTATAAGGAATCAGGAGTGAAACATATGAAGACTAAAGAGATTATCAGATCGCAATATCAAGCTGCAATGGAGATGATTAAACAAGCTATCACGCAATGTCCTGAAGAGTTATGGGCTGACACACAATATGAAAACCAATTCTGGCAAATAGCCTACCACGCTCTCTTTTATACCCATCTGTACTTACAACCCAAGGAGCAGGATTTCACTCCCTGGGAAATGCATTATGATAATGCACACCGGTTCGCTCCTGTTTCATCAGGGGAAGGGGAAATTGGAAGGATATTTACAAAAAGAGAGCTGCTGGATTATTTAGAATTCTGCCAGCACGAGATTGATGAAAAAGTTGCCGGATTGGATCTGGAGGGGGATTCCGGATTTAGCTGGATCCCCTTCAATAAGCATGAGCTGCAATTTTACAACATCCGCCACCTCCAGCATCACACCGGTGAGCTGAGTGAGCGACTGGGAACTCTCGCGGGTATCGACATCAGCTGGGTCGGTATGATGCGATCCGATCAAGGATAATCTCTGCCTGATATCCGAAATCCAGATAAATTTATCGATCGACGAGACGATAGGAAAGCAAACCTCTAACAATAGGATCAACCAACAGGTTTCAAGCGTATTAAATTAATGGAGGAAAGTGCACCTAATGGGATCAAATCCAATCAATCTTGCTTTTCGTTTTCTCCTTGAGATTGCCGCCTTATTTGCCCTGGGATACTGGGGTTGGACTCAACATACCGGCATCTGGCGCTTCGTCTGGTGCATCGGGCTGGTTGTCCTGGCGGCAGTAATTTGGGGCACTTTCCGTGTCCCGGGTGACTCCAGCAGTTCGGGCAATGCGCCTGTTCCCATTCCCAGTATCGTACGCCTGGTGATCGAATTGGCTTTGTTCGCGGCCGCCACCTGGGCTTTCATCGCAGCTGGACAGCCGAACTGGGGATGGGCGCTTGCGATCCTGGTTATCATTCATTACGCCCTATCATACGATCGCCTTCTCTGGTTGTTAAAAAGTTAAACACTTTCATCCGGTAACCAGAACCAATTCTCCGGTTAACCGAAGTTCTAGTCTCTTCCCTGTACCTTTGTTCGGGAAGAGCCTATTCGATGGGTAAACCGATCAAGTAAAATAAGGGGGAATTCCGCAATGATCCAAATCTGGATACAAAAAGAAAACTCAATCTACTGCTGAATATCTCCTGAAAGGGGCTCCCTTTATGGCAGTCATCCAACAAATTCACCAACACTGCTCTATTCGCAAGTATACGCCAGATCCTGTTCCCGACAGCCTGCTTAACAAGCTTTTAGAGGCTGGAATCCGTGCTTCTTCATCAGGCAATATGCAAACCTACTCGATCATCGTCACCAGGGATCAAACTCTGCGGGAGCAGCTCTATAAAGCTCACATGGAACAGAGCATGGTGCTGGAAGCACCCCTCTTGCTCACCTTTTGCGCTGACTTTCATCGCATGCGGGGGTGGTTGAGCATCAGTGATGCCCCGGATAATTTCGACAATTTCTTCAGTTTCATGATCGCTGCCATTGATGCCATCCTGGTATCACAGAACGTTGCCCTGGCAGCTGAATCGGAAGGCCTGGGCATCTGCTATCTGGGCAGCACGTTATCAAACTGCGACCAGGTTGGACGGATTTTAGATCTGCCGGTCAATGTTGTACCCGTGGTCGGCTTCACCCTTGGCTATCCAGACGAAGACCCAGCCCCTCGCGATCGCCTCCCGTTGGAGGGTCTGGTCCATCATGAGACTTATCACGATTACAGCGATGAACAAATTTCGGAGATATACCAGGAAAGGGAGCACAGAGGTTGGGAGCGCTATATGGGCTACCCGCGCCTGCGCAAATTGATCATTGAATCGGGGGTAGAGAACCTGGCTCAGGTCTATACCGAAGTGAAGTACTCGCGGCGTTCATACCAGGAAATTTCAAGGAATGTACTTAATTACTTGAAATCTCAAGGCTTTATGGATTGATCATCCTGATTGTGAAACCCACCCTCCCCGGTTAAACCGGAATTTTGATAAAAGCCAATCAAACAGCTTGGTACCGGATCTTAATATTTCTCGGGAAAATGCCACTTGGAAAATCCAATCATTTCGGGAGAACGTTACACTGGCCAAGAATTTAAAAATGCACGCCTGGATGGCCACCAAATTATCTCAAGCGAATTTGTTGACTGCACCTTCAACCAGTGCTCCTTTGTTGAAACCGAATTGATCAAATGCCGCTTCGTTAATTGTGTTTTCCGGGACTGCGACCTTAGTCTAGTTAAAATCCCAGAAACCATGTTGCCTTCTATCTGCTTTGAAGATTCAAAAATTATTGGAGTCAACTGGACTCAGGCTGATTGGACTTCGGCAGCGCTCGGAAAACCACTCCACTTTTCTAAATCCACTCTAAACCACAACACATTTATCGGGCTTAGTCTAAAAGGCATGCAGATCTTAAACTGCAATGTGGTAAATGTTGACTTTCGTGAAGCTGATTTAACCGGCTCCGATTTTTCCGGAAGCGATCTTACAGATAGTCTTTTTCTCCACACAAAGCTGCGTGAAGCCAACCTGGCCCGAGCCCGCAATTATTCGATCAATCCTGGGTTAAATGACCTGCAGGCAGCTAAATTCTCCATGCCCGAGGCTATTGCCCTGCTCTATAACATGGATATCGAACTCACGGGTGAGGATGCTGATCTAGAATCCGCCAGCCAATAATTACCAGTAGACCTAGCAACGAATTCCCCCTATGGAATATAAATTAATCGGGGATTTCACCCCTGACTGGCTGGTCGGGGATGTTTAACCAGTTTTCGATCTGGTGCTCCATGTAAAATCCAATTTCTGGCGAATCTAAATTCGACAGCAGATCTTTTTTGCGCCCATCCTTCAATATGACGCTCAGCTGGAATGTAGGCCCACTGTTACTCTTACCGGGTTTTTCCTTGCAGTAGAGCTGCTTCACCTGGGTAACCGGTACTCGCAGGTTGCCAAACCAGGGTATTGGTCCATGGCTGACTGAGAAAATTTCTTGATCGACGACAATTTGACTGTGATTCAGAAAGCCAGCCAATGTAGAATAAGTCAAACCCACACCGACAGCCAGGTGCGCAATGGGAAAAACGATCATGATCCATGGCGCATCCATTGTAAAAGCCATGCTGTACCAAAAGCACAAAAATCCATCCCAGGCAACACAGAAAAATGCCAGTGGCAGGTATTTCCAGGAGAACCAACGCCAGGATAATTCCAACCGTTCCCCCTGCTTTTGCAAGGTGACTTCTCTCGGGCGCGGGCGTAAGCTACTTGTTTCCGATTGGGAAATGGCTGTTTCTGGTGCGGGATTAATATTCTCACCAAGCACCGCATCAGGTGTATATCCAGTGGTGGGGTCTGGCAGGCGAAACGTGTGCTGGTTCCCACAATAATCACATACCAGGATATCAGTATCGGCAGAAAAACTTGTCCGACCACCACAAGAGGGACATTCTAATGTAATGATCTCTAAGCTCATTTATCCTCTCACCGGATGGTATTTGTTCCCTATAGTATATTGGGAGATTGCATCGCTTGGAAGGGCAACTGGCTTTGCAGATTCGTTAATCTTCCACAAATCGATGATCGGATTTCATCCCCCCAATCCGATCCTGTGCATGTTCCAGCCACCCGATCGATGTGACCGGGTGCTCATCAATCGAGGGCACATAGGGTTTGATGTCAATCAAGGGTGTTCCATCAAGGATATCAACATTTTCTATATGCAGCGTATTTCCATTAACCTTGATTAATTTCACAACCGATATACCAATTGGATTAGGCCGCTGAGGCGCCCGGGTAGCAAATACCCCGTGAGGTCGATCATCCAGGAAGGGTATGACCGTCAATTTGGATGTGCTGATCTTATGAAAGTAATAAATTAAAAAAATATGCGAGAAACCATCCAGGTCCTCTACCCCCATTACATATTCTGGAGAAAGCACAACCTGCCCTTGTACACCCTGAGCCGCAGCAGGTTGGATGGGCATGCCTGCAGGATTCTTGAAAGGACTGACGATCCTGCCAATTGAGCGGAGGCTTATTTCCATATTTAAATACTCCTTACTGTGCCGGTGAAATTTTGAGTTTTTATTAGATTGCATTCCCCTGAATTACCAGGGAAATATACTCCAAAACCGCCTGTCAGTATGCCCTTGCTTGCCTCTCGCATGATAAGCACCAGTGATGTGTCACTTTCAATAATAGCTGCTTTTTAAGCAATTGGCGGCATGATCTTGATTCCAAGATATGCATCCAACAACCCATCCGGATTGGGGTATTCACCACCTGTTATCACAGCTTTTTTAGTGATTTTCATCATCTCTAAAACCGCATTTGTGAATTTTAATTCAATATGATAGTTATCGGAGATATAATCCATAATATAACAGGTTCTGATTTATTATATTTTAACTTTACGATTCGATCTTGGAAAGAAAATCAATAGTTCTACAAGCGAGATTTATCCCATCCAGGTGAATTGACAATAAACGCCTTCCAGAACATCTAATCACCCACCTCAAAATCAATAAATCTCAATAAGATCACCGTGAATACCACAAAAATTTCCACTCCTGACATAGTGAAAAATACCACAATACAAGGGATCTACAAACCTAATTACACACGTTACCTGATTACAGCTGCCTCCCTAGTCGCCATATTGGCGCTGCTTTCAATAACTGCACTTGGTGCATATACCTTGCTGCCCGCAAAAATACATTACCGCATCACAAAAACTTTTCACATTTACCAAACTACGGGTGATGCCGAAATAAACTTGGGCCTGATGCTGCCCAAGTCTGGTCCATACCAATCCGTGCATAATTTATCCATTCAATGGGATGGTGATCAAGAGATCAAATCCCGCGCCTATGTTGATCTGCTTGAATTATCAGGCCAGGTCAATGCAGATGGTGAAAAAACAGCTCTGGTTGATTATGAGGTCACCTTGGCGCAGGGAAATCCTTCCTGGCAAGCACCTGTTGCCAAGTTTGACATGCTCCCTCAGGAAGGCATCGAATCAAATCACGAGGAAATAAAAACAGCTGCCAGCAGTGTTCTAAGCGGTGCCAGTGGCAATCCTGCAGCTCGCATCTTTCAATTTGTTTCGAGCTACCTGGATTACTCAGAAAATGGATGTGAAGAGACCAATGTATCCGCCCTGGAAGCATTTCGCACCAGAGTTGGGGCATGCATTGGTTACTCCCGTTTAATGGTGGCTCTCTGCCGTGCATCTGGAATTCCCGCCAAGATGATCATCGGCACCATCCTCCCGGATATTTTGTTCTCGCTCCCCCATGACGAAGCTTCGAGTGTACCAGGAAGTGGGCATGCCTGGGTCGAGTACAATTTGCAGGACAGCTGGCACTTTGCCGATCCCAGCTGGGGTTACACCAATATTGGTTTTCCGACGTTTAACCACAATGATGGACGCCATTTATCTTTAGGTGATTTTGACCAGTTCACAGCCTCAAAAGCGGAATTATTTAATTGGGCGACTGAAGATGCTTCACCGAAGAACGTTCAACTAACTTCAATTTTCGCTTCGAATTCTGGGCAGACGGAGATCGCCACAGAAACATCGATCCGCAAAACCTGGGATCAACGCTGGTTAAATGTGATCTTAGCCCTTGCAGCAGTTGCTTTTATTCTCTCCAAGGTCAGGGATCGTGTCATATCCAAATATTATCCTGATTAACCTCACTAGAATTCTCAAACCAATTTCATAGTACAAATCCCTGTTGATCTGACTGGTATAATCCAAATCCAGATTTCTTTGCTGGTATTTTTAGCCCATTTTAAGGCTTACCAATTGAGTTCGCTGGCAAGATTCACAGCG
>JBJYXV010000053.1:55465-74765 GCA_046260155.1 Anaerolineales bacterium
AAGATGACCCCAGATATCGCCATCGTCTTTGCCATCACCGCCCTAGCTGTTTTGTTATTTATCACTGAACGAGTAAGGGTGGACCTAGTTGCACTTATGGTGATGGTCAGCTTAGCTTTGACAGGACTCTTAACCCCTGTTGAGGCACTATCTGGTTTCAGCAACGCAGCCGTGGTGACTGTATGGGCAGTCTTGATCCTCAGCGCTGGCCTTTCCCGGACCGGGGTTGCAGGATTACTTGGGCACCGCGTATTAAGACTGGCAGGTAATGCGGAAACTCGCTTGATCTTAGTGATCATGCTGTTGACAGGTTTGCTCTCGGGATTTATGAATTCTATCGGTGTTGCATCCCTTTTCCTACCAGTCGTTATTGATATCGCCAGACGCACCCAAATTCCGCCCTCCAAGCTGCTCATGCCTTTGGCCTTTGCCACCTTGATGGGAGGCATGACCACACTGATCGGTACACCGTCCAATATCTTGGTCAGTGAAGCCTTGCGTGCAGTGCAGCTGGATCCATTTCAAATGTTTGACTATACACCGACGGGTGTGGTTGTACTGATATCGGGAATCGTATTCATCGTGGTTTTAGGATACCGCCTGTTGCCGGTCCGAGATATTGGGCGGGAGACAATTCGGGACACCCAAGCAGATTATGAGGATTTTTACGAACTTCAGGAACACATGACCTTGGTGCGACTACCGGTTGACTCCCCGTTATCTGGCAAAACCCTGGGAATCAGCAAATTGGGATCAATTTTAGGATTGAACGTGGTTGCTATCATCCAAGATGGCTACACCCAGCTCGCTCCCACTCCAGCGACAATACTGCATCCCGGCGATAGGCTTGTTATTGAGGGCAACATCGATCATCTGAGGGATTTACATGGCCGGCGGCACTTGATTATCGAGGACGAAAAAATATCCATCGAGAGATTAATTTCACCCGGGATTGAAATTATCGAATTGGAGATCCCACCAAATTCTTCCCTGATCAACCGCAATTTACGCCAATCGGATTTTCGACAGCGTTATGGATTGATAGTACTGGCCATCCGTAGGGAGGAAACCATCTGGCGCACCAATCTCGAGAAGATTCCCCTCCATCCCGGAGATAAACTACTCGTACAAGGCCAGCAATCCCAACTAAAAATGATCCAGCAAGATGATGATTTTATCGTCACACCAACCCTGCCTGAGCAAGTTTACCAACTGGAGGACAGGCTGATGCTCGTGCAGCTGCCAGAAGATTCACCTTTGGCAGGAATTACTCTGGCAGAAAGCCGGTTGGGTGTCGCATATGGTATTGGCGTGCTCAGCATCATCCGCCAGGGTGAAACCTTACTAATGCCCGATCCAGACGATCGCCTGGAAGCTGGAGATACTTTACTAGTCAAAGGCAGACGGGAAGACCTGCTCACCGTGGATGGGCTCCAAAGCCTGAGAATAGAATCCACGACACCTCCAGAAATCAGTGAACTGGAATCTGCAGAGATAGGTCTGGTAGAAGCAGTGCTTTCACCACATACCACGCTGACAGGAAAAAACCTGCGCCAGATACACTTCCGGGCGAAATATGGTCTTAACGTCCTGGCTATCTGGCGTGAAGGTCACGCTTTTCGAACAGACCTGGCTGAAATGGCGCTGCGCTTTGGTGATGCCTTCCTGCTGTACGGCTCGCGGGAGAGAATCAAACTTCTGGGCACTGAACCGGACTTCATTGTGCTGACCGAGGAAGCCCAAGAAAAACCACGCAGCAACAAAGCCTGGCTAGCTATTGCCATCATGGTAATTGTACTGCTGCCGGTAATCTTTGGCCTGGTACCCATCGTCATCATGGTCGTGGTGGGTGTAGCTTTAATGGTCCTGACGGGGTGCTTAACAATGGACGAGGCTTACCGGGCGATAGAATGGAGAGCCGTGTTTTTGATCGCTGGTATGATCCCTCTTGGAATTGCCATGGAGACAACCGGTGCTGCCAGCTTCGTTGCAACCTGGATGGTAGAACTGCTCGGTGCTTATGGACCGGCAATCGTTATGGCCGGTTTGTTTATTTTGACCTCTCTCGCCTCTCAAGTCATGCCCAATCCAGCTGTGGTGGTTCTACTGGTACCGGTCGCGTTGAATACCGCTTCTGATCTAGGAGTTTCGCCTTATCCCCTGGCAATGACCGTCGCTATTGCCGCTTCTGCCGCGTTTATGAGCCCCGTCAGCCATCCGGCCAACCTACTGGTTATGGGACCCGGTGGATATCGCTTCAGTGATTATGTCAAGGTTGGTCTACCGCTAACACTTGTAGTGCTGCTAGTAGTGATGCTGGTGATGCCCAGCATTTGGCCGTTCTGATTTCTAAAGAGCCGTTATTCGTGGCAGGTGTGATCCAAAATCACCAGATCAATCAACACCAGAACTGATTTCCTAATTCCGAACGAATGAGGAAGATTGAAATATCTTCTCAACCTCTTTTAACCGACAAGAATGCGCGCATCCAAGGCGCTGCAACCTTCGCCTTCGTGGAAGACACGCATGGGGTTGATATCTAATTCCTGGATCTCCGGAAAATCCGTCAGCAGCTGGGATAAGCGCAGCAGGGTCTCAACCACGGATTCAATATCGACAGGTCTATGTCCCCGCGCGCCAGCCAGGATCTGATAGCCGCGCAGGCTTTCGATCATCTCCTGTGCAGTGGCTTGTGAGAGCGGTGCTACCCGCACCTGCGACTCCTCGAATATCTCAACAAATATACCGCCCAGGCCGACTAAAACCACAGGACCAAACTGGGGGTCCTGCCTCCCACCCAGAATCAGTTCCCGGCCTCCAGATACCATGGGCTGCACTAACACTCCATCTAATTTTGCACCTGGATAGGCTTGGTGAATTCGAGCCATCATTTCTTCAAAAGCCTCTGCGACAGCCGGGCTGCTGCGCAAATTCAGCTGCACCCCACCCACATCCGACTTGTGTGATATTTGTTCAGCAATTATTTTCAACGCCACCGGAAAGCCCATTTTTTCAGCTGCTGCCTGCGCTTCTCCAACCGTCAGGGCGATCACACTGGAAACAGTAGGAATTCCATAATAACCTAATACCTGTATCGCCTCCGAAATCAGCAAATCTCGCCCCTCCCGCTTTGCTAATGAGATCAGCTCCTTAACCCCCTTGTGATCAACCTTGTATACTGGAATTTCAGACTTGGCGTGGATTTTTGCGTTCTGCGTGTAGTATTTTTGGCTCATCTCCAAAGCACGTATCGTTTCTACGACCTGGGTGAAAATCGGGAAATCATAATTCTGCTTCAAGTAATTAACTTCTTCTGCTGCTGCTGAAATGTAGTAAGCCACGGGTTTATCGTACTTCTCCACCAACTCGACCATACGATCCAGGAGCTTGCGGCTGGTCAGGTTTTCCGCTTCAGAAAGTGAAGTGTGCAGAAAAACGACACCATCCACGCCTTCCAGCTGCAGGGTTTGTTCGACAATCTGGGCGTAAACATCCAGGTCGAACAAATCACCCAAGTCCAGGGGATTGGTCAGGCGGATCACGGAAGCCCGGAAATGCTTCTCTATCTCGCGCAAGAATTTTTCGGGAAAATGGGCCAGGTTGAAACCAGCCAGTTCGGTGGCATCAGCCGCGATCACTGCATGCCCGCCAGAACGAGAGATTATGGCCAGGTTTTTTCCCTTCATAGGTGGCAGTCCCAAGATCTTCAAGTTATTTCCCACCGTCGTGGCAGAATTGACGCGAATGATGCCCGCCTGGTGAAAAGCTGCCGCAACAATTTTGTCATCGCTGGCCAGTGAGGCAGTGTGAGATTGGGCAATGTTTCTACCCAGCTCGCCAATATTCGCCTTGAAGATCACCACGGGTTTTGGCGATTTCTTGGCAATCTCCATTAACCTGCGCCCATCGCGGATGCTCTCAAGGTACATGAAGATCAAACGCGTACCCTCATCGGTGATCAGGTATTCAAGCATATCTTCTGCATCGATATTGAGCATGTTGCCTACCGAGACAAATTTGTTTAAACCGAGGCCTTCATTGGCCATCAAATTCAGTGCGCTCATCCCAACCCCCCCGCTTTGGGTGATCATAGAAACATCACCCTGCTTGACAAACTTCGTCAAGCGTGGAAACGGGACGCACATGCCATTTTCCATATTAATCGCCCCAATACAATTCGGGCCGACAAACTGGATTCCATATTTTTCAGCAATTCTTGAGAGCTCTTCTTCCAGCTGCTTTCCTTCCGCTGTGTATTCCCTGAAACCAGCCGTTTCAATGATCACGTAGCGGATACCTTTTTGCCCACATTCGTCTAAAATTGTTGGCACCGTTTGGGCCGGAGTGAGGATCACTGCCAGGTCGATATGATCCGGGATATCCCCCACCGCTCGATAGATACGCCGCGTCTCGATCATACCTCCGCTGGGACCGACAGCATAAACGATCCCGTTGAACCCGTATTCCACTAGATTGGCGACTATATTGCGTCCCAGGTTAGTTGGCTTGGCTGACACGCCGATCACTGCAATTGAAGACGGGTAAAAAATTTCGCGCATAGAAAGTTTCCTTTGTAAAAATTTTTTGTTTAGCCAAATCGAGCGGTCCTAACAGCCTTATACATCTCATAAATTATACAAGGGATAATCCATTCTGTAATCATTCACGTTTCTCAACTTTTTCAGCAGTCATCTGTTCAGGAGGTATTAAAAAAATTAGCCAGCTGGCTATCCCTGAAGATCCCCTGACCGTTGGATGGCAAAATCGAATTTTCCTGCTAAATTATTCTCGGCAGCATCCCGGATTAAGGATGGAGTAAATAACAGGGAAACTTTATGACACGAATTCACCTCACACACAAAATAACCAACAAAATCCGCAAGTTCCTTCCACTGTTTCTAGCAACAGCAGGCGCAATACTCTGGCTGGTGATGAGCAGCGGGTGCTCAATGGTCGATTCCCCGGTAGGTAATCAAGGCTTGGAACCTGCGCAAAATCACAATGAAGAATTCAGGGCTTTTACATCTGATTTGGATACGATTCGCCAGGACCTGAAGATCCCGGGCATGTCAGCCGCAATCGTTCAAAACCAGGAGCTCGTATGGGCATCCGGTTTTGGCTACGCCGATCTTGAAAAACAGGTCAAAGCCAGTCCTGATACACCCTATGGGTTGGCTTCCGTTACCAAACCAGTCGCTGCGGTATTGGTAATGCAGCTCGTCGAGCAGGGGTTGATCGACCTTAATGCTCCAGTCAACCAATACGGCGTGGATGCAGGCAATGATGAGGTGACTGTTCGAAATCTATTAACCCACACCTCCGAGGGAAACCCCGGCACCATCTTCCACTACAATGGAAATCGCTATGCGCTCCTGGGGGGCGTGATCGAGGGAACAACCGGAAGATCATTTGCTGAACTGCTCAGCGAAAAGGTGCTGCTGCCACTGGAAATGGAATCTACAGCATTAAACCCGATCTCTGATTGGGGCGCGCATACCATTAATTCGATTGAAGATTTTCAGCGGATGTTAGGCTTGGGAGCCGATTTTCGCTATTATCCGGATGTTTACAGCCATCTTGCCCGGCCCTATCAATTTGATGAAGATTACCGCATCATCCCGGGGATGTATCACCTCATCCACAGCCCTGCTGCCGGCTTGATCTCCAGCGTTGGGGATCTCGCCAGGTTCGATATCGCCCTTGACCAAGGTCTGCTCTTGGATCAGGCAGCCAGGGTAGAGATGTTTACCCCAGCTTATTCCACATACCACGATCGCCAAGATCTGATGTATGGGCTTGGCTGGTATGTGCAGGAATTCGAAGGCCTGCATTTGCTTTGGCACACCGGGAGATGGCCCCCTTCCACATCTGCCCTTTACCTTAAAGTCCCAGAAAAAAACCTCACCTTCATTGTCCTGGCAAACACGGACAACCTGAGCGTACCTTTTTACGGGATCGGGAATGGAGATGTTTCCCAATCAGCCCTGGCGTTATCCTTCATGCGGTATTTTGTATACCCACAGCTCCTGGGGAAACCGCTGCCGGAGATCGATTGGCATGCCACAGAGCAGGTTCTGGTGGAGCAGATTTCCGCAATTGAAGATCCCGATTCACGCAGGTTGCTGGAACGTGAATCGTGGTCCTACCGGCAGGTGTTTGCCAGCGTCGGCCAGGCTGACCAGGCAGCCAAGCTGCTGCGAGTCAACCGGATCAGTTTTCCCGGCTCCTCATTCCGTTTTGACGAGCTGTTTACCAGCCTGCCCGGGAAGTATCCGGTCCTGCCACCTGTACCTGCGGCAAGCACATTTTCCCGGATAGGCCTGGGTATCGCTTCCTGGTTTGTGCTGGTATTGATCTCAATGATTTTCATGGTCGCTCAATTACACAGCGCGGAGAATATCTCGGGGTTGGGCAAGTTGATCTGGTTGGCAGCCACTCTATTTCTGGGTCCAATCGCCATCCTGATCCATACATTTACCCAATCAGCGAGCAGCAAGGAATCTGGGCAGAATGGGCGTCTCGCCTTGAGGGCTTCTTTGTTAACCATCACCGGGTACACGATTGCATGGATTGGTGCGCTAACGCTGTTGAGAAGTTTCGGAACTGAACCCAATCCACTAATAATCCTGGGTTCCACCTACTTCTTCCCATTGTTTGTAGGTTTGTTTTTGTTCCGCATTCCCTTACAGGTTGCCAAAGTCGGGAGCCAGTTTAGCAATGCTTTCAAGCAAAACTTACTGACCGAAATTATTACATTCAACCTGGTGTTTGCAGTGTTTTTCTCGATGACCTGGTTGGTAAGCAGCCGTTTGATGACCTCCATCCCCCACCCCTCAAGTCCATTCTTCTGGGCTATGCTGTCATTCATTGCCGGAATTGGGTTGGGAATCCTGTTTCCGCTCCATTATTGGATGATTCGCCGGGGAAACGAAATACCCACCGATCAGATTTCAGAAGGCGCTCAGCATCTCTCATTTCCCACACTGCGCACTTCCTGGCCTGCTTTACTGGCAACCCTGGGAATTATGCTCGCAGCACTGGTGGCAACCATCAGCCAGATTTCCTGAGCTGCCTCGTTCCGATCAATTTCCAGCTTTCAAATACATTTCCATTTTCCCCGGATTACGAACGGGTGGAAAATTATTTTCTGCAGGATTCCTTGGGAGGAGGTTTTTGTCTTCTCCGAGTTGTATAATATAGCCCAGCCTGAAACTGGCATGAGAATATCGATTAAGTTCTAAAATGCTGGTAATTGGGTACTAGTCCCCGGGAGATCATAGGATGATCAACGTAATCGGCTTCGATGCCGACGATACCCTGTGGCATAATGAAAGCCTTTATCACCAGGCAAAGGAAGATCTTTCTCGCCTTATGTCTGAATACGAGGAACCTCAGGAGGTAAAAGCTCATCTGGATCAAATCGAGGTTGAAAATATCACCTACTACGGATATGGGATTAAAAGCTTTATCCTATCGATGATCGAAACCGCCTCTCAGGTTTCAGCTGGCCGGGTGACTGCAAAAGAGATCAACGCGATCATCGACATCGCCAAGAGAATGCTCACCGCACCCGTCGATTTGGTGGAGGGCGTAGAAAAAACCCTTGCAAATTTATCGAGTGAATATGACCTGCTGCTGATCACGAAAGGGGACCAGTTCGAGCAGGAACGCAAGATCAGGCTCTCCGGGATTGCAGGGTACTTCCGTTATCTCGAAGTGGTCGGAGAAAAATCCGCTGATTCCTACAGGAGTGTATTAAGTAAATACAACCTCGAGCCCACTAGCTTCCTGATGGTTGGAAATTCTCTGCGCTCTGACATCCTGCCCGTCCTCAAGATCGGGGGGCGTGCGGTCTATATCCCCAATGAGTTGACCTGGTTTCACGAGCATGCCGGTCACCAGGAGATCGGGGATCTTGAATATATCGAATTGGAACATATCACCCAACTTCCAGATGCAATCGCCACAAATTTCTTCCGGGAGAATCTATAAACCTTCTATTTAATCAAACAAAACAACACACAAAATCAGTCAACCAGGGATCTTCCTCTTCCCCAATCATTGATCCCGCTCATTGGTTGACGTTCGAAGCCAGGTATAATCCAAAGAAATCCGAGATGGAGTGATTCTATGGCCGGGATGTTGCATTACTTTAGAAAAGAAAAAGCCTGGCAGAAAAAATTTGATGCCATGGCACCCAGGGTGGGTGACCATGCGCCAGATTTCGAGCTGACCGATGTCAGCGGAGATAAGCGGGTCCGTCTTTCTGAATTCCAAGGTCACAAACCCGTTGCTTTGATCTTTGGCAGCTTCACCTGACCTCCTTACGTCAGAGGGACCGTGGGTCTCCGTGATCTCTACCAGCAGTATCACCAGCAAATCCAGTTTTTATCAATCTATATCCGGGAGGCGCACCCGAAAGATGGCTGGTGGCTGGGAGGCGGGCTGACCGGAAAGCTGGTCAAAAAGGGCATTCCCAAGACCGCAACCGATATTTATGATCCTCAAACATTCGAAGAGCGCCAGAGGGTTGCACAGCAATGTGAAGAGAGTCTGCAGTATGGCATACATACGTACGTGGATCATATGGATGATCGAGTGAGTAATGCTTACGCAGCCAAACCAACCCGCCTTTACTTGGTAGGGATTGATGGGAAAATCGTCTATGCGGGTGGATTAGGCCCGTATGGTTTCAACCCCGGTGAACTGCAAGCTGCCATAGACACCTATCTTTCCGGAGTCGATTAAGTTGAATGTGTCCTAGCACAGGTTTGCACAACCATCTCTTTTTTGATGTGTGCTGTCCGAGTTACCCCCACGAAATTGTACAGACCCTTTATAATATTAACTTGAAAAACAAATTCTTACTTACCGGTGGAGAAAAATCGTGAATCAGCGTATGCCCGTTGTCGAAAACATATTAAGCGCCAATGACCGTCTGGCAGAAGATAATCGTCAACGCCTGGAAGAAGCCGGTGTTTACGGCATCAATTTGATGGCCTCACCTGGCGCTGGGAAAACATCCCTCATTGAACATACCGTAAAAGCCTTAGCGGGCCAGCTCTCCCTGGCAGTGGTTGACGGCGATATCGCAACCAGCATCGACGCAGACCGGGCTGCAGCAGCGGGTGCGGAAGCTGTCCAGATCAACACAGGTGGTGAGTGCCACTTGGACGCAGTCATGCTGCAAGGAGCCCTCGATCGGCTTGAGTTGAACCGCTACGATCTGCTGTTAGTTGAAAATGTGGGCAACCTGATCTGCCCGGCTGCCTTTAAGTTGGGCACCCACCAGAATGTTTTGATTGCTTCCATTCCTGAGGGGCATGACAAACCCTACAAATACCCCACCATGTACAGGGGTGTCGATGCGCTGGTGATCAACAAGATCGATCTCCTCCCGTACATCGATTTTGACATGCAGTACTTCCAGCGGGGGGTCGAGGTACTTAATCCTGGATTGGTCACATTTCCAATCTCCTGCCGTACCGGGGAAGGATTGGATAGCTGGTTAAGTTGGCTGCAAGACCAGATAGTAAAACAAAATTCCGCAAATAACAAATAAATGGGACAAAAAGGCATCCGGGTCCACATCACTGGCATCGTCCAGGGGGTAGGATTTCGGCCGTTCGTATACGGACTCGCAGATCGCCTGGCGTTAAAAGGCTGGGTGCGCAATACTTCTGCCGGGGTGGATATAGAAGTGGATGGTTTACAAACTGCGCTGGAAGCCTTTATCAATGCGCTACAGGAAGAAGCACCCCCATTATCACGCATTGATTCTTTTCAAGTGGACTGGATCCCGGTAAACAGTTACTTCACCTTTGAGATCATTCACTCTGAAAGTAAACCCGGGGATTTCATCCCTATTTCTCCCGATGTCAGCCTCTGCCAGGATTGTTTAGACGAACTGTTTGATCCGCATGACCGCCGCTATCGCTACCCCTTCATAAACTGCACAAACTGCGGCCCCCGCTTCACGATCATCAAGGATATTCCCTATGACCGGCCACAAACCACGATGGGTTCCTTTGAAATGTGCCCTGCCTGCCAGGCAGAGTACGATGATCCCCTGGATCGGCGTTTCCACGCCCAGCCGGTCGCCTGTCCAGTTTGCGGGCCGCAAGTCTGGCTCCAATCGACGAACGACCAGCCAGAAAACTTCTTACACCAGGAAGAAGCCATCCAGGAAGCCAGGAAATCGCTGGCAGAAGGCAGGATCATCGCCATAAAAGGCCTGGGTGGTTTTCACCTGGCATGTGATGCGACCAACATTCAGGCAGTCAGCGAACTGCGCCGGCGGAAATTACGAGTCGACAAACCCTTCGCCTTGATGATGCCTAATCTGGACGTGGTTTCAGAGCATTGCTTCGTAACTCCAGTCGAAGGAGAGCAGCTGCTCACCCGCCAGCGTCCTATCGTGCTGCTAGATAAACGCCCTGATTCAAGTATCGCCCCCCAGGTTGCTCCAAATCAGTCCACTTTCGGGGTGATGCTGCCATATACACCCCTGCACTACCTGCTGCTTGAGCGCGAACCTGGCATACCGGATTGCCTGGTGATGACCAGTGGCAACCTGAGTGAGGAACCAATCGCAACCAGTAATGATGAAGCCCTGCAACGGCTCGGAAAGCTAGCTGATCAATTCCTGATGCACGATCGCGATATCTACATTCGCTGTGACGACTCCGTGCTTAGAATCCTGGATGTAGAAGCAGCAGATTCCCCCAGCATAATCGGAACCATAGGTGCCCAATATCCGTTGCGCCGCGCCCGGGGTTTCTCCCCTAACCCCATCCAGCTTCAATGGGAGATGCCTCCCCTGCTGGCTACCGGTCCCGAGTTGAAAAACACCTTCTGCCTGACACGTGGACGGTACGCCTTTATCAGCCATCATATCGGCGACCTGGAGAATTACGAAACGCTGCAGGCTTTTGAAGAGGGCATTCACCACTACCAGCGCCTGTTTCGCATTGAGCCACAGGTCATCGCTTATGATCTGCATCCTGACTATCTGGCAACCCGGTACGCACTCAAGAGATCCCAGGAAGAATCATTACCGTCAATTGGAGTTCAGCACCACCATGCACACCTGGCTTCCTGCCTGTCGGATAACCAGCATCCCGGGAATCGCCCGGTGATCGGCCTCTGCCTGGATGGCACCGGTTATGGCCAGGATGGTGCCATCTGGGGTTCTGAAATACTCCTGGGAGATTATCGTGATTACCAGCGCCTCTTTCACCTGGCATACATTGCCTTACCTGGAGGCGATCTGGCGGTTCGTGAACCGTGGCGCACAGCGCTTTCTCACCTGGAGCAGGCCGGGCTCTCCTGGGATCCAGATTTGTTTCCGGTGCAACATGCCCGGCAGTCAAGCAAATCCGGCTGGGATCTTCTGGAATTGATCCACAAGCAGATCGACAACCAGATCAATGCACCGCCAACCTCCAGCATGGGCCGACTTTTTGATGCAGTTGCTGCCCTGATCGGTGTCCGCCAGACTGTGAATTACGAAGCGCAAGCTGCCATCGAACTGGAGCTTCTGGTAGCTCCAGATGAAACCGGAAGCTATCCGATCGAGATCAGGGGCGAGGAGCTCGACCCGGCCCCGCTTCTAGAAGCCCTGCTCAGTGATCTGCGGTCAGGTGTAAAACCGCCTGTTCTTGCTGCTCGCTTTCACAATTCGATCGCGGAAATCATGCGCCGTGTCTCAATCCAAATCCGGGCCGAAACCGGGATCAATGAAATCGCGCTCAGCGGTGGTGTGTGGCAAAATGTGACCCTGCTCAAGAAATCGGTTGGCTTATTAGCAAAAGATGGCTTCAAGATTTATTGGCACCACCAGGTCCCGACAAATGATGGCGGCATTGCCCTTGGCCAGGCAGCCATCGCGTTGCATCAATTGAAATTATAATTATCATTATTCTTATTGGTCGTACTTTGAATTATCTGTACCAGGAGAAATAACAATGTGCTTAGGAATTCCCGGCAAAGTAATTGAAATATACCAGGCGAACGACATGATAATGGGCAAGGTCGATTTCGGTGGGGTGATCAAAGAAGCCTGCCTCGAGTTTATCCCCGATATCCGGGTTGGAGAATACACGATCATCCATGTTGGTTTTGGAATCAGCAAGCTGGACGAAGAAGAGGCAATGCGTACGTTGGAAATGCTGCGCGAGATGGAGATGCTGGCAGATGAGCTGCCAGAACTCAACCAGGGGTTATCTGCATGAAGTATTTGGATGAATACCGCGACGGCGAACTAACCAGGAAATTACTGGCGGAAATTCGCCAGACGGTGACTCAGCCCTGGAAGATCATGGAGGTATGTGGTGGGCAGACACATTCGATCATCAAAAGTGGTCTGGATCAGCTGCTGCCGCCAGAAATTGACCTGATCCATGGTCCAGGCTGTCCGGTGTGTGTCACCCCTTTGGAGCTGATCGATAAAGCCATCGCCCTGGCCTCCCGTCCTGATATCATATTTACCTCCTACGGGGATATGTTGCGTGTACCGGGTTCTGATAGGGATCTGTTCAGCGTTAAGGCCGCAGGTGGGGATGTGCGCATCGTTTACTCTCCTCTGGATGCCTTGAAAATAGCTCAGCAAAATCCACATAAGATGGTTGTATTTTTTGGCATTGGTTTTGAGACCACCGCGCCTGCCAATGCCATGGCCGTACTGCAGGCCAAGAATCAGGGTATCGAAAATTTCGCCATGCTGGTTTCGCACGTCACTGTGCCGCCTGCTATCACTGCGATCTTGGAATCGCCCCAGGTGCAGGTGAACGCATTCCTGGCAGCCGGGCATGTCTGCACAGTGATGGGCTATTGGGAGTACGAAGCACTGGTGGGAAAATACCGAGTGCCAGTAATCGTGATGGGCTTCGAACCGGTGGATATTGCCCGGGCGATATTAATGTGTGTGCAACAGCTGGAGAACGGTGAAGCCAGGGTCGAGAATGCCTATGCCCGTTCGGTAGAGCAAGCGGGCAACCTGCCCGCTCAAAGCATCATCAAGCAGGTCTTTGAGACCACCGACCGCGCCTGGCGCGGCATCGGCGTGATCCCGGAAAGCGGTTATAGATTGAAAGACACCTTTCAACAATACGATGCTGAGCTGCGCTTCCCGGAAATCCAGGTCATCAATCCCCATGAATCGAGCCTCTGTATCAGCGGCCTGATCCTGCAGGGCTTGAAGAAACCCAACGAATGCCCGGCTTTCGGTAAGGAGTGCACACCCCAATCTCCCCTGGGCGCCACGATGGTCTCCTCAGAAGGCGCGTGTGCAGCATACTACCAGTATGGTCGCTATACCAGCAGCCTGGAAAAATAGAGAATAAACAATGACCGGTAAATTTGATATCCGCAGTTGGACCTGCCCGCTGCCCTTGCAAAATTATCCCACCATCGTAATGGGACATGGCAGCGGTGGGAAGATGATGAGTGATTTAATCCGCCACATGTTTTTACCCCTGCTGGAGAACGAGGCTTTAATCCAGCTGGGGGATGCGGCCGTTTTGGAAATCGATCCTGGAAATACCCGCGTATCCCGCCTGGCATTCACTACCGATTCATTTGTCGTGCATCCCCTGGTCTTCCCCGGCGGCAACATCGGCGACCTGGCGGTGTATGGTACTGTCAATGATCTGGCGATGACCGGTGCTCGTCCGCTCTATTTAAGCGCAGGATTCATCCTCGAAGAAGGGCTGCCAATGGATCTGCTGGGCCAGATCACCACCACCTTCGCTTCCGCAGCAGAGATCGCCGGTGTCCAGGTTGTAACCGGGGATACCAAGGTTGTCAACAAAGGTCATGGTGATGGCCTGTACATCAACACTACCGGGATCGGCTTGATTCCACCCGGTATTGAGATCGCGCCTTCAAATGCCCAGGTAGGAGATGCGGTAATCGTCAGCGGGACAATCGGTGATCATGGTATGGCGATCATGTCAATCCGGGAAGGTCTCGAATTTGAAACCCAGATCACGAGCGACACTGCCCCACTGCATGAACTGGTGGAAACCATGTTGGCGGCCAGCATGGAAATTCACTGCCTGCGTGATGCAACCCGCGGTGGATTAGCAGCAGCGCTCAACGAGCTGGCCAAATCTTCCAACCTGGGGATCACTTTCGAAGAAGGCGCTGTTCCCCTGCAGCCCGCCGTTATAGCTGCCTGCGAGATGCTTGGCATGGATCCATTTTATGTGGCCAATGAGGGAAAGTTGGTAGCCATGGTCCAGGGTGAGATGGCAGAAGAAGTACTGGCAGCCATGCACAGCCATCCTTTAGGTCAGGAGGCTGCTATCATCGGGCAGGTCGTCGCTGAACATCCTGGATTGGTTGTGTCGAAAACCAATATCGGCGGGTCACGCGTGGTAGACCTGCCTGCTGGGGAACTGCTGCCCAGGATCTGTTGAGTGCAAGGATAATTCCAGTAAATCACCATCAAAGGCAGTGTAAAATTGGGGGAAATACCTGTAGTGAGCACAACACCCTGGCATACCAGCTCCTGAAGGAAGAAGAGGAGAGCTTTCAGCCCTATCCATAAGTGAGGATAAAAATGAAACGGGTTTCCATTCTCATCGCATTGAACTTATCATTCATCTTTCTCCTTTGTCTGATACCCGGCTTTTCCAGTACTGCCTCTGCCCAAACCGAATCCACTGCTCCTGTCGAAGAGGTGACACCCATCCCGCCAGATGAGGGATCACAACCAGAAACGACAAAGCCTGCGAGTGGTTTGGCGACACGCACACCACAGCTGGACTTAACCCCTACCCCTACGCCGGCAACGAACGTCCCTTCTATAGCAGAATTGACGGAGCCGTACTCATCTCGCCAGCTCTATACGATCGATGGACCGCTCACCAGATGGGTCTCCGGTCTAGCTTCCCGATACGGTTGGGATCGAATTTACTTCTTAGGTCTTTCGATTGAGGATTGGATCAACCTGGTCCTGTCAATCGCCATCTTCTTGCTGATATACCTGCTTGGGAAGCGGCTCATTTACCGCGGGTTGCGAGCTGTATTAGGCCGCACTCAGATGAAAAAGGATGATGAATTTCTTGAGATCATCAAGTCCCAAATCAGTTGGTTGGTGCTCACCCTCGCCCTTCAGATCAGTTTGGCAAGATTATCCTTCCTGAGTGCAGGGTTAAGGGTCTTGCTGAATCAGGTATTTTTTGTAGCTTACCTGACCATCATCTTTGTGCTTCTATGGAAAGCAATCGGCTTTGCAAGCGAAGCATTATTAACACATGACCGGACGGAGGAAGACATCCGGCGGTTAAACCCTATCTACATCGTGGGCAAGCGTGTCGCGCAAGCCCTCCTGCTGGTTGGGTATGGGTCAATTTTTCTCAGTTATTTTGGCATTGATATCACCGCCTTCGCGGCTGCATTGGGTATCGGCGGTCTGGCGATCTCCCTGGCAGCCCAGGATACGCTGGCAGATGCCATCGCCGGATTTTTGATTCTGCTGGACCAACCTTTCCGGGTTGGGGACCGGATAGAAATCGGTGGGATCGGCACCTGGGGAGACGTCGTGGAAATCGGGACTCGCAGCACGCGTATTCGTACTCGCGACAACCGCCTGGTGATCGTGCCCAATTCAGCCATCGCAAAAGACCAGATCGTCAACTACACCTATCCCGACCCGAGATACCGGGTTCAAATCGAGGTCAACATTGATTACGGCAGCGATCTCAGAGTCGCCCGCCAGATAGCGATTGATTCGGTGCGCGGGGTGAATGGTGTTCTGCTTGAAAAACCAGTAGATGCACTTTTTGTGGATTTTGGAGACTCGGGCATCACTTTCCGCATCCGCTGGTGGATAAACTCTTATGTTGATACCCGCCGCATGTTTGATAAAGTCAACGAAGCCCTTTTAAAAGGTTTTAACCAGGCAGGGATAAGAATGCCCAACATCACCTACGATGTACATCTCACGGTTGATGGACAAGATGTAAGAGAATTCCCAGAAGCAGCCCCTCTTGACCAGCCGGGCGAAAAATCTGACCAAACACCAAAAGAGGAATAGCGATATCGCAGACCATCCATCAGGATCGATCAGCCCGGGCAGCTGCTGCTATCCCGGGCTATTTTTTAGTTTTCGCAAATTGGCATCAAGTTTAGTGCCCTTTACGTGGGGAGCACCCCAGAATCCGCCACCTCCTCCTGCTCTTGAACCTGATCCTTAGCTCTACGATGATTGTCCTCGATGTTCATCACAGCCGGGATCGAATACCCTAATGCCGCCATCAGGATGCATGCTAATCCACCGATCACATACCAGCTCTGCACCCCGATCGCATCTGCCACCGGACCGGCGACAATTAATCCGATGGGTGCCATCGCAGAGGCAAGGCTGCCCACCAGGGTAAAGACCCGGCCCTGCATGGCGGGTTCAACCGCAGATTGAAGGATGGCATGTATGGGACCATTGACGATGGAAACCATGGATGCAGCGAAGAAGGCGCCGATCACCCCTAGCCAAAATAAGTTGGAGGGCACAAAGCCGATCAGTGAGAATCCAACTCCCAGCCCGATCAGTCCAAACATGGAGGTCAGTATCCTTTTCTTAAAACCTCCCCAGGCACCTAAGACCAATCCGCCAGCGATCATCCCAAAACCAAACGCAGCTTCTATCCACCCCAACTGCAGCGGGCCACCTTTAAAATAGTCAGCCACCAGGATGGGCATTAACGCGCCTGCAGGGGAAAGGAGAAAATTGATCACCATTGCCAGCAGCATCAACATCATCAGCCCGGGCCATGAGCGCACATATTTCAGACCAGAACGGAAGTCTTCCCAAAACGTGGGTGCTCCCCCGGATACGGACTTCTCCCCATGCTGCGCTACTTCCGGGATGGTGATGAACAACAGAGGCAGGATGGCCAATGCTGCCGTCCCCACATCAATTAGCATGATCCCCTGCATGGGTAGCAATCCCAACAAGAGCGCGCCCAGCGGCGCGGCGGCGATATTGAGCCCACCCTGTAACATCTGGTTCAAGCCCTGCACGCGCGTCAGTTGATCATTCGGCACCATGAGTGAGGTGGCAGCTGACATGGATGGCCAGTGGAAGCTTTCTCCAATTCCTCGCACCAGCAACAAGACATACACTGTGCCTACGCCCACAGCATCGATCGAAAATAGGTAAGCGAGCAGAAGGGTAGCCATGGCGATGGTTGTATCCACGATCAGTATGATCTGGCGTCTCTTCCAGCGGTCGACCAGCGCGCCAGCGAAAGGTCCCAGGAGGACCGTTGGTAAAAGACCGAACAGGGAGGCAATTGCCAGTACCGTTGCTGAGCCAGTCTCTGCAGTCAGCCACCAGATCAATGCGAATTGAACCAACCTGCTGCCAAACAATGAAATCGCCTGCCCGCTCCAAATCGTAAAGAAGCGTGCCTTCCAATTTGTTTCATTCCAGGTTAAGTTGATCATCATACCTCTCAGTATCTTACAATTCTTCTTAAGCACCAGCACAATATTTCCAACTATATTACACTCTTTTTTAAATTTGTCAAGATTATTATTGATTATATTAATATTTATATTGATTTATTTAATGTGTTTTGCTTTCGATGTCATGGTTTGTTAAGAAACTAGTAAATTTTCAGAGGAATGTAAAAAAATCCATGAGGGACGGCAGGTATAATTGCCCCATGTCTCTGAAAATCCATTCTCCTATGATCCTGCTGCAAATGCATCCTCTGGCTGATCTACGGAATGCGTTTTTGGCTGGCTGTCCGCATACAAACCAGGTGGAGATCAATGCCGGTTATTGAATGAAATCCCGTATTCAAGGAGCAGCAATGACCTTTAAGTTAATCAAACAAGAAGTTGGTCCCTGGCCGATGAACACCTACCTGCTGATCGATGAAGTTACCAATACCAGTGTCATCATCGATCCAGGGGCAGAGGCAGCCAGGATCCTGTCATCCGCAGAAAGTACCCGGGTAGCGGCAATTTTTGTCACGCATGGTCACGCTGACCACGTGGGTGTGCTGGAAGAGGTGCGGTCAGCCACCAAAGCACCGGTTTACATGAATCCCATCGATGCGGAGGGTTTTCAGCTGCAATTCGATCTCCCCCTGCTGGATGGCCAGCGAACGCCCCTCGGTAGCCAGCAGCTGCGCGCCATCCACACCCCCGGGCACACGCCCGGCATGACCTGCCTGGACCTGGGCGATGGGCGCATCCTGGTCGGCGACACGATTTTCGTCGGCGGACCTGGTAAGACCTGGTCGAGCGAAGAGTTCGCCACCACTATGGCTACCATGCAGCAGATCGTCTTCGCCTGGCCCGACGAGATGCGTTTCTATCCAGGGCACGGGTCCAGCGGTGTCATTGGCCAGGAGCGCCCTGCCTTCGAAGCCTTCGTGGCGCATGGCTGGTCACCCGAACTGCACGGCGATGTGACCTGGGCACAAAAAGATGAGTAACGAGGCACATTTCCGAAAATTGGAGCGCATGGCTCTCTCAGCTCCGATCAACGCTTTCTACCATCCCGGTATTTCGCTCTACGGGAGACAGGCAGAGGTCGAGACTGCGGTCAGGCCCAAGAAATTTCACGCCGCCAGAGCACTCCACGGTTTGGTCTGCTTTAAACGGCTCGCTGCTGATTTCCTCGCTGGAATGCATTAGATAATCCGGATTCCACCACCCTGCGCTCCGTGGGAGCGCAGAAGATTTGCAATCCCCATCCTCAATCACAGGTTTGCTGATGCTGTCCGAACCTAATTTCCGATCGACCAGTCAAAGAAAGGCAAAACGATCATCTCTGACTCTTCTCGCCCATTCTGCACGTTATGCACCCAGGACGAAACCTTAACCTGCTTTTCCCAGCCGTGTCCGCTTCTTGTTTGACACCTGTTTCTCGATTGAGACCAATCTGCGATCAATCTTAGCATCAAGACCACTACTGATATAAAAAGTGATATAAACGCCGGAAAAGATTGAATACCGCTCATTATTTGTCTATAATCAAAGATACAACACGCTCTTTGGCCTGCAGGATAGCGGGTTACTTGAACAGGCCATCCCATCACCGCACTGGTACAGCACAATCATTCTTCTCAAATCGAATACCACATTTCGTTCCCATTAATCTAAGGAGTCGGATATGGAACGCGATATATCCTTCGGGAGCATCGTCAGGGAGCACCGCCAGTCGCTCGACCTGACCCAGGCTGAACTCGCAAGGCGCGTGGCCTGCGCCACCATCACCATCCGCAAGATCGAATACGATTCCCTGCGTCCCTCGATCCAGATCGCCGAACGCCTGGCTACC
>JBJYXV010000054.1:0-9285 GCA_046260155.1 Anaerolineales bacterium
GCAGGATACAAAGCCAGTAATTCCGCTAATGCGGAGGATGCACTGCTGATGGCAAGCCGTGAACCCCCGGACCTAGTTCTCTTGGATATCGGCCTGCCAGGTATGGATGGGCTCGATGCGCTCCGTCGTTTCAAAGAGCAGCTGGGGATTCCGGTGATTTTTTTAACAGCGCGCCGGCGCAACCTGGACGAGATTCTTGGTCTTGAACTCGGTGCCGATGATTACATCACCAAGCCTTTCGATTTAGATGTACTGCTTGCCCATGTAAAAGCGGCCTTACGCAGGTCGGAGCCTGTGCAGCCGAAAATCGATTCCCGCGCAACCGTAACGGTAGGTGATTTATCGATCGATCCAGGTGCACACACAGTGGTGATCGCCGGGCAGCCGGTCGAATTAAGGCCGCGCGAATTTGCTTTATTGCACACCCTTGCTCTGCAGCCAGGCATCGTCGTTTCCGTGGATGATTTGTTGGCCAGTATCTGGGGTGCCGAGTACATTGGTGAGCCGCAGGTAGTCTATGTACATATACGCTGGTTGCGCAAGAAGATCGAAGAAGACCCGGATAATCCAAAGCGCATCCTGACTGTTCATGGCATAGGATACAAGCTGGAAGCATTGGGTTAATAATGTTCAAGACACTGCGTGGCCAGTTAGTTCTAAGCCACATCCTGCCATCCCTGGTAGTCATCCCGCTGATGGGGATTGCACTGGTATATTTCCTCGAGAGCACATTTATTCTGCCCAGGCTAGAAGACCAATTAGCGGATGAGGCGATCCTGATCACGAATTTTGCGCGTGCAAAACCCGAGATCTTTAATGATGTGCAGCTGGCCAGATCATTACTGGAAGATCTTGGACTTCAGACAGCCACGCGATTGATGATACTGGACCCGGAAGGACGTCTCCTCGCTTCGAGCGATGCTGAGGATGATTCCAGGTTAAATCAGGTTCTTGCTGATAATGCCATCGAGCAGGCACAGGATGGGACAATCGCGAAAGAACTGGATTTCAGCCGTGGACTTCATGGCGAAGTGGTGGACATTTTCGCCCCGGTAATTGATCTGGAAGGGCAATTAATCGGCATCATCCGTGTCTCGTATCGTTTTACGACAATAATAGATCAATTGATGGAAGTACGCTATCTCATCCTGGGAATCCTGTTGATTGGCATCCTGCTCAGCGCTGTGCTCGGTGTACTTCTGGCGATAAATATTGACTATCCCATCCGGAAAGTTTCCCATGCAGTTTTCGATTTGGCACGTGGTACAAGAGTGGAACCGCTACCCGAACAAGGGCCAGCAGAGATCCAGGTACTCCAGAAAGCAGTCAATTTCCTGGTCACGAGGTTGCGTGATCTCGAACAAAATCGCCACCAGTTATTAGCCAATTTGATTCATGAAATAGGCCGTCCTTTGGGCAGCCTGCGAATAACGATCCAATTCCTGAGAAGCGGCTCCAAAGTGAATCAACCGGTTTTAGATGAACTGCTCGAGGGAATGGAGATGCAGACATCGATTTTACGGCGCCTGCTGGAAGACATTTCACACCTGCACGATCAGCTGATCGGCACCCTGGAGTTAAAATTGGAACCTGTTGAGCTATCCGGATGGTTGCCGGTTGTACTGCAATCCGGGGCTGAGGCTGCAAGTAGGAAAGGATTGCAATGGAAAGTCGATATCCCGCGAAATTTACCCGTCTTAGAAATCGATCCGCAGCGTATTTCCCAGGCAATTGGAAACCTGGTCGCCAACGCAATCAAATATACTCCCAAAGGGGAAAGCGTATCCGTCAGTGCTGGTGAGCAAGATAAAATGGTCTGGATTCGCATCAGTGACACGGGACCAGGTATCCCAGTTGATGAGCAACAAAAAATATTCGACCCGTTTTTCCGTGGCACCCAAAAGCAGCGCATTAAACAAGGTATGGGTTTGGGTCTGAGCATTTCCCGGGATTTTGTCGAAGCTCACCATGGCAGGCTGCAAGTTGAAAGCACACCAGGCCTGGGCAGCAATTTTACGATCTGGCTGCCGGAAGTGAGGCAGTTTTCTGATTTATCCGGAATTGGGGGATAAAAATTTTTTCTTCCAGCTAACGAAATAGAACCCTTTATTCGCCCAGTTGGGAAAGGGTTGTTTCCCTGGAGCATGAAAATCTTCGGAATCGAGATTAGGTTTTCTTAATATCATTTTAATCTTTATATAAAGACATGCTTCTGCAAAAAGGATTAAATAGAAGTATGAATTTCTTTGCCAGACAGCCGGGTCAACTTTCACCATAGAATTTATCACCCTGATAACAAGCTGTGTTCCGGCAGGCGAGTAATTAATAATGTCAGGCTTTATGGTGATTTGTGGGGGAAGACATCTTGATTGCCTTCCTGCGCGGCTGTCCAGCCGTAATAAGATTATTTAGATCCACGGTGACCATAAGTTCGTCGCGGATCCCGTTTTTGATTTGCTGGTAATAACAATGAACTACAATTGCTCCGCCTTCCTTACCCTGGTCCTACTGGCAGCACCTGCTGTACTTTTATTTGTATACTTGCTGGTGCGTTATGTCCAGATGATTCGCAAGTCACAGAATGATATTGATCAGCGGGATCCAAGGGGGTTGATCGGTGGTTTACTGATCGTTGCGATTCTGGGTTTCATCACTTTCGTGATATATGCCCTGACCGCGAACCGGCCTTGTTAAGACAAGGTGAATTAAACTTCTTGATGCGTTAAGGGGGATTTAAGTACCCGATTAGTCATTTGTAAAGACAAAACTAAAGTCTGTACGGTATCCTGAAAGAATGATTGAAAAGGAGTTAAATTATGAACAGAATAAAAGAGAATAGTCTTTCAAATGCGAGCATTAAATCAATAGAGGATTCACCAGTTGCTCGCTCACTTTTCGGCGATGTGCGTTGGGCTTGGATCTGGTTGATTCTCCGCCTCTATGTTGGATGGGAATGGCTTCATGCGGGTTGGGGAAAATTAAACAACTCGGCTTGGATCGGAAGCAAATCAGGAGCAGCGCTCACCGGGTTTGTTAGCAATGCTTTGAAACAGACAGGCGGTGAACACCCCAATGTCCAGGTCTGGTACGCCTGGTTCCTGCAGCATCTCGTACAACCTTATACCGCTTTTTGGAGCTACGTGGTGACATTTGGCGAACTTTTAGTGGGAGTGGCTTTAATACTGGGAGTGTTTACTGGTATTGCCGCCTTCTTTGGCAGCTTTATGAACATGAATTATCTGCTGGCTGGTTCGGTCAGTGTAAACCCCGTGCTCTTGATCTTGGCTACTTTGCTTGTACTGGCTTGGAAAACTGCCGGCTGGTGGGGTCTTGATCGCTGGGTATTACCAGCTTTAGGTACTCCATGGCGTCCAGGATATATCTTTCACAATCAATCCGATAAGATGAAAAGCGAACAACCCATGGTTGAACATTTGGGACAATTATGAATGGAGGTAAGCGAGCGGGTATAAGGTTACCAGAATCAGACATAACCCGAATCAGTTGGAGCGCAAAATTGCCTGAATGTAGAGGTTTTTTCTCAAACCAACCATAGCAGTAGAGATCAGATCTTGATTGTCTGATTAGAGCGGCGGTTAAATTAAATCGCCGCTCTTTTAATATAGAGACAAAAGAGTAATGTATTGATACAACATTATTCTGACCAGGCTTAAGGTTTTCCCAAATTCAAGTATATGATCTTGACCCGTCCAGACTAGCAAATTTCGTGACACAGTACACTGGCTGAGAAGAGTAAGTTCCCGCAATTCTTCACATTATTCAAAAGATAAAGTGAATCGCTGCTTGGTAAAAGGATAATCCGTTATTTCAAAGATATGAATATCAGCTGTTTAGGGGTCCCAAGCGATAGGTTCTTGACAAAGAAATATTTTTAATGGGAAAATTCACAAATAGAAGCCAAATATAACAGGAATACTTCTAGTCCAACTCGACAATAACGCAATTGTTGAGCAAACCGATGTGCTGGTGGTGGTGGGGGCCGTAGGCTTGCGTGAATAGCTTATATAGGTAGATTTATACTTGAAGGATCAATTGCATCATTTTATTAAGGCACATCAGGGCGTCGTCGGACCGAAATTATGTGTATCCCAATAAACCTGCCCAGGTTATTTACACAACAACGATTAGCTATCTCCCCTGTTTGCCGCGTATGTCATCCGAAAATTTCTCTGCAAAATTTTTGAGCATAACCTCATAATTTAATTGCTACACATATCCAACAATTAATCCGAGCATAGGCTGACACCCTCAAAATAATTATCGTCGAGTGGAGGTGACACATGTTCAACAAACCTGACAGCGCCAGCCGTAATTTTATGCTCTCCGCTGCGCTCTGGCTTGTAATTGGTGTTTTCATGGGCTTGATACTGGCTTTGGAGTTTGTATTTCCGGATATGTTTCGGGGAATACCCTGGTTAGTATTCAGTCGCCTGCGCCAAGCTCATACCAATACAGTGATGTTCGCCTGGCTCTCCGGAGGTATGATCGGCCTTTGGTTTTATATTGTCCCGCGCCTGACCGGGCGTCGACTGTGGAGCGAACCACTTGGCAACCTGACCATGATCTTGTGGAACCTGGCACTGGCGGTTGGCATCGTCGCTATTTTGGCTGCGCAGACCCAAAGCCGCGAGTATGCAGAATTTATCTGGATTGTAGATGTTCTGGTTTTAATTGGCCTAGTACTTACCATGATCAATCTCTATATGACCATTGGATACCGGGTCGAACCGAAGCTATATGTCTCGCTCTGGTACATCGCGGGGACATTAATCTGGATGCCGCTGTTGTACTTTATTGGCAATGTGATGTGGAATCCCCCAACTGGCGCGCTGACCGGCATTAATGACACCATATTCAATTGGTTCTACGGTCACAATGTGCTTGGGCTGTGGTTTACAACAGGCTTGCTTCCGGTAATTTATTATATCGTCCCGCGCGAGACACGCACTCCGCTCTACAGTCATTTCCTTTCATTGATCGCCTTCTGGGGCATTCTCTTCTTTTACACGGGTGTTGGCGCACATCACCTGTTGTGGGCACCCGTCCCTTACTGGTTGAGAACCATCGCGGTTGCCGAAAGTATCGGCATGGTGCTGGTAGTCGTGGCGTTTATGATGAACATATACCTGACCATGCGCGGTAACTGGAATCGGTTTTTCACCAGTATTCCACTGCGCTTTATTGTCACCGGCTGGATTGCCTACATTCTGGTTTCCTACCAGGGTTCACACCAGGCGTTACGCGGGATTAACTTGTTAACCCACTTCACGCAGTATGTTCCCGGTCACGCCCACCTGTCGCTTTTATTTTTCGCTGCATCGGTGGTGATGGGAGGCATTTTCTATGCTATCCAGCGCATATACAATGTACAACTCTACAGTCGCAAACTGGTCAACGTGCAGTATAGCCTATACGTGATTGGTTTCCTGTTCTTCTTTGGTGGTTTCTTCTTGGTAGGATTGACCCAGGGAACAGCCTGGCTGCACCAGGGATTGCCAGTCTGGAGCGTGTTGCCCGGCCTGCGCCCTTACATGGCTCTTCGCGCCATTGGCGGCACGTTATTGGTGATCAGTTTCATCCTGTTTTCTTATAACATTTTCGCTACGTTAATCAAGAACAAACCATTGGCAAAGCCCATACCGAGCGTTCAGCCTGCGGCTGCCGATTAAAAAAAGGAGGATGCGCCATGAAAATGACTTTCAAAACCATAGTAATTGGCGGCCTGATCGTGTTCTTTGCGGTGGTTTTGGCGGCAGTCTTCATCCCAACCGGTGTGTGGACTCCTCCGCAAACTGATATCGCCCATCCGTATACAGACCAACAGGAACGTGGGCGCGAATTGTTCTATTCCAATGGCTGCAACTACTGCCATACCCAATACGTTCGCTACGAAGATAGCGCCATGGGACCTATCTCACAGGGCGGTAACTACACCTTTGATAATCCGATGACCCTCGGCTCGGAACGCACAGGGCCGGATCTCTCCTATGTCGGCCGCAAACGCAGCGAACAATGGGAGATCAACCACCTGAAAGACCCGCGAGTTTATTCTCCGCTTTCGATCATGCCTAGCTTTGAGTTCCTTTCAGATCAGGAACTGGAAGACGTTGCTGTCTATCTCTTTGCCCTGGGTGACCGTAATGCCGCCGAATGGATGATCCAACCGCCCGCCGAGTATGCTGGTGACCCTGATCCGATACCCTATGGCGAAACCAAGCCCACCGATCAAGATCAGGGCTGGGAAACCTGGAACGCAGCGGACTTGCAGCTCGGCAAGGAAATTTATGTCGATAAATGTCTAACCTGTCATGGCTGCTCCGGGAATGGGTTGGGAAGCTACGCAGGCACATTGATCGTCACACCTGCCGACTTCAAGCAAGAACCCTTTAAAAACATGCCGGATGATCAGTGGTTCTGGCATGTTTCTGAGGGTGTACCTGGTTCGGTCATGCCGCCTTGGAAGGAAAGCCTGTCACAGGATCATCGTTGGATGGTGATTCGTTACATTCAGCAGATTTTCGCCCGCCCGCTGATGCGTGACCCGGCTGAAGGCGATCCCCCTTCAACGTACGCCAGCATGACCAATCCACTGCCAAAGACCGTGGAAATACTTGAGGAAGGCAAAGCCATCTTCACCCGCGAATGCATGGTCTGTCATGGTGATGCGGGTACAGGGCACGGCCCATACAAAAGCGGTTTGCAACCCTCACCCCCCGACTTCAGCGATGGTAGCTACGGAACGCTTGCAAACCCGTCCTATACCGACGCCGACTACTTCTGGCGTATCAGCGAAGGGCTGCCATGGAGTGCGATGCCATCCTGGAAATTACGCTATTCTGAGGAAGATCGCTGGAAACTAGTCTATTATATTCGCGTCAATTTCACACAGACCTCGCCGCGGCCGGAGATCACAAACGCTCAGGTCTACCCCGATATCTATCTGACACAGACTATGCCATCGGAAGCAAGTGAAGCGGAGATTATCGAAGGCGATCTACCGTACATTATGCCACAGACACCTTCCTACGAGCGCGGCAAGCTGATTTATTTACAAAACTGCGCTCACTGCCACGGGCTGAGTGGGCAGGGAGATGGCTGGGACGGCCAATACCTGGACATCGAACCCGCCAACTTCACGGACCCGAATATGCGTGGCATGTCGGACGGGGATTACTACGCCCGCGTCAGCTTCGGCGTACAGGACTCCGCCATGCCCACTTGGGGCGAGTTCCTGCCAGAGAACGAGCGTTGGGATGCTATCAAATTTATCCAGGAAGCTTTCCAGACTGGCTCAATAAATTTTAGTAGCCTGTACTCCGATGAAATAGGAAACAACGTGCTGACATTGAGCTCCGATAATTGGACAGCCGAGGGGAATGTCATCTCGGCGGAAAATGGTCAGTCGTTGTACCAGAAATATTGTCAGGAATGTCACGGCGACATGGGGCAGGGAGATGGTCCGGGAACCACAAATCTGCCTTCTGACGGTCCTGCTGCATTCCCCAAAGGTATACCCGAAGCCTACATTTTCTGGCGGGTCTGGGAAGGCATCCCAGTAACTATCATGCCGCCTTTCAACTGGATAATTTCCGAAGGTGATATCTGGGATATTACTGCCTATGTACAGCAGATAACCGCAACCTCAGAAGGAGGTCAATGATGCCACTTGGGATGTGGGTTGTAGTTGGTTGGATGGTTTTCGTGGTCATCACGGGCTTTATTATGCTCGTCTGGGGCTGGAAACGCGGCCAATTCACAGATATCGAAGAGGCGAAATACTCAATGTTGGAAGATCGAGAGCCAGAAGCTTGGCCTGATTCGAAAGGAGGCAAATCATGACAGACAATGTCTTACAGATATTGCCCGAAATTCTGGCAATCATTGGAGGCAGCGTGGTGATCTTTCTGTTTGCGGTTGCGCTTGGTATTCCACACCGCCCAAAAAACCTACCCGGCAGCAGTGGACATCGCCCACCCGAGGATAGCGGCGAAAATGAAGAAATTCGGGCTGATGGCTATATTGACAGCTTCGCCGGCGAGATCGAAGAAGCAGGCGGTGGGATGCCCGCGGTCGTCAAACTTGCTTTACCAGGTATCCTGATCTGGTGGCTGCTCTACCTGATCCTCAACTGGACGCCGAAATAGGAGACATCCATGGCCTACACCTATCAAGTGAGTTTTGAGATCAAGCACGATCAAATGGAACAATTACGTATTGGTGCAGCGCTCGAAAAGATCCTCGGCTACCTACGCACTCTGTTGCCTAACGAGATGGGATTTATCACCGCCCGGGCTATTTACTCGCTCGATATACTTGGAAAGACCCATCTTCTTGTGCAAAGTACATGGGATCAATGGGAAGATTTGCAGGCGCATCAAGCTTCCGGTCTTGCCGAGAATAAAGTGCTGCGCGAGTTCGAGCCCCACGTTTCCCTCGAGGATTTGAGCGTTCACATTTACGAAGAGGTTGCTTGAGCGAGTTCCCCGGGTAGACTCCTCTCACAGTTTGCGAGGGAACAGACGTTTGCGTCTGCTCCCTCCTTTTTACTGCATTGAAGAAGAAATGAAAGCATGAAGAAAAAAACATTAAGGCTGCTCGTGTTGATAATCCTGGTTTTCTCAATTTCTGGTTGCGGGCAGGAGGCAATGAACGAAATCATCCAGACCCAAAATGGCATAATCGCTATTTTCAGCATGTCGCCCGCCGATTCAGTAGTGATGGAGCCAGGCGCGCTCCAGATCGGATTAACCAATTCCAGCGGTCAGGAAATCGAAGGTGCACTGGTTTCTTGCGATCTGACCATGCCCGGCATGACGATGCCACCCAATCAACTGCAACTATCGGATGTGGGTCAGGGTCTGTATACTGCCGACACGACATTTACCATGTCTGGAAATTGGCGAGCCCAGGTAACTGCCGCATACAATGGCGAAGCTACAACCTTCAACTTCGACTTTTTGGTCAAATAGTTGTGACCTCCACTAGCCTTTGGATCACGCTCCTGTTAAGCGGTTTTTTAGGCAGTTTAGGTCATTGTCTCGGCATGTGTGGACCGCTCAACTTGATGGTTGTGGCACAGATACGTAAAAACAATCTGCTCGCGCTGCCCAATTTCAGCCTATATCACGCCGTGCGGGTGCTGGTTTACGTCTTGCTCGGTGCGGTCGTTGGCGCGCTTGGCTCCCTACTGGGGTTGAGCCGCCAATTGACGACTCTCGGCGGCTTGGTCAGCCTGGTATTGGGGATTGCCATCCTGTTGCTCGG
>JBJYXV010000054.1:9385-174441 GCA_046260155.1 Anaerolineales bacterium
CCAGCGCTGCTGATGCTAGATTTTGGCGCGGGCGCATTGAGCGTCCGCTTTCGTCAAGGAATGATGAAACTGGCAGGCGCTTTGATGCTGATCGTTGGGTTGCAACTGGCTTTGCGCGGCGGGGCAGCACTGCACCTTTGGCCACACTTGCACTGGGGTGGAATTGCACTATGGTAAGCCGTGAAACCTGCGATCTATGCGCTCTCGAAATCACCGCTGCGCCGGTGATCCAGATTTTCGACGGGGAGGAAAAACATTTTTGTTGTCAGGGCTGTGCGCGCGTCTACCAGGCAGCGCACGAGAATGGGATGTTGGATCAGGTTGTGGGCGCAGTAAGCAAACCCAGGTCCCGGGGTGAAAAAGTTCTGCATCCTGGCGAAAGCGCCCATTTCTCGATTCAGGGTATGTGGTGCGCAGGCTGCGCCATCGCTGCTGAAAACGTGCTTAAGAAAATTCCCGGCGTACAAGGCGCGGACGTTAGCTTTGCGGCAGAACTTGGGCGTATCCAGTTCGACCCGCAGATAGTTGATTCCACCCAGGTGTTACAGAGTCTCGATGCGCTCGGCTACCGGGCGCGCCTGGCGGAAGACACTGCAGAGAAGGAGACCACGCGCCAGCAGGAACGCATCCTGCTGCAACTGATCACCGCTGCTGCCTTTGGGATGCAGGTTATGTTGTTATATCTGGTGCAGTTGTATCCCCGTTATGCCGCCGGGCAGTTCGACTTACCTGTAGTGCGGGAACTGCAGTATCTCGCATGGGCGCTGGCAACACCGGCGCTATTTTACGGTGGCAGTTCCTTCCTGCGCGGTGCTTGGCGTGCCTTGCGTGCTGGTACTGCAACGATGGACACGCTGGTTTCGCTGGGTACACTTTCGGCGTATGGTTACAGCGTGTATGTGACACTGATCGGCGGAGCGGAAGCCTATTTCGATTCGGTTGTGATGATTACCACATTTGTGATGCTGGGACGCTGGCTGGAGGCGCTCGGTAGCGGACAAGCACGCAAGGGAATCCGCAAACTACTGGAATTACAGCCACAGTATGCCTGGAGGCGGGACGAAGAACGCTGGATGCAGGTATCAGCTGACACATTACGAATCGGGCAAACGATTCTGGTCAAGCCCGGTGAGCGAGTGCCCACTGATGCTAAGATCATTGAGGGGCGGGCCGCATTGTACGAATCGCTACTGACAGGAGAATCGTTGCCGGTGGAGAAAGAGCCCCAGGACGTGATCTACTCCGGGACAGTGGTTATCGACTCCGCTTTGGTCTGCCAGGTGATAAGTCCAGTTGAGCATACTCGTCTGGCACAGATTACGCATCTCGTCGAGCAAACCCTTTCAGCCAAACCCCCCACCCAGCGCCTGGCGGATAAAGCCTCCATTTGGTTTACGGGTGGCATCTTGCTGGTTGCCGCGTTGACAGTGTTGGGCTGGTATCTCAAAACCGGTGCCATTGCGCCCGCTCTCATCAACGCGGTTGCCGTATTGGTGGTCGCCTGTCCTTGTGCACTCGGATTAGCAACTCCACTGGCCCTGACTGTTTCGCTGGGTCGCGCTGCCGGGCAAGGTGTACTGGTACGCAATCCCGGTGCCCTGGAACGCGCCGGAGACAGCGGCCTGGCTGTTTTCGACAAAACTGGCACTCTGACGCAGGGTCGTTTGCGTGTGGTGACAGTTGAAACCTCCCCCGAAAGTGACCTATCGGCGAATGACGCCCTGCGCCTGGCCGCTGCTGCCGAACAGGTTTCCGAGCACCCGCTGGCTAAAGCCATTCAAACCGCTGCTTCCTCACTCCATGAGGAAAAGTCGCCAGGGGAAAGGGTGGTTGCATCAAATTTCAAGACATTACAGGGATTAGGCGTGACATCCCAGGTTGACGGACGCCGCCTGCTGGTTGGTTCGGCGCGTCTCTTCGGAGCGTTCTCAGTCCCGGTTTGTCTCCGTGATCTGGCTCGTCATCACGCCGACCGGAACGAGACCATAGTTTGGATCGGCTGGAATGAAACACCGATTGCCTTCATTGCCCTGCGCGACACGCCCAATCCCGATGCCTTCACGGTCTTGAGAGCCTTACAGGAAAGCGGACTGCGCGTGGCGATGTTGTCTGGCGACAGCGCCGAAACCACGCGCTCCATAGCGGTCGAATTGGGGTTGGATGATTTCGTCGGAGAATGCCTACCCGCTGACAAAGCTGCGCACATCAAAGCCTGGCAGGAACAGGACGAGTCGGTTTTGATGGTCGGTGACGGTGTCAACGACGCACCTGCCCTGGCGCAGGCTGATCTCAGTATTACAGTAGCCGGCGGGACAGATATCGCTGGGGAAACCTCCGATCTGGTGCTGATGCGTCCCGATCTGACGTTGATCCCCTGGTTCATCGCTTTCTCCCGACGTACACGCAGGATTATTCGCGAGAATTTAGGCTGGGCATTTGCCTATAACCTGGTAGCTGTGCCGCTGGCAGCCTTTGGGCTGATCAGCCCCGTGATCGCCGCAGCTGCGATGGCCAGCAGCAGTCTCCTGGTGGTCGGAAATTCCCTGCGGCTGCGAAAATAACGCTAATTCTAGAAAATTTTGTTCAGGCAATTTCCCCGCGAACCAGATATTTCTTCTCGACAAAACCTAAGAATGATGATAAATCGATTTCTTGGGGACAACAGCTCTAGGTCTATTTACCTTCAACCTCGACTCGATAATCACTGCCTTCCCACTGGTTTTGATCCAGCCAGTACATTGTAAAACCAATTTTAGAGCCCGGAATCAATTCTTTGGTGGGTAAATCGACAAAATAGATCCCTAAACCCGAATCCCTCGTGAGGGAATCTTGGGATTTTGACCAATCGTCTGTCGTCCAATGAATTTTCGCTGGAGAGCGCAGTTCAATTCGCAAAGTTTTTCCAACCGGGATGCTCTTGGCTTTAAGATTTGAGCGCCAGATAGCGTAATCAGATCCAGTTTTATCCTTGATATAGCGTTTGATCGTTTGAGGGGGAGTATCGAAAACTTTTCCTTCCTGGAGGGAATGAAACAATTTTAATAATTCAGCGTGAGCCCAAACAAGCGGCATAGCCGAACCAGAGGGTCTCCCGAAAAACAACTCCTTGTCTGGGATGTCAGGAGAATCCCAGATTTGTTCAGGGAGCATACCGCTCGAATTTGCGAATGCTTGCATGGTTTCCATCAATGCTTCGGCTTTCTTTTTATCACCGGAAGCAAGTTCATAATGGGCTCGTTCTCCAGTCAGTAGAGGCCAGGCACGACCTACTCCGGTACTGTCAAATGGGCTTCCATCTTCATGTTCCCCATATCCATCGTTGTTGTATCTATGCCAGGCCGGCCCAAACGGAGTGTCCACCTTCAATAATTGATCGATAACCTTTACGGTATTCAGTATGCGGGCATCATCAGGAGCACGTAATCCGAAACGAACCAGCGCTAAAGCATCTGGACTTACAATGTGACTGGATTGGGCATAACTGCCTTGGGGAGGCCGGTTTTTAATCGGTACAAAGCCAGAAATGGGTGAAGCAGCATCAGCTTCTTCTGGCGGGGAGATACGTACGTAATATCCTTCCACGCGATATTTCTTGGCCAGGTCTGTCCCGCTTGCATAGCTCCAGCGTTCAATATTATCGTTCCACGCATCGGCTGTTTCTCTTAGATAATCAGCCTGCTCCTCTTCACCTTGAATATCAGCGAAATCTGCTGCAACCAGCAAAGCAGCCACCTCAACGGCCAATGTAAAGGGAGAATAACCCGGATCTTCCTCCCAGCGATCCTGCTGAGTAACAGGCCCATTTCGCACGATAAAACTTACAGCCTTGCGTACCATCAGCCACAGGTTTGTCAACTCAGATTTCCTTAAAAGATTTTCCCTTCTCGCGAGATCGACCAGCAAAATCGGAAATGCGGTTTCATCCATCTGGATACCACTCCAATAAGGCCTGCCATCCAGCCACATATTTTGTGGCCAATTCCCTTCGTCTTCCTGGGTTACCTGCAGGTAATTAATCACCCGGCGGGTATCATCATAGGCACCCACGGCCAATAAACCACCTGCGGCTTCAACCAGATCTCTAGGCCAGACGAGATGGTATCCCCCCAGATCTTCATCGCCTTTGGCAAAACCCCATGGAATAGCCAGGCTGGCTATCAGACCACCCGGAAAGCGTTTGGCTTCATGAATTTTCAATACTGCCGCACTGATTTCATATAAGTTCTTATGCGGATCCGATTTATTATTTTTCAGAGGTGTAATTGTTCTCTTCCAATTCTTCCATTCCCGGATATAATCCCCCCGAGCAGCAGAAAAGCCTCGCTTGATACTGAAGAGCGCGCGCTGACCAGCTTCAGCGGGATTCAATCCAAATCCCAGAGCAAGTATAAATTTCCCCTTTGAAGACCTGATATCGATCTCCCCGGTTAACGCCACGTTACCGTTTACGGCATGTTGATAAGCCCATGTCATTTGTTTGTGCCGGTGCAGGTCTTGCCAGCCATCCGAAAAACCCACAAAACCAACAGATCGTTTCAACCACGGGATATCACAAACCAGGGCCAGGGATATACCATTCCGCTCAGCAAAAAGCATTGGTACCCCTTTGTAATCTCCAACCCAGGCATTATTACCATTACCCTGGTTCCCTAGATGCGGCGCCAGTAATACATAAAGATGATAATCCTTCAGAGTCCCTTCCAGCGCATGGAAATGTGTATTTTGGAGTACAACATCCCGTTGTGGATCGGTAATAATCTCTTTAGTTATCTGATAACGTCCATTAAGATCAGTGTTAACTAAATGATATGCTGGTATACCCTGCTCGACGTATTCAACCTGGTGGCTTGCATCTCTTTTCTCTTCAGAAAAAAAATTGTTCCCATCCGTAACAATCAAACCCATATCGCGAGTACAAGCCTGGTCAACACGAGGGTAATAGATTTCATCAAATATGCCGTGACTTAGCGTAAACCATATACGGCTGGCTGCATTTAATGCTGTGCCAATGCCTGATTTTGCACTAGAAGTCCAGCGCGGTGGGATCCCAGGAGAACCTGGAGCATTTTGATTATGAAATTCCTTCATAGCTCACCTTCCCATCGATTAATGGTTGTAATTCCATCGGAGAGATTTATAAAAAGTGCACTCACTGAGCAAAGTAGTCTCAATATATTATAAGGTTCTCGAAATTTCTTTGCAGACTAATCTTGGTCTGCCTTAATTCTTCAACACTTATTTGAATATGATCACGTGACGCATATCTAATGTCGACCAAAATCTGCTTACCAAGCAGGAGCTGTTGAATCAGTGATTTTTTCAGCCACCAGGAGTAGTTCAAACAGCAAGCCTGAAACTCTAATCTGCGGCTGTACACGTCCAACGTATCTATGCAGATCGATCACATATTTGGTTTAGCTGCCATCTATTTCCTTGATTCCGCGTTCTCAAGTTCTACCGGTTTGGCATAGTCCGGAAGGGTCAGTGAAACGAGAATGGCTTTCAAGGGAGGACTATCCATGGCATGATGCATGAATTAATAAATCCCCGGATAAATGTGCCACCATTGCGCTTTCTATACCTCTTTGCCAATACAACCATCCAAAGATTATCCCTGGCAGGCTATTCAAGAGCAGGATTCAAACTATTTCAATCGCATTCAGAGGTAAGCCAAGAGCGATAGCTGACGGTAAGTGGTTCAGACCAAATAGCAATGCGGCCAGTATGTTGGCTGACCATATCACAGAACTGGATGGTATATTAGATAGACTGTGCAGTAAATTGTTACCAATCCATGCTAATAAGGTCATAAGAAATAAACGTATCAGGATCTCCTGTGTAAACCCCCCATAAAAGGAAGCCAGCAGACCTTTCCAAAGCGGGGGATTAATGGTTACAGGGAGATTTAGACTGTTTACCTGAAATTGATTTTGAAACAATTGATTTAATACCAGCTGATCTAAGAATGCGACCAAACCACTCACAGCCAGACCAATAAAAATTATCGGCAGCCAGGTGATTCGATAATCCAGCCTTACAGATTTTCCTTCTACCCAATCTGCGAATACCGGAGCGCCCAGACCCATACTTTCAGCCAACCTGAGACCAATGAAAGTAAGCAAGCTGAGAATCGCAAACTGTGCTACAAACTCTACAGAAATTCCAATTGGAACAGGCAACGGTAGATGGATTGTTTGCAGCTTCCCTTGCTGCAATGCCAGAGCATACGGGATCCCAGCAAGCAAACCGAAACTTGCCAGACCCCATAACAAATAGAACAAGCGCTGATTTGAATGAGTTGAACCGGGTATCGCCAGATTCAAAAATGTAGAACTCTGTCTCATTAATTTCCTCAATATCCCCAGGTGTGATCCTCGATACGATCGCTAAGGGTATCCTTCACTCTTTCCAGCATTTTTTCATACGCGATATTATCTCCTTCATTACGTTCAGCTTCATTTTCCAGAGTCTCTAATAAATAGAGCACTGCTGTATCCCACCGTTCGGGGTCTTCTTCATCATCCGCAATTTTTTTCGCTGTTTTATCTAACCAGGTTTGTAAATCAGATAAAAGCTTCACCTTTTGCCTCCTTGCAGTTTGAATAGATAGAACTCATTTGACCTTTCCGCACACATCTTTCTCCAGGTAGATTTCTCCTGCATTTCATTTTCCTGTTTCCCATCGAAAAAACCAGCACCCACGCATTTTTATGGAAGTAAATAATTTTGCATTGATCGAAATCGTATCAGGCGTTTCAGGATTAACAAACTGCGTAAGCCTGATTCTTATTAAACGAAATTTTGGTTCAATAGTCTTTATATCCGGGTTATCGGCTCCTTAATTTTTTCTTATGCATGCCCTCAACCCGGGAATTCGTGACTCTTTTTCGTCCTAAACCGGGTTAAGGTTTTTTTAGGGTTGTGATCAGGGTTTCATAAAGACTTTTGTAAAGCAAACCGGTAAGATTGAAGCTGGATATGTTCGATTTTTATACTGATAATGATGAATGGAGGCTGGCTCGCTTGATAATTTTAGGTTTATTAGCGACTGGAATTTTTGTAGGTGCCTTGAGTAATTTACTGGGAATAGGCGGGGGGATCCTGTTGGTCCCAGCATTAACGCTTTTATTCCATTTACCGATTCGAACCGCGGTGGGAGCCAGCCTTATTGGAATCATTGCTGCCTCCGCAGGAGTAGCTGTCACGGAGAAGAAAGAACGGAAAGGCGATATGCGGCTGGCGCTACGCCTGGAAATTGCTACCACTGCCGGAGCCATCATGGGTAGCGTGATTGCTGGTATGGTAAATGAAAAGTTGATCGAGATTGCTTTCGCATTTGTAGCGTTATTTACCGCTGTCTATATGATCTACAAGATCCGTCACCCGAACCACCTTGACATCCCAAACATTGCAAGCAAACAGGAAGATGATAAAGGTGAGATCTATTTACACCCAGATTATCACCCGAAACATTGGTTTGCAGGACTGGGTATGGCTGGAGTTGCGGGCAGTTTATCGGGTCTTTTGGGTGTCTCTGGAGGTTTTATTAAGGTCCCAATCCTGTACTCCATCATGGATGTCCCATTCGGAATCGCGACAACTACCAGCAGCATCATGGTGGGTATCACGGCAGCCGCCAGTGTCTTTATCTATTATGCGCGCGGTGACATTCATCCACTGGTCGCGATCCCGATCGCGCTAGGTGTATTTGTGGGTGCACTGCTCGGTAATATCTTAATCCCCTATGTCAGGATCGCCTGGTTGCGTTCTGGATTAATCGGTTTATTGGTGTTTCAAAGTGCGCAAATGTTAATCAAGGCAATCGGTGCATAAATTTATCAGTTAGGAGGTCTGGATGAAGATCCATTTGGCAAAAATTTCCACAAAATCAATCTCAAGCATTAGAGTCTGGAAGAAGCCCCGCATTAATTCACTATTGATATTACGGATTACAGCCCTGTTTGCCGTGGCTGTGATGTTTATTGGACTGACGGATAGGCTGCTGCAAATCATACCGGTTTCGTTTCCAGGCCCATCAACGATATCGTTGGAGCAAATCGTCCATTCTCCCCCTTCCAATACCGGATTGGTAATGATGAGTGCGGGAATAATTTTCTTTGCATTGATTCCCAGTTTGAGAGTTTTACTGGGGCTCAAGCAATTCTTTCAAAAGCATGAAACCGTAAATTTGATCGTCGCCATGATAGTTCTCTTGGAGCTGACAGCAAGTATGCTGTGGATATTCTTTGGCAAAGGGATATCGATAGGTTGATAGAAGAATATTCGGCTCAACAAGTAAAACACCATGAGCAGTGGAAACTAGATAACACTGAAGTTACAGCACTGTTATATGCCTGGTGGGATGACAACGATAATAGCTCGGAAAACCTGGCGATCAAGGCAATTTTGATGTGATAGGAAAAGGAAATAGATTATGGGTCAAGAAAAAGAAGGAACGGAAGATGGACTCAAGCGGCGAGGGTTTATGGAACTCACGATTGCCGTTTTGGCCGCGCTGAGTGGTTTAGCTATCGGCCTGCCTTTAATCGGTTCGGTGATCAAGCCCTCTTTGCAGAAGGGGCAACAGCGTTTTGCAAGGGTTGGGAAAGTAGATACACTGAAAACAGGCACTCCTGAAGATCTCAACTTCGCGGATATAACCGAAGATGCATATATTCGAAGCACGGATTTGCACAGTGTTTGGGTAATTAAAAACTCGGACACCAATGTAACTGCTTACTCTCCGATCTGCCCTCACCTTGGTTGCAGGTACAAGTGGCAAGCAGATAGCGATCATTTTGTTTGCCCGTGTCATGGGAGTGTTTTTGACAAGGATGGAAAAGTCTTGGCCGGGCCCGCACCACGACCTCTGGATACTCTGCCAACGAAAATCGAAAATGGGGATCTTTATGTGGAATGGGAACAGTTTAAAGAAGGAATTCCCCAGAAGGAAACAATCTAGGAAGGTAGTATGTTTAAAAACCTAAAGCAGTGGATCGATGAACGCTGGCCCTTAACCCAGATGATACATTTAGGGATTGATGAAGATATTCCTGGGGGGTCGAGCTTTGCCTACGTGCTGGGTAGTACCACGATAATTGTATTTCTGATTCAGGCAGTGACTGGGATTTGGCAGCTTTTTTATTATGTTCCTACTGTGGATCATGCTTATGATAGCTTAAATTATTTGCGCACTGCGGTACCCTTTGGCTGGTTAATTCACGGGCTGCATTATTGGGGCGCCAGTGCAATGATCATACTGGTCCTGCTCCATTTAGCCAGGGTCTTCATTTGGGGAGCATATAAGCGCCCTCGGGAGATAACCTGGCTGGCGGGCATATTACTGCTCCTCGTTACGATGGGGATGAGTTTCACAGGAGCACCATTGCCCTGGGATGAACGTGGATATTGGGCTGCGGAGGTAGGTACAAGTATCGCTGGCAGTGTTCCGCTGGTTGGTAACCTAGTCAAACGCATCCTGTTGGGTGCCTCAACAATGGGCCAATTAACCTTATCCCGTTTCTTCATCCTGCATATCGCCCTCATATCAATCCTGTTAATTGGCGGGCTGGCAATTCACCTGATTGCTTTTCGTAAATCTGGTAGTGTAGGTCCATGGGATGATAAGAAGCGCGCAAAAAGTGGCAGATTCTGGCCGAAGCAGGTTTTTTATGATGCGATCGTAGGTGTGGTCGTGTTTATCATCCTAATTGGCTTGGTTGTTTTCCTTCCACCCCCTTTTGCCGGGCCTGCTGATCCAATTGACACAACCTATGTACCAAAGCCAGAATGGAATTTCCTCTTCCTGTACGAGGCATTAAAATTCTTCCCCGGTAAACTAGAGCCATTAGGCACGGTGGGATTCCCGGCGCTTGCCATTCTCCTCTTGGTACTGCTGCCGTTTTTGGACCGAAAACCAGAACGAAATCCAGCCCGCCGGCCTTATGCTATGGCGATTGGATTCGTCGCAACAGTGGCATTGGTCGGGTTGACAGTTGCCGGTTTTCTGAGCAATCCTCAGAATGCTCAGGCATCCAAAGCTGCAGTTTCTACCCCGGTATCATCAGGTAAATTATCTTCCAGCGCTCGTGAAGGCCAAAATTTATTCCACTCGCTTGGCTGTTCCGGGTGTCACAGTGTAATGGGGTCGGGGGGATCTGCTGGCCCAGACCTCTCAAATGAGGGAATCAGTGGACGAACACGTGATTGGTTAATGAACCAAATAAAGAATCCGAATTCCCATAACCCGAACACCATTATGCCGGCTTTCTCTTCATTGAACGATCAGCAGTTAACCCAATTGGTCGATTATTTACTGAGCCTGGGCTCTGGGGATAACCTCTCTATATCGACACCGATCCCTTCTCCCCAGGCACAAGCGGCAATGAATACAACACCGGTCGCCACCCCGCAAATTTCTCCTGAACCTACGATCATCCCAACATCACAAACAGATAATGGAGGCACAAATACGGGTTCCGCGACCACAAATCAAGAGGGGCCACCCGGACTGGCAGCTGATGTGATGGGTAGCGCTCAACATGGCTCAGTGCTATTTTCCAATGAATGTACAAGCTGTCATGGTAACCAAGGAATAGGCGGTGTTTCCAATCCGGGTTCGGATGATGGTGAGGTTCCCAGTTTGAATCCAATTGACAGCGAGTTTGTCGATCAGAACCCGCAAATCTTTGCAGAAAATATTGATCGAATTATCCAGCACGGTTCAATACCATCCGGTCCAAATCCCAAATTAGCGATGCCTGCCTTTGGCGAAACGAACACTTTAACCCAGCAGGAAATCTCTGATATCGAGGCTTACGTCCTGCAGATAAACCATGTTAACCGGACCCAGCTGGTAAATCCCGGTATACCGCCAAAACAATTCTTCCTGATCACTCTGGCAGTTTTTACGGTAACTGGAGTGGCTTTATCCCTTGGCTGGTGGTTTAGGCATTCGGGATAATAGATACTAAGGATTGAGAAAGGTGTTTATTATGGGACTGGCAAAATTCACAATGAAGGATCCGTTTGGTCCATCCGCGATATTTGAAGAGCCAGATAGCTTACCCAGTGAAATGGAGGGTGTTTTAGATAAGTCTGTGAATGCGGATATAGAGGCAGCTGTTGAAAATGAGCATAATCATATCAACAAACCGTTGGTTGAAGATGAATTTCTCAGCCTTTTCGATTCACTTATTCGTCAGAAAACTCCCCTTGTGATTACCAAAGCTCACCAGGGGATCATCCTTCAACATAAAATTAATACTCTATTCGTTGACAACCAGCGGGTAGTATTCGAGATAGATGTACCTCCTATTTGCGCAGCCCTAGAAGGACGTGTCCAACTGCACTGTCAATTATTCTCTAGACCAGTTAAGGCTCGTGTCATAGATCTCTCTCTCAGCAAGGGTATGTTCTCTTTATCTGGATTCTCCTACATGAAGAAGCCTTGGACGGATCGCCTTCATGAGAGGGTCCAACCAAGTAATCCAATCTACGTCTGCATGCGTTATCAGGGCAAAGATATCCGAGCATCCTTGTCTGATCTATCGAACAATGGTGCCGGGTTATTGGTAGGAAAGCCGGAAAGTCGCGAATTGAGGTTCGAAACCAATTCCTGTGTAGATATTGATTTCCAAATAAGCAGGGCTTATAAATGGGAAAAACTAGGTGGAGCAATCCATTATCAACAATTCGTGACAAGTTCAATGTTGCGATTAGGCATCCGTCTTTATCCCAAATTAGAGCAATCTCACTACCTGGACAGTTATATTATCGAACGCAAGGCTGAGATCATGGATCATCTTGAACAGATCTACTACGCTTCTTCTATTCCTTCAGGAGTCGAGAATCAATATTTCTAAGTCATTATCTCGAGCCTCGGTTGTTGCAAACAGGGATAACAGGAAATATGTATCTTAGCCAGGCATAACCGAAAGTGTAATGGGGAAATTACAATGCTTCGTATTTACATTGCTGTCAATTTAGCATTTTTACATAATCCGGGGTAATTCATAATTTGTGAAGTCTTTTATCATTCCAAATCCGGTTCACCTGATAGCTTAAGAAGTCTATAAGCATTATTTTAAGCACAGGTAAAGACATTTTCCCTGTTTTTACCCATAATACAAATAGAGATCACAATTGTTGTGGTGTCTAAGGTTAATCCGCAAGTTTCTTATGAAATTATGCATATCTTGGAGGTTCAAAAATAATGGCAGCCAATTCAGTAAAAAAAATTCAGGAGTTTGGACAGAGCATCTGGCTGGATTATATTCGGAGGGGCATGCTGGAGTCAGGTGAGTTAAAACGCTTGATCATTGAAGATGGTCTGCGTGGGGTGACAGTAAACCCCTCAATCCTGGAGAAGGCAATTGCAGGAAGCCATGATTACGATGAAGAAATCCGCACCTTAGCATTGGAAGGATATCAGCCTCCCCGGATATACGAAACCCTTGCGGTGGAAGATGTTCGCAGCGCAGCCGAAGTATTCTATCCAATTTTCGAAGAAACGCAGGGTAAACATGGTTTTGTAAGCCTGGAAGTCTCCCCGCACCTGGCACACGATACAGAGGGAACGATCGCGGAGGCTCACCGATTTTGGCAGGAATTAGATTATCCCAATGTAATGATCAAAGTTCCTGCAACAGTGGAAGGACTTCCTGCCATCGAGCAGCTGATCGAAGATGGGATCAATGTGAATGTCACTTTATTATTTGGCTTACAGCGTTACCATGAAGTGGTCAATGCTTACTTGAAAGGTCTATATGCTCGCCTGGTAAATGGAAAACCAATATCTCACATCAGCTCGGTAGCCAGTTTTTTTCTAAGCCGGATTGATGTGCTGGTTGATCCCCTTCTTATCAACAAAATCAAGCACGGAGGTGATGATGCCTTGCTGGCAGCAAAGTCCCAGGGTCAGGTTGCGATTTCCAGCGCCAGGATAGCATACCAGGTATACAAAGAGATGTTTTCAGCACAGCGCTATTTGGAATTAGCGGACGAAGGTGCTCACCCACAACGATTGCTTTGGGCCAGTACAAGTACCAAGAATCCAGAGTATAGTGATGTTATGTACGTTGATTCTCTGATCGGAAAGGACACTGTCAATACGATCCCCATGAGAACATTAAATGCCTACCGGGAACATGGTGATCCACAAGCACGTTTGGAAAATAACATTGAGGCAGCACAAGAGACTCTGGAAGCACTCTCCCAACTGGACATTGACATAGATCAGGTTGCCCAACAATTGGAAGACGAAGGAGTGGATAAATTTATCCGGTCTTACGACAACCTGATGAAGATCCTCTTGGAGAAACGTAAATCGAGTCTGGGGATACCAGTGGATTACCAGGTATTCGACCTGGGGAAATACCGCCCGGTTTATACTAAGCGGCTTAAAAATTTAGAGCGTTCAAATTTTGTCGACCGGTTATGGACCAAAGATACAAGCCTGTGGAAGGATGATCCAAAAGCAGAGCAGGTAATCCAGAATTCGCTCGGCTGGTTGCATGTGGCAGAAGAAATGGAGGATAATCTCCCAGATCTATTTGAATTCAAAGATGAAGTTGAATCCGCAGGCTACAAGCACGTGGTACTCCTGGGGATGGGCGGGAGCAGTCTTGCGCCAATGGTTCTGGCAGACATCGTAAAATCATCGCGGGAGGGTTTGGCATTCGACGTACTGGATACCTCCGTGCCTGAATCAATCCTGAAGCTGGAACAAATTCTGACTTTTTCCGAAACCCTGTTCATCGTTGCCAGTAAATCAGGGACCACTGCTGAAACACTCGCCCTGGCAAATTATTTTTACTCCCGACTCACAGGCCAATTTGGAAACAAAGTTGGCGATCATTTTATTGCGATCACAGATCCAGGCTCACCGCTGGTCGATTTTGCAACTGAAAAGAATTTCCGGCGGACTTTTTTAAATTTTCAGGATATCGGCGGACGCTACTCGGCTTTATCCTATTTCGGACTTGTACCAGCATTGTTAATGGGAATTGATATTTCAACCTTGCTTGAGCGCGCATTACGGATGGAAAATGCCTGTGCATCCTGCGTTCCATCGGACGAGAATCCCGGGGTAATGCTGGGTGCCGCATTAGGTGAATTAGCTTTGCAAGGGCGTGACAAAGTGACCATCCTGGCCCCACGTTCTCTCGCCAAGTTCGGGTTGTGGGTGGAACAATTGATAGCAGAGAGTACTGGTAAAGAGGGTAGAGGACTCTTGCCAGTAGTAGCAGAGTCAATTGCACAGCCAGAATTCTACGGAAATGACCGTTTGTTCGTAGTACTACGCTGGCGCAATCAAGCGGACAGTAGTGAAAGAAATGTGCAATATTTACTCAACAGTGGTTTCCCGGTTATCACTATTCTCCTGGATGATGCCATGGATTTAGGCCAGGAATTTTTCCGGTGGGAGATTGCTGTGGCAACAGCAGGATCGATCCTAAGAATAAATGCCTTTGATCAACCAAATGTCCAGGAAAGTAAAACAAATACCAATCAAATATTAGAAATGATCAGGCAGGGTCAAGAGCCGCCTTATGAAACACCAACTCTGGTTGATGGATCAATTGAAGTCTATTCTAAGGGTTCTGTGGATGATCTCGGCGAGGCGCTGGAAGAGTTTCTTGCACAAGGAATTACTGGAGATTTTATTTCCCTAATGGCATACATCACTGAGAACCAGGAGACTCAAGAGTATTTGCAGGAATTGCGCCTGCACTTTCGCGAGCTAACCCATTTAGCGACAACAGTGGGTTTTGGACCCAGGTTCCTGCATTCCACCGGTCAATACCATAAAGGTGGCCCTAACAATGGCCTCTTCCTGCAATTGACAGCTGACCAACAACATGACCTGAACATACCCGGACAGCCATTTACATTTGGTAAATTCCTGGAAGCACAGGCCTTGGGTGATTTTCAAGCCCTGCGGAGGCACGGCAGGTGTGTAATGCGAATACATCTTGGCAAGGAGGTTGAATGGGGACTTTGGGTTCTGAACCAAGTACTCAAAGCAGAATCTTTTGCAGCCCAAGCATGATCAATTCTACCCTTCATGGCACCGCTCGAAAGTATCGTTATCCAGCTGCTTTAACCGTCATCGTCCCTTCCCAGCTGGATTTGTCTCTTCGCCAGGTGATCATTCGGGTAGCCGCCGCTGGAAGGTGTCTCCTTGATTTCGAGCCTGGGCAATCCGGGTACAGCTCATTGCCCATGGTTAAACCACACTATAGACCATCTGATCTTGAAATTTTGCCTTCTAACCCTGACCAGCTGATCCAGCAAACCTATTCGATGATGTCTTGATCGTTATTGGATTTCTACATTTACCAGGTGAGTAGTGGAGCGCAAATCCTGCAGTTATTTGTATTGAACTTCGGGAAGCGCATATGGAGTTCCCCGAAAAGCGAGCGTGAAATTTACATTTGAGGATGTACCGGACGAGATGAACATTAATTTGATCACTGCGGGAACCAGACAGGCACCCAGCAGGGGTATTCTGAGCATATTTTGGAAGTTTAGTAATTCACTCCTGCTTGCGTTATTAAATGGCGCGTACCATTCTTGGGATTTTGGAAATCGCTCGGAACTGCTTGCTGGCGTTCATCTTTGTTATGTATCCATTTATGGTGTGACGATAAATCATAATCAAAGCGAACCTATAAAAGAGTATTATTGTTAACGAGGTGATTTAGATGACTGTTAATCCCAATGAATTTAAAGTGATTTTCCTTGATATTGGGGGCGTGTTGCTCAGCAATGGATGGGATCACGCAACGCGTTTCAAGGCTGCAGAAAAATTTGGTCTTGATTATTCTGAATTGAATGAGCGACACCATCTTACATTTGATACCTACGAAGAGGGAAAACTCAGTTTGAAAGAATATCTGCAGCGTATTGTCTTCTACCAACCCCGCTCATTCTCATTGGGTGAATTTCAGGATTTCATGTTCAGCCAATCCATAGCTTATCCTGATATGATCGATATGCTCTCACAACTGAAGTCTGCATATAAATTGAAAATCGCTGCGATCAGTAATGAGGGCAGAGAATTGACAGATTATCGTATCCGCTCATTTAACCTGGATCGGTTAATTGATTTTTTCATCTCATCTTGTTTTGTGCATTTTCGCAAGCCTGATGCTGACATCTACCGTATTGCCTTGGATATCGCCCAGGTTAGCGCTGATCACGCAGTCTATATAGAGGATCGCCCAATGTTCGTTGATGTGGCTTCAGATTTAGGTATCCATGGTATTGTACATACCAGTTTATCTGGAACGCGCAAAGAACTGGAAAATTTGGGTTTACCTTTGTAAAATCTAAACACAAATTCCCTTAACATGAGGAGGCTATTGTGGAAATAGACAGCTATCAAATCGGTATGATCGGACTTGGAGTCATGGGTCGCAACCTGGTGTTAAATATGGCTGATCACGGGTTTTCTGTGGTCGGATTTGACAAGAATCGTGGGATGGTGGCACGCTTGAATGATGAAGGCCAAGGAAAGCAGGTGTGCGGGGTGGATGATCTGGATAAATTTGTTTCTTTGCTGGAGGAACCAAGGAATATCATGATGCTTGTTCCAGCTGGAGCACCGGTTGACAGTGTGATCCAAAGCCTGCTACCGTATTTAGATCACGGGGACCTGATCATTGATGGCGGAAATTCGCATTTCAAGGATACAAACCGCAGGGTGAAAGCGGTCGCGGAAAAAGGAATCCTATACCTGGGTGTCGGCATTTCGGGTGGAGAAAAAGGCGCGCGTTTTGGGCCTAGTATGATGCCTGGTGGTTCGCCAGAAGCCTACCAGCGCATTGAGCATATTTTGGAAGCTGTAGCAGCAAAGGTGGGCGATGAGCCGTGTGTCACTTATCTGGGATCCGGATCCGCCGGACACTACGTGAAGATGATCCACAATGGGATTGAATATGGCATCATGCAATTAATTGCTGAAACCTACGACCTGATGAAACGTGGATTTGGTTTACTGGATAATGAAATTCAAGAATTATTCTCCACCTGGAATCAAGCTGAAATGAAGGCTTATTTGATGGAAATAACAGCGGCAATATTCGAAGAAGTCGATGAATTAACTGGTGAACTGTTGATTAACATGATCCTTGATGAAGCCAAGCAAAAGGGAACTGGTATGTGGACCTCTCAGGATGCGATGGACTTGCAAGTGCCAGTGCCAACCATCGATATCGCAGTCGCGATGCGCAACCTATCTGCGATGAAATCTGAACGCCTGCAGGTAAACCACCAAATGGGAGATCCTATCGCTCGCACGACGAGCGATCAATCATGGATGATAGAACGCTTACGAGGCGCACTTTACACAGCGATCATTCTCACCTATATCCAGGGTTTCAGCCAGCTTTATGTTGCCTCGCGGTTCTATGAATATCATCTTAATTTAGACCAGGTGGCCCGCATCTGGCGAGGCGGGTGCATCATCCGTTCAGCGTTGTTGGAAAAAATACTTTCCGCTTTCAAGAAAAAACCTGATCTCTCTAATCTATTGCTGGATCCCGATCTCGGCGGGCAGGTGCTTGCAGGCTTTGACGATCTTAAAACGATCGTTGCTTCAGCTGTAGAGATGAACATTCCAATTCCTGGTCTAAGCGTTTCTTTAGCTTATCTGCAGGGATTTCGGAGCGCCTGGTTGCCAGCGAATTTAATCCAGGCTCAACGCGATTTCTTCGGAGCCCACACATACGAACGAAAAGATAAAAGCGGTTCATTCCATACCCAGTGGAAAGTGTTGGAGGAGTAATGATGAGTAACATCGAACGACCCGAACCTACCTTCCTGGTTATTTTTGGGGCAGGTGGTGACCTGACCTGGCGAAAGCTGATCCCGGCGCTGTTTAATTTATTTCTCGATAATTGGTTGCCAGACTGCTTTGCAATTTTCGGGATCGATCTGAAAGAAATGGATGATGAAGAATATCGCAAGCATTTACGACAGGGCATCGACCAATTCTCTCGTCGCGGGAAATCGAACGATCAAGAGTGGAGTAAATTTGCCTCCTACCTGACATATATCTCTGCAGATTTCACTGATCCAGCCGCCTATGCCAGACTGGCAGAATTACTGGAAAAAAAGAAGAAAGATTGGGATTGCCAGGCAAATTACATTTTCTATCAGGCTACACCACCAGCAATGGTTGAAAACATTGTCCAACAATTGGGCAGTGCAAATTTAGCACGCGATAGAAAGAAAACCCGCATCGTCCTAGAAAAACCATTTGGCCGGGATTTAGATTCAGCAATGGAATTGAACAAGATGCTAATGGCGGTCTTCGAAGAATCCCAGATTTATCGTATAGATCATTACCTTGGAAAGGAGACTGTGCAAAATATTCTTGCCTTCCGCTTTGCAAACGCCCTTTTTGAGCCAATTTGGGATCGCCGCTATATTGATCATGTTCAAATCACCATGGCTGAACGAGTAGGAGTAGAACATCGCGGTGATTATTATGATCACTCGGGGGCATTGCGCGATATGGTTCAAAATCATTTATTACAGGTCTTATGCTTGATTGCCATGGAACCTCCTGTTTCTTTTAAAGACGAGGAAATACGTAATCGAAAGGTAGACGTATTGCACGCTATTCGCCGGATTCCACAGGAAGACGTGCATCAATTCGCAGTACGTGGGCAATACGATGAGGGCTGGATTCAGGGTGATCACGTGTTCGAATATCAAGGTGAGGCCGGGGTAGGGGAAAGGTCCGCAACAGAAACTTTCGCTGCGTTAAAGCTTTTTGTAGATAACTGGCGCTGGCAGGATGTACCTTTCTACTTACGCACAGGAAAGAGAATGCCTGCCAGGGTATCGGAGGTTTCTATACAATTTCGCCCGGTACCTCATCAATCCTTCCCTTCAACGGCAATTGGCGATTGGCAACCCAATCGCCTTGTGATCCATATCCATCCGGATGAGGGTATTCTCCTTAAGTTTCAGGCAAAGAGACCAGGGCCTAAAGTACGCTTGGGTCCAGTCGATATGCGCTTCACTTACCAGGATGCCTTTCAAACGACACCTCCTGAGGCCTATGAAACCCTTTTATTAGACACGATGTTGGGAGATGCAACGCTTTTTATGCGCGCAGATCAAGTTGAAGCCGCCTGGTCTGTGGTGACACCTATTCTTGCTGGGTGGAAAGCCGTGCTGCCTGAAGATTTCCCAAATTATTTAGCAGGCACCTGGGGACCAGAAGCAGCCCAGGTATTGATTGCCCAGGATGGTAGGAGCTGGTCAACTCCTTATTACCTCATCGGTCAAGAGAATGAATCCCCATCATCATAGATTTTGGCAGGTTTTTCCTCCTAATCGGTTTTTTTTTGAATCTCCATGAGAAAAACATGAAAATGAGAACAAAGCCCCCCCAAAAAAATAGGGGAAAGCATCACCAGGATGACTCCCCACCCGCACAAATAATGCCCCTCCTCGAACTGGAGGCACAGCTCGGTTATTCACCCAATGGTCTCAGCCAGGTTAAGGCGGAGAAATTATTGGCTCAATATGGGTACAACGAGTTGGAGGAAAGTAAAAAAAACACTTTCACAAAAATACTTTCCTACTTTTGGGGACCCATCCCCTGGATGATCGAGGTTGCAGCCATTTTATCTTTAGTGGTTAAACACTGGGCTGACTTTGGTATTATCACGACTCTTCTGCTGGTAAATGCCGGGGTAGGCTTTTGGGAGGAATACCAGGCTGGGAACACCATTGCAGCGTTAAAGGCTAAACTTGCCTTGCAGGCCCGGGTCAAACGTGATGGCAAATGGATAATCATCCAGGCAAAGCAGCTGGTTCCCGGCGATTTAATTCGTTTACGCCTAGGGGATATTATCCCGGCGGATGCACGGTTGCTCAAAGGTGATCCGGTAAAGGTAGATCAATCCGCCTTAACTGGTGAATCGTTGCCAGTTCTCCACAAGACAGGTGACGCTGTCTATGGAGGCTCGATCCTCAAACAAGGGGAAATGGATGCATTGGTTTATGCGACAGGGCAGGACACCTATTTTGGAAGGACCGCTCACCTGGTAGAAACTTCCAGCGAAGTCAGTCACTTTCAGAGAGCGGTTTTGAGGATAGGCGATTACCTTATCTTACTCGCCCTGGCGCTGATGATACTCATCCTTGGTGTTTCCCTGTTCCGGGGTGATAACATCCTCACGACATTGGAATTCGCGTTGATTTTAACCGTTGCTGCCATCCCGGTTGCTATGCCAACAGTCTTATCAGTCACCATGGCAGTCGGTGCCCGTTTTTTGGCTGAGAAGCAGGCAATTGTCAGCAGATTGGCGAGTATCGAGGAATTAGCCGGAATCGACGTCTTATGTTCAGATAAAACCGGCACCTTAACCCAAAATAAATTAGCCCTTGGCGATCCATTTACTACAGGATCTGTCAGCGCCGGTGAAGTTATCCTGTGCGCAGCCCTGGCATCTCGAGCAGAAGATCAAGATCCAATCGACCTGGCAGTAATTGGGGGGGTAAAGAATGACTACTCGCTAAATGATTACCAGATAAACCATTTTCAACCTTTCGATCCAGTGAGAAAACGCACCGAAGCTGCAGTTACTGGCCCCGATGGTCACCAATATAAAACCACAAAAGGTGCATTGCAGGTGATCCTCGCTCTCATATCGAATGCAGAGCAGATAAGACCTGAAGCGGAAATAGCCGTAAATGATTTCGCCGCCCGGGGTTTTCGTTCTCTTGGTGTTGCCCGAACCGACGATAAGGGGCAATGGCAATTTTTGGGGATTTTGCCTCTGTATGACCCTCCACGTGATGATTCCAGGACGACCATAGAAACTGCTCAGGAGATGGGTGTCCGGGTGAAGATGGTCACTGGAGATCAAATCGCAATTGGGAAGGAGATTGCCCGCCAGCTGGGCCTGGGAACCAATATCCTGGATGCCAGTATGTTTGCACAAACCAATCAGCAAGGATTCGATCAACTTGCTGGTTCGATCGAAAGTGCAGATGGCTTTGCGCAGGTTTTCCCAGAACACAAATATCATATTGTGGAGGTCCTCCAACAAGAGGATCACATCGTCGGGATGACCGGTGATGGGGTTAATGATGCACCAGCATTGAAGAAGGCCGATGCTGGCATTGCTGTTTCTGGTGCCACTGATGCTGCACGTGACGCAGCTGATATTGTCCTGCTGACTCCAGGACTTTCTGTGATCATTGATGCCATCAAGGAAAGCCGTAAGATCTTCAAGCGTATGAATAGCTACGCGATTTACCGAATTGCGGAGACTATACGGGTTTTGTTCTTCATGACCCTCTCCATCCTGTTCTTTAACTTCTACCCGGTAACTCCGGTAATGATCGTATTGCTGGCTCTTCTTAATGATGGCGCGATTCTATCCATTGCATACGATCGCGTACGATATTCTAAGCAACCCGAGCGCTGGGACATGTCCAAGGTTTTAGGTATTGCAACAGTTTTAGGCGTCTTGGGTGTTGTTGCTTCATTTGGATTACTATACCTGGGAGAGCGTGTTTTTCATCTCAACTCGGATATGATCCAATCACTCATGTACCTGAAGCTCTCCGTAGCAGGTCATTTAACGATCTTCATAACTCGAACCCGGGGTCCCTTTTGGTCCCGTAAACCAGCCCCGATTTTAGTAGGTGCTGTCGCTGGGACGCAACTCGTAGCGACATTGATCACTGTTTACGGGTTATTTATGACCCCAATCGGGTGGGGTTGGGCATTACTGGTCTGGATTTATGCTCTCACCTGGTTTCTGATTAATGATCGTGCCAAGCTGGCAGCTTACCGGTTTATGGAACACAAGCAGCTCGGATGGATAGGTCGAAAACACTGAACAAGGAAACACCCGGTAAGAACCATACTGCTCGGGATTTGGTAGAAGATATTGGCAGCGGGGCCCCAAAACCTTACAAATTAACCGCTTTTACCGGTTTAGACCACCTTATCAAATCCCAATAACTCAGCCCCGATATAAATCAACACAAACCAAAAAACTGGTCACCTTCCTTACCACCGAGTACTACGGCAGATATCGCGGACGCAGTCACCTCTCACCCTTCCGCTTGTTCAGAAGATAAATTCTTAACTGGCTACCAATCGAGTCGGGGGTGGAAAAATGGGCAAGCCGGCGATAGTACATTTCGAATGTATCAAGCTCAGAATGCTGCGGTGTGCTAGCCTGGATAAACATCTGGTAGACAGGTAATCCATTGAATACCCCCCAATTAAATCACTTATTAAAAAAGACATAAGGCGATTGAGATCGATGCCTATTCTTGTGTTGTGCCTTGAGGTTGCTTTCGTTCCGGCAGCAATATCTTGATGCTGGTCTCGATCTCAAGACCATTAAACTTTATTGAGGAAAGAGGATCGATTGAATAAGGTGGGTTTAAGGTTTTTCTATAGTCCGGTTAAAGACAAAACATAAACAATAGGCGTAATATAACAATAGAAAGAGGGTATGAAGTCAGGCAGAAATTGAACAGGATGTCTGCAGCTAAATACCCCGGAAAGGAGATTACCATGGATATACCAATTCGCGCAACTGTTTCTTGTAATGGAGCCACTTGTGGTGAATCTATCGCGGTCATCATCGATCCAACGAAGGAGAAAATCACTCATATTGTTGTCAAAGAAACACAATTCCCGCATGTGGAACGTATAGTGCCGGTTAAGCTTATCGGGGCATCGACATCGGATTCTATCCAATTGAACTGTACTGAGAAGGTTTTCGCAAAAATGGATGAATTTATCGAGCATCACTTTATCCGGTCTGATACGCCTTATTTTGATTATCTGCCCACTGAATACCTGGTGTGGCCATATGTTCGCCCAGAAGAGGTTGGCTACCGGGATGTTCAAAGTGAACATATCCCGCCAGGAGAATTAGCAATTCATCGAGGGGCACAGGTCAAGTCAACGGATGGTCGGGTAGGGTCAGTTGATGAGTTCTTGATCGACCCTGCCGATGGACAAGTAACCCATCTAATACTTCGGGAGAGTCACCTCTGGGGCAAAAAAGAAGTGACCATTCCTATAGCAATGGTGGATCATATTTCCAATAATACCGTTCAATTGAAAGGAGACAACTCGAGTATCGAGGCACTGCCATCAATTCCCATTAAGAGATGGTTCTAGATCCAAATTGGCGCTGACTTAATAAACAAAACTGGAAACCCATATATCACGAGGAACAGCCCCTGAATACATCCGGGGTATTATGAATGGAATTGTTACTCTGGTGCTGTCACCCTTGAAGGAGAAAAAATAATGTTAATCAATCAAGAACTTGCGAAAGCGATCAATGAACAAATTGGCCGGGAATTCCACGCCAAACTGAGATACGTCAATACAGCTGCATATTTTGACACTGAGGATTTGCCCCAGCTGGCTACTTTCTTTTACAACCAGTCTCAGGATGAAGATCTACATGCAATGAAATTTGTTCATTACCTGGTAGATGCGGGAGCCCGTATTCAAATCCCGGCAATTGACCAGCCCATGGATATAGTTAATTCTGCCATGGAAGCCGCTCAATTAGCCCTGGATTGGGAAATTGAGAACACCCACCAGATCAACACGTTGATGGATCTTGCAGTCAAATCCAATGATCACATCACACAGGATTTTTTGCGCTGGTTTGAGACCGAGCAGTTAGAAGAAGTATCGACGATGGAGGCGTTAGTGCGGACCATCCGCCGCGCGGGTGATAATTTACTGTTGGTCGAGCAGTTTCTGGTCAGCAATCCTCTTGGTAATGGGAAAATGCAGGTTGAGACCTCCCCACAAACCCAGGCAGCGTAGCTAGGCGGTGACCACCCATGCACGGTATTTGCAGACCAACAAGGAATGGAAGCAGCTCCTATAGTTCCAAAAAAACCAGGAATCCCCATTTATTGGTGGTTTAAATTGGTAGGCCTGGTCATTTGGAATATATAGATGTTGTTGGCAAAGGGGCTACCTGCAATTGACCCACCTTATAGCTCATTACCCTTAATAATCCCTGTTCCGGTGACGAGCGGTATTCATCCGGGAAATGTCACCAGCACGAATAATTGCCGTAGTTTAACCGGGAAACTCCATTGCAGGCGCTTCTCAATATTTATGCATGCCAGCAGTTTATTATGCAAGAGATTCAAGGAAGTGGATGATGAGGAGAATCCAAACCGGGATGATCGCCTCCTATCGCGCAAATCATGCTGATTAACCTTCAGGTTGCCATCGTGCATCACATCCCCTATGAATACCTCCAACACTTTGAGTGAGTCAATGCTCTCGGTGATGATCATTGCTGCTTAATCAAATGCCGCATCACTTACTCAATTCCCTTCTGCAGACACAAAAGAAAATCTCGAATTAATTTCTTGCAGATCAAGACCGCCCGACTTCATTTTCAGATGGCAAGAGGAATTCGCTGGTCTGTTAGCATTGATCGACTCGATCAATTCAGTCTGGAGGAGGAGGATCCACGCAGTATCTTCGAATACATCTTTTTTTGTAAGATCTCCTCCTGCGACCAGGGAAGGTATATAGTACTGGCCCTCACCTGGTCTAGTAACCTGATCGAATTTGGTCTTCCTTGTTATCATGGCGCAAATTTTTCGGGTGTTTGCCATATATATTTATAATCATTGAAGATATGAAATCAAAGTTAACCGCTAAATCAGCATTTCTCGTTGTATTGGTATACATCGTAGTTTCGATCATTGCCGGCTTTTTCTCGGCTATCTTTCTGGGGAGTGTGAAGACATCTCAAACTTAAACGATCATCGATGGGATTATAGGCAGCAGTATGTATGGGACGATCATTGTGATGATCGTCCTTATGTTTATTAGTTTCTTTGTGTTCAGGGATAGTAGGAAAGATATATTCTTCGAGAGAAAGTCTTTTGATTTATCGAAGTTGTATTACCTGTTCCCATTAACCTAGTTAGGTGTTACATTATTTGCCCTGTACAATGTTGATTATTCTTCATATTCTTTTGGTGAAATTCTGCTCGTCATGGTTGCATCCCTGGCGATCGGTGTGAATGAAGAAATTGTTACCAGAGGCATACTGCTGGTTGGGCTGCGAAATAGTGGGTTTATAGAATGGAAAGCTTGGTTGGTTACCGTTGTGGTTTTTTCGTTACTACACTTGGTAAATGTATTTGGTGGTGCCAATCTCACGGTACTTCTTGTTGTAATAACGGGTGGCACACTTCTTTATGTCAGCAGGAGAGTGTTTAACAATCTTTTTGTACCCATTGGGCTTTACGCCTTGTATGATACAGCCTTTTACCTCTTAACCGGGATCTATCTGGTGGGAGAGAGCCTACCAGATAAAGTGCTGGATATTCAGTTTGGCTCATTCCTGGTATTACTGCTGGCGACGATCCTGTTTCTTATCTTTGGCAGGGGGCTCTTAAAAGACGATACAACATGATGGCAGGCACAGCACCCTTAATATATCAAATCATGAAATAACAGCCTTTCTTGATAAAGAAACAGATCCATCCCTAGATTTTCAAATTCAATCATCAATCCCTCCACCATCTTTTCAGTCAGGCTGATAATCGAGAACTCATCCGCTTAATGCTGAAGATCTGTTCTATCCATCGGTCATACCTTCTTTCAATAGACGGTGAAAATCTTTGTTGACGGATAGAGTCTATAATGAAAGACAATTGGATCTCAGCGGGTAAGGATTCTTCCCAATCTTTGTTTACGGATATATACTAGTATGGGAAGCACCAAAAAGATTCAATAATATCGTGGACTCTTCCCAAATCGAGCGGTCTAATATCAGTGCAGCAGCAAATCCAAACCCTGGACTGAAAGGAATTTAAAATGCTCCCAAAACTAACTTTTGGTCGAACAGGACACCTGAGCACACGTACCATCTTTGGCGCTGCGGCGCTTTCCCGGGTGACCCAGGAAGAAGCGGATCAGACCCTGGACATGCTCCTCAAGTTTGGCATTAACCATATCGATACCGCTGCTTCCTATGGGGACGCAGAGTTGCGCATTGGTCCCTGGATGGAAAAGCACCGGCAGGATTTTTTCCTGGCAACCAAGACTGAAAAACGGACCCATGCAGGAGCGATAGAAGAGCTCCAAAGATCCCTCGAACGCTTGCAGGTGGAGCACGTTGATCTCTGGCAAATGCATTTCCTGGTCCAAGAGCAGGACTGGCAAACAGCGATGGGTCCTGGAGGTGCCCTCGAGGCTTTTATTGAGGCAAAAGAACGTGGGTTGGCACGCTTCCTGGGAGTTACAGGCCATGAGCTGCGGGTGACGAGCTTCCACAAACTCAGCCTCGAGCGCTATGATTTTGATTCGGTTTTGTTACCCTACAGTCCGGTGCTCATGAGAAATCCAGCTTACGCGGAAGGCTTCGAGACCTTGATGTCTATCTGCCAGGAGCGGAATGTTGCTGTCCAGACGATTAAGTCCATCTCCCGAGGTCCCTGGAAAAATAAACAAAAAAATCGTGCCACCTGGTACCAACCGTATGAAAACCAGGCACACATAGATGCCATCGTGCATTGGGTGCTCAGCCGCCCTGGCATCTTCTTGAATACAGTTGGGGACATCGACCTGCTGCCCAAGGTACTTGTTGCCGCGCAGCGCTTCGATGAAACAGCTTCCCAGGCAGATTTTGAAGATACCATCGCTCAGATGGAAGTAGAACCGCTTTTTGTATGACTCCATCGACCAAAAACTGGTCCAGGGAGTCATCGAGAGCATCACCTGGTGCCTGGGGGTATCTTGTGGTTAATTAGATCCGGTCACCCTCTGCATAAAGTTCAGTAAAATCATCACAGCAATATCAAACTGCCCTGCCATGGTGAAATGATCCGCATTTGGAATCACAGCTAACTCCGCCTTTTCCACCAGGCGGTACATCTCCAGGGATTGCTCCGGGGGACAAAAAACATCCCGGTCCCCGCACCAGAATAGTACCGGTTCCTTGATTTTAACAAAATCAGCCTGGGTATATATCGGTGGGTCCCACCAGGCTTGAGACACCTGGGTTAGCAAGCTCTTCCAGTAATCTGGTTCATGGTAGACAGCGTGCTTCTCCTCAAGGGAATGGACGAATTCACCATTTGTCGCAATCACCCGCTCAAAATTCACGATCCCGGGACCTTCGAAGCCCAGTGGGCCTTGCATCATCTGGCGCCATTCATCCGTCATGGAATTAAAGATTCCCCCGATCATATATCCTCGAACCAGGTCCGGGTATATCATCGCCATATGTAAAGCAGTTTGCCCACCATCGCTGTATCCTATTACCAGAGGATCACGCAGCCCCAAGGCACCAATGAACAGGGCGATATCTTCCGCTAACAAAGGATAACTAAATTGTCCTGAAAGGTTATCCGTCCGCCCATGACCGCGAGCGTCTGGGGTGAAAACCTGGTAGTTCTTTGACAGTGAGGGAATCAGCGGTGCCCACATCTGGCAGATTTCCAATCCGCCGTGGAGCAGGATGACGGGAATCCCTTCACCATGGATCTCGTAATAAATCCGCAAGTTGTTAACCTCAAGGTAAGCTCCTTGATCACCTAAAAATTGAGCTTGTTCCATTTTAAATCTCTACCCTTTTCTTGAGTGCTTCACCCATCGCGACCATGCCGGCTTTAGCATTGGTTTCTAAATCCTTCGCCTGCAGCGGAACCAGCAATCCACTGAAGGCTTCCCGATCGATGAACCGAACGCGGTGATCATCGATTGGTTCGATCATAAAAACATGCTCGCCGCGGAACAAGATCGGATTGATGACATGAAATTTCCATCTGAACTCCCTGTTAGGCTCGACCTTTACAACCGAGCACTGAAAATCCCTATCACTTGAGTCGGTTTTTGCGGAGATGTTCACCTTTTCTCCCAAAGCAATCCTCCCCTGAGCGCGGTAGAGCAGTGGGTTCCACTCAGAATATTTTTCCAAATCCGTCAGCACAGCCCAGATTTTTTCTGGGGTCGCCCGAATTTCGATCTCATTGCTGTTTTCTTTCATCGTAGGTTCCTTTCTTTTTATCATTTCTCAAATTGAGATATTCGCTGAGATCGTCGTCTCGACCAACGAAGGTGGATTTTTCCCTTCCGAGAATGTAATCCAGAGTACCTGCGAAATCACCCTTCACCTTCAATGAGATAGTCATAAATGATCTCCCCATAACCGAGGGTTAAATCATCAATACTATATCTGCCCTCCAGTATCTCGACAACTGGGATGCCCGCCAAGGGATCAGAAACCGAAGAGCCAAGATTCAGTTTCACTGAACCCGTGTACAATTCGTGCGTCCCACTTTCGATCAAAGTGGACGTCAATTGCATCACATCAGGTGGGGCATTCCTCTTCACGGATGGAATGAGTTTCAGGTTGAACCAGGGCAGAACCACTTGTGGGGGGATCGGATTAACCCGCTCTGATCGTTGCAGCCTGGCATCGATCAGTACGACTCCCTCACGCCTAACTTGGGCTGAGATTTCCTCGTGTTGCTCCATAAAAATGATTTCGGCATCCTTCTTCGGCCATCCGTAAATTTCCCGGCCGGACACAATCGCACCTGTTTTATCGAGATACAGATAAACAGCATATTGCCCTGCAGTATCCGAGAACGAGACCGGCACGCCAATCCCCGCCTCCAAATAGGAAAATCTTATTGGTTCGAAGACGTTGAATTGACCGATGTAAATGAATAGCAAGGAATCAGAGTTCGGCACTAACGGAGCTGGCACCAATGCTCGGAGAGTTTCTGAGGTTGTCTTAAACAGAATGTTTATCGATTTGTTCGCTTTGTAAACATAAGGCGGAGCTTCATAAAGTGGGGCTTCCCGCGGCATACTAAACCCAGAATTCATTCTTTACCTCCAAATCGAATATGCTTCTCGTGTCTACAGTTTATCTCCCCAGCGTTTCCTAATCGTTTCCGCTTGAGTTTCCTTAACGCTATAATCAAGATATGGATAGCTTGTACATCTCTTGTTTAGGTCCACCACAAATTTCCTTAAACAATCAGCAAATAGATTTCAAACGACGGAAAGCCGTGGCTTTGCTCGTTTATCTCGCAATGGAAGGTCGCTCACAATCCCGGGAGTTCCTGTCAGGCTTGTTCTGGCCGGAATACGAACAATCCAGAGCCTATTCATATCTCCGGCGCACCATTTGGGAGATTAAAAACGTCGTTGGGGATGGCTGGCTGGACGTCAGGAGGGAATGGGTCAGTATTTCTAACTCCGCGGAGTTCCAAACGGACTTTAAGCAGTTCCACTCATTGCTTCAGGGGGTAAAAAATCACGATCACCCTTTTACTGAACCCTGCGAATTTTGCATCGCTCAATTGGAGTCGGCTATCGATATGTACCGTGGGGATTTTTTATCCGGGTTTAGCCTGAGCGATTGTCCTCAATTCGATGATTGGCAGTTTTTACAATCAGAAGTTATCCGCCGTTCATTTCAAGACAACCTCCAAAATCTGGTTAATGCCCTTGAAATGCACGGCAGGATCAGCGAGGCAATCCCATATACCCAGCGTTGGCTGGCAATCGACAACCTGGATGAGGCTGCCCATCGGAAATTGATGGTTTTATTTGCACAAAATGGCCAAATGCATGCTGCCCTTCGCCAGTTCGAGTTATGCCAAGTTGTTCTAAGAACAGAACTCAACTTGGCTCCAGAGCTGACAACCACCAACCTCTACAACCAGATTCGTGAGCATCGCTTTTCTCCATCAGGTGTGAATCCAGCAGGTAAACCAATTCTATTAGCCGAGGGTAAGCAATCATCCTGGTTAGATCAGATCCTCTCGACACCTGCCAGAGTTGCCTTACAATCAAACTTGCCAGTTCAAACGACCCCCTTCATCGGCCGGGAGGCAGAAATTAAGGAGATTTCGGGGTTTATAAATAACCCGGATTGCTGGCTGCTGACCTTGACCGGAATGGGTGGCATTGGGAAGACTCGCCTGGCTAACCAAGTTGGACGGGAGATCGGTGAAAATTTTCCTGATGGAGTCTTTTTTATCCCCCTTGAAGGACTCGAAACCATTTCTGCTCTGTTGCCCAAAATCGTAGAAAGACTCGCGCTAACTTTCCACCCCCAAGACGGTCCCCTGGAAATTCAATTAAATTCCTTTTTTCAAGACAAAAGATTTTTAATCATTCTTGACAACTTCGACTCCCTCATCTCTGAAGCTGCTATACTGCTTAAATTGCACACCACAGCTGCCAGCATCAAATTCCTAGTCACCTCCCGGGAACGGCTCAAAATCTCAGGTGAATGGGTCTTTGAAATTCAAGGTTTGGATTTCCCCAAATCGGATATAGAGAAATTGGAAGAGTCATTAAATTTTCACGCGGTAGAACTGTTCAATCATGCTGCGCGCCGTACCTTGAACAATTTTCAGATCGATGAGAAGAATTATCGGGACATTAGCGCCATCACCCAGATCGTCGAAGGGATTCCGCTTGCGCTGGAAATGGCAGCATCTTGGATTAACCTGCTCTCTCCTGAGGAAATTCTGGCTGAAATCCAAACCGACTCCAATTTTCTAAAATCCAAAATGCAGGATACACCCATCCGGCAGCGAAGTATGCGTGCCATACTGGATTATTCCTGGAAACGCCTCGACCAGGAAGAACAATCTGCTCTTGCCAAGTTATCCGTGTTTCAAGGAGGATTTTCCCGCGAAGCAGCTGAAAAGGTTACTGGTGTTTCCTTGGCAGAATTGAAGAAATTTATGGACCTATCCATCATTCGCCAGCAGGACTCGGGTGGCCTCCAGATACACGAGCTCCTGCGCCAGTATGCTCTCGAGAAATTATGCGCCTCCAGCGAGAACTTCAAAAACACAAGAGAGCGACATGCGGTTTATTATTGTGCAGCATTAAACTCCTGGGGAGATGGTTTGAAAAGTCCAGCTCAGGTTGAATTGTTCCCTGCAATGCGTCGGGAAATAGAAAACATCCAGGCAGCCTGGACGTGGGTGACCCAGGAGGTGCAGATCCAGCAGATCACTGGTGGCATAGAAGGATTATGCTATTTTTATCTACGCTCGCTGCGGAATCAAGAAGGACTAGAGGCTTGCCAGCTTGGTTTGTCGGCTCTGGAACAGGCGAAGGCTGATCCCAGACCGGAAATACATGCAAATTTACTGGCCTGGAAAAGCATTTTTTGCTTGAACCTGGATGACCACCAGGCTGCAGTAAAAGCCATAGACTCCAGCCTGGAAATGATTCGTGACTTGGAAGGAAAAAGAAATGATCTTGCTCCGTTACGGGCGCGGTTGTTCACCATCAAAGCTATCGTCGAGACTTACCTTGGGAACCGGGAAAGCGCCATTAAATTTTTCGATCAGGCGATCGAGATCTATCGCCAGACGGAAGATTATTCCGGATTCTCATATTTGATGCTGCGTGCCTTAGATACGAGTGGAGTCACTTCTGAAAAAACGATTATGCTCTTATCCGAAGCGATTAAATTCAATCGAAAATCCGGTGATTTTTTCAACACAGCCTATCTGTTATATATGTATTGCATGGTGGTTGCCTATCATTTCGGTCAGCCTGTTCAAGCGGCCGCCTTGATGCAGGAAGGCTCTGATATCTTTGAAAAGTTAGGGGATCCACTCAGTAAAGAAATGGCGCTCGCCATTGCAGATCCAATCCTATCCACAAATGGACGATATGAAGAACTGCTCGAGGTTAGAGAAAAAAAACTGGCCTATGCCCTCGAACGAGGCGATCGCCAGGCGGCCGGCATCTACCAAGCTGAGGTCGGGGAAACCCTTTGCCACCTGGGAAATTATCCTGCTGCAGGTGATCGTTTCAGAAAAGCATTGGTAAACATCCAAAGTGGTATCCCCTACCAGTACGCTTTCCGGTTATGCTGCTATGGAGAGCTGCTGCTTGTACAGGACAAGATTTCCGAGAGTTACGAATTATTTAAGGAAAGTCTAAAAGGCATGAAAATTGGTGAGAAGTGGGGGCAGGGCAGAGCGCTGGCAGGCTTGAGTATTGCTGCTTTCATGCTGGGTGACCGGGAAAAAGCCTGGGAGATAGTCCAACAAGCCTTGGGATACCACCACGAGGCTCATACTCACTACTTCACCCATTTTTCTCTTGGGGCATATGCTTATATAATATCTCAAAATGGCGATTCCCTGACCGGGCTAAAGATATATGCTATCCTAGAGCAACAACTATTCGTTCGAGATTCGCGCTGGTTTATCGACCTGTATCGGAATCCAATATATGCATTAGCAATGAAGAATAACCTTAATGAGATATCCACCTGTGAATCTGTTGGCAGACAAATGAACCTGTGGAGGTCACTGGAACAGATCGTCCAGGAATTAACAATGTGATTCGTTAAAGAGCAAATGCAAAGATTTTTACTTGTGATCTCTTTGGTCCCCCGAATTTATTCTTAATTCATTTCAAGATATCTCCCGGTATTTGTTTGGTTAATGGTCTTAAATCACCTAAATTTGGATTGTCAACTAATATTGACTAAACAATGCGGTCCTCCAGTAGCTTGTAGATATAAGGTGGTACTTATACCCTCGATCTTCTAGAAGCCGCCCATGATAAAATTCCTGGTGAGGTGAGCAATGCTGGCATGGTTAAAAAAGCCAATCTGCATTCCCTCTTTTCGGTTTTACTTTCGGGTGAATCAAGTCGATTGCCCATTTGGGGTGGTGGTTGATGTCTCCCCGATCGGAGCTCCCTTGCACGATAGGCACACCTCAATCCATGTACGGGTTTTCAGATATTCCAAATGGACCAGGAAGCAAAACCAATATGTGCATTCCCAAAATCTACTGCAGGTCGTCAGAGATCAGTTCAAATGCGACATCAAGGCTCACCAGACCGGCTTGCTTCTGCCTGTGTATTGAAATATGAATATCCGGTTCCAGTATCAGCAAAATCAGAAACAGGAACATTATTTCCAGAACATGGCGAAAAATCTGACTGTAAAGAATATTCCTACTCATACCAAGGTCGTGATCATCGGCGGGGGTGTAATTGGCTGCAGCGTCGCATATCACCTCACCCAGCTGGGATGGAAAGATATTGTCTTGCTGGAAAGAGCACAGCTCACTGCGGGTACAACCTGGCATGCTGCTGGGTTGGTTGAGGCAGGAGGCTTCTTCTCTGAAACGGAAATTAACCTCGCAATTTACACCCGAAAACTCTATCAAGAACTTGAAGTAGAAACCGGTCAGCCAACCGGCTATAAGCGCGTAGGTTACCTGGAGTTTGCCACGCACCCGGATCGATTAGAAATGATGCGCCGGGTTGCCGCTTTTGATCGCCAATTTGGTATAGAAACACAAGAACTCACCCCGGGGGAGGTCAAAAATAAGTGGCCGTTGGCTTACACCGAGGATATTATTGCCGGGTTTTTCTCACCAGGCGATGGCCGCGTTAATCCAATCGATGCTACCATGGCCCTTGCGAAAGGCGCTCGGATGGGTGGCGCTCAGATCTTTGAAGGAGTTGAGGTCACTGGAGTGACCCAAGAATATGGCCGGGTCAGTGGAGTGATCACCGCTCAGGGGAATATCCGGGCAGACTTTGTGGTCAATTGTGCTGGCATGTGGGCGCGGCAGTTGGGGAAGATGGCGGGCGTCGGTATCCCCCTGCAACCAATGGAGCACTATTACCTGATCACCGAGCCGTTCGAAGGTGCAAATTCAGATCTACCGGTATTAGTAGATCTAGATCGTTATGCATATTACCGCGAAGAACACGGGGGCATGTTGCTGGGTTTGTTTGAACCTGTCGCTGCCCCCTGGGGCCTGGGAGGCATCCCTGAAGATTTCACTTTTGGTGAGATCGCCCCGGATTGGGATAGAATGTCCCCATACATCGAAGAAGCAATGAAACGCATCCCTGTCCTGCGACATGTTGGCATCCGGAAATTGTTCTGCGGACCAGAAAGTTTCACCCCCGACCTGTCACCAATCGTAGGCGAAGCGCCAGGACTGCAGAATTACTTTGTTGCTGCGGGCCTGAACTCTCTTGGCATCCTCTTTGGTGGGGGAATTGGAAGGGTGATGGCAAATTGGATTATTGAAGGTGTTCCCGATGTGGATGTGACAGGAATTGACATCGCCCGCATTTCCCCTTACCAGAACACCCCGAATTATTTGAGAGACCGCTCGGTGGAGGTCCTGGGCCATCTTTTCGATATCCAATATCCCAATCTGGGATATAAACGGGCCAGGAATATTCGAAAATCAGCTTTTCACGACAGGTTAGCTGAAGCGGGCGCGTATTTTGGCGAATATGCTGGATGGGAGCATCCGGATTGGTTCGCACCACGGGGAGTGGAACCCAGAGTTCAATATGCTTGGGGCCGGCAAAATTGGTTTGAATATGCTGCTGCAGAACACCAAGCAACTCGCCAGGATGTCACCTTGATGGATTATTCCGTCATGGCAAAAATCCTGGTGCAGGGACCTGATGCTCTAAAATACCTTAATTACATCTGCACGAACGACATCGATGTGCCTAACGGAAAGATAGTCTATACGCAGTGGTTGAACGAGAAGGGAACCATTGAAGCAGACTTAACGGTCACCCGCCTGGCAGCAGATCAATTCCTGATCCTGACTGGCGATGGAACCACCACAGCTGTATTAAAATGGTTGAAACGCCATATTCCTCCTAAATCCATTGTCTTCATCACCAACATTACCTCAGCCTATAGCGTCTTGAGTCTCCAGGGGCCAAAGTCCCGCATCCTGCTCAGCAAGGTCACTTCTGCAGATTTGTCGAATGAAGCTTTCCCTTTTATGACCATGCAGGAGATTGACCTGGGTTACGCTTACGTCAGGGCGTTCCGTGTGTCTTACGTAGGCGAATTGGGCTGGGAGCTATACATCCCCACAGAGTTCTCCCTGCATGTATTCGATACTCTCCTGGGTGCCGGGGGGCAATTCGGATTGAAACACATTGGTTTCCAGGCTCTGGATTCCTTGCGCCTGGAGAAAGCTTACCGCGACTATGGTGGCGATATTGATAACACCGATTCTCCTTTTGAAGTCGGGTTGGGCAGGTTCGTGGATTTAAAGAAACCGGGTGGTTTCATCGGGAAAGAAGCCACGCTCAGGCGAATCAACAAGGGGCCGGATTACCGCATGGTCCAGTTCTTATTGGAAGATCCAGAACCCATCATGCACTATGGCGAGATCATTTACAGAGATGGAAAATTTGCAGGCTGGATCATGGCTGGAAATTATGGACACACTTTAGGAGCATCTGTTGGTGTGGGACCAATCGAAAATAATGGTGACATCGTTACGGAAGAATTCATCAGGGATGGTTCATATGAAATTGATATCGCGGGAAAACGGTTTCCTGCCAAAGCATCACTCCAACCGATGTACGATCCCAAGCTAGACAGGGTACGCGCTTGATGGAATTTGATAAGTCTCCCGGGTTCGATCCTGCCGTTTGTCCGATCTGTGGGAAACCAGATCAGTGCGCAATGGCAGCAGACCCTTCCGCCAAAAGCTGCTGGTGTGAAAACCCTGAATTTCCCCAAGAACTCCTGGATCGAGTTCCCGAGCACGCGCTCCATCAGACACGCATCTGCCGGAATTGCCTTGATCGCCTCATGATTGAAAGTAAAGGAGCAGACTGATGTATACAGATACCCCTGAACTGCAGCCAATTAGGCCAAGACGCAAGCTCAATTTTTTAGATCAGGGACAATTGGATCTGATCAGGTCTGCAACCTTAGAGGTACTCCAGGATGTTGGGATTCATTGTCCATCCAGGACCGCTATGCAAATTTACGAAGAACATGGCGGGCAGGTTGAGCATGAGAAGGAGATTGTCAAACTCCCCTCCGATGTGGTCTTCGAAGCCATGTCGCATGCCCCGAGGTATTACACCATGGGTGGGCGCACCAGCGCCTTCGACCTGGTCCTTGACGGAAAAGCCCTGCACCTGGCAACAGATGGCACCGGAACAGAGACGATAGATTATAAAACCCGCCAACGCCGGGCTTCAAGAAAAGAGGATGTTGCCAATACAGCCCGCATCAGTGATTATCTACCTTCGATTAGCTTTTATTGGCCCATGGTCAGTGCGCAGGATTATCATCACACCGCCCCGCTGCACGAATTAGATGCCTCATTTAATAACACCCTGAAACATGTCCAGACCCCCACTGTGGTTGGGGTCAAAGAAGCCTATTATGCGATTGAGATGGCGCAGGTTATTGCCGGGGATGAAGACACACTGCGGGCGCGTCCCCCCTTGTCCATCCTGATATGTACGATTGCGCCTCTGGCTCAAGATCGAGAAAGCATGGAAGCCGCCTTAGTCTTAGCTGAAGCAGGCATTCCAGTTGGGTTCATGTCAATGGGCTTAGCCGGCTCGACAGCTCCGGCTACAAGCGCAGGGACGATGGTCGTCGGTGATGCTGAGATGGTTTCAGCTATGGTGCTGATCCAGATGGCACACCCCGGCGCTCCCATATACCACTCATTCATGCCCGGTGTGATGCACCCCCGGACCGGCGATTTTTCAGGTCCCGCCCTGGATGTCGATCTCCTGTCGGTCGCTGGAGTTGAAATGGCGCATATGTGGCGAGTGCCCACTCTGGCCGCAGTGGGGCCATCACCAGATTTCTCAGGGTGGGATTCGGCTATTGGAGTAGCATCAAACATGTTGCTTTGCGCCATGGCTGGTGCAGAGACGGGGAGCGGTTTTGGTTTGAGGGAGACCTGCACCTTGCTGACACCAGAGGCCCTCGTTTTAGACACGCAAATTATCGATGTTGTCCGCAAGGAAGCTGCCGGGTTGGTGATTAACCAGGAGACGATTGCAATGGATGTCATCAAAGCTGTCGGCCCAAAAGGACATTTTCTCAGCCAGGCCCATACACGCGAAAATATTCGCAAGTTTGATTTTGTCGAAAGAGGCCTGGGTTTGGAACCAAGCAAAAATAGCCAGGGAGCAATAAAATACGCTCTTGAGAAAACCGAGTGGATACTGGAAAATCACCATCCCCAACCGCTTGAAGAGCAGAAGCAATCTGAGTTGAATAAGATATTAGGAGTAGCTGATCGGGAATTGGACGGTTAAGGGAAAGAATCAACGGATCGAGCTGCAAGTTTGAACAAAAAAATTTGCACACCCTCATCAAAATCTTCGATGATCAGATCTTGCCAGTTGGGTTCGAGGCTATTGGAGATACGCAGGGAACCTGATTAATGGATACGAATGGAGGTTTGTTGACAGATGGGCTGGTCTGGTATGGTAGAAATTATCTGGGAATTTATCGTCAAGGATGAGTTCCGGGGGCAGTTCGAGCTGGCCTATGGACCAGGTGGTGCTTGGAGTAAGCTTTTCGCACGATACCCGGGCTTTCGAGGCACCACCGTTTTGCGCGATGTAAAAAATCCAGAACGATATCTTACATTCGACGTCTGGGAAACAGAATCCCAGCGGGGACACGCACTGGATGAACTACAGGTTGAGTACTCTGAACTGGAAATGGAATTTGAAAAGTGGACCGTGTCAAAGAGCGAGGTGGGTGTCTTCAGAATGTTGAGCGAGGCCGCAGTTCGCCCCCGCGGCAAAGCCCGCGGTCGAACCAGCCGCAGATAACATCGCTGAAGCGGGTTCGAGTGGCGGCAGGTTGGATCAGCCCGTGGATGTTGAAGGAATCTAAGTGGATTCAAGTAATTGGAGATCCCTCATCGCCGATTTTCTGCTGCAACCATGGGGTACCAGTGTTAATCAATGATGGATATGCCCCCTCACGGGTAAATCCCTCACGACGAATCATCCTCCATTGTAGATGATGATCGCCTCAATCACCTCTCCTAGTGGTATAAGATGAATTTTCTTGAGGTTACTTCTTTTTGATCGACCCTAATTTGATTAAAAAAACTTCTGGAGGAAAAATGACTACCCTGATCCTTACCATACTCGCCATCATCTCAGCAGCCCTCCAACTGTGGGGAGAATACCAGGGACCACCCATGCTGATCTATATCTTCAAACCGCTGACCATGATTCTGATCATCATCATCGCTTTATTGGCAAAGAATCCACCCAGCAAGAAATACAAGATCGCCATCATTGCAGGATTGATTTTTTCAATGTTTGGAGACATATTTTTGATGCTGCCAGCAGACCTGTTCCTTGCAGGTTTGGTCAGCTTCCTGGTGGCACAATTGATTTACACCTACGCATTCCGTTCAGGAAGAGCTTTTCGATTCCGGTTCATCGCTATCTTACCTTTCCTGATTTACGGAGTGCTGGTATTCTGGAATCTCTCACCTGGGTTGGTTGGCTTAGAAATACCTGTGGCCATCTATATCGTCGTCATTTTGATTATGGCCTGGCAGGCATGGGACCAGTGGGATGACACCCGGGCGAGATGGGCATTGTTCGCGTTGTTCGGGGCAGTGCTGTTCGTCATCTCGGATACAATTCTGGCAGTGAATAAATTTGGGGAACCCTTCCTGGCTGCAAGAGCCATGACGCTGACTACCTATTTTTCAGCGCAGTGGTTAATTTCAAAATCCAATTACACATAATCAAGGACCAGCTCTTCTCCACTGTGGAGGATAATCCTGATTCGTGCGTTAAGAACCCCTAATTCCAGGATGGTGCATTTCGATAAGTAAAGGGTATTAAATAATCAAATCAGATGTCTCATAATAAATTACACACAGATAATTAACCACAATTATTGATAATGTTTTTCTGCTTTCCAATGCAACTCAGGTGCACTTATAAATCTTGGGACGCTTTGGTTTAGGATTGTGTCCGGTTATTCTTCTTCTTATTGGGTTGCACTCAGTATGCCACACCGATTAGCATGGCTGCAAAGCTCAAATCCATCAACACGTGGATAAATGCCAGGTAAGGCAATAGCCGGGGCCGCCAGTGTAGAACAATCCCTACAAAAAAAGCGAATGGGAGAAACATCAACGCCCGCCAGAGAATAAACTGGTAATTGAATAATAAAGGAACTGCAAGGTGTTGGAGGCTTAGAAATAACGATGCTAGTGTGACTGCCGCCCAGCGGTGCACTCCTTGAGATTCCAGTTTTGGCATCGAATAGGAAAAATAAGTTGGTAATTCGGCCAGACCCTGCGTTACCGGGAATAGTATGAGGCTAATATATACAGCCCAAAGAGGCAAAGGTCGGATCAATAAAGCCAGAGTCTGCTGAGGATCGACAAATAACAAATTCCCCAGCAATAGATTAGGAAGGAATGAAACAGGACCCAGAAAGACCAGGAGCAGCAATAGAGCCAGCAGATCGCTTTTTAAATTTCCCCTTTGAATGTGGAATATATCCCAATAACGCTTGCCATCCTGATTGAATAACCATACCAGCAAAGAGATACAGATCAGATTCGTAATGGTCACTGTGAAAGGCCACCAGCTGGCTGCGGATTCCCATGCATTCGTGAACCCTGCTAAATAGAAACAGAGCGCGATCAACACCTGAATTCCGGCAAACAGGCTGATCCGCGCGACGAGCATAATCCAGGGCCAGGGGGATGAAGTTTTGGATGCCATATGGATTTCCTTTCAAGTAACCAACACATCAATAAAAGCAATCATGGTTCATTGGTCACGCACATTGATCAATTGTTGTCGTTGACGTTTGCCCCAGATTGCCACCAGATTGGGCCACAGAACCCAGGAAAGGTAAGCAATGAAGGGGTTAAGAAAACTAAATCCAATCGATAGCAACCAACCAATAGAGATCACAAACCACACCTGGGTCGTAATTTTCAATATCCGGGGCTCGGAATGGATGGCAAACTGTGAAGCCCTATCTTCGACATAGAACCAAAAACCCCAATTGGTCAAAGCCTGAAGGAAACAATTGACCGAAAAACAGGCTGCGGCTATTTTTTCACCAGGAAAACGGCCCACGATTGCAGTGCTTACGGGGATCAATGTGATGAAGAGCAGACCCAGCATGGTAAGCCAGAGCATGACCGAATCGGCACTCGTAATATGCCGGAACATCCGTTGGTGAACAACCCAGTAATTGGCAATCGAATAGAATGCAATGAAATAAATGTACAGGCGCGGCAGCATACCGTGCAGGCTTTCTGGGAGATTAGTAACACCCTCCTCTGGTGGGCGTAATTCCAAAACCAGTAAAGTCATCGTGATAGCAAATACACCGTCGATCAAAAAAGTCAATCGCTCGAGGTTGACATAATTGGACGATGTGATATTTGACATTTTTTTACTATCAATCCCCTCTTCCGCAGGGGGTAAATTTCCGGATTGAACAATGATAGACCACTAATCTTTATAAGCAAAGAGAGATATAAAAAGAATCAGTAACCACAAAAGCTTTGCCAGATTCTCATCGAAGAGAGCTACAACAATCGAAAATAGGAAAACTAAAGATGTGGCAAGGGGTCCTATAAATTGCCGGCGAATCTGCTTTGAGTCTAAATCAGGAACGATAAGCCTATGGTGCCAGGAAGCATATCCCCAAATCGCAGTCATTAAAAGACTTAACAAGAACATCGTTAGTGCATAGATAATTGTGGCTGCTGGACCCGAATATTTACTGATGATTGAACTTGGGAACGGTATAAAGGCGATGATCATCAGAAAAAAAAGGTTGAGGGTCATCAGCCTGCTGTTATACCGTTTGATATATCTAAATTTCCTATGATGGCCCATCCAAGCTGTGCCAATTACCCAGAAACTAATGAAGTAAGCCAGGTAGTCATGCCACATACCCAGAAATTGTTCCAAGAATTGGTTATCCTCTAATACTTCTCCCGTTTCGGGCAAACGAATATCTAATACAAGAAGAGTTATGGCAATTGCAAAAACAGCATCACTGAAGAAGATAATTCGCTCTAAGCCTAAATCATCAGCGGTAGAAGGATGGTGCTCGTTGACGGTGGACAGGTGGTTCATTGTGTAACCTGGATGGATGAAATTAACGCATCCAGCTGATTGAGCATGGGAGAGAATGTCTCTTGAGGCAAGGAATTTAGAAGGTTGGTTACAGCGTTGTAGTAGCCTAGCCAATCTGCCTCCGGATCTGTTATGTCTGGGTAAACGATCCCTCCGGGCGGGAGCATTGCTCCGCCATCACTGGTCTCTGCAAGTACCGGGGCAGTGATTGGCAGAATAGCAATGACGTAATATGCCCCATCGCTGGTCAACCCTTGAAATTGGTAAAACAGCTCCTGGTTATTCGCTGAAATTGGAGACTGGGCGTATTCAGTAAGGAAACGGACACCTTGCCCGTTTTGAAACGAGATCACCTCGATGTTAGAGGCAAATGCCTGCTCAGCATGGAGAAAAGGTACCCTGGGAAGTTGGTCGCTACTGATCTGGACGCCATGATTGGCTAGAATATTTATCAGACGGTGGATACTTTCAAATGCCGCGGAAAATTGTTCTCCATAATCTGTGGCGGGGTAAATAAGAATTCGTGGTTGGTGGGATTTACCCTGCAGGAGATACCCGTCCAGAGTTAGTTGGATGTGACCAGGGGTCACTTCCCAGGGTGCGATATCTTCTCCTTCGGCGCGTGAAAATTGGCTGCCACTAGTCCCACTGGCTACCCCTGATGGGAGGATGAAGTTCAACATCCCGTAGAATACCGGTTGACCCTCGATGGATGTTGGAGCGGATTTTGTTGTCTCAGCGGCAGGGGACATCAGAGTTGAATTCACAGCAGGATCCTCGCTTGTCACAATGACGGCATCCGTAGATTCGGGATTGGATAGGGATATCCCTGTCTGAGGAGACTTACACGCTAAGGTTACACAGATGAATATACAAATGATGAAGAGTAATTTTTTCATCGTGATCATCCTTTTCATAATTATTTATTCCCCTCACGCCCTTTATCGTCGATCTTGATATCAAACACAATCTTCCTTCACTTTTTTTCTCGCTGCAATCATTCTGATAAAGCCCATGCAGCAACCGAAATCACCTTCCAGTACGATGAGATCGCTCTTCAACCAAGGAGAATCGTGTCCTGAAGTTTAACGAGCTCTTTTCCACAAGAACAAGTTTTGCTCGCCCTGAAGGAATGAAAATTACAACGGCCCGACTATTCCTAATCGTCGGAATGGATCCTGATTTTATCCAGGCAGTAATACATTAACCAAAATACCAAGCCCTCCAATGATCAGCAACACAGGTCCAAGAATCGCCCAATTCAGGTCAAACAGGAACATGAAAGCTACCATGGTCAGGATAAAACCGCTGATCAAAGATGCGCGTGCTGGACCGGACAGCCGACCATCACTCTGGTAAGTTCTCCAGGCATTAGCAAATGCCCCAAAGGCTGGGAGCAAGATGAATAAAGCCCACCAGTTTTCCAGATAGAAAGTGGTCAGGTTTTGGAACATGATCATGAGACCAGCTAAAATAAGTATGGCCCCTAATAGCCACGAAGAGCCATAGCGCCTCGCACGTCGGTCGTTGATGCGCTGGCGTCGTGCAGCTCGGCGGCTGTAATTCGCAGATTCGGGCTGACTGTTTTCATGTTGTTCAGTTTCTGGATTGTTATCCATAATAGTCTCTCCGTCTTAATAAAAGTCTAGTTTCAGGTATTTGTTCAGCATCAATCTACAAGCACCCGCTGAAGCACATCCAAAAGGTTTTCTGGAGGATCGGTTTTACAGATAAACGCATCAGCACCATCATCTAATACCTGTCGCCTGATTTCGGGAAGAGTGTTAAGTATGATGATTTTAAGGTCGGGATCTAGCGCGCGTAAAACTGAAATCCGTTCATGAGTCGGGCGCCCGGGAAGAGCCCAGTCAAGAATGACGCAGGCAGGATGCGAATCTTCCACCTGAGCCAGAACGTGTTCCATATCTCTGGCTTCGTTAATTAATTCCAGATCTAACCGCGTATTAATCAATAAACGTAAAGCCGAAAGGATATGTGCGCTATCATCAGCCAGCAGAATACGAGTCATTTTCACCTCATGCCCGTACTGTATCCCAGATCTGTTATTCGAGCCCCATGCAGTGGTAGAGTTTCCCTACTGGTCAAGTGGACAGGTTTTCTATCGATTTTCCCGCCTGAATAATCAGAATCTTAAATTCATAGAACAAGGCAACTCTATTTTCGAGCAACTGCCCTGTGATGATAATCGATCCAGCCTAAACTAGTTTTTTCTGAATCGCGGTAGTTGCAGCAGCCACACGGTTTTCCACCCCTAATTTGGTCAGGATATTGCTGATATGATATTTGACGGTAGAGAGGCTTATCACCAGTTTTTGCGCGATCTCAGTGTTGCTTAACCCATCTACCATAAGTTTGAGCACTTCCCGCTCACGTTCGGTAAGCTCTTCAAACTCTCGATCATGCAATTTTGTCTGGACCAGTATCTGAGCAGCCTCGGGTGAAAGGGTCATCTTCCCGGCATGAGCGGATCGGATCGCGGAAACTAGCTCACTTGCGGTGACATTTTTCATCAGGTAACCAATCGCTCCTGCTTGCAGTGCACCCTGAACGAGATCGTCTTCCTGAAAACTCGTCAAGGCGATTACTTTCACATGTGGATATTTTTCCTTGATCAGGCGCGTGGCTGTTACACCATCGGTACCAGGCATCACCAGGTCCATGAGAATCACGTCTGGATGAAGCAGACTGCAACGCCCAACAGCTTCATCTCCATTTTCAGCTTCACCGACCAATTCCAGGTCTGGATAAGTAGCGAAGAAAGCACCTAGCCCGCTACGGACAACAGCATGATCGTCTACAATCAACACTCGGATGCGGACATTATCGGCCATCTTGGTTATCCTTTGTCTTTCTCAGCAGCATCTTGCCAGAGGACAGAAATTTGCGTCCCTTCACCTGGTTGGCTATAAATTGAACAATTCGCTCCGATCGCCTCAGCCCGTTCACACATAATTCTTAAACCCATGTGATCAGGTGATACAGTTTCCAGATCGAAACCGCTGCCATCATCAATGATCAACAGGCGAACAGATTTTCCCAAATTGAGCCTCACCAGCACGCTCGTGGCTTTAGCATGTTTGACAATATTGTTTAATGCTTCCTGGGTAATCCGGTACAATGCTATTTGCACATCAGGTGGAATAACAGCTTGCCCTTCAACCGTGAAATGGATCGGGAGCCGGGCACGACCTATCAAAGACTCGCAATATTGTCGCAACAAATCAGGTAGTGGAATCTGGACGAGTGAACTTGGACGCAGTTCCACCAACAAGGTGCGCATTTCAGCTAGTGCACCGCGTGTTAATTGGCGTAGTTCATCTAGGCGGCGTTTTCCTTCCTCCGGATTTAACGCCCATAGATCTGGCAGCACTTCTGCGATGATGCTGGCTGAAAACAAGGTTTGAGTGACCGCATCATGCAGATCGCGTGCAAGACGAGTCCGTTCGCTGTTTATTGCATCCTGGGCAGCTTTCTCAGCCAGAGCTCGCTCAGCTTTCTGGCGTTGGGATATCTCTTCCTCCAAGCGCCGGTTAATCTGTGTAAGCTCGCGTGTGCGTTCAGTGACCTTTTGTTCCAGTGTCAGCAGATATTCGGCATCTCTCGCCGCAATTCTTTCTTGGGCCAATTTCTGTTCGGTGATGTCTTCGATTAAACCAACTACGTTACAAGGTTCTCCATCTCCATCACGCACCAATGAATATGTCACCCTTCCCCAAAATATACGCCCGCTTTTATGGACGTAACGCCTTTCTACCGAAAACTCATTCCTTTTTCCAGAAATTAATTCAGCGAATGCTTCGTTTCCAAGTTCGCGATCTTCGGGATGGGCCAGATCGACGGGATGGACTCGCCTCAGTTCATTCTCGGAGTACCCCGTAATTCTGGTTGCTGCCTGGTTGACCTTCAGCACACGCCGATCGAGTGTTGAGAGGGTCATACCAACCGAGGCATTATCAAACATAGCTCGAAAACGCGCTTCAGATTGCTGCAACTCATCTAAAACCTTTTTCGGATCCACTTCTTGGGGAGGGAGATATGTCATGTCCAAGCCATAATAGGTGCAGATAATTCAGATGATTCTAGCATTGCTTCCTGATTTTTACAGCTTTTTGAATAAACCTGCAAGGTGATTAATAGCAGAACGGTGTAATAATTCGAATCCTCCCAAAATTGATGGTATATTTTTTTATACAACAAATTTGATCGCCGGGTTGAGCGGTAATCAGAGCAGGCACTGAATTAGTTAACGAGTCACAGTATACAGTTCAGATCAGAAATGCCTAAAAACCAAGAATAATCTTCAAAAGCCTGTAGACCCAACCGCCGTGAAATGGTTTTTTGAAACAGCACTCCAGATTCTTCATTAAAAAAATCCACCACTACCCTGAAAACCAGCAGTAAAGTACCTAAATGTGAAATAACGGAGCACACGACGAGGTGTGCTCCGTTATTTCTTGGGAGGCTTGGTCCATCTACCCCTTGCTCACTCCCATCCTTTAACACCCTGAACCGGGGTTGAAGGAGGTAAATTTACGTGAAAGCTTCAATTGCCCTCCAGACCATAGCCCCCTGCCCAAAATTCGGATCGAGCAGCCTATCTTTGATGGGGCGGATGTCGCTGCCCTTGTTCATTAACGCGCGCAGGATACCTGCACCGCGGATGTCACCTGCCAGCTGGAATCCGACCAGGTGGTTTTCTTTGATGTAGATTGTCCGCAGATAACCTTCGCTCTTTTCTTGCAGGATTTCATCACCTTCTTTCAGTCCTACAGCCATGATCTGTAATCCCAGGTGCTTGAGGCTATTCATGCGCTCCCCACCCGGGTAGACAGTATCGTATCCAACCAGGTTCAAGCCGACCACTTTCCCCTGCTCCACAGCATTAGGGAAGATGGCATGCACATAGGTCTCGCCGGTCAACCGGTCAGGAACTTCGACCACATCTCCAGCCGCATAGATATCAGGTGCACTGGTGCAAAGGTGGTCATCAACTCGTAAACCCCAATTATGCTCAATGCCGCTGTCTTCCAGTAAATCCAGGTTGGGTTTAACGCCAGTTGCAGCAATCAGGATATCTGCTTCCAACTCATCACCGGACGTTAAACGTACGACTTGCGCACTTCCATTACCGAGAAATGCTTCACCCTTGGTATTCAAGCGCACATCAACGCCGCGCTGGCGCATTAAATCTAGTGCGATGGCCGCGGTTTCCGCATCCAGCATAGCAGACATGACCTGGTCTAGCATCTCAACCTGGATCACCGACACATCCAGCTCGCGCAGCAGCAGGGCGATTTCCATGCCAATGAAACCTGCCCCCACGATCACGGCTGTTTTCGCCCTACCAGCTTTGACCTCGTCAACAATGGCTTCTGCAGCACTTAAGGACTTGAAGTTATGCACGCCTGGCATGTCAGAACCAGAGACAGGCGCATACAGGCGGCTGCCCGTGGCAATCACCAGGCGGTCGTAATCCAGTTCTTTCCCGTCTTCCAATTGCAAGCGGTGTGCATCTGGCTGGATGCTGGCAACTTTTACGCCCTGCTGATAATCCAATCTCATTAGCTCGGGCCACTCACTGCCGCGCCATAGGTGAAAATTCGAACCTGTGATGAAGTGATCTGCCATCGCAGGCGGTGAGTAAGGGAGTGATGGCTCCGCGCTCAACATCACGATCTCCGACTGGTGATCGTGAACGCGGATAGTTTCGGCTGTACTTACGCCAGCCGGGCCAGCCCCGATGATTATGATTTTCATATCGCCTCCTTTCTTCTCTCACTCACCAACCTCCCGCCGATCTTGTTTCAGGAGATGGGGTGAGGGACTAAAGCCTATACCAGTGCCAGTTCGGCTTCCGGCATGGCGATATCTTCGGGATCGAGGGCTGGCAGACCAAGCCCGGCGCGTTTCTTCTCGATGTGGCGGCGGATCAAAACCGCAGCCCGGTTGGGGTCTGGTTCAACTGCAAATGTGGCACCGAAAACATCTTCGAGCCCCTCAGTCAGCAGTTTGACGATGTTCGGGCTGCCAAAGACCGGTGGGGCGATCCCGAGCACAGTGAAAATCCCGGAACCAACCACATAGGAACCGATGGAAACAGCTTTCTCGGAATACCATTCGGGTGCTGAGCCAGCCAGCGGCAGGGCACTGATGTCAACTCCGAGGGTGTTTGCCAGTGCGGCAGCCAGAACCAGGATGCGGGTATTATCCACACACGAGCCGAGATGCAGTACAGGTGGTATACCTAGTGCCTTGCAGACGGCGCTTAATCCTGGCCCAGCCAGGTCTGCAGCTTCGGGCACCATCAAGCCAGCTTTTCCATCTGCCACGCTGGTGCAGCCTGTGACCACAACCAGGATATCATTCTCAATAAGCCGCTTGGTCAGTTCTGTGTGGCCCAGATCTTGTTTGATCTTGGGATTGTTGCAGCCAACAATACCAGCTGCACCCCTGATTTGCCCATTAACGATCGCATCGATCAGCGGCTGCGGTGTACCCCCTAAAGCGCCTAGGATGGCTTCGACAGAGAAACCCGTCATCATCCTAACCGGCTCCACAGGGATGTAGACTCGATCCTGTACCCGGTTGTCGAAATTCTCGATCGCTGTCCGGACGATTTGTTTGCCAATCTCCAAGGCGCGCCCTGGGTCAAAACTTATGTGCTCAGCACCGGGGAATTTTGCCTTGTCAAATGTGCTGATGACCTTGGTGTGGAAGCACTTGGCAGTCTCTGTCACAGCGGGCATGATGCACTGGTAATCCACGATCATCGCTTCAACCGCTCCGGTCATGATTACCAGCTCCTGCATCAGGTGGTTACCTGCCATCGGGATACCCTTGCGCATCAGCACTTCGTTCCCTGTGCAGCACACACCTGCTAAGTTAACACCCTCTGCTCCTTTGCTTTTGGCAAGATTGAGCAGTTCCGGGTCTTGTGCTGCCACGACGATCACTTCCGAGAGCATCGGGTTGTGACCATGCAAGATGATGTTGACATGGTCTGCTTTCAAGGTACCCAGGTTGATCTGTGACATTTTTGGCGTAGGTGTACCGAACAAGGTGTCGGATAGGTCTGTGGCGACCATCGAGCCACCCCAACCATCGCTCAAACTTGTGCGCACAGCATGCAGCAGGATGTTGACCCAGTCGTTATCCACGCCCATATGGGTGCGGTGCATCATCTCAACGTTTTCGCGGTCGATGCCGCGCGGGTACACACCGACTTTATCCCACAGGTCCTGGCGAGCTTGTGGTGCGCGTTTACCCAGGGGAAGTTTGTCTCGGCGCATGCCGTAATCTTCCATCATCTCCCAGGTTAGTTCCTTGGCGAGCTCCTGGTCGCTCTTGCCATCGGTTGGGATACCATATTCAACTGCCAATTTCTTGAGTTTTTCACTATCGGTGACTGAATAAACATCAGTCTCGCCCTCCCCGACGATGTGCAGTGTTTCCAGGATGTCACGCCCATGATCCGAATGTGCAGAAGCACCGCCCACGATCATCCGGGCTAAGTTACGGGCAACGATGATGTCTGCATCTGCCCCACAGACACCTTTTTGCGGGCCATCCCCGAAGGGATCTACCCGACAAGGACCCATCGCACAGATGCGGCAGCTGGTCCCTAGATTACAATATCCACACTGGGGCTGTTGTTTTTCCAGCCGGTCCCAGACAGTTTCAATACCGTTCTTGCGGGCCACCTCCAACATAGCCTGTGCATCATCATTAATACTAAATTTTTTGTAACCGTTTCCACTGAATTTGGCCATGCTTTACGCTCCTTTCTTTCCGTTGGTATTCAGCTGAGTCACTGCCGCGCCATATCCACGCCAGGCTCCAACATTTGTGGGAACCGGGACAGGTTGCGCTTTTGCCTCTCCAACTGCTGCTGAGATGGCCTCTGAATAGCGCCTCCGGGCTGCCTTGGTAAGCTCGTTGATCTCGCCAAACTCTAACGCATCGACTTTACAGGCCTCCACGCAGGCTGGCACCAGACCTTCCCGCTGACGTCCAATGCAATGATTGCATTTGACAGCCACAACGGATCTTTCTGGGGCCTCGGCCTGTGGGAAGTAGGTGATCACATCAAAGGGGCAGACCATGGCACACATTCCACAAGCGATGCACTTGTGAGCATCGATCAGCACGATATCGGGGAAATCCGAAGCGTAGTGGATGGCTCCTGTCGGACACGCGGCCATGCAAGGAGCCGGACTGCAATGCCGGCATTTATTGGGAAAAGCGGTATTCATAGCCAGTCCAGGTTCTGCATGGATACGTGGTTTCGGAGCAGGTGACTCGAAAACGGCCAGGAACAAATTCTTGGTCTGCGAGTGAGCTACCGCGCAGGCAGATTCGCACTGCTTGCAGCCAATGCAGCGTTCAGGGTGTACAAAGACAGTTTTCATACAGGTATTCCTTTCAATAAGCCGTTTACAGGGAAAAGTAATTCGGGCGACGTGCCTTTAAAACACCTCCTTTCTTAAAGCCTGCTTCCCCCTTCTCCAGGCATAATCACCAAGCATACCACTACTATACTCACAATAGCCATGCATGGGGATCAAAGCGAACTGTCTCAATAATATTATTATAGACAAATGTGGAACCAAATTCAACTGATAATCATCACTTTTCAACTATTTAAAACCAATTTCCTTTATTCCGAGGGATTCCCCCTGTAGTGTTGGTAACAGATAAACCATTAGAGTGTATTTAATGGGTTGCGAGAATCAGGAGAATTCGAGTATATATAATTGAGTTGAACACACACCTCTTGGATTTACATCCAGATATATTGCTTCAGATTACGTGCTAGTATGTGAGTCATAAAGGAGTAAACAATCCAGCAAGCATAACGCTTTATGAAGGGAATGTTATTGATTAAATTAATCCTGTTCTCCATTGCGACGATCGGTGTCGTCTGGATTTCTCGACCATCACTGCACAATATCCAGCACCATGGTTTCTACCGCTTCTTGTCGTGGGAAACTATTCTGATTTTGTTCCTGATCAATGTTGAATATTGGTTTGTCGATCCCTTCAGTCTTTGGCAGATCATCTCCTGGTCCTTCCTGGTCCTTTCCCTCTTGTTGATTTATCAAGGTATTCAATTGTTTCGGAAAACAGGCGGTATCGATGGAGGTCGTCTTGACCCGCAATTGCTGGGTGTGGAGAAGACAACAGAATTAGTCACAACCGGTATCTATCACTACATACGGCATCCATTTTATAGTTCGTTATTATTCCTTAGCTGGGGAATATTCTTCAAACATATCAGTTGGATAGGATTAATCTTGGCAGGGATGAATACGGTATTTTTAGTGGTTACCGCGAAACGAGAAGAAAGTGAAAATATCGCATATTTCGGTGAAGAGTACCGTCAGTATATGAATCAGACCAGGATGTTTATCCCATATCTCTTCTAAGAAAGACCCCATGCCATTCATTCCAGATTTGATGAAAACCAAACCTGCTCTAATTTACTCACTGCCCCCCAATTCCCAATTCCTTTGAAGATAAAAGTGCTCAAACCTTAAGAAATACATAAGAATTTCTAAATGACTTGTTCATATTCTTCAGTTAAACTATGTAAGGGTATTTTATTCTTCCAGTTCAGGCAGTGTTTACAAGGAATTTGCGAACAGGTGATACGAGAGGCTGGCATGGGCAGGGGTGCGAGTTGTTAAGTTGAGTATTTTTGATGGTGAAGTAAGCAATCCTATCTGCCCGCGTGCAGAATCACAATGATGCTGAGCTACCGCACGCAGGTGATTGTATAAATTACCTTGGTCAAGGTGAAAGTGAAAAGGAGCAGCAATATGAAGGCAAGAATAGCTGGGACCGGAGCACTGGTTGGCGGTCTGTTAACTGCGGCGATGATCAGCTTGATGTATCTGGGGAATCAAATTGCAGGGTTACCCTTCGCACCCTTTGATCTATTCAACTGGATCTCCAGGATGCTGCCGGGCGCGGTGATCACCTTCGGCATCGACTTGATGATCGACACGCTGCTGCTATTGAGCATCAACGTTGCTGATACTGCCAAGTTGGCCGAGCAAATTATGGCAGTGACTTTATTTTTAGTCCTGGGAATCTTTACTGGAGCATTTTTTTACATCATTATCCATGCGCGCAATATGAGGTTAGATCGTGTGTCCAGTTTGGTTCTTGGAGCCTTGTTTGGTTTGCCGATTGTGGCTGTCAGCGTGGGATTCGGCGATGCAAAGGTGCCTGCTCTGGTCAGTTTTGCGTGGCTCTTGGTTCTATTTCTTGGCTGGGGATTAGCGCTGAGCTGGTCATACCAGCGCCTGTACCCTGTTGGGAAAGAACCCTCACCATCAGAGGAAGACGTGCAAACGGTTGAGGTGCTCAACCGGCGACAATTTCTGATCGCTTTGGGTGGTGCTACCGCGGCGATCACCCTGGTGGGAACCGGGATCGGGGCACTGCTCTCCAATGCGGAAAGACGAAGGCGAGATCAGGTGCTGGATGGCGGCCTTGCGCACCAATCCGAAGGACCCCAAGGAAATCCTTTCCCGAATGCGGATGACCCGGTTCTGCCGGTGCCGGGCACCCGGCCTGAGTACACACCATTAAAAGATCACTATAAAGTGTTCATCGAGCTCGAACCCACGGTGATCGACGGTACCAGCTGGCACCTGCCAATCACCGGGTTGGTCGATAACCCCCTCATGCTGACCCTGGATGACCTGCGCAATAATTACCAGCCAAGAGACCAATTTGTCACCCTTTCCTGCATTTCTGGCAGGATTGCTACTACCCTGATCAGCACAACCCAATGGACAGGAGCCGGTCTCCAGGAAGTCCTGGCGGATGCCCAGGTCAGCAATCGAGCCCGTTATTTGGTGATCTCCAGCGGAGATGGCTTCTACGAGACAATCGATCTGGATTTGATCGCCAGTGATGAACGCATTATGCTGACCTATGATTGGGATGGACATCCCCTGCCGGTAGATCACGGCTATCCCCTACGGGTTTGGATTCCAGATCGTTATGGAATGAAACAACCTAAGTGGATCACCGGGATCGAGGTCGTAGAAGAGTACCAGGAAGGTTATTGGGTGGAGCGTGGGTGGGATGAGGTTGCCCAGGTCAAGACTACCTCGGTGATCGACAGCGTCGCCGTTGATGCGTTGATCGAACAGGGCGATCAAACCCTGGTACCGATCGGCGGGATTGCCTTTTCTGGGGCGAGAGGCATCTCCAAGGTTGAAGTACGTGTGAATGGGGGACCCTGGGAGGCTGCCCAGCTGCGATCACCGCTTTCGGAGACAACTTGGGTGATCTGGCGCTATGATTGGCCATTCGCGGCAGGTAATCATACCTTCGAGGTCCGCTGTGCAGAAGGTGACGGAACACCACAAATCGAAGAATCCCATGACAGCCGCCCCAGCGGTGCAACGGGTATTCACAGCGTGCAGGTGGATATCTAGAAGGATAGTTTTCCTGTTTTTCGGGTCAATTTCAAATTAGCTGGCATTCATTTCCCCCTTGACATTAACGTTACGATAAGGTGTATGATTGGTTGCATGGTGAAATATACGATTAAACAGATCGCCGATCTAGCCGGGGTTACATCTCGCACCTTACGTTATTACGACCAGATCGGCCTGCTGCCACCAACCGAGCTCGGTGACAATGGCTACCGCTATTACACTCATGAGAGCCTGCTCCAGCTGCAGCAGATCCTATTCTTCCGGGAGCTTGATGTACCACTGAACGAGATCGGTATGATCATGCACCATCCGGATTTTAACTTGGAAGCTGCATTGCTTGAGCACAAGGCGCGGCTGCAAAAACAATCCCGGAGATTGGATACCTTAATTGATACCATTGAACGCACTATCGCTAATTTACAAGGAGACAGGAAAATGGAAGAAGTTGAATATTTCGAAGGCTTTGATCAGAGCCAATACGAAGAAGAGGTAAGGCAGCGCTGGGGAGAGACACGCCAGTATGCTGAATCCCGGAAGAAATGGGCCAGTTACTCCAAGCAAGAAAAAGAGGCCATAAAAGCTGAAGGAGGGCGAATCACGACCGCCATGGTCGGTGAAAACCCTGACGCAGCACCAGACGATCCGCAGGTTCAGCAGGCGATTGGTGAATACTTTTCCTACCTCAATAAGTATTTTTACTCCTGCGATATAGAATTCTTGCGTGGCCTGGCTGACATGTGGGAAGCAGATCCCAGGTTCGCAGTTAACTACGAAAGGATACGCCCGGGTGGGGCAGCCTTTGTGCGTGACGCGGTGCATATTTACTGTGATCGTAACGAGTAAAATTTACTTTTCAACATCTTAAGCTACGCTTAAGTTGATTTCTACTCTCCCATAAAGATCAAAGCATCCCTTATTTGCTACACTCCAACCAGATTATTTAAGTAATTTGTCGCAAGGAGTGCTGATGATTAAAATAGCAATTTTTGGGCTGCTGGCAGCGGTGCTGCTTTTCTTGGGATTGACTGTTGGAGCGGCATATGCTGCCGAATCTCCATCAAGTACATCAATGAATACAGTTGGACCTTACGAGGGTGTTTTTTCAGGGGTGCTGTACGGGGATAACAATACAAAGGCCCCTATTGCCCTGCAAATGACTCACCGGGATGGGATTGTGAGCGGCAGGGTGTACCTGGGTGAAGGTCTCTATGTAAATGCTGGACGATGCGGTGGGACGACTATCCCAGCACTGGCACAGTCCGCCAGCGGTACAACCCTGGCCAACGACCCCAGTAAACTGTCTGTTATCACCAGTTTCAACCTGGCAGGTTTCAATATCGGTGTGGACCTCAACAGCAGTCTATCCGCAGATGGCGATACCCTCAATGTAAACACATCCATCGACCTGCCCTGGCTCTGTGGGCGTGATCCATCCTACTCAGGTACGCTGTACAGAATCCATTAATTATTATCGGTACCGAGAAACTTGTCTGATTTGGAGGTGGGATGGTCTCACCTCCGGAACTGATTCCTGGTGCCTGCCGGTGTGCCCGATCTCGCCACCCTTTTGTACTATCAACTGCATCCTTCACCTCTTCTGCAGTGAGCCTGAATTTCCATTACATTTCTTTCCCAGATTTTCCGACCGAGATCATCCCATTCATAGGGGTGGGATCATTTACCATGCCTGTGATAAAACTGGGTGATTCTTGTCGATCCTATTCTGTAGAAAAATTGGGCGAAAAATGAAGTATCATCTTGAATAAATTATTTCTTCAGTCACTGACACTTGAACCTCCCGGAGAATTCTACTTGAAAGAAGGACTTGAAGCGAATCGCAAAATTTGCCAGAAACAGCAGACCGAGCTGCGCCATAGATTACTCAGTGAGGGAAAACACCAGTCTGCAGTTCAGCTGTTCTTCAAGCAGCATGCCATGCTGCATTCTGCAAGTATGGCACAATCCGAGCACTTTTCCCTCGAAGACGAGGTCTTTGAAAACCTAAGCGAGGATAAAGCTCGCCTGATCCCACGCACCAGTGAGAACTCTATCGTCTGGAACATCTGGCATATCGCCCGCATCGAAGATGTAACTATGAATATGCTGGTGGCCGGAAGAGAACAGGTTTTCACTGAGGGAGAATGGCAGACTGTGCTTGGGATAGAGAATCGGGACACAGGAAACGCAATGCCTGCTGAATTAATCATCCGGCTCAGCCAGAATATTGTGATCCCCGCCCTGCGCGCCTACCGGGTTGCTGTAGGGCGCAGGACAGGCGAGATCGTTATGCAATTGCCACCAGCGAACTTGAAAGATAAGGTTGATCCTGCTCGCCTGGTAAAGGTCCAAAGTTCAGGAGCGGTGATCCCTGCTGCAAGCGGATTGATTGAGTACTGGCGTAAGCGTACTATCGCCGGTCTGCTGCTGATGCCTGCCACCCGCCATAATCTGATCCACCTGAATGAATGTCTGCGTCTGAAAGAAAAGAAGAGCTGAATACGTTCAAAGGAACTCCCCCCAGTGTTCTTTAATGATCCCAATAATACACTTAAGTATGCGAAAATCGAGCAGGAACGTCGCTTCCTATTAAGATCGATACCTGAAGATATGCCCGGTGACGAAGATTTCATCCGCATCGTCGATTGCTATATCACTGGAACAAGATTGAGATTACGCCGAATGGAATCTCCCCGAGGGGACGCACTGGTCTTTAAACTGGGGCAAAAATATCGCCCACCTGATTTCAAAGATCACCAAACAATTATGACCAACTTGTACCTAAACAAAACCGAGTACAAAGTATTGGAAGCTCTGGGAGGATTAACTCTCGCCAAACGGCGCTATCCATATATACGCGGCGAATACCAATATGCGATTGATGTGTTTGAGAATACCTTGTCAGGGTTGATTACGGCGGAAATCGAAGGAGTCTCCGTTGTAGATTTGACCGCCATCCCGGTCCCTGGCTTTGCCATTAAAGAAGTAACGGGCAACCCTGCTTTCAATGGCGCAAACCTGGCTGGTCTGACTGGAGTTGGGCTCAATAAAATCCTTTCCGCACACGGCATCAAATGAAATCAACCATCCAATGCGTTTTTCGATATATCCAACACCAGCAATTCTCCGACCCTAGGGACTTGTTTTGGCAGTGGAGTTTTCGCCATGAAATACTTTTAACGTTGCAAGGAAACTAAGGAATGAGATTCCAGGTACTAGATAGTTTCCAGGAAATCGTTTCAATTCCCATCGCTGACATATGGACCAAATGTACTGCCGGTTTGGAACATTCGGGCAGCATGCTGCAAACCTGATGTTTGCTCCTTGTTGAAAAGTAGATTTATTCAAATCCCTCAACCACCTTTTTTCTTGTGCACCTGTTTCATATTCTTTGCTGAGCAGTTTATTGGATAATCTCCAATAATTATTTTACGCCCTATCAGATTTGACAGCAAAATTCCAGGTAGAGCATTGATCCCTTGCATAACCGTCACTGATGATTTCAAGTTTTCTGCATATAATAATTTGAAAGGCATGCTGCCAGTATGATTAATAAATGATGCGTAAAATTCGCGTAAAAACGATATTATCTGCGTCTTTGTCCGTAACAAAATCCAGAATTGATCGTTTTCTAATTCACAAACGATCTTTGCGAAAGATCAGCTTAGTGGAGGCTTATAAATTCATAAATGGCGAATGTAATGGGTGGGACTATGCAATCTTCAGAGTATTTTGTCTGGAAAAGACCGATAGTTGATGAATCGTTTCGAGTGGTTCGCAGGGAAGTACATTCCCGCACTCATAAAGGATACCCAATCTCTTATGTATTGAAATCAATACCAGTGGCGTTTGAAACTTGGGATAAAGCGCAGTTTGTTGCCAATAAATTAAATTTGGAACTGCTGCAGGGAAAACTGCAAGATTGGCCAGAAGAAGATATCCAGGACATCGATTAACTCACAAACCCGGCAAGAGCCGGGTTTTTTGAATCTGAAGATTACTTATTTCACTTAGCCGCCGTAGATTTCGGAAATTCAAAACCAACCAAGATTACAAAGACTTTCATCATTCTGCTTAATGTCGAACACCATATCAAACTCTGCCCAGACTGCCGGGCAGAGTTTGAGGCTCTCCTGCGCATATTAGAAACATCTCCGGTTCAATCCCTACCGGTATGAAAATTTTAATCCAGTAAAGGTTGAAGCAGAAAGATTTTCTATTCTTGGAAGAAAAGCACGATTAAATTGACAGAAATACTTGATTTCACCCCTCACGATTTGATTTAGAGTCGTATGTGAAACCATCTGTCGCTAGGTTTTTTCCCTCTGGGGCTGATACATTAACCAGAGAAATTGAGGGGTTGTTTCTAAACTATAATATAGGAAATAATTAAATGAGGCCATTGGCGCCTCAGGATATCTCGCCAAGGCATGGAAACCTGCTAGTCCTCTTTGATAACAATTATCGTTCCCAAGAATTTCATTAACCCCATGGCGACCAGGAGAAAAAATCATGCTCTGGAGACGCATCCTGGACAGGTGACCAGGTCAGTGGGCAGCGGGTTGTCCCCTACATTCGTGCTTCATTGTCTACCAGTCAACAAACCTGATACAATGCGGTTTTTCCTGTATCCGTGCTCTCATATCTGAGAACCAGTGAGCGTATTGTAGAAACATTTATTCTGGAGAGTAGAAAATGCCAAAAAAAGAATATACTAAAACTGGACGCTCGTGCCGGGTGACATTCGAGCTGCCTGCTGAGATCAATGCCCAAAAAGCATATTTATGTGGAGATTTCAACGATTGGAGCCGGACCTCCCACCCAATGAAGCGCCGTAGAGACGGCAGCTTCGCCTTGACCATTTCCCTGAAACCGGGACAGCAATACCGTTATAAGTTTTTTCTGGATGGTGAACGCTGGGAAAATGACTGGGCCGGTGAAGAGTACCTGCCGAACGAATATGGCGGTGAGGATTCGGTAGTGAGCATAGAAGGTGGTTGATCCAGACACACCTGCTCTTTCTTTTATATTGCGAATCTCAGAAAATCAATTAAATGAGATCTCATCAACCTGGAACCAGGGCTGTATTTCCCTGCAGGTGTTCCTGCGCCACCCCAAAGGTAGTTATTATCCACTTCGAATATCCAGCCCCGGCACGGCAATAGAGAATCCCGCTGCTCGACCAAAGATCGAAGAAATTCTGCATATTTCGGATGGAATCAGAGCTTCAAGATCGATGGTAGGGGCTTCGCAAATCATGGATCTGGTTTGAGCCTCTTGCCTGATAAAATATATTAAATCCAGCAGCGATATAATGGCTGAAGATAATTTTGAGAGGTAAAAAGCATGCAAAAGAGATATCTCGCCGGGGATATCGGGGGTACAAAAACCAGGATCGGTCTCTTTTCACCTGAGGGGAAAACCTGTCACCCGCTGGAGGGCAAGACCTTCTTCAGCCAAGACTATCCTTCACTTGAGGATATTTTGCATGATTATTTAAAAGATAAACCCTACCAGCTATCTGGCGCTAGTTTTGGAATCGCAGGCCCGATCATTGGTGAAAAGGCCAGGGTCACTAACCTGGAATGGACGGTTGATAAAGCCTCTCTGCACAACCTGTTGGGGGGTATCCCGGTTAATTTGCTGAATGATCTGCACGCTATCTCTGCCGCTGTCCCCTACTTGAGTCCAAACGAATTAGAAATATTGATATCAGGTGAACCGAATCCGCAAGGTGCAATCGGCGTGATCGCTCCGGGTACTGGATTGGGAGAAGGATTCCTGATCTGGAATGGGGATCGCTACCAGGCATATCCATCGGAGGGTGGTCACACCAGCTTCGGGCCGGAGACATCAATCCAGCTGGAACTACTCAATTATCTGGATACAAGCTACGATCACGTCAGCTATGAAAGGGTATGCTCCGGTATTGGTATCCCAAATCTATACTCCTTCCTGCGCGCAGAGAAAGGTCTGGATGAACCGCAATGGTTGAGAGCCCGGCTTGATGAAGCAGATGATCCTGCACCTGTCATCAGCCAGGCAGCACTGGATAACACAGCCGAGATCTGCGTTCAGACGATGCAGCTTTTTGTTTCCATCCTTGGCAGCGAAGCAGGTAACCTGGCTTTGAAAATTCTCGCCACAGGTGGAATTTATCTTGGAGGCGGTATCCCGAGACGGATCATGCCTTTGCTGCGCGGAGACACTTTTCGGAAAGGCTTTCTGGACAAGGGACGCTTCACCGAAATGCTTACCGAGGTGCCGGTGTATGTAATCACTCACCCGGACGCCGGTGTATTTGGTGCTGCCTGCTACGGTCTCCAGAGTTTGAATATCCCAGCTGTTGGATAAATTAAGCACCAAAATGAAATCTTGCATATCCTCGTCATTGCATTAAAAAACGCGCAATAATTCGCCAGCCATCCACAAGGAAAAACCGGGCAGCTGCCCGGTTTTGGTTAGGTTTTGATTTTGCCGCCTGAGAGACTATTTTTTATCTTTGAGCGGCAAGGTGATCGTGGGGGCAGGTGTGATCTGTCGTTTGAGCAGCTGGTAAACCATTTTTACCGTATCAACCGATATCACGATCATGGCGATAGCGAATGCCAGGCGGAAAGCGTGCATGCTAAGTACAAGTACCGATTGCTGATCGATTGACCCTTCAGACAGGGTAAATAAAAAGCCTCCCACACCCTGCTCGACTAACCAGGCTTGATGAGCAGTAATCAAAACATACAAAACGTAGATACCAAATAGATTGATTGCGATTTTCGCCAGGCGGGTGACCATCTCCCACCGGCCGCGCCAGAGCAAGATCACGTCCAGGGCAATACCCAATAAAACCGAAAGCATGATCAGCGGAATATAAGTGCCAATCACTGGATTGAGGATAATTTCAGTCCCCGGGCTGACGATCACCCCGATTTTATCTGGTAGAAAGAGCAGAATGGCGAGAACAACCAGGCTGAACGTGATCTCCACCACAAATCCGGTGCGGCTGACGGTATCCCGTGGTTCAATCTCAGGCAGCTCACGTGGATCCCATTCTTCATCCTTCTCATCAGGCTTGATATCAAAACGCTGCAAGACGGCAAACACAATCACAATGATACCGAAAGTGGTAAAGACACTGCCGATCATTTCTGAGAAGATATCCAGCACGGACAAAAAGGTCAAAACTTCCTGATCGAAAATTACCGCGACACCCAATAAAACCAGCTGCACGATCACGAATACGATCAAGGCGATGGCTACCACCATGCGAAACAAAGGAAACAGGCTCGGACCGATCAGATACTGGCCCTGCGGCCAATAAGAGGCCGCCACCTTGTTAGGTGGTCCAAATTCCTTCAATAATTTAATTTCATCCTCCTGGCTGGGCTCACCATCGACCCGAGCCTCGAGCGTGTCTACCAGGGTGGATTTCAGCTCAACCTGGATATCTGCCCGGTTTTTACGGGGCAGCTGGCGACCGACTTCATATACATAACGTTCAATAAGATCCATCTTCTACTCCTTAGATTCCATCAATAAACCTTCCATGACATTAACCATGGCTTGCCATTCATCGACCAGTAATTGCCGTAATTTTTCTCCCGTGGGGCTGATTTGATAGTAGCGGCGCGGTCGGGGCCCTTCGACATTCCACTCGCTCTCCAACAGTCCTTGTTCTTCCAATCGGCGTAGCAATGGATACAAGGTCCCCTGATCGATCTCAAGACCTCGCTTCGACAATTCGTCGATCAAGGCATAACCGTACATTGCTTCATCCAGCTGGCTGAGAGTCGCCAGCACGAGGATGCCACGGCGCAGCTCCTGGGTTAGTTTCTCGTGTATTACTGAAGTTTCATCCTTTATCATGTTTCACATTATACTATGTATAACATAGTATTGTCAAGTACTTATTATATAGATTATTAGAATATTATTTTCAATCTGGGATTTAGAGTCTGCCCAATGAGTGGTTCCGGGTGAAAATACAATCCCCCTGAATACGGAGACCGCTTCAGGATCGATTGCCTCGAAATTGGGCCAAAAGAGAAAATGGAGAGCGGTAACTGGCCAAATCAGGCCGGAGGTATATTATTGATCTTGTCCAGGACCAATTCATAGTCTGCTGGAAGTTCTACAGGCGGGTTTGCATACTGCTCAATCACAGATTGCAACCGGTGGTTATGATAATCAATTTTAAATCGCGAAAATTTCAATCCATGTGCGGTTGAGATGACGACTACCCGCTGCTGGGCTTTGATAACGTTCCTCTCAACCAGTTTGAACAGCGCTGCCAGCGCAACCCCTGTCTGTGGGCAGGCATACAAACCAGTGCGGTCAGCTTGTGCAGCCGCATTAGCAATTTCTGTCTCGCTCGCCTGCTCTACCACGCCATCAAAGTTCTTTACGATCCTTACCGCGCGTTCGTAGCTCACCGGGTTACCAATCTGGATTGCGCTAGCTATTGTGGTTCCGGCAACAACTGGCTCGAGACGATCGAATCCTCTCCTGAAGCTCAGATAAAAGGGATTTGCTTGTTCAGCCTGGGCACAGGCGATGCGCGGCAAGCGGTCGACCAATCCTAATTCCTTCATCAGCAGGAAACCCTTCCCCAGTGCACTTACATTGCCCAGATTGCCAGCCGGGATAACGACCCAATCCGGTACCTGCCAATCAAGCTGCTGCGCGATCTCGAAAGCGACCGTCTTCTGCCCTTCGATACGCAGTGAATTCATCGAATTGGCCAGGTACACACCTGGATCTTCCGATATGCGTTGGACGATCTGCATACAGCCATCAAAATCTGTATCCAGGGAGAGCACCAGCGCGCCGTTGGAGATTGGCTGAATAAGCTGCTCGGTTGAGACCTTACCGCGCGGAAGCAGGACCACCGCGGGAATATTTGCTGCAGCAGCATATGCCGCCAGCGCTGCAGAGGTATCCCCAGTCGAAGCACAGGCCAAGGCTTTAATATTTTTCCCATCCGCGATCATCTGCTTCACCATCGAAACCAGCACGGTCATACCCAGATCCTTGAACGATCCGGTATGGCTGTTTCCAGATAGCTTAACCCACAGATTTGGCAAGCCAACCTGCTCTCCCAGCTGGCGGGCATCAAACAAGTTGGTATGCCCTTCATCTAATGAGATTATGTTTTCAGTCCTTAATTGCGGTGCAACCCATTCTTTGTACTGCCAAACCCCACTCACAAAGGGATGCTCGGGAGAACGGTTGCGAGCCTCGAAATTCGACTTCCACTGCTCTGCAGTTATTTCTCTTAGAGCCCCGATATTATGCTGCACATCCAATAATCCCCCACAATTTTCACAGCGATAAACGACATCTTCAAGCGAATACTTGCACCCACATCCCTGGATACATTCATACCAGTTGTGAAATTCCATATTTTATTCTCCCACGATATCCGTTTTTACACGGTGGATCGCCGCATATCCCCGGGAAGTTAAATCCAGTGTGGGAATCGAAGCTTCATCAGGTTTATCTGACAGGCCGAACAAGAGTGCTCCCTGTTCACGCCATTCAAGAGCTGCCTGGCGAACCTCCTGGGTGATGGTGATCTCTACTTGAAGCAATTCCTCGACCGGGATACCTGCTGGCATATGACCCATGCGGGAAACAGTTTGTTTGAACTCTTCCTGACGAAATTTTTTAAATGGGGTTGGATCTCCTTTATTAACTAAGGAAAAGAAATCATCATGCACCCTGCCTAGTTTAAATGGAAGGTTCTTCTTATTTTCTTCGCTATAGCGAAGAAACTGGTGAAAGGTAGCCATTCTCCCATCCGCAACATCTTCCACAAGTGCCTCCAGGCTGGTGAGCCCACCTCCAAGTATCATGCAGATATATACCAGGTAATCCTGGTTATCCGCAGTGAAGGTGTGGAATTCTGGTTGGTTCAGGCACTGGTACGCTGTTGAGAAAACCTGGGGGTCGAAATCATCACCCAATAGTTCGCGAATGGTTTGGGTTGCTGCATCGATACGCACCCGATCGATCACTTTGTCATTACGTCCCCGGGCTCCCAGGGCGGTCTTGTCTAAATCGATCAGCACCGCGGCCTGGCCATCTATGGGAAAATTCAGCTGCGCGCAGGTATCCTTGAACTGATCCAATGCAGACCAGCGATTGGCAACAACTATCTTGCCTGGGTGTTTCTCTTCCACCTCAAACTGGACAGGCTCAATACTTTCAGCTGCAATAAAGGCCATCCCATCCCAATCACCAGCCCGGCAGATATTCTGGAAAGCCATACCATCGTTGAGATGTGTATCCCCGATGAAAATCACTCTTTTAATTGCCGACCCGGGATTGGTTTGTCTTGCAATGTATTTAAGTATGAGCGCAACCACGCCAGCATATTCAGCAGTCGTCTTGCGTGGTATGCGGTTGGTCGATAAACCTGCTTCTTCCCAAATATCCGGCAAGCCTGGAATACTTGGATCGACTGGGACCAGGTTGCGGTAAGTGATATTGTCCCCTAAAAATTCGCTCAGCGCTGAACTACCGTAATTTTTCACTGCTTTTAGCCTTTAAGTTAAAAATTTCTGGTCAAACATATCCCTCTGCCACGAGCAGCTCTGCATTCAGGATCGAACCACTCGCAGCGCCACGCAGAGTGTTGTGAACAACGCTGATCATGCGCAGATCCAAAATGGGGCAAGGATGTATGCTGCCAACCGTCACTGCCATTCCATCAGAGGCAGCCCGGTCGCGCCGCGGTTGAGGCCGGTCCAATTCACTTCTGACCAAGATCGACTCTGCAGGCGCGCTGGGCAGCCCGGGTACGGGACTGGATGCACGAAAATCCGCCATTACCCTGGCTGCTTCTTCTGGTGAAGCAGGGCGTTCGAATTTTATTGCCATGTTCACTGTATGCCCATCTATGACTGGCACACGATTGGTCTGCACACTGAGTTCTATCTCAGCTGAAATTCTCTGACCTGCTTTCATTTGACCGAGCAGTAAGCGAGATTCTTGCTGAATTTTCTCAGCCTCGCCGGGAATGTTCGGGAGTATATTACCGACAATATCCAAGTAAGGCACACCCGGATAGCCTGCCCCTGAGACTGCCTGCAGGGTTGTGACAAACACCTGGGTAACTCCGAAAGCATCATCCAGCGGCTTCAGCGGCATGACCAGGCCCGTTGTTGTACAGTTGGGGCTGGTGACCAACAAACCCGACCATCCTCGATTAACCCGCTGGCGTTCAAGCAATGCTAGGTGATCGCTGTTTACTTCCGGGATGATCAGTGGCACATCAGGTTCCTGTCTGAAAGCAGATGCATTCGAACAAACAATATACCCTGCCTCAGCCATGGACGGCTCAACCTGTTGGGCAATCCTGGAGGGGAGAGCTGAAAATACAATCCTGCCAGGAAGGGATGTGCCCGTTTTACTAACCACCATTTCGCTAACAATTTCAGGTGCTTCCTCATCCAAGATCCAGCGGCAAACGTCCTTGTATCGTCCTCCTGCCGTGCGCTCAGATCCGGTTATCGCGCTGATCTCGAACCAGGGATGTTCAGCAAGCAGCTGCACGAACCGCTGACCAACGGCGCCAGTCGCCCCCAGGATAGCAACGGGAATTTTATCCATTGAGGATGACCTCCTTGTGAATTTTTTGCATAGCTTGATCTGCATCCCCAGCAGCAACTACGATCGAGATACTATATTCAGAGGAGCCCTGAGCGATGGCAATCACGTTAATCTCTGCTTCTCCCAGTGCACTGAAGACGCGTCCGGCAATTCCTGGCGTATGGCGCAATCCCGCACCAACCGCAGTGACAATGACAACATCGGGCTGTGCCCAGACCCGATCAATGTCCCTGCGGGAAAGTTCGAGCTCCATTTCGGATTCGATCGATTGAACAACTGATGGAACAGCCTGCGTGGGTATTACAAAACAAATCGATTGTTCAGAAGAAGCCTGCGAGATCATCAATACGCTTGCGCCCTGCCTGGCGACCGCAGCAAAAGTGCGCGCCGCAATGCCCGGAATACCCAACATTCCGCGCCCTTCAACCGTAACCAGGCTCAGATTTTGGATAGTTGAGATCGCTGTCACTTTTCCAGAAACAATGGGCCTTGAGCGGCTGACTCTCGTTCCCCGGGACTCCGGGTTAAAGGTGTTCTTAACCCAAAGGGGAATGTCACGTTCAATAATCGGCCTCAGTGTCTTGGGGTGAAGAACTTTCGCACCAAAATAAGCCAGTTCACTTACTTCGTTAAATGATAGTTCGGGGATGACGCGTGCTTCCGGCACAATCCGTGGATCAGCTGTCATAATCCCATCAACATCAGTCCAGGTCCACACTTCGCTCGCATCCAGGCAATCCCCCAGAATGGATGCGGTATAGTCGCTACCGCCGCGGCCTAAAGTTGTAATTACCCCATCCTGTGTGGCAGCGACAAAACCGGTCACTACCGGAATCAGATTATTTTCCAGTAAAGGCAACAGTTCTTGATGCACCCTTTGCCGCGTAGCTTGTTCGATTGGATTCGCTTTTTGGAAAGTTGAATCCGTAACGATCAGCCGGGCAGCATCCACCGCCTGAGCGGCGATTCCTCCCTCGCGCAAGGCAGCAGCTACCAGTGGGGCATTCATCCGTTCTCCCAGGGAGCTGATGGTATCCATGCCGCGCGGGGTGACCTCACCAAGCACATGGATACTGCGGCAGTAAGCACCCAATTCTTCAATAAGACCATCAATCTGCGTTGACAGCCCCTGGATTTCTACCTGGTCAGCCAGAATATCATCCATCATGTCGTGATGGCGGGATTTGAGTTGCCCAATCAGGGATTGGTATTGCGTTTCGTCCCCATCAACAGCTGCCTCTGCACATTGAATCAAGGTATCAGTGACACCTCGCATGGCTGAAACCACGACGACCACCCGGTCTGACTGCTGGACGGATGACGCGACAATCCCCTTTACCTGTTGGATCGCTTGTGGGCTGCCAACGGAAGTGCCTCCAAATTTCATTACCAGGGTCGACATTGGTGAAATCTCCAAATTGTTGTGTGCAAGTTAAAATCTGCTAATTTTAAACTGCATTAATCACATACTAGGTAATTTACTTCGATCCTCTGAATGACGTTCAATCAGTAAGCACGATCCTATTTGAAAATAATTCCATTGATTATACTCGTAAGCACTTCAGGATAATTACCAATCATGCTCACTGGTATGTTTCGCATTATTTGCGCGAGAGGCATATGACCATTCTGCATGCTATAATTTCAGATCATTCATCTGCAATTGAACGATCATTACCTCGTCTTACGAAGTATCAACCATTACAAACTGACCTTGAAACATGGACACGTCTCCTTCCAGCATAAACCAAATTGCTCGCCTTGCATTTTCCCAGCCTTTGCAATGGCTCTCACCAGCACCAGGTGAGAGAGAATCCATTGGCTGGATAAGCATATCTCTGGAAGAAACCAGTCCAGGGGATCTGCTCCTGGCACCATCTGGAGCAGCCAGCAGTGATTATCTCAAAATTGCCCAAGAGAAGAACGCCTGTGCGGTTCTCTTTCTTGGGAAAAAACCTCCCAAGAAGGTAGCCATCCCTGTTGGACTGCCGGTAGCAGTGTTGGCTGGAAAATATGATCTCAAGAAAACACAGCGCTTATTACTCACAATGCTGATCAACCAGCGTGCAGCATTGCAGGAACGGGGTGCCAGGATTTATGCCCAACTCACACAAATTGAAGCGGAAAACGTAGGTTTAGAAGGCCTGGTAAAAACCATGGCCGACATATCCGGAAAAGGCGTCCTAGTACAGGATAAAAGAGGATATATTCTTGTTGAATGCGCTTCGTCTGCTTTGGCAACCATCTGGGAAGACATCGTTAATAAATTGGGTTCTTTGGATTCGCTGCCGGAACCACTTCAAGATCGCCACTTGGCTGGAAGCCAGCCATCCATTTTTAACCAGGATCTACCAGGCAGTTTAACCCGACTGGTTGCACCGATCATAGTTGGGGATGTCGCCCGCGGGTACCTCTCGCTGATTGGCGTGGGCGGCGAGATGGATGAATTAGATCATCTTGTTACCGAGCAAGGTGTCCGAGTTTGTGCTCTCGAGATGTCGCGTGCCAAGGCGATCAGGGAAGCAGAAAAACGGCTAAAGGGGGATCTATTAACAGTTTTACTCCAGGAGGATCTTTCACCACGCGATTCGCAGCTCTGGGCTCAAGCCGTCGGTTTGGACTTATACAAGGAGCATATCGGCCTTCGTTTTACCTGGGATTCACCTTCACCTCCGTCCCGCAGGCGATTGGAAACGATCGTAAATGGAGAGATCAAGCGTTTGGCATTGAAGGCCATCCTCAGCCCCATGGGCATTGAAATTGTATGCTTTGTTGAAATTGATCCTGGATTTCCAAGACCAACTGCAGCTTTAGCGTTTGGCCAGGCTGTCGTAGATCAAGGTCACAAAGAGTACCCAGAAGCTCCGATCCGCTGTGGTGTTGGGACACCGGCCCGGGAGCTACCAGCCTGGCGGGATTCGTTCAGCCAGGCGGGACAGGCACTCGAAATGGCACGGCGTTTCAAGGAAGATAAAATTCAATTTTTTCCAGATTTATCGGTCTACCGGTTGCTGTTCCAGCTCGAACACAATCCTGCTTTGATCGTCTTCCAAGAGCAGATATTGGGACCCCTGCTGGCACATGACAGTGCCCAGGAATTCCTGCAAACCCTGGAAGTGTATTTTGAGCATAATGGCAGCTTGACCCAGGCCTCCGAAGCCTTATTCATCCACCGCAACACACTCATTTACCGTCTAGAGCGAATTTGCGATATTGCCGGATTGGACCTCGAGAAGCCAGAAACCAGACTGGCAGTTGAATTGGCTCTTCACATACAGCGCATGCTGGGGGGTACAAGAAGGTAGTTGCCCTCAGTACTCCAGGTTTCGAAATTCTCTATTCTCTCCCTGCATTTGGAAAAAATTACAAAAAGGGTGACTTATTTTCGTTAACTTTTCCAATAGACAGATATAAATTATTTGTGTAAACTACCTTTTACTTGCAAGGAAACTTATTAAACATGCCTATCAATTTACTCGCTCTTATTCTGGTTGTAATTATTTTGGTCCTCATACTGGGAATTGAGAACCCACTAACCCTTTGGGCAGCCAGAGCTACGAGCAGAGTATAGGCTCAGCAAGAAAGACACCCCTAGTTTGAACCAGGACTGCCCAACAAAGGCAGTCCTTTTTCTTTTTCGGTGATGATTATGCGATCGGACCAGATAAAAAAAGGATACCAGCGATCCCCCCACCGGGCACTGCTCAAGGCTACTGGATTGAGGGATGAAGATTTTTCGAAACCTTTCATCGCTATCGTCAACTCGTATGTCGACATCGTTCCGGGACATGTTCACCTGCAGTCATTTGGCCAGATCGTTAAACAAGCTGTCCGAGATGCAGGCGGCATCCCTTTCGAGTTCAATACGATTGGAGTAGATGATGGTATCGCCATGGGGCATGCCGGGATGAAATTCAGCCTGCCATCCCGGGAATTGATCGCGGATAGTGTTGAAACCATGATCCAGGCTCACCAGTTCGACGGCATGGTCTGCATCCCGAACTGCGACAAGATCGTACCTGGAATGATCATGGCCGCCTTGCGGGTGGATATTCCCGCAATTTTTATCTCCGGTGGACCGATGCCAGCTGGAAAGACCCCGCAGGGTGAAACGATCGACCTGATCTCTGTCTTTGAAGGAGTAGGCGCGTATCAAGCAGGCACGATCGATGAACAACGACTGAAAACCCTGGAGGATTTTGCCTGCCCCGCTTGTGGGTCGTGTTCCGGACTCTTCACTGCGAACTCCATGAACTGCCTGTTAGAAGTGCTGGGACTAGCACTTCCATTTAACGGTTCCGCCCTCGCGTTGAGCCAGGAGCGCGAAGCCCTCGCCCAACAGGCAGCCGGACAAATATTGACCCTGGTTGATATGGATCTAACCCCGCGCAAGGTGGTCAGTGCTGAAGCAATCGATGATGCTTTTGCCCTGGACATGGCGATGGGGGGTAGCACAAATACAGTACTCCACACGCTGGCATTGGCACATGAAGCGGAGGTAGATTATCCCCTTGAACGGATCAATATGGTTGCTGACCGGGTCCCTTACCTGTGCAAGGTAAGCCCATCCGGGGAGTGGCACATGGAAGATGTACACCGGGCAGGAGGTATCCCGGCAATATTAAACGAAATTGCCCGCTCGGGAAATACCCTTCACCTGGACCGCCCCACCGTTTCCGGCAAGCAGCTGGGGGAATCGATAGCAGGATTGAGTGTAAAGGATGAGGATGTGATCCGCCCTCTCGAGAATCCACACAGCCCGAGGGGAGGTCTGGCGATTTTATTTGGAAACCTGGCTCCCCATGGCGCGGTGATCAAGACCGGAGGTGTTGCCCCCCATATCCGCCGCTTCAGCGGGCCGGCAAAGATTTTTGAGAGCCAGGAACAAGCTATGCTTGGCATACTAGGGAACCAAGTTCGGGAAGGACAGGTGGTTGTTATTCGTTACGAAGGGCCCCAAGGCGGTCCAGGAATGCAAGAAATGCTTTCTCCAACCTCAGCTATCATGGGTATGGGATTGGGAGAAAAAGTAGCCTTGATTACCGATGGTCGTTTCTCTGGTGGGACGCGCGGTGTTTGCATCGGTCATATCAGCCCCGAAGCAGCTGCCAAGGGACCGCTCGCAGCCCTGCAAGATGGCGATCAAATAGTGATCGATCTTGACACACGCAGTCTGGAAGTTGTACTCAGCGAAGAAGTGATTCAAGAACGCACCGCTGCTCTACCACCATTCAAAGCCCAGACGGATAGTTCATGGTTAAAACGCTACTCTCGCATGGTAACCAGTGCAAGCAGCGGAGCAGTTTTAATATAAATCATCTCCAAGTTGACTGGCCTGGCGGTTTACTTGAAACAGAAACAACGTTCGTCACCAGGATTGAGAACTTATTTATCAGTTAAATGTGAGGTAATTATGGCAAAAAAAACTGGCGCAGAAATTTTATGGGAATGCCTTGTACGTGAGGGAGTGGAGGTGGTCTTCGGTCTACCCGGCGGTGCCATCATGCCGGTCTATGACGCAATGCTCTACTACCCGGTGCATCATGTTCTTGTTCGCCATGAACAAGGTGCTGCCCACATGGCGGATGGCTATGCACGCGCATCGGGCAAGGTTGGGGTCGCCATGTCAACTTCTGGACCAGGTGCAACCAATCTGGTCACCGGTATCGCCACCGCGATGATGGATTCTTCACCCATCGTTTGTATCACCGGCCAGGTCCATGCACACCTGATTGGCGGCGATGCATTCCAGGAAACCGATGTGACCGGTATCACCCTGCCGATCACCAAGCATAATTTCCTGATCACCAGCGCGGATGAAGTCGCAGAAGTAGTGCGGGAAGCTTTTTACATCGCACGTAGTGGCCGTCCGGGACCGGTTTTAATCGATTTCTGCAAGAATGCCCAGGTCGAGGAAGTCGAGTTTAGCTACCCGGAAGATATTTCTCTTCCAGGTTACCACCCGCCGAGCAGTGCCCCGCTCGAGGAGCTCGAGAAAGCAGCCGAACTTATCAACCAGGCAGAACGACCCGTGATCCTAGCTGGTCATGGCGTAATGATGTCAAACGCCATGGAAGCACTGCAAATCTTTGCCACCAAGACGCAGACACCGGTGGCGATGACCTTGCTCGGTCTGGGCGCTTTCCCCGCATCCGATCCACTCAGCTTGGGCATGATGGGAATGCATGGCGAAGCCTACTGCAACCTGGCAATCCAGAACTCGGACCTGCTGCTGGCATTTGGCATGCGCTTCGATGATCGCGTTACAGCCAACCTAAGAACTTATGCACCCCGAGCGCGCAAAATCCACGTCGAAATTGACCCCTCCGAGGTGCACAAGAACGTCCATGTTGACGTTCCGCTGGTTGGGGATTTAAACACCGTGCTGACCGATTTGATCCCCCTGCTTGATGAGAACGATCACGAGGATTGGCGCGCGGAAATTGAGGAATGGCGCAGCGAAAGCCAATCCCGGGATATCCTGTACTGGTCTCATGATGACAAGCTCTATACCGCTCACGTCATCCGGGATATCTGGGAAGCGACTGGCGGGAATGCGATCCTCACCACTGGAGTAGGACAGCACCAGATGTGGTCTGCCCAATATTACTGCTTCGAAAAGCCAAATCGCCTGATTACCTCCGGCGGAGCAGGAACCATGGGGTTCGGTTTACCAGCCACCATCGGTGCCTGGTTTGCTCAGCCCGATCAGGAGGTCTGGCTGGTGGACGGAGACGGCAGCTTCCAGATGACCCAGGCAGAATTATCCACGGCAGTCCAGGAAGGCGCCAATATCAAGATCGCCATTATGAACAATCACTTTTTAGGAATGGTGCGCCAGTGGCAGGAATTCTTCTTCGATAGCCGCTACTCTGGCACCCCTATGAATGGACCGGATTTTGTGAAGATCGCCGAAGCGCACGGCATCCCTGGCAGGCAAATCTCCACACCAGGGGATGTTCACCCCGCAATTGAGTTCGCCCGCCAGACTCAAGGTCCAGTGGTTTTAGAGTTCCTGGTTGAAAAAGAAGAGGCCGTATACCCGATGGTTCCCACAGGCGCAGATCTCGACAAGATGATCCGCCGCCCGGTTCGCGAGCAGCCCCAGGCTGCTGATTGAAGGAGGAAAAAATGCAGCAACTTACCCTGATCGCTTTGGTCGAGAATAAGCCCGGTGTGCTTAACCGGGTTGCATCCCTGTTCAGGCGCCGGAATTTCAATATTGAATCATTAAATGTTGGGCGGACCGAAAAACCAGATATCTCACGCATGACCATCGTGCTAGAGAATGGGAATGTGGATGCCCGCAAAGCAGAAGCAAATCTCTACAAGCTCGTGAATGTAATCGATGTTCAGGATGTGACCAATCAACCTGCTGTTACAAGGGATTTAGCCTTGATCAAGGTCGCCGCCACCTCAGAACAGCGAGCTGAGATCGCCAACCTAGCAGCGATTTTCCGGGCGCGCATCGTCGATGTCGCCCCAGATTCGGTAATCGTAGAAATCACCGGAACAGAAGATAAGATCGAAGGTTTGATGGAATTACTGACCCCGATGGGCATACAGGAAATGGTGCGCACAGGACAGGTGGCAATGATGCGCGGCACTGCATCAGGTGTTCGCTACGCACCGCGCGGGAATGGTCACTATAAATCATAAATACCCCGGATTATTGACATTGCCGGAGCGAAAATAAACCTACTGACACCAAAAGGAAACTATATGGCAACAATTTACTACGACCAGGATGCAGATCCCTCTTTGATCCGCAGCAAGAAGGTAGCAGTGATTGGCTACGGCTCACAGGGACATGCGCATGCTTTGAATTTACGGGACAGCGGGGTGGAGGTGGTTGTTGGCCTGCGACCCGAGTCCAGATCATGGGGACCTGCAGAAGCTGCAGGTCTGACGCTGCTTCCCGTCGATAAAGCTGCCCAATGGGCGGATACGATTATGCTCTTAACCCCGGACACAACCCAACCCGCAATTTATCGATCCATGATTGCCCCCTACCTGACTGAAGGAAAGACTTTCATGTTTGCACACGGGTTCAATATCCGCTATGAAACCATCCAGCCACCGGCGAATGTAGACGTGAGCATGGTGGCACCCAAAGCCCCGGGGCACCGGGTGCGCGAGCTGTACCTGGAAGGAGAAGGAACGCCTTCCTTACTGGCGGTTCACCAGGATTTCACCGGACATGCAAAAGCCAATGCGATCTCTTATGCACAGGCACTGGGTTCCACCCGTGCAGGGGTGGTTGAAACAACATTCAAAGAAGAAACAGAAACGGATTTATTTGGTGAACAAGCCGTCCTTTGTGGCGGGGTCTCGAGTCTGGTTAAGGCTGGTTTTGAAGTCCTTGTGGAGGCGGGTTACCAACCCGAGCTTGCTTATTTCGAGTGCATGCACGAGCTGAAGTTAATTGTTGACCTGATGTACCGAGGCGGGCTGAATTACATGCGTTATTCGGTTTCTGATACCGCTGAACACGGTGACTATACCGGTGGACCAAAGATCATCACCGAAGAGACCAAGTATGTCATGCACCAGATGCTGAGTGATATCCAAGATGGCACCTATGCTGAAACCTGGATCAAAGAAAATGAGGCAGGGCGTCCCTGGTTCAACGAACAACGTAAAAAAGAACAAAACCACATGATTGAAACCGTTGGAGCAGACCTGCGCGAGATGATGCCCTTCATTGATCCGGTTACGGTTAAAGCGGGTGAATAGAAACCCTGAACACACAGGGTGATGAGTGAGAGGTAGATATGGATCCGAATTACGTCCGCATATTCGATACAACCTTACGGGACGGGGAACAATCACCTGGCGCGACCCTGACCTCTGCAGAGAAAGTTGAGATCGCCCGTGGTTTAACTCGCCTAGGGGTGGACGTGATCGAGGCTGGTTTTCCCGCGGCTTCACCCGATGACTTGGAGGGAGTGCGCAGAATTGCGCTTGAAGTCGGGAATCCGTATACCGATGACGAAAATCAGCACATCCGGGTTCCGATCATCTGTGGTCTTGCCCGTGCATCCAAGAAAGACATAGACGCTGCCTGGGAGGCAATCAAACACGCCGCCAAACCACGCATTCACACGTTCCTGGCAACCTCTCCAATTCACATGCAATACAAATTGCGCATGGATCCTGAACAGGTTGTGAACCAGGTGCGGGAGATGGTGGCATATGCAAAATCTTATTGTGATGACATCGAATTTTCTCCTGAAGATGCTGGACGCAGTGATCCTGAGTTTCTATATCTGGTGCTGGGTGAAGCGATCAAAGAGGGTGCGACAACCCTCAACATCCCCGACACAGTCGGGTATACGACTCCAGATGAATTCGGCAGCTTGATCAAAGGCATCATGGAAAACACTCCAGGGATCGACCAGGCGATTCTCTCAGTCCACTGCCACAACGATCTGGGGTTAGCTACTGCAAACACCCTGGCAGGTATTCAACAAGGAGCCCGGCAAGTTGAGGTCACGGTCAATGGCATCGGCGAAAGAGCTGGCAACACATCTCTCGAAGAGGTAGTGATGACACTGTCCACCCGGAGAGCAGTTTACAAACTTGATCTGGGAATTGACACGACCCAAATCGCACGGGTCAGCCGGATGGTCTCCAACTATACCGGCATTCCAGTTCAACCAAATAAAGCCATTGTCGGCGCGAATGCCTTTGCTCACGAAGCAGGCATCCACCAGGATGGCATGCTCAAGCACAACCAGACTTACGAGATCATGCTGCCGGAGACCGTCGGACTGTATCGCTCGAAGCTGGTGCTGGGAAAACACTCGGGACGCCACGCGCTCAAAGCTCACCTTCAAGAGATGGGTTATGAGCTAACCCAGCAAGACTTGGACAGCACCTTCGAACGTTATAAGGAGCTGGCTGACAAAAAGAAAACCATCAGTGATGCTGACCTGGAAGCATTGATTGAAGATCAAACCTACCTTTCTCATGAAATATATACGCTGGATGGACTCCAGGTAGCCTGCGGGACAATGGGTATGCCGACCGCAACAGTACGCCTCCTCGGACCCGATGAGCAACTGCACATCCATGCCGCAGTTGGTACCGGTCCGGTCCATGCGGTGTACCAGGCCATCGATGCCATCGTTGGAGTTCCAAACACCCTGGTTGAGTTCAACATCCATGCAGTAACGGAAGGTATTGATGCCATGGGTGAGGTCACTGTCCGCCTCCAGGCGGATAATGGACATATACCCCAACGCACATCACCCCAAAATGGCCAAATCCACAGACGAACTTTCGGCGGTTATGGCGCGGACACCGATATCATCGTCGCCAGCGCGAAAGCATATTTAGCAGCCTTGAACAAGCTGTTGGTCGCAACTGGTAAATACCGCTTCAACAGTCCCTCTCCCGAGCAATCGACAATCTCCCTGAGCATTGAAAGGAGTACAACATGAACCCACAAATGAAAGGTCAGCAGGAAGAAAACCACCTCTCTAGCACGGTTTCCTTCAAAGAGCCAAGGACAATCCCTGAAAAATGGGATGTATCTGCATTCACCTCCAGTAGAAATCCAAACCTGAATGGCGCTAATGACTCGCCAGATGGACAAGCGGACCAGGTCATCAATGATAATCAGGAAAGCAGCACCAGCTGCTGCCCGGAATCATTCCCACAACCAAGGACGATCCCTGGAAATTGGGACATTTACGGCTTGAAATAATCGGGCATCAGCAAGGGGATTCTCAATATTATTGCGATCCTCGTAAGATGCTAATCCTGCTTTTGGATTCGATCGAAAATTATGCGGCAAGCAAAAACACTCTTCGATAAGATTTGGGATCGGCACATGGTAGCGCAGGAGGCTGAGACGCCTGCGATCCTATATATCGATCTGCACCTGGTGCATGAAGTTACCTCACCTCAGGCATTCAGCGACCTGCGTGACAGAGGTCTGCCTGTGCGCAGGCCAGATCGCACAATTGCTACCATGGACCACTCTACACCAACCAGTAGTTTGGATCTGCCCATGATCGATGCTATGGCAGCAAACCAGCTCCAGCAGCTGCAGTCTAACTGCCAGGATTTTGGTATCCCGTTATATAATCTCAAAGATCCAATGCGGGGTATTGTGCACGTGATCGGACCTGAACTGGGTTTAACTCAACCAGGAATGACCATTGTATGCGGTGACAGTCATACCGCGACCCATGGTGCATTTGGAGCGCTGGCCTTCGGGATAGGAACGAGCGAAGTTGCGCATGTCTTAGCTACCCAATGTCTCTTGCAGAGCAAACCGCAAACCTGCCTAGTCAATTTTAACGGCACGCTAGGTGAATTCGTTACCGCCAAAGATATGATCCTCGCTCTCATTGCAGAAATCGGAATCGGGGGCGGGACGGGTTATGTGTTCGAGTACAGCGGCCAAGCTGTGCAAACTCTGTCCATGGATGGCCGCATGACCCTTTGCAATATGTCAATTGAAGCGGGGGCGCGGGCGGGCATGATCGCCCCAGATAACACAACTTTCGAGTACCTGGCAGGTAGAAAATTCGCACCCCAGGGACCGGCCTGGGAAACAGCAATTGAAACCTGGAGTAAATTACCATCCGAACCTGGTGCGGAATTTGACAAAGTTATCGACATCGATATATCCAATCTTGAGCCAATGGTTACCTACGGGACCAATCCAGGCATGGGAATCCCTATCAGCCAGCAGATACCAGATCCAATGAATGAAAAAGATGCGCTCAAGCGAGGTGCTCTCGAGAAAGCACTGAGCTACATGGATCTTCAGCCAGGGACGCCGATCTTAGAGAAACCGGTTGATGTCGTTTTCATCGGCAGCTGCACCAATTCCCGTATTTCGGATCTACGCATGGCTGCCAAAATACTTGAGGGCCGCCACGTGGCAGAAGGGGTACGCATGCTGGTGGTGCCCGGGTCCGAAAGTGTACGCCGTCAGGCGGAGGCAGAGGGATTAGATCGGGTATTTACGCAAGCTGGCGGTGAATGGCGCTACGCTGGTTGCAGCATGTGCATCGCCATGAATGGAGATCAGCTGCAGCCCGGCCAATACGCGATCAGCACCAGCAACCGCAACTTCGAAGGCAGGCAGGGGAAAGGCGGGCGCACATTCTTAGCCAGCCCACTGACAGCAGCAGCTAGTGCCCTCACCGGGCGCGTTACAGATCCCAGGCAGGTTGGGAAATTTTAATTCGGAACCAAATTACACGGATGGAATAATAGTTCAATCGATGCAGCCCTTCAAATCTCTTACCTCGAAAGTTATCCCGCTCCCACTCAACAACATTGACACGGACCAGATCATCCCCGCGCGCTACCTTAAGGTCACCGATAAGAATGGCCTGGTAGAAGGATTGTTTTCCGGCTGGCGATACCTCGCAAGTGGACAGCCAGATCCAGGTTTTCCTCTTAATGATGAAAAATACCAGGATGCGCAAATCCTGATTGCCGGGGATAATTTTGGCTGCGGTTCCTCTCGCGAACATGCACCCTGGGCGCTGGTTGGGTGGGGTTTGCGGGCTGTGATCAGCACTTCATTTGCCGATATTTTCCAAAACAATGCCCTCAAAAACGGATTGCTGACGGTAGCTGTGGATACGGAGATACATAGCAGGATGATGGAAAATATTGAACGTGATCCTGAACTCCAGGTAACCATCGACCTCCCTTCCCAGCAATTAAGATTACCGGATGGAAGCTCCTTCAATTTCCCAATCGATCCATTCAGTAAAACTTGCTTGATTGAAGGTGTCGATCAAATGGGGTACCTGCTTATGCGTTCAGATAAGATCGAGATTTTTGAGCAGGTTAACGGGCTGTAGGGGTTTGGAAGGAGGAACAGGTTCAATGGATCAGGTTTATCTCTATGACACCACACTGCGAGATGGCACCCAGCGCGAAGGGATCTCTCTTTCAGTTGACGATAAATTGAAAATCGCGCAGCGTTTAGATGATTTCGGTGTCCATTACATCGAAGGCGGTTGGCCTGGTTCTAACCCAAAAGACGCAGAGTTTTTTGAACGTGCACAGGACATTCACTTCCAGCATGCAAAGTTGGCAGCCTTTGGGTCAACCCTTAAGAAGGACAAGCTGCCCGAGGATGATATCAACATCCAAATGCTGCTCCAGGCTGGTACCCCTGTTGTGACCCTCGTCGGAAAAAGTTGGGATCTCCATGTGACTGAGGTTTTGGAAACCAGCCTGAGTAAAAACCTGGAGATGATCGCTGGAAGTGTCGCCTATTTCGTTGCACGCGGGAAGGAAGTCGTGTACGATGCAGAGCATTTCTTTGATGGGTATAAGGCCAATCCAGATTATGCGTTGAAAACTCTGTCTGCAGCCACCGAAAATGGGGCTCAAATCGTTGTGCTCTGCGACACAAATGGTGGGACTCTGCCCTGGGAGATCGAAGAAATCTGTAAAAAGGTCGGCCAGAAGATCGACGCGCCTTATGGCATCCATGCCCATGATGACGGAGGCTGTGGCGTTGCCAACACCCTAGCAGCGGTCCGGGTTGGTGCAGTACAGGTACAGGGCACGATCAATGGGTATGGTGAGAGGGTTGGTAATGCAAACCTGACCACGATTATCCCTGATATACAGCTAAAGATGGCTAAATTCTGCCTTCCAGAAGAAAAAATCAAGCAACTCACCGATTTATCGTACTACGTAGCTGAAGTTGCAAACCTGCCTCATGATAAGCATTATCCTTATGTCGGCTCCAGTGCATTTGCCCACAAAGGGGGGATTCACGTCGCGGCAATGCTGAAAACTGAACAATCCTACCAGCACATTGATCCCAGCCTGGTCGGCAATCAGCGCCGAACCCTGGTTTCCGAGCTTTCCGGCCGCGGTAACGTGCTGGACAAGTCTCGCCAGCTCGGTTTGAATGTTGATGGGGAACAGGCGAAGGTTGTATTGGCGAATATTAAATCTTTGGAAGCCCAGGGATTTACTTTTGAGAGTGCCGAGGGTTCTCTGAATGTAATGTTACAAAAACTACAGCCAAGTTACCAGCCACCTTTCGAGCTGATCGATTTCACCGTAGTCGTGGAACATCGCCAGGGCCGCGGTATGCTGGCGGAGGCAACCGTGAAAGTCCGCATTGGAGATGAAATCGTCCACACTGCCGCAGATGGTAACGGTCCTGTCAGCGCTTTAGATGCAGCCCTGCGGAAAGCCCTGGTTGATATCTATCCTCAGCTGGCTGATGTCCGTCTCAGCGACTATAAGGTGAGGATATTGGACAGCGAGAGCGGGACATCCGCCGCGGTACGGGTACTGATCGACACCAAGAACGGCACCCGGCAGTGGGGTACAGTTGGTGCCAGCCCAAACATTATCGAGGCCAGCTGGCGAGCGCTCTCTGATAGCCTGGAATATGCCCTGCTGAACGGAACCAGCAAAGCGGCCAAGGTGAAGGAAAACCATGAGAGCTGAGATCACTCTGCTGCCGGGAGATGGCATCGGACCAGAAGTGCTGTCTGCCAGTAAAAAAGTCCTCGAAACTATAGCCCTTGCCTATGATCATACATTCCTGATGCAGGAATTCCTGATCGGCGGCTGTGCAATTAATGCCCGCGGAACAGCCTTACCTGGAGACACTTTGCAGGCCTGCCAGGGTGCGGATGCGGTCCTGCTGGGCGCGGTAGGTGGGCCGGAATGGGACGATCCGCAGGCAAAAGTCCGCCCTGAACAAGGCTTGCTGGGTTTACGCAAAGAAATGGGGCTTTTTGCCAACCTGCGCCCCGTCAAGCCTCATCCTGCACTGCTTGATGCCTCCCCACTGCGCGCTGAGCTCCTGGAAAAGGTTGATCTGCTTGTGGTACGCGAGCTGACCGGGGGAATTTACTTCGGAATTCCCCGTCACAGGATCCAGCTGAATGGTGAAGAACAGGCAGTGGATACTATGACCTACACACCCAGTGAAATCAGCCGGGTCTCTCACCTAGCCTTCCAGCTTGCCCGCCAAAGAAGGTACAAGGTCACCTGTGTCGACAAAGCCAATGTACTCGAATGCTCACGCCTGTGGCGGCAAACTGTTACCGCCCTGGCTCCGGAATACCCTGACGTAGCACTTGAATTTCTGTTGGTCGATGCAGCTGCCATGCATCTGCTGACCCGCCCTGCCACCTTTGATGTGATCTTAACCGCCAACTTGTTTGGAGACATCCTCACCGATGAGGCATCGGTCTTATCTGGATCGATGGGAAACTTGGCCTCGGCATCTATCGGCGAATCAAAAAACGGGTTCAACCAGCCCAAAGGAGTTTACGAGCCCATTCACGGTTCTGCACCTGATATTGCTGGAAAAGGCATTGCCAATCCAATTGGCATGATTTTATCCGCTGCCATGCTTGTACGACACTCACTGGGCCTAGAAGCGGAAGCTGGTGCCATTGAGACTGCTGTTAACGAAGTCATCGCCCAGGGCGAACGAACGCCGGACCTGGGTGGGAAGCATACAACAACGTCAATCACTGAAAAAATCATCGAATGTATAACCAAGAGGTTTTCAACTGAGTTTAGAAATCAAGAATATTTATTATGAAATACTGATGGACAAGGAGAATAAGAGATGGGTATGCAATCAAAGTATTTATGGATGAACGGCGAGTTGGTGGAGTTTGAAAAGGCGACCATTCATTTTCTCACTCCCGCCCTGCATTACGGAGTGGGGACATTTGAAGGTATCCGGTCTTATGCGACCGAAAACGGGCAGGCAATATTTCGACTGCGTGAGCATATCGAGCGCCTGATCAGATCAACCAAGATTCTCGGTTTCCGCGAGTTCCCATACTCGGTCGAAGAATTAATGGAAGCTGTCCGAATAACGGTCGCGATGAACGATTTTGAGGAGTGCTACATCCGCCCTCTGGTATACCTGACTGATGGCGGCTGGAATTTAACCGTGGATGCCGGCAATCCTGGCGTTGGTATCGCAGTCTGGGAATGGAATAATTATCTGGGAGAAGAAGCCCTTGAGATGGGTATCAGGGCGAATATTACCTCATTTACCCGCCACCACCCGAATGTGACGATGACCAAAGCGAAAATTACAGGCAACTATGCGAACAGCGTCCTGGCAAAAACAGAGTCCCTGCGTTATGGGTTCGATGAAGCCATCATGCTCGATCCACAGGGATATGTGGCTGAATGCACCGGGGAAAATCTATTCCTGGTCCGGGATGGGGTCATTTACACACCTCCCACCGCGCCAGTCCTGGAAGGAATCACCCGGGATACTGTAACCACCCTGGCAAACGACATGGGTTATGAGGTAATCGAAACCCAGGTTTCGCGTGACCAGCTATATATCGCTGACGAGGTCTTTGTGTGTGGGACCGCGGCAGAATGTGTCGCCTTACGGGAGATCGACTTCCGCGTAATTGGCCAAGGTAAAATGGGACCCGTTGCACGTGCCATCCAGGGAGAATTTCAAGCTGTGATCCGGGGACGCCATGCGCGATCCAGTCAATGGTTGGAGTATGTAAAAATTCCAGTTATGGCGGCCTAAATGAAGCAGCTGCAAGTCGCATTTCAGGGTGAGCCAGGTGCTTACAGTGAATTGGCTGCTTTTGAACATTTCCACCAGGAAATCATCACCCTGCCATGTAAAACATTTGAAGAAGTATTTACAAGAACAAGTGATGAAAAGCAGTTAAACATAGTTGGGCTGCTCCCAATTGAGAACTCACTGGCAGGCAGCATTCACCGCAACTACGATTTAATGCTGCGTCATGATTTGAACATCATCGGTGAATATCACCTGCGAGTATCCCACTGCCTGCTGGCTTTACCTGGGGTGGAGCTGGCGGATATCGTTCGGGTGCATTCTCACCCGCAGGCCTTAGCCCAGTGCGAAGCAAATCTCGAACGGATGGGTTTGCAGGTAGTTGCAGAATCGGATACTGCCGGCAGTGCGCGCTTGCTGCGGAAACGGGATGACCGGCAAGCTGCTGCGCTGGCCTCCCGGAGGGCAGCAGAGGTTTACCGGCTGGAAATACTATCGGACCAAATGGAAGATAATCCTGCTAATTACACCCGCTTCCTGGTCCTGGCGAAAACCCCATACCAGGCTGAAGATCCAGAACAGGATCATTATAAGACCTCGATCGTCTTCAGCCTTCACAACCAACCAGGCGTGCTGTTTAAAGCGCTTAGTGTATTTGCCCTCCGGGATATTGATCTAACCAAGATTGAATCTCGCCCCATCCCCGGCCAGCTTTGGGAGTACATGTTTTATGTCGATTTTATTGGTCATGCCCAGGCCCTTGACCCTTCGAGGGCGATCATGAATCTTGGGGAATTCGCACCTTTCCTGCGTACTCTCGGCTCGTATCCCCGCCATAACCTGAAAGAGGTTTACAGCTGAGTAATAGAAATTCTGTTCCCCCTTCTAAATTTCCTTTTATTAGTTTGTGAAATTCAATATTTAAGCATGAACTGAGATCAATCGCTCTCAGCCAGCATATGTGCCATCTGCTCAAGAGCCAGCAGGTAAGAACGCCAACCAAAACCGGAAATCTTCCCCACGCATACCGCTGATATCAGAGATATACGACGGAAGTCTTCCCTTGCATCGACATGTGAGAGGTGGACCTCGATCACCGGGACATCGATCGCCGCGACAGCATCCCGCAGGGCGACCGAAGTGTGGGTATACCCGCCGGGATTGAACACCACGCCAGCTGCCCATTCCTGGGCTTCCTGCAGGGCATCGATCAGAGCACCTTCGCTGTTCGATTGGTAAGAACGCACCTCAAAACCCATATTTTCCCCAGATTTTTTCAATCTACTGTCTATTTCAGACAAAGTCAGCTCTCCGTATACCTCGGGCTCCCGCTGACCGAGCAGGTTCAAATTTGGACCATGTAATATCAGGATTTTCTGCAAATCAACCTCCTGGTCTACTTGAATATTGGCTCAAAATCATTGACCTCAATTCCAGGTGACACCTCGCCGATCTTGATCGGCAGGGCAAACTTGACTTTCCCATCTGCGCGCTTCTTGTCTACCTGCATGGTTTTGATGATTTCTTCTGGCAGGTAATCTCCAGGAATCTCTACTGGCAAACCAATTTGCTGGCAGGCATCCCTTATTTCATCCGTTAAACCCTCTTTTGCCAAGCCGATCTCTTCTGCAAGCCTGGCTTCAGCAACCATTCCGATCGACACTGCTTCACCATGGCGTAGTGTGTAATTCGATAGCACCTCAACTGCATGTCCAACTGTGTGACCGTAATTCAATACTGCCCGCAGCCCTTTTTCATATGGATCTGCTTCAATAATATCGACCTTAACCGCCATTGATCTGGGTACGATCTCATCCCAACCTGCTTCGATCTCCTGCCAGTCACGTCTACACAGGTCAAACAGCACAGGATCACCAATCACACCAGCTTTAATCACCTCGGCCATACCTGAACGCTGCTCAGCTAGGGGCAAAGTCAATAATGTAGATGGCTCGACCAGGACGATTTGCGGTGCGTGAAATGCCCCTGCCAGGTTCTTTCCTGCAGGTAAATCAATTCCGGTTTTTCCTCCCAGGCTGGCATCCACCATGGCCAGCAGCGAGGTAGGAACATTTACCCAGGCAATGCCCCGCAGGTATGTGGCAGCCGCGAATCCCGCCAGATCACCCACCACTCCTCCACCCAGGACTACCACGGTGCTCTTACGCTCCAAACCAGCTTCCAAAAATTCCTGCCACAGGGAAGAGAGTGTAAGCATCGTCTTGGTGCTCTCTCCCGGTGAGAGAGTGATCGACCGGGTTGAAATTCCAGCAGCCAGGAGTGATTTTTTTACCCGATTTAAGTAGTGATCTGCAACGTTCTGGTCAGTCACCAGGGCAACCGGACCCGCCATGCCGCGCAGCCTCAGAGCCGCGCCAATCTGGTTCAGCATAGATGAGATCCGAACATCATATCCAAGTGTTTGAGGCCTTTCTGCTTCAGTTTCGTTCCCGTGATCAGGGAAAGCTCTGCCAGCCATTCCACGCACATGAAACACCCCCAGCCGAATTTGAATTTCCCGGGCTACCTGCTGCGGTGATCCTGTTCCCGTTTCGACCTGGTCCGCGAATGATGCATAGTGTGCAGACCTTTGGGCAAGTAAATTTTCCAGCCGAACAAACTCTGGGGAATGATCACCGCTCTGCTCGATAAGCGGGCGTTTGACCTGGGTAGAGCTTAATCTCTCAAAGAGCATATCTCTTGATGCGGTGAGACAGATCAACGAGCCCGATTTTTCAACCAGAATCCTGCTTTCGGGGTCCAATAACGCGCCGCCTCCCAGGGCGATCACCCCCCAATTCATCTTTGATACTTCCTGCAGCGCCTGCTTTTCAATCTGTCGAAAGCCAGATTCTCCTCGGCGATCAAAAATCTGGGGTATGGAGATTCCTGCCAGGGATTCAATTCTCTGGTCAAGGTCCACGAAAGGCAGTGCCAGGTTTTCAGCCAGAATCTCTCCAATCGAAGTCTTACCAGATCCGGGCGGGCCATAAAGATAAATCTTTTGTACATATGATGGCACCTGCTCAAGTGATTCTTTCTTCATTCTGGCCACCAGATATGACTCTCACCCTGCATATTGAAATCAGAGAGCTGATCCCAAGGCAGTGCCTGGTACCTGGCCTGCATCTCGTCAAGTGAATCCCCTCCCAGTTTCTCCATTAGGGCATCTGCCAGTATGAAGCTGACCATGGCTTCCAGGATCGGCACTGCACGCGGTACCGGGCAGAAATCGGACCGCTCATATTGGGTCGCAACCTGTGTTCCCGACTTGAGGTCCACTGTCTGCTGGGGGGTCAGCGTGGTCGCAATCGGTTTCATTGCAGCCCGTACCAGCAGAGGCTGCCCTGTAGTGATGCCTCCTTCCAGGCCGCCATTATGCTGGCTGGTCCTCGTTAAGTGGTCGCCCTCCAGATGGATTGCATCTTGAACCTGGGTTCCCTTTTTACGGGTGTTTTCAAAAGCCGGTCCAATCTCAACACCTTTGATAGCCTGTACACTGAGCACAGCCGCGCCTAAACGTGCTTCCAGACGGCGGTCCCAATGCACATGCGATCCCAGACCTGGTGGCAATCCCACGGCAAGTACTTCGATGATCCCTCCCAGGGTATCGCGCGCCTGCATGACAGCCTGGATTGCCTCCGCCATACGCTCTGCGGCTTCTGGGTCCGGGCAGCGTACATCTGACTCTTCAGCTCGCGTCCCTCTCTCGCCCAAGGGGATGGATTCTACATCAGCAACAATCTCACCAATGGCAGACACATAACCTGCCACCTGGATGGCGAACTGGCTTAGAAAGTGCTTGCAGACCGCGCCTACCGCAACCCGCGCAGCGGTCTCCCTGGCAGAGGCTCGTTCCAGGGCTGGACGCAGATCAGTGTAGCCATATTTCAGGGTACCGGTTAAGTCTGCGTGACCTGGTCTGGGGATCACAAAAGGCTCAATTTCACGCCCGCGCCATTTCTCGTGATCCTTGTTAGAAATCTGCAATGCCAATGGGGCTCCTGTGGTAACCCCCTCCAGGACACCGCTAAGGATCTGCACTGCATCCTTTTCAATTCGCATGCGGGGGCCAGCACCGTATCCTTGCTGCCGGCGAACCAGATCTTGATCGATCATCTCGCTGGTCAGGTGTATACCAGCTGGCAAACCTTCCAGGATGGCGGTCAAGACTGGTCCGTGCGATTCCCCTGCTGTTAAGAAACGTAAACTCATCTCACCACCTTCCAGATCTTTCAAGCACATCCATCATACGCTGCATGGCTTCTTCAATCCGCGCTTGCGGGACGGTCAATGAAATCCTGAGGTATCCCTCCCCCTGGGTACCAAATATGTCTCCAGGAGTGAGGCTGATTTTCGCTTGTTCAAGCAGAAAGTCGGCTAATTGCCTGGCACTCCACTCGACGGGAATGGGACACCACACATACAGGGAGGCCTGAGGAACCCGGGCATGGAATCCCATTTCGTGCAGGCGTTCGACAACAATATCCCTGCGCTTCTGGTATACCAGATTTCGATCGGCAAGCCATGACTGGTCTCCATCCATGGCAGCAGAGGCAGCCCTCATGATCGGTAAAAATTGTCCACTGTCGATGTTGGTCTTCAGCGCACGCAACAGTGCAACCACTTTGCCGTTTCCAACCACTACGCCGGTACGCCAGCCAGCCATATTGTGAGATTTAGAAAGAGTATTGAATTCTACCGCCACCGAACTGGCGCCAGGCACCTGTAAGATACTGGGAGATTGGTAGCCATCGTAAGTTACTCGTGAATAGGCTGCGTCATGGCAAATTAACAGATGATGCTCTTGTGCTAATTCCACAACCCGGGTGAATAGATCCAAATCGGCGACCCCCGCAGTTGGATTATTGGGATAATTCAGCCACAGCAACTTCGCCCTTTCCAGAATTGGTTCTGGAATAGCCTCCAGGTCCGGTAAAAAATCATTTTCACTCTTCAACGGTAGATATAAGGATTCACCCCCAGCAAAGCGAGTAGCTGCATGGTAAGTTAAGTAACCCGGATCAGGGATTAACACCAGTTCACCAGGATTTATCCCTGCCAAAATTAAGTTGAATATCCCCTCCTTTGATCCCATCAAGGGCAGCACTTCATTTTCGGGATCCAGGTCGACCTGGTAAATCTGCTGGTACATGCCTGCCCAAGCCTGGCGCAGGAAATCTGGACCCTGGTGTGGTTGGTAACCATGGACGCCGGGATCGCCTGCGGCATCCTGAAGGACTTTAATGATATGGGGTGCTGGCGGGAGGTCAGGAGAGCCGATATCCAGGCGGATCACATCCTCCCCTCTGGCCTGCATCTTCCGGATCCTGGTATTCAATCTCGTGAAAAAATGATCTGGAAAAACGCGCATGCGTTCAGCAGAAAAATTCATCTTCCTCCTTTAATATATGCGACCACTGATCTGTGCATTTCAATGCGCGGGGCAACCAGCCCGGTCCATATCTCGAAAGAGCGGGCTGCCTGTTCTACCAGCATGCCAATTCCTCCTGTGGCCCGCAAACCCGCCTCCTGTGCCTGTCCAATAAAGGCTGTTTGAGCCGGGTTGTAAACGAGATCATAAACTGCAGCCTTGCTGGGTAGTGCGAGTCCAGATGGCCACGGAGAGGCGTCCAGGTGGGGATACATGCCAAGGGGTGTGGTGTTGATAATCAAATCAGGTGGGGGCTCCAGGTCTTCCAGTGATTGTATGTTGAACGGACTAGATTTAACCTTTCCTTGAATGTGCCTTCCAGACGGTTCCGACGATAGTGATTGCACTAAAATCTCAGTCTGTTCGATGCGCCGCGCAGCAACCGTTAATTGCCAGCCGCGCTCACGGAGTGCATATACAATTGCGCGAGCCGCCCCCCCGGCTCCCAGGACCAGTGCGCTCCGCAGCTGGTCTGCCTCCGGAAACCAACCCAAGCGCTCTAAATCGGCAATAAATCCATCTGCATCCGTGTTATCTCCAACCAACTGGTTGTGCTGGAATGAGATTGTGTTCACTGCTCCGATCAAACTGGCAGTGGTGGAGAGCACATCCATCATTTTGCTCACAGTATGCTTGTAAGGAATGGTCACATTTAATCCATTTATCCTGCCTTCCCGCAGCTGGCCGATCATTCCTGGCAAATCCCGCTTGTCACTAACAGGATAAAGGTTGTACTCGCCTTGCAGATCATGAGCCTGCAGGGCCACTTCCTGAACCAGCGGCGACAGGCTGTGTTCCAGCGGGTAGCCCAGTAATCCAAATGAAAATCTCTCAGACATCGATCCCTGTATGGCCTTTTTCAATTCGTTAAGTGGTTTGGAGGTCAGCCCCCAGGATTTGAAGCGTCTGCACGAATTGAGGAAAAGACTCGGATAAGATCCCGGCACCTTTGATCTCAACTGGATTTTTAGCTGCCAAACCCCCAACTGCCAGCGCCATTGCTAAGCGGTGATCACCATGGGAAGATACCTCACCACCGTTCAACTTCCTGCCACCCTGGATTTTAAAACCATCCCAAGTCTCTTCAACATCTGCTCCCAAGCCGCGCAGTTCACAACATAGGTCATGAATGCGATCGGACTCTTTATAGCGCAGCTCCTCTGCATGGCTCACCAGGGTCTGACCCTGAGCATGGGCAGCCGCAACTGCAAATACAGGGAATTCATCGATCATACGCACGACCGTAGAACCTGATACTTCGATGCCAGTTAAACGGCTGTAGCGAGCCTGCAGGTCACCAAGCGGCTCTCCAAAAGAATCGGACCGGTCGGTGACAGTTATATCAGCTCCCATCTCCTGGAGCACATCCAGCAAACCCGTGCGGGTAGGGTTTAAACCCACTCCCCGGAGCTCGATGTGGGAACCAGGAGTGACCAGGGCAGCAACCACCAAGAAAGCTGCAGAGGAAAAATCACCAGGTATGACAATCGACATTGGGTCAAGCGCCAGCGGTTTTGGTGGCACCAACCGGGTCTCGAATCGTTCATTCCCATATCCTGCAGGTGATACCATGGACGAGCCAACAATGACCCCCATTGCGCGCAGCATCCGTTCAGTATGATCGCGGGATGGGCCTGGTTCTACCAACCTGGTTTCTCCTTCAGCGGCTAATGCAGCCAATAACAAACAGGATTTTACCTGGGCACTGGCTACAGGCAGGGCATAATCCAGGGATTTTAATTTGCTACCAGTCGGACGGGCTTCGAGAATTAATGGTGCTGTACCCTCCTGGCTGGCCTGAATTTCAACCCCCATCTGCCTCAATGGCTCCACAATCCGGTTCATCGGCCGGGTCCGTAAGCGGTCGCTGCCATCCAATACAGCTGGTACTCCAAGGGCAGCAACTGCTCCTGCCAGGAGCCGCATGGTAGTACCTGAATTGCCGCATTCCAACTGAACAGGCACTCTAGATATGGTCGACCTTCGTAAACCTGCACCCTGCACTTGAAGTGTGGTTTCAGCCAATTCCCATTCGATACCCAGTTCTGAAAGCGCCATCAGCATAACCCGAGTTACACCTGCAACCAGGATGTTTTCCACGCGGCTTTCGCCAGAGGATAATGCTGCAAAGAGTGCGGCCCTGTGAGAGATGGATTTATCACCGGGTAATCTTACCGCCCCGGTAAGTGAGTTTCCAGGAACAGCAACAAGATTCACGGAGCCTCCCTGTGAACGGAGCCAGTGCTCAAAGAATGCTGGTTATTTGCACCCTCATTCAGTGCTGCTTCCAGTGCTGACTTTTCACCAGCTGCCAGTAATTCCTGGTAGTAACCTAGCTTTGCCATGAAATCTTCCAATTGGTCCAGGATATTCTCCCGGTTTGTCTGCAACACGTCCGACATGATGCTTGCAGGAGTGCGCGCGATGCGGGTCGTGCTGCGGAAACCCGGCCCAACCAGGGGCTTCGATTCCATCGGGATCGAGGATGCCAGGGCTGTGGCGACCAGGTAAGGCAAGTGGCTGGTCGCTGCACACCACCTGTCATGAGCTTGCGGATCGATCCATAATGCGTGCGAGCCAATCACCGCGGTCAATTGTTCCACGAAACGGTATGCTTTCTTCGTGGTGCGTTGCAGTGGGGTGAAGGCAAAAACAGCCCCTTGGTAGAGGTTCGCATCTGCATTTTCAAATCCCGAAACCTCTTTGCCGCACATGGGATGACCACCAATTGGATCAAACCTTGAAGGCAAATCTTCCAGAGCTTGAACGACTTTAACCTTGGTCGATCCGAGGTCAAGCAGGATCGGTGAACCTGGGTGCAATTCCGGTAATTGTCGAATTAATTCTAAAATAGTATTTATTGAGGTTGCCAGTATGACCACATCAGCTTTCGGAAGGATATCCGCTGGTTCACGTGATAGCCGATCGAAAAGATCCTCTTGCCCTGCCATTTCAAGGGTTGCTGAATCCTGGTCCACGCCCAGCAATGATAAGCAGCGACCACGAAGAGCCAGCGCTAATGAACCACCCATCAAACCCAGGCCAATAATCGCCACCCGCGAATTGGCGAGAAAATCAGGTTCGCTCATCGAGACCCCATATCCATAGCGGTTTGATGCTGGGAAGGAACCGGTTCCAAGGTTCGCCCAACTGCTTCAGCAATCGCCCGAACCTGGTTCACCAGCTCGACAAAACGCTCAGGTTTTAAGGATTGAGCTCCATCCGACATGGCCTGGCTGGGGTTAGAATGCACTTCGACGATCAGGCCATCTGCGCCAGCCGCAATTCCCGCCCTTGCTACCGCAGAGACATATTCCCAGTGACCAGTGCTGTGACTGGGATCCAGCAAAATTGGCAGGTGAGTCAAGGATTTCAGGACCGGTATGGCATTGATATCAGTCGTGTTGCGAGTGGAGGTTTCGAAGGTGCGTATTCCACGTTCGCAGATCATCACGCGCCGGTTGCCATGGGAAAGGATATATTCAGCTGCCATTAGCAGTTCTTCCACCGAGGCCATCATGCTCCTTTTTAATAAAACCGGATGCTGGCTTTCCCCGACTGCATTGAGCAAGGCATAGTTCTGCATGTTTCGCGCTCCAACCTGCAGCACATCGGCATAACGCGTGAGCAGGGGGATTTGTTCTGGCGCCATGATCTCGGTCACGATCGGCATACCCGTGATCTCACGCGCTTCCGCCAGTAATTCAAGGCCTGGCTCTCCGAGGCCCTGGAAAGAATAAGGCGAGGTGCGTGGTTTAAATGCCCCTCCCCGCAGGGCATGTGCCCCGGCTTCCCGAACTGCCAGGGCAGTCTCCAAGAGCTGCGAGCGGTCCTCCACAGAGCAGGGACCTGCGATCAATACAATACCTGGACCCCCAACCTTTACCCCGTCCAAGGGAAACAGAGAATTCTCGGGGATAAACTCGCGTGAGGCAATCTTGTAGGGTCGGGAGATGGGGATCACCCGGTCTACTCCCGGCATGTGCAGGAATTGATCTTGATAAAGCATGCGACCGTCCCCAACAACACCAATCACAGTTCTTTCCTCACCTTCAGAAAGGTGAGCCTGAAGACCATTCACCTCCACGCGCTCAACAACTGCTGTTATCTCGCCTTGGGTGGCGCCGGTTTGCATGATGATCATCATGGCTGCTCCTCCTCTACATTACGCCTGCCGATTGCAGGGTAGAAAAAAGACTTAGTCTGATTCTGTTCCAATCAAATCTGGACGCAATCCTGCTGCTGCACCCAGGTAGATATGACGTACATCCTCTTGTGGGAGATCGGTGTTCCAATGCAGCAAGACGCGGATTACGCGCGGTAAAGCACCTGGAACCGGGATCTCCTGACTGCAGATCATGGGCACTTCCTTCCAGCCCATTTCGCGGGCTGCCCGTGCCGGGAATGCAGATTTGAGATCAACCGTGGTGGTAAAGATCGCACTGGCAACATGCTCACTGCACAGCTCAGGATTCGCTTTCATCATGGCGTCCAGCAGCTCCCGGGTACGGTCCAGCACCGCCTCCGGATTATCTTCCTCGACATCGATCGCACCCCGTATACCTCTCACCGGCATTTGATGATCCTCCATAAAAAAAAATGCGAGGCCGCTGGCCTCGCATTGAATGGGTAGAGTTAATGCCTATCTGCCCGCTTAAGCACCGCCAACGGCTGTCGGATGACCGAAGCCAAAATAATAGGTGGCGCTAAAATAAAAGCGGGATGATAGAGTTGGAATCATATTTTTACTACCGTGAATTTACTACGTTGATAGAGTCTACTCCAGCCGATAGATTTCGTCAAGCATCCATCTGAAATACTCCAGGACATAACAAAACCAAAATCGATCCCCAACGCCATTCTATTAACTAGGGCTCAGATCGATATGACAACCACCGGAGGAAATGATTGTTTCTGGCGGAGATGTATTACGGAACCCACAGTCCTGCCAAAAATTGATAGGAACCTTTCATCCTCAATCATACCTGTGAATATCTTATAGGATGTAAGTTATCCGCCTCATAACTTATCATCATAAAGAACTCCAATCTTGGTTTGTCCCAGGGAATCCGATTTTATGGCATGACTGCGGTCGCATGCCTGTTCGAGGATCAGGCACCTGGATTCGAAAAAATCTATATCATGCCGATTATAATTAGCATGCCCCAGGTCCACCCTTGTAAACCAGCTGCAAATTGGCACGAGAACCTTGCTCGCAGGATGCTGGTTTATTCAAGTAAATAAATATTTGAAAGCTCTCCAGGACAGAATTATGACCGAACGTTTAAAAGAACTAAGCACATTGGGACAATCCATTTGGTATGACAACATTCAACGCAGTATGCTCACCAGCGGGGAGCTCGATCGATTAATCGCATCCGGCGTGCGGGGTATGACCTCCAACCCATCGATCTTCAACCAAGCGATTTCGGAAAGCAACGACTATGACAGCTCTCTTGAAGAGCTTTTTGCTGCGGGCTTGGAACCCGACTCGATATACGAAAAGCTGGTTTTAGAAGATATTACTTCTGCAGCAGATCAGCTGCGTAAAGTTTATGAGCGCACGGGTGGGTTGGATGGTTATGTCAGTCTTGAGGTACGGCCAACCCTGGCAATGGACACGGCAGGCACCATCTCTGAAGCAAGACATCTATTCAGAACACTCGATCGTCCAAACATCATGATCAAGGTACCAGCAACCTTACAGGGCATTCCTGCGATCAAAACCTTGATCGCCGAGGGTGTCAACATCAATATAACCCTTATATTTTCCATCAAGCGGTACGAAGCCGTCGCTGAAGCATATATATCAGGCCTGGAACAATGCCTGGCAGGTGGCGGAGATATCAGCCGCATTGCATCGGTGGCATCTTTCTTTGTCAGCCGGGTGGATACCAAAGTAGACCGGGAGCTTGAAAAAATTGGCAACAGCTCTTTAAAAGGTAAAATCGGGATCGCCAATTCGAAACTCGCCTACCAGCGTTTTCTCCAGATTTTTCACGGGGAACGCTGGGAACGCCTGCAATCAGCAGGTGCCCGTGTGCAGCGTCCTCTTTGGGCGAGTACCAGCACAAAGAATCCATCCTATCCTGACACGCTGTACGTTGACAATTTGATCGGCCCCAACACAGTTAATACCGTGCCACCAGCTACGCTGGAGGCATTCATTGATCACGGCAAGATAGGACTAACCCTTGAAAAGGAAACCGGACTGGCATTTACCCAACTTGAGCAGCTTGATTCGTTAGAAATCGATTTCGATCAGATCACACAGGAATTGGAGGAGGAAGGTGTGGAGGCGTTCAAAAATTCCTTTCTTTCCCTTCTGGACAATTTGACAAAAAAAAGAAACCAGCTGCAAACCGATCATATAGATCTCGATGTAAACCTGAATGATTACCAAAACACTGTTGACCAAGCTCTTCGAGAAATCACGAATGATGATGTCATCAAACGAATTCGGGAGCATGACTTCACCCTCTGGAAGCCCGATCCCACGGAAATTACAAATCGATTGGGATGGCTGGATATCGCGCAGAGGATGAAATCTGCCCTCCCCGAGTTAGATAATTTCATCTCAGATATCCGTCACGCAGGGTTCACTCAAGCACTTCTGTTGGGGATGGGTGGGTCTAGCCTGGCTCCAGAGGTCTTCCGTAAAACTTTTGGTGTGCACGAGGGATACCTTGATCTGGCAGTCCTGGACAGCACAGATCCAGGTGCCATTTCTGCCCTGGTAGGCAGTCTTGACCTTGAAAAAACCCTCTTCATTGTTTCGACAAAGTCCGGTGGCACCACCGAAACGCTCTCCTTCTTTAAATATTTCTACAACCGAATATCAGCCAACCGAAATGGTAGGGGGGTAGGATCTCAGTTCATTGCGATCACAGATGCCGATTCAAAGCTGGATGAGATTGCATCCCGGTATCATTTCAGACGCACGTTTCATAACGATCCAAATATTGGTGGGCGTTATTCAGCACTATCGTATTTCGGCCTGGTACCAGCAGCTTTAATCGGGATCGACCTGGGGGATTTACTGGATCAGGCGATCAGAATTGACGACGACCAGGCAGCATACCTGGGTGCAATCCTGGGTGAGCTGGCAATAGAGGGCAGGGATAAATTGACCCTGCTCATCTCGCCAGAAATAAGCAGCTTCGGCGATTGGGTAGAACAACTGATCGCTGAATCCACTGGCAAAGAAGGCAAAGGCATCCTGCCGGTTGTGGGAGAGCCATTGAATCAAGCAAATTACTACGCAGAGGATCGCTTGTTTGTATCTCTCAAATATAAGCATGATGCCACTTACGACGGATTCCTGTCAGACCTGGAACAAGCCGGGCACCCCGTGCTCAGAATGCAGCTTGACGACCTGTACGAGATGGGTAAACAATTTATCCTGTGGGAATTAGCAACTGCTGTAACGGGCACCTGTCTGCAAATTAATCCCTTTAACCAACCAAATGTTGAATCAGCGAAGGTGCTGGCTCGCAAGATGGTCAGCACATACCAGGAAAAGGGCAAGCTGCCTGATCTGGAAGGAGCCCGGGGGTTCGAGGAGATAACAATTTATCCTGACTTTGCAGAGACGCTGGAAGGTTGTGTATCCGCGAGGCAGGTGGTGGATCGATTCCTGGCTGATGCAAAACCTGGCGCCTACGTTTCCATACAGGCTTATATCCAACCAACGGAAGAAGCTAATCGGGCTCTACAATTACTGCGCAGGCAGTTGCGCGATCAGACCTTGCTGGCAACCACGATCGGTTATGGTCCCAGATTCCTGCACTCTACGGGCCAGCTGCACAAAGGAGATAGGGGGTTGGGGATGTTCATCCAGCTAATCAGCGACGCGCATACGGACATCCCGATACCAGATGAGCCAGGCAACGAAAAGTCAGGCATCTCTTTTGGAGTCCTGAAACAAGCCCAGGCTCTAGGCGACCGCCTAGCTTTATTAGATTCAGGGCGGCGCGTGCTAAGGCTCAATCTCGGCCAAGATCCAGTTGGAGGCATTAAGAAATTATTGACGCCTGAAGATTGATCTTTATTCGTTTAATCCCGAACATAGCATGATTTTCGAGAATTGCAATCCGGATGCGTTAAGCAGGCTGATAAAATTCCCCAAATAGAGTGATAAGTTTCGAGGCTGTAAACCTGTGATGCCCATTACCCCAATCAATGAAGATTAATCGCCTGGTGGATAAAAGACCTGCATGATGTGTAAGCCCAAAATAAGAACCAATTCTCAATGAATTAACTGGAGACAAACTTATGGAAATCGGGATGATCGGATTAGGGAAGATGGACACCAGGTGGTCCTATATGCACTCATGCAGGCTTACGCTGAAGGTTTCAGCATTTTGAAAGCCAAGCACGATTTCTACCTTGACCTGTACCAGGTAGCAAATATTTGGCGTTACAGCAGTGTGGTCCGATCGAAGCTGCTCGACCTTTCAGCCATTGTACTGGCTGAAGACCAGGACTTAAGTGGCATTGAAGTCTGGGTCCAGGTTTCTGGTGAAGGTCGTTGGATGGTGTTCGAAGCGATCGATCTGGATCTTGCTGCCCAGGTGATCACGGCTGCTCTTCAACGTCGATTGAGATCACGTGAAGAGCAACCCTTTTCAGACAGACTATTAACGGCTATGCGCAATTAATTCGGCAGACATACTGTTAGAAAAACGGAGGCATAATGCCTGAATCAACGACGATCGTCATCTTCGGAGCCTCGGGAGACCTGGCTCACCGCAAATTAATCCCTGCCTTATTCAATCTATTTCGCAAGAAACGTATCCCGGAAAATTTCCAGATTATTGGTTTTTCCACTCGGCCGTGGGATGACCACCAGTACCGCTCCGAAATGGAAGGCGCAGCAACAGAATTTTGCGTTTTTGATTATTCATATGATGAATGGTTAAATTTTTCTGAACACCTGCACTATATATCCGGGAATTTCAACAATGCGGAGGATTTTAAAATCCTCACCAACAAAATGAAACAGCTCGAACCCGGTCCCTCGGATCGAATGTATTACCTGGCAACCGCGCCACGCTTCTTCCTGGAGATTGTTGAGACTTTGGATGAATTTGGGCTGGTCGACGAAATCGATGGGAAGCGCCGGGTTGTTGTCGAAAAGCCAATCGGCACAGATTTAGCCTCTGCTAAAGTGTTAAATCAAGGTTTAGCCAGAGTACTTGATGAAGACCAGATTTTCCGCATCGACCACTATCTTGGGAAGGAATCGGTCCAAAACCTGCTGGTGTTCCGTTTTGCAAATGCCATCTTTGAACCGATCTGGAATCGCAATTACATCGACCATGTCCAGATCACTGTTGCGGAGGAAATTGGTGTTGGACACCGGGCTGGATATTATGACAAAGTAGGTGTGCTGCGAGATATGTTCCAAAACCACTTGCTGCAGCTGGTATCGATGGTTGCTATGGAACCCCCTGCCAACTTCGGGGCAAACGCCATCCGCGATGAAAAAACAAAAGTCCTGCGCTCGATCCGCCCAATCAATACCCGGGAATCTGCAACAGAGACGATTCGGGGGCAATATCGTGGTTACTGTGAATTACCCCGTGTGGATGAGCACTCCCAAACTGAAACCTTTGCCGCCCTGCGCCTGCATATTGATAATTGGCGCTGGCAGGATGTGCCTTTCTATTTGCGGTCAGGGAAGAAATTGCCAGAAAAATGCACAGAAATTTCCATCCATTTCAAGTGCCCCCCCGTGCGCATGTTCCCTTTACCTCGAGATTTCAAGATGACAGCCAATATCCTTGGCATGTGCATCCAGCCAGATGAAGGCATTCATCTTAAATTCGAAGCCAAGGTTCCGGATACCGCTGCGGATACTCGATCGGTTGATATGGAATTTCATTACAGGGATTCCTTTGGCGAGACCATGATCCCTGAAGCCTACGAACGGCTATGCCTGGATGCCCTGCAGGGTGATGCAACTCTCTTCACCCGCGCCGATGCTGCTGAACTGAGCTGGGCATATATCGATCCGATTATCGCGGCCTGGAACTCACCTCAGGCTCCTCCCCTTTTAAGCTACGAACCAGGCAGCTGGGGACCGGAAGAAGCACAGGATTTCCTGGCCTCGGATGGAAGAAGGTGGATCAGGACCTGCAGCAGCCACAAAGAAACAGTGATCGAACCAATGCCTGTCGAATAATTCTCAATCTTCCAAAACCTGTCTGTTCGGTGATTATCGCCAGTTCCTCCCATTTTAAACCCACGGGATTGGAAACTTTCCTCCAGGCTTATTGTAAAGGACATATGCGATCAGCGAAAATTGACCATAGCTAGGATCGGTCCATGGCTGTATTCTGATCAGATTCTTAAGTAAGGATCATTCTTGCCCGAACTTCAAATAACCATTGACTGGAAAATCACAGGGTTATCGTGATTCCCCTGGAAGCAGGAGTGAAATTGACCAAAATACAGAAACTTGAGAAGAAATGGCTGGTTGCCTCTATTTTGATCATCATCGCCTGTGCTTGTGTGGTTAGCGGGGACTCGCATTCACCAGGAATGAAGGCGACCTGAGGTGGTATGATTTGGAGATCGCCCATTTCATTTCTTATCTTCCATGGGTAACGGTAGCGCAGTGCACACCGACAGGCACTGCGCTTTCCACTTTTAAAGAAGTGACCTCCTTAAAACTGCGGGTTGAAATGGATGATCAGCTCTTTAAATGGTGACATTTGTCATTGTAAGTAATTGCAGGATTCCAATAAAATATATTCGGATTTCTGAATATGATTGATTTATCTTATATTGAGAACACGGCCTCCCTATTACGTGCCATCAGCCAGACAGCGCGCTTAGAGATCTTGCTGGCAATCGGCACTGGTGAAGCCTGCGTATGTCATCTGGAAGCTGCTATCGGGCAGCGTCAGGCATATATTTCCCAGCAGTTGATGGCACTACGGGATGCAGGGATCGTCGAGAGTCGTCGTGAGGGACGCAATATCTACTATCACGTATCAAATCCACATGTACTGGATCTGATCCAGGCAGCCAGCATGATCAGCAACCAACAATCAGAACCAATCCCCATTACTGGCCCACGAAACCTCCAGGGGGAGTGCCCGTGTCCAAAATGTGAGCCTCAAAACCCAGAAGAAAGTGCGGGTAAATTTATCCTGGTCAGAGATTCTCATATCTCAATCGAAGAGAAAATATCTCATGACAGGTAGTATCGCCAGTTATTTGAGCACATTGGTGTGGTCAGGATGGACCAGTTTGCTGGATTACCTGGCGGCGCATGTGCTGCTTTGCCTTGTACCGGCATTTGTCATTGCCGGCTATGTGAGCGCGATGATCCCCAAGGAGGTCATCACCCGTTACCTGGGGCCCAAAGCACCACGCTGGATCAGCTACTCGGCAGCTGCGATAGGAGGATTTATCCTGGCGGTTTGTTCGTGCACCATCCTACCCCTGTTCGCCAGCATCTGGAAAAGAGGAGCGGGTTTGGGTGTAGCGATCACTTTCCTTTTTGTCGGGCCTGCTGTCAATATCCTCGCCATTGCTTACACAGGTGCTGCAATCGGTATGGATATCGCCATTGCTCGCATCATTCTTTCGATCTCTTTCGGGATATTCATCGGCTTAATCATGGCCCGGGTATTCCAAAAGGATGAGGCCCAACGCATGGCTGATCTTGCCGAAAGCGGCCTTTTTGACCAGCAAGCGGTGGTGAAACCAGCGGTTTGGGTCGTCTTCCTCTTGCTGGTGGCTGTGTTGATCGTGGGTACTTTGCAGGTCAGTATCTTGACCACCACCTGGATCAGCATCCACCTGCCAGTTGAATTACCTGCCAACCTGGTCATTTCCCTGGAAAACTTGCAGCTCACGCCCCAGGGAGCGCTGCTGATCGTCCTGCTGCTCCTGCTGGCGCCAGTAGCCTATCTGGGTCTTGAGGGAGTCCTGGAACGGTTCAACCGCTGGACTTATTTTGCAATTACCCTGGCTGGTTTGACCCTGTTGTTGGCAGCGCCAGCGGTTCAGGAAGGCAGTCTGCTGATCGGCATCACCGGCCGCTTTATCGGGGAGATAATATTGATTGCTGCAATTGGTGGTGTAGTAGCGCTTAAATTTACACATGATCAGCTGGCTGGTTGGTTGTGGGAAACCTGGAAATTCGTCAAGCAGATTTTTCCACTGCTGGTGCTGGGAGTCTTCTTAGCAGGAGTCTTCAAAGCCATCATCCCCGGGAGCTTGATCGAGAACCTGACCGGGCAGAATACAATTTGGGCAAACCTGATTGGTGTCTTATTTGGGGTATTCATGTACTTCCCCACCCTGGTCGAAGTCCCCATCGCACGCATGTTCCTTGACCTCGGCATGAACCGCGGTCCACTGCTGGCTTACCTGATTGCCGACCCGGCTCTATCCGTTCAGAGCATCCTGGTAACCGGGAAAATCCTCGGCCGCCGGAAGACATTAACCTATGTGAGCCTGGTGATCGTTTTTGCCACCCTGGCAGGCTACCTGTTTGGATTAGCCATGGTGACAATTTAACGATTTATGTTGCACCATTAAATTTGGAGATGAAAATGATTGAAATCAAGGTATTAGGTCCAGGCTGCGCTAACTGCAGCAAGCTGGAGCAGATCACTCGCAAAGCCGTTTCGGAAATGGGCTTCCAAGCCGACATCAACAAGATCACCGATTACGGGGAGATCATGAACTACCCGATCATCTCAACCCCCGGTCTGGTGATCAACGGTGATCTGGTCTGTTCTGGACGGGTCCCGACTCAAGCCGAAGTAACCACCTGGTTGGTCAACGCCGCTCAATAAAAATCATCGGACTTGGGATTTCTTCTTAAGGCAAATATCTCATGGCAGAAATGGCTGAAGACCAGGAACCCCGAACCGAGGGGCTCACGCGGCGTTTATCCACCCTGGATCGTTTCCTGACCCTGTGGATTTTCCTGGCTATGGCAGTTGGAATTGGCATTGGCTACTTCCTGCCATCTGCTGTCGAGCGTTTCAACAGGTTTGTTTCGGTAGGCACAACCAATATTCCGATCGCAGTTGGGTTAATCCTGATGATGTACCCCCCGCTCGCGAAAGTGCATTATGAAGAGCTGGGAGAAGTATTCCGCAATTGGCGTATCTTGGGAACTTCACTTTTCTTGAATTGGGTGGTTGGACCCTTGCTGATGTTCATCCTGGCGATTATCTTCCTGCACAGTTATCCTGAATATATGGCCGGTTTGATCATGATCGGCTTGGCCCGCTGCATCGCCATGGTAATCGTGTGGAACGACCTGGCCAGGGGCGATGCGGACTACGCAGCAGGGTTGGTAGCATTCAATAGCCTCTTCCAGGTTTTCTTCTACAGCCTGTTCGCCTGGATATTCATCACCAAACTGCCACCGCTCCTGGGTTTGCAAGGCAGCGTGGTAGATATCACCATCGGAGAGATCGCCCAGAGCGTATTTATTTACCTGGGCATCCCGATGATCGCTGGTTTTCTGACCCGCTTTTTCCTGATCCGCTCCAAGGGAGCGGCATGGTATGAACAGAAATTTGTGCCGCGCATCAGCCCCCTGACTCTGGTCGCGCTGCTTTTCACTATCGTGGTCATGTTCAGCTTGAAAGGCAACCTGATCGTTCAAATCCCGATGGATGTCGTCCGGATTGCTATACCCCTGATCATCTATTTCGTGGTCATGTTTATGGTAAGTTTCTGGATGGGCTATAAAATTCGAGCAAATTATGGTAAAACTACCAGCATTGCCTTCACCGCAGCAAGCAACAATTTCGAGCTAGCCATCGCGGTTGCAGTGGCAGTGTTTGGCATCGGTTCGGGAGTCGCCTTTGCAGCGGTGATCGGTCCGCTGATCGAAGTCCCGGTGATGATCGGATTGGTGAACGTAGCTTTCGTACTACGTAAGCGTTATTTCCAGGTCCCTCGGCATGCACCTGCTGATTGATAGATGGCCTGATTATTCGGTGAAATTATGACACGAAGCAAGCATATACTGGCTCTTCTTCTATTTGTTGGTCTACTTCTTTCCTGGACACAAAGTGTCCGGGCAGAAACACAACCAGGATCACAGGAACAACCTGTTGTTCGAGTGGTCATGTTCTGGTTGAGCACCTGCGGTCATTGCGAGTACGTGATCAACGAGGTATTGCCCCCGTTGCAGGACCAATACGAAGACCAGCTGGAAGTGCTCCTGATTGAGTTGGTCACTCAGGAAGATGTAGATCGCTTATACGAGACTGCCAACCTGGCGGGCATACCCTCGAACAATGTCGGCGTGCCCTTCATGCTGGTTGGAGACAGAGTACTGAAAGGTTCAAATGAAATACCCAGCGAGCTGCCGGGTTTGATTGAACAACACCTGGCAAACGGTGGTTTGGATTACCCACGCTACCCGACACTTGAAAGCTTCCTCCCCGAGCCCTTAGATTTACCACTGGCGAACAACCAGGGCACCAGCGATGAAACTGAAGCAGATCAATCGAACGCCTCAACGCCTCAGGCTGCCTCAACTTTCCCGCAAGATGAAACTGGCAAGGAGCTGGGAGCAAGTGGATTCACCGTCGCTCTGATGGTCCTGATCGGGATGATGCTGGCCATGCTTTACGTATTCTATGCCCTGCTCAGAGATCGCGAACATGGCACCAGCCATAGGTTAGCCTGGCTCGATTGGCTAGTTCCAATCGTGGCCCTAGTAGGGATTGGCGTGGCGGGGTACATGACCTATGTAGAGACAACAGAAGTGGAAGCCATTTGCGGCCCATTGGGTGACTGCAATGCTGTACAGAACAGCACTTATGCTAGTATATTTGGGGTCCTACCTGTTGGGGTCCTAGGTTTAATCGGCTATTCTGCTATATTGATCGCCTGGTTGATCCAAAAAGTGCGTCGGGATCGATGGGGCAGTTATGCAACGTTGGCCATGCTGGGAATGGCTATATTCGGTACGCTCTATTCCATTTATTTGACCTACCTGGAGTTGTGGGTCATCAGGGCTGTTTGCGTGTGGTGTGTGGGCTCGGCGGTGCTGATCACCATCCTGATGCTGTTGAGCATCCATCCGGCAACATCAGCTCTTGATTCCCTGGGGGAAGACGGGTAGAGCAGGTTTCCATACCTGCCAATCAGAGTAGGGTGGGTGTCCTGCTTCACTATTCCATGAACCCAGCCATGCCCCTGGTCTGGACGACTAAAGGGAATAGTATCTTATTCATGGTATCCTACAGCAAATATACTCTGTTGTAGATTCAAAGAATTCAATTTCAATTCATAATCACAATTGCATTTTACCGGTTGTCGATTTTATTGTAATTTAATCTGCTCGATCAGAACATCGATTTCGACATTGGAATAGAACCTGCGATAGGCGGCGGACTCCGCAAGCAGGTCACGCAGCTCACCTTCCACCCGCTCGAGTTCCTCACTCGCCACTCCACCCCCTTCTTTCAGGTAAAACTGATCCTCACTAATAACATGGACATCCAGGTAGCCATTTGTTTCTAACCATTGCAAACCCACCCTGATCGTCTGCTCGCGTTGTGCTGTAGCTGCAGCCAGGGACGAGATTTCCACTTGGCCTTCGGTTTTACTCAGGGAATATTTTGACAGCCCGAGCAGGCGCTCCACAAATAGTCTCATCTCATCTATTTGTGGATCGACAGCGAAAAGGTGGACAATACCAGGAGAAACTATTTCAATAGCCTCCTGTTGTTCTTCATTACCCGGCGGGATGGTCCAGATCACCAATTGGTCAGCCGGTACCAGCAATGTTCGATCAACAGCTTGTATCCCAATTTCAGCGAGCTGTCTTTTGGCTCCAGCCTCTGCCCAAATCAAGATATCTTCGTTTTGCGTAACGATTTTTTTTAGTTCCATCAATGGGTGAGATACTAGCCTGTGGTCAATAATTTCGATCCTGGGAGGTTCTAAAGGGATTTCAATGGTCGCCTGCTCGTGTGGGTGGGCATCCAGCCACTCGATCTGCATTTCCTTCTTGCCTTGAAAATCCCGGCTGCGCGCTGTAAAGGCCAGATCCAATGCTGCTCCACTCGTCAACCAGCCGGGCAGCGGTTCGATACCACCCCCCCACCAGACAGCTTGAAATTCTGAGCCACTTTGATCTTCCAACTTTACCAATAGATGGTCGCCACTGCGTCCCAACGATCTTGATCCTGTGCATCGCAAATCGAGGCAGGCAAAGACCAGGTTTGGGTTTCCGATGCCGAAAGGCGCCAGCCGTTCCAGGTCCATGACCAGTTCCAGTGATAAGTCCCCCAATGGTAAATAGGCATCAATTTGCAGAAAAGGTTCGTAGCTGCTCTCAAGAAGCATGTCACTCACCGTTGCAGAGAGTGCCTGGCGGAACTCCTGGATGTGCTCCGTTTTCAATGAGAACCCAGCGGCCATGGGATGGCCACCATAACCTTCCAGCAGATCTTGCTGGGCAGCAATTGCAGCAGAGATATCCACTCCAGGGATGGAACGCGCCGAGCCATGCGCCAGCTCCCCGGGAGGGGTTGCGACCAGCAAGGCCGGTTTGTTGTAGCGCTCGACCAACCTGCTGGCGACGATCCCGATCACCCCTCCCGGCCAGGATGGATTGGCCAAAACCAGCGCTGAAGAATCCATCAGGGTCGGATCTGCTTCGATTTGAGCCTGGGCCGCCTGGAAAACCTGGCTGGTGATCAATTTCCGCTGTGCGTTTAACCCCTCCAGGTAATTGGCGATTGGCCTGGCCTGGCTCCTATCCCGGGTGGTCAAGAATTCCACAGCCTGATTGGCATCCCCCAGGCGGCCGAGGGCATTCAAACGCGGTGCTAATTCGAATCCAATGTGCTCTTCCGTCAAACCCTCGGGGGCGATCGCAGCCAATTCCATCATCATCTGCAGGCCAAGGCGCTGGGGTTTGCGCAACTTCTCCAGGCCGCGCTGGAGCAGGTAGCGCACATCGCCATTTTGCGACGCCAGGTCAGCTACAATACCCAGGGCAACCAGGTCCAGGTGCTCCTCGCTCCCTTCCGGCTGGCCCATCCTTTCAAAGAGCGCCTGAGCCAGTTCATACGCAACACCCACTCCAGGTAAGCTGGCCATGGGATGGTCACCCATGCCTCGTTTCGGATCGATCACTGCGAGTGCCCCTGGCAATTCGGGGGGCAGGTCATGGTGGTCCGTTATGATCACATTTACACCCAATGACTCCGCATAATTCACCGCCGAGTTCGCGCTGATTCCGGTATCACAGGTCAATAGAAGATCGATGCCACTCTCGATGATCTCTTTCAGTACCGGCAGGTTAACCCCGTGAGACTCCTTACTTCTCAGCGGGATGTGATATTGAACGTTGCCACCCAACACTCGCAGAGAGGAAACCAGCAGCGTGGTCGCAGTTTGCCCGTCCACATCGAAATCACCCCACACACAGATCTTCTGCCCCTTTTCCAGCGCCTCGCATAAACGATCGATGGCAATCTGCATATCTTGCAATTCATAAGGTGAAGCAGGGACATAAAAATCCGGATTAAGAAAAGCCTGGATCTGCTCCAGGTCAGTAAATCCCCTGCGCACCAGTACCTCCGAGACCAATGGATCCCCCCCGACTGCTTCCGAAATTGCTGCGGGAACTGCCACAAGTTGGGGTTCAAGCCACGTTTTCATTTTCTGCGAATGATCATCTTCTAGAGGCTGCAACCGCGTGAAGCACAGATTCTCGCCCATTTGCTGGACTTTTCGGAATCAGCTGGTCCCGCGAATTCGATTTCAGAACTCGATCTCAGCCACCTGGTCGAAGTCGAGTTCGAAATCACCAGCTCCATCCTCCGCAGCGAATGTTTGTCCTGGGATGATATTCCCTGCGGAAATGCCCCGGTCACAAAGAGAGCGGTACGTGCAGAATTTACACTTTTCCTCATCCTCGGTCAGGTGAAAATCATCTTCTGCAAGGGCTTCGATCTCGCTGATAAGCTCAAGCAGGTATTCGTGATCCGCCTGGTATCCGTGAGTGCGGTAGGTGAAAATTTCCGGTTCCCGGGGTTGCTCAGCAAACCAGTAAACCATTTTTACGTGTTCTGGATCGACCTTTTCTTGATTTAGAATGAATTTTCCCGCTTGAACTAGCAGATAGGGATAGATGCGGGTCTGCAGGCGGGATTCCAGCCATTGGCGAGGTGGTTTTTGCTGGGAGGTCTTCCAATCATATATCGTCACCTCACCAGCAGGGCCCGCTTCCCAACGCACCAGATCATACTTGGCGAGTAAACGATAACCATGGATTGGCGCTGAAAGGGTGGTTTCGACCAGCTGCTCCTGGACTGGATGGATATTTGAAAACCGGAGGTAATTATCCCACCAGCCCCGCAGATCGGTTGCATCCGCATGATCAGATGCCAGCATGGCTGATAGGCGTTCAGCAGGTACACCCACCAGGTAGCGCTGGACCTGAAGGTGGAAAGCAGCTCCGGTTCGCATGCGTGCTTCTTGTTCGCTCAGCGGTTCAGATTCGACCGCTGGCCAGGACAACCGGTCCAGGTAGCGCAGCTGAAAACGGCGCTGGCAGTCAACATAATCCTGCAAACTGCGCTGGCTGAATTGAAAATCAGGGGATAATAAGCTCATCAGCTTTCACCTCCCAATGCACTGAGTTGTTCTTCCCAGAAACCAATCAAGGCCGAAAATGCTTCAGCAGGACGCAACCCGCCATCACGTCCTGTGTTCCAGGTGATGAATAACTCGCGCCTGGCACGCGTGATGCCTACATAAAGCAAACGCAGTCGTTCGGAGATATAATCCAGGCGAGCCTCTTTTGAAGCCCGTCCCTCTTCATACCATTCATAATCCCCGCTGGAAAGTGCGATCTGCAGCTGATCGAGCACCTCAGCTTCCAAGTTCAGGTGATCTCGCACAAACCAGGATTCGGAGATATATCGGTCATACTCTCTACCAGAAGGAAAATCATAATTGTTTACCGACATCAGGTAAACCCGGTCCCATTCGAGGCCTTTGGCCTTGTGCATGGTTGCAATCACAACCTGACCTTTAAATTTCTCTGGATCGAAACCACCATCATCCTCGCTGAAACCGATGAAACGGCGTTCGTTTTTCGCGATTACAGCCAGTTCCTCGGTGAAATCTGGTAAGCGCCACTCCCGGTGGACGCCTTTTGCCTGGTTCAGGAGCAAAGCCATCTTATGCGCAACTGCCAGGTCAGCAGGTTCCTCAAACAGGTCCTGAGCCAGGGAGAGTGTCAGCTGGTCAATGGGCAGCATGACCGCGCCCTGCCAGCGATGCATGACCTGGCGGAATTGTTGCAGCTCAGTCTCGAACCAGGACTCATCTTCTGAAAATTCCAGGCTTTCCAACCAATCTCGTCCGGCACGTGGCCAAAGGTAATCCTCAACTTGCCGACAGGATCTCAAATACCGTTGCACATGCTCGTAACCAGGCTTGACTTCTTCAGAATCCCAGCTGGTCCTGCGCCAAACCTGGTAGGCAGTTGCCAGTTTCTTGGCAGACCCGGGATCAGCCAGGTAATTTATCAGGTTGGCAAGCGCACCTGCTGCTCCTCGAGTGGCTTTTGAACTGCGCAAGAGTGTATCAGATGCATCTATATTCCTACGCCTCAATTCATCAACCAGATCAAATCCCCGCTGGTTGCGCGGCACCAGCACGGCTACGGTTTCAGCAGGATGCCCTGGCAGCCAGGTCTCGAGCGAGTCAGCAACATATTGGAGTTCACCCTGGGGAGATAATTTCTGCTCGACCAGGTGGATGGAATACGGATCGTCTTCCGGGTTGGGCTGAGGATCTCCGGGCGGTGTCAATTCAATCGGGGGTGGAACCAATGCCCGGCGTACTTCGACTCTGGGATGAGATCCTTGCGTCCAGTTGATCAGGTAATTCGCCAGGCTGATGATACTGCTGGTTGATCGGCCGGAATTGGGCATATCCAGGTCCACAACCCCGGGAGATGCAAGGAAGTTGCGCAGGGATTCAGGACTGGCGGTGGTGAAAGTCTCGAAAATCGCCTGGTTGGGGTCACCGACCCGCACCCAGTTCCCATGCACATCGCTGAGCGTGGATAAAATTTCCTCCTGCAAACGGCTGCTGTCCTGGGCTTCATCCTCAAGGATGTATGGCCAGCGATGCTTCAAACGTTCAAGATAGCTATCATCAAGCTGCAGAGCCTGCAGTGCATAGCGGATCAGATCATCAAAATCCAGTGCCCCGCGGTAGATTAAAGCCTGCTGGTAAGATTGGTAAATCTCAGCACACATTTGAGCCAAGTGCAGGGGCACAGGCAGCTGATCTAACCTGGCACCAATCTCCCGAGGAGCCAGCTGTCGATCTTTGGCGTAGCGAATAAAAGCCAAAGCGATCTCATTTACCTTCGTTGGGATATGCTCACGGCGCACCCAATCCAACTTATTTTCCTCCAAAGTTGGATTGAGATAATCTTCCATTGCGCTGGAGTTGGCTTTCAGCCAGGCATGTGCCGCCTCCTGCCGGATTTGGTCGGCGATCCGTTCATCAATGATCTGGAAGTTATCCGCTAATCCAAGCAGATCTGGACGTTCGCGCACGATGTCATGTGCCAGGCCATGCAGTGTGCGTACACGATAACCAAGGCCGGGCAATAAACCCTGCTGCTGGACCAGGTCTCCAACACGGATTGAAAAATTATCCACTGCTGAATTGACCAGGGTGACTACCAAAACCTCCTGGTCATCTTCAAGAATACCGCTGGCAATGATCTGCGCTGCCAGGAGAGAAAGGATTTGAGTCTTGCCACTGCCGGGTACAGCAGAAATACCCATGCGCCCACCATGGTAAGCAAGGATTTCTCTCTGTTTGGGGCGAGGGATGAACATCAAGAGTTCCGATCCAGATCGACTGACTGGGAGGGAGAATTTTGCAAGACGCGTTGGATGGCTTTTAAGAACGGCCCCTTCATCTCGAAACCACCTTCGCCCAAGTCGCTCAAACCAAGATAAATCGACATCCGGCAGCGGCGGATTAAACCGACAGCCAGCCGGAAAAGTGCTTCCTGGCTGGAGGAAAATTCTTCCAGATCAGTCCACGGAGCACCGGGAGGCCAACGACGGCTAAGCACGTAAGGTTGGGTCAGCGGCTGGTATAACCGTTCCGCCCACCCAAGACCACCAATGTCCAACCAGAATTGAAAATCTACAGGCTGGTTGCTCATCAGGAAGGTATAAGCTGGTGCAAGGAATACTGCTCCCGGACTGCGTTTGCCCCAACTGCGAATATACTGGGCTGCAACCACACCCTGCTGGACCAAATCGATGTACTGCATCCCCAATGCCGCAGGATATTGCGAATAATTTTCAGAGATTATCCAGCGAAACCGGCGTGCCGAATCGATCAAATTTGCCGCGACCCGACCCGCATCCCGTTCGTGGTGAAAACCAAAACCAGGCTGTGAAAGGATTTCTCCGAACAGGCGGCTTAAAAAATGATCGAACTCAGAGACCGGCTTGATTGAATAGGTCTGCAGCCACAAGCGTAAATTCTCATAACGCTCCCCAAGGGAGTAGGTCAAGCGCTCCTGCATCTCTGGATTTATTCGACCAAAAGATGTCAGCTCAAATCCATCACTTCTGGGCCGGTAAACGATCTCGACCAGCAACTGGGCTCGCACCAGGTCCAAGCCGTCAACCGCCTGCACCAGGGCATAAGCCAGATCAAAGCGCGAGGGTGCCTGGCCCCAATCAGGGTGCGCGATCGCAGCCAAAGTCAGCAGGCAATGGGCAGCAGGTTCCTCACGCAAGGCACGTGAGGGTCGATGGGATTGGGTAGGGATTCCCCAGCGAGATAATCTTTCGCTGAGCGAATACCGCAGGGCATCTGACATGAATGGTGCCAGGACGACGATCTCTTCTGCAGGTGCTTGCTCTTCGTTCACCAGCCGGCTAATCTGATCTGCCACCCAATCCAGCATCTGGGGATGAAAGCGGTGATTTTCAAAATGGAGCACGGAGCGTAAGTCATCACCGCCGGAAGAACCTTGCGAGATGTGTGGGCCTGGAGATACGAACAGATTATACGCGGGATCGTGGACCCGTTTGAAAGATGAATCCAATGCAGATTCCAATTTCTGCAACCCTGTTGAGGTGACCAGAGAGTCCGGGAATTCAACCAGGGCTTGGCAGTGGCTCCTGAGCTTGTAACCACTGTTTGGATCAGCACCCAGGAAAATACGATAACCTCCATCCCAATCGTAGATCAGAAAGGAAGATTCCAAGTGCGGCATCCACTCGAGAACCATATCATGGGTTGCAGGAGTGTCCTCTTCAAGATTATCGAAGATCAAATGGTGATAGGTTTTCGCCAGGTAATCCCTGCCGACTGGCATAGACCAGATCTGTTTAAGAAATACTTCCACCCGCAGAGAAAAATCCAATAAATTGTTTGCCAGGCAGTATTCGCGAAAACGGGATGCTGCCACCTGAGTATCAGCGTAAAGGTGAGCCTGGTTGGCATCACCGATCCAGGCACCCTGCAAACGTTCACCCAGCTCGGTATGAGAGAAACCAACGACAGCTGCTTTATTCAAATTATCGACAACCTGGCTGTAGAGCCGGTTGCGATCAATTGTGACGCTGTTAAATCTCCCCTGTTCGATCAGCGGTTCCACAACACGGGCCATGAAATATTGGGCCGTTTCCAGGTTGAGGAAAGTTGGTGGATCCTGTGGGTTGGCAAATCCAGCCTGGTCAGCTACCAGCGGCCAAAAAAGGGAGACCAACTTCTGCGCCAAACCACCAAGAGTAAGCACGTCCACCATCCCACCAGCCACAAGGCCAGGATTGCGGAGCGCATTGAAGTATGGTTCTGCCAGGTTGCGCTGGGGCAATAAAACCAGGATCAAATCGGCTCGCACCCCATGTGCCATGAGATGCAGCATACGCTCAACCCCCACCGTGGTTTTTCCCGCTCCTGCCGGTCCCTCTAAGAAAGTGCTTCCTGCAAGAGAACCCTGGACCAGGTTGAGTTGATATTCAGTCAGCTGCAATCTACACCTAACCCCGAGACTGGTTTCCGGATGCATCCGAAAGGAAAGATAAGACTTCTAGCCCGACTCCTTCACTGGCAATCTGGACCGTAATCGAAATTTTCGATATTCCAAAACTCGCTGTACGCAGAAGGATCAACTGAAAATCCACACATATCTGCCCTTGAGAGAGCCAGGTTCACATGCTGGTAAAGCGGGACTACCGGTAATGCATTGTTGAAGAGCAATTGAACAGCCTGATGGTTTTCAATGTAACCTGGCTGTCCGGGTAGCGTTCCAAGCGCAGTTTCGCAGGCGCGATCATACTCACTATCCCGGTAACCTGCTGCATTTACACCACCCCAACCATAGGGGAACATGGTGCTGCCATCTTCATTCTCTAGATTGGGATCACCGGGGATTTGGCGGCTGGTCCAAAGCTGGCAGGCCAGCTGGTAGCTGGCTGACCAGGCAAATTGGGTCAGGTCAAAACGACGCCCAAATACTGGCCCTTCTGGACCTGGTGCATATACCTGCTCAGCAGGACCAACAACCGCTTCGATTTGTATCCCACACTCGGCAAGCGATTCGGCCAGAATCTGGATCGCTGCCTGACGCTGTTCAGCAGGGGAGGCAGTGTACGAAACTACCAGCGGTGTGCCATCCAGGATTCCTTGAATTCCTATCGCCTGGCGCGGAGTGGTTGGATCAGCATCATAATCCACCCAACCAGCTTCCTGAAGCAGCTGCCCACCAGCTGCAGGATCAAATTCATATCTTGCGAGACTCGGATTGAAGAGGGGATGTTCTTCTGGCAGGTAGGAGCCAGGAACATTCGATAGACCATTGAGCACCTCACTTACGATCCTTTCCCGATCCATACACAATGCAAACGCCTGGCGCACCCTGGCATCACTGAAAAAATCTGGTCGATCGACCCCGGGGAGATAGCCATCATCGTAATCAAGCGGCAGTATTCCAAAATCTGCATGCTCCCAGACTGGACCTGCTGCGAAATAAGACTGCAGCTGGCCAGCACTAGCCTGTTGGTTGATCTCTTGGAGGGTGTTTTCCAGTAAAGTGCGGCTGGCCGCCTGGTCGATCAGGTCACATGCCCCACTCTGAATTAGATCGAGATTTGTGCCTTCCTGCCCGATGAAGCGGATAAGTAACTCATCAAATCTTATCCCGGTCTCCTGAGCTCCTGAATAGAGCGGATTTGCCCGTAAACTGATCGACTCACCGGGTACCCAGCTCTGCACAGAATATGGACCCCAACCCAATGGTTGGCGAGCAGATTCGGGAGCAGTAAATAGGTCCTGCAGTGAATGTTGGGCCAGCTGGTGTTCAGGTAAGGGGATGAAAAAATTTGCCTGGTATGCAGGATCCAGGAAACCCGGAACTCCTGTCCAGCGCACACTGCGATCATCCAACGCGGTATAGCTGGCAGTCCGCGACAGTGTCTCCCAACCATCGCGATTGAAGAAACCCAAGCCACCACAATTGTTACCTTCCACCTCACATTGGGTTGCAAGTTGGTAGCTGAATACCGAATCTTCTGCGGTAAGCAGTGTACCATCAGACCACTTGATACCCGGCTTTAAGGTAAAAGTCGCCGAAAGCTGGGGGATTTCTAGCGCGGAGCCATCCCAGGGAACGGCACAATCTGTATTTGCACAACCAAAAGGCCGGACCAACTCGCCCAGCTCAAGCCGCACCAGCTGGCCTTCAGCATTAACGACCAGGTCACCGGCAGACACAGACACGGGCTCAAGCAGTGCATCTCCATCTGCTAAGTTGGGCAGCTTTTCCAAAATCACTGCTTGGTATTGGTACCCTTGCATGTCAATAGGTCCATCATAAATCGCTTGCAACACGTGACGTTGGGCAAGCGAATCGCCACCGTAAATGAAAAGGGTGTCGGGCTCATCTGCAATGCAGATCGTCAACCGCCTCGGCAGTGCTGTTGGGGTTGCCGGAGTAATCTCTGTGGTTGTATCCTGTGAGTTTACTTGGGTGTTCTCAACCAAAAAGGAGGTTGGTGTCGGCACATCACCACCCTCGGATGCACAACTAACCAGCAGTGATGCCAACAACAGCATACCTGCTAGGTATCCCAACCTGCTTATAGAACCTGACCGCATGTTTGTTTGCCTCATTAGAAACAACAGGATTATACAATATCTGGAAGATTCAAAGTGCGTGGCTACAGAACCTTGCCACGCACTTTATCCTTGAAATCCTGTATTAGATAGTGGAATTATTGTGTAACTGTCACCGTTCCTCTCATTCCAGCATCATAATGGACCCCATCCTGCTCAAAACACCCCATCTCCCAATCACCAAGCATTCCTTCGGTAACCGTGAACTTGATCGTGGCAGAACCTGCCACAGGTACTCGGATCATAAAGCCAGAATCCATTTCTTCCTCTTCCTCTGGTTCGCCAATGTGAGCGACCTGCGGTTCAACCCCACCCGCCTCGAACATGTCCACCTGGTAGCCTGCTGGCCGGTTGTCTATTTGCACCACGTCACGCCCGATCATGAGCTCATGCTGCAGCTGACCAGAGTTGGTCAGATTTAGGGTGACGTCTTGGCCGACTTTGAAGTCTAGTTTTGCTGGATTGAACGAGTACTCATTCATATCGATATCATAGCTCACTGACTCTGGGGTTCCTCCGCCACAAGCTGCCAGAATGATTCCTGCCATAAGCAACAATCCTGCAACGTACACCTTCTTCACTTTTTCCTCCTGTAATCTGGATAATTTAGATATTGATAATACAATTATACCATTCAGGCTCAGATCATGATGAACCCGTTATCTTTAGTGATATTCCTAATCCTTGAGAAAGTAAATAGAGAACTCCAAAAAATTGCTGATATTTAATATAGCAAAAATTACGCTGACAGGTTAGAATAGGGATATCAATTTTTAGGTTTATCCAAAAATAAATTTAGAAAAATTGCCATGCGCAAAAATTTAACCAAAGTCATTGAAGATTATCTGAAAACAATTTACGAATTGACTCAAACCAGTGAGCGTGCGACGACCAACCAGATCGCAGAGCGGATGGGGGTAACTCCAGCCTCCGTTACCAATATGATCCAGAAACTCTCCGCAACTGTTCCTCCCCTGTTAGATTACCGCAAACACCATGGAGTGAAATTAACCGCCGAAGGAGAGAGAGACGCACTTGAAATCATCCGCCACCACCGTTTACTGGAGATGTTCCTGCACCAAATACTCGGTTACAGTTGGGATGAAGTCCACGAAGAAGCCGATCGCCTGGAACACGTGATCTCTGAGGAAATGGAAGAACGTATCGCGGTCAGCCTCGGAGATCCTCAGATTGATCCTCACGGAGATCCAATCCCATCCCGAGATCTAAAAATGCCTGAAATCACACATACAACCCTCAGCCAGCTGCGTCCTCCTCAAAAAGGGCAGGTGAAACGGGTTAGCGACAGCGATCCTAAACTGTTGCGATACCTGAGTGGGATGGGGATTGAACCTGCAGCTGAGTTTCAAATCCTGGAATTCTCAGCATTTGATAATAATTTGAAGGTACAGGTCATAGGGGAAGATCAACCCGTGGTATTGGGACCTATGATTACCGGCCAGGTATTTGTGGAAGTCATCAAATAATTCGCCCACTCCCAAGAGGGTGATTCTTCTTCTATATATGTGTATGGCAGGTTATTAGGTATTGGTTATATTCTTACTGGTCTTGCATAAATAAACCTAGGAAGGTGGTAAAGATGGCTAGAAATCATAATGATTTACCAAGAGTTGTTGTCACCGGGCTTGGAGCCCTATCCCCCTTAGGCTCTGTAGACGCATTTTGGGAAAATCTCAAAGCTGGCAGGTCCGGAATTCGCAGAATAACCTTATTCGACCCCAGCGAATTAAACGTCCAGATTGCAGGAGAAGTTGATTTTGAGCCTGATAAGTATATCGATCGAAAATCCGCTCGGCGGATGTCCCGTGCTTCACAGCTGGCCCTTGTTGCCGCCCGCATGGCGCAGGAGGATGCTGGTTTAACCAAGGAAGCTGTTGCGTCACAGGGTGACCGAATTGGAGTCTCGATTGGAACCGCCAATGCAGGATTTGGCACCCTTGTGGACATCTCGTACGAGTATACTATCCACGGCCGTAAACCTTTCCCAACCTCCTTGATCAATGGATTACCCAATATGCCTGGCTATTATGTAAGCCTGGAGATGGGTGCGCTGGGACCATTAACCACTATCTCAACTGCTTGCGCCAGTGGAACCCAGAGCATAGGTTATGGTTTAGAACTAATCCAACTCGGCAAGGCGGATCTCGTTTTTTCCGGAGGAGTCGACTGTTTAGTAAGAGAAGAGGTTATCGTGGCTTTCGATGCCATGACCGTTCTGGCGCGTTCCAGCAATGAAACTCCAGGTAAAGCCAGCCGTCCTTTTGATAGTGAGCGGGAAGGTTTTGTTCTTGGAGAAGGAGCGGGATTCCTCGTGCTGGAGTCTTTGGAGCATGCACTCCGTAGAGATGCCCATATATACGCAGAAGTCCTGGGATATGCGGCTTCATCAGACGCGCAGCATATTGCCACTCCGGATGAAAGTGGATTTGGTGCGCAAAATGCGATGCGCTGGGCTTTAGCAGATGCCCATCTGGGATCAGACCAAATGGACTATATTAATGCACATGGAACCGGGACCCGGATAAATGATCCCACAGAAACGAACGCGATCAAACAAGTCTTTGGTGAAAAAGCATACCAAATTCCGATCAGCTCCACAAAGAGCATGATCGGGCACTGTATGGGTGCCTCTGGTACCCTCGAGGCGATCGCCTGTGTGAAATCCCTTCAGGAAGGAATCCTGCACCCAACGATCAACCTCGAAACACCCGATCCAGAGTGCGATTTGGATTATATTCCTAACCAATCCCGGGAAGTTGAGATCCAGACCGCATTATCCAACAGCTTCGGATTGGGGGGTCAGAACGCCTGCCTGGTGTTGGGAAAAAATCTGATGAAATGAAACTCTCAGATTTTTCCTCACTTGCCCAGAAGGTCAATCCGCGCTTTCCCACGAATGTGGCAATTTAGTCAATCTCCTACATGATTAGATTTTTCGATAGCGTTCTTGTTGCTCGCTAATTTCAGCCAGATTCGAGTGAGTGATGATAAGGAATATTTAAACCACCTCTGGTTTGCTAAGCGTTTCATTAAGTTTCCGCGGGGGAAGCGGGGGATCAGGATTACGGATTAAACGCCTCCAAGCATAGCTGACCGTCCAGATCATGATTAATCCACCAGCCAAACCCGGGGCCCAGGCTCCTATGCTGCCCAATAAGTACCCACCAGCTGAAGGCGAAATAACCCGCGTGAGACTTTCCAGGGAGGCAGATAATCCCAGTGTACCGCCTACTTCTTCAGCATAGACTGCCTTGCTGAGCGTACTGTTCAGCAGCGTGTTCAGTATACCTGCAGCAAAAGCCAATGGGGCAAGCACCATCAGAAGCGCAGCCACATTTGGGACGATTGCCCAGGCAAACAACGATAACCCCATAATAACAGTTGCCAGGAAAATCAGCCGATATTCATCAAAATGCGAGGCCAGCCAACCAACAAGAAAACCCTGGACAAAGACAACCAAAATACCCACGTATGTGAGTACAAAACCTGTGCTGCGGGCGTCCAAATCAAATCGATACAAGGCGTAAAGAGGAAATATGGTCTGGAAGATTGCGAACGCCAAACCGTAGAAGAAACGCACGTGCAGGATCGGGCCTACCCTTGGTCGATTGAGCGCCTGCCAGAGATTCTTGAGTGAAAACGATTGTCTTTCTTGTTTTTCAAGATCTGCACGCGCTTCTTCAGTTAACGATTCGGGCAAGAAGAAAAGTACGCCGAGAATGCTGATCATTGAAAAACCTGCGGCGACAAACGCCGGTAAGGCAAATCCATAAACACTTAACAAGCCCCCCGCTGCAGGTCCAATGATGAATCCCAGACCGAATGCAGCACCTAACAATCCCAAACCTTTAGCACGATTACTTTCATCCGTCACATCTGTGATGTAGGCTTGGGCAACCGAGATATTTCCGCCGGTAAAGCCATCCAAAATCCGGCTTAAAAACAGCATCCATAAAGAATTGGCGAAGCCAAGGATTAGGAATCCGATGAGTGTTCCCGTTAAGCTGATCAATAATACTGGTTTGCGACCAAAGCGATCTGATAATCTTCCCAACAGCGGCGCGCCAACCAATTGTGCAGCCGCATAGGAAGCAACCAGAAATCCAATTTGGGTGGGTGTAGCATTAAATGATTCCGCATAGAATGGCAGTAAAGGCAGAATTATGCTAAAGCCCAGCAGGTCAATAAATACAATTAGAAATAATGTAATCAACTTGCGATTATTCATGGTGCCTCATCCGCGACTTTATTATTGGTCCCGTTTATTTTCCGAAGAAATTGGGATTACTATTCTCGCTGGCTTGATAACTGAAGTAGTGGATTGATAATCACCGTCCATTCCTTTTTGTACATTCTCGGCAATCGCATCAATCAAACCGGAAAAAATTAAACTGTGAATTGGGTAGAGCAGGTACCAGTAGAGGAATCCGGCCAGTCCTTTCGGCGCAAAATATGCGGTTTGTGTCAAGCAAGCAAAATTCTGATGATCAGGGGAAACCTCAAATTGCAGCCAGGCATCCCCGGGCACTTTCATTTCAGCCCTGAGGCGGATATGATTTGCATATTCAACTGCTTCAACTCGCCAGAAATCTAGCGCATCTCCAACCCTAATCTCTGTTGGGTGCCTGCGCCCACGCCGTAATCCTACACCACCGAAAATGCGATCGATGGTACCACGCATACGCCATGCCCAGTCCAAATAAAGCCAGCCACGGTCACCACCCAGCGTGGAAAATTCCCTGTAAATCAATTCTGGAGGTGCCTGGACCTGCCTCTGTCTCCTTTCGACGATCATACCTTCCCGGGTAGTAAGCACTACCGAAGGATGATCGTGCTGGCTACTGGACAGTGAATCACTCCAACTGGATTCGATGTAGCCAGCCTGGAGGTGGTTAAGAGCGCTCTTGACGGCTCGGCGATAACTCATCGGTTTAATCCTGGGAAACAATTCTTGAGCCAGATTATCGTGAGTAATGACTTCATTACGTAAGCCTTCGATTAATGGTTGTGCAATCTTCGATGGAATAGGGGTGATCCAATTCACCCAATGGGAGGACAATCTGGGGGTGAGCACGGGGACGGGGATTAGACGACGCTTCAATCCACGGACATTTGCGTACTCGGTCATCATCTCGCCATACGTGAGCACCTCCTTCCCACCAATTTCGATAATCTTCCCAGCACTTTCTGGATGATCAATTGCTTTCACCAGGTACGCCAAAACATCATTAATACTGATCGGTTGCACCTTGGTGTAGACCCATTGAGGACAAATCATCACTGGCAGCCGTTCCGTCAAATAGCGGATCATCTCAAAGGAAATACTTCCAGAACCCACGATGATCGCAGCCCTGAATTCGGTGACCGGGACACCACTCTCCCGCAGCGCTTCTCCAGTTTGCTGTCGGGAGCGGAGATGCTGGGAGAGATCTGCTTCTGGTTCGCCCAAGCCGCCCAGGTAAATGATACGCTTGAGATCTGCTTCCCGCGCGGCTTCTCCGAAATTTCTAGCCGCGATCAAATCCCGCTGGTCAAAATCTTTACTGTCCATCATACTGTGGATTAAATAGTAGGCTACATCAATGTCCCTCAGCGCTGCTTTCAGGGTTTCGGGCTTGAACACATCACCAACACTCACTTCAACCCGGTGAAGCCAGGATCGACCCTCTAAACGTGCAGCATCCCGCACAAGGACCCGTACCCTGTACCCGGATTCCAATAACGCAGGTACTAAACGCCCTCCAACATATCCTGTTGCACCTGTCACCAATACTGATTGTTGTTTGTCGATCAACTCTTACTCCCTATTCAATTAATTGCTTCGAATTATTATTATTACGCTGGCTGAGGATCAATTTCACGCTTCTGATCAATTCGAAAATCACAAAATTGTCCCCATTCTTCAATCTGGTTATACTCTTCCTTGTTTGAATGAAAATGAACCAGGATGACAGCACGATCCAGATCAGGATGAACCTTGAAAAGCCCCTGATCACCATAACGGAATGCTTCTAAGACCATGCGCAGATGCTTACGAAATATCTCTGTACGCCATTTTGCACTTCCAAGTACCAAGCCTCCACTGACATGGCAATGTACATGGAATACAGGCTCATTCACAAATTGCCACTCTGCCAGGACTTCATCACGCATCAGGCGTGTGTACCAACCCGAATATTGGGGTTTGTTGTAAACCCTGCCAACTGACAGGAATAGATCACCGCTTGTATCTGAATGGGTAAGTGTATAAGCCCGTGGAATAATTGGGTCACCTTCTGAAACTCCTTCTAAGAAATCTACGCTTAACTTGCCAGGATTAAGTTCACTCATCAGAAATTTCCTTTCACGGAATGAGTTACTCACAAATCTTAGCATAAATCAACATATATGTCAAGTATTTGCAAAGATTTTGCACATAATTCCAGCCGCACAGGGAGCACCGACTCAGATCGCCCAACATACAAAAGCCGAAAATAAATAAATTAATATTTGATAAAATATTGATTATATCTTGACAATTACTTGATTTTACGTATAATTAGGATAATAAACCATTCAAAATTTATGGTAATTGAATGGGTAAATCAAAATTTTGTCGGAGGTACTACAATGAGAATTCAAGTTTCGGAACGCAGGAATTGGTGGACCTTAGCAATGATAGCCATCGCAGCAGTGTTAGCGCTCATGCTGGTATTCAATATTCAATCGGCCTCAGCCTCAAACACATTTGATCTCACTGTGAAGCACGGCATCAATGGCACCAGCCTGGGATTGGATAAAGATCTGCCCGTGGATGTTTATGTAAATGGTGACAAAGCTTTCACATTTTCATTCAAAGATATTATCAAAACCTCACTTCCTGGTGGAGAATATGATATTGTTGTAAAGCTCGCTGGTACTGATCTAGTTGTAATGTCACTAAATGATGCCAATATTCCTGCAGGTGCTGATGTTAAAATCCGGGCAAAACTCAGCGCAGAGAAAACTCCTACTCTCAAGGTTCAAGTTAAATAACCATTAAATCCGGATACAAGAAAGCGGGCTCTACATCAAATTGATGTAAAGCCTGTTTTTTCTATCTGCAAATAACGCCAGAAAACGAAATCGTTTCGTTAATGTTAGAAAAAACTGGATGGATTGCAATCATGCAGATTACACCCGCTTGGCCTGGTTATATAGTTCCAATATCCTTTCCCTTGCAAAGCCATGCTCAACTAAAGGCTGGGGATAATCACGCCCAATAAGGCATTTCGATCGCTTCTGCACATCCTCAGGCATCCTCCAGGGAGCATGGATGTATTTCCCCGGCACATTTTTTAATTCTGGGATCCATCGGCGGATAAAATCTCCCTGAGGATCAAATTTCTTGCCCTGTAAGATCGGATTAAAAACCCTGAAATAAGGTGCCGCATCTGTCCCTGTACCAGCTGTCCACTGCCAACCGCCATTGTTGGCAGCTGGATCACCATCCAGCAAATGCTGCATGAAGAATTTTTCACCCCACCGCCAATCAATTACCAGGTCTTTAACCAGGAATGAAGCCACGATCATACGCCCACGGTTGTGCATCCAACCTGTTTTCAGGAGTTGGCGCATCGCAGCATCAACGATTGGATAACCCGTTTGTCCCTCACACCAGTTAGAGAATTCATCAACATCATTTCGCCACGCTATAGAGCGCAAATCCTCCCTGAAGCTTTGTTTCAAGACATCAGGAAAATGATACAGGATAGCGATGTAGAATTCCCGCCAAATTAATTCATTAAGCCAGACATCTGCGCTTTTTCTAGATTCTTCATCTGGTGCCAGAGTTATCGCCTGCTGAGCAGCAAAGACACACTGCCTCGTTGAGAGAAGACCAAAACGTAAATAGGCTGAAATTTGCGCTGTACCATGGTCAGCCATCCGATCCCTCAATTCAGCATACTGGTATATTCCCTGGTCTGGCGAATTGACAAACTCATCCAGCTTCCTTTGAGCAGCGCGTTCACCGGGTTCAAACAACCCGACTTCATCTCGTCCGTACACTTTTGGCAGGTTCTGGCTGCGGATCTCTGCTGGAGTGGATATCGTTTTTGGCGGGGGGAGTATCTGGTTGGATTGCAGGTGATATCTTGCTTTCCAATTCCGCATGTAGGGGGTAAAGACTTTATATGGTTTGCCACCTTTGTTGAGCAGCGATTCGGGATGACTCAAACACGGACCAGCAACAAGGTTAAGGGGAAGTCGCCCAGCGACCTGTTCATCCCTGCTGCGGGCATAAGGGGAGAAATCAGCTTCAGCAAAAATCTGTTTTGCCCCGCTTTCCTTTACCATACCTGCCAAAATCTCAACCGGATCTCCTCTTCCGATCACCAACCTGCTACCCCTTGATTTCAAATCGGCATCCAATTCGGCTAGGCTGTTAAATAGGAATGCCAAGCGTTTTGAGCCGGTGTAAGGTGAATTGATTAATTTTGGATCAAGCACAAAAAATGGGATCACTGAATGTGCAGAAGATATTGCCTCACTTAATGCCTGGTTATCAGTTAACCGCAGGTCGCGCCTGATCCACCAGATATTAGTGCTCATCCATGCACCTGGAATTAATCCAATTGAGAGTAAACCCACAAGAAACAACCAGGAAATTAAACATGGTCACAGAGCCACGAAGTACTGGTTGCGACCTGGATAGTCTTGGTCATCCCGTATTCAGCAACCGGTCAAATGAGGAGGGCCGGGAATTTTTACCCCCTTGAACATGAAGTAGCTCCCTGCCCGAAACGGTTTGTGCCACCCGCAACCCGGACAGCATCACTGCTGGTACTGATTGTCCGGGAAATATCGCATCTCCAACCATCCAAAGGCCCGGTGATAAACGCGGCCCCCATGTGCTGAAGAGGCTTGTTTGTGGAAAACCGCCCACCCACCCTTTATAGCGGCGGGTAAAACGCTGGAAGGTAATTGGAGTGCCTGGCAGGATCAACTCCGCAGAGGTGTTTAAACCTGGCAACACGCATTCAGCTGCCTCCAACAAGCGCTGTGCATATTCCTCCTTACGATCCTCGTAAGCCACACGATCGGTATCAAACAACCTCCACCAAGTTGCCAAATTGGTGTGCGTGCTGATTGTAAGCGCTCGCTTTCCTTGTGGCGCACGGCTATGATCCCACTCCGGGCTGAGTGACATGAAGATGCTGTTTCCTTCTCCCAGCGGTTCATCCATGATTACCTGGTGATGCAAAGGCAAATCCTGCGCGATCTGTGAACCATCCAAGCCGACATAAAGCATGAAAGCTCCCCACCCGGGTCCCGGTATTTCAGGCAACCTCCGCAAACGAGATGGCAGTGAATCCTTCAGGATTCGGGTGATATTCCAGGGAGGCATGTTGAAAATCACCACATCTGCCTCAAGATCATGCTTTTGCTTGGCTTGCACGAGAAACTTACCCCGCTGGGTTTTGACAACTCGCATCACTTCCTGGTGAAAAAGGACCTCCCCGCCATAATTTCTTATCGCAGCAACCAGTTTTTTTGCCATGCCCCCCATCCCACCTGGAATAATAGCCACCCCTTGGCGGGCCAGATCCAGCGCGACAGAACCGTATAATGCATTCGCATTTCCGCTTGTTGTCTGAGCCGAGATCAATAACTGGCCATCTACAAACCAGCGTAATTTATCTGCGGAATGTGGTAAGTGAGAGCTAACTGTGCGAAAAGCATCCTTTAAGAAAGATATCTTCCCGTCCTGGAGACCTTCAAATGGCGCGGTTTTCAACCATGCCAGTGAATTTTTCGCCAGTAAAGAAAAATCTTCTGTAGACTGCAGCGGCCAGGGGGGTAATCGCAGTGCAAAATTCCAGAGAACATCTGCGGTTGTTTCCTGCCAATCCCAAAAGGATTCTCCTTGCTCACCAAATCTTTCAATCCTCTCTTCCTTCCACCGCTCTGAGTTTGTCCAGCGAGTGACCGTGGTTCCATCCTTCAGGTGAACAAGCATGGCTTTGGATGTCATTGAAGGCTGCCAATCAATGTTGAAATGGTGGCTGATTCTATCCATTACCGCACCTGGGGCAAAACCTCCCGCAAGGGTAGCACCTGCATCAAATTGATACCCTTGATGGTAGAAGGTCCCTGCGCTGCCGCCGGGATAGGTATGCGCTTCAAGTACGTTAACCTGATACCCTTGGCGTGACAATTCCGCTGCGGCTGCCAGACCTCCGAATCCTGCTCCAATTACTAAAACTTTTTTCATCAGCCGCTGATTGCTTTTCTTGTTTGACTCGCGCGGTATGAAAAAAGAACCGGTAAAGTGAGCCACATGAATCGACTGATCATCCCCCAGAAAAAATGGGCGCTAACTTGGGCTTGAATTTCATCGATGATCCTGGTTTTATGTTCGGAGATACTTTGAAAGGTATGCTGGTGAACCCAGACCTGAAAGGGACCTTCAACCTGGGTATCCGTAAAACCCTTACTGGGATCCACTTCGGAGTGGATTGCTACCCAGCGGATCGGGATAGGGCCAAACCAGAGGGTAAAATCCGATCTTGAGCCCTCGCTCAAAGGCTCCATGTAATTAAATTTCACGACCATCGGCGGAGGAGTCAGCAGATTCAATGCACTGGTTCTGCTGTGAAATTCTGCCACCTTATTGAGTGGGGCATTGACCTCGAATTCGTGGCGGTAATGGCGCATTAGCCCACCAGGAGATTTCGTAAAGCAGGCTCCACTTCGGGGAACTGAAATTCGAAACCAATATCTAGCAACCGCTCGGGTAATACCCGCTGACCCTTGGTAACCAATCCGGCAACTTCACCAAAGGCAAGATTGAATGCAAACTCTGGCACTGGTAAATAATATGGCCGCTTCAAGACTTCGGCAATCGCCCTCCCTATTTCCGCATTGGTGGCGGGGTTGGGTGCAGTGAGGTTGAAAGCCCCTTGCGCAGACTCATTTTCAATCAAGAAGCGGATCCCGCGCGCTTCATCAATTTCGTGAATCCAGGATAAGTACTGTTTGCCATCACCGATCGGCCCACCTGCATACAGTTTATACGGTAGAACCAAGCGGTTTAGGGCACTACCCTGCCCTGTCGAAAAAATAACACCGGATCGGATGATCACGCGCCGGACCCCCATGCCTTCCACAGGAGCAGAAACTGGTTCCCATTCTTTCCATTCTGCAAAAAAGTCATTACCGGGTGGGCTTTGTTCGTTGAGCTTCTCATCCTGATGAAAACCATAGTACCCGATCGCGGAAGCCTGGATGAATACCTGAGGTTTGGTCTCTGCTGATTGGATCGCTTCAACAAGGGCTTTTGTAGTTAATATCCTGCTATTCCGAATCCGTTCTTTGCGTTTATCTGTCAGGCGACTCGGAAGAAAACCTTCCCCGCCAATATTTTCTCCTGCAAGGTTTACTACCGCATGAGCTTGATTAACCCAATCACCCCAGCCCTCGGTAGATTTCCCATCCCAGGCAGCTATTCTCACTCCTTTGGGATTACTGACAACTTTCTCAGGATTGCGACTCAATATGATGACTTCATAATCCTTCTGTACTAAATGTTGGGTTAGTTTTCTACCGATAAGACCTGTACCACCAGCAATAATGATAAGCATACACCACACTCCTTATTTTTGATCTCTACGAGCAACCCTGTTCAACCAGTCGACAATTGGTCGACCGCGTTCGTCCAGATTTTCCTCAACCGCCTGACTGTAACTGGATAAATACTCGGGAAGTATCTCCACCGGAATCTCATGCGATTGCAGCAAATCAGCGAGCCAATCAAATTCGTAATCAAGCAAATCCAAATCCCCAAATTTCAAGCCCGCTTCGATATCTTGTGCCAAGAACTGATTAGCAATTTCGAGGTGTTTTTCTTGAATCCCATTTGGGCGAAGTTTATCCCAGGTAGCAGCGGCAATGCTCGGCTGTTTATCTCGAAATTCAGCCGTTGCCTCAGAGTATAGAAGAGGTACCTGATCGATTACTGGAATCTCAGGATTGTGCATGAGAATATTCTCAACAGCAGCAACCGTGCCCTCTAAATCTTCCCCTAAAAAATAACCTGAAATTTGATTCCTGAGTCTCGGGAGCACATTAAAGACTAATCCACCATAGGCGAGTGGGACACCCATATGTTTCATGTATTTAGCAACCTCTGATAAATTTGCTGCCGTATGCAGCTGTTGTGCTGTGGATATCACCAGATTTGGTTTGGCGGTGCGCACCGTTAAATCAAATTTGTCTAACGGGACATTTGCACCCAGGTAAACAACATCATAACCACGCTGGCGCAAGAATAATGTGATCATCAGCAGGGGAAAGATATGATCCTCGCCAGGAGGACAAGCGGTGAGCAACTTTGTCTTCCGAGACGGTAGTGGAGCTGCAGCTAGCAATGCATTTAGACGGCGAATGGCTAATGCGGAAGCAAAATGCTCCTGCTGAACTGAGCTGCTTCCCTCGTACCACATGCTTCCAATATCGGATAAACCTTGTCGCAAAACCTCCGTGCAAACTGCTTCCATTGGATAACGCGCAAATGCTTGCGCAAGTATATTTTCAGCCCGCGCTTCATTAAATGTAATACAAGCATTCACCCAATCTTGTTTGATCTCCTCTAAAACCTTCCCACCGAAATCAATACCCACACCGTGCGAAGCAGGTGTGGACAGGACCGGCATTTCTTGAAGGGGATCTTGCCCTGCTTGTTCAAAATTTCGCCACATCTCAACTGCATGGTGGATGCGCAGACCTTCTTTCTGGCGCTCCATCAACCATTTGATCATTTCGATGTCATATTGTGAATAGAGCCTGTGCCCACCAGGTGTTCTCTGAGGATCTGGTAAACCATAACGCCGCTCCCAAGCTCTCAAGGTATCTGCTTTCAAACCAGTTTCCTGAATCACAACCTTCAAATTGAAGGTTGGCATTTTGTTTATATCATTCATTAACAATTCTCCCGCTTTATGCAAGGTACTAAATCATACTATGATGTTCATCATGATAATATAAAAGAACCAATATGTCAATATATTGCACAACATTTGCATAATTTAAGGTTTTTTCTTCTTCTGTCTCACCTGCCGCAACACCTGGGAGGATCAAGAAAATACATCGTTGCAATACCTTGACAATATTTGGACATCATGATAATATTTTTAAACCAGGCAAGGAGAATGTGATGAGCATCAGGATAGTAACCGACAGCACCAATGATCTACCACGTGAAATCGTCGACCAACATGGTATTCGCGTAATTCCCATGTACATCAACTTTGGCGACCAGGGATTTATGGATGGCGTGGATATCACTCGCCAGGAATTTTACGACCGACTCCCCTCGAGCGACCCCTTCCCAACAACAGCTGCCCCCGGTATTGACCAGTTTACAGCAATATATTCACAACTTATGGAAGATGGCGCAACTGAAATTCTATCGATCCATATTTCTTCTAGTTTAAGTGCTGTGATGGACGTAGCAAAAACCGCTGCAGGTCAGTTCAATGGGGTACCAATCACCGTATACGATTCCGATCAGCTCAGCCTGGGAACCGGCTTCCAGGTTCTAAGCGCTGCACGAGCTGCTGACCAGGGTCTTTCAATGCCGGAAATCCTGGACTTGTTGAAAGCACAATCATCCCGGACACATGTTTTTGCAGCCCTGAATACCCTGGAGTTCCTCAAGCGTGGTGGACGCATGAATTCTGTGATGGCAACCCTTGGGGGCCTGCTTCAGATAACACCTATCTTGACCATGCATGCCGGGAAACCAGGAGCTGAAAGGGTGCGCACAAAGGAGCGGGCTATAAACCGCATGTTGGAAATGGTTGCTGAATTAGGACCGCTTGAAGAACTGGCACTCGTTCACACGAATGCCAGTTTAGAGGCAGATAAGTTATGGCAAAAAGCCAGATACCTTTATCCAGGACAAGAGAATCCGCTTTCTGTTGATGTCACTCCTGTCCTTGGAGCTCATTTGGGACCTGGGGTAGTAGGTTTTACCTGTATATCCCAAAAATAAATATCTACTTTAGAGGAAGTAAGAAAATGAATTTTATGAATTACCCCACTTTGCTGCAAGAAGAAAACACTGAGCCAACTCACTTGAATCTCCCACCAACCCCTGAAAGATATGCACAACTCAATATTCAAGCTTCAGTGCATAATATCTTGGAAAACATCGGTGAGGAACCCCAACGCGAAGGTCTGCTGAGAACACCAGAACGGGTGGCGCGCATGTTTAACGAGCTGACTGCAGGCTACCATGTGGATCCTGAAAAAATGATCAATGGTGCAGTTTTTGATGTAGACTATGATGAGATGGTGATCGTCAAGGATATTGATTTTTATAGTTTATGCGAACACCACTTGTTGCCATTTTATGGAAAAGCTCATGTTGCATATATCCCAAATGGAAAAGTGATCGGGTTGAGCAAAATTCCACGTATCGTCGAAATGTACGCCCGCAGGCTGCAGATTCAGGAACAAATGACTTCGCAAATCGCGAATTTCCTGTACTCAACCTTGGAACCTCAAGGTGTAGCAGTCGTTGTTGAGGGTATGCACATGTGCTCAATGATGCGCGGAGTCAAGAAAGCCAATGCCAGCATGAAAACCAGCAAGATGTTAGGTGCATTCAAGAACAACGACAAAACCCGTCACGAATTTATCGCTCACATCAGTACAGGCAGCTAGGTTTCATCAGGAGAAAGAGAATGTCTGTATTATCAATCTACGGTGCAGGTGCGCTGGTCATCTTGGGAATGATGGTTGCACTCTGGTTGCTCAGCCTGCTGCTCAAAGATGCCAGCATTGTAGATATATTCTGGGGAGCAGGTTTTGTGATATCAGCCTGGGTCTATTTCTTCCTTACACCAGACGGATATATCACCCGCAAATTCTTGGTGACCCTATTGGCCACCATCTGGGGGCTGCGGTTATCAATTCATATATTGATCCGCAACTGGGGTCATGGAGAAGATTTTCGCTACCAGAAGTGGCGAGAAGAATCAGGGAAGAATTGGTGGTGGTTTAGTTTTTTCAAGGTATTTCTCCTCCAGGGATTCCTCATGTGGATCATCTCCGTCCCTTTCTTGGCTTCCCAAACCAGCCCCATCCCCACCAGGCTAATCTGGGTGGATTACTTGGGCATACTTTTATGGGGAATTGGTTTCTTCTTTGAGGCTGTTGGTGATTGGCAGTTGAGCCGCTTCAAGGCAGATCCGGCAAATAAAGGCCAGTTGCTTAAAACTGGCGTTTGGCGCTACACTCGCCACCCTAATTACTTTGGTGATGCAGCGCAGTGGTGGGGTTTCTATCTCTTTGCAGCTGCCGCTGGTAGCTTCTGGTCGATCTTCAGCCCAATTATTATGACCCTGCTTTTGCGGAATGTTTCGGGTGTCTCCATGTTAGAAAAATCATTGAAAGAATCAAAACCTGGTTACCAGGAATACATGCAGACAACCAATGCTTTCATCCCTTGGTTTCCGAAGAAAAGTAATCCAGAGAGTAATTTAGCACAAGAAAGGAAAATATCATGAGCCTGCTGGAAATCCTGAAGATAGCTAGTGCAATCGCAACTATCTTGACTGGTGTGGTGTCTCTATTTTGGCCCCTGAAAGTACGCGGTTTTACAGGATTGGAGGTCAATGGTGGTAGAGGTGTGACCGAAATCCGAGCTGTACTCGGGGGATTCTTTATTGGACTCGGAGGAGCAGTCTTGTTGCTCAATGATCCTGCGGCATACATGACACTCGGTATTGCGTACCTAGTTGTAGCCGCTGTACGGACAGTTTCGATGTTCATTGATAAGTCCATCGTTCAATCTAATGTGATCAGCGTGATTACAGAAGTGATCCTGGGAATCATCCTGGTACTGTAATGTAATCCGGCGTTCACCAGCTGAATGCGTGAAAGTGAAGGAAAGAAATCATGAAAATCGCAAAAGTTGTCTCACTGCTGGGTGTCTTGGCGATGACAGTTGTTCTGATTTATGGCTTTGTCATGGGAGATTTCCTAATAGATGGCGCCCAGCTGCTCTCAAATCCTTGGGGCATTGTATCCCTTGTTGACCTTTATGTTGGTTTCATCCTTTTTTCTGGCTGGATCATTTATCGGGAGAAATCAGTACTGAGATCCATTTTCTGGGTTTTCTTTATGATGACTCTGGGATTCTTTACCGGGGCACTATACACCTTCATCGCCTTGCAAACCAGTGATGAGGATTGGAGCCGATTCTGGATGGGAAAACGGGTTGTAAACACTAGAGCTGATGCCTGAGACTGTCATGACCCGCTATGAAGAGCTTTTAGCAGAGCTGCAAACTGTCGTATTAAGCCGAAAAAAGTGGCTGGATTCGATCCTGCCACCCATTATTTTTTTAATTCTTAATGCGATTGTCGATTATCAAATCGCCATCATCGGATCTCTGCTGGTTACGGTTTTAATTGGCACCTACCGTCTACTTCGCAAGGAGCCTTTGCGCTACGCCTTCGGGGGGGCTGGTGGCGTAGTGGTGGCTGGATTATTGGCCAGGTTTGTAGGCGGTGCGCAGGGATATTTTTTGCCGGGAATAATCTCCGGAGCAATAACGACCTTGATTTGCCTGATCAGTGTATTCGCCAGGCGTCCCATGGTTGCCTGGACCAGCTTTATCACCCGCCGCTGGCCTCTGGAGTGGTATTGGCACCCAAAGGTACGCCCAGCCTACAGTGAGGTCACAATCGCTTGGGCTTTATTCTTTGGATTACGAACCTTGATCCAATACAATTTATTTCAGCTGCAAGCTGCTGGCACCTTGGGCGTTGTTCAGCTACTTACTGGTTGGCCAGCGTTAATCAGCTTGTTGATCATCAGCTACCTGTATGGCATCTGGAGGTTGCACAACCTGCAAGGTCCCAGTGTGGAAGAGTTCAAAGCCAACACTGAACCCCCCTGGCAGGGTCAGAAGCGTGGTTTTTAAAATTACATAATCAAGTTAATCACCAACAGTACTAACCCAATTCTTGGAAAGAATTATTTTTGGAGGATCATCACATGACAAGAGATACCGTAAGACAAATACTTGTACTAATTGCAGCATTTACAACCATCATCTTCAATATACTGGCAAATGCCCTGCCCCTCAACGGCTTGAATACCGGCGATATTTCGGATCGTTTTAAAATTTTCTTTGTCCCTGCCGGGTATGTTTTTTCCATCTGGGGACTAATTTATGTGGGTCTAATCGCGTATGCCGTCTACCAGGTATTACCCGCCCAACGTGAGAATCCTCGCTTACGAAGCATTGGTTATCTATTCATCTTGAGCTGTGCTGCCAACATCGCCTGGCTTTTCCTTTGGCACTATGAAATCTTTGAATTCACGCTGATTGCCATGCTTGTGCTTCTGCTCTCCCTGATCGCCATATACTTACGCCTAGGAATTGGTCAGAGCATAGTCACGCGAGGAGAAAAGTGGGCAGTCCAGGTAACTTTCAGCATCTATCTCGGTTGGATTACAGTCGCCACCATCGCCAATGCCACTCAATTGCTCTATTCCCTTGATTGGAATGGGTGGGGGATCAGCCCTGAAATTTGGACAGTGATCATGTTAGCTGCTGGTGTGGTAATCTCGGCATTGGTCAGCCTTACCCGCGCTGATATCGCATACTCATTAGTCTTAGTTTGGGCGTACATAGGCATTGCGGTAAAGCACAGCAATACCAGCCTGGTGTCGACCTCTGCATTGATTGGCGCAGGTTTGATCCTGTTGATTCTGATCCTCGTGCTGATCAGAAAATATCGTGGGCAGCCTGCAACCACATAGCAATGTTAACCCTCCCGTATAATAATTAAATCATATTGAAGTAAAAATCAAGCTCCGGGAAGTAACTAGGGGCTTGATTTTTGTCAAAGAATTTAGTATAATCTAAATTCTAATTACACCAATTGAAAATGTGATGGGTGATGCAGTCAACCTTCTGCAGTTTTTCTACCCCCAGAAGCTAAACCGCTATAATTCACCAAAAGGATAAAATGCCACAACCATTAATTGCTATCTTGATCGCCGCTGCACTGACATTCATTGCATGGTTGCTCTTCCGCCCGCAGGAAGGACTTGTCCCCCGCTGGCGGAAGGCTCGCCAGATCACAAATCGGGTTTTGATGGAAGATGCCCTGAAACACATTCAGCGCTGTGAGCGACACGGTGATAAACCCAGCTTGCAGAGCATCGCGGGTGCCCTGGACATCAGTCTCAACCAGGCTGCACAGGTGGCCAACGATCTACAAAACCTGGAATTGATCGTTCTTGAAAATAGCGAATTCCATCTGACTCCTGCAGGTCGTGATTACGCACTCCGGATCATCCGTGCTCATCGTTTATGGGAAGAGTACCTGGCTGAACATACTGGATTCCAGGAATCCGAGTGGCATGACCAGGCTGAAGAATACGAGCACCTGCTTTCTGCGGAGGAAGCCAGCAACCTGGCCCAAAGGCTGGGCAACCCGGTCTATGATCCGCATGGCGACCCGATTCCGGGTCCTGGTGGCCAATTCAAACACCATGCAGGGAAACCTCTGATTGCCATGGATTTGGATACCCCTCTCCGCATTGTGCACATCGAGGACGAACCGGAAGAGATTTACGCCCAATTAGTGGCTGAAGGAATTACTCCGGGTATGTTCGCCCGGCTTACAGAGAATTCCCCGCACAGGGTGCGCTTCTGGATTGGAGATGAAGAGCATGTACTGGCACCCATCGTAGCAGCCAACATTTCTGCAGTACCCATCCCTGAACAAAAACTCGAACAAGCCCAGGGAGGTGTTCCGCTCAACATGCTCAATCCTGGAGAATGCGGCCAGGTCTTAGCACTTTCCCCTCGACTGCGAGGGGCGGATCGACGGCGCATGATGGATCTGGGGATCTTACCAGGTACAACCGTTGAAGTCGAAATGACAAGCCCCAGCGGTGATCCAACAGCTTATAAAATACGCGGAGCGCTGATTGCATTACGCAAAGAACAGGCCCAATTAATCCAGGTCGACAATAAAGTAAAGGTGAACCAACAATGAAACCAGAAATAAACACTGAGCAGTGTGAAACCTGCCCAATGCACAATTCAGCCAACTTGCTGAAGCTGGGGTTAGATATGCAGGATTGGGATTATGTTGTCGCCCTTGCGGGCAATCCAAATACTGGAAAAAGCACCGTCTTCAACGCCCTGACAGGTTTACGCCAGCATACCGGGAACTGGCCTGGCAAGACCGTATCACGAGCAGAGGGCGGTTTTGATTATGGTGAAAAACGCTATAAGCTGGTTGATTTACCTGGTACGTATTCCTTATTAGCAACCAGCCTGGACGAAGAGATTGCCAGAGATTTTATCTTATTTGGACAGCCAGATGTAACTATCGTAGTGGTGGATGCAACCCGCCTCGAACGCAATCTCAACCTGGTACTGCAGGTTCTGGAAATTACAGACCGGGTGGTGGTGTGCTTGAACTTGATGGATGAAGCCAAACGCCACGGATTGCTGGTCGATGAACGCCGCCTGGCAAGGGATTTAGGCGTTCCGGTAGTCCCCACATCTGCAAGATCCAGAGAAGGTCTGGATCTTCTGGTACAGACCATTGCCGACGTCTCCACCGGGAAAACGATCTGCAAGCCTCGCCGTTTTCAAAACGAACCCCCAGAGCTAAGAAAAGCGATCAATATCCTAGTTGAGCAGCTCAATCAACTGTTTCCGGGTTTACCGAATGCTCGCTGGGTGGCGCTTCGCCTGCTGGATGGTGATCAAACACTGACTGATGCAATCCAGAATGGTGAATTGGCCGACCTAGTACCCGAGATATCGCAATCACCTGCTTATTCCTCCGATCTCAAACTGGAAGCCTCATCATGAAAGCAATTCAAAACGATGCCTCCCGAGAGATCCTGGCTACTGCCCAGGCATTACGCTGGGAGGTCAGCGAAGATTTCCATGAAAAACTGATGGAAGCTCTTTATACCCACGCGAATGAAATTGCAGACCGGGCAGTAACCCGGCCTGGAGAAAAACCACGCTTTGACCTGGACCGCGCCATCGACCGCATTGTTACCAGCCGTCGCTGGGGTTTCCTGGTGATGATCCTGCTTTTCACGATGATCTTCTGGATCACGATCTCCCTAGCCAATGTTCCCTCCCGCTTGATATCGGAACTGCTGATCGGAACAATCTATCCCATGCTAAATAATGCTGCAAACAGTATTGGAATGCCCTGGTGGCTATCTGGTTTATTGATCGATGGCATCTATTTGGCAACCGCCTGGGTGGTCAGTGTCATGCTGCCGCCCATGGCAATCTTCTTTCCGCTCTTCACCCTGCTGGAGGACTTCGGATATCTTCCACGAGTCGCCTTCAACCTGGACAATGTGTTCAAGAAAGCGGGTGCTCATGGAAAACAATCCCTCTCGATGATGATGGGATTCGGCTGTAATGCCGCCGGCATGATCTCCACACGCATCATTGACAGCCCACGGGAACGTTTGATCGCCATGCTGACTAACAATTTCGCGTTGTGCAACGGGCGTTGGCCAACCCAAATCCTGATCGCTACCATCTTCTTTGGAGCACTTGCGCCGGCATATCTGGCTGGTTTCGTCTCAGCCCTGGCTGTTGTGGGAATTACTTTACTCGGTGTATTACTGACTTTCGTCGTCTCCTGGTTCCTGACTCGCTCGGTATTAAAAGGAGAGGTTTCCTCCTTCAGCTTAGAACTGCCGCCCTATCGCCCTCCCCGCATTCTGCAAACAATCTATACATCCCTGATCGATCGAACCATCTATGTCCTTTGGCGGGCGGTCGTTTTTGCCGCTCCGGCAGGGGCAGTGATCTGGTTGGTCGCTAATATCACCATTAGCGGCCAGAGCTTGGCGGAATATATCATCAATTTCCTGAACCCCTTCGGTATCTTGATTGGTCTCAATGGAGTGATTCTGCTGGCTTATGTCATCGCCATCCCGGCCAATGAAATCGTTATCCCCACCGTGCTCATGCTGACGGTTTTAATGGCCGGTCTCAATACAACCGGTGCGGGTGCTGGGGTGATGTTCGAGACAGATTTGGAAAGTACAAAAGCCATCCTGGTAGCTGGCGGCTGGACCTTGCTGACAGCTGTAAACCTGATGCTTTTCAGCTTGATCCACAATCCCTGCAGTACAACATTGTACACAATGTATAAAGAAACCGGTAGCCGGAAATGGACCGCCCTGGCAGCCTTACTCCCCCTGGCGATGGGTTTTGCAATCACTTTTCTCGTCGCCCAGGTCTGGCGGCTGGTAGCGACTATCGTTTAATCGAACCCAGTTACAAACGTAAGCAGCAAAGCGCTAAACTGTCTCGAAAAGGATTATTTTCTCTGCCGATATAAATTTGGATCCACGATCGCTGCCATAGCCCGTGGGTCCAAAGTACTCCCCAGGAATTGGCTGACCTGGGATGCGTATTTCTGCGGGTCAACCAGCATCTGGTTGTAGTCCAAATAAACCACTGAAAAATTATCCTGCTCTGCCAGCCAGGCACTGACCTTAGCCAGGTGCTTGGTATACATCTTCGCCATCTGCTCATCACTGACCTGGTCGGTTGGCTTTCCGCTGCGAACTAGCATTTTCTTTTGCGATGCCAGGATTTCATCCATCTTGCGCTGCATAAAGAGTACCCGGTAAGCATATCCTGATGGGAGATGTTCTAATAATGCAGAGATCACTTTGACCGCTTTACCCCTGGCATCCCGCAGCCATGCGGTATCCCCATCCGGGAGTTTCTTCACCCTCTCGAACTCGTAATACCCCTTCGGATTGTCATCATCTGGTGTACGGATATGATCTGTAAAAGGAGGTATTCCACCAGCCTCGAGCATCTTCATCATCATTGATGTGCCGGACCGGGGTAGGCCTGATACTATGGTAATAAATTCCACCTTGCCCTGTTTTCGAAGTGATTGAAAAAAATTCTTCATTGTTTTCCCCAAAAATGGAATCTCAAACTTTGGTGGGATCCTGGTAATCCTTCTTTAAAGAAGTCTAACCGTTGACCAGTAGCGGATCATAACCGAGGAAAGAAGCCTTGTCAAAGAATCGATTGCAAATGCTCTTTTGAGCGGCAAAACCAGCGGTTTCGCAGTCAGTACAAGTTAATTGGACAATTTTTAACTATGCTATAATCGCCAAACTAGAAAATATTAATCAAATACGGGTAACATATAGATATATGCTAAACAAAATCGTGCGCGTTTTTGGGGGAGACCCCAATAAACGCCAAATTGACCAGTACTCAGAAACCGTAGACTATATCAACAGCCTGGAATCGAAATACGAGGATTACAGCGATGAAGAGCTGTATACCATGACACCAGGATTTCGTCGCCGCATAGCAAAGGGAGAGTCGCTGGATGATTTGCTTCCCGATGCCTTCGCGGTTGTGCGCGAAACCAGCAAAAGGACACTCGGGCAGCGCCATTACGATGTACAGCTGATCGGTGGTATCGCCCTGCACCACGGCATTATCGCCGAGATGAGGACTGGTGAGGGGAAGACCCTGGTTGCAACCTTACCGCTCTACCTGAATGCATTAGATTTAAACGAGAAGTGGATCAAATTAGCAGAAAAGAAATGGGGTCCGGATCCGGACAGCTGGGAATTTGTTCCCATCTCGAAAGTCCCGGTCAGTAGAGGTACACACCTGGTCACGGTGAACGATTATCTTGCCCGCCGTGATGCCCGCTGGATGGGTGTGATTTACTCTGCATTGGGACTGAACATCGGTGTTCTGCAGATGGCAGCCCGGACAGAGAATGGTAAGAAAGCCTTCCTAGTAGATTTCGAGCGAGAATCACCTCACGAAGACCAGCACAACCTCAACCTAGTATCCCGGCGGGAAGCCTATGCAGCGGATATTACCTATGGGACCAACAATGAGTTCGGTTTTGATTACCTGCGCGACAATATGACCATGCGTTTGGAGGATAGGGTTCAGCGAGGGCATAATTATGCCATCATTGATGAGGTCGATAACGTCTTGATCGATGAAGCCCGGACACCGCTGATCATCTCTGGACCAGCCCATGACGATACGGAGTGGTACCTGCGCATGTCGCAGGTGGTAAAAAGTTTAAAACCAGAGGATTTCGAGGTTAACGAACGCGATCGCACGGTAAACCTCACAGAAATTGGGGAATCACACGTTGAAAGTCTTCTCGACATGCCCCTTCGAGATCCGGAACGCCCGGAGGATATCACACCAGAACAAGCGCGCTTGATGGGTTACCTTGAGCAAGCCCTGCGGGCACAGACTCTTTTCCGCAGAAATAAGGATTACCTGGTCCAGGCTGGAAAGGTCGTGATCATCGATGAATTTACCGGTCGATTGATGCCTGGACGCCGCTGGTCAGATGGCCTGCACCAGGCAGTGGAGGCCAAAGAAGGTGTGCGTGTACAGAGGGAGAACGTGACTTATGCGACAATCACCATCCAGAATTATTTCCGCATGTATGATAAGCTGGCCGGGATGACTGGTACCGCACTTACAGAAGCGGAAGAATTCGACAAGATTTACAGTCTTGAGGTGCTGGCGATACCCACAAACCTGGAATACGTTGCCTCCAGACCAGATACCGACTTGGTCGAGTTGCAGGACCGGGATGAGCAGGGTTATAAATTTACATATTATGCGGATAAAAATGATCCTCAATCCGAGCCAATATTTTGGAAACGCAAGGATTATCCAGATGTAATTTACCGTTCAGAGGAAGCCAAATTGCGTGCGCTCACAATGGAGATCATGCGCTTCCATTCACAGGGGCGTCCCGTCCTGGTTGGTACTACCTCAGTTGAACTTTCGGATCGAATATCAAACCGCTTGAAGGCAGAACCTGTCCGCCGCCTAGCCCTCGTCGCTTTGATGCGTAACACCTGGATGGAAGCCAACAACCGGGAAGAAGATGGGCGCGCGATACCCGAGCTCGATTATCTCAACCAGCCTCTTGACCAGCTCCCGATTTCAGATATGCGGAAAATGGCCCGCACATTAGACCTGTCCTTTAATCCCCAGGATTCAGATAACCTAGGCCGGCTGATCGGCATCCTGGGGTTAACCCCTTCTGATGGCATTCGCCTTGGTTCAATACTGCAGGCCGGTATTCCACATGAAGTACTCAACGCTCGCAGACACACGGAAGAAAGCCAGATTATCGCAGGAGCAGGCGCGTTCGGGGCAGTGACAATCGCGACCAACATGGCCGGACGCGGTGTGGATATCAAATTAGGTGGTGAGCTTGCAGAGGAAATAAATTCTGCCATCAGCCGTATCTTGAGACGGAACAACTTCGATTCTGCTTACGACATGTCGTTGGAAGAAAAACACGCCGCATTGCTGACCCTCGAGCTGGAGGATTTTGGTATTTACAAGGCCGAAGTCGATTACTTCCTCAAGCACATCGATGATATGGCTAGAGTGCGGGATTTGGGTGGTCTCCACGTGGTCGGCTCAGAACGGCACGAGTCGCGCAGGATCGATAACCAGCTTCGTGGACGTGCAGCCCGCCAGGGTGATCCGGGTTCATCACGTTTTTACCTTTCTATGGAAGATGATTTGATGCGGCTCTTCGGAGGTCAGCAGGCTGAGAACATGATGATCCGCATGGGCATCGACGATGCCATGCCACTGGAAGTGGGATTAGTGAGCCGATTGGTCGAACAATCCCAAGGCCGGGTTGAAGGGGCAAATTTCGATGTCCGCAAGCATCTGCTTGAGTATGATGATGTACTGAATACACAAAGGGAGAAAATCTACGGACAACGCGATTTGATCTTCGTTAAAGACGACCTCAGCCAGGATGTGACGGAGATGCTGCAAATCGAAGTTACGCGCCGTGTCCCTGAGGCTTTGGAAGATCCAGAAGGTCCCTGGCGTTTGCTGGCCTGGCTTGATCAGATCCAACCCCCATTATCCGTGAATGGTTTCATCTATCCATCATACACATTGAGATTATTGGTTGACCATATCCTGGGTCAGCAATTGGAAACGGAAAGCTTTCAACCTAATGGGGGACAAAATGGTTCAAAATTTATTGATCAAGACACTGCATTGAGAGCATTGATCGTTCTGGCATCCGAATGCCTGAAAGCAGAGGAAGAACATATCTTACGCAGCGTCAGCAACCTGATGGAAAATTCCCGCCAGAGGTTTGAAGATTTGCTCGCCGAACGTCTGGAAATTATTGATAACTACCTCGACGGCTTAGAAATCGCTGATGAAACCGACACCCGCAGCCCCAGCGAAATAACGGACGAACTTTCCAGCCTAGTACAAGTACCACTCAAACTCTCAACTGCCGAGCAGCGCTCTTTAAAAGAAGACCCGGATGAAGTAGCTGAAATCATCCAAAGCCAGGTCAACACGACGCTGCTGGACCAATCCGTCACCCGCCTGATCGGGGCGGTTGAAAGGCGTCTGGAAGACGATCTGGACGTTAATAGATCCCAGCTGCCTGCTGAAGATTGGGATATGCTCACCAATCAAGTCCTGGATATCATCCAGGCGGGCTACGAAAAACGCCACCAACGGTTGATCGGGGAAAATGATGATGGTTTGATTCCAGCTGATATCAAGAAGCAGCTTGCCAAGGTTGATGGCGATTTGAATCAGGGTCAGATCTTAGGTCTCCTGATCCAGATGTCCCAGGGAGCCCAGGCAAGCTTCGATAAACGGACCCACCGGCGAATTTGGCGGCGTACAACCAGGCTGAGCTACCTTTACCGCACAGCAGGCTTGCTAGAATACGAAGACCCACAAGAAGTCACTGAACAGGTACTTACCCACCTTGAGGGAGCCCAATCAGCATTACGATTTCTGTGGGGAACCAGTGAGTGGGGCCGAATTTCCGAAGCCAACCCAAGGGATTTATCCGAAACCACGCAAAGGGGTATCCAGAACGTTCTTGGCGATGAAAAGTATGCCGAGATCAAAGATAGTCCTCTTAAGCAGTTGGGAGGTCAAGAGCGAGTCGCATTGGCTGACGAGCTGGGTCGGCAGGCTTTAACCGAAATTTACCGCCAACTACTATTGGGGGTCATCTCCGAACTGTGGGTCGAGTACCTAACCAGCATGGAAGCGTTGCGCGTATCGATTGGGCTGGAGGCTTACGCTCAGAGAGATCCTTTGGTGGAGTATAAGAATCGTGCATTTGGGATGTTCAGAGAACTTGTGGATAACACTCGCACCGGTGTTGTGACGCGCATGTTTACTTACCGCCCGAGGGATATGAGCAAGGTGCAAGCGGAGATCAGTACTACACCAGCCTCACCACCAGCTATTGCATCACCTGAAATGAATTCAGCCCAAACCGCTGCTGAATCTGGCGAAAAACAGAAGAAAGGCAAGAAGCGACGCCGAAGGCGGCGGTAAGCATCTATACGCCACATCATGCCATATCGTCCTGTCGATTTTTATCATTCCCTGCCCAAGGTTGAGTTGCATCGGCACCTGGAAGGCTCATTACGTTTGAGCACCCTGCTGGAAATCGCAAACCTTTTTTCTATAGATCTACCCGGGAATGGTGATCTTGCTCCCCTGGTGCAGATCTTTCACTCTGATACGCGTACTGCGGATAATTTCTTATCAAAATTCGAGGTACTGCGAAATTTCTATCGGTCTCCAGAAATCATCTCACGCATCAGCGAGGAAGCGATCGCTGATGCAGCTGCAGATAATGTTCGCTACCTGGAATTGCGCTTCACACCTGCGGCACTCTGTAAAACTGCTGATTTTTCAATAGGCGATGTGCTGGATTGGGTGATCCATGGCATGCAGACAGCTCAGGCTCATCACAGGATATCAACTCGGTTGTTGGTCAGCGTCAACCGCCATGAAAGCCTGGAATTTGCCCAGCGAGCTGCCAGAGAAGCAGTTGACCGGATCGACTCCGGAATCGTCGGTCTTGATCTCGCTGGAGATGAATCCCAATTCCCAGCTGCACCCTTTGAGCCAATTTTTCGAGATGCCCGTCAGAGCGGATTGAGGACCACCATCCATGCTGGAGAGTGGGGTCCTGCTGAAAACGTCGCCCAGGCTATCGAATTGCTGGAAGCTGACCGCATTGGTCACGGTGTGCGAGTGCTTGAAAACCCCAATATGACTGCCGTGGCCCGAGACATGGGAACCACTTTCGAAGTATGCCCAACCAGCAATTACCAATCCGGGGTCGTCGCAAACCTAGATCAGCATCCCATTAAAAAGATGATCGATTTGGGTTTAGAAACCACGATCAACACAGATGATCCGGGTATATCTCAAATTTCTCTGAGTGGAGAATATTCACTGGTGTGTGAGCGCATCGGGCTTAGTCTTGCTACCCTTCAAGAACGAATCAGTGCAGCTGCACAAGCTGCTTTTCTGCCCCTTAAAGAACGAGAAAACTTGGTTGCTTCACTGGAAGTGGAATTCGCCAGGTTGAATAATAACGAAAGTCAATCTTCACTGCATGGTCCAGGATCATCCACCTTCTAGGTACTCCTGTAAACCATAAATCCGGTAAATTGGAGATTTTATTCCCCCAAGCTTCTCTCCCAATCAGCAACTGAGAGGCGAATTAGCTGTCGAATCTGGTCATCCGGGACAGATTCAATCTCTGTATAGCGGTCCAGGCCTACCTCAATCAACATACCCTGATCTGGCCCCTCAACCAGACGGATTCCCCGCTCTTCTAGGGTTGTACCTTCCAACTTGGACTGCAAAATCTTATCAATTTGTGAAACAATACTTTGCTCATCTTCATCCATCTCAGGTTTCTTTAACGGCTTCATTGCATCTCCGAAAACCTTCAAGGGATTGAGACTGGTTCCTTTCGATGTTTCACTCGTTTGGGGAATATTGGCTTCGCTGGTTGGTGGTGAAAACTCAATTTCAGCGGAAATGCCGGGGGAGATTGTCACCCAATTCTGCAGATCTCCAACCATTTGGATCAAGAACAGTTCTTGATCCTCATTTAACCTGCTTCCCTTGCGATATGAGACACCATTCATTTCGATTACAAAATGCTGGTCACTCCCCTCCCGCCATACCCGGATACTCTTTTCTGAATCAGCCAGCCGTTGTTGTTGGGACGGTTGTTCGGGTGGTGGTTCTTTGCGTAAACTAAATATTAATGCCCCTAACAGAAAGCCGATTACGAGACCGATACCGGTTAGCAGGATCACACCAGTTATATCCATGGGCTATTCTCCTGGAAGATTTGACAGACAGCTCGCATAATAACTCGAATTACATCATTCGGGAGGTGGTTGGCACTTTGCGCAGAAGTGGGTGCCGCGCTGTCCTACCGTGATGCGCACTATAGGAGACCCGCACCTTAGACAGGCTTCGCCCGTGCGCTGGTAAACTCGGAAGTAGTTCTGGAAATCTCCTCCCCTGTAAACCCAATCGATACTCGCTCCTTGCCGCTCAATTCCTTCTTGCAATACCTGGCGGATACTGGACCATAAACGTTTTGATTGGGAAGTATCTAAGGAATTTGAAATTATTAAAGGATGCAGCTGTGCCATGTGCAGTGCTTCATCGGTGTAAATATTCCCCAATCCCGCAATGAAGGTTTGGTCAAGCAGCAAAGGTTTCAGCTGGCGGCGGTGCGCATGCAAACTCTGGTGAAATATTTGTGGTGTGAAATGATCCTCCAACGGCTCTGGACCAAGTCCGCCAACTACTTTTTGCGGATCAGCCACCAACCAGGCACGGCCGAATTTTCGAGTATCATTGAAAGCCAAGCGCTGACCACTCTCTAATCCGAGCCACAATCGATCGTGTGTGGCAACGGGCTTTGAATGGTTGACAACGATTAAATCACCACTCATCCTTAGATGGATAATCAAAGTATCCGCAGACAGGCGGATCAGCAGAAATTTCCCCCTCCGATCCAGATCCTTGATTTCTTGTTTTAGGATACGCCTTTGGAATTCCACAGAAGATGGCTCAGCCAGTGTTCGCTCCCAGAGTAAGCAGCTCTCAAGCACCCGCTGCCCAAGAATAGATTCAGCACCTCTACCACCATTTTTTAACGCACGGCGGATGGTTTCAACTTCCGGCAGTTCTGGCATCAGCTACTCGTTGAACATCTCCCCAACGCTGCGCCCCTCGTGAGCGCGGCGGATTACCTCGCCTAATAATGGTGCCACAGAAAGAAGCTGCAGCCGCTCGCCTAATTTTTCGCGTTTCTCTTTTGGAATCGGTACAGTATCCGTGGCAATGATCTTCTTCAATGGTAATTCAACCAGCCGGTCAACGGCTTTTTCCGAAAATATTGGATGAACACAAACTGCATATACATCTCGGGCCCCTTTTTCCACGACCAGTTTAACAGCCTGGATAATTGAGCCCGCGGTATCGATCTCATCGTCCACTACGATCACATCCCTGCCTTCCACATTACCGATCAGGGTCAAAGCTGCTGGTCGAGCATCATCCCCGGAGCGACGCTTCTCCACAAAAGCAATTGGCGCGTCCAGGCTTGCCGCAAAATTTCGCCCTTTCTTAGCAAAGCCAAGATCAGCGGCAACCACAACTGGATCAACCATCTTCATACGTAAGTCGAACATATAAGCTGTGAGGATGTGAAAAGCAGTCAGAACATCACCCGGGATGGAGAAGAAACCCTGGATTTGCCCGGCGTGCAGGTCCAATGTCATGTAGCGATCAGCTCCCGCGATCTCGATCATATCTGCAACCAAACGGGCTGTGATTGGGACACGCGGCATATCCTTCTTATCAGAACGTGCGTAGCAAAGGTAGGGCACCACGGCTGTTATCCGCCCAGCCGAGTCCAACCGGAGGGTTTGCAGCATGATCAACAGCTCCATCAGGTTGCGATGAACCGGGCGAGATGTGGTCTGGATCACAAACACATCCTGTCCACGCACGCTATTGTGCAATTTCACGAACAGGTTATCGTTCGGAAAGAGGGTTACCTCTCGCCCGCTGAGCGGTACACCCAGATAGCGGGCGATCAGAGCTGCTAGTTCTGGAGATCCTGTTCCCGAAAAAAGTTTGATATCCCCATAGGTAGCACAATCACGAGGTATTTTTTGTTGCGGCATTTTACTCCTCCGTTCTTTCTTCCCATTCGGGGCGCAGCACACTCATCAACAACACATCCTGATATTTTCCATTCCAGTATGCTGCCTGGCGCTGGCGCCCTTCGTGAACAAAACCAACTTTTTCGTATACTCTTATCGCGCGCGGGTTATCAGCAAAAACCCGCAGAAAGATACGGTGCAAGTTCAAAGTAAAGAATCCGTGCTTCAGGATCAATCTCACTACCTCCGTGCCATAGCCCTGATCCCAATAAGCAGTATCACCGATAAAAATCCCGAATTCTGCACTGCGGTTCCGCCAATCGATACCGAAAAAACCTGAATTGCCGATCAGCTGCCAGCCATCTTCATATTTGGCATCGATACACAATGGGCGTTCTTCATGCGGTCTTTTGAGAACATCCTCATACCAGCTATCTTCCTCATCCATCGAGATTGGAAGATACATGGATATGCCCTGGATTACCAGCGGATCATTCAACCAATCAACAAATTTAGGCAGGTCAACACGTTCCATATGTCTCAATCGTACTCGTTCGCCATAAATCATACTTGATGTCCCCCATTCACAAGCAAGGCAGCGGCCTGGTGAGGAGAAATTTTCCTTGCAACTAAAGCATCCAGGATCTCACTGTACTGATCGGCGGACACTTTCTCCCGCCAGTTTTGAACCAGATTGGACTGGATTAAAATGTTCAGCTCTGCCTGCAACCGCTCCCGATCCCTTTCTTCCTTTTCCCCAGTTTGTTCAAGATGCTGTTGATGCTCTCTAATTGCGCGCATCAGTTCCGTTACCCCTTCACCCTTCGTGGCAATTGTACGTACTATCGGAGGTACCCAGAACCCATCCTTATCTGGAGGGTTTGGTGTGGAAACCACAGTTTCAATCTTGCCATGATGCTGGAATGTGCGCGGGCTTGGATGAGCAAGGTCGAGCATGTTGCGCAGTGCCCGTTCAGTGTTCTCAACACCAGGCCGGTCGGCTTTATTTACCACCAGGATATCAGCAATCTCCAGGATACCTGCCTTGATGGCTTGTATATCATCACCTAGACCTGGGGCTTCTACCACCAGGGTCGTATGCGCCAGATGGGCAATATCTACCTCTGCCTGCCCCGCCCCGACAGTTTCAATGATGATCATCTCAAACCCGGCTGCATCAAATACCTGCACCAGGCTGGCAGTGGTTGGAGCTAACCCCCCAAGCGAACCCCGAGCTGCCATCGAGCGTATAAAAACACCCGGATCACCAGATAAATCACGCATACGTACCCGGTCACCCAAAATCGCTCCTCCCGTGAAAGGGCTGGATGGATCTACTGCAATGATGGCTACTTTTCGCTGGGCTTCATTTTCTGTTGGATTACGAAAGGTATTTGCGAGGTGATTAACCAGTGTAGATTTTCCAGTGCCCGGTGCTCCGGTGACCCCGATTAGATATGCCTTCCCGGTATACGGGAAAAGCTCCCCCAGGGCAGCCTGGCCCGAGGGATGGTTATTTTCTATTTGTGAGAGCAGCCTTGCAAGAGCAAGCCTCTCCCCTGCTAAGACGGAGAGTGCCAAAGACATGAAGTAAGGGTGTCAGGATTCCGAATTTCCATTGATGGCCGTGCGAACGTCACGGATGATATCCTCTGTGAGCGTACCTGGGCCGTAGATTCCCACCACACCCAGATCTTTGAGATAGGGAACATCTTCATCCGGGATAATACCACCTACAAAGATTTTAATATCCGCGAGATCGTTTTCTTGAAGCAGCTCAAACACCCGCGGGACAAGAGCCATATGGGCACCTGAAAGAATAGACAGACCGATCACATCAACATCCTCCTGCAACGCAGCTTCAACGATCATCTCTGGTGTCTGCCGCAAGCCGGTGTAGATCACCTCCATTCCCGCATCACGCAAAGCACGGGCGACAACTTTTGCGCCTCGGTCGTGACCGTCAAGGCCCGGTTTGGCAACCAACACGCGGATTTTTCGTTCGCTCATCCTTCCTCCCAGGGTTGCAAGATTATGCCTTCGATTATACCGCGTTCAATATTCAGGGTAGGTTCTGCATCCACCAAAATATTAAAATCTCCAAAGCTATATAAGGAGGAAACTAATCCCTTTGAATCTACCAGATGGTAGATGACCAGTTTCTCCAAACCCTGTAAACTGGTGAGCAGGAACCAAGGACGTTAAATATTGAAAGGAGAAAGAAAATGAACAAAGGACAGTTTATCGGCGGAATTATCTGCCTGGCTTTGGCAGTGCTGCTGGGTATCCTGAACTTCACCCTGCCAGAAGAAGATCTGATGTTCATGATAGGTGATCAAAACATTCCTTTCCTGGGACCGATCATCCTGGGTGTTGCAGGTTTTGTGCTCCTGGTGTTTGCGTTCAAATTTGGGAAAGAGGCCACCGAAAGTAATCCCGCTGCTGAAGTTACCATAGATCCTGATAAAGCGGCTTTGAATAAGCGCCTCGAAGCTGTCGGCTGGGGATTGTTTCTGGTCATGCTGGGTGGTTTCATCCTGGTTCCGGGGGATCAATTCCCGAAGGGTTGGTGGTCCATTGGAATTGGCTTGATCATGCTGGGTTTGAATGTGGCGCGTTATTTCAACCAGATCAGGATGAGTGGTTTCACAATTTTCCTGGGATTGATCTCGATCATCAGCGGTATTCTTGAATTAGCTGGCCTGGATATGCTCGGTGGGGCATTATTCCTGATCATCCTGGGAGCTTATATCCTCATCAAACCATGGTTTGACAAGCGGCAGCTGTTTGGAAAAGCGGAGCAAAGTTAACTGACCCCGGGTTATTTCCTTGCCCTACTGGAATAATTTTTAACCCCCTCGCCGCTCCCCAAGATTTAACAACTGTTGCAAGGCACCACCAAGCGTAGCAATCAATTTTCCAAACTCTTGCTCAATCTGCACAAGTGGATCTTGGACCCGCCACTCACCTGGCTCAGCCACAGCATTCAGAAAGCCAGAAATCCGGAACCAGAATATTACCATGCGATAGAAAGGCATGAACGGGATGAGCCACACGAAACGCACCAAGCGTTTTCTTGCAGCCTGATCCACACCAAACCATGCAACCACAACCCAGGCCAGGTCGATCAGCATGTAAAATCCATAAAGGACAAGGAAAGCCATTACGATTAAAGACAGGGGGTATCCGAAGAGTGCTAGCACTGGCAGCAAGAATGTCCAGACGATACGTGGAAAAGCCAGAGTATGGTCAACCAGCAGATTCCTCGCGGGAGAAAAACCGCGCAACAACCACATTGGCTGCTGCATGAGGGCTGTGTGCCTCGCACTGACTTCAAGCTGCCCACGCTGCCAGCGGACTCGCTGGGCGTATAGGGCACTTAACGATTCAATCGGGTGGACATAGGCTATTGCAGAACTGATGCAGGCTATCCCCCAATCTGCATGATTTTCATGAAGTTCAAAAGTCAGGTCGGTATCCTCAGTAAGCGTGATATTTCGATATAAACCGGTTTGCAGGAGCAGTTCTCTGCGGAAGACTGAAAATGCACCGGATAAAGTATATATATTTTGCGTCAATGTCTGGTGTTTTCTTCCGACATGAAACGCGGTTAAGTACTCGAAAAATTCGCATTGGCCCAGCAGACGCGTTATGGGAGTATCCCCCTCATCAGGTGGAAGAACCTGGATTGCACCGGTAACCGCCCCAAGAGCGCGTTTGTACTCCATCTGCTCTACGACCCGACGCACAGCCTCTGGAGCGAGCACAACATCACTGTCGATATTAAATAAATAAGCACCATTGGCCATATGAATACCAGCATTCAAGGCAAAAGACTTTCCCTTGTCAAAAATTGAAAACCAACCCATACGCAGAGGTATCTTCTCTCTCAGGCGTACGAAAATTTGGTGTGATTGATCACTGCTGCCGTTGTTGATCAGGTGAACTTCCATCTTATTAAGCGGGTAATCTTGAGCTGCGATTGAACGCAAGCAGGCTTCGAGTGTCTCTTCGCTGTTATATACCGGGATAATGATCGAAACCAGGGGATGCGACTGGAGCGGGGGAATAGGGAATCTGGCATTCATGAGGTGAATCAAGGAGACACCGATCAGGGTGTACAGCGTGGTGATACCATCCACCAAAACGGGTATCAAGAGCCAGACTCCCCAGTAAATAATCAAGGTAATCGTTTGATCCATAGCAGCTTCTGCCTTAACTGATCACAGGGTGAGCACGTGGTTTCTTCTGAAGAAGATCATTCAAAGTTGTCCGTGTGATGAGAAACCAGAAGATGATGACTACCAAGATGAAGAATACCGCCTTTCCAATATACATATGGGCTAAGACAAGCGCTTCCTTACCAAACTGGTTCAACATGATGACTATAACCAGCATCCGGATGATATTAGCACACCACATTGCCAAACCACCAATCGCAATCAATCCAGCCCGGCGAGAAATTGCCCATCCAGGGTAAAAAAGCAAAAGACTGATTAATACACTGATCTCCAACAATCCAGATGATTCGATCCCAACCTGAAGGACAGTCCAGCCAATATCCTGGAAAATGACCAGAACCAGTAGGACACCCGGGGCACCTTCAAAGATGCGGGTTGGAACTCGCACCAGGTTTGCAACTGTATGCACCATCCAGGCCACTGAGTGGGCTAGTAAGGGTTCCAACCCCAACAGGTGGCTGAAGACCAGGATCAACCAGTAAGCGCAGCCCACCGCCCCAAGCACGTAGAAGGGTAGCCAGGAACGCGAGTAGCGCAGGAAGATAACCACCCCCAACCAGATTACGAACAGCGTTATCAGCAGGACTGTATTCATGTTATTTGCCTTCGCTTCCAGTACAACCAGATTAGTCCAATTAATCCCGAAAACACTAGCAGATACCAGCCAAGTGCATTGGCTGGGCTCCATTGAACTTCCGCGACTGTATCCGAAGCCTGTGTCCCGTTGTAGGAGATCAGCTGCATGCGAATCGTCTGGTTAGGAACAATACCCAGATCAGTAAAAGTGACACCCCACTCGACCTTCCCTCCCTTTCCAACTTCTCCCCAATTCGCCTGGTAAGCAATCTGCTTCAGGAACCCACCTGCACCATCAAACAGGTCGACATAAGTCCTGCCTCCCTGGTTGGGATGGTAAAGAATTGCAACGATTCGATCTCCAGGTTCTGTGATGGCACCATTATTATTGGTATCCAAAAATAATCGCAGGTCCATTCCCTCCGAGCCAAGATCCCACCGTTCCGCCATGAAGAAAAGCATATCCTGATCAGGGTTGTTGGTAAAGAAGAATGCGGAGAGATCAGAGTGGTTCGTTTTAGCATCTCCCTGTCCATCGGGCACGTTCGGTTGACCCAGCCAATCTTCAAATTGCCCATCCAAGGTGATCGCATTGGATTGTGCAGCAACCGGTGTATAAGAGACCAGGGCAATAAACACTGTACACAGCAGGCTAGACAAGAGTAAAGCCTGTATTCGAATTTTGATCAATCCATCTGCCTCACCCATCATTCGAACCAACCTGGTCGCGTTTGGTGAATAGAACCATCCCAAAAAGTGCAAGGAAACCAAAACCAGTTATGAATTTACCCGCTGTAGAGATCGGTGTGCTACCCAACCTAATTTGAACAGAGTGCCCCCCTGCAGGGGCATCAAAAACTAACAAGCGTTCATAAGAGCAGGTCTCCACCGGTTCACCATCCACCTGGACAATCATTCCGGGGTGGTATGCCACAGGTACAAATATGGTCTGGGATGTTTCCAGAGTATATGCAAAGCGGTATCCACCTGGACTTGCTTCATAGCCATATAATGGGATTTGAGTATATTCCCCTCCCCTGCCTGGCTCGAGCTGGAGCAGCACAGACAGCATCTGGATGGCTAATGGATCATTCGTTTGTACAGCGTGATAAGGAAGGTTTAGCCCTACAAACCAGACCTTCCCGTCACCGTAAGAATTGTAGCCAATCAACCCAGCTTTCTCTCCCAGATAATCAAATGACCAGAACTCCTGCTCCAAGCCCTGCAGCATGTGGGAATGCCAGAGCTGGGAGTGATTTCCGAAAGGTCCAAGCCAGTAGGTTTGATCAGGGCTGAATACCTCGACTGGTGATGGAGAAAGGATCACAGCCTCGCCCCAAACATCCAGAAAACGGGGAATGCGCGCCATGGGATCTTCCTTTACCCCCGTTAAATCAACAATCACGCGTACGCCATTCCTGGCAGCTTGTATGATCAGGCGCTCAGCGGTTTCACGATCATGCCAATCAAAACCCGAAAGCACGACAGTCTGATAACGCATCAGGTGCTCGAGATTGTAATCGTCCACACTGGGAGAGGTTCCTAATATGATGCCTGGAAAGAGGTAGGCGAGGTTTTGGGCACCGCTACCAATGCCGAGGGCTTCCCAGTTGGCAACAACCGCTCTAGGCTTTCCTTCTCTGTGGAACGACTCGAGCCGTTCACCAGCAAAGACCTTCAAGAAGCCCGCTCCCCCTAATGCAGGAGCAATCTCACCAGCATTGGGTAGATCATTCAGCAGCACCACATCGTCTGTCCCATAAAGATTGAGACGGTCGACCAGGTAGGAGGAAAACCCCGATTCAACAGCCTCATTAAGTGCTGCCACAGTAAGCGCTGTATTTGCCCCCTGGTATGCCCAACCAAACAGCTGTTCGCGTCCTGCTTTAGCACTGAATGAATAAGATGGTTCAGACCCCAACCGGCTGAGATCTAAAGTCGCTTCCCGCCATCCTTGAGTGAGCGCCATTCTACGAGTAGCCTGATCGACTTCTGGATCTGGTGCACGCATTCCGATTAAGAATAATGAACCGGCTCCATCAATCGCTACAACAGCTACAACAGCAAGCACTGCCAAATATGAAATTCTCCTCCAACCGCGCAGAGACCACAGCAATGCCAAGAGGAGTGCAAAACTGGAAAATCCCAGGAATCGGAGCGGCCATAACAGATTGTTCAGCGGAAGGGCAGTGAAGAATTGGTTTACACCAGTAGTCGTGATCAGAATACCCAAACATCCGGTAAGAGTTAAGGCGATCCTGATCTCACGTTGTTCCTTGGATACCCAGAGCGAAGTGATTGATAGTACCAGGAGTGCCAGACCAACATAAATAGCCTCAGGATTTCCAATACGCTGGGTTGGGCTGAAATAATCTGATAATCGAAGCACAGCCAAGGCCTCGATCATATTGGATGCATTTATGCCAGTGATCCCGCCTGTTAGACTGGGCAGCAGCCACCAAGCTGAGAGCAAAATACCCAACACAATAAAACCAAAAGTCTGAACCGCCAGTTTAATGCCGGCAGTACGCTGCACACAGATCAATGTGATGATCAACCCACAGCAGACCGCATAAATAGCTGCCATCATGGCATGACTGAGTACAACTACCATGAAACACAGCGCAAGCCCAATGCGGTGCCAGAAGGTTCCCGTATCTTCGAGCGAACGCAGGAGCATGAAGATCATCACCGGCAGAAAGGCAGTCGCTAACACACGCGGCAGGTTGCCATCCGCCAATGCTACCCTTATATTGTCGGGGAGATAAAGGAATAAAATTCCCCCGGTTATTGCCGAAAGGAGTCCAATCCAACGCCGGAATAAGAGCCAGGATAAGCCGCCCGCCAGGGCGCACAGCATGATGAACCAGTTTGCAGCCAGATATGAATTGGGATTGAACAATTGGAGACCGACCAGCAGGAAATAGGGTAGTGGTGGGTAATAGCGCATAAATTGCATACCCATGTACCAATCCGGAAACACATTCGGATAAAGGATACCCCGGGCGAGATTTTCCCGCAGATACTCTACTTTGAGCAGGTGACCCAGGGTATCGGAAGCCCAGGGTTTTAACGGTTCACCCGCTGGTGGGAATAAAATTACCCGATAAATTAATATAGCTGCTAATGTAATAAGGATTACCCCACCAATAAGCTGGAGCGAATTACTGATTCTCAGATTGGTGCTCCACCCTTCTGCCAATTTCGATTTCTTAACTAGAGGAGTATCCATTGCACTCATGAACGAATTGCGGATTATTGCATTACAAAGTCATGTCTTCTTTGGTCAGGGTAACAGCCGCTGTGGGAGACTCCCAGACCGTGATGCTGGCGAGATCGACCGGCAAACCCTTCAATTCACGTTTTAATTGTTGGAAAAGCACAGCTGTCAGGTTCTCAGTTGTTGATTTGATTTTCTTGAAGGGTGGTAAATCATCCAGAACCTGATTGTTATAGGCTTGCGCCACCCGGTTTACCCTCTCACGCAGGGTTGTGTATTCGACAATCACCTGCTCCTGGCCAGCGATGGATTTGCTCCTGCAGCGTACACATAAACGATAGGAGTGGGTGTGCTGCTGACTTCTCCGTCCTCTAATTACAACTGTATGGCTGGCATTAAAAAAGGTATCGATCGATAACTCATAATAATGACCCACAAATAAACCTAAAACAGCCGGTTCATCAAAATCCCAGAAATCTTCAGGCAGTTGTTCCGGATTTGCATTCCCGCTTAAACCTGCAAATGACGTTGGGGGGGAGGCAGCGGCTGAATGATTTAAATTTCCCTTCGACTTATTTTTCTTGATTAAACCCATACTAACAATCCTGGCGGTGATTATTACTGGTTCATATTTCTACCAGTAACTTTGCAGCAATGTAAATTGAGATTGTTGCAGGAGAATTCTACAAAGGAATCCTTGTGGGCTGGTTACCAGAATTGATAGGCTAACGATGACGAAGGTTTCATTGTTTCCACCTATTTTCAAGTGTTTGTCGTCGGAGACCACAAAACCTCACGGTTTGCCTAATGTAGTGACCTTTCAGTAATGTGATGGTTCTCTTCGTTCAGCCCTTTAATAGCCCGGATGCCCTATTGACCAACCCGGCTTGATTGGATATGGTATATGCAAGAAATCATCATTCTGCGGTTTGATCATGGTGAAGTTTAATAGACTGCTATTTCTATTCATCAGTATATCCTTGGCATTGATCAATGCCCCTTTTCACGTGTCGGCAGAGCCAAGTTCGGGTATGGACTCAGTTTTCCTCCCATTGGTCCAGCAAAAACACAACGCATCAGGTATCGTTTCACCGGTGCTCAAATGGCAGTATGGCGGGTGTTATTCATCCTGGTGCGAAACCGGCTGGTACAGCTCACCCGTGATTATCGACCTGGATGGGGATGGTACCAACGAGGTGATCGGCTCCGCATATTCGATTGCCGCCCTGGATGGTGAAACCGGGGAACTGATTTGGAGAGTCTCCTCGGGGCACGATCGAAGCCAACCGGGGACAACGAATAGTGGGCGCACCTGGCCCGGGATCGTCGTGGCGGATGTGGATGGCGATCACAGCAATGAGATCGTCACCGCGCATGGCGGTGGGGTTGTCTCCGTCTACGAATTAAACGGCTTCTTTGCACCAGGCTGGCCTCAGCAGCCCACCGGTGGCAACGAAGTGCGCGGCTTGTCTGTCTCCGATTTAGATAATAATGGCACCCTCGAAATCATCGCCACCGGGGCGGTTTACGGGAAAGTAAATACCTGGGTTTACGGGCATAACGGCCAGCTGCTTCCAGGTTGGCCCCAGCTGGTGAATGAATCCGGCTACGCATACGGGGTCTTCAACGATAACGCCGCGGTTGGCGACCTGGATGGGGATGGATTTGGCGAACTGGTGGTGCCATCAGACGTGCACTACATCTGTGCTTATGAGCGGGATGGTGGGCAAATTCCGGCCAACCCCATGTACAGCGACAAAGGCTGGGGAAAGGTCGGGGTGTGGGAGAGTCTGGATGTCGAGCTGCGCGGTTGGGGCACCTGCGATACCAGCGATGGACGCAGCGAGCGCTACCGGGCAAATTTCGCCCATGGCCCGGCTGTCATCGCAGATGTGGACAGTAACGGCAGCCGGGAAGTGATCGCCACCGGAAATGTTTATGATTGCGGTTATGGTGATTATCCCAGCCAGTACACTGGGATCTTCATATTTAATGCTGATCGCAGCCGCTACCAAAATGGCCCTTATGATTGGCGGCAGGCACCAGTTGACACAGGCGCACCTCTCAGTGAAGACTACAACCAGATCGAAAACGCCCAACCCAACCCAGTAACTGTGGACCTGGACGGGGATGGCTTGCTGGAGGTCCTTTTTGCATCGTATGATGGACGATTGCACGCTTACTGGCTGGACAAGACCGAACACGGCAGCTGGCCTTATACTGTGAACCAAACCAGTGAGGGAATTTATCGCTTTGCCTCGGAACCTGCGATCGCGGACCTGAATGCGGACGGGAAAGCCGAGGTGATCTTTGCTTCCTGGGTTGAAAAAGGCAGCGGGTTAACCGGCAAATTGCACATCTTGAATTATCTCGGCCAACCGGTTTACGAGATTGATCTGCCTGCAGCCTATTCCGGTGATTGGAATGGAGCCCTGGCTGCACCTACTCTGGGGAATATCGATGATGATCCTGACCTGGAAGTGGTGCTCAATACCGCTCACTCCGGTTTTGTGGCGTATGATCTTCCTGGTACAGCTGGTGCAGTAATATTCTGGGGGACTGGGCGTGGAAATTTCTGGCGGGATGGCAATTATCCCTGACCCGAATTCCGAGCGACCTTTCAAAACTCATATCTAGATATGAACAGCGGGATAAGAAAAATTTCGAGAAATCTGGTAATCCAGGTTAATAAAAAAGCCTATTTTCCCTGACCGGCAGCATCACCCCGAGATACAAAGCCCAATTCCCATATAACCGGTCATACAGAGGTGGATCATAGGGGGGCCAAAGCATCCCCGAGATAAAAGTAAACCGGATCAGCAAAAATTCATTCCTCGAGATTGACCACCCCTTTGGAAATCGTCCACTTATTCCTCTCTTTCCGGGTCGCTTTCCTCAGGAGATTTGCTGCGCGTACCAGGGGCGATATAGTTCACCTGTTTAAATGGCCTGACCTGATCGGCGATCTCGTCACGCATGATGTTCCCGGAGACGTGCATCAGGGTATCACTGAAATCGATGTCGATGCCCATACTAGCCAGGCAGGGATAGTGGTGATGCAGCATGCCGCCTTCCTGCTCAGCTTCATCCACGGGTTGACCCACCAATCGCTCCGCAACGTAGCGCGCACAGCCACAGGCTGCATCCCGCCGGACAATAACCGCTGAAACCACCCGCGTCTCAGGATCAACCTGGATACCAAACGCCGGTCGCCCAAAATACCTGGCAAATTCAGCAATCAGCGGGTCCTGGTATGCGATCTTTTCGCGGCGGGTGACATCGAAATGGGTTTCAGTCAGCGAGCAGAATGGCTTGGGTGTGACGCAGGCGATGTGTTCGTTTTCTAACCAGCCGCGCAGCTGCCGGGCAAGACCGCGCGGCAGCCAGGCTTCATTGTCCACTGGTGCGATCACCGCCCGTGCTCCTGCCATCTGGGCAATTTCTGGTAGGAGTTCTGCCACTCCCTTTTGCTCCGCCAAAGCCAGGATCAGGTCTGCAGCTGGCAGACTTTCCGGGAGGTAGTCTTCCGGGTAATCAATGATCAGCGGGAGCAGAGTAGGTGCAGTCCAGGCCTCAATGCTCCAGCCTTCCGGAGCATGGGTACGAATATTTTCTACATGGCGAACCCCGTAATCCCCGGTGATCACAGCCAGGATGCGCATAAAGCCTCCACAAAGTTCAATCCTTGGCGTTTAAGATTCATACAGTCATCCAAGCATTCAATCCCTGTTCGAAATTCAAACTGCCAGATACTGGACAATATTGCATAGTGAGCCAAATCAACAGGATTGAAATAAAGGTAGTGCGGTTGAGATCAAGGAAAGTCTACTTTTTCAGCATGATGAGCAGCATCACCAATTGGGTCTCAGCCAGCACGCTGTGCGGCAGCCGCGGCTCCATCCTCACCCAGGTACCAGCGGAAGCTTTCTTTTCATCTTCGCCGAGAGTCAACTTTGCCTCTCCCTGGATAAAATACAGCAGTGCTGTCATTGAAGCAGTGTGTTCGGAAAGCTCCTGGCCTGGTGCGAATCCAAATAAGATCGCTTTATGCTGCTCATCCTCATACAGTGTGCGGCTGACAATGCTGTCAGGAGGGATTTCTGGTAGTTCGGACGACAAGTTCTCAAAATATCGATAAGAGTTTCCCATTGTATAAAACCTCAGCCTTATTATGGAGTTTTCTTCCCAGGATGAACAGTTTATACCATACCCGGCTTAATAAATCATTGATCTATATCACCTTGCTTCCGAAACGAAAATTTTAACATTAACGTTTTTATGATTGCACAACCAGCGTGCTATAATCGGCATTGGGTTGGTATACCCCAAATTCTAGCACCTCGCAATCACAATCAACATAACCTAGAGACAATTATTCCGGGCCAATAAGCGAAGTCGCCCAAACCACTCCTGTTGGTAGCCATTATCTAGCGATGTCATTTGTCCACCTCCACGTTCATTCCGAGTATTCCCTGTTAGATGGATTCAGCAACATAACGAAGATGGTCCAGCGTGCCAAAGAGATGGGTATGCCCGCCCTGGCACTTACGGATCACGGGACCATGTTCGGTGTGATGGAGTTCTATAATGCCACCACCAAAGCAGGTATCAAGCCAATTATTGGTGTGGAGGCTTATCTAGCAGCCCGTCGTATGACCGATCGCGATCCGCAAATGGACAAGAAATCTAGCCACCTGCTACTGCTGGCGGAAAACGAGACCGGCTACAAGAATTTATTGAAGATCGCCAGTTCAGCCCAACTGGATGGGTTTTATTATTTTCCACGTGTTGATCACCAGTTTTTAGCCGAACACGCAGAGGGATTGATCTGCACCTCAGGCTGCATGTCAGCTGAAATACCACGCCTGATCCAGCGTCAAAGTCTCGATGCGGCTCGGAAGCAGCTCGATTGGTACTATGAGGTTTTCGGACCGGATAATTTTTTCCTGGAGTTACAGGAACATGATATCCCCGAGCTGGAAAAGATCAACCAGACGCTGGTCGATTTGGGGCAGCGTTACCAGGCAAAATTTGTGGCTACCAACGATGTACATTACATCAACCAGGATGATGCACGCCTGCAAGACATTTTACTAGCCATCCAGACCAGCTGCGTGTTGAGTGATCCCAACCGCATGCGGATGAGCGGAAATTCTTTCTACCTGCGCAGCCCGCAGGAGATGTCCAATTTGTTCGCCGAAGTACCTGAATCGATATCCAACACGCTTTTGATCGCTGAGCGCTGTAACATTGACCTGGGCTTCAAAGGATACCACCTTCCACACTTCGATGTCCCGGAAGGTTTTACCCCCCAGGCTTATCTGAAAAAACTCTGCGACGAGGGACTAGAACGGCGATTCGGTAATCATAAAAATGATCCTGAAGTTCGCCAGCGCCTTGGATACGAGCTGGAAATTATTCACAAAATGGGTTTTGACACATATTTCCTGATCGTCTGGGATTTGTGCCGCTATGCCCGCGAGCAGGGAATCTGGTACAACGCACGCGGATCAGCCGCGGGATCGATCGTTGCCTACAGTTTATTCATCACCCTCGTCGATCCACTCAAGCACGGCCTGATCTTTGAACGTTTCTTGAATCCAGGTCGTATCTCCATGCCAGATATCGATCTGGATTTTCGCGACGACCGCCGCGCCGAGATGCTGGAATACACTGCCAAAAAATACGGGGATGACAAAGTAGCCCAAATCATCACCTTCGGTACGATGGGTGCCCGGGCCGCCATCCGTGACGTGGGACGCGTGCTGGATATTCCACTCAGCGAAGTCGATAGTGCTGCCAAGCAGATACCCAACATCCCAGGCAAACCGGTCACAATTAATGAAGCCCTTGTAGAGGTACCAGATTTCAAACAGCTCTATGATTCCAGTTCGTATTTCCAGGAGCTGATCGACACCGCCAGCCATATGGAGGGGGTTGTGCGTAATGCTGGAACGCATGCTGCGGGGGTGATTATTACTGATAAACCCACCATTGAATACCTTCCTCTCCACCGGCCCACCAGCGGCGCGGCTGAGGACAACCCGATCAAGACCGTGACCCAATTCGAGATGTCCCATATTGATGCCCTGGGCTTGCTCAAGGTTGATTTTCTCGGTCTGGCGACTCTGACCATTATGGCTAAGGCCTGCGACCTGATCATGCAGCGTCATGGGGTGAATTTGAACCTCAATAATATCCCAATCGATGATCCCCAGACCTTTGAACTGCTGGGGCGTGGTGAGACCGCTGGCGTATTCCAGGTGGAAGGTGCCGGGATGCGCCGCTACCTGGTACAGATGAAACCCAAGACCCTGGACAACGTGATCGCGATGGTGGCCCTCTTCCGGCCTGGCCCGATGGACTTCATCCCTGGCTACATCCGCCGGATGCATGGCGAAGAAGAGGTAGATTACCTGCACCCGGCGCTGGAACCAATCTTTGAAGAAACTTATGGTTACCCGGTTTACCAGGAACAGCTGATGTTTGCGGTAATGGAATTAGCGGGCTACACCGCACCCGAAGCGGATGATTTACGCAAGGCGATCTCAAAGAAACAAAAAAACAAGCTGCTGAAACACCGGGAAAAATTCATCCAGGGTTCGGTTGCTGGTGGTATCAATGAAGATACGGCCCGGGAAATATTTGACGCCTGGGAAGAGTTTGCGCGCTACGGGTTCAATAAAGCCCACGCTGCCGATTACGGTGTTCTTGCTGTCCAAACTGCTTATCTAAAAACCCATTACCCGGTAGAGTACATGACAGCTTTACTCTCGGTCAACCAAAACGACACCAGCAAAGTTGCCCTCTACGCAGCTGATAGTCGCAGGTTGGGTATCGAAGTCGCCCCACCGGATATTAACATCAGCGAATGGGATTTCTCAATCGAAGATAGTGATGATGGAAAAGCGACCATTCGCTTTGGATTGGGTGCCATTAAAAATGTGGGCAGGGCGCCGGTCGATGTGATCCTAACCGCGCGCGCCGAATCAGGGCCTTTCAAGAATCTTAATGATTTAGCTCACCAGGTAGACCTGCGCCACGTCGGTAAACGAGCTCTGGAATGCCTGATCCGCGTAGGCGCCCTGGATAATTTTGGGGACCGGCCAGCGCTGCTGCAATCGATCGACCGCCTGGTATCTGTCAGTGGAGCCCACTTCCGGGCTGTAGAGATCGGGCAAATGACCCTATTTGGCCCAGATACTGGTCTGCAGGAGCAGTTCACACTGGGAAAATCTACCCTAGAGGTTTCATACCGGGAGCAGCTTAATTGGGAACGCGAGCTGATTGGTTTGTATGTCTCTGACCACCCTCTGAACCCGGTAATGGATGTCCTCTCGGAGATTGTCACGCATTTCTCGGGTCAATTGAATGAGGCCAATCCAAACGAAAAAGTGCGCTTGGCAGGCATGATCACCCGCTACCGCACGCACCTAACCCGCAAAGGCCAGAGTATGGCTTTTGCGACCCTGGAAGACTTGCAGGGTGAAGTTGAACTGGTAATCTTTCCCAAGACATGGCAGCAGATTTCCAACCAGATTGAGGTGGACAAGTTGATTGTCGCAGAAGGCCGGGTTGACACAGAAAGCAGCGAACCAAAACTGCTGGTGGATGCGATCAAAACCGATATTAAGCTCACAACTGTCGCCAAAGCCGATCCAGCTCCCGGCGCATTTGAGTCACCAAGCGCTGTTCTATTCCAGGACCAGGATCCGGGACCTGACCTCTCCACATCTGAGCCAGCACCACGGGAGGATCCACTCACCCGGACCCCAGTTGTCGAAGTGCAGGAAGAAGCCGCCTCCTACCAGGAACCAGGTGGCAAGACCGCACCTGAGCCAGAAACCTCCTTCTCCCCGGACACGCAGGAACTCAGGGAAGAGCACTTACCACCCCAACCGGACAGCTATTCTGAAGATTGGGAGTTAACATCTGCAGTAATGTCCGCCGTGGCTGACCCTGATGCTGCCATTGATCTGGCAGAATCCGCAAATGATCCTGCCGAAGAATCACCCACCAGCCCCTCACCCCCAGCAATATCAGCAAGACTTCACAAGAACGACACCGAAGTAGAGCAGACCCCAGAAATTGGGTTTGAAGTACGTGATCCCGTGCCTGCCTTCTTAGTATCCCCAGGTACTTCCATCGAAAGCGACAAGGTAAAGATGATCACCATCATCCTGCGCTCCAGCCAGGATAAGGTGCGCGACAATCTGCGTATCCGCCAGATCTACGGCACTCTGATCACTTATCCAGGGAAGGATCGCTTCGCTTTTCATGTTTTCGAGCGCAGCCGGGGCTACCTGATCGAATTTCCAAATTTCACCACACAGGTGTGTCCGGAACTTCTCAGCCGGTTAAAATCCTTCATCCCGGCAGATCAACTGCGTGTGGAAGATATCACCTTCCAGTAAAAACTCCCCGAGCTACAAGCAAGCTCGAGGAGTTTTTTGTCGGAATCCCCAGTATCAATTAACATAAATTATTCGCTGGTCATAATGAACAGCGGTTTCATCTCGAAACTTTTATATTTCGGTCGCAAGCGAGTCGTATCGTAATGCTTCTCAACATCCACATTTTTCTTGGTGCTGGTCACCACATCCAGGGGTACATTATCATAGCGCCCATTCTTCAATACCACGAGTCGCCCATGAATACCCCTGATCACCAGGTCCAAAGCAAGATTTCCATAAGCCATGGGCACGATCGAATCGATGGCATCCGGATCGCCACCGCGCACAAGGTAGCCCAATTTCTGGTTCACCATATTGATCTTGGAGCCATTGTTGAACTTGGCTGAACGTTCCTTGATTTCCAAGGATATCAAATCACCAATGCCTCCCAACTTCTTATGCCCATAAGCATCAGTGGTTTCGTCTTTAAAGACCATCTCGCCGCCTTCAAACATGGCGCCTTCTGAAACCAGGATTACAGCATATTTGCTGGGATTGCGGTTGCGATCATATACCGCAAGCTCAGTCAGGTGATCGATATCAAATTTATGCTCAGGGATTACACAGCGGTTAGCAGCCCCAGCCATGGTAGGCAACATAGCCGTAAACCCGGCGTAGCGCCCAAAAACCTCCAGTACCAGGATACGTTCATGCGAACCGGCGATGGTGCGCAAATTATTGGCGATCGAAATCGTGCGCGTCACGCAGGTGCTGAATCCGATGCAGTAATCCGTACCGGGTACATCATTGTCCATCGTTTTGGGGATGGCAACAACCTTAATGCCCTCCTGGTACAGCCGTACGCCATAACTTAGAGTATCGTCACCCCCAATGGGAATCAAGTAGTCAACACCCAGGAAATCCAAGTTCTTGATCACTTCTGGGGTCAGATCGTTGATCTCTTCTGTATATGCATCTTTCAAGTGTCCAGGGACATCTGCCTGCCTGATATGGCTGGGACGGGTCCGCGAGGAGTGCAGGAAAGTTCCGCCAGTTCGACCCGCTCGGTTGACGACTTCCTCTGTCAGAACCTGGTAATGACGGCTGTTATCCGCTTTCTTATCCCGTTTCACTTCCATGATTCCGGCCCAACCCCTGCGTAACCCGATCACCTGGTAGCCTTCCCGCAGTGCGCGAATGGTGACAGCCCGGATAGCCGGATTCAATCCGGGAACATCCCCCCCACCGGTAAGAATGCCGATCACACCATTATTCTTTTTTATATTTGCCATAGTAAACCTCTCAATACTTATCGGGTAGAATTATATACCCGAGTTGTTAAATCCATGTAGGTTCATTATAGATCCCAAACTCACCTTTCATCACCCCGACAATTTCACCTAGAGTTGCATATGACCGGACCGCATCCAGGATAAAAGGCATTGTATTTTCAGTTCCCTGGCAAGCGATGCGTAAACGGTCCAGGCAATGGCCAACGCGACCATTATCCCGTTCATGGCGCAGATCTGCCAACCTTTCTGCCTGGCGCTTGTAACCCGCAGGGTCCATCCGCAGCAGCGGTATCTCATAAGGTTTTTGATCCTGGTAAGCATTCACGCCCACGATATACCGCTGCTCGGCATCGATCTCACGCTGGTAGCGATAAGCTGCATCTGAGATCTCACCCTGGAAAAATCCTTTTTCGATTGCCGGGAGTACACCACCTAAGTTTTCAATCCGGCGGAAATATTCATATGCCTGCGCTTCAATGCGGTTGGTCTGGTTTTCAACAAAGAACGAGCCACCCAGTGGGTCAACCGTGTTAGCGACTCCGGATTCCTCAGCGATGATCTGCTGCGTTCTCAAGGCAACCTTGACTGCATGTTCAGAGGGGAGTGCTAACGCTTCATCCATGCTGTTGGTATGCAGGGACTGCGTACCACCCAAAACAGCAGCGAGGGCTTGAATGGCGACCCGTACAATATTATTCTCCGGCTGTTGCGCAGTGAGCGAAACCCCCGCAGTTTGGGTATGGAAGCGCATCAACCAGGATCGCTGGTCCCGAGCACCAAAGGTATGGCGCATTTCGTGCGCCCAAATGCGCCGGGCAGCTCGGTATTTGGCGATCTCCTCAAAGAAATCGTTGTGGGCATTAAAGAAGAAAGATAACCGCGGTGCAAAATCATCCACCGCCAGACCGCGCTCGATGGTCCAGCGCACATACTCCATCCCATCCACCAGGGTGAATGCCAGCTCCTGAGCTGCCGTAGATCCTGCCTCGCGAATGTGGTATCCAGAGATGCTGATCGTATTCCACTGGGGAACGGTCTGGGTGCCATACTCAATCGTGTCCACTACCAGCCGCATGGAAGGTTCGGGTGGGAAAATGTATTCTTTCTGGGCGATATATTCCTTGAGAATATCATTCTGCGTGGTACCGCGCAGCTGGTCAGGCTTGACACCCTGTTTTTCTGCAGTAGCGATATACATGGCCCAGATGATCGCCGCGGGAGAATTGATCGTCATGCTGGTGGAGACTTTGTCCAGCGGAATGCCGTCCAACAAGATCTCCATGTCTCGAAGGGAGGAGACTGCAACACCACACTTGCCAAACTCGCCTAATGCTTCTGGTGCATCGGTATCCAGGCCCATGAGCGTCGGCAGGTCAAATGCGATTGATAGGCCTGTCTGGCCCTGCTCCAACAGATACTTAAAGCGCGCATTGGTCTCTTCAGCCGTACCAAAACCAGCAAACATACGCATGGTCCACAATCTGCTGCGATAGAGGGTGGGATGCACACCCCGGGTGAAGGGATATTCACCCGGTAGCCCCAGGTCCTCCAGGTAATCCAGGTCTGGGATATCAAGAGGTGAATAGAGACGCTCCACCGGTTCAGATGAAGTGGTAATGAACTTTTCCCGGCGCTCCGGCATGCGCTGCAGGTTTCCTTGAAGGTTGTTTTCCTGCCATTCATTAAATGCCTGGCGCAATTTCTCAATTTCTTGCGGGTCGTACATGCAGTGCTCCTTTAGGGGAATAGCCCCAGGAATTATAGCATGCAAGCGGGAAACACCTGATCAGCTGCAGAAGATCTCGACCTGAGATTAATCCGTTCCACGGCATTACTCTGTGTTGGTTTTACACAAATCAATTAACTGATTGACGTTGGTGGGCTGCGCATGGTAGAATTTCAGCGCTGCTAGCCCCCATCGTCTAGCGGTCTAGGACGCGGCCCTCTCAAGGCCGAAACCGGGGTTCGATTCCCCGTGGGGGCATAGGCTGCTATGAAATGCTTGCTGAGTCAAGCATATTATTATTTGTCACGGACCTTATTACGGTCACCACAGAACGATTCTTAAAGCGAATCTATATCCTCAGGTTTCCCCCATTTTATGCCTAGGTTGGTGCTAGGGTTATTCTGATCTCGAGTAATATCCCTGCATTGTCCTACCGAAAATGGTCGATGATTGAATCATAGCCTTTCCCAATTAGGAACGCTATCCTTCTACTCTATTGGAAATAACAAACCCCAGGTCTGCGGCCCAACCACCCCATCCACAACCAGTCCAGAATCTGTTTGGAACTGCCTGACAGCCTGGTCCGTCATAGATCCAAAAACTCCGTCCGGCACGCCCACCTGCTCATAACCCAACGCCAGTAAACGCTCCTGCAGTGCGAGCACATCACCACCTTGTAAATTTGGCTGGGTCAGGTATAAATTGCGGGTGAAAGCTGCTGGTGTGGGAGTGGGGGGTATCAGGGTCGGGGTTCTGGTGGCAGTTGGAACACCGGTCGCTGTTGGAAGAGGCTTGGAGATTCTGTCACAAAATTCCTGGGTAGTAGTCTGTCCAGGAACGGCATTTAAAGCCCCTTCGGAACCCCAAACCTGCACCGATCCGTCTTCTAATCCCATTAGAATTAACCGCCCATCTGGACTGGTCGCGGCTGCTACAACCCGGTTTTCCCGTTCAATTCTGGTATCGATTGTTCCAACCAGCGTGAATGGGTTTAGCGTCCAGAAAGTAATTTGACCGTATTCACCGATACCGATCAGCAGGCAGCCATCCAGGCTAAGTGCAATGGACTGCACGGGGTATGATTTCAGGTCAAAAGAGTAGATTTCATTGCCTTTGTCCAGGTCAAAGAAACCGATCCAATCGTTTGATGGACTTAATGCAGTAATAAATTTCGAGCCTGGATCGACTAATAAGTGCCCTGTATCGATAAACTGACTGGTAAATAACCCATCCTGGGCATACCAGTCTACCCAGTTGCCATCCGAAACCACCACCCAATTCCTCCTGCCAAAGGTCACATTTTTTCCGGCTTCGAGAATCTTCGAATAAAGCTGCTCCCCGGATAAGGTGTTCCAGAGCTTCATCTCGGTACGGCTGACGGAAGCCAGGTACTTTCCGTCGTGGTTTAAAACAAGGTCTTTTACAGGACCCTTAAGTTCCCCGCTGTACAGGGGTTCTAAGTCTGGCGTTCCCACATCCCAGAGAGCTACCCGCCCATCTTCCCCTCCAGAGGCAAGAAATTGACCATCTCGGCTGAACTGCAGGTCGGATATGCAGCCATCATGAGCAGGGAAAGCTTGTATCATCTGGGCTCTCCTGGGATCCCACAATTCGATCTCACCCGAACAGCGGCCCACAGCTGCCAGGTATCCATCCCCAACGATACCAAGGGCAAGGCTGGATAACGGCTCAAAGTCTATCGCTAAACCCTTTTCCCCGCTCAGCACATCACAGAGCAAGATCTCCCCGCGTTCGTAGCTGTTGATCACAGCTACTTTACCCAGGCCGGAAGGGGAGATCGAAAATGGATCAACGCTATGTGCCAGGCAAACTGGTGCTGTCAAGATCTCAATCCCCTGCGGGGTTAATTCAAGCAGTTTAAACTCTCCGATCCCCTGCAGGTACAAAGTCTTCCCATCCGGGCTGAGGCTGGGATTCCTCAACGAGTCCTTGGTCTCGAAACTGGTTAACTGGTGGTTGCCATGATTCAGATCCAACCACTTGAGCGTGTAATAAGTGCTGGCTATCCTGCTGTAATCCGCTGAAGGAGTATATTTTGCACACAGCAATGCCAGGTGATGACCATTTGCACCAGGAGAAAAACATTCCGCCGGTGTATTTGATACGATAGTTGGATCGGGTGCAAAAACTGCCCTGTAAAGCCTTTCGACTGCTCCACTTGCCATGTCCACCTGGTAAAGTCCGCCAGCATTGGTAGCCACGAACAGGGAAGATCCATCCGAGTTGAAAACCTTGTTCGCAATAACTTCAAAATCAAACTCGAAGAATTCGCCCAGATTAACTATTTGCACCATCTCACCTGATCCCAAATCCCAGATAGAAAATTGATTGGGGAGAGTGTTCGCCGCAAGATACCTGCCAGTGGGTGAGATCAGGAAATTACCCCCGGATAAATCAGTTAGTACAAACTCTTGATTTAAATTGCCCCCAAGTGTCTCGAAAATTTGTAATTGATCGTCTTGAAGAATCACGTATTCATCCCCGTTTTTCAAAAATGAAAAATATTCGGGATTCGGGAAAACGCGCTGCAGTTCAAATGAGTCTGCCTGATAAATCACAGCACCCGATGGACCGGAAACATGCAGCCAATTACCATTCAGAGACCAATCGAGAGCATCAATTTTTCCCACTGGAGGCCCACCGAAGCTGGTCAGGATCTCCAATTGTGCGCCGTCCGGTGCTGAGATCACAAACGGATCTTGAGTTGGCAGCGGGGTCAGGGTTGGTTCGGGAGTGCTGGTAGGGTATGCGGTCTGCGTGGGTTGGCTGGTCTGGGTTGGTATTCGCTTCTCCTCTGTTACCAGAGGCCGGTCTGTTTCTGGTACGGGAGGAGTTTGTGTGCTGCCAGAACAACCGGTTGTGAAAATTATTGCAAGGAGAAAGCCCAGATGAACATACACGCTCATTTTCCGCATGATAACTCTCGCTTTCGATGGTGTTGTGAAGTGAGCTCAAAACGATTATAGTATTAATTTCCTTCGAAATTCTTGCGGATCAGAGAGGTATAATGAATTTTCCATTCCAGAACAGATCCAAAAATCTGTGCTAATAAGCACAATACCCCAAAAGAGGCGCAAACTATTTCATTAAAGGTTACGAATCTGGAAACCAAATAAACAAAAATCCCTGATTTCATACCGCGCCCTCGATCCTGACCTGTGTAACTTTCTATCAAATATCGCATCTAAAGTATTAAACACACGCAATTAACACTTGCAGGAGACATAGATGATCAGAAAACCTTATGCCAAAACGAAGGTAAAGGCACTTGAAATCCGCCAGGACCATTCCTGGTTGTGGATCGGTTCCTTACTGGTATTAATCGCCATCCTCAGCCTGGGGATCAGCGCTTGCAGCAGCGCGCCAGCTCAGGTTAGCGAAGCGGTTACGCCGCTACCAACAGAGATATCTGTTGACCAGGCTTATAATCTCTATCAGGATGGCGTCTTCTTCCTGGATGTTCGTACTCAGGATGAATGGGATGATTTTCATGCACCCAACTCAACGCTGATACCCCTTGACCAGCTGGAGAGCCGGCTCGGAGAACTGCCAACTGACGAACAGATCGTAGTAGTCTGCAGGTCTGGCAACCGCAGCGCCACCGGACGCGACATATTGCTGGACAACGGCTTCACAGGGGTGACCAGCATGAACGGCGGTCTCACCGCCTGGAGATCAGCCGGTTTCCCAATCGAATAAAAATAATCAATTAATTTGATCCAACACCCGTGTCCAATATGGACACGGGTGTTGTTCCTTAAGTGGAGGCAGTTAGCACGCTTTTGCAGGATAAGAAATTTTCACAAGCCAGGAACCAACCCCAAAATTTCGTAAACAAATCAATCCGCATTTCAACCAGAATTTCAATTATCATCGATTAATACTTGACAATATATGTGCAATTAATGTACAATATTGGCTGGGACACGAACAGACAGGAGAATTTAATAATGGATGAGCAGGAAGAAATGAAAAAAATCGTTGAAATAAAAGATGTATACAAGGCCTATGAAGTCGGCGGAGAGCAGGTGCCAGTTCTTAAGGGATTAACCCTTGATGTAGAACCAGGTGAATTCCTGGCGATTACTGGGCCTTCAGGTAATGGGAAATCCACTCTATTGAACATGATTACAGGTATCGATCATCCCACCAGCGGTGAGGTGATCGTAAATCATTCCCTGGTGAACAACATGAACGAAAACCAGCTAGCAACCTGGCGTGGAGAAAACATTGGCATCATCTTCCAGTTTTTCCAGCTGCTACCTGCACTCAGCCTGGAGCAGAATGTCCAGATGCC
>JBJYXV010000055.1:0-38604 GCA_046260155.1 Anaerolineales bacterium
GGGTGCTTACCCTGCAACTCCGGCCGCGATGGCATGCACTGCATTATGGTGGTGCAGCTCCAGTTCCGCCTCCATGTGCGCTGGTTTGAGGTCAAATACAACCTGCTTCAACTTGCCTGTAAAAGCGTATGGTGCTTTATCCTCATAATCCAGGTCAACTACACCCCCGTTGTCGCGACCCATATCCATACCGGCATAGGTCGTGAACAACATGGCCACCGTGTGGGGCATTATGCCTTCGCCAATTTGTTTATCATTGGCCCACAGGGTTACTTTGCCGCCGGCTCCTGGCTTTGGCTCGTCGATCTCGAACAGCATTTTCACCGTCACGTCGCCAGTCGGGATCGGTTCGGTCGAGACCTGTTTATAGGTATCGATGCCGAGGAATTGGTAGGTATGGATCAGGTGGCCCTTTTCGTCAATCCACAGTGCGAACCCGCCGATAAAGTCGGCGAAAGCGCATAACACACCTTCAGCGCCATCTGGCGGCACTTCCAGTTCGGCCTCGATCGAGTAGGATCGCCCGTAGATGCGCGGGATTACCGTGGTTGAGACATTCTCGACATCACCGGCGAAGCTGAAACGAGTGGCCGTTTCCATCGGTGGCAGGATGCCGAAGAACACGCTGAGCCCACCCAGTAACGGTAGGACATTATTGCGCTCCGCCTCCTGCCAGAAGAGTTCCTTGAGTTCAGCCAGCTTCTCGGGATTTTCGTCTGCCAGGTTTTTTGCCTGGCTGAAGTCGTCGGGCAGATAGTAAAGTTCCCAGGGGTCATCGTCTGGATTGTAGCCGCTGCCCGGCTTGAAGCGACCCAGCGTGGCGGGCGAGAAATCCCACGGCAGCTTGTCTAACCGGGAGCAGGCCCACCAGCCATCCTTGTAGATGGCGCGGCTGCCGTACATCTCGAAGTACTGCACCGTGTGGCGTTCAGCCGCACCAGCATCATCAAAAGTGTAGGCGAAGCTGGTGCCATCCATCGGTTGCTGCTCGATGCCGTCAACCACTTTTGGCTCGGGAATCCCAATTGCCTCCAGGATGGTCGGCACGACATCAATACAATGTGTGAACTGGCCGCGGATTTCACTGTCAGGCTTGATATGGTTCGGCCAGGCAATGACCATCGGATCGCGCGTGCCGCCCAGGTGGCTGGCCATCTGCTTGCCCCATTGGAAGGGAGTGTTGTTGGCGTGCGCCCATGCGGCAGCGAAGTGTGGTGCCGTGTACTCGCCGCCCAGCTCTTCGATGCCACCCCATTTATCGATCAGCGCCAACTGCTCTTCTGCGTTCAGGACGATTCCGTTGAAGAAAGTTGTTTCGTTGAAAGAGCCGGTGGTGGTGCCCTCCATGCTGGAGCCGTTGTCACCCCAGATGTAGATGATCAGCGTGTTTTCCATTTCACCCATGGCTTCGACTTCGTCAAGTAGCCGGCCGACATTCCAGTCGGCGTTCTCTGAGAAGCCAGCGAAAACTTCCATTTGGCGTCTGTAGAGTTTCTTCTCTGCCTCGCTGAGCGTGTCCCAGGCCGGGTACGGGTCCGGGCGGGGTGCAAGCTCTGTATCCGGTGGAACAACACCGAGTTTCTTCTGTCGTTCGAGGGTTCTTTCCCGGTATTTATCCCAGCCGTCGTCAAACTGGCCCTTGTACTTGTCAGCCCACATCTTGGCAACATGGTGCGGTGCATGCGTAGCACCGGTGGAGTAAAACAAGAACCAGGGCTTCTGGGCATTATGAGCGCGGACACCATGCAGCCATTCGACAGCCTTATCGGTGATGTCGTCAGGGAAGTAGTACAGCTCCCCGTCCTTGCCCTGCGGAACGCCGAGAACCGAGTTATCCTGGGTGATGATCGGGTCGTACTGGCCAGCTGCGCCGGTCAGGAACCCCCACCAGTGGTCGAATCCCCAGGCTTGGGGCCAATGTTCAAAAGGACCGGAAGGACCCATTTCGTGGCCCGGTGTCATGTGCCACTTGCCGAAACCGCCGGTGATGTAGCCGTTCTCCTTCAAGATGCGCGGCAGTCCAGTGCAGCTGCGCGGTCGTGTGCCGGTGTAGCCGGGGAACGGCCCCGGAAACTCTGCGATGCCGCCCATGCCGACCCGGTGATGGTTGCGCCCGGTGAGCAACGCTGCCCGGGTTGGAGAGCACACTGCCGTCACATGAAAAGCGTTGTAGGTGATCCCCATTTCTTGCACCCGCTCCAGGGTTGGCGTGCGCAGCTCGCCGCCGAAAGTTTCTGGTCCACCGAACCCGGCATCATCGATCAGGACGAGCAGCACATTAGGCGCACCTTCGGGTGCCTGCGGCCCGGGAATGAAACTGTAGTCGGCCACTGCTTCATCCATGGTGCGGGCAATTGCCCCACCAAACTTGCGGTCGGGTATCGGCAGCGTCGTGCGGTCAGGACTGAACTTGCCCCGGGCTTCATTCAGGGCTGACTTGAGGCCTTCAGCATTGCCCTCGTCCATCTCCGCCACCGACTTGGCAGGCGAATCAACCAGTGCCTGTTCTGCGGTCAGGCGATCCCCTTCCTCGACGATGGCCAGGACAGCAGCCTGTCCTGGTTTGAGATTCTTGCCGAGCCCACCCTCGAAGCTGTCCACGATCTTGTTCTTGGCGAACTTACCAACCACCGCGCCGGCGGCAGCGCCGACGGCAACTGAGGCCAGCAGCGGTGGGGCGAAGAGGCCTACCAGCAGGCCGACGCCACCTCCCCAGCCAGCCCCCTTGCGGCCAAGGTGGTCGCCCGTCTCAGTGACGGTCAACTCGCCTTCCAGATCTTTGCGGACGAGGATCATGCCATCACTCTTGATTTTTTTGCTTTTAACCAGCTGTACGAGCTGGTCGAAGTTCTCATCAGCCAGCTCGGCTGCCGGGTAAGCAGCAATGATCACGATATTCTTTGCTTTACTCATGTCCGATCTCCTTATTGATCTTTTCTTATTTTTTACTAAAATCGGCTGCCAGGGCTCCATCCTCGGTGCGCAGCTCCAGTACCGTGCCTTCTATCTGGTAGCGCGCGGCACTTTCCAGCGCGGCCAGGTATTGGATTTCCTGGTCCATGACGCCCGCCGGGTCGCTGCAGGCCATCATGGTGGATGAAATAGGTCCGATGGTGATCGCGTTTCCGGTCACCGTGTAGGTTGCGTTATAGTCATTACACCCGCTATTCCCGGACAGGGTACCGTCCCGGCCGAAATCTGCCGTAAGAGTTGTACCCGCCATAACGCTGGTGACAGCCTGCTTGCCATTGTTGTATCCGATCACCTCCCAGTTGGTACCCGCCAGGTCCTGGGATTGGCTCTGATATGCCAGCAGGTCGTTGCCCTCCGGACCGGTCAGGGTCAACTGGTCCTTGCTGACCGCATAGGTCCTGGCTTCACCCAGCGCCTTCAGATAAGCGTTCTCCTGCAGCATGACATCCGGCGCACAGGCCATCATCGTCGCCGCTAGCGGTACGGAAATTTGGATGCTGTCCCCGGAGACGGTATAGCTGCCGGCGTATTGGTTACACCCTGCCGATCCGCTCACTTTCCCGTCTGCGGTGAATTGGGCAGAGATGCCCGAATCCGAGACCAGAGTCTTGCCCGCCAGCTCGGTCAGCCCCCACACCTGTCCGGTCAGGTCACCCCCGGTCTCCTGCTGGGAGCCAGTGGATGCACACGCCACCAGGACGAACAGCCCCGTGCACAACAGAATAGCAAAAATAATTTTTCTCATACCTTTACTCCTCAACCTTTCATCACCAGGTATCGCATCTGGTCTGGGACCAGGTGCGATAACGGTAGAATCTTCAGCCTTATCTACGCCTGTCACGCCGGTCATCGCGACGATCGCGACGGTGCATGCCTGCGGCTGATACCGGTGACATCGGGCGTCCGATCACATCGATGAACAATGCGCTGGGACCGCCGCTGGCTGGCATTTCGCCATCCAGGATCGCCACGTAATAGCTCAGCTCGCCGCCGCTTAACTCCGGTTGGGTTAGCTCCACGACGATATCGCTAACCATGTCGGGGTGGAAAATAGAAAGCACCGCGTTGGGCGGGTTGGATTCAAAGCTATCCGGACCCTTGTCCCAGGTATCCACAAATTCCTGCGAGGTGATGTGACCGGTGACCCGGTCGGGGCGGTCGGAGAAGAACAGGGTGGTGGGTGCCACGGTATGCAGGGTGAGCTGACCGTCCTCGTAGCTCATACTGTGGGCGGTTTGCACGAACAAAGCTTCTATCTCCGGGGCTTCAACGACGGACTGAACATCTTTATGTTTGGCTTCCATATCGTTATCTCCTTTACTATAGTTTGGAAAATTCGCTTTCTGATCCACATCCGTATTATTGGCAAGAGAAGTAGCCATGCGATTCAAGCCGAAGTCTCGCTTGTACGATTAAGTGAATGGTTGGTATGCAGCACCTCCATCCATGAAGTTCGTGGATTTTTCTCCACCTTCTGTGGCTTGCGCCCGGCTGCCAGTGCATCTGGCAAGCCAATATTCCTGTCGAACCGGGTTAATCATTCTCAAAGACCATCCCTATGGCGAGACGGGATTTTTGCACGCAGCGGGCAGGTTCACCGCTGAAATGGTGTTGATGCCGGTCAATTGAACCTGTAAGTCGAAATCTCCTTCGAACTTGAAAAGATCATACTCACCGCTAAGGCTGCCGCTGGAGGCAATTCCAATAGAGAAAAACTTAATAATTATCTTGATCAACCTTAAATCCTTGTTTCTCAACCCACATCCAATTGGTCAGGGATTGGCTCATGCAGCTTCTGTCTTGCTTTCCTTGCTGCGTGCTCCCATGCGCTTTGCAGTGGGCAGCAGGATCAACAGCAACAGAATGGCCGCCACCAGCACAAACGATAGTGTATTTGTACCGGAAAAATTTTGCACACTCACCAGGATCGCTGCCGACACATTACGCTGTGCTGTGCCCAGCCCCATCACGCTGCGCACGCCAGGATCCCCGCCTCCCAGGAGCAATCCGATCAGCAAACTCCCGACGATGAAGATGATCAATGCCAGGAGCCCGTACGATCCGATCAGGCTGATGATATTGCTGACATTCAGCCCCAGTGCAACCACCAGCAAGATGAGCAGCGCCAGACTGGAGACTTTGTTCATCACAACCTGCCAGTGTGCAGTGGAGTCCGGCGAATGTGATTTCATCAGCAATCCGATCGCCAGCGGGATCAACATCAGCACGATCAATGATTTGGCGATATCCCAGGGATTAATCGAAACCCCTGGCAGCAGTAGCGGCAGGACGACGGGCAGGTAAAATATGGTCACCACCATTAACAGCACCATCAGCCCCACACCAAAGGGGATGTCCCCTTTCGCACCCTGCACCAGCTTGGGCAGGAAGGGTGCCCCGGCTGCCGTGGCGAGCACGATCAGGCCGATCGCTAGCGATTGTTCGAGGGGTATCACCAGTGTGATGGCGTAGGCGAGCAGGGGTACCAGCACGAAGTTTGCTACCAGCGCCAGGATCACCAGGCGAGCGTTCTTCAGCGGTTGGACGATCTGGTCCATGGTTAAACTCATGCCCATCGCCAGCATGCTGGTGATGATGAACAGCAGTCCGGATACTTGTGCCAGTGCGACAAATAATTCTTGCAGGTCCATTTACTTATCTCCTTGGATGGATGCTTAATTTACTATTCCTCCGGGGTCTCTTCCTGGGACGTGGTTTCAACCTGGTGCTGTTTGATCCATGTCTGGGCTTTGTTCCAGGCCATGTTATCCGCGACCAGCACCTTCGCAGTCGCCGGGATGACATTTTCAGCGCCGATATCATCCAGCGCACCGCTCCTCTGCGGCGTTTCCAGTACGCCTGGATTGACATCGGCCAGCATCAAATTACCGCCATTTTCCTTGAGGCTTTGCGTGTAACCTTCCAGTATCTCGATCGCTGTGCTGGTGACGTGATGCACGTCCCGCAGGACCAGCACAACCACCGCATCGGATACCCCTCGTGCAGGCGGCATCTGGTCTTCCAGCGCGGGGATTTCGGCAAAGAAATCGAAACGCTGTACCATTAACAGAGGCACCTAGTTTGGTGTCAACACTTCAGAAGCCTCTAGCATCTCCCAACTTTTTTCATAGCAATAAGTAAACCCTCTATTCACCGGCCATCACCTCGGCTGACATCTCAGGCCACATCAAATATGAACCGACAAAAAAGCACACCGCACCGATCAGGGTGAAGATCGTCGCATAGGTCGCCAGGTTCTCGAAAATTGGATTGGGCCGTACAAAGGCCATAAAAGCAGAGATCAAAAAGGCCACACAACCGATGAAGTTGATCATGGTGATCCACCAGGCGATTCTACGGCGCTGCCAGCACCACCAGCGATGGCAAACCTCGAAGACAGCCAGGGTCCCTGAGATCTGAAACAGGATCGATCCAATCATGTCTGGCCTCCAGATAGCCAGGTCTTGTCCAAGCCAGCCCAGGTCCAGAAAGGCGTCGAAGGTATTGAAGTTGAACATGATCGTGCCCAGGAACTGGGAAAAGGTGACCCAGAAATCGATTCGCCCTGGCTGCAGGGCAAACCATTTTCGCTTCTTGGGCATTGAGTCACTTCCGATGGTCGTGGCTGCATTGATGGACTGGTTGTATTGGGAGTAGCCGGCGGAGGTGAAGAAGACGGACCCGATGAAAAAAGTGGCGTTGATGAGCATATCGTTGCTGAATCCAGTTAAAAACATTACGCTGCCCAGGATAAACCCGAACGAGCCGATCATGAATAAGACCGCGATCCACCAGTTTAATTCCCCCGGTGCCCAAACGAAGAGTGAGGGCCGTTTTTTCAGCGCCTGCGGTTCTCCTTCTGAGGTCAGGATCTCCGGGCCAAAATTCTTTCGGTGGCGCCTCGAACTCCAGATGTGGGTAGAGCCATCCTTTCGTTCGTGGATCATACGGGTAAGGAACGGTCCCACATGCTGAGATTCAAGATGCTTCCATTCGGCTGGCGTCTGCAGATGGTCTTGTACTGTGGTTTCTGTCATGTGTGTCCTTTCAACTCTCTGCTCTTGCGGTGAGCCAACCCGGCATGGATAAATCCCAATAAATTGCAGCAGCTCGGAATCCAAAAATGAGCAGCATGGATACGAGCCACGAAAGCTCGAAACCAGGCGCGAAGTACAGCAGCCCAAGATAAACAAGGCTCCCTAACAGGATGGGCGTCGCGTAGAGATCTCTGGTCATGAAAAGCGTCGGCCGGTCGGTGATCACGTCACGCACCAGGCCTCCACCGGTCCCCGTGATGATGCCCATGATCAGCGCGATCAATGGGGCGTACCCCAAGCCCAGTACCTTATCAATGGCCTGTATGGTGAAGAGCGCTACCCCTACCGCATCCAGGTAGAGCAAAAGCTGCTGGGCTTGAAAGATGAGGCGGTACACGAAGAAAGCCAGCAGTGCGCCCCCTGCCGCGACCCAGATATAATTCAAATCATTCACCCAGAAAACAGGGACGCTCAAAATCATATCCCGGATCGTGCCCCCGCCGAGGGCTGTAACCAGGCCGAAGACCAGCAAACTGAAGATATCGGCTTCTTTCCTGAGACCAGCCAGCACCCCTGTAATGGCAAAAACTGCGATGGCGGTGTAGGTAATCGCATTGCCGAAATTTTGCATGCTTCCTCATAACCCTGCGCGATGCACCAGATAACGCTCAGGTGAAGGAGATTGGTTGAGTGACCAGCACCCAGGTCATACAGTATGTTGGTCACCCAACAGCTTGTGTGGATTTGTTTAGTGTTTATACCCGCCAGCTTCTTCCTCGGTAAGAGGCTTGCTGACTGGGTGCAAGCCGAAATGTTCCAGAGCCTCTCGATAGTCATTCAACAGCAAGCTGGCCAGATCGCGGCTGAAGCCGTGTTTTACCAGTATCCGTTGGATGGCCAGGTCCTCCCGGTGCGGGGGCAGTGTGTAGGCTGGCACCAGCCAGCCGCGGGTGCGCAGCCGGTCAGCCAGGTCAAACAGGGTAAAGCCATGATCGACGCCTTCTTTGAGCTTCCAGGCCAGGGCGGGAATGCCGCCGCGGCCATCGTAAATGAGATCAAATGGCCCCATCTTGGCGATTTCATCCGCCAGGTATTGGGCTGTCTCATAGCAGGCCATATGCACCTTGCGGTAGCCTTCCTTCCCAAGCCGCAGGAAGTTGTAGTACTGGGCCACGATCTGTCCGCCCGGTCGTGAGAAGTTCAGGGCAAAGGTGGGCATGTTGCCACCCAGGTAATTCACCCAGAAGATCAGGTCTTCGGGCAGGTCTTCCTTGTCCCGCCAGATCACCCAACCCACGCCCAACGGCGCCAGGCCGAATTTGTGACCGGAAGTGTTGATCGACTTCACGCGCGGCAGGCGGAAATCCCACTCGAGGTCGGGGTAAACAAAGGGAGCCAGGAACCCACCGCTGGCACCATCCACATGGATGTGAACATCCAGGCCAGTTTCTTTTTCCAGCTGATCCAGCGCATCGCTGACTTCTTTTACCGGTTCGAAGTCGCAGGTGAAGGTAACGCCCAACGTGGGGACCACACCGATCGTATTTTCATCCACTCGCTTTAAAACCTCTTCGGCATTCATGATCAGGCGATCCCCTTCCATGGGGATCTCCCGGTGCTCGACGTCCCAGTAGCGCGTGAACTTGTGCCAGCACACCTGCACAGGTCCGGTGACCAGGTTGGGTTTATCGATCGGTTTCCCGGCCGCCTTCTGGCGAGCGCGCCATTTCCAGAGCAGGGCCATCCCGCCCAGCATGGCGGCTTCACTGGAACCCGTGGTTGAAGTACCTAAGGTATTATCGGCATCAGGAGAGTTCCACAGGTCGGCCAGCATGTGCACACAACGCGACTCCAGCTCGGCGGTCTGCGGATATTCATCCTTGTCGATCATGTTCTTGTCGATCGTCAGGTTCATGATGTCGTGGACCTCAGGCTCAAGCCAGGTCTGGCAGAAAGTGGCCAGGTTCTGGCGTGAGTTGCCGTCCAGCATCAGCTCGTCTTTTACTACCCGGTAAGCATGCCGGGGATCGTGCTCCTTTTGCGGTATCCTGTACTTGGGCATACTGACAGAAAGATCCACGGATGCAAAAACATCATCTGCCAGATCATTACGTACAGTATCTTTCTCGTGTAACATTTAGATTTCTCCTTATTTGATCATTCGGGAGCCATTGGGAAGTAATTCTGAGTGAGATGCTTCCCGCATTCCCATTTGTCATAGTTAGCTACCTGAGCCACTCAAGAGAGCAGGAATGGTGGGCAGATATTCGTTCAACACGCCATCCATGCCGCCCAGGAAGATTTGAACACCGATCGTGAGCAGGATTAAGCCCATGATCTTGGTCAGGGCGGTGATACCGCTCTGCCCAAGCTTCTTCTCGATCGTATCTCCGGCAAGGAAGAAGTAGTAGGTCATGAGCATGATCACGCCAAAGCCGACGATCACAGCCACCAATCCTTCAAAGCCATCAGTGGCTGAAAATGTGATCGCAGCTGAAATCGTGCCTCCGCCGGCCAGGATCGGCGTGCCCAGAGGGGAGATTGCCTTATCAAGCTCCTGGGCTAAACTACTTTTAACGTCACCTTCGCTGGCTTTCTGAGCCCCGTGACCTTTGCCTGTTACCATGTGATAGCCGATCATGAATACAAGGATGCCAGCTCCTAATTTAAAGGCAGGCAGCGTGATTCCAAACAGCTCACCGATCAGTTTACCCGCTGCCGCCATGACCACGGCGAGCATGAAAGCAAATAAAGTCGCTTTCCGAGCCACCGCTTTTTTGGTGGCTGCGTCGTCCCCAGCTGTCATTCCCATAAAGATGGGCGTGTTAGCAAAAGGGTTGCACATGGCAAAGAAGGTGGCAATTGAACTGACCAGCATGGTTATTAATGTTCCCGTATCCATTATTGATTCTCCTTTACTCGTGTCGCAATATTGAAATCTATCCAGACCTGATGGACATCGCTCTAACTCTCAATTGTCATACCCTTTCTCCCTTCACTAAAAATGGAAGCTGATTTAAGGCATTCTCAAATCACCCCTCCCGTGATCACCAGCCATTCACGGTCACCCCGGGAGGGGGACGCTTTGTATATACTGGTGCAGTTATAGACGAACGCCTCCTGAAGAGACAATTCACCTTCAGTCAGTCAAATACCACCAAGTTTCAACCTGCCAGCAGCTTCTGCTTGGCAGCCGCAAATTCCTCGTCGGTCAGCGCACCGGATTCGTGCAGCTGGGCGAGCTTTTGAAGCTCGGTTGTCATGTCTTCTTCGGGCGCAGGGGGTGGTGGCGTATAAGTTTCCTGCTGTGTCTGTGCATCAGCTGCACCTTCCTGATAGGCCTGATCATACTGTTGCTGCTGCTCGTAGTCCTGCTGGGCATATTTCTTATTCTGGTGGTGGCTTACCGCACCTGCAGTTCCCACGACGACTGCCGTACCAACGGCTGCGCCCGCCACCCGCCTTCTTCTCATCATTCTTCTTGCTCTTGGCATTTCAACCTCCTGATTTCTTATGTTTAATAGTCTCGTTGGTGGCTATGCTTCCGCCTCGGCGAAAATTTCCATGGTTTCGTTGATCACCTCGAATGGGATGCGATCAAACATTAACATGCGACCACTGGAACGTGTAATTGCCTCTCCGAACTTGATCGCCCACAGATTTTCGTAAAGTAGCAAGGCAGCTGTGGTGTTATTTTCCATTTCTACGGCGATCAGCTCGATATCTTCCATCTGGATGATGCCGCTGACTTCCACATCGAGCGGATCGAAGATCGCCAGCGTCTCCGGGTCCAGCTCCTCGATCTCGAGCACCTGGACCTCTCCATCCTCATCCTTCAGGATGATCACCAGGTCGATCACCCGCACAATTTCTTTTTCAACCAGCTCGATCAATTCCGCCATGCCCTCCCCGGTGAGCTGGTCGGTCTTGAATTCGAGTGCAAGAAAGTCGATCGGACCGTACGTCATTGATTTCTCCTTTCAATAGATATTTATATTTTTCTCCAGTTGGGGAGATGGGGTGTAATTAGGGAGATCGTACCCCCCCAATACACACCCTTCTTCACCTTCATCAGCAGTACATCAATTTAATAATTCATCAGTGGGTCATCTTCTGGATAGCCTGGAACCCGCCGGCGGTTGTGGTATCCGCCCACATAGCTGAAGATATCGATTGCAATTGCCAATCCAATCCACAGCCAATCCCATCCGTTGAGTGGGAATACCAGCACGTACATCAATGCTGTCCAGGGGAGAAAGATCAGCCCCAGGATGCCCACCAGCCAGGGAAAGTTGAAGTTTGCAAAGGCTGCACTCACTTTTACAGGTACGAACAGCCAGTAAACCAGGAAGGCCAGGCGTGGCCCAAAGAAAATCAGGGAAACAAAGAAACAACACATTGGTACATCCTCCTTAAAAATAGATTTGGTTATTACCCGGGGAAGCCAACCAATGAAACACGATCCTCCCCGGGATATATCACTCAGCGCCCTTCGTGCGCCATCTCATCAATGCACACCGCTACCGCCAGGATGATCACATCATCCTGGCCAGGATCGATGGCAACCCCGTAGCTGTCGCGTACGCGGAACCATTTCTTGGATACTTCCGCCACCTTGTCGCGGCCTTCCCCAATTGTGTACTCGTGGTCCAGGATATTTCCTTTCACCTCCAGGTCTGGGCCACCCTTTATCTTGACCACCCAGCGTTCTCGCACGGGGGTAATCAGGGCTTTCTTAACCATGGCAAGATTTTCACCGTGTGGTCCTTCGATCTCCATGCTGTCTTTAACCCGTAGCATGCGTTCCTGGATCTTGGCCAGCTCGCTGCCGTGTGCGTCTTCGAAGACCAGCGTCTGGCGCACGCGCAGTGCCTTGCCATCTACTTTGAAGACCTTCTGGCCATGATCATTCTCGATCCAGAAGTCATCACCGATCGCAGCCATTTTCTGGCGCATCTGGTAGCGGTTGCCACCTCCACCTGCTCGCCCGAGCTGGCGATCCTCTCGTCGTTCTTCTCGTCTTCCTCTTGGCATCTGAATCTCTCCTTATCTGATTAATTTGGGATCGTCCCTGCATATTACGGTACGTCAATGTACACATAGAACTGGCAGAGTTGTTGGTTGCCCTGGACAAACTCCCATACTTCTCCGTACGTTCCGGTATTGAAGGGTGCGATCATCGGCACGCTGAAATTGTAGGTGTTGCCAGGCTCCACGGTCGATGTCAGGTCATATACATCGGAACCCAGGTGCAGTTGGACGTCACCTACGGCGCCGAGATAGCGCACATCAACTTCTGTTTGCTCCCAGTTGGCAGAGCCAGTATTCTTCAGCACCCAGGTCGTGGTGAATTGCGTATCAATCGTGATACTTGTCCCATCTTCCGGATTTTGCGAGACCAGCGAGCAGCCCGTGCCGTTGGCTGGCGGAGGCGTTGGACCAATCGTGGGGGGCGCAGGTGGTGCTTCTACCACCGGCACATCGTCTGCATCCTGCGCGCTTACATAGGTGGCCGAAACCCAACCGTAGCCAGTCACAGAGTTCAGGTTGGGTACCACGACCTGCCACCAGGCGCTATCAGCACTCTTACCGCTGATCTCAGCCGAGGCACCCGGAGCTGCAACGCCTAACACATGGTAATTGGTGCCCGGGCCGCTGCGTACGTTCACATAATCTGTTGCGGTTGCCGTCGCAGCACCTTCCGCTGGGGGAGGGGGCGGTATGTTGGCATGCGTGTCCGGATTTTCAATAACCTGGACATCGCTTGTGTTGCTGGAGCTGGTGAACTGTACCTGCACCCAGCCGTAGCCTGTACCGACGTTCTCCGGGTTAAGCCGTACCACCCACCATTGCCCATCTTCGCTCACCCCGATCACTCTGGCACTGGCACCCGCCGGTGCGATGCCATACGCGGGGTAATTGGTTGCCGGACCGGAACGCACGTACACGTTGGCAATGGCGGTCGCCTGCGGGTCATCCGGGCCTGGTGGGACAAGCTCAACCGTCTCAGGCACCGCTGGAGTGGGGAGCACAGGAACATTATCCGCGTTGCTCACCGTCACCCAGGCTCCATCCACCCAGCCGCTGCCGTTCGGCGCAACAGGTACACTGATCGCCCACCACAGGCCATCTTCACTCTTCCCCACCACTTCGGCGGTTTGGCTGCCTAAAAAGACTGCATAGACCACGTAGTCATCGCCAGGTCCGCTGTAGATGAGGTTGTTGTAGTTGGCGATCGCGGAAGGACCGCCAGGAGCGGCAGTCGGAATCACCGCAACCGGGATGTTCGGATCCGGGGTAGGTCCGGGTGGGGGCTGTGTTTCAGCTGGCGAAGTTGTAGGCATTTCCGTCGCCGGCGCTGGCGCATTTTGGGTTAAATCGGCAACCACGGTCTGGGCTACCTGGGTCTGCAGCATGGCCTCATCCATAGTTGGCGCTGACGTGGCAGCCCCCCCGCAGGCAGTCAAAATCAGGATCAATGTGATCCAGATCGGGATCATTGTCTGTATCTTGATACGGATTACATTTTTCATAATACTCCTCTCGTTTACCTGGCTGATCGAAACATCCCTCCAGATATGTTGCGTGGATTTCTTCTCCAAAGAGGCAAACTGGATTCCTTTGCCTTCCTAGGCAGGTTGGAAATGGTCTGCTCGAACTTGTCATCCTCAAGGTCCTTTATTATCCGCATCCTCCTTTTAACTTCCTGCTTTGATAGATAACATCTTCGAGTTTTTCCACCAACCAGGCCGGATCATCCACTTTACTGATAAAGATATCCGCGCCAGCATTCAGCAGCAGCCTGCTGGTGGTATTATCGCTGCTCATGATACAAATGTACGGCCTGGGTTCGAGCGAATCGATATGCGAAATAAGATCTAGAATGGGACATCCAGGTAGCTCTGCATCTATCAGGACCAGCCTTACAGAGTTTTTTTCCACCAGTTTGAGCAATCCATGCGCATCTACTGCTTCTTCAATAGAATCAAGTTCCGCATACTCCTTGAGCAATGTATCCAGCGCAAGGCGTGGTTGTTCATGATGATCTGCCAGAACGATATTCATAGACCCTGATGATAGGTTTTGATAAGCGTAATAGTTCAGAATACCGGCGCGAATTGCTACTGATCAACCTGGATTTTGGATAGACTATAAACCACAATCAATGTAGCAAATAAACACCCTTCACGCATCCAGCTTAAGGGGAGTCTGAAGTCTGGTTTTCGAAATCTATGGGTTAGGAAAAACGGCTAGCCGGAAGGATAGGCCTTGCGGAGTGATCACGCTGGGTTCCAGCGCATGTTGGACCATCAATTATTTGTTTATGTATCTACCAGGTGGTGCTCCAATGCGAGGGTAGCTGCCTCGACCCGGTTTTTTGCCCCCAGTTTTGTGAAGATGCTTGTCAGGTGGAACTTCACGGTAGCCAGGCTGATCGAGAGCTGGTCGGAGATTTCGCTGTTCGATGAACCCTTAACCAGCAAAGCCAATATCTCTCGTTCCCGAGAGGTGAGGTCGAATCCTATGCCGGGTCTTCGGAGATTGGTTCGCACCAGGGCGTCGGTGGCTTCAGGAGCCAGTGTCGAGAAACCACCATGGGCAGCCAGGATTGCATTGGCAAGTTCTTCGGCATTGACATTCTTCAGCAGGTAGCTCGTCGCACCAGCGTTCAATGCCTGTTGGACCAGGTCCTGCTCGTGAAAACTGGTTAATATAATGATTTTGATCGGTTTACCCAGCGCTAGGATGCGCCGGGTGGCTTCGCTGCCATCCATCAGCGGCATCACCATGTCCATCAAGACCACATCCACCTCGTGGGTGGCACAAAATTCCACAGCTTCAAACCCGTTCTGGGCTTCTCCCACAGCTTCCATCCACTCGTAAGCGAGGATGAAATCCTGCAATCCGCTGCGCACCATGGGATGATCATCAACGATTAATACCCGTAGGGCTTGCGATTCGATCATGATAACCTCCCGTTTTCACTATTCCAGATTAATGTCATTTGTGTTCCATAACCGGGTTGGCTTTCGATAGTTAAATTCGCTTGGATTGCTGCAGCACGTTCGCGCATGATACTCAATCCCAGATGGGTTGCCCCTCGATCACCAGGTGAAAATCCGACTCCATCATCCTGGATTGTCAGTTTGACTGCCTGACTGGCGCTCCCGGTTCGTTCCGGCGGTAAAGTTGTGGTGCTCAGGCTTAAGGTTACAAGCCTCGCCTGGGCATGTTTAACCGCATTGTTCAATGCTTCCTGGGCGATGCGGTAAAAAGCAGTATGTACCTCTTCCGGTAGAGGTGGAATTTTTTCAATATACAGCTGGATTTTTAACCCGGATCGACTGCTGGTTGCTTCGGTCAGCTGCCCAAGCAGGTCCCCCAGAGGGGTGTTAATCACCGCCTTTGGACGCAGTTCGAGCAGCATGGTGCGCATCTCGGCCAGGGCACCCCGCGTTAACCAGCGCAGTTTTTCCAATCTTTGGAGTCCCTGCTCTGGATCGCGGCGCCAGATTTGGGGCAGAACATCTGCCAGCAGGGAAGCTGAGAAAAGCACCTGTGTGACCGAGTCGTGCAGGTCGCGCGCCAGGCGGTTGCGCTCTTCCGCGGCAATCATCGCTTTGGATTGTTCAAATAAATTGGAATCCTCGATTAACTGGGCGATATCCGTCGAAAAAATCCTCAACAAAACTGATTCTTCGTCTGAGATGTGTCTGCATTCCTCCTGCATCTCGAGCCCCAGGCATCCGAAGACTTGCTCTCGTAGGATTAACGGTATACACACCATGCACGTAATCCCTGAATCCCGCAAGTGCAAGCCGATTGGGCCGTTTATTTTGTTGATCTGATCCGGTGACAGGTAGGCGATCTGTGGCTCTTTTGGATTTGAAGCGGATAAAATACTCTCAGGTAAGCTGATCAAGGTCCCGGTAAAAATTGGTTTAAACTCTTCCCGGTCGGAGTGAACCAGAATTTTTACTTGATCGCCGCCTGGCAACAATTCAGCGATGAAAGCAGCATCAGAATCAAATATATCTTTGATGATTTCTACAATCTTCTCATATATCAGGTCGAAATCAGCGGAGCGTGCCATGATCTGGCTGATCATATTGACCGCTGATAACCACTCAAGACGCAGCTCTAATTGCTCGTTGACATTGGATAGCTCTATAGTCCTTTGATCAACAAGTGATTCGAGGTGTTTGCGGTATTCCACCAGCTCGGCTTCCACCCTTTTTCGGTCGGTAATATCATGACTATTCAAGACGATAGCTTGAACGTAAGGATTATCGAGCAAATTAATTCCAAACGTTTCGACCCAAATAAACGAGCCGTCTTTATGTGGGATGCGATACTCTGCAGAGATTCTTGTGTTTGGTTGTTGGAGCAATTTAAAAAACGTTTTAGCAGTGTAGTCTCGATCGTCTGGGTGAACGAATCCAATCCCTGATTGTCCAATCATTTCCTCAGCGGTTTTGCCAACCAGTTGCTGATATGAAGGGCTCACATACAGTACTTCGCGGTTGCGCCCCATGAATGCTATGCCATCAAAGTTGTTTTCGGCGATGACCCGAAAGCGTGTTTCACTGATTTGCTGTGCCATTTCTGCTTGCTTGCGTTGAGTGATGTCCTGGAAAGCGGTCACGGCGGATTCGACATTTCCTGCGTCGTCCCGAATTGGGCTGGACCAGATTTCAAGCGGGACACGCCTGCTTCCCAGGTCGGCCTCGACATCATCCGCGGATGCGGGTTTACCCTGCAAAGCGCTGTAAACCGGAAGATTTTCTAAGGGATATTCCAGGTTGCTGCCTGCCACCCTGAATGAGAAATACTGGAGCGCCTGCGCAATAGTGCGCTCGGCAGATGGATCCACCTGGATGTTTGTTGCCGGGTTGGAAAGAATCTCAACCGTGCGTTTGTTCACATAATTGGGTTTTTGATCTTTTCCATATACTACAACCCCAAGAGGCAAACCCTCCAGGATTTGGGAAAGACGGCGTTCACTCGACCGCAAATCGCGGTTGACCCTTTCCGTTTCGGCTTTCAGCACGCTGATCCGGTCTGCCAGGGCGATCGACCAGCACACTGCCATCCACAAATAACCCGCACGGAATGCATTCTCACTGAGTATTGAGCTCGGAGTTAAACCCAACCGGACCAGAAAAAGCCAAAGCAAGCTGATGATCAGACCCACCCAGGCCAGCATAAAGAACCTGGATGGGCGGTAACCACCCAACCAGGTTGCGATCCCGGCTATAAATACCACTATCAGCGAGACTACACTCCAGGGCACCATCAGATTGGCCATCAAATGGTAGCTGCTAAACGGGATCAGTAACACCAACGCTCCCCATACGGCCAGGATCACAGAAGAGGCGATATGGAGCTTTGGTAGACGCCTTTTTAATTCCAGAAAAGAATCGGCGAATAGGACCATGGAGCCAATTAACAACGCAAAGGCAAGTGGTTCGAAGTATTGAAATCCGCGGATCAGATTAGGGAAAAAGTAAATCCGCAAATACCCATCATAAGATAACTCCTCGAACATTAAACTGGCGATTAATATTACAAAATATAAATAATTCGCTTCCCGCAAATTGAAAAGTAGAAAAAGATTATATAAAAGTAAACCGAGCAACACACCGAAGACCACTCCCATCAATGTTTTTTCGAACAGGGAATAATTCAAGAACACCGCTGGAGTCCACAGTGTGAGTGCCAGCGTCATCGAGCCCCCGCTTTGGAGACGCAGGTAGTAGGTTTGCCTACTCTGGGGTGGAACCGTCAGGTTGAAGAGAATGTGTGTGTGGAGGAAGTCTCGGGTAGATGCTGGCCTCAGAATCCCGGTCTGCTTAACGGCAAATCCCTCACCGCCCGGTAGCGGAGTATAGAGATCGACATAGTGCAAATTTGCGAAACTCTGCTCCAGCAGCCATTCGCTGGTCCGCTGAGCTTGATTGTTTAGGCGCAAACGAACCCAATAAACACTATCCGTGAAGCCGTAGTTCGGTACTGCTGCCTGGCTTTGAACGAATTGCGAATCGAATTCCAGGGAAGAGACATCCTCGATGGTCAGCTCACCTCCCGGGTCTTCCAGGATATCTAGGTGCGTGCCCAGCGGGTATTCACCCTGCGCGTCCGTGAGCACGAGCGGTTCCGCGCCTGGTAAATCGCCAGTCTGCGCCAGCGCTGAGCTGCACAGCACACAGGTCATCACCATTGTGAGCAGAACCACGCGTATTTTCAGATTGGACTCTCCTGTGGGTACTTCGACCCGTAAATCTAGTTCAGCCTCGGCTCAGGATCTGTCAGAGATTTCAAAAAAATCATCTCGCATCATATCTGTGGATTATATCTGACATTTCGATTGAAGACCTTTTAGGTAATCAGCTCCTTGCTGGCAGCTCGCATTGCCCGCTGATGGTATTCATCGAGAATCTACTGTTAAATCAGTGAGACCTTCACTTTTTCTATATTTCAGCCAAACCACCAGCAAGGTGCCCCCGGTGGGATCAGGGAGTTAAGCAGGTTGATGGCTGATCTCAGAATGGATCAGGTGCCTACACCTGGCGTGAAAGCCTTAGGTTTACTTTCCGGCTGGCTTTGGCCTCTGCGCATGAAGTACTTGATCAATTCATCGATCAGTAGCAAAGCAAAGGCTAAGCAGATGCAGATCAACCATTGGTTGCTGGAGATTTGGGTCATCCCCAATAAGCTGAACCGGACTGGGAAGATGATCAACAATAGCGAAATTCCATAGAGTAAAAGTTGGTGTCGATTTTTCAGAATATCACGATTAAACGCGCTGTCGGTTTCACTGCGAGAGCTCAAGGCAAGTACAACAATCATCAATGAAAAACCGACAAAACCCATCGTTGCCGCTGTAGCTTCACCAACCGACGTATAAGCAGATTCCAGATAAACTGTTACTATCGAAATCAACAATCCAAGGAAGCCAATACGCACCCATTGAGCACGTGAGAGAATCGGCTGTTTTAGCGGACGAGGTTTGTGGTTCATCAGGTCTGGCGCCGGCTCGTCAAACCCCAGGGCTAACGCGACCGGGACCTGCACGAAGAAGTTAATCCACAGGACCACGAAGGGTGCGAATGGTGTCCCACCTAGTACGATGAAGTAAGCTGCCAGCAGGTATGAGAGGATAAACGCCACCAGTGAAACCATCTGGAAACGAACAAAGTTGAACAGATTTTTGTAGATGGCTCGCCCGAATTCCACTGCCTTGACGATAGTAGCGAAGTTATCATCGGTCAGAATCATCACTGCTGCCCCCTTGGATACTTCGGTACCGGTGATACCCATCGCCACACCGATATCAGCCTTCTTCAGGGCAGGCGCATCGTTGACGCCGTCGCCGGTCATCGCCACAATATTATCTTGTTGCTGAAGCATGGTCACCAGACGGATCTTGTCTTCGGGGGAAACACGCGCCACCACACCGATCTCGGGCAGCTTTTGTTTCAGCTCTTCATCGCTCATGGCGGCGAATTCAGCCCCGGTGAGAGCCATCCCCTCTATACCCAGCTCATGACCTATCGCAGCTGCCGTCACGGCATGATCCCCAGTGATCATGCGTACCTGGATGCCCGCACTGTGGCATTTAGCAATCGCGTCTTTGGCTTCTGCACGTGGTGGGTCAACAATGCCGACCATCGCCAGCAGGGTGAGTTCCTTCACCTGGGCGATCAAATTGCCTTTCGGATCAAAGTTCTGCGGATCGAAGTCCTTCTGCGCCACAACCATGACACGCTCACCCACTTTTGCGATGCGCTCATTTTCCTCCAAAGCCAGGTTGCGATTCTCCTCGGTGATATGTCTGACACCCTCCCCGGGCATCCAGTAATAACCACTGCGAGCAATCAACACATCCGGTGCACCCTTGACAAAACAGCGCACGACTGGCTTTCCCTGTTCGTCAGTCATGTTATGGAAGGTTGCCATGAACTTGTAATCCGAGTCGAAAGGTACTTCAGCTACCCGGGGATACATTTCGCGGGCTCCATCCACGCTGATCCCGCCTTTTTCCGCCAGCACGATTAAAGCGCCCTCAGTGGGGTCACCAATCAGGGTTCCATTGTCCAGACGGGCATCAGCACACAGCGCCATGGGCAGCAGGATTTGATCGAGATCGACCCTGGTGCCGCCCGCACTCAGCAGCTTGCCTTCCGTGCTGTAGGTCAGGGTGTTTTTCTGCCAGGGCTGCAAGCCTGCAACTCCGCTCGAAAGTTCCATCGCGCCTGCCGTCCCGTAGCCTTCGCCGGTCACCGTGAAGCGGTTCTGTCCTGGGATGGTGAACTGGCGCGCCGTCATCTTGTTGAGAGTCAGTGTGCCGGTCTTGTCAGAGCAGATCGCAGAAACTGAGCCTAAGGTCTCTACCGACGGTAAGCGCTTCACGATTGCACCCTGGTTTGCCAGCGCACGCGTACCCATCGAGTACATGGTGGTGACCACCGCTGGTAAGCCAGTCGGGATGGCGGAGATTGCCAGCGCAACACCAGCGATGAAGATTTCATCCGTGGACTGCCCGTTGCGAATACCCAGGATTAACATCAGTATGAAGGCCAGGCCGGCCAGTGAAGCGATGATCATCGTAAGCCGATCGAGCTGCTTCTGCAGCGGTGTCTTATCGGCCTCGGTCTTGTTGAGCAGGTCGGCGATATTTCCCATTTCAGTGCCCATACCGGTGGTGGTTACGATCATCTCAGCACGACCACGGGTCACTGATGTGTTCATGTAAGCCATGCAGTGTCGGTCGCCCAGGGGGGTATCGGCCTTAGTGATGGTTTCGGTATCCTTCGGTGAAGCCACGCTCTCACCGGTTAGAGCTGCCTCCTCAATCTCGACATTAGCAGTTACAAAGAGACGCCCATCCGCCGGGACGCGGTTGCCCGCTTCCATCAGCACGATATCTCCTTGCACCAGCTGTTCAGCATCCACCTCGACCGCCTCCCCATCGCGGCGCACACGGGCAATGCTTTTCATCGAGGATGCCAGCGCCGCCAGGCTGGCCTCGGCTTTGGCTTCCCCGCGCATCCCCAAGATGGCGTTGAAGATCGTCAAGCCGACCAGCACCAGCGTTGTTCCCCACTCTCCCGTGAAGATCTGGTTGATGACCGCCGCGCCGAGCAGGACAAATTGCATCAGGTCCTCGTACTGTTCAAGAAATGACTGTAATCCTGATTTTTTCTTCTTCTCTTCCAGGAGATTCGGACCGTATTTGTGCAAACGCCCCTTCGCCTCAGCCGCGCTCAAACCCTTCTCAGGGTCAACCTGAAGCTTTGCTCCAACTTCTTCCGGTGTCAGGGTGTACCACTTGGGTTGGTTTTCAGTTGTTTCTGCCATTATCATGGTTCCTTTACATTAATAAATCTCTGGGATATAACGATAGGGATAGTCAGGTTCCACGTATTTACCCTTCGCCTGGCGCCCAGGAAATTTGATCGGCTCACGCGGTACTTCTTCATAGGGGATCTGGCTCAAGAGATGGGTAATGCAGTTCAAGCGCGCCCGGCGCTGATCGTTCGAAGGTACTACGTACCAGGGACATTCCACGGTATCCGTCGCAGCAAACATGGCATCCCTCGCCCGAGAGTAATCATACCATCGCGCCTGGGCCTGCAAGTCCATCGGGCTGAGCTTCCAGATTTTGCGGTAATCCACGTTGCGTTCCTGGAAACGCTTGGCCTGCTCTTCCATGTCCACCTCCAGCCAGTACTTGATCAGGATGATGCCAGAAGCGATGATGGCTCGCTCGACAGCAGGTGTATATTTCATGAAGGTTTCTACCTGTTCAGGAGTAGCAAAACCCATCACCCGTTCGACGCCAGCCCGGTTGTACCAGCTGCGGTCAAACAGCACCACTTCTCCACCAGCCGGCAAATGCGGCATGTAGCGCTGGAAGTACATCTGTGATTTCTCTCGTTCTGTCGGTACACCAAGCGCCACCACACGAAAGACGCGCGGGCTGACTCTTTCGGTGATGCGCTTGATGATGCCTCCCTTACCAGCAGTATCCCTGCCCTCAAATAATACACAGACTTTCGTCCCGCTGGCCTTGACCCACTCCTGCAGTTTGACCAGCTCAACCTGCAGAGGCCTCAATTCTTTCTCGAACTCCTTGCGTTTCATCTTGGGCCTGGATTCTCCATGGAACTCGCTTTCAACAGAATCCGTTGCTTGGACCCGATCGAGATTCTTCATCGCTTTGCTCTTCTTCGACTTTCCTTTTTTCTTCGCCATGCTGATCTCCTTTCAAAGGGTCACTTTCGAAGTCTAATTACACATACTGACTGCCTGGCTGTGGGATGCCACCAGGTTGATTCATCTGCTGGCTATCATGAACCCTCACCTATACGTTTTAGCCATTTGGAGCGCCTTGCCTGAATTTTAGTTCATATTATCTTTTTTGCAGATCGAAATTGTTGGTCGGCTGAATTCCGTCTTCTCCGACAAAACCAGATTCAAGTCGATTAGCTACTCGCTTCAGCGGGGAGCTGGGAGAAAAGTCATTGGAAATTGAATACCGCTGAAGTGGGAAACGATCCTTAAAAACTTGTTGAATCAAAGCCCTCCACTGCTCATTGAGCTATGTATTCCCTGCCTGCCTGACCTGGTAGCGGAGGTGTACTATGCCATTACCAAAGCGATGTTCCTCCAGGAGATTGAGTTCTACGGGGACATTTTCGGGCAGGGATCGTTTGCCTCCTCCCACTATGTCCGGTACGAGCAGCAATTAGCACTCGTCGATCAATTCTGCCTTGAAAGTGTGGGCAGTGAGGTTGGAATCACCAACCAGGATTTCCTGGCCAGCAGTTGTTTTCAGTTGCCTGATTGCTTCAGGATCGAAATCTCGCTTAATCCGCGTCTTGCGCGTGGGTACAGTTTCCAATATCTTAGAATACAGGATTTTTTCCGCTGTCTGCCAGATCTGCGCAAAGTCACCCATGCTTGAGGGCGTAGCGGCTAAATTGGGATCGGTTTCACAGGGTATCATCATCTCATACATCCGGCGACCGTAAAGATAGGTGCTGACCGCTCGAACAAGGTCGTTGATGAAGCGATTCACATCATCATCTGGCACCGCCCAGTCGAACTTGCTGTCTGCATCCTCATACAGCCATCAAGCGATGTAATTGCCGAGTGGATCGGGTGGGCTATGTGTAGCCTTCTTTTATCTGTGGTATTGGGAAATCGAATCGCTCCAGTAAGGCGCGCGTAACTTGGGAGAAACTTTGATTAATGATCGGAAACGTAGAGGCCCCACAGGATTAGCGGGACTCGACCAATCCTTGTCACCAATATATAAATTGATCCAACTAGAACAACTTTGTAGCAAACACGGCGATTAGGATTAATATAATTCCACTCAATAGACCCAAAATTGGCAAATGAAAAGAACTGCTTGCGTTAGCGATAAAGTTCGCCCGCTCACCGCTATTCACATCACGAAATCTTTCAGAATTTAGCAATTGGAATTTATTCCAATCTCCACCTGCCGCTATTCGTGACGAGGCGCCAGCGATGATCAAAAAACAGCCAGCGATGAAGAATGCATCGCTATATGCAATTGTGGTATCCCACTTTTTCACATAGCCAATTACCCCAATAACCATTCCAGCGACCATAGAAAAGAAGATAGCTTCCCCAAGAATTTTGATGATGGCCATAATAACGAAACGTTTCACGTGGGCTTTGCCTAACCCATACAGACAATTTGCTCGAATCTGGGTCCGATAGGAAAAGTTGGCTGCAAAAGATCATGGCCACTCACCAATTTCCATGCAGCGCCCAACTACCGTGCAGAATGAAATTATGATAGATTTTCTCACACACGGTATTCTAATTTTAACTGATCTGCGCAAGGATGGTATCCTGTATTTCATCAAGGTGGGATGGCTTCAAATCCGGAACCTTGATTCTTCATGCGATTCCCGGAGCGTGTGTCGGTGAGGGAGATCTAACTTTTCTCCGCACTTCAGGGTATTTATTAAAGCTCGATATATAAAGTTCAACCATGAACCTGGCAGAGATTGTTTGATCTTCAGCGATTTTTCTGATCTCACACAATGAACAAAGTAGATCGTGATAATATTCTTTATGCGGGTTTTCAACAGTGGGGAAGCCGGTGGAGAGTGGACCAGTATTACAGGAATTTAATATAAATAGAATGACTCACAAAGGGTATCTGGCTTTTCCAAAGTCAAGCCGAGGTGCAGGCCTTCTTGTTTTCCATATGACCAGATTTTCAACTTTGGCAGGGGCGCTCCCCATTTTTACCTTCTTGAATCATGCTACCTCCTCCCCCACCTCTTAAATTTCGCCTGCCAGATCCAGGCCGATGAGGTTGTATTTTGGTGTACTGAAACTAAATTTCAATCGCATTGGCATTTAGACCAGCTTCGGCACAAAAATAAAATTGCGAATGTTGCAGTCTGAGGCGGTTACGGAAATCGCATGGATTTTTATCAGGACTTCATTTTCCTTAGGAACGGGTTTCCCAACCTATTCGAGTTAAAGTTCTTCCGGTGGTCCATAGCTTATACGCAGAATTGCTTTCATCAAGTCTCTCCCTTCCAGGTTAAGCCACCCACTTCCATGCATACCAGACGATCAGCGCATTGAACACCAGACTGACCACGATCAGAAAATTATCATACGCGCCTTTGTAAGGCAAACCAACCAGGTTAAATACAACCCAGAAAATAGCTGCAACAATGTTAACCCAGCGAATTGCGGGGTACGGCAATGTCAGGGTCAGCACAACCATCAGGATCGGGATTAACATGATCACTGCGATCAACAGCCACATTGCCTGAGTGGATTGAAAGCCGCCGGCGAGTTTTCCTGTTTCGAAATCTCCGGCAAAAATTCGCAGTACGTCTCCCAGTAGGAAGGTCAGCATGACCGCCACCCAGATCCCAGAAAGTATGATCCTCGTTTCTTGCATGGTCAATTCTTCTTGTAGTAATAAGTTAACCACTAGAAACTTGTACTCATTTATAGCATTCAGGCAGTATTACTGTCATACCCCACAGGTGTTATTCAGGGGGGTTAATTTCCAACTAGGATCGATTAGCTATCCTTGCAGTGAAATCTACCTTCCGAATAGGGGCTTGCAGCTCCGGCAGCCAGTGATCGTCCACGTGGCTGAGTCGTACCGCTACATATCAGTAATTGTTATCCCTGTATCGGTAAAAGCTATCTTTCCCAATCGGACCATTAGTTTCAATATCCGGACCGGAAATGCTATCATTTGACTTGATGTTGTTAATTTGATAATATTTGTCCAAATTACTCTCTTACCCCCCAACAAGACCTGGGATAAATTTGTGAAGGAAAATTTTATGGAGAATGCATTTTGAGAAATTCCAGGCTATTTGCTTTGTTGTTAATGACAGTAATATTACTTTCTGCCTGTGCTCCACAGGCTGTACCCTCGACTGCTCCAACCTCTACCTCCCAACCGACTGCGACCATTACCATCGTGCCAACTCCAACCGAGAGAGTGCCTGTCGGCACCGATATCAAAGTCGATTTACCTCCAGGTGACTTGGAAAGGGGAGCATCCATCGCCCGCACCAAAAGCTGTATTCACTGCCACGTTGATGCGATCGCCACGCGATTCGAGTCCGGTGATGACATGCCAAGAATTAGCGCACGCGGTGAAATTCGAATTGCTGATCCTGACTATAATGGCAGTGCTGCCACCGGGGAGGAATATCTCTTCGAATCGATCCTGCTCCCGGGGATCTACATTGTGCCTGGAACGCCAGATGGAGCGAAAATGCCAACCAACTTCGATAAACTCTTGACCAGGCAAGATTTAGCCGATCTTCTGGCCTGGTTGGATACATTTGAATAACGCCGGGAAAGAACAAAAATCCTATCCTTCCTATCAACATGATGACCGGAACTGAACTTTGGGTGATGCCCAAAATTAAATTTCAATTTTCATGCGACCGGTGATGCCTTAGATCACGAATCCGGAAATAGGGATAATCGGAATAGGATTCGTGCTGCCATATGTCTCGCAGTCAGCCAGGCTCTCTAATCTTTTGGTAGTTAATGGCCGCCTTACTCCAAGCATGGATGAAGTTGCTGAAAAAAGGATGTTAAGCTCATCATACCGATCGAACGGGTTCAACGGCACAAAATCTGCGCCCAAAATAGATTCGACTGCCTATCTCCCCCTTGTTTCCAGTAATTACAAACAAGATGGTGAACTCAAATCATGAATTTGGATAAAAAGATATTAATAATCAATACATAAATTTGTTGGCATAAGTTATGCGCATTAAGTATTGTGCCATCGGATAAATCCATATATACTGATAAAAGTTGTACTTTTATTCATGTTCTGCAGAATGTAATCATTGCTAGGGGACTAAAAATACTCAGCCAACAGTCCTCCCTCAGGACGATAGGATGGTCTTTCCGTTACCATAAACCCAATCGAACAAATATCTTTATGCACTATCTCGTTTCCAGATGATTGCAGGCTCCGCTCTTGGGGCAGTATTCATGTATTATAGGAGGGCACAATGGGCAAAAAGACTTTGAGTTGGGGGTTGATTGTTATCTTAGCAATGGTCTTATCTCGAGCCTCGTTTTTCCACCAACAATCTGCCTTAGCTGCTGGGCCTTGGTTCGTGGCTCCAGGAGGGAATAATGGGAATACTTGCACGGCGGTTGGCTCTGAATGCGCTACGATCAACGGTGCCCTGGGAAAAGCCAACTCGGGAGACACGATTTATGTCGCCATTGGCACCTACACCGGTGCGGGTAGTGAGGTCGTGTACATCGACAAAAATATTACCCTTTCCGGCGGTTGGGATATCGGCTTTACTGACCAGATTGGGACTTCGGTAATCAATGGCCAGGATTCTCGCCGGGTGATCGAAGTGGCACAGGGTATCACAGTGACCATCGAGCTTTTTACCGTCCAATCCGGTAATGCAGATGGCGCGGCAGGCATCCACAACCAGGGCGCTTTAACCCTGGATAAGTGCACCATCCGCGATAATTTTGATTCTGGTGATTGGACCAGTGAGGGTGGAGGGATTCGTAATAGTGATCAAGGCACCTTGACGGTGAAGAACAGTACCATCAGCGGGAATGAGTCAAGCTCCGGTGCCGGTATCTTCAACGCATGGGGGACCATCGTGGTCGAAAACAGCACTATCAGCGGCAATACCGCCCGCGGATCTGGGGGAGGTATCAACAACCTGGGTGGTTCTGCTTATCTATATAATGTGACAGTCAGCAACAATACCGATCAAGGGAATGTGGCCGGCGGGATTCATAATGAGGGCGGTGGCAGCGTATACCTGGAAAACAGCATAATCGCCGGGAATAATGCCTCTATTCCTGATTGCAATGGAACCATAATCAGCCAGGGATACAACCTGGTCGGGAACACCAGCACCTGCACCTTTACTCCAAGCGTTGGGGATTACACCAACCTGGATCCAATGCTAACGACTCTTGAAGATAATGGCGGTTCCACCTCGACCCATGCCCTGCAGTTCAGCAGCCCGGCGATCAACGGCGGTGATCCCCTTGGCTGCAGGGATCATCTTGACAATCCATTGATTTCTGACCAGCGGGGATTCCCCCGTGTACAGCGTTGCGATATTGGCGCTTTTGAATTCCAGACTGAGATCAGCCACCAATACCTGCCGATCATCCTCAAGCCAATTTACCATGCTGATAATTTTGATGATGATAATTTAGACCTCACTTTCTGGAGTAAGATCAATGATACTCCGGGCGTCAGCATCCAGGAAACGGCCGGTGAGATCAGGATTACGGGCACCAGTAATGATAGCCTTTGGGGGTGGAATGGTTTAAGAACCGCAGAATTCCCCATGCAGTCATTCCAGGTCAGCGTGGATTTACACCTAGTCAATAGGACGGGGGGCGATCAAGAATCCAGCCTGAGACTGCTCTTCAACAATGGAAATCACTACTTCAGAGTTGGCTACTGGGATCCGGATGACAGCTATTTTGTGGGTTTTAAAGATGACGGGGGGTGGCACCACGTTGGAGGCATCCCTGCCTTTGGTGATGAAGGAACAGCTTTTCACACTTTAAAGATCGAATTCGATTCTTCAACCAATACCGCCAGAGGCTATGTAGACCAGGTTCAACTCGGGTCCTTCAGCTCCGGAATCTTCACCAGCCCTATGTATATTGCCTTTGTGCAATCATCGCAGATTCCCGGCAATTTCAACGTAGATTGCCACTTTGACAATTTTGTGCTTTCAACCATCCAGTAAATCAACCAGGCTTGATCAGGTGTCACCTTGCCAAGACCTGAATAATCTTCGCACTTGTATTGTATTCAGTCATAGCTCACTTCATTTGCAAACAGAATCGTTTTCTAAATCTGATTTGATTCATTGAATAATTAATTGAGGATTGCAAACTAATCAGATGTGATTGTTGTTGGTATCTGGGCCAAATATTAATAATGGTCATTTTTCGAGTCAGTTACTGGTCCGAAGGGATCATAGACCACGCCCGCCCCGTACATATGGTTGTATCACACCAATGTATTCCCACATCCTTGGAGAGTGATTTTATTCGCTTTGAAACATATTTCCATGTTTTGGCACCAGCACCTCAACAAGGAGAGGGTACTCACCTTTCATCATGAAAGTATTACACTGGAGTCAACGGCTACCCATATGATCTTGACGGTAAATGTGTCACATCGGTCAAAGGTGAGAGCAAAGAATTACCACTTCTCGCGTTCAAGCAGACCATTCATTGGATAAACTCCAACCCCAATCCTATTATTCGGTTTTCTTGAGCTTCAAACCAAAAAGGATGCGAGTCGCTAGTGTACGCCTGACAGCAATGTCGCATATCAACAGGGTAGCAACAATAGCACCCAGGACGATCACAACATACTTGACAAAGGCGTTGACCTGCCACTGGACTACAAAGTACCCGATCAATATGATTGGCAGTTGGTGTAGTACGTAGAACGGCAACTGTGCTTCCTTGCCATAATCAGCCAATTTATCACTCATGCATAATCCGCTTGGCGCATCAAGCGGCGGAGAACCTGGGTTGCTACTTTGCAGCGATGAGACCTGTTCTTTGCGTGCTCTATTTTTGCTGAAATTTCCAGCACAACCAATAATGGCGATAATCCAGAACCAGCTACCGAGACCTTTGAAAAGGCGTGCTAACAATCCCACGGGGCTGAAGTTGGTTAAGGGGTCAGCTTCAAGAACTGCGATGAGGTACCCTGTACAGATAAAGTAGGTAATGAAGGAAACGATTCCCAGCAGGAGTGCGCTTCTCCTATGACGTTGGATTGCCCACCCGAATCGTCTATCATAAGCCAGGAGAAAACCATAGAAAAGAAAGAAAGGCCAGACAAATCGGTTCCAGATACCCGTTCCATCCGTCTTGAGGAATGCCTCGATCAGCCCTATCGGCAGTGCAAGTAGGAAAATCATCCATGGTCGGGATAGGAAGCTGACACATCGTGATACCAGGTGATGGTCAGATTCCTGATGTAGATTCCAAAAAATGGGTAGCAGCAGGATCGTGTAAACGAACAGGAAATTGAGGAACCATAAGTACCCGCTGGACCAGAGTGTATTGGGAGGCGCGCCCACGATGAACGCTGGGAACGCCTCTAGTGAAAACCTGATGTTGAAAAATTGGCACAGGAATTGCCAATAGTCCGCCTCATATGACGGCAGGTGAAAATTTATCCCAATCCAGACCTGTGGCGGGAAGATGAGCACCATACCCGTGATAAAGGGAATCAATAGCCGTTGAACGCGGTTTAGCAGGAACTGTCCCAGCGTCCGTTTACGCAGTGAAAACCAGATCGCACTTCCGGCAATGAACATCATCAGGGGCATACCCCACATGTTGGCAAATCCGAGGAATAGATTGGCAGCTAATGTCGTTAACTCACTCTGCTGTGTATTTACCACGTAAAAATCAGACCCACTAAATATCTGCGCGCTGTGGAAGAATACGAGCCCCACAACGATCAGCATCCCCATCAGGTACGTTTCTCGGCGAGTCCCTTGGTGGCTCTGTTGGTCGATATTCGTCATGGTCCAGCCTCCATTAAAATTGATTGGATATGACTGCTGATATCCTCAAAAATTTTGCACGAAGTTAACCCGGTTGTTTGCCCGTCTAAATCTGAAACGAAATACTTTCACAGACATTGGCGGGTGGAGAGTACCGACCTGTCAGAGGGAATGAAATATTAATTTGTGAGAAGTTGTTCGCCTGTGAACTTTGATTTTCGAGGTTACAGAAAAAAAGTACCAACTGGATGTTGGTACTTGATAAGATCACTACTCAGAATATTAGCCCTCCTTACCCGTGGCAACGATGAAGGTATTGGGGGGATACTATATAAGTTTTTATCAGTTAAATCTATTATATCAAAGTTAATTACATATTCCTTTTTCGAATGCATTGAATCAAAACAAACGATTCACAGATAAAATAAAAACACCTGAGCAAATGATTAAATGATAGGAAAGTACCCCGGTGCGGTACCTGTGTCCTAAATGGTGCAAAGGGCAGCGCACAACCTGCTCATTATGAAATTAATCTAAAACCAGTGAAAGTAAGGGCTGGCGGTCCTGCGAAAATATCGCATCGCAGGACCACCAGTCTTGGTTAATACGTTACTGGCGCGCCATGGCGACTTTGTAGCGCTCTTCGGGGGTGATCAGGTGGTCCAGATCCTCGGCTTTCTCATCGATGTCTAACTGTACCCAGTTAACTATACCGCTGAACTGGCTGTCTTTCGAAGTGTAATCCGGGGAGACCGGCGAGCCGGCATCCTTGCCAACATCGCAGGTATCTGTGCCGAACAGCATCGGTACCGTCATGTCCACGCGGCCCTCGCCGTCTTTTTTACCATCCACATACAACGAGATGTCCCCCCCCTTAGCCAGGCCACCGCCATCGTAGACGAACTCCATGCGCACCTGGTGCTTACCGGTGGGAATCTCCTGCTGACTCTCAGCAAAGTAATGCTGGATTCCAAAGAAATTGTAGCAGTGCTTGAGCTTGCCCTCCATGGCGTACAGGCTCCAGCCTCCGATACCGGCACCCAACGAAACGATGACTCCGTTCGCACCGGATTCCGGTACTTCGATCTCAGCAGTCACCGAATAGGATTTATTATGCATCTGCAGGACTGCATGTTCGGGCAGCCTTGACATGCCACCAAACAGCATCTGTGTCTTTCCCTTGATCAGCTGCGGACGGCCGGCGATATCCGCATTGAAGCGCTCAAAGGTTCGATCGTCAAGCGGCAGAACACCATACTTGGTCGCCTCGATCAGGAACATGCGTTTCATTTCTGCGAGCTTTCCAGGGTTTTCCTTCGCTAGGTCCTTCGACTGTGTCCAGTCTGTGTTGGTGTCGTACAGTTCCCAGACATCTTCATCAAAGGTCCGCTTGTAGGAGCCAATCCAGGGTACACCGTGCCGGGTGACCGCCGTCCAACCCTTGTGATAGATGCCGCGGTTGCAGAACATCTCAAAATACTGTGTCTCACGCCGCTCTGCTGCACCAGCATCGTCGAATGCATACAGCATGCTGGCACCCTCAAGCGGGGCTTGCTGGATGCTGTTCACAATGGTTGGTGCAGGGATTCCCGCAGCTTCCAGGACCGTCGGCGCGATATCGATCACGTGGGCAAACTGTGACCGGATCTCACCCTTGGCCTGGATGCCGTTTGGCCAGTGCACGATTGTGGCATTGCGAGTGCCGCCCCAGTGCGACGCCACCTGCTTGGTCCACTGGTAAGGGGTGTCCATGGCATGCGCCCAACCCACCGCGTAGTGGTTGGAAGCTTCCGGGCTGCCGAACTTATCAATCTTGCTCATCAGGAATTCAGGGGTTTCGATCGCGTTCATGCCGTTGAGCACCGCAATCTCGTTGAAACAGCCGTTCAGCGTGCCTTCTGCGGAGGCACCGTTGTCGCCGATGATGTAGTAGATCAGCGTATCGTCGAGAACTCCCAGGTCATCCAGTGTATCGATCAACCGGCCGATCTGGTGGTCGGTGTGCTCAAGGAACCCTGCATAGGTCTCCATCTCGCGGGCTAGAATGGGCTTGAGCTCCTCGGGCATGTCATCATAGGCGGGGATTTCCTCCGGTCGCTTGGTGAGCACGGCATCCGCTGGGATCACGCCGAGCATCTTCTGGCGGGCAAAAGTTTCTTCACGCAGCTTGTCCCAACCGTCGTCAAATTTACCCTTATATTTTTCAATCCACTGCTTGGGTACGTGGTGCGGGGCATGGGTGGCACCAGGTGCATAATAAATGAAGAATGGTTTATCGGACATGAGCGCTTTTTGCTGGCGCACCCAGGCCATCGCCTTGTTCGTCATATCCTCGGTGAAATGGTAGCCCTGCTCAGGTGTTTTGTCAGGTTCCAGTGCTGTCGTACCTTCGTAAATGCCCGGAAAGTACTGGTCAGATTCGCCGCCGATGAAGCCGTAGAAGTACTCGAACCCGCCGCCGCCGGTTGGCCAGGCATCAAAGGGGCCCAACGGGCTGGACTGCCAGGGGGGAACCTCATGGCATTTGCCAAATTGTGCCGTGGAATAACCGTTCAGCTTGAGTGTCATGGCGAGCGGTGCTTTATCCTTTGGCCGCACCGAGGTGTAGCCTGGAGCTGAAGTCGCAATTTCGGTGATGCCGCCCATGTTCACAGAATGGTGATTGCGTCCGGTGAGCAGCGCCTGGCGGGTAGGCGCGCACAGCGCGGTGGTGTGGAAACGATTGAGCTTCAAGCCGTTGTTTGCCAGCCTCTCGGCCGCTGGTGTGTTTACCGGGCCACCGAAAGCGCTGCTCGCCCCAAAGCCGACATCGTCAAGCAGGATGATCAGCACGTTCGGGGCGCCTTCCGGAGGTCGTATATCCTCGATCGGTGGGAACTTGGTTTCCGGATCCTTGGCGTCATAGGTCGTTAGACCCACGTGCTGCACATCCGGGATCGGAAGGACGGATCGTTGGATCTTATCTTCTGTACTCATGTTGTATCTCCTTTAATTTAATGTTTTGGTTGGGTTGTTTCTTTTGGCTGCACAATTAAAAATGCAATCCACCATAAAGAAGCGTGCAGTGAATCCAGCAAAGCCTTCTTAATCGCATAATGTCAAGGAGATATTCTACTATAATCAGCGTTTATTCGGTGATCATGGAATAAATAATTCCGAATAGAGAAAAATTGATTCTCAATCCTAAGACCTTATTTCGACCCCCAATTGCTGTGGAGTTCCCCTTTATTCAAGATGTAGAGAAGGTAAAATCTCCCGGTATTATCGAGCGGTATGAGATGTGGACGGTGCTGGACGGAACCCGGATTCCGGTGCATCGGCATAGGGACGAATCACCTTCCCCATAATTTTCGTTCAATATTTATCTATGGGGTTAATGAGTCACAAAGGAAATACGTACCGAAAATGTTTATTTTGACCTCTCGAATAGCCAAATCACACTGGAGTTACCTACTATTAGGTTGGTAAAATATCATGATGCATGAGCAAGCTGACAATACATTATGGATTCCTTGAAATGCGGGGTCACTCACTGACCGCCAGCCTACTCCGAAACGATGAGGTTTTCCATTCATAGGAACTCGATCACGAGTTTACCATCTTCAGCATCAATAATTTCCAGAGAGATTACCTTTCCTACCTCGTTCTGAGCTTGCCATAACTCCAGCGGCATATTCACCACGTGAGTAGTTAATGGCGCCTTGTCACCGTACGATATCGTGAAGACATCACCTTTCCCCTCAGGATCGTAGTCGATGGCGGAAAAAACTGTTCCTTTTGCCAATCTCTCTCCGACATCTTCCCCAACTAAGGTAATGTCGACTTTCCTGCCTCGATTACCGGTAGTGAAGGTTTCGCAAAAATCTCCCCAGCGTTCACCGGGAATATTCTTGGTTTCAGTTTTCGGTTCCATCTTAACTTACCTCCTAATTGATGTTATTAAATTAATGCTCAATTGCTGCTAGCAACTCTTGGTATTCCGTACAGCCACCAGTAGTCATCTTTTCCGTATGCTGGTATCCATTCCTCCGGCCAGATAAAATCACCATCCTGCCAATTCGCTTTTAACTCATGATCTAGGGAATCAATTTTGATCAGCAGGCTCTTGTCAACCTGAGATAAGTCGACCTCCAATTCAAAAATTAGGTCTGAGATCATGGTACGTATCTCTGCATCTGTTTTATAAAATTCCTTTTCAATTACCTCGGAATCCCAGTACTCTCTCAAATGCTGGTCCCACTGGTTGGCGCGCGCCTCCAATTCCCGGAGACCTTTCTTCATCAGCTGAGCTTTTTTATCGAAAGTCATCTCCTTGAATTGGTTTACGTACTGCTCAAGCGCAGACTGATCTGCATCAGCAAGCAGGTAAGATAGATGCTGTAAGCGGTGCTGGCGCATGAAGTATCCACCCAGTGTCATTTGGGGGTAACTGGCCTTATACATAGGCCAGTAAAGGACATCGCTATCCAGATAATTGGCCAGTTCTTCCACCATGGCTTTCAGAATATCCAGGTCTTGACTCAACTTCTCTGCTCCGTCCATCTTGTACACCTCTCCTTGAGTTATTCTCGAACTGCATCTTGTGAATGTTGCCTGCTCAGGTCAAGCATCTCGTTCAGCAGCCTTTTTTCCCCTGGCGTGCGTTAAAACCAGAGCCAATCAAGGAATTTTCTGTTAAGAATTATAGTAAGGATATATTGATAAGTCAATTTTATGATTAATCTCAGGATAATTTGGTATGGGACTCGAGCCAAATTTTGCTAATTGTTTAATCAAATATGCCCTTTTCGATCCCCAATTGGTGCAATTTCCCACTTTGCTCGAAGCGTAGAGATAAGAAAATGGGCGGAACAGGACTCGAAGTGAATCCCCGCTGGTTTATACCACCACTGCGGGAGGATCTGCGACCTCCTCTGTGCATATGTGTGGATGAAGGTTCCAACCAGAAATGATATCAATACAGGTGCAAAGCAATCCAGTTGATATTGAATTAATCTATATCCAAAGAACCATCATTTTTGAACTTCCAATTTTCCCAATACATCACCTCCCAATAATAGCCATCTGGGTCTGAGAAATATCCATGGTAGCCCCCCCAGAAAGCCCATTGTGCGTTCTTTATGATCTTGCCTCCTGCTTTTTCTGCAAGTGAGAGTATCTTTTCGACTTCATCCTTTTTTTCCATAACATACCCAGGGTTGTCCCGGAAAATCCACTCCCTGCAGGAGGGTAATCATGATTGATATCTTCGGATAAACCTTCTAATGAGCATAAAGCCAGTGCAACCCCCATGCTTTGGAAGAAAACGATAGGTGGGTTATCTTCAGAGACTGTTGTCCTGAAGCCCAACCCATCCCAATAAAATGCTAAAGACTTGTCGATGTCTTTAACGCCTAATGTAATGACATGAATTCTGTTCATTTGAAGTAAGCCTTCAGTCCTGCAAGAACCCGAGAGTAATATGTCAGGTATATCCCAGGGTTACAATACTGATAAGAAAAACACCCTGACCTGCCAAAGTGATTCTACATTAATTGATGAATTACTGGAGCAATTTTTAAAGCAAGCCTTCGGTATCCTGCTAGAATTTATACGCATCGTGATCAACTTCCTCTTACTGATTGAACACTAGGCGTCTTTTGGTGCATTCTATATGAGCGCACAACTGCTGGCTGGGCGAACCGATCTCACCATCCCTTTCAACCGTGACAGCCAGCTCGCCGATCCAATCCTGCCAGAACGCATCGAGATCTGCTGGGACTTTGACATGGCAGGTTATCGTAGCATCCAGTGTTCGCTATTGCTTAACTTTTTAAACCAGGAGAGTTCTTTTCGCTTTTCAAGGGCTGTCACTCAGCCGGTAAGGATGCGACGAAATCAGCCACCAAGTTGAGATTCGACTTCTCAATTCTCCAGGGTCCATCTCCATGTTGCAGGTGCAGCGGATCAGCAAGGAGCACGATCATCATATCCAGGTCATCCAGTATAACGATTTGCTGACCGCCATGCCCCCAAGCCAGGTTGTAGCGGTAGTCCCCTGCGCGAATGGACCACCACAGGTATCCATAACCATTGTCACCCCAATTGCGGCCCACGGGCACCGTCCAGGTATTTTTCGAGTAGATTTGCAGCGAATCGTGCACCCACTGCGCTGGGATAACCTGTATTCCGTTGTATTGTCCATCGTTGAGGTACAGCGAGCCAAATTTTGCCAGATCCGTTGAGGAGAGATCAATATCGGAAAACCCGAGGTAGTTGCCATCCCAATCCACCTGCCAAAAAGCCGGTTCTATACCCAGTGGGTCGAACAGGTGCTCCTGGGCAAAAGATTTGAGATCCATATTACAGGCGCGGGTCAAGATGATCCCAAGAAGGTGAGGCGTCAGGTTGCTGTATGCCGAGTCGCTTCCCGGATCGTAGGCTAAGGGCACATCGACCAGGTTGGAGGTTCGAAAGCCAGAATACAGCAGTTCAGTCCCTTCCGCAGTTGCTTCCTCCCAGGGATAACCTGCTCGCATTTGTAACATCTGCCGGAGGGTGATCTGGTTCTTCCTGGGATCGCTGATCCGATCGGTAAACTCCGGGAAGAATTCCATCATTTTTTGATCCAAGCTGGTCAAACAGCCTTCTTCCAAGGCGATTCCCACCAGCGCTGAGGTGATACTCTTGGTAACAGAATGAATATTCACTTGCAAATCGGGAGCCCCGATATTGAAGTAATCTTCAGCAACCAGGTAGCCGTTTTTGAAAACAAGCAGGCTGTAAACTGTCTCCAGTTGAGAGGCGTTGTAATACAGCTCTGCTACAAGCTCGGGAGCGAGTCCCTGCTCCTCGGGCGTGGACACAGGCCACAATTCCTGCGTGACCGGAGTGTAATCAATCGCTGCGAGTTCCTCGGCGGAAGGTCCACCGCATCCAGCCATCATCGATAGGATCATGATCATGCTGGCAAATTGAAAAAGGATGTGAAGTTGTTTTTTCATCTTATTTCTCCTTCCGGAAACTCAGGGCGATGAAAACCCAGCCCAGAACCAGTTCAATGAGAAGATGAAAGGCGAAGGAGGCCGCTTCAGCCTGCAAGCCGTACTGGATCATCTTTTCAGGTGACAGGGCAAAGGTTTTGACGCCCAGCAAGGGGCACAGCGTGTAAGTGGCCATCCCAAAGAGAAAATACCCGGCTATGCGATAGTCACTGGCAGTTTTCTGCCTATCCTGGAGACTACTGCGCTTGTTTGCCCAACTCAGGAATATATAAATCATGAACAGGGTCATGATACCACCAGCAATGCCGAAGACGATCGAAGTTGGCTCTGGTAGGGGTATGAAGGCAAATCCAATATAGATAAATCCGCCGATTCCAATCAGCCATTTCCGGCCGGGTGACATCTCGGTTCGGAACATGGCACCCAGGATGATGAAATAAATCCCCAGTTTAAAGGAATACGCCCATAGCAGATAACGCGCGATTTTCAAGGGAGATGCTACTTGGCTTGCACCCGCTAAAGTTCCACCACCTGCCTCTAAGCCTGCCAGGTATCCGGGTAAAACCAGGTAGCGTCCAAAGATGGCATTAATCAGAAAAAGAAAACCAAGGATGACCAATAATGTGCTTATTTTAGGCACTGATTTCATCCTGCTTAGGCCAATTCCATGCCTGCCAAACAATCACTGGCTGAAGGCCTAATCCTGACATCAATTGTTATATCTTCAATCATTTTTGCAGTTTCCTGGTTTATCCCTTGCGGACTTCCCTGGGACGGATTCATTTTTTCTCCTTTTGAGGTATCAAGATATGTCGAATTCCTGCATCTAAAGGATACCTGGAAGGTGTATGGGTGTCATACCCCGAAGGTGGTATTCAGGGGGGTTAATTTCTAATCCGGATTTTCTGTGGGTGTGCCAGGGGTATCAAAATAAGCAAGTCGCTCTCTGCTGGTCCCCATTTTTATTAATTTTGTTTGATTCCCTTTAGAGGCATGCATCGATCTGATGGAGGGCAGGTCCACCAAAGCCTATACCTCCCGATCTCTCGCAGCAATCCTGGCTATCTATACCCGTGGAGATTACTGATCACCTGGCTCCAAATATTGCTGAAGGTGCTGCACAATACATTATTGAGCTCCTCACGCCCATCGAATTGTCTCAACTGCACGAAATCTTCGCTGGCATGAAGTAAATTTACCTTTCAATGCCTCGTTACCGGTTAATTCAAACCAGGTACCCGCTTGCCTGTGGATTCTTAAATGGGGGTTGGGATCTGTCTCGAACGGCTTCCTTGCTCATATTGGGTCTAATGAGGGTGGTTTTCTGGCGCGAATCTTGGTCTGAAGTCCGGAAAGCGTCAAAGAATGCCGGCGTTACCTATCTTGAAAACTCAATAAATGAAAATCTTTTTTACGAGGTTTGTTTACATCTTTCGAGCAGATCCTGAATTGCCTCAATGACCACCTCGGGGTCTTGAAGCTGAGGATAATGCCCACCTTCATAAATTCTGATCTCGCTATTCTCAC
>JBJYXV010000056.1:0-6215 GCA_046260155.1 Anaerolineales bacterium
TAGAGTGCACGGTTCGGGTCCGTGAGGTCGCCGGTTCAAATCCGGCCGCCCCGACAAATGATAACCTCAGTACGCACGGATACCCAGTTTTACCTATCCGTGAGGCCTCCGGTTAGGGGGAATGGAAATTAATGTTTTACCAAAGGCCGCATGGTTATTGGCACAACTCCTAACCATCTGTATCAAAAAAAGTCCTTCTCTGATTATCAGTTCGATTACTGAATTATCGGAACTAGTTTTTTTGAACGGAGGGTACACGGATGAATTCACCCACTTTTTCTAAAATTGTTGACGGTTATTTGCTGGCTGCCGGTGCCAGGCACCTGAGCAAATATACCATTCGCGATTACGTAACCACCTACAGAAAATTCTCGAACTTTCTCAATCATGATCCACCGATTGATTCAATATCAGCCAAACAGGTAGAAAAATTTCTCGCTGAACAAGATGTATCCAAAAAAATTGTACTGAATTATCATATTGGGCTTTCAGCACTATGGACCTGGGCAGTAGAAGAGGATTTAGCCAAAGAGCACATCTTGCATAAAGTGAAAAGGATTAAGCCAGAGAAGAGGGCAATTAAACCTTACACTGAAGAAGATATAAAGAATATGCTCAATTCATTGGATTACTCTCAGGTGTATATCAGACCAGGTGAACGAGAATCCTGCCACAGGTTACCAAATGCTGACAGAAACAGAGCGATCATTTTCCTCCTGCTCGATACAGGTGTACGCGTATCGGAATTAGTTAATCTAAAAATGCAACAAGTGGATCTCAGGAACCGACGAATTTACGTGATGGGAAAAGGAAGCAAAGAAAGAGCCATTCCAATTTCACCAAAATCCGGGAAGGTCATCTGGAAATATCTGACATCGAGAAAAGAAGAGCGTCTGGGAGATTATCTATTTGTGACGAATGATGGCAGAAAATTAACTCGCTCCAGAGTTTTGCGAATTATCAAGACGATTGGCCAAGAGTGATTTGGCGCTCTCCACTGATTTCAAATCGATATCGAAGGATCCACAAAGCCAGTTAGCCCTGGTTCCACTCGGAATTGATCAGTGATAATTTTTAATGATTCTTTCTTTTCTGTAACCTCACCAACCCTCGCAAGTTCATATGATTGGCAGATCCAGGAAGCAAACTTGCATAATTTACGAGCTGCCAGAGCTGTAAAGATGGTGGATAGTATGAACTGGTAGTTCTACTTTATAGTACTGATCGATTAAAATTTGGGGCAGGCGATATCTTGGAGATTTAGTGTTGTCTGGCTGGCCGTTCTCAAATTCACCAGAATTCAAAGATTGATTTCACAGGATACCAGGTTATCGTTTATTATTTGAGGTGGGAAGGATAGAGAATCTAAAATATGAAACACCGTGCTCTGCAGTTAGTGCACCAAAGTATTGTTCGTTTATGGGTTCATCCGCTCGAGAGTAAAACCATTCCTCGTCTTGAATCTGCCAAGCAAACAAAACTCAACTCCGCTCTGTTGAGGTGGTTTTCATGGTGGGCAAATGTGGGCAGGATCCTTGTCCTGGATCTTCGAGTGAATGTGGTCCGGCTGGCAGGTACAGAATGGAATGTTACGTATTTTGGCACTGGTGAATCGCTGGAAGCAATCAGCAGCATGCTATTCCCAGAAATGCCCGGTGTGGATGAACTGCCGCGTGTTTTTCTCTGGCGAGTTCCCGCCCTGGTTCAGAAATACACTAGTGAAGGTGATCTGGTAGTGTGCGAGCTAAATCAAATCCTGGATTGGTCCTTTAATGGTCTGCAGATCTTCTTTACAGTACCACTCTTTATAAAACAAGTATTCGAAGGTATCGATCAACCACTGGATAATATCCTGGTACCTATGAACCAGACCATACGCCGAAACATTCGCAAGCTTGAAAATCAAGGCTTCTCCTATTCGATAACCCGTGATGTCGATGATTTCGATTTCTTCTACTACCGTATGTACCTGCCGTACATCACCTCGCGGCATGAAGGTCAGGGAATGATCCTGGATAATTACGAATCTACCCGAAATGAATTCAAAAAAGGGGAACTTTTCCAGGTGATGGATGGCAAGGATCCGGTATGCGGGATGATTTGTGAACTGCATGGTGAACTTTGTGTAGCAAAAGAGATGGGTGTTTTGGATGCCAATTTTGAGCTGGTCAAAAGTGGAGTCAATGTTGCTCTTTGGTGGTTCATGCTGCTGTGGGCACGTGACCAGGGGGCTAAAAATTTTGATTTTGGCAGCAGCCGGGCGGTAATATCAAATGGTGTATTCAATTTTAAAAGACAATGGGGAACCCGGGTGATCCTGCATAAAGGCATCCATTCACATTGGAGCTTCTATGCCCAGCAACTACCCGAGAATTTACGGGAACACTTAAATGAATTGGGGTTCATCACCAGCCTGGATGGAAAATGTTACAAATTAATCCTCAATGGATATAACCATGCCTACAGCCCCATAGATATTTCTCGCGAGGCTGCTTACGCAGCGAAATGCGGTCTGGATGGCTTAGCGATTTACGCCAACAAGGATTCAGTACGGATCACCTCCTGATCGTTTACCAATCAAGAAAAATGTTGCTGCGGGCAAAACGGCAAACCTCAAGGTAAAACCCGGACCCTTTACTAGAGAAGAATATATACTTCCTTATAATTGTATTTTCAATTACTCAAAACACCTTTTTGAAACAAATCGAGAGTCAATAGATTCCAGGTAAACCAATCCGGCTGCTCCAGCTTACGCTCGAACTCTGACTGTTTGATGAAGCCCGGGCGATCTATCCCCCTCACCAGATCCCTTAATTCCCCATCCTGCATCCAGCTGAAAAGTGTAGATTCACCTATCCCGCTCCAACCCTTTGGTTGATCATAGTTTGTAACAGGGAGCTGGCTCCTAAGGGCTGCCTTTAGAACGGGTTTCACCAGATGGCCCTGGGTGTAGCGGGCGATGGGGTCAAAAGCAAAGCTCGCTTGGACCAGCCATTCATCACTATAAGGGAAAACATACTGTTTGCCATGGTAGAGCCCAAACTGGTTTACCAAACAGGCTGGATCGACTCCATCGGTGACAAGGTCCAGTACATTGAGCTGCTCTACCATCAGGCTGGTATCCAGGTAACGATACCCCAGCACGCGCTTCATGGTGAAAGCCTGGTTAATGGCCTCCTGTGAAAAGCAATTTTTAACCGTATCCCAATCAGTGTACAGGCCAACCGCATTCAAGAATTGTTCAGGGGAACTGAGTACTTTTCGGGTAGCGAGTACATCTGCAGCCTTGGATGCACCATAGGATTTAGACTGGGAAACAGGTCTCGCCAGCTTACCTAAAATAGCCAATAAACCCGGTGGCCAGGTGTGGTATTTATCGCCTTGTACAACTTCCAGGCTGCTACCAATTCCATGCAAGCCGTCTGCAATCTGGCCTTGAAACAAAACCTGCAGCTCTTCCCGATCCCGGGCAATGGCTGCGGTAAGTGCGAGGAAGCAGGGGCGGACATCATCCGGCATTGGCTGGCCCAGCAGCTGGATGCTCTTAACCAAGTTCTCCCGGTAGTCCTGTGCACTCAGATGGATAAACTTGTGCTTTGTACCCAGGTTTTTCGCAGCCTGGTTGGCGTTATCTACCTCAAAATTAAATGATGGACTGTCCACCGAAAAACTGAAAGTAGGAAAAGGCTTTTCAACTCGTGAGCAACGGTTGATCAAAGTCTGGATAAGAGATGAATCCACACCACCGGAAAGCAGTGTGGCTGAAGTATCTTCATTTCCGGCTAAATAGATTCCAATTACTCGCTGCATAACCTCCAGGAACCAGGCGACTGATTTCTCGTCGACTTCTTTCTGGTCACCTGGAGAGGAAAAACCGCCCAGATCACGGACCAGTTCAACCCGCGGCATACCACCATCCCAGCGGAGTGCTTCACCCACCAACAAGCGATTTACACTACTCAAATATGTCGGTCGACCGTACACAGTACGATAAATGAAGTGCTGGGGGATAATTGCCTGATTGAGGGCAGGCTCAGGGATCAGCAACCCCATCAAACGCAGGTTGTCGGATATTACCATGTTCCCGTTTCCTGACCAGTATTTCATTTCAAAGGTGGAAAGCAGGTTCCTGTAGACTGAAATACTCCAACTCTGTTTGTTGACTAATACCAGGCTTGCACTACCACAGATCTGTTCATAATCGATTCCCCCCCGTCCTACCAGGCCTCGTTCGATGATCTCCCGGGCAGTCAGGGTAGTTAATTCATCATGGACGCAGCCCAGTTTGATTAATATCCAGAGCTCATTTTCAGCACAATCAGTATAAAATGGGTTGCTGTAGAAGAAATAACCATGTTCTCCTGCATCAACCCGCACAAGATTATTTCCAAGCACCGCCAGCCTCTGCTCGAATTCTGGATCCACAGGCTGTTTAATCCAACCACAAGCAAAAAAACTCGCGCCAAACTCTTTGTAAGTGATCATAATAAGATTCTTCTTGAAACGATCATTGAATACCGTGCTTCTTGAACAGGTCCCAGGTGAGCATATTCCAGGTGAACCAGTCAGGATCATCCTGCAAGTGTTTAAATTCTTTATTGGAGATATATCCCGGACGTTCGATCGCCTGGACCAAATCCTTTAGTGCCCCATCTTTCATCCAGGGCACGATTGCCTGCTGAAAAACACTGCTGTTGCCCTTTGGTTTCCGGGTCACGCTGCTGGGAATTTGAGATTCTAATGCCATCCGCATAATGGGTTTCACCCGGTAATCGTGGGTATAGCGGTCTACCGGTTCAAACGAGAAAACCGCTTCTACCAGTGCATCATCACAGAATGGAAACAACATCTCCCTCCCACAGAACAAACCCAACTGGCGTTCCAAACTCGGTGTGCTCATCCCATCCATGAGCAGGCTCAATAACTGCCGCTGTTCAACAATTAGATTCGAAGCGCTGTAGCTCGAAAGCAAGTCATGATTCACGTTGAACGCAGCATCGATTTCCTGCTTTGAAAAACAGGAGGAAACCAGTGCCCAATCGCAGGTAGAAGACCTGTTAAAAACATAATCAGACGAATTAGGATCCTCCAGACTGGAAAGAGTTTCTGCTGCGCTTTCGGCCCCAAATGACTTGGATGGTGAGAAAGGTTTAAAAACCACTGCCAGCACCTTTAACATCCAAACCGGCCAGGAGTGATATTTATCCCCCTGGACCAGCTCCAGAGCCCGCGAATTTCCGGTGAGGATATCTGCATTCGCCCCATTAAATAGGTATTTTAATCCCGGGTTTTTCTCTGCCAGCAATTTGGCGATGGCGTAATAAGAAGGTGGGGCATCAAAATGCACCGGCTGCCCTAAGATAGAAACACTGGTGGCCAACCAATCACGGAAGAGGTCCGGTTCAACCTTCAGGAAAGTATGCTCGCTGCCAAGCAAGGTGGAGGCTTCCCTGGCATAATCCAATTCAAACTGGAAACCAGGCGTGTCTACAAGGAAGCTGTAGGTAGGGAACGCAAAATCAACCCCTGGACGGGAATTAATAGCAGCCTGCATGGTCGTCGAATCAACGCCCCCGGAAAGTAATGTCGCAGCCTGGTGCTCGTGACCATCCACTCCAAAACCAACGACAGCACACAGTTGATCGAAAAACCAGGCTACCGTCTCAGCAGTAACCAATTTTTTTTCGCCCTGTGTGTTATATGACGAAAAATCTTTGAGAAGCTCAAGTTGGGCATCTCCCCGGGTAAAAGTGAGCATTTCCCCTCCAAGCAAGTTGCTCACCCCAAGGAGATAGGTCCTTCTGCCGAACACCTGGCGATATATATGATGGTTTACTTCCACTTCTTGATCAGGTTGGGCTCGCTCCAAGAAGTAGCTCAATAAACGGAGGTTATCTGCAAGCAGCAGGCTGCTCCCATCGACCCGGTACCTGATATTGATTGGCGAAAGCAGGTTGCGGTACACATAGGTAACCCTATCCAGCTTCACTAAACCTACCAGGGTTACACTGCCTCGAAATGCTTCGACCTGCACACCCCCCTGATTCAACCAGCCCTTCTGCACCATCTCGCGTGTTGCGTAGCAGCGGCTGGAATCGTGGGCGATCCCCAATTTTATCCACAGCATTTCCTCATCTTCATACCAGTCAATATAATCAGGAGCAGTGAAAAAATATCCATTTCCCCCGTTCTCTTGAGTGATTTTTAGTGAGGAT
>JBJYXV010000057.1:0-1380 GCA_046260155.1 Anaerolineales bacterium
TCCTTGCCTCCCTTCTTTTGTAGCATGCTAAACCAGTCATCCTTATTCTTGGAGGTTTGTTGTCCCCATGACACGCTATATAATCCGGCGCATTCTGCAAGCCATCCCCTTACTGATCATCATCAGCGCTGTCCTCTTCATCCTGGCCAACGAGATGGGTGACCCACTGGCCTCTTTTGGTGGTCGCCGCCGTATCCGCTCCTCAGACCGGGAACGGCTGACACGCCAATTAGGCCTGGATAAGCCGGTGCTGGTCCAATATGCGATTTGGTTAATCGGCAACGATTGGATGCAGATCGATGTCAATGGGGATGGCACACCGGATGAATATGGCACCCGGCGGGGGGTTTTAAGAGGCGACTTTGGCACTTCCTTCATGGAAAAACGACCTGTACTTGAGATCATCGGGGAGCGGTTTAAAAACACCATGATCTTGATGGTCACAGCTGAGATCGTGATCATTATTTTCGCCCTGGGGATCGGTATCTATTCTGCCATGCGGCAGTACTCCTTCCTGGATAATGTGCTCACCACGTTTTCTTTCATCGGCTATTCGATGCCGGTTTTCTGGTTGGGCTTGATCCTGATGTATGTCTTTGCGGTGAATTTTAAACGTTGGGGGCTGCCTTATTTCCCAACGGTTGGCATGTACGACCTGGCCGTCGGGCCTACCATTCCCCAGATTGCCTGGCATCTCGTGCTACCAGTAGCCACTATCGCCATCATCAGCATCGCCGGCTACAGCCGATATGTTCGCTCGCAAATGCTGGAGGTGATCAACCAGGATTACATCCGCACCGCGCATTCAAAGGGCTTGCCCGATCGCTGGGTGCTCACCCGGCATGCTCTCAAGAACGCTGCCCTGCCCTTGATCACCATCATCGGTCTGGACCTGCCCCTGTTGATCGCCGGTGCAACAGTTACGGAATCGATCTTTGCTTGGCCTGGCATGGGCAGGCTTTACTGGGACGCCACCCAGGATACAGATATCCCCATCCTGATGGGTATCCTGCTCATTATCTCCGTCCTGGTGATCGTCTTTCAAATCATCACCGATATCACCTACACCTTTTTGGATCCCCGCATCCGCTATGACTGAGGAATAAACAAGATGTCTACCACCGCACCAGATGCAGGAGAGGCCACCTGGAAATCGCTCGAGATCGCTGAGCGACCACCTTTGACCCCCACCCAGGTAGCCTGGCGCCGCTTCCGGCGGCACAAGATGGCCATGTTTGGTATTTTTTTGTTGGTAGCGATCTTTATCTATGTGATCGCAGGATCCTTTTTCTTCACCGAAGCAGAGGCTAATTACACGGATCTCTCTATCAAGCTCAATCCACCCACCCTCGCACATCCCTTCGGCACCGACATGGTCGG
>JBJYXV010000057.1:1480-7728 GCA_046260155.1 Anaerolineales bacterium
TTTACCGAAGCCATGTTTAATATCCCTTCCCTCTTCCTGCTGATTCTGCTGGCCAAGATGTTGAGCGGCAGGGTCCCCAACTTCACCTTTCTGGGTCGCACCTTCAGCGGCAGCGTGGTCGTCATCATCGTGGTGATCGGGATCACCTCCTGGATGTACCTGGCCAGGATCGTGCGTGCCAATGTGCTTTCACTCAAGGAGCAGGAATTTGTTACTGCCGCCCGCTGCACCGGGGCCAGCAATCTTTCAATTATTTTCTCCCACATCCTGCCCAACACCACCGCACCCATTATCGTCTCCGCTACGCTCCTGGTGGCTTCTGCCATTCTCGCCGAAGCTTACGTCAGCTTCCTGGGCGTTGGCGTCCAACCCCCCACACCAACCTGGGGCAACATGCTCGACCAGGCTTATCACCACCTAGAGCGAGAGCCGTGGATGTGGTTTTTCCCTGGCATGTTGATCCTGCTGGCGGTGCTGGGTATCAATTTCGTCGGCGATGGGCTGCGCGACGCCCTGGACCCCCGGGCGCTTTCCGAATCAGAATAGGAGCTGCCTGTGGATCCGATTCTTCAATTAAAAAACCTGGTTGTAAATTTCCACACGCAGGATGGCATCGTTCATGCTGTGAATGGTGTTTCTTATTCTGCCACAGCCGGTCGAACGCTGGGCATTGTTGGCGAGAGCGGCTGTGGGAAGAGTGTCAGCGTGCTTTCAATCATGCGGTTGATCCCCGAACCACCTGGCAAGATCGTCGCAGGGGAGGTACTTTATCAGGGTCAAGATCTGCTGAAATTGGATAAACCGGGGATGCAGGATATTCGCGGGAAAGAAATCGCCATGGTCTTCCAGGACCCAATGACCTCTTTCAACCCGGTGCTGACCATTGGTAACCAGATCAGTGAATCCTCAATCGTACACCTGGGGATGAGCTCGGAAAAAGCCCGGCAGCGATCCGTGGAGTTGCTGGAACTTGTCGGTATTCCTCAGGCGGATCAGCGGGTTGATGAATATCCTCACCAATTTTCGGGCGGCATGCGCCAGCGCGCCATGATCGCCATGGCCCTGGCCTGCAATCCCAGCCTGCTCATCGCGGACGAACCAACCACGGCTCTTGATGTCACCATCCAAGCCCAGATCGTAGAACTGGTTAAAGAATTGAGTGAGCAGTTTGAGATGGCCATCATCTGGATCACCCATGACCTGGGAGTGATCGCCGAGATTGCCGATCGGGTGGTGGTCATGTATGCCGGCTACGTCGTGGAAGAAGCTGATGTGTATACCCTCTTCGACCACCCTACCCATCCCTACACTCTCTCGCTGCTCAAATCTTTACCCAGGGTTGATGCGATCTCAAAAGAGAAGTTAGCCGTCATCCCGGGAGCTCCTCCGGATTGCCTGGTTCTCCCGCGGGGGTGCCCATTTGCTCCTCGCTGTACCTTTACCATCGAGCGCTGTTACCAGGAGAATCCAACACTGCAACAAATCAACCAAGACCACGAGATTGCCTGCTGGGTCGACATCAGCTCAGGGAGAGAACGATGAGCAGCGATCAGGTCCTGGTGAAGGTCGAACAGCTGAAAAAACATTTTCCGATTACCCAGGGCATCATTATTCAAAAACAGGTCAGCGCAGTCAAAGCCGTGGATGGTATCACCTTTGAGATATACCGGGGAGAAACTTTAGGCATGGTCGGTGAAAGTGGATGCGGCAAGACCACTGCCGGGCGAACCTTGCTGCAGCTCTACCGCCCCACGGCAGGTGAAGTTTTCTTTGATGGAATCGAATTATCCAGCCTGAAAGGTGAGCCACTGCGGAAATTAAGGCAGCGCATGCAGATGATCTTTCAGGACCCATATGCCTCGCTGAATCCCCGCTGGACGATTTCCCGCATTATCAGCGAACCCATGCGGGTCCACAATTTAAACCCCGGGAAAGCTCGTCTCGAGCGGGTAAGAGAACTGCTCGAACTAGTCCAGCTCAACACGCTTTACCTGAACCGTTATCCTCACGAATTCTCCGGGGGGCAGCGGCAAAGGATAGGCATTGCGCGCGCCTTGGCGTCTGACCCGGAATTCATCGTTTGCGACGAACCAATTTCTGCCCTGGATGTATCCATCCAGGCCCAGGTTGTAAACCTGCTGGAGGATCTGCAGCAGGAATTCGGTTTAACCTACCTGTTCATCGCACATGATTTAAGCATGGTACGTCACATCTGCAACCGCGTGGCAGTCATGTATCTGGGTGTCATCGTCGAATTAGCTGCCCGCGATGAGCTCTACGAAAATCCATTACATCCCTACACTCAAGCACTGCTTTCCGCGGTCCCGATCCCTGATCCAAGAGAAACCCGTGCCCGCAAGCGCACGATCCTCCCCGGTGATCCCCCCAGTCCGATCGATCCCCCGAAAGGCTGCCGGTTTCATCCCCGTTGCCCGATTGCCATGGAGATATGCAGCGCACAAGACCCGGAATGGAGAGAGAGCATACCCGGTCACTGGATCGCTTGCCATGCGGTATAGAAAGGTTTCAGGATGACTGGGCCAATAGATCTGGAATCACTGCTAAGAGTGCCTCATGTCGATCCAGACCTGGGTTTCGATATTTCACCTTCAGGAATTCAGGTTGCATTTTCCTGGAATTTGACTGGCCAATGGGAAATTTACACCCTGGAAATCGAAGGGAGTGCCCGTCCCAGGCAAATCACCTCTGGTGAGGGGGCAAAATTTTCACCCCGTTGGAGCCCCGATGGACAGCGCCTCGCCTACGTACTCGATTGGGACGGCAGCGAAAATTTTGATATTTTCGTCTTCGACCTGGGGACTGGCCAGCAGTACAACCTTACCCCCGACACGCCGCACGCCATCATGCCAGGTTTTGCCTGGTCCCCCGATGGTGAAAAGATCGCTTTTAGCTCGAACCGCTCCGGTCACTTTAAAACATATCTCATGCCTTCCGTTGGGGGACAAGCCCAGTTAGTGCTTGACCAACCACGCCCGGATTGGGAGGTGTTCTGGTCACCGGATGGGAAGTACTTAGCCGTGGTCGTGGAAGGTCAGGCGCAAGATCATTGGATTTATCTTGTTTCACTGGCGGAGGGGTCCTCTTTTCCAATTACCATCGATGGAGAACCAATTTGTGCAAAAGATGCCTGTTGGGCACCGGATGGCAAATCCCTCGCCTTTTCATCCAACACCAACGGGCAGTTTGAAATCGGAATCTTTGATCTTCTCACCAGCGCCGTCACTTGGATGACTTCTGGTCAGGGTGAAAAAGAACGCCCCGATTGGTCTCATGATGGAGTCTTGACTTATACGCTCAATCTCGGGCCGAAATCGAAACTGGCCCTGATGGATATCATCTCAGGGACAGTTTCCACCTTCGAGATTGAACCCGGTGTGATCTACACACCCAAATTCTCATCTCCGAACCACCAGATCTTCTTTGTTTACGACAATCCTCGCCATCCAGATGACCTGTGGATTTTCTCCCTGGAGGACCACACCTTCAGGCAGATCACCCATTCCCTGCCAGGATCAATAAACCAGGCCGGCCTGGCGATGCCTGAAGAAGTGAATTATCCCAGCCTGGATGGTACACAGGTTCCCGCCCTGCTGTACAAACCTGTCGAAAATCAAGCCCTGCCGCCTGCGGTGCTTTATGTACATGGAGGTCCCAATTGGTTAACCCAATTTACCTGGGACCCGCTGGTCCAGCACATGGTTAGCCGTGGCTGGGTGGTGCTGGCACCGAATTATCGCGGTTCTACTGGTTATGGGCGTGAGTGGCAGTTGGCGAGCCGCTTTGACTTTGGCGGCGTGGATACGGCGGATGTCGCCGCTGGCGCAGACTATCTCCGCCAGCAAGGGATCGCTGCGGGTGAAAAAATTGCCGTCACCGGCAGGAGTTGGGGTGGGTACCTGACCATGACCTGCCTGACTCAATACCCTGACCTGTGGGCAGCTGGTTCAGCAGTGGTGCCGTTCTTGAACTGGTTCACCAGTCATGCTGTCGCCCGGCAAGATCTGCAGCATTGGGACCGTGAGAACTTCGGCGATCCGCAGTCAAACCACCAGCTCTGGCATGACCGCTCCCCGTTTTTCTTCCTGGACCGCATTCAAGCCCCGGTTCAATTAATTTGCGGCGCTCATGATGTGCGCTGTCCACCCGGTGAATCCACACAGGCACATCAAGAATTAACCGCATTAGGAAAAGAATGTGAGTATATCCTGTATCCTGATGAAGGTCACGGCTTTCTAAAAATGGATAACCAGGTGAAGTCAAAGATGCAGCTCGTTCATTTCCTCGCAAAACACCTGGAAAGTGTTCAAACGACTAAAGGATGAAGTATGCTGGCAAAAACAGAAGCACTCTCTTCGCAGATGGTTGCCTGGCGGCGGGATTTTCATATGCATCCCGAGCTGGGTTTCCAGGAACTCCGTACTGCAGCAAAAATCGCTGAATTATTGAAGGGCTGGGGCTACAAGGTACGCACTGGTGTTGGCAAGACTGGAGTAGTAGCAGATTTTGGATCAGGTAAACCCATGGTCGCCATCCGCGCCGATATGGATGCACTGCCCATCCAGGAAGCCAACGATGTGCCCTATAAATCGAGAAATGATGGCGTGATGCACGCCTGCGGTCATGATGCCCATATGGCCATTGCACTGGGTACAGCCAAGGTGCTGGCAGGCGAACAATTTTCTGGGACTGTTCGCTTCTTATTCCAACCCTCCGAAGAAAGCGACGATGATGAAGGCCTGAGCGGTGCCCCCAGGATGATCGAGGATGGCGCCATAGAAGGGGTTGACTATGCACTTGCGCTGCATGTCGCTGCCAGCATCACCACAGGTGAGATCGAGCTGGATAAGTTTGCCGGTGCTGGAGTGGATACTTTTTATGCGAAAGTGATTGGGAAGGGCGGGCATGGATCCACACCTCAAAAAGTGATCGATCCCATCTTCATCAGCGGGCATGTCATCCTGGCAATTCACAATATCGTCTCGCGAAGATTGCAGCCATTCGAGCCCGCGGTAATCAGCATTGGATCGATCCACGGTGGCCAGATCGACAATGTGATCCCCGGGGAGGTGAGTCTTACCGGGACGCTTCGCTATCTCAATCCCAAGATCCAGGAACAGATGCACACCGAGATCCAGAGAGCGATGGAAATCGCCAGAACCATGGGGGGTAATTATGAATTGAACATCGTGGACGGCTACCCTCCGATGAACAATCATCCACAAGTTATCGCCGTCCTGAGAGAGGTGATTGGCGACCTGGTTGGCTTGGATAAAATTGTGAAACCAAATCCAGATATGGGCGCGGAGGACTTCGGTTACTTTATCCGCGATATTCCCGGTGCCATGTTCTATCTGGGCTGTAAAATCGAAAGCGATCCACGCCGGCACCACGATGCCAGGTTTGATATCAACGAGGACTGCTTTCCGCTTGGGGCTGCAATTTTCACTTTAACCGCGCTCCACTACCTGAATTCCCAGACCTCGATTTAAAGAGCTGGATTTTCTTTATCCCCAATCCATTTTTCATTATTTTGCCATCCGTTGGAAAATGATCGCTTGACATCTAACTGATTGGGCTTATAATTTATACAATTAAGTAACACAGGATCTCACCCATCAAAGGGAAGATCGATAAAATCTGAATACGTGATAGACGGGCAGGTATTTTATCCATCCAGGCGCCGGTGTCCGCTAATGGTCATCGGTGGTTTGGCATGTTTGCCCCTTGACAAGGGTTCATCCGGCTGATAAAATGCCTTCCGCCTTAACGGACAGTACCTTAACAACTGAAGAGTGATAGGAAGTACCTGAGAAAGAACGGGATAAGTGTGAACAAGTAAGCACGCATCTTTTTAGATGCTTTTTTTTTGCGGAGAGTTTGATCCTGGCTCAGGATGAACGCTGGCGGCGTGCCTAATACATGCAAGTCGAACGGGGAGTACTTACTTCGGTTTTTACTCCTAGTGGCGAACGGGTGAGTAACGCGTTGGTGACCTGCCCCGAAGCGGGGGATAACAGTTCGAAAGGACTGCTAATACCCCATGTGGTCGTACTGGTTAGAGGCTGTACGACGAAAGGAGCAATCCACTTCGGGAGGGGCCTGCGTCCCATCAGCTAGTTGGTAAGGTAACGGCCTACCAAGGCAAAGACGGGTAGGGGGCCTGAGAGGGTGGCCCCCCACACTGGCACTGAAACACGGGCCAGACACCTACGGGTGGCAGCAGTAGG
>JBJYXV010000058.1:0-1506 GCA_046260155.1 Anaerolineales bacterium
AGTTAACTGATTTTTCGAATTCAACCCCTCCTTTCATCGTCGAAGAGATTGCCCGCCCAGCGATTGCGAGTGGACGGCATCTGGTAGTTTTAGCTGAGGAATGGCATACCGCCAATGCGCTGATCCAGCTAAGTGATCAACTCCATATCGCCGGGCTGCGTCAGAATTCGATCTTATTATGGAATGCGAATAATACCAAGGGCTTTGACCGGATTGATTGGGACCGCTTGAATTTCGTGGGGACACTCACCACGGTCAGTCGCTATATGAAGCAAATAATGCGAACCTATGGCTTTGATCCGCTGATTATTCCAAACGGGATCCCTTCAGACCTGCTCCAGCCGGTATCTGAATTGGCTGTCAACCAGGTGCGTGAGAGGCTGGCCACCGACGGATCCATCTTATTATTCAAGGTAGGCCGGTATGATCCTGATAAGTGTTGGTGGTCAGCGATTGAAGCTGCTGCAATGCTCAAACAAAACGGGAAAAATATCCGTTTTCTCTGCCGAGGTGGGATTGAAGCTCATGGGTACGAGGTCTTGAAGCATGCGCGTGAGTTGGGTTTGGTAGTCCGAAGTGTGAACGGTCATCCGGATTCCTGGTGTGAAGCATTGGAAGCGATTGATGCTGCTGGGCCAGCGGATGTTTATAACCTGAATTTCGACATGTCACAATCTACGCTGCGTGTTTTCTACGCAGCTGCAGATTTCGTCTTGGCTAACAGCAAACACGAACCATTCGGACTGGTGGGATTGGAAGCAATGGCTGCTGGAGGCGTGGTGTTTACAGGGCCAACGGGAGAGACCTATTCTGCAGATGGCGTAGGTGCCATTGCGCTGGATACCGAGCACGCCACCGAACTTGTCCTGACGATCGAAAACTTTTGCGATCACCCTGAAATGACCCAGACAATCCGTCAGGTGGCTCCCTTCATCGCCGCGCGTTATACCTGGGAAAATGTCCTCGATATCCTCTTCGAGAAAATAATCATCGCAGGCGGTCAGCAAAAGGTAAATCCCATTCCAGCTACCATTCTCGACTTGCCGGAACCGGTGGAAGATGAAGTCTTTTACCAGTTCATCCAGCCCTCCCGCAGCCAAAGGATTCCAGCCTGGCCCATATTGGTAAATCATCAAACAATGGGGATCATGCCATCTGCTGTTCCAGGATAAACGCCAGGCCCCGATCGACGCTGATTGTGTACATCACGCAGAAAACGCCTGGATGCCGGTCTGCGCGCGCCCCAGGATCAGCGCATGGATATCGTGTGTGCCCTCATAGGTGTTGACTGCTTCCAGGTTCATCATATGGCGAATGACGTGATACTCGTCCGCGATGCCGTTGCCGCCATGCATATCGCGCGCCATTCGGGCGATCTCGAGCGCCTTGCCGCAGGAATTGCGTTTGACCAGTGAGACCATCTCAGGCGTGGACTTACCCTCATCCATCAGGCGCCCGACCCGCAGAACAGCCTGCAAGCCGAGTGTCAGTTCCGTCATCATATTC
>JBJYXV010000059.1:0-2041 GCA_046260155.1 Anaerolineales bacterium
ATATAGAAAACATTTGACCTGTGCATCACCAACTTGAATATAAGGGGGTACCTCGGTCTTGCAATGCTCCATCACCTTGGGGCATCTACCGGCAAATTTACACCCCACGCGCAGGTATTCTTCGGTTTCCAGCTCGGATAGGTTGATCCTCTCACTCCAACGCCTGGTTGGATCAGCTTCGGGGATCGATTCGCGCAGCAGTTGGGTGTAAGGATGGCTGGGTTCCATCAAGACCTGTTCCACCGGTCCAATTTCAACGATATTGCCCCTGAACATGATGGCGATGCGGTCACACATATAGTATGCAGTGGCCAGGTCATGGGTGATGTACAAAACGCTGACACCAAATTCGTCTGTCAGCTCTTTGAACAAGTTCACGATTGACATCCGCAAGGAGGCGTCGACCATCGACACGGGTTCATCAGCGATCAGCAGGGTCGGGTCTGTCAGCAGCGCCCGGGCGATGGAAATGCGCTGCAGCTGGCCGCCTGAAAACTCGCTGGGATACTTGCCGGCAAACTCAGCATAAGAAAGACCAATTAACTTTAGCTTTTGATCGATCAATTCAATGGCTTCTTCCTTTGTTTTGGCGAGTTTGTAATTGTTAACGGTCTCAAAGAAATAGCGATCCACCAGCCTCAAAGGATTGAAGGTGCTGAAAGGATCCTGAAAAATAGCCTGGATGCCCTCTGTTTTCCAAACTTTCCGTGTATTTCTCTCATGGTCACCCTGGTGAATGATCTGGCCGCTGGTGGGTTCCTCAAAACCTAAAATCATCTTGGCGGTGGTTGATTTTCCACAGCCACTTTCACCGGCCAGGGCAAAGATCTCGGCGGGTTTGATATCAAATGAGACATTATCTACTGCAGTGATACGTACCCTCGAGAGCATATTCCCTAGGGAGAAAACCTTGGTCAGTTGTTTGACTTCAAGAAGTTTATCCATGTTCTTCACCTGTAACCAACCAGCAAGCGACCTTATGATGATCGCTGATCTGAATCAGATCTGGCATTTGCTGCATGCATTGTTCAACTGTGTAAGGGCACCTGGGGTGGAAGGGGCAGCCGCTGGGTAAGTTCGCCAGATCTGGCGGGCTGCCAGGTGCGCTTTCCCTAGTCGTTTTATCCCCAAATTTTGGCAGGGAATCGATCAGGAATTTTGTATAGGGATGCTGCGGATCCCCGAAGATGGTGTATGTGTCAGCTTCTTCGACAAACTTACCAGCATACATGATCCCGATCCGGTCGGCAATATTGGCATGCACGCCCATATCGTGGGTTACCAGGATAATGGTGTTTTCGAAATTCTTTTGAATGTCTTTGAGAAGCTGAACCACGCCTCTCTGCACAACCACATCCAACGCGGTGGTCGGTTCGTCCCCGATCATGATGCGCGGTTTCAGTAATGCCGCCAGGGCAATCGTGACTCGCTGGCGCATGCCGCCAGATAGCTGGTGGGGATAGGAATCCAGGATGTTTCTGGGCAATCCTAACTCGATAATATGCGCCTTGGCGAGTTCCAGGGCTTCGTCTTTTGATTGGCCGATGCCGTGACTTTCGATGAAATCTTGGTAGGTGTCTTTTACTTTTTTTACAGGATTCATGACGCTCATGGAACCCTGGGGCACGTAGGAGATATAATCCCAACGCAGCTTGCGCAGCGTTTTGGGATCCAGGGAGGTGACATCAACTGCTTCACCATCGATCATATAGTTGATTTTGCCGTCAATATGCCGTAGCGGCGGATCAAATGAACCATACAGCGCTTTCAGCAGGGTGGTCTTACCACAGCCGCTTTCACCGGCGATGCCGTAAACCTCGTTCTCGCGTATCTCCAGGTTGACATCGTTGACAGCCTGGACCACTTTTTGGGTTCCGTGAACATCCAGGATGTAAAAGGCTTTCAAATTTTGAGCTTGAAGGATTGTGTTGTTCATCGATATGCCTTCCTTATGCGCCAACCCGCTGGACGCGCGTTCTGGGATCCAGATACTCGCTGATACTGACCGAGAGCCAGTAGAGCGCAATAAACAGGAAGAGTG